>CAZKOW010000004.1:34774-269067 GCA_964554455.1 uncultured Sphingopyxis sp. | reverse complement strand
GTCCTACCATGGGCAAATCGGTAGGGAAACCACGGCCGCCATTTGCGCCCCGCCGCGCGCCCCCGCGTCCTACCATGGGCAAATCGGTAGGGAAACCACGGCCGTTCGACCGGTTTTTCTTGAACCCCTTGGGTCCTACCATGGGCAAATCGGTAGGGAAACCACGGCATAAGACGATCAACCACGGCGCGGGCGAGTGTCCTACCATGGGCAAATCGGTAGGGAAACCACGGCGCGCACGCATACCTCCCCCACCCGTTAGGGCCACACAGACAGGGGGCCTGCTGTGCGTAAACGGCTTAACCCACTGGCGATCTCTGTCCTGTTTACCGTGCACCGCTTTTCGGGCGGTCAATCCTGGCCCCCACCGTTGGACAGCGCCTGCTTGGCTTTGTCCGCGCGTGGTCCGCAAAGTGACCCGATCAATTCGGGCCGTGGCGTTTATGCACGTATATCCGCATCGGCATCCAGCCAGCCTTTGCGAGGGGCGGGTGACACCCCCAGAACATCTACTCTTTTGAGAGGGGGTAAGCCTCTTTGTGAGCTTGCTTTTGCCCGGATGCACGATGCAACTCGGAAACTTCAAGCGAACTCAAGGCAGCTTCATTGTGTGGAGCGGGGGAAGCGCCAACTCGCGTAAACCGCTGGCGGCCAACTGTGCTGTGATGCAAATCGGCCACCTAGACCGGGCCATGTGAGGCCCAAAGGCGCTGGGGGACTGCCAATAGAGGCAGCCCCCAGATTACGCCGGGAAGGGGGTATCAGCCCGCTTCGGTCGAAGTGGGCAGGTTGGCCGCCCATGCCTCAGCGTCGGCCACCGCGATGCGCGTTGACCGGCCGATCTTGCGGATCGGAATGCGCTTGCCAGCCACTTCGCGATAAAAGGTGGAATGGCTAATTTTGTAGCGGCTCGTGAACTCCGCTACTGTCAAAAGCTCTGTCATCTCTGGTTCCATGCCACCGTAGAAGCAGTGCGGAATTGCTCTGCATCTCTGGACACGGGCTGGGATGATCCGATCTCAGAACTGAATAAATGGAAACGACAATGGGCCTTGCGTTCCTATTTGGAACGGCGACGCCCCCTCTTTGGAATATCGGCTAGTTTCAGGTCTGGTTCGCGAGGCTTCCCATCAAAGCGGTTGGCGGCAGAGGGATCGACATAACCCCTTTTCAGTGACTCGCGCCTGAACCGATTGAGCCACTTATCAATCGCCGGGCCTTCGGGCAGTTGTCGAATTGGCCTGTTGAAAGCTGGAAATCCGCCCTCGACCGAAGGATAAGGTGCCCCAGTGCGATATGCTTCCTTCACGGCCTCAATGGCCTCCTCTTTCGACTGCCCGGCCTTCATGCGTTGATAGACTTCTTTGCCAATCACATAATCCAAATGGTCCTGCTCGACCTTGTTGTCGTTTTTGCCACCGTCAGTTTTTTCAGCAGGTTTCCGCTGACGGACACTCAGATGCCAAGGCTGCATTGATTTTGGAGCTGACAGCGCGGTCAACAGGATTGCATCCGTCCGACCAAAGCGCTTCACCAATATCCGCAAGGCTCGGAGGCGGTCACCGAAAGCTGCCGCTCTCCAATTTTGTGCCGCATGAGCCACAATCGCGAACTCTCTATACAAGTGGTCATCATAGGACCCGGTGCGTTTCCAAGTCTCATCAAACAGAACTTGCCGATCAATGTCGCGCCGGATGGCTTTCAAATCGCCGCTTTCCGGAACGTCGGCCGCCGTTCCTCCACTTGGTCGATCTCCTTGGATAGCCGTGGGCCTTTTCTGCATTTTGTTCCTCATGCTTCCGAACAGGCCCGTCTCGCTTCGGCGGGGCGGGTCTTTTTGCGTTTCAGGCGATGGTGCGCTCCATCACCCAACCCAGCTTACGCGCCATCGCCTTGGCCTCATTCGACCAGGCGAGAAACTGCATCACCGCTTCACGCTGCGCCTGAGCATCATCGCCCTGCATCGGGAAGGCCTCGGCAATCATATATTCATCGTCATACTGGCCGGTCAGGTGCAGCTCGACAATGAGCGCCCCGCCGCGCGTTTCGTAAATGATGAACGCCTGTTGCCGTGCCGTGCGATGAGCGGCGGCCTCATATTCAAAGATGACGCGGCCGATGAAATTGAGGGCGGGACCGCGCGCAGGGCGAAGGCGGTAATCTTCCCAAGGCGTATCGGCCAGCGCCTCTTGTCGGCCGATCAGACGTCCGAGCCGGTCGGTGCTTTGCTTGACTGCCAGATTCGTCTCATGCGGGTCGAGCGCATAAGCGGCGGCATATCGCTCCACCAACTTCTCGGGCAGGGCGATGACGGGGGAATGGTTCATGGTTTTCTCCTACGCTGCCTTCCGATACGCCAGACCGACTCTCAACACATTCCGCCATTCGGCCGATTTCCACGGAAAGGGGGCCAGTCAAAGCGCCAGCTCACCCAGTGCCTTGACCGCCGCATCGCTGGCAAGGTGTCCGTAGTGCCGTTCGATCATTTCGGCGCTGGTGCCAGAAATTTGCGCGATGGTGAGCAACGGCAGTCCCGCGCTGACTAGATCGGTGATGGTGCTGTGGCGTAGGGTGTAGGCGGTCGCATCGGCTGGCAATCCGGCCGCAGCGACAGCGGCCGCGATCGGCCTTTTCCAGCTATCCTTGTCCCATGGCCTGCCGTTGGTCCGCATGAAAAGTGGGGCATTGGGCAGTTTGTCCTTGGCTTGATCGGACAGCAATTGCGCGGCCTCACGCGGCAACTGGATGCGCCGCGGCTTGCCGGTCTTGTCCTTGCCAATAGTCAATTCGGCCGTGCGCTTGTCGAAGTCACCAGCGGTAAGCGCAGCCATCGCACCAGGGCGAAGTGGCAACAGACAAAGCGCGCGAATGAATGGCGCGGACTCTGCGTCGGCATTGTCGATCAAGGCGCGACGTTGCTGGCGGTCGAGATAGAGGGTTCGCCGCCCATTGGCGTTAGGGATGGCCTTGAGGGCCTCTTGCCATGCTGCCTCGCTATTTGGTGCGCCGGGTGACAGGACCTTGCTCAATGCGGCTCGCAAGACGACCATATCGCGATTGATCGTGGATTGTGCCCGTTCGCGCTCCACCCGTTCGCCCTGCTTGCGTCGGCTAACCAGCGCCGGTTGCGCCTCCAGCCGCTCGCGCCATTCCTTGACGTGGCGGCGGCGCAGCTTATTCAGCTTCACTTTCGCAATTACATCATCATAGACGTAGCGCCGGAAACGCTGCTCCGCCTCTGGCCGCACTTTGGCATATTCGCGGCAAGCATCGGCCACCGTTTCAATCTTGGCGCGAACCTCACCGCCCGCTTCAACGAGCTCCGCTAGCTTCTCTGCCTCTCGCTTGGCGGCCCCAAACATCTCGTTTCCACTAAGCGTGCCAAAGTCCCCCAGCGATTTCACCCGATACTTGCCAGCATCCTCGTCATAGACGCGGGCAATCCATGTTCCCGCTTTTCCGCCGCGCGTGGAAACACGAAAGCCAAGGAAGCAACCGGCGCGCAGCCGCTGCCAATGCGGCTCGCGCTGCGCCTTCAGTTTCTCGCGACCGCCAACCTTGCTCAGGTCCAAAGCCATTGCGCACACCCTCGTTGCGTTCGTATGTAACGAGTATGGAACACGTATGGAAATGGACGGGCACAAGCAGAGATGTTCAAATCATGTATTACAATGATTTAGTTATATCTTATTGTCGCTGAAAATCGCAACTCCCTGCCCTCCGAAGGCAGAGGCCAGGGGTTCGAATCCCTTCGGGCGAGCCATTTTGCAGGTCAGTTGGCCGTCAGCGCAAAATCGATACGGGCGGTCATGGTTTCGCCGGGGGCGAGCCAGGTGAGGCCGGTGACCTGCGCTGGTTCGGGCCGGTTGACGGCGTTGGTCATGTGGCTGACGGGTTCAACACAGAAATAATCGGCATTGGGCGGCGCATAGACGATGGTGTGCGCCAGCGTTGCGCTGGGGGTCATTACCAACCGGTGGGTTGGCCAGTCGATGGTGATGGGGCCGCGGCGACCCGTGAAGCCATGGTCCATCGCTTCGCCGTTCAGCCATGGCGGCGGGGACGCCAGCGGGCGCCAACGGGTGGGCAGGCAGGCGTCATCGCTGTCCCAGCGCCCATCAACCTGCATGTCCAGCACCGCGCCAGCGCGCGGGAAATAGGGGTGGATGCCCACGCCGCCGGGCATGGCGCTGTCCGCATCGTTGGTGAGGAGCAGCGTGAGGGTGAGGCCTGCCGGGCGCAGCGCAAAATGCTGCTGCGCGGTAAAGGCCCAGGGCCATGCGCCCGCAGCATGGTGCAGCACCAGCCGGGCCTGGTCGGGCCCGCAATCCGCCACGTCCCAGGCCGCCTGCCAGCCAAAGCCGTGCAGCGTCTGGGCCCGGCCATCGGCGTGATGGTTGGGAGCCAGCGTGACCGGGCGGCCATGCGCGACAAAGCGGCCCGCCGCGATCCGGTTGGAAAAGGGGACCAGCGGAAAGCTGCCCAATGCCAAGGGTCCGCTCGCTGGATCACCCGCGCGCAGCAGATCGTTCCCGCGCCAGCGCCACGCCGCAATGCTGCCGCCAACATCGGGCGCCAGCTGCAATTCGCTGTCCTCCACAACCAGCGGCAGCATCGGTCAGAGATCGAACCCGCATTCGAGCAAGGCATCGGGCGCCCCGCCGACCAGCAGGCGGTAGCGACCGCGCTCCACATCCCAGTCATGGGTCACCGGGTTGCGCCACGCGAGGGTGGCGCGCGATATGGTCAAATCCACCACCCGCGTCTCTCCGGGCTGAAGCGCGACCCGCGCAAAGGCCTTGAGCGATTTCGTCGGCCGTTCAGCGGCCACACCCGGGAAACCGACAAAGGCGAAAACAACTTCATCCGCCGCCATGGGGCCATTGTTACGCACCGCGACGCTGACCTCGATGGCGGCCTCGGTCACCCGCATTTTGAGCGCGCGATAGACAAAATTGGCGTAGGACAGGCCATGGCCAAAGGCATAGCGCGGCTTGTGGCCGGTGCGATCAAACAGCGCATAGCCATGCCAATAATCATAGGTGATGGCGGCGGCGTCGCGATCAAAGGGCGGGTAATGCGCCGGATCGCGCGCGACCGTGAACGGCAATTTGCCCGACGGCGACACCGCGCCGAACAGCAGGCGGGCAAGCGCGGTGCCGCCCTCCATCCCCGCGTAAAAGGTCTGCAGGATGGCACCCGCCCGCTCGTGCCAGTCTTCGACCAACACCGCCGAACCGGCGAGGATGACGACAACCAGCGGCTTGCCCGCTGCGGCGGCGGCGGCGATCAATGCCTGCTGATCCGTTGGTAGGCCCAGGTCGATGCGATCCCCGCCGATGGCGGCGCGGCGCGGTGCGGGGGCCTCATCGCCGCCCTCTTCGCCGGACGTTTGGCTGCCCTGGCCCAAATTGATGTCGCCCGGGATGAATTCGCCTTCTTCCCGCGCGGTATAGCCCGCAATCACCACCACCGCATCGGCGGCATCGGCGGCGGCGCGCGCGGCGGCCAGATCGGCTTCGTCAGCCGTGACAATCGCATCGCTGCCGAGCAGGGCGGCAAGGCCGGCGAGCGGGGTCACCACATAAGGGGCCTGGACCCGGCTCGACCCATTGTCGCCGGTATTTTCCAGGTCCGCGAGCCGCCCCAGCACCGCCAGCGTGCCGATACGGGCGCGGTCAAATGGCAAGATGCCATCATTTTTCAGCAGCACCGCCGATTTTTCGGCAGCCTCCAGCGCCAGCGCGCGGTGGGCAGGACATGCCACCAGCTCCGCCGGATAATCGGGAAGCGGGTCTTCGGCGGCGGCGAAGCGATACAGGGTGGTCAGAATGCGGCGGCAGGCGGTGTCGACGACCGCTGGCTCGATATGGCCAGCCTCCACCGCCGCCGTCAGCTTGTCCCCCCACACTAGCGGTTCGGGATTTTCAATGTCCAGCCCGGCCGCCGCGCCATAGGGGGCATAGACGCCCTTCACCCAATCGGAATGGACAAAGCCGTCAAAGCCCCATTCGCCGCGCAATATGTCGGTCAGCAGATGGCGGTGCTGGCCACAATATTCGCCGTTCACGCGGTTATAGGCGCTCATCACGCTGGCGACGCCCGCATCAATCGCCTGTTTGAAATGCGGCAGATACACCTCGTGAAGGGTGCGTTCATCGACGCGCACATCCACGGTGAAACGGGCATTTTCCATCGAATTGAGCGCGAAATGCTTGACCGTAGCGATGACATTATGCGCCTGGATGCCCAGCCCCAGCGCCGCGCCCATGACGCCCAGATGATGGCTATCCTCGCCATAGGTTTCCTGCGCGCGGCCCCAGGCGGGGTGGCGCAGCAGGTTGAAGCAGACCGCACCCGACAGGTTGCAACCCTGTGCGCGAATTTCGATCCCCATCGCTTCGCCGATGCGGCGTTCCAGATCGGCGTCGAAACTGGCCCCCCGCGCCATCGAGCAGGGAAAGCAGGTCGAATGGCCACGCGCGACGCCGCGCGGGCCGTCGGTAAACCAAAGCGCAGGCACATTCAGCCGCTCAATACCGCCGCCTGCGCGATAGGGCCGCGCGCCCCAGCGGCGATTGTCCGCCACAAAGTCGGCGAAAAACCCCTTGCCGGACATCATGCCGACCTTTTCGGCAAGCGTTGCTTCGGCGAGCACCCGGTCCACCAGTGCCGTAATCGCCGCTGCATCCATGCCCTTGACCGGGGCAAGGTCCATGGCGGCGGCGGTCGGGGCGGTATCGGTCATGCGCGGGGCTCCTGCCAGTGGCGGCCCAGCGATAGTGGGTGCGGGGGTGCCGTCAATATGTGTCGATGACGCGCGCGCCATCGCGGCGCGGGCGATGATGGGTGACCAGCGCGTCGCGCGGCGCGGGCGCGCGGGGATCACGCAGCGATTGCAAGCGCACCGGCGCAAGGATGCGGGCACGGGCCACCCCAACGGCGCTGGCCTGAGGGCGCGGCGCGGGCGCGGGGCTTGCCGCAGGAGCAGCGGTGCCAGACAAGAGGAGCAAGGCGGCCAGCATGGACATGACCCCATGCTTATCGGCAGCAAGGCCGCCTGCTTTAGCGCGTTAACCCTGTCTTTACCAAAAAGGGCCGCTATTTCTGGTCCATATCGGCGCAAAATGACGATGGCCCGCGCACCTGTTCCGCCATGGGACAGGTGCGCGGGCCAATGCTGTCAACCGGCGTTGATCAGAAGCCGGATTTGGCCGCCGCCTTTTCCGCCAGCAGCGGGGCAACGGCAAAGCCGTGCTTTTCCAGCGCCGCCGCAATTTTGTCGGTGCCCTCCAGTCCCGCCCAGAACATCGGGCCGCCGCGATAAACCGGCCAGCCATAGCCATAGATCCACACGACATCGATATCCGAGGCGCGCTGCGCCTTGCCCTCTGCCAGGATCAGCGCGCCTTCATTGACCATGGGATACAGCGTGCGTTCGACAATTTCCTGGTCGCTGATCGCGCGCTTGGTGATACCGGCCTTTTGCCGGAATTCTTCGATGATTTCGGCAACGCGCGCGCTTTCCGACGGCACGCGCTTGTCATCATAGTCATAGAAGCCGGCCTGCTTCTTCTGGCCCCAGCGCCCTTCAGCACACAGTGCGTCGCGGATATTTTCGATGCGGTTGGGGTCGCGGTGCCAGCCGATGTCGGTGCCCGCCAGATCGGCCATCTGGAACGGGCCCATGGGCATGCCGAAATCGGTATGCACTTTGTCGACCTGCGCCGGGGTCGCGCCCTCGAGCAGCAGTTTCTGCGCCTCGATCTGGCGCGGGGCGAGCATCCGGTTGCCAATAAAGCCATGGCACACACCGGCAACGACCGCGACTTTGCCGATTTTCTTGCCGATGGCCATGGCGGTCGCCAGCACATCAGGGGCCGTCGCGTCGCCGCGCACCACCTCCAGCAATTTCATGACATTGGCGGGCGAGAAGAAATGCATGCCGACGACATCACCGGGGCGGCTGGTGGCCGAGGCGATTTCGTTGACGTCAAGATAGCTGGTGTTCGACGCCAATATCGCACCGGGTTTGGCAATGGCGTCCAGCTTGGCAAACAGCTCTTTCTTCACCTCCATATTTTCATAGACCGCCTCGATAATCAGGTCGCAATCGGCCAGATCGTCAAGGGTCAGCGACGGGGTAAGGATGCCCATCATCGCGTCGACCTGTTCGGGTTTGAACCGGCCCTTGGCGGCGCTGGCGTCATAATTTTTGCGGATAACGCCGACGCCGCGCTGCAGGGCTTCGTCCGCCATTTCGACAATGGTGACCGGAATGCCCTTTTGCAGGAAATTCATGCTGATCCCGCCGCCCATCGTGCCTGCGCCAATGACGCCGACCTTTTTGATGTCGCGCAGCTGCGTATCCTTGGGCAGGCCGTCAATTTTGGCGGCCTGGCGTTCGGCGAAGAAGATGTGCCGCTGTGCCGCCGACTGGCTGCCGAACATCAATTTCATGAATTCGGTGCGTTCAAAGGCCAGGCCTTCGTCAAACGGCAGGCGCGTTGCGGCCTCGACACAGGCGAGGTTGGCGTAGGGGGCGTCAAAGCCCTTCCACCGCTTGGCATTGGCGACCTTCAGCTGTTCGATAACGGCAACATCGCCAAAGACGGCGCGGTCGCGCGTCGGCCGCGGGCCATCGGCAATTTTTGCCCGCGCAAAAGCGATGGCATCGGCGCGCAAGCTGTCTTCCCCCGCCAGCGCGTCGACCAGGCCCATGTCCTGCGCCTTGGGTGCGGGCACCGGGTCGCCGAGCGCGGTCATCGCCGCCGCCGCTTCGACCCCCACAATGCGCGGCAGGCGCTGCGTGCCGCCCGCACCAGGGAGCAGGCCGAGCTTGACTTCGGGCACGCCAAGCTTTGCCGAGGGGACGGCCACGCGGTAGTGGCACACAAGCGCCGTTTCGAGCCCGCCGCCCAGCGCCGTCCCATGGATGGCGGCGACAACGGGTTTGCCCGCCATTTCAATGCTGTTGAGCACCGCGTTGAAATCGGGGCCGCGCGGCGGTTTGCCAAATTCGCTGATGTCGGCGCCAGCGATGAACGTTGCACCGTCGCAGGTCAGCACAATGGCCTTTACCCCGTCATCGGCCAGCGCAGCGGCGAACTGATCCTCCAGTCCCTGGCGGACATGCCAGCTGAGCGCATTGACCGGCGGGTTGTTGACGATGATCAGCGCGACATCGCCGTCCTTTTGCAAGGATACCGATTGCGGGGTGTCTTCGGACATGGCTATTTCTCCTGTTTCGAGTAAAGTTTATACGCGTCATGCTGACCTTGTTTCAGCATGACGGGGCGGGGTTTCAATCATCGATGGCGGCGTGAACCAATGTCTTGATCTCGCGCCGCACGGCATAGGTGGAAGACGGCATCAGCTGAGTCATGAACACCATGCTCAAGCATTCAACCGGGTCGATGAAAAATCCGGTCGAGAACATGCCGCCCCAATAATAATCGCCATTGGTGGTCGGCAATCCCGTTCGCGCCGCATCGACGGTGACGGCAAAGCCCAGGCCAAAGCCTGCGCCCGCGCTGTCATCTTCAGCAAACACGCCGACGCTGTGCTGGGTCAGGTCGCCGCCGCCCGGCAGATGATTGGCCGTCATCAGCGCCAATGTCTTGCGGCTGATGATGCGGGTGTCGCCCAGCTTGCCCCCACCCAGCAGCATGGCGCAAAAGCGGTGGTAATCGGCCAGCGTCGACACCAGGCCCCCGCCGCCCGAATGAAAGCTGCGGTCTTTGGCCCAGCGGCTTTTGGCCGCGCTGTCGAAAGGCACCATTTTATGGTCGGGGTGAAAATGCCACGCATCGGTCAGGCGATGTTGCTGATCAGCGGGCACCTGGAACCCGGTATCGACCATGCCCAAGGGGCCGAAAATCCGGTCCTGCAACACCTGGGCAAAGGCTTTGCCCTCGGCCCGTTCAATCACGCCGCCCAGAACATCGGTGGCCATCGAATAATTCCAGTGCGCCCCGGGATCGAACAGCACAGGAAAGCTGGCGAGCCGGGCCAGGAAACTGTCCATGGTGAAATCGGCGTCGAAATCATCGATCCGCGCTGCGCGATAGGCGGCGTCGACAGGATTGCGCTCCTGAAAGCCATAAGTGAAGCCAGCCGTATGGCGCAGCAGGTCGACAATGCGGATGGGCGAACGAAGCGGGCGGGTCACAAAGGGAATGGCGCCGCCACCGGCAACAAACACGCCGGTTTGCGCAAATTCGGGGCAATATTTGACCAGCGGATCGGACAGCGCAACGCGTCCTTCCTCCACCAGCATCATCAGCGCCAGCGACGTGATCGGCTTTGTCATGCTGGCGATGCGGAAAATTGCATCCTCGCTCAGCGGCACGCCCGGCCGCGCCTCGCCGATGCAGCTGCGATGCACAATCTCCCCATGCCGCGCGACCAGCGTGGCGGCGTGCGGCAGGCGGCCCTTGTCCACATATTTGGCGGCCAGAAAGGCCGGGATGCGGTCCAGCCGTGCCAGGTTCATGCCGTGGTTCATACCGCGGTTTGCCCCGTCAGCTGGCGGGTGACGGGGTGCGAGGAGGACAGGCCGCCGTCAACCGCAATCGCCTGTCCATTGACATAGCTGGCGAGGTCCGACGCCAGGAACAGGGCGACATTGGCGAGCTCATCGGCCTGCGCCGCGCGCTTCAAGGGATTGAGCTGCCCCAACTTGTGGGTAACCCCCTTGTCCCGTGCATAGTCAAAGGTCGGCTTGGTCATGCCCGTTTCGGTCAGCCCGGGGCACAGCGCATTGATGCGCACCCCGGTGCCGGTCAGTTGCTGCGCCGACACAGCGGCCAGGTTGATGACCCCGGCCTTTGACGCCGAATAGGCCGGGCCGCCTGCGCCCGAGCGGATGCCCGCCACGCTGGCGGTCAGGATGATGGCGCCGCCCTCCCCCTGATCCCACATCGCCTTGCCCGCATGTTTGACCATCAGCCAGGGGCCGATCAGATTGACGCGCAGCAGTTCGGCAAAGGCGCCCGGCGTTTCGTCAAACACCCCGGGCAAGCCGCCCGACACGCCCGCATTGGCAAAGGCAATGTCGATGCGGCCATAGGTATCGCGCGCCGTGGCCACCATCGCCGCGACATCCTCCTCTGACCCCGCATCCATTTGCAGCGCTGCGGCCTGGCCGCCCGCCGCAAGCACCTCGGCCGCGGTTTCATGGACGGCCTCTGCCTTGTCGCCGATCACCAGCCGCGCGCCTTCGCTGGCAAAGCGCAGCGCACTGGCCCGGCCAATGCCCGACCCGGCGCCAGTGATAACGGCTACCTTGCCCGTCAAAAGTCCCATCATGCCCCTCCCGAAATGGTTGCGCCGCCATCGCACACGATGGTCTGGCCGGTTGTAAAGGCCCCGGCTGGCGACGCCAGAAAGACCGCCGCACCGGCAATTTCATGCGGCTCGCCAATCCGTTTCAAACAGGCCGCCGCCGTGGACCGTTTCAGCGTGTCCGGATTGTCCCACAGCGCGCGCGCCATGTCGGTGCGGATCAGGCCCGGCGCGATGCAGTTGACGCGGATATTGTGCGGCCCCAGTTCCTGCGCATAGTTGCGCGCCAGCTGCATGTCGGCGGCCTTGGAGATGCAATAGGCCCCCAATATGGGCGAACCCTTAAGCCCGCCGATAGAGCTGATGATCGTCACCGACCCCGACCCGGCGGCCTGCATATCGGGCGCGCACAGTTGAATGAGCCAGTGGTTCGACAGGATATTATTGTCGAGAATCTTGCGGAACGCTTCGTCGCTGATGGCCAGCGATGGGCCATAATAGGGGTTGGACGCCGCGTTGCACACCAGCGCAGTGACCGGCCCGAACGCCGCCTTCGTCTCCGCCACCAGCCGTTCGAGCGCGGCCTTGTCGGAAATGCTGGCGGCGATGGCGATGGCCGTGCCGTCCCCATGGCGCACGTTGAGTTCGGCAGCGACCACGTCGCAGGCATCCTGTTTGCGGCTGGAAATGACCACGCGCGCACCCTGCGCCGCCATCGCCTCGGCGATGGCCCGGCCAATGCCGCGCGACGATCCAGTGATCAGGGCGACCTGCCCGCTCATATCGAACAATGTCATCGCGCCGCTCCATAGTCGAAATTCGCCGCCACCAGTCGGCGCCATCGCCGCTGCCGATGGCGATAGAAGAGCTGCGCATAAACCCAGATAAAGGGCGTCAGCAGCCCTGCCGAAATCGTTACTTCATCGCGGTAGCGGCACGATTGGTTGTCAATCGCCATTGCATAAATCTGATGATCCCACCGGCGGATCAGCGCCCCCCAACCATTGTCGCGCAACCGCCGTTGCTGGGGATCATCGCAAGCTGGAAACTCAATGCCAATGGTTTGCTCGCCCAGCGGCACCAGGCCAAACAGGCGCATGGCAACGCGATAGGGGCCCGGCTGCCATTGATCTGGCCAAGCCGCTGGGTGCAACGGGCGAAAAGCGACCCAGGGTGCTGCAACATGCACCATCAGTCGCGGGGTCAGCACATGCTGCCACACTTGATCGAGTGGCGCGGGCAAGATGATCTCGGCTGATGCCTTCATGCGCCTGCTTCCTGTGCAAAGGCCCAGGCGGTGGCGGCCAGCGGCTGGACGCGGGCGGACATGTCCCGGGCATGCTGCGACGATGCGGTGCCGTCGATCACGCGTTTCTTGATGCCCTGGATAATGCCGGCAAGGCGGAAGAAATTATAGGCGAAATACCAGTTCATGTCAGGAACGGTATCGCGGTTCGTTGCCGCGCAATAGCGCGCGACGACGGCATCCAGCTCGGGAATGCCCAGCGCCGCGCGGTCCAGGTCCATCACGCCCGATCGCCCGCCATTTTCGGTCACCCAGGCCATGGCGACATAGGTAAAGTCGGCAAGCGGGTCGCCCAGGGTGGACAATTCCCAATCGAGCACCGCGCGCACCTGTGGTCCGTCGTGCGCAAAGATCATATTGTCGATGCGGTAATCGCCATGGACGATGCTGGTGCGGGTCTGTTCGGGCAAGGAGGCAGGCAGAAAGGCGATCAGCCGCTCCATTTCCGGCATCACTTCGGTTTCGGACAAGCGATATTGCTTGGTCCAGCGGTCAACCTGACGCCCGAAATAATTGCCGGGCTTGCCAAATTCGGCGAGCCCCGCCGCCGCCACATCCACGCTGTGCAGCGCCGCCAGCGTGTCGATCATGGCGTCATAGACGGCGCGTCGCTCGCCCGGCGCTGCGCCCGGCATGGCGCCGTCCCAGATGGTCCGGCCATCGACCATGTCCATGACATAAAACCAGCTGCCGATAACAGCATCGTCGGTGCACAGCCCATATTGACGCGCCACGGGAAAGCCGGTGCCGAACAGTCCGGCCTGCACCCGATATTCGCGGTCCACCGCATGCGCGCTGGGCAGCAGCGGGCCAAAGGGTTTGCGGCGAAGCACATAATTGCCCGACGCGGCGGCGATTTTATAGGTGGGGTTGGATTGCCCGCCCTTAAATTTGGTGAGGTGGATGGGGCCCGCAAAGCCTTCGACATGGTCGGCCATCCATGCGGTCAGCCGGGCCTCGTCGAGCCGGTCGGCACCCTCTGGCTCGACCGTGCCGGTGAAGGCGGTCTGGGCGTCGAGATTATCTGCCATCATCTCCTCCTGAACCGTTCATCCTGAGCTTGTCGAAGGATCGTTTTTTCTTTCAACTGTGCAAAGAAAAGACGGCCCTTCGACAAGCTCAGGGCAGGCGGGGTCTGGGAATTGGGCTCCAAGAAAATCACTGATCAAACACGATGACGCTGCGCGCGCTATCGCCCCGTTTCATCTTTTCAAAGCCGTCATTGATTGCGGCGAGCGGGATGCGTTCGGCAATGATGCTGTCGAGATCGAGCAGCCCGCGCAGGTAGAAATCGACGAGGCGCGGCAAATCGACGGGGAATCGGTTGCCGCCCATCAACGCGCCTTGCAGCTTTTTGCCGCCGAGCAGGTCCATTGCGCCGAGCCCCACTTTTTCGCCCAGCGGCATCATGCCCAGGATGGTCGCCGTGCCGCCGCGCCGGAGCGATTTGACGGCCAGCTCAGCCGAGGCAGAGCGGCCGACGGCTTCAATCGCATGGTCAACGCCGCCCCGGGTCATGTCGACAATCTGCTTGGCCGCATCGGCATCCATCGGATCAATGACATCGGTCGCGCCCAATTTCTGGGCCAGCGCGCGCTTTTCGGGCACGGGATCGGCGGCGATGATGCGTCCTGCGCCGGCAATTTTTGCGGCATTGATCGTGGCCAGCCCCACCCCGCCGCAACCGACAACCGCGACCGTTTCGCCCGGCGTCACCTTGCAGCTATTGAAGATCGCGCCGGCACCGGTGGTCACGGCGCAGCCCAGCACCGCCGCCCGGTCGAGCGGCATATCGGGATTGACCGCAACACAGGCATGTTCGTGGACCAGCATCACCTCGGCAAAGGCGCTGAGGTTGAGCATCTGGTTCACCACCGACCCGTCGGGCCGGGTGATGCGCGGTGCCGACCCGCTGGCCCGCCGCGTATCCCCGCCCAGACAGAGCGACATCCGCCCGCTGACACAAAATTCGCAGTGGCCACAAAAGGCGGAAAGACAGGTGACGACCGCATCGCCCACCTTCACCGTGCGCACTTCGCTGCCCACCGCTTCGACAATGCCGGCGGCTTCATGCCCCGGAATGGCGGGCAGGGGGTGCGGATAGGCCCCTTCGATAAAGTGCAAATCGCTGTGGCACAGCCCGCACGCGGCGGTGCGGATGCGCACCTCGTGCGGGCCGGGCCCATCGACCACGACCGTTTCAATGGCCAGCGGCTGGTTGGGCGCGATCAGGATGGCGGCTTTGGTCATGATGATATTATTCCCAAATCCGCCCGCCCTGAGCCTGTCGAAGGGCTGTTCTTTCTTCAACCATCGCCAAAGAAAAGGACAGTCCTTCGACAGGCTCAGGACAGGCGGGGCATTAAAGGCTCAGCGCGCCACCCCGACGTCGCCCGAGGAGAAGCCGCTCGCGTCCTTGACCGCCGCATGTTTGGCCAATTCGATGCGGGCGATGGCGCGCGCATGCACTTCGTCGGGTCCGTCGGCCAGCCGCAAGGTGCGCTGGTGCGCATAGGCATTGGCCAGCCCATAATCGTCGGACACGCCGCCGCCGCCATGCGCCTGAATGGCGTCATCAATGATTTGCAGCGCCATATTGGGGGCCTGCACCTTGATCATCGCGATCTCGGCCGCCGCGCTCTTGTTGCCCACCTTGTCCATCATATCGGCGGCCTTGAGGCACAGGAGGCGGGTCATTTCGATATCGATGCGCGCGCGCGCGATCCGCTGTTCCCAGATGCTGTGTTCAGCAATGGTCTTGCCAAAGGCGACGCGCGATTGCAGCCGCTTGCACATTTTTTCCAGCGCCTCTTCGGCAACGCCAATGGTGCGCATGCAGTGGTGGATACGGCCCGGCCCCAGCCGCCCCTGCGCAATTTCAAAGCCGCGTCCTTCGCCCAGCAGCATCGCCTCTTCGGCATTGACGCGCACATCCTTGAGCTCGACCTCCATATGGCCGTGCGGCGCGTCGTCATAGCCAAAGACCGGCAAATGGCGGAGGATTTTCACCCCCGGCGTGTCCATCGGCACCAGCACCATCGATTGCTGGGCATGGCGCTTGGCAGCAAAATCAGTCTTGCCCATCACAATCGCGACCTTGCAGCGCGGATCGCCAACCCCCGACGACCACCATTTGCGGCCATTGATCACATAATCATCGCCATCGCGTTCAATCCGGCATTCGATATTGGTGGCATCGGACGAGGCGACCGCCGGTTCGGTCATCAGGAACGCCGACCGAATCTCGCCATTCATCAGCGGGGTCAGCCATTTGTCCTTTTGCCCACGCGTGCCATAGCGGTGAAACACCTCCATATTGCCAGTGTCGGGCGCGGAACAGTTGAACACTTCGGAGGCAAAGCCGATGCGCCCCATTTCCTCGGCACACAGGGCATATTCCAGGTTGGTCAGGCCCGGCCCGTCAAATTCATAGCTTTCGTCAACATGGTGATGGCCGCCGTTGCGCGGGGGCATGAACAGGTTCCAGATGCCGGCCGCCTTGGCCTCTGCCTTCAGATCCTCGACCACCTGAATGACCTTCCACCGGTCGCCCGTCCGGTCCTGTTCCTTATAGGTGGCGACGGCGGGGCGGACCTTGCGGGTGATGAAATCGCGCACGCGGTCGCGCCAGAAAACCTGCCGGTCGGTAAGATCGAATTCCATCGCTTGGCTTCCTTCCCTTTACGTTCACGTAAACCTTAGGGGCGAACGACCTGCTTTGCCAAGCCCCATCCGCCCGCAAATCATTCGGCGGTCGGCACCGGCGCGGTCTGGGCACGCGCGGCCAGCGTCGCCACCCGGTCCGCATGATCCTGTTCGCCCAGCGGAAAATGCAGGAACGTCCACACTGCGGCGCTGATGAACAGCGCGGTCAATATGGTGAAAATCAGCATCAACCGGGTGATGATGTCGTCATCGACCTGCCCCGGCACGGCATTTTGCGGGAACCCGATGAGCGTGATGAGCGACCCGGCGGCAAAGGTGCCGATGCCGGTCACGCATTTCTGCATGAACAAATTGCCCGCAAAGAACAGGCCTTCCTCGCGCTGGCCGGTGCGCAATTCGCTGTCTTCGATGACATCGGCCAGCATGGAGCCGACCAGGATCATCGGGCAGATGCCAAAGCCGGTGGCAAGCGTGGTGAAGAACAGGAACAGGGGAAGGGTCGCAGCCTCGCCATTCGCGGGGAAAAGGCCGAGCAAGCGCAGGACATAAGGCAGCAGGCCCAGCGTCACTGCAATCGCCGCCATGGCCGCAGCGGCACGCTTTTTCCCCATCTTCCGCGACACCGGGGGTGCCAGGACAAAGGCAAACACCACCCCCAACAACAGGGTGAAGGGCCACAGCTGGAACGCCCATTGCGGAAATTCCCAGATATAGGTCTGCATATAGGTGCTGGTCGCAAAATTCAGGCCCTGGTTGGCATAGGCAAAGATTCCCGCCCCCATCAGCACCAGAAAGGCCCGGTTGTTGAGCGTGCCGAAAATGGCCTTGAGTTCGCTGAGCAACGGCTGGCGCGGCGGCAGGCGCACGGGGCGGTGCGCCAGCCGCCGGTGCGTGCCAATGGCGGCGATCAGCACCGATGCCGCCATCATGATCACCCCCGTCCAGGCATAGGCATCATAGCCGTCGCGCCGCAGCAACCCGGCGGGCTGATCGGCCGTGGGTGCCAAAAACACGCCATAGGCAAGGAAGAGCAGCAACAGCCCCCCCGCCCAGCCGAACAGAAAACGGTAGCGGATGACGTCGGTGCGCTCGTGATAATCGCGGGTCAGTTCAGGCAGCATCGCGATCGACGGCACTTCGTTCATCGCAATCGCCGAGCGCACCAAAATCGCCGACAGCGTCAGATAGACGAGGATCGCCGTATCGCTCCATTCAGGGGGATGCCACAACAGGAACCAGGACAGGCCAACGGGCACAATCGACAAATAAAGCCACGGATGCCGCCGACCCCAGCGGCTGTTAGTGCGGTCGCTGAGATGGCCGATGACCGGGTCGATGAAAGCATCGACGATCAGCGCGATCATCACCGCCAGCCCCACCAGCTGCGCCGACAGACCAATGACCTGATTGTAGAAAATCAGCAGAAAGACGGCAAAGCCATTGTCCTTGACCCCATAGGCCACTGCGCCCGCACCATAGGCGAGCTTGATACGCATCGGCACCTTGTCGCCGGGCGTCGCGGCGGCCGTTGCGGGGGCAGCGGCGGTCACTGCGGCGCGTCCTCCATCGCCAGCAGCGCCGCGAACAGCGATGGCGATTGCGGGTCCCAGGCGTGACGGGGGCCAACCGTAATTCCCCCGTCGACCACCATTTCGGTGCCAGTGATAAAGGCCGCCTCTGCACTCGCCAGAAAGGCGACCATATTGGCGATATCAACGGGCTGGCCGCCGCGTGCCACCGGCTGCGCCTGCGCCGACAGGGCGGCAATGACGCCCTTGGCCTCTTCCTTGCGCGCCTCGGGCACGGCCAGGCTGGCGGTGAAGATGTTGGTGTTGATGAAACCAGGGCAAATGGCGTTCACGCGGATGCCATATTGCGCCAGATCCATCGCCGCCATCTTGCTGAGATGCAGCACCCCGGCCTTTGCCACCGCATAGGCCGTGGGGGAAAAGCCCGCGCCGAGCGCCGCAATGCTGGCGGTGTTGATGATGCTGGCGGTGCCATCCCTGGTCGACGCCCGCCCCTTCATATGCGGCGCGGCATAGCGGATGCCCATCGCGACCGAGCGCAGCACCAGATTCATGGTGGCATCCCAGTCATCGGGGTCAATGGCATCAATCGGCGCGCGCGCGCCGCCCGCAGCGGCATTGTTGAACACAATGTCGATCCCGCCCGTTTCGGCCGCCGCGCGGTCCATCAGCGCGGCAATGTCGGGCACCTGCGTCACATCGCAGCGTTGAAATCGCAGGTCGCCGTTAGAGCTGGCGGCAAGCGCCCGCCCCCCGCCTTCATCGACATCGGCAGCAAAGACCACGGCCCCTTCGCCCGCCAGGCGGATGGCCGTGGCCCGGCCAATGCCCGACGCGGCACCGGTAATGACCGCCGTTTTTCCGGCGAATCGCATAGGCCTCTCTCCTTAGCCTTTTGGGTCAGCTTAGGTGGCGCTGGCGGGCCGTCAACACGGGGCGATTTGACGTTACGGCAGCGGCAAAACCGCCCATCATGCCGAGTTGCCGCTTGCGCCCGGGGCGCGAATCGCTTTACGTTAACGTCAACCAAGCAAGGAGTGAGCGATGACCGATCTGGACGCTTTCCGTATCGAGGTGCGCGACTGGCTGGAGGCAAATTGCCCGGCCGAAATGCGCCTGCCGATCAAGGACGAGGATGATGTCTGCTGGGGCGGACGCAAATGGGTGTTCAAAAATGACGCCCAGCGCCAATGGCTGGAGGCCTGCGTGGCCAAGGGCTATACGGTGCCCGATTGGCCGCGCGCCTATGGCGGGGCGGGCCTGACCCCCGAACAGACCAAGGTGCTGCGCCAGGAAATGAAGCGCATCAAGGCGCGGTCGCCGCTCGACAGTTTCGGCATCTGGATGCTGGGCCCCGCCCTGTTGCAGTTCGGAACCGAGGAACAGAAGGTCCATTATCTGAACCAGATTGCGCGCGGCGAAATTCGCTGGTGCCAAGGCTATAGCGAGCCGGGGTCGGGCAGCGATCTGGTGTCGTTGCAGACCTTTGGCGCGGACGCAGGCGACCATTGGGTGGTGAATGGCAGCAAAATCTGGACCAGCTATGCCGACAAGGCCGACTGGATTTTCTGTCTGGTCCGCACCGACAAGGCCAATAAATATCAGGGCATCACCTTCATGCTGTTCGATATGGAGAGCCCCGGTGTCACCACCAAACCCATCCTGCTGATTTCCGGCAATTCGCCCTTTTGCGAGACATTTTTCGACAATGTGAAAGTGCCCAAGGACCAGTTTGTCGGCGAAGTGAACCGCGGCTGGGATGTGGCCAAATATCTGCTGGGCCATGAACGCGAGATGATTTCGGGCGGCGGAGCAGGCGGCGATATGGTGAGCGTGGGCGGCCACTTCGCCAAATCGCTGGGCCTGAACGCCAGCGGCGAGCTGGATGACCCCATATTGCGGGCCGAGATGGCCGCGTTTGATGTGGACGTCTTTGCCTATCGCGCCATGGGCGAACGCTTCATGGACATGTGGAAAACCGGGCGCGCCCACCCGGCGTCGTCCAACATGATGAAATATGTCGGCACCGAGCTGAACAAGCGCCGCCACGAGCTGGTGATGGCCGGCGGCGGCGCGACCGCGCTGGAGTGGGACAGCGCCGAAACCAATGGCGGCGGCCGCGCGCGCAGCTGGCTGCGCACCAAGGCCAATTCGATCGAGGGCGGGACCAGCGAGGTGATGCTGAACGTCATCGCCAAGCGAATCTTGGATTTGCCGGGGGCATAATTGATGTTCGTCATCCCCGCGAAGGCGGGGATCCATCACCAGACAGGGCGTCATGGGCGAATTCGGGAGATGGATTCCCGCCTTCGCGGGAATGACAAAGTTTAGAAACAGGATTTTGGCCAATGCCACTCTACCACAATGACGATCAGGTGATGCTGAAGGACAGCGTTGCGCCCTTTATCGCCGACAAGGCGCCGGTGGCGCATTTGCGCGGCCTGCGCGACAGCAAGGATGAAACGGGCTTTTCGCGCGCGTTGTGGCGCGAATTTGTCGATATGGGCCTGCCCGGCATTTTGGTGCCCGAAGCGCACGGCGGCATGGGCATGGGTCATGCCGAAGCCGGCATCGTGCTGGAGGAAATCGGCCGCAACCTGACCCCTTCCCCCTTTCTGACGACCAGCGTCGGCGCGGTGGCCGCGCTGACCCGGGCCGGCGGCGCGCAGGCGGAGCGCTGGTTGCCCGCCATCGCCGCGGGCGAGGCGATTGTGGCGCTGGCCATTGACGAAGGGGCCAAGCATCGCCCCGAGCGCATCGCCACAAGCGCGACGCGCAGCGGCAACGGTTTTCGGTTGGACGGCAAGAAAAGCTTTGTCCTGCACGGCCATGTCGCCGACCTGATGCTGGTCGCGGCACAAAGCGACGACGGCGTAACGCTCTTCGCCGTGCCCCGGGACAGCCAGGGCGTGACCGCCGATCCCCGCCGCCTGGTTGACGCGAGCCTGGCCAGCCATGTGACATTGGACGGCGTGATGGTCGACGCCGATGCCGTGGTCGGCGAAGTGGGCCAGGGACAGGCCGTGCTCGATGCGCTGCTCGCCGCGACGCGGGTTGGGGCCTCTGCTGAGCTGATCGGCGTGGGTCAGGGCGCGATGGACATGACCGTCGACTATCTTAAGCAGCGCAAACAGTTCGGCAAACTGATCGGCGAGTTTCAGGCGCTGCAGCACCGCGCCGCGCATCTTTATGGCGAAATGGAGGTCGCGCGGGCGTGCGTCATGAAGGCACAGCAATTGCTGGACGAAGCCAATGCCGGCGCGCCGTTGATGGTGTCCGTGGCCAAGGCCAAGGCATCGCGCGTGTGCAATCTGGCGGTGCGTGAAGGGGTGCAGATGCATGGCGGCATCGGCATGACCGACGAATATGACATCGGCCTGTACATGAAACGCGACCGCGCGCTCGCCGAATTTATGGGCGATGCCCATTATCACATCGACCGCGTTGCGCGGTTGAATGGATATTAAGACGCAGGTTGCGCGGGCAATAATTGGGGACAGTCCCCAATTTTTGCCAAGCGCTGTCCGCATTCGCTACGATCGACGTAAAAATTGGGGACTGTCCCCAATTATTGAGAGGCAATCCCCATGGACATCCAGAAACTCTTTGGCTTGCACGGCCGCATCGCCCTCGTCACCGGCGGATCGCGCGGCATCGGCGCGATGATCGTCGAGGGCTATCTCGCCGCCGGATGCGCGCGCGTCTATATTTCGGCGCGCAAGACGGCCCAGGTCGAGGCCGCCGTGGCCGACTTCAACAGCCGCTATCCGGGCAAGGTCATTGGCCTGCCCATCGATCTGTCGACCGTCGAGGGCTGCCGCGCGCTGGCCAAGGAGCTGGAAGCCCGCGAGGAGCGGCTCGACATATTGGTCAACAACGCCGGGGCCGCCTGGGGGGAGCCTTTTGAAGGCTTTCCCGAGGCAGGCTGGGACAAGGTGATGGACCTGAACGTCAAATCGCCCTTCTTCCTGACCCAGGCGCTTTATGGCTTGCTGAAAGCGGGCGGGGCGAGCGGTCAGCCTGCCAAGGTCATCAACATCGGGTCCATCGATGGCCAGCGGCTGAACCCCTGGGAAACCTATAGCTATCATGCGTCCAAGTCGGCGATCCTCTATCTGACCAAGCGGCTCGCGGCGCGGCTGGTGCGCGACAATATCATCGTCACCGCCATCGCCCCGGGTGCCTTTCAGTCGGAGATGAACAAGGCCGCGCGTGACCATGGCGATGCGGTGGCCATGAGCATTCCAGCGCGCCGCATCGGCGTGCCCGAGGATATGGCCGCTGCGGCCATCTATCTGGCCGCGCCGTCGGGCAATTATGTCATCGGCGACACCATCACGGTCGACGGCGGACTGGTGCACGGCGATGTCAAAACCAGCATTGACGCCTAGCTGCCGACGCCATAGTGTATTATCCAGATAATCCACCAAGGAGTCGACTGATGAAATTGCTGTCGTTGATTGCCGCGCCCGCCCTGCTGCTCGCCGGTTGCAGTGACACCGCGCCAGAGGGCGGTGAGGGCAGCAAGGGTGACAGCGGCGCTGTGTCCATCACCGCCGATGGCGATGGCAGCAAGATCAGCATCACCGGCGACGGCGTCAACATCAACGCCGATCTGCCCGGTATCGACGGCCTGCCCATGGGCAGTGATTTTGATATTGACGGGGTCAAGCTCTATCCCGGTGCCAAGATCACCAGCGTAAACATCGACGGGGACAGCAGCAAGCCAGAGGGCAAACAGGGCAGCGTCCGGTTCGGCCTGACCGCCCCCGCCGCGCCATCAACGGTGCTCGACTGGTATGCCAAAGCCTTTGCCGCCAAGGGGATCAGCGCCGCCGTCGACGGCAACCGGCTGAATGGCGAGACCAAGGATGGCGATACCTTTGCCATTGAACTGGCCCCCGACGGCGCCGGGTCCAAGGGCGAAGTGCGGATTACGGGCTAGCGGTGATCGGCCCTACCCGCTGTTGCGCAGCGCCGTGGCGATGGCATTGATTGTCAGCTGGATGCCTTCGCCGATGCGCGGGTCGGTTTCACCCGCGCGGTGGCGTTTCATCAGTTCGATCTGCAACAGGTTGAGCGGCTCGACATAGGGCAGGCGGAGCCGGATGGAGGTGTCGAGCGCCGGGCTGCGCTGCAACAGATGGGCTTGGCTGGTCGCGTCCAGCAACCCATCGCGGGCCCGGTGCCAGCCATCGCGGATGCGGTCAAATATCGCCGCACTGCCCTCGACTTGGCCCGCCAGCGCGGCATAGCGCGCAGCAATGCCCATGTCCGACTTCGCGAGCACCATTTCCATATTGGCGAGGCAGGAGGCGAAGAAGGGCCATTCATCGGCCATCGCCCTGAGCAGGCCCGGGTCGGCATACCCCGTCAGCGCTTCGCCCATGCCATACCACCCCGGCAGCATCGTGCGCGCCTGCGCCCAGCTGAACACCCAGGGGATGGCGCGCAAATCCTCTATGGCATCGCTGCTGCTGCGGCTGGGCGGGCGCGACCCGATTTTCAGCGTGGCGATTTCGGCAATCGGCGTCATCGCCCGAAAAAATTGGCGAAATGCGGGCGTGTCATAGACGAGCGCGCGGTAGGCAGTGAAGGCGCGCTGCGACAGCTGGTCCATCGCGGCGGCGAAGCGGGCATCGTCGCCCGCCGGTGCGGGAGGGGCCAGGCTGGCGAGCAAGCTGGCCGAGACCATCGCCTCCAGATTGCGCGCCGCCCCTTCGCGCGTGCCATATTTGGCGGCGATCACCTCGCCCTGTTCGGTGATGCGGATACGACCCTGCACCGTGCCGGCGGGCTGCGCCTGGATGGCGGCAAAGGCGCTGCCCCCGCCGCGCCCGACCGCGCCGCCGCGCCCATGGAACAGCTGCATCCGCACGCCCGCCGCCGCAAACACCGGGGTGAGCGCGCGGGATGCCTGGTGCAATCCCCAGGTGGAGGTCAGATAGCCGCCATCCTTGTTGGAATCCGAATAGCCGATCATCACCTCTTGATGCCCACGCGCGCGGGCAACCGCGGCAATGGGCAGCAGCGCGAAATAGGCGGCCATGATGGCGGGCGCGCGCGTCAGATCCTCGATCGTCTCGAACAGCGGCACGACCATCAACGCATCGTCGGGGCCCGCCCCGCTGCGCCACAGCCCCGCCTCGCGCGCCAGCACATGCACCTCCAGCAGGTCGGACAGGCTTTCCGCCTTGCTGATGATCCATTGGCGAATGGCCGATGGGCCGAGCTGGGCGCGGATTTGCGCGGCGCGGTGCACGATGGCCAATTCGCCCGCCGTTTCGGCGCTATAGTCATGCCAGGCGGCGCCGAGCGGGCGATCCTGCGCCAGTTCGCGGGTCAGCAAGGCCACGCGCGCATCCTCATCAAGCGCGGCATAGTCGGCCGCTACCCCCGCCACGCGCAGCAGCTCACCAAGCACCCGTTCGTGCACCGCGCTGTTCTGGCGCATGTCGATTGTCGCCAAGTGAAAGCCGAAAATCTCGGCGCTGCGGATCAGCCGCCCCAAGGCGCCGGGCCCAGCCAATATGCCGTCGCCGCTGGTCGTCAGGCTGCGTGCTATGGTTACCAGATCGGCGCGGAAGGCCGCGGCATCAGGATAGGGTGCGCTGCCAAGCGGCGATGGGCGTTGCGGCTGTTGTCCAGTCAGCGCGACATGCGTGGCCGCAAGGCGCGCGTAAATGCCGCTGAGCGCGCGGCGATAGGGTTCATCGCTGCGGCTGGCGCTCGCATCGCCGCTAGCATCGGCGAGCGCCGCCAGTGCGGGCGACACTGGCGCTAAAGCTGCCGACACCGACAGTTCCCCGCCCAATGCGTGCACGGCATCGAGATAATGGGTGAGCACCGCGCCAGCTGCAGTCCGCGCGGCATAGCCAAGCGTTTCGGCGGTGACAAAGGGGTTGCCGTCGCGGTCGCCGCCAATCCAGCTGCCAACGCGCAGAAAGGGGGCCGGGCGGCTGCCCAGCGCCGCTTCCCACCGGCCATAGAGCTGGGGCAGCACCGGCAGGAAAATATCGCGCAAATAGGCGAGCGCATTGTCGATTTCGTCGGCCACCACCAGCTTTTCGGTGCGCAGCGGACGCGTCTGCCACAGCAGGGCAATTTGCCGCCGGATCGCCACTTCCACTTCGTCGCCATCGGTGGTGAGCGGGTCGCCCCGGTCGCGCCGCAGCATCAGCTCCGCCACGCGATTCTTGTGATCGAGCATCGATTTGCGGCGCACTTCGGTGGGGTGCGCGGTCAGCACCGGCACGATCAGCGCCGCATCGGTCAGCGCCCGCACCGCCTCTGCCGACACACCCTCGCTGGCCAGCCGGTCCAGCGCTTCGGCCACGGTCGCCCCGGGCTCTGCGGCCACACCCTGCCGATCCTCGGCCAGATTGGCGAGCATCGAAAACAGCATGAAGCCGCGAACAAAAGCGATGGTGTCATCCAGGCTGAGGGCGCCGAGCCCCGGGTCAATCGCATCCGCGCCCGCCAGACCGCGGTGCCGGTCGACACTGGCCGACCGGATATATTCGGTCTGCCGATACAGTTTTTCGCCGCCATAGGCGCGAATGACGTCCCCCAGGATGCGCCCCAGATAGCGAATATCGGGGTTCTGCATGATGGGTGCGCGGGCATCGAGGGCTGTAGCCATGGTGCGCTTTGGTTGCGCCGCACAACGCAGTGGGTCAAGCAAAGCTTGGTTTCAGGCGAAACTTGGAACCACATCCCAATTTTCGTCATGCTGAACCTGTTTCAGCATGACAGGCTGCAACTGAGGTCCGTTGTCCCGAAACAGGTTCGGGACAACGTGGGATGGCGTCACGCCTCCAGCTCGACATCCCAATAGAGCCAGTCCATCCAGCTTTCGTGGAGGTAGCCGGGCGGAAAGGCGCGGCCATTGTCCTGCAATTGCCAATTGGTCGGGCGCCAGGGGGCCTGGCGCAGCGGCATATGCGCCTGCGCCGGGGTGCGTCCCCCTTTTTTGAGGTTGCAGGGCGCGCAGGCGGCGGTGACATTTTCCCAGCTCGTCTTGCCGCCCAGTCGGCGCGGGACGACATGATCAAAGGTCAGATCCTTGCCCGATCCGCAATATTGGCATTGAAATTTGTCGCGCAGGAACAGGTTGAATCGCGTGAAGGCCGGATATTGCGATGGCCGGACATATTGTTTGAGCGCAATGACGCTGGGGATCGCCATGGTGCGCGTGGGCGAGTGAATTTCGCGGTCATAGCTTTCCACGATGATGACCCGGTCAAGGAAAACCGCCTTGACCGCCGTTTGCCAGGGCCACAGGCTGAGCGGATAATAGCTGAGCGGCGTATAATCGGCGTTCAGAACCAGCGCGGGACAGGCATCGGGATGTCGGGTGAGTTCGGGATGGAACATGGCCTTTTTGCATTGCCCCCTTGGTTGCCGGTGGTGCCCGCCGATTGGCGCAGCCGCATGACGGAGCCATTACAACGCGATGCGATTCCTGACGTCAAGGGGGCATTTGCCACCAGATGTAGCAGAATGCCCGCTACCTATCCGCAGCATGTGGGGCCTGGCGCGCGATGGCGGTGACCCGCTTTGCCCCCAGCCCCAGCGGCCTGCTTCACCTGGGCCACGCGTATAGCGCGGTTATCGCCCACGATGCGGCGCGCGCGCAGGGCGGACAGTTTCGATTGCGCATCGACGATATTGACGCCGCCCGGTCGCGCGAGGAGCATGTGGACGCCGCGCTGGCCGATCTGGCCTGGCTGGGGCTGGATTGGGACGGGCCGCTGTGGCGGCAAAGCGCGCATGTGCCGCGCTATGCCGCCGCGCTGGACCGATTGATCGCGGCGAAACTCGCCTATCCCTGTTTCTGCACCCGCGCCGATATCGCCGCCAGCACCGCCGCACCGCATGGCCCGGCGGGGAGCATCTATCCTGGCACCTGCCGCGCCCTGCCGGATACCGTCCGGGCCGAGCGCATGACGCGGCGACCCTTTTGCTGGCGATTAGACATGGCGGCGGCAGCGGCGCAGGCCGGCCCGCTTATGGCCCAGAATGATGGCGTGCTGCGCCCATTCGACCCGGCCCCGCACGGCGATGTCGTCATCGCCCGCAAGGATGCGCCCGCCAGCTATCATCTGGCCAGCACCATCGATGATGCCGATATGGGCATAACGCTGGTCGTGCGCGGGGCCGACCTGGTTGAGGCGACGGCGGTCCATCTGCTGTTGCAACGCTTGTTGGACTTGCCGTCGCCAGCCTATCGCCACCATCCGTTGATAGGCGATGCCGATGGTGTCCGGTTGGCCAAGCGCAATGCTGCGGCAACATTGGCCGCCATGCGCGCCGCGGGCGTCGATGGACGGCAACTGGCCGATGCGCTGCGCGTTGGCACTTTACCGGCTGGATATTCGCTGGGGGAAGGGTAAAGGACCATCCATGAACGCATTGCTGATTTTGGGCGTCGTCATCGCCGCCGGTCTCGTCCTCGTCGCGCTGGCGCGCGGCCTGTTCCACTTTACCCAAAGCCACCAGGCCGAAATGGACGGCACGCTGAAGGAAAATCAGCTGATGCAGAACCGCATGATGATGGCGCGCGTCAAATGGCAGGCGATCACCATATTGCTGCTGATCCTGATCGGCATTTTTGCCGCCGCTGGCTGACGCCCGGCCCATGGTCAAGCTCAACAAGATTTACACCCGCACTGGCGATGATGGCACCACCGGGTTGGTCGACGGATCGCGCGTGGCCAAGGCCGACGCGTTGATGGGAGCGATCGGCGATGTGGACGAAGCCAACAGCGTCATCGGTTTCGCACTGCGCGCCATCACCGACGCTGCCATGGCCCAGGCGCTGAAGCGGATTCAGAACGACCTGTTCGACCTGGGCGCTGACCTGGCGACACCTGCCGAAGTCGGAGCAGACCCCTTTGCGCCCAGCGCGATGCAATTGCGGATCGTCGCGTCGCAGGTCGCGCGGCTGGAGCAGGAAATTGACGCGATGAACGCCGCGCTGAGCCCGCTCACCAGCTTCATCCTGCCAGGCGGGAGCGAGGCGGCGGCGCGGCTGCATCTGGCGCGCACCGCTGTGCGGCGCGCGGAGCGCAGCGCCGTTGCGGCCAGCGGAGTGCGCGCGCTCAACCCGCTGGCGCTAGCCTATCTCAACCGGCTGTCGGACTGGTTGTTTGTCGCCTGCCGCGCCGCCAATGGGCAGGGTGCAGGCGATGTGCTGTGGGTGCCGGGGGCGTCGCGGTCGAAATAGGCGGCCACTGAATCTGTTGACCCCGCCTGTCCTGAGCTTGTCGAAGGACGGTCCTCTCCCTTAAGGTAAAGCAAGCGCCGCCCTTCGGCAGGCTCAGGGCAGTCGGTTCTGGAGGAAAAGGTCTTATGCTGGAAACCATCGGCGTGATCGGCGCAGGCCAAATGGGCGCGGGCATTGCGCAGGTTAGCGCGGCGACGGGGCACGACGTGCTGCTAGGCGACGTCGATCTGGCCCGCGCCGAAGCTGGCAAGGCAGCGATCGCCAAGGCGCTGGGCCGGTTGGTGGCCAAGGACAAGATGGCCACCGCCGATGCCGATGCCGTGCTGGGGCGGATTACGCCGGTGGCCGACCATGCCGCCTTTGGCCCCTGTGACCTGGTGATTGAAGCGGCGACCGAGCGCGAGGCGGTGAAGCGCGCCATTTTCGCCAGTGTTGGCGCGCATTTGTCGGCGACCGCGATATTGGCCACCAACACCAGCAGCATCCCGATCACCCGGCTGGCGCAGGCCGCGCCCGATCCCGCGCGCTTCATCGGAGTGCATTTTTTCAACCCCGTGCCGGTGATGGGGCTGATCGAGCTGATCCGTGGCCTCGCGACCAGCGCCGCAACGCTGGCCACTGTCGAAGCCTTTGGCCGCAACCTCGGCAAGGAAATCGTCCACAGCTATGATTCGCCCGGTTTCATCGTCAACCGTGTGCTGATGCCGCTGATCAACGAAGCCGCGTTTGCGCTCGGCGAAGGCGTTGCAAGCATGCGCGATATCGACACCGCGTGCCGGCTGGGGTTGAATCACCCCATGGGGCCGATCACGCTGGCCGACTTCATCGGGCTCGACACCTGTCTGGAGATTATCCGCGTGCTGCACAGCGGCACCGGCGACCCCAAATTCCGCCCCGCCCCCTTGCTCGTCCAATATGTGGAGGCGGGCTGGGTCGGCAAGAAGGCCGGACGCGGCTTTTACGACTGGACCGGGCCAGAGCCTGTCCCGACACGGTGACCCACAGGGCCGCCCCATAGCCGTGCGGGGCATGGGGCGACCCTTGGCTGGCTCAGCGCGGCAGGGTCACCGTGCGGCAACTCTCCGGCGCGGTGCGGGCAGATGTGTTCCACACCGCCGTCCCACCCTTTTCATGCAGGCGCCAACCGGCGGCATTCTCATAAGCGGAGCCGCTCGCCGCCGGCGTTGCACGAAGCCGTTCCGCCCGGCCGCCATTGACGCTGACCAGCGCGCCGCCGTCGCGATAGTCAACCTTCAGCCGGGTGCCGCGATCACATTCATAATAGGTGCTGACCCCCGGCCCGCCGACCGAAGCACAGCCGCTGAGCACCAGCAGCATGGGCGCGAGGCCCGCCATTGCCTTTGTCATCTCCGCCCCCGTTCAGAAATTGGTGCGGACGCACAGGACGTCGGCCAGATAGGTGCGGCCATTGACCGTTTCCTGATGCTCGCGCGCGCTGCCGTTCCAGCCCGTCGAGCGGCAGAAGGCATCAGCATTGCGCGCGGCACACGCCGCCGTCGCCGATGCGCCGGGGCATGATTCGACCCGATAGCCGTTGAATTGCGGCTGGGTGTGGAATTGCGAAAAATTGCCCCGAACCGTTTGGTCATTGGCGGACTGGCCCGGGTTCCATTCGCCGCCCCCGCCGCTGCCCGTGCCGAGCAAGCGGATGGATTGCACCGGCACCCCGCGCCGCAGCGAGCCGAGCAGGGGGGTGTCGCGATCATAGGTCCGGCAGCGGCCGCGGAAATTGGTGCCCTCGCACAATTGCCAGACCCCGCCTTTCACCCGAATGGCATTGACCGGCCAGGCGAGCCCCATATTCGGATTGGAATCGCTGAGCGCGACCGCCGGGCCATTAAACCCCACATCGCGGTAAATGGTGGCTTCATTGGGACGCCACATCTTGTCCTGCGCCACCGACACAGCCGCCAGACCGCCCGACGCAACCACGATTGTCGCGGCCAGCGCCGTCCACTTGCTTGCTTGCTTTCCTTTGCATCGCATTTCCCCTCCTCGGGAACCGACGCGATAGTGGCCCCCGCAAAGGCGATGCTATCATGGCCGGTGCGACCACTCCACAGGAAAGCAGTGCGAAATCAGTGCAAAGCCTGCCGCTGGTTAACCATGCTTATCGGGCCGGGGCGGCATCCGCTGGCGCTACCGCAGGCGGAGGGGGTGGTGGGGGTTCGGCAGGCGCAGGCGGCGGCGCAAGGCCCAGCATCAGGCCCGCGAGCGTTGCCGACATCAAATTGGCCAGGCTTCCCGCCAGCAACGCCTTCAGCCCCAATTTGGCGATCATCGGACGCTGATTGGGGGCAAGACCGCCCGTCACCGCCATCTGAATGGCGATGGAGCTGAAATTGGCAAAGCCGCACAGGGCAAAGGTGCCGATGGCCACGGCCGCAGGCGACAAATTGCCCTGCGCCGCGCCAAGATCAATGAATGCGACAAACTCGTTGAGCACGACTTTGGTCCCGAACAGGCCGCCGATGACGTCGGTTTCCTCCCACGGCACGCCAACCAGATACATGACCGGGGCAAAGACAAAACCCAGCGCGCGCTGAAACGACCAGCCTTCCTGGCCCAGCATGGTGCCCAGCCCGCCGAGCAGGCCATTGGCCAGCGCGACCAGCGCGACAAAGGCCAGCACCATGGCCCCCACCGCCACCGCCAGCTTGACGCCGGTCTGGGCGCCCTGGGCGGCAGCCATGATGATGTTCGCAGGCTTTTCCTCGTCATGGCTGGCGTCGGGCATGACCACCGGTTCAATGCCGATATCCTTGGGATCATCGGGCATGATGATCTTGGCCATCAAAATGCCGCCCGGTGCCGACATGAAGCTGGCAGCGAGCAGATAGGGAAGCAATTGTTCGCCGATCATCCCGGCATAGGCCCCCAGAATGGTGCCCGCGACCCCCGCCATGCCCACGGTCATGATGGTGAACAATTGGGGCGGCGTCAGCCCCGCAAGATAGGGCCGGATGACCAGCGGCGATTCCGATTGGCCGACAAAGATATTGGCCGCCGCGCCGAGGCTTTCCACCTTGGTGACGCCGGTGATTTTCTGGATGCCGCCGCCGACCCATTTGATCACCAGCTGCATGATCCCGAGATAATAGAGGATGGAGATGAGCGAGGCGAAAAAGATGATGACGGGCAGCGCCGCAATGGCAAAGCTGGTTCCGCCCATGTCGGGGCCAGCCAGCGGGCCAAAGATGAAATTGGTGCCCGCCCCGGCATAGCCGAGCAGGTTCGACACGCCGTCGGACATCCCTTGAATAATCGCGCGGCCCCAGGGCGTGCCGAGCACCAGCAAGGCAAATCCCGCCTGCAAGGCAAAGGCCGGGACCACCACCCGAAGCCGGATCCAGCGGCGATTCGATGAAAAGAGCAAGGCGATCGCCAAGATGACGACGATGCCGACCAGACCGATCAAATTGGGCATATTCCGCTGCAATCCCCCTGATGATGTAACAGCATCTAACCCGATAATCCCGGCTGGCAAGGGTGGGCGGGCGGGCCAAGGCAACTGTGCCGCTGGTTGCCGCGTTTTTGCGGAAGGCCCGAGGAAGGATGGGGAGACTGTCATGCCGAAATCGGCATCATCGCAAACCACGGCCAAGGCGGCAAAGCGCGCCGCGGTCGACAAGGCCAAGGCCATAGCGCCCGCGCGCCGCGTGCGGATGGGCAGCACGCCGCGCACCGCCTTTCGCGGCGATCCCGCGATTTTCGGCCGGCTGGTCGAGGATCATGACCGGCACCGCGCCCTGCTGGCCATGATCGAGGACAGCGAGCCCGGGAGCAAAGATCGGGCGGCGCTGTTCACCGAACTGACCTGCGAACTGAAATCGCATGCAGCGGCCGAAGAACAGGCGCTGTGGTCGTCGGTCCTGCGCAACCCCGCAACCACCGACGATGGCCGTCATGCCGTCGCCGAGCACAAGCAGATTGACGATATGCTGGCCGATCTGGCCGCGCGCGACATGGCCAAAAAGGGTTGGATAAAGCGCTTTGCGGCGCTGAAGGACAAATATCTCCACCATCTGCGCGAGGAAGAGCAGGAACAATTTGTCAGCGCAGAACGCACATTGACCGCAACGGACAAGCGGCACATGCTGCGCGTGTTCAATGCCCGCAAACGCGCCGAAAAGGATGCGGCCAAGCTGACCCCCAAGATCAAGCTGACATAGCGTCAGCGCGGCAGGAGCAGCGGCGCGGTTGCCCCGTGGCGGGCCGCGCGCTGTGCGCTGCCCGTTGCATTTTGGCGGCAAAAGGCGGTAAGCGGCAGCATGACCGACGCCCAACATCCGCTACCCCGCGGCCTTTCGCCCTCGCTGTTCCTGTTCACCATCATCTATGGCGGCATGGTCGTGCTGGCCGGGGTGCTGGGCAACAAGCAGGTCGCTTTGGGCAGCTGGCTGGCAGTGGAGGCTGGGATTTTCCCCTTCCTGCTGCTCGTTGCGCTGTCGAGCGCGGTGGCCGAACTGCATGGCCAGACGCTGGCCAATCGGCTTGTCCTCTGGGGCTTTGTGCCGCTGATCATGTCCATCGCGCTGACCGCGCTGGTGCTGGCGCTGCCTGCGTCAGACAAGATGGAGGCCGAGCGGCTGGCGGCGTTTGAGATGATATTGGGCCAAAGCCCGCGGCTGATGGCGGCGGGTATCGTCGCTTATGGCACGTCGCAATTCTTGAACGTGACCATCTTTAGCAAGCTGCGCGGCAATCCCGGCCCCGATGGCCAGACCACGACCATGCTGGCCGTGCGCGGCGCGATTGCTAGTGCGCTGTCGCAGGTCATCGACACCTTGCTGTTCGTGTCCATCGCCTTTTACGGGGTGTTTCCCATCGCCAATTTGATGGCCGGCCAGATGCTGGCCAAGGTGGTGCTCAGCCTAACCCTCATTCCCTTCGTCATCACCGGGCTCGTCGCGCTGGGCCGCAAAGTGGATAGCGGGGAAAAATTGCTGTGACCGCGCCCGAACGCATGGCCGAATTGCTCGCCAAGGCGGAAACGCTGGTCGAGGCGCTGCCCTATATGCAGCGCTATGCGGGGCAGACCTTTGTCGTCAAATATGGCGGCCATGCGATGGGCGATGCCGAGCGGCAGCGCGATTTTGCCGAGGATATTGTCCTGCTGCGCGCCGTGGGCATCAATCCGGTCGTCGTCCATGGCGGGGGGCCACAGATCGGCAAGATGCTGGCGCGGCTGGGGGTTGAATCGCAATTTGTCGGGGGCTTGCGCGTCACCGATGCCGAAACCGCCGGGGTCGCCGAAATGGTGCTGGGCGCGATCAACAAGGATATCGTCAGCTGGATTGCCGATGCCGGGGGTCGCGCCGTCGGCCTGTCGGGCAAGGATGCGGGGCTGGTCATCGCCGAAAAGGTCGGGCGCGATGCCAATCCGCAAATCGGCGTCGAACGCCATGTCGATCTGGGCTTTGTCGGGGAGCCCGCGCGCGTTGACCGGCGGGTGATCGACACATTGGCCAGCGCGGGGATCATCCCTATCATTGCGCCCATTGCCATCGGCGGGGATGGCCACACCTATAACATCAATGCCGACACCATGGCCGGTGCCGTGGCCGCGGCGCTGGGCGCGGCGCGCCTGTTCCTGCTGACCGATGTTGCCGGCGTGCTCGACAAATCGGGCGCGCTGCTGACCGATCTGGACCCGCCGCGCATTGCCGAGTTGCAGGCCGATGGCACGATCAGCGGCGGGATGATCCCCAAGCTCGACACCTGCGTGACCGCTGTCGAAGGCGGCGTCGATGCCGCGGTCATCCTGGACGGGCGGGTGCCGCACGCCATGCTCATCGAAATTTTCACGGCAAGGGGTGCAGGAACGCTGGTTAGGCGTTAGAGCGAGCCTATCGCCCCTCCTTTGCAAGCGAGTTTTTGCCCGTGTTGTTGATGCTGATCCAGATTGCCGACATCATTTTGACCGTAGCCTGGTGGTTCATCATCATTCAGGCGATCCTGTCCTGGCTGATTGCCTTTAACGTCATCAACACCAGCAATGCCTTTGTGGCGCAGCTGTGGATGACGATGGACCGGTTGACCGAGCCGCTTTATCGCCCGTTCCGCAAGGTCATCCCCGATTTTGGCGGGCTCGACCTGACGCCAATGGCCGTGCTCATCCTGATCATGATCATCCAGGGCCCGGTGCTGAGCTATGTCGCGCGGCTGGCCATGCAGTCGGGCAGCCTCTAAGGCCCGCCGCCATGGCCGCCATGCCCCCCGCGACCCGCATTGACGGCAAGGCCTTTGCCGACCGGTTGCGCGGGCGCGTGGCGACGGCGGCAGCGGCGTTTGCCGCGCAGACTGGGCGCGCGCCAGGCCTGGCCGTGGTGCTGGTGGGCGACGATCCGGCAAGTCAGGTCTATGTCCGGTCCAAGGGCAAGGCCGTCGCCGAAGCCGGGATGGCGGGATGGGAACACCGCCTGCCCGCCGACACCGACGCAGGCACGTTGCTGGCACTGATTGACCGGCTGAACGCCGATCCGGCGGTGGACGGCATCCTGGTCCAGCTGCCGCTGCCCGCGCATCTTGATGACAAGGCAGTGATCGACCGCATCGACCCGGCAAAGGATGTCGACGGGTTCCACATCGTCAATGCCGGGCGGTTGGCGGTGGGCCTGCCCGCGCTGGTGCCTTGCACCCCGCTTGGCTGCCTGATGCTGCTGAAGGACACGCTGGGCGCGCTGAGCGGCAAACAGGCCGTGATCATTGGCCGGTCGAACATCGTCGGCAAACCGATGGCGCAGCTGCTGCTCGCCGAAAACTGCACCGTCACCATCGCGCACAGCCGGACGCAGGATCTGGCGCAGGTGGTGCGCGGCGCCGATATTGTCGTTGCCGCCGTTGGCCGACCGGAAATGGTGCGGCAAAGCTGGATCAAGCCGGGTGCCACCATTATCGATGTCGGCATCAACCGCGTCGCCGGGGCCGAGCCAGGCAAGACGCGGCTGGTGGGCGACGTCGCCTTCGCCGAGGTCGCGGCCATTGCGGGAGCGATTACGCCGGTGCCGGGCGGGGTCGGCCCGATGACCATCGCTTGCCTGCTGCGGAATTGCATTGTCGCCGCCAACCGCCGCGCCGGGCTGGCCGATCCGGAGGGATTATGATGCGCAGCCTGGCCCTGACCCTTGGTGCGGCTTTGCTGCTGAGCGCCTGTGTTTCCGCCGAAACCCGCCGCGAGCGCGAGCGGCCCTTGGCCGCCAATCCCAGCGCGATCATCGCGGCTGAGCTGGCATTCAACCGGCTGGCGCAGGACAAGGGGATGCAGGCCGCCTTCCGCGAAACCGCCCACAAGGATGCGGTGATGTTCGTGCCGCAGCGGGTGAAAGCGCTCGATTGGCTGCGCAGCAATTCGCCCGGCAGCGGCATCAGCTGGTCGCCCCATGCGGTCTATGCCAGCTGCGATGGCAATGCCGGGGCCACCACCGGCGGCTGGACGGGCCCCAATGGCAGCTTTGGCTATTTCACCACCGTCTGGCTGCGCCAGCGCGATGGCCGCTTTGAATGGATATTGGACCATGGCGTCCCGCTGACCGGCACGCCGCGCGCCGCGCCCGAATTTATCGACGGACGGCAGGCCAAGTGCGGCAACCGCCCGTCGGTGGGGGTGGAGGCAGGCGATATCGGCGATGACCTCGCCATCGGTCTGTCGCCCGACCAGACGCTCAGCTGGCGGTCGCTGGTGCGGGCAGATGGGTCGCGGCGCATCACCGTGCGCATGTGGGATGGCACCGCCATGCAGACAGTGATCGACGATGTCGTCGCCGCCCCGGCCAAGGGGGGATAGTCGATGTTCGAACTGTTCCTGTCGGCCTTCATCACGCTGTTTGTCGTGATCGACCCGCCGGGGTGCGCGCCCATTTATGCGAGCGTCACCAAGGGGGCGAGCGCGGCGCAGCGCCGCAACATGGCGGTGCGCGCGGTGATGGTGGCGGGCATCATCCTGATCGTCTTTGCCCTGTTCGGTGAAAAGCTGCTCGGCGCGCTGCATATTGAACTCGACAGTTTCCGCATTGCGGGCGGCATCATGCTGTTCGTCATCGCCATCGACATGGTGTTTGAAAAGCGCACCCAGCGGCGCGAGGAGCGCGCCCAAAAGATTATCGACACACCAGAGATAGAGGATGTGTCGATTTTCCCCATGGCCATGCCGATGATCGCGGGGCCCGGCTCCATCGCCTCGGTCATGCTGCTGGTGGCCCAGAATGATGGGCTGGACCGGGCGCTGGTCATCCTGGGTGCGCTGGGGGCGGTGCTGTTGCTGACTCTGGCCGCGCTGCTGGCGGCGGGGCCGCTGATGCGCTTGCTGGGTGCCAAGACCGAAGCGGTGATTACCCGCCTGCTGGGCGTGCTGCTGGCCGCGCTGGCCGCGCAATTCGTTATCGACGGGCTGCGCGGCAGCTTTGGCCTAGGCTAGCCGCGCCGCCACCGCTGCGGCCAGATCGCTCTGCGCGCGCGGACCGATTTGCGCAATAATCAGCCCGGCGCACACCGCGCCCATGATCAGGCCGCGTTCCAGGCTTTCCCCCCGCGCGAGCCCCGCAAGGACGCCCGCGGCAAACAGGTCGCCCGCACCCGTCGTATCGACGACGGCGCTGACCGGTTCGGCGGCGACTACGGCCCGTTCGGTCCCGCGCACGGCCACCGCGCCCTTTTCCCCGCGCGTGGCGACCAGCAGGCCGACCTGCGCCGCCACCCAGGCGACCGCCGCTTCGAAATCATCGGTCTGCGCCAGTTCGTGCAACTCGGCTTCATTGGCGAACAGAATGTCGATGTCGCGGCGCGCAAGCATGGCGACAAAATCATCGCGGTGCGCGGCGATGACGAAGGTATCGGACAGGGTAAATGCCACCTGCCGCCCCGCCGCGCGCGCCAGGGCAATCGCCTCGGCCATGGCGGCGCGTGAGGCGGCGGCGTTCCACAAATAGCCTTCAAGATAGAGGATCGCCGACGATTGAATGAGCGCCGCGTCCAGCGCATCGCGCCCCAAATGCTGCGACGCGCCCAGAAATGTGTTCATGGTGCGCTGGCCATCGGGGGTGACAAGGATCAGGCAGCGGGCCGTTGGCGGTCCATCGCCCGCCATCGGGGTCGCGAAATGGACGCCCATGGCGCGCAGATCATGGCTGAAGACCGCGCCAAGCTGATCATCGGCAACCTGGCCAATGAAGGCACATGGCCGCCCCAGCGCTGCCATCCCCGCCAGCGTATTGGCCGCCGACCCGCCCGACATTTCGATGGCGGGACCCATGGCGGCATAGAGCCGCTCGGCCTCGGCCGCATCGATCAGGCGCATCGACCCCTTGGTCAACCCTTCGGTGACAATCAGCACGTCACTGACGCGGGCCAGGACATCGACAATGGCATTGCCAATGGCAACAACGTCATAGGTGGCGGGACGGGACATGCCGACAATCTTTCCTTGGGCCCAAGAGCAGGTTGCGGCGCCCTAGGCTGTGCGGGCGGACCGCGCAAGATGATTGCAAGCGGCCCCCATTCGCCCCACATCATGCCCATGATCCTGACCAGCCTGACCCTTGCCCTGCGCCAGCTTGCCGATGCCCGCACCTTTCGCCTGGTGCTGGTGGTTGCGGGGCTGACCTTGCTCTTCTTTGGCCTGTTCGGAGTGGGCCTGTGGCTGGCGCTCGACCATTGGCTGTTGCCACGCTGGTTTGCGGGAGGCGATGGCTTTGCGGGGCTGATGGCGCTGGGCATCACCATCTTGATGGGATGGTTTCTGTTTCGCGGCGTCGCCATGGCGGTCATGGGCCTGATGAGCGACCAGGTGGTCGAGAGTGTGGAGGAGGATCATTATCCTGCTGCCGCCGCTGCAGCCGTGCCCGTCAGCCTTGGCCGCGGGCTGCGCATGGGGTTGCGGTCGGCGCGGCGGGCGATTGGCTGGAATCTGGTCGCTGCGCCCTTTTACCTCATCCTGCTGGTTACCGGCATTGGCACGCTGGTGCTGGCGCTGCTCGTCAACATGCTGCTGCTGGGCAGGGATTTGGAGGAGATGGTGCGCGCGCGGCACCCCGGAATGGCTGAATTGCCGACGCGTGAGCGCCATGCGCTGGGGCTGGTGACGGCGGCCTTGTTCGTCATTCCCTTTGTCAACCTCTTGGCCCCTGTGGTTGGCGCGGCTATGGCCGTGCATATGCTGCACCGCCGTCCCGCCCGCCCATGATCGCCCGCGCGCTTCTTTCCCTTGCCATATTGGCGGCGCTCGCCGGTTGCGGCACGCAGAGCAGCGGCAAGCTGCCGCCGCCCGCTACCGTCAGTTCGCGCCCGGCCCCGCCGCCGGTGTTCCGGCCGCCGCCGCCGGGCGACCCGGTGCTGGGCCAAAGCGTGGCGGCCGTCAGCAGCCTGCTGGGGTCACCCCGGCTGGACGTGCGCGAAGGCGCGGGGCGCAAATTGCAGTTCACGGGCGCGGGATGCGTGGTCGATATCTATTTCTATGCCCCGCGCGCGCAGGGCGAGCCTGTGGCAACGCATATCGATGCGCGCGGTGCGGACGGGCGCGACGCCGACCGCGGCTATTGCCTGGGGGCCATGGCCAAGCGGTAGGCGGTGCGGCACTATCCCTGTCCGTCGAGCTGGCCTAGCGCCCAACGCGCGGCTTCGGCCACCACGGCATCGGCATCATCCACCAGCGCCAGCAGCGGCACGCGGAGCGCGGCATTGCCGCTGTTCCCCGCGGCAATTGCCGCGTTGCGCACCATCCGCCCGCGCCCGATACGCTTGATGGGTGACCCGGCAAACACCTGCCGAAACCCCGCATCGTCGAGCGCCAGCAGATCGCCAATCGCGGGGGCCGCCAATTCGGCGCGCGGCAGAAAGGCGCGGTGCCGCCGGGCGCTGTCGGCAAATTTGTTCCAGGGACATACCGCCAGACAATCATCGCAGCCATAGACGCGGTTGCCGATCCCGGCGCGCAGGTCGAGCGGGATCGGCCCCTTATGCTCGATGGTCAGATACGAGATGCAGCGGCGCGCATCGAGCCGATATGGCGCAGGAAAGGCTTGGGTGGGACAAGCCGCCTGACAGGCCTGGCACGACCCGCACCGGTCGCGCCCTGCGGCATCGGGCGGCAAATCGAGCGTGGTATAAATCGCCCCCAGAAACAGCCAGCTGCCGTGATCACGGCTGACCAGATTGCTGTGCTTGCCCTGCCACCCCAGCCCGGCGGCCTCTGCCAGCGGCTTTTCCATCACTGGCGCGGTATCGACGAACACCTTGACCTGTGCGTCCGGGGCCAGCGCAACAAGGTCGCGCGCCAATGCCTTGAGCGCGCGTTTGATGACGTGATGATAGTCGGCCCCCTGCGCATAGACGGAAATGCGCGCGCGGTCGGCGTGGTCCGCCAGCGCCAGCGGATCGGTGGCCGGGGCGTAACTCATTCCCAGCATGATGACCGAGCGGACATCAGGCCACAGCCCCGCCGGGCTGCCGCGTTCATCGGCACGCGTTTCCATCCACAGCATGTCGCCGTGGCAGCCGTCGGCCAGCCACGCAGCCAGCCGGGCGCGGGTGCGCGGCGCGGCGTCGGCGCGGGCAATGCCGCACGCGACAAAACCATGGGCAGCGGCGCGCGCGCGCAGCTGTTCGGCGATCTGTGCTGGCATTAACCCGCCCGTCATAGCTTGCGCTTAGGGGATTTGGCGTCATGCTGACCAGCCAGATTGCAGACAAGGGAGTGACTTTGACCGAATTTGTTGTCGAAGCCAGCGGGCTCACCAAAATCTATGGCCAGCATATTGCCGTCAACGGCGTGTCGCTTCAGGTCGCGCCGGGCAGCATTTATGGCGTGCTTGGCCCCAACGGCGCCGGCAAAACCACCAGCTTGCGCATGTTGCTGGGCATTATCGATCCCGATCGCGGCTCGCGCCGCTTGCTCGGCAGCGACCGGCCGACCAGCGTGCGGTCGCGCATCGGCTATCTGCCCGAAGAGCGCGGGCTATATCCCGGCATGAAGACGACCGAGGCCATTGCCTTCATGGGCGCATTGCGCGGGCTGGATTGGCACGAAGGCCGGCGGCGCGGCGCGGAGATGATGGCCGAATTGGGCCTGGAACGGGTGACGGGCGAGAAAATACGTAAACTTTCCAAGGGGATGGCTCAGATGGTCCAGTTGATCGGGGCCATTGTCCACCGCCCGGAGCTGATCGTCCTTGACGAGCCCTTTTCGGGCCTGGATCCGGTCAATCAGGAGCGGCTGGAGGCCCTGGTCCACCGCGAACGCGCGCGCGGTGCCACCGTGCTCTTTTCCACCCATGTCATGGCGCATGCTGAGCGGCTGTGCGACCGGCTTGCCATTATTGCGCGGTCGGAGCGGCGCTTTGAAGGAACCGTGGACGATGCCCGCGCACTGCTGCCCATGCAGGTGCGTTACACCCCGCGCGACGGAACCGATGCCGCTGCGGTTGCCGCCCATCTGCCTGTGGGAGCCCAATGCACGCACGGCGAATGGCGTTTTGCCATCGATGCGGCTGGCGTCGAGCCCCTGCTGGTCCGCTTGACGGGCAGCGGGCTGGGCGTCGCTGGCCTGTCCATCGCCCGGCCCGCGCTTCACGATGCCTTTGTCCATATCGTCCGCCAGGTCGACGCCAGCTATCGCGGCGACAGCGAGCTCGCAGCCACCGCCGAGGATGCCGCCTGATGTCCAGCTTTATCCGCATCATGACCGTGGTGGCGCGCCGCGATTTTCTGGCGATTGTCGCCACACCGACTTTCTTGCTGTTTCTGCTCGCACCGCTGTTCATGCTGGCGATGGGATTGGTGGGCGGCATGGGCGCGGCGGGCCTGGCCGAATCCAACCGCAGCACAGGGCGAATCGTCGCCCTCACCTCCGAAACCAATGTGGAGGCGCTGCGCATTGCCGACGCCCGCCAACGCCCCGTGGTGGGTCAGTTTGGCGCGCCGTTGCTGGAGGTGCGCAGCGTCGACGCCACGCCCGATGAAGCCACCATTCGCGCCGTCTTTGCCGAAAGCGGCAGTGACACTCTGGCCGTCATGGTCGGCCCGCTCGACTATCCACGCATTTGGGAACGCGAGGAGGGCAGCCGCTCCGGCCGCTACCTCGCGCTGATCGCCGAAGAGGCGCTGCGCGACGCCGCGACCGGGGCCAATGCCGCCCGCACGACCGCCCAATTTCAGCAACTGGCCGTTGCCGGGCCCAGCAATGCCGCGCGGCAAACCATTGGTTTTGGAGCGGTTTTTGTTCTTTTTTTTCTGACTCTGCTCCTTGCGGGCCAGACGGTCAGCAGCTTGGCCGAAGAAAAAAGCAATAAAGTCATAGAGATACTTGCTGCCGCCGCGCCACTGGAGGCTGTGTTCCTCGGCAAGCTGCTCGGCTTTCTGGGGGTCGCCTTGCTGTTCATATCCTTCTGGGTATTGCTTGCGCTGGTTGCGGGCCTGGTGGCCGCGGGCATGCTGTCGGGGGCAGCGGTGCCCGCCGGCGGCCTGTCCGCCGCCGCCATGGCCGCCGCCCCGGCAACCGGCTGGGCCTTTTTTCTGGGCGTCGGATTCCTCTATTTCATCCTCGCCTTCCTGCTGCTGGGGGCGATTTTCCTGGGGGTCGGGTCGCAAGCCGCAACGGTGCGCGAAATTCAGATGCTGTCGCTGCCCATCACCATATTTCAGGTCGGCATGTTCGGCCTCGCCTCCGCCGCATCGAGCGCGCCGGGCAGCCCGCTCGCGCGGATGGCAGAGGCATTTCCCTTCTCGTCCCCCTTTGCCATGGCGGCACGCGCGGCGACCGACCCTGATCGGCTGGTTCATCTGGCCGGGCTGGGGTGGCAATTGCTGTGGGTGATGGCGGTTGTCTGGCTGGCGGCGCGCCTGTTCCGCACCGGCGTTTTGTCCGGGCGTGGCAGCTGGGCCTTTTGGCGCAAGGCGGCTTTGCCCGAATTGACAAAGCTGTAAATAGTGGCATTCTGCAACCGATTTCCCCGCGCCCTTTCGCGGGGATACCCGATGCAAGGATTGCTGCCATGGCCACCCAGATCCGCGTTGAACCCGCCACGGTGAACCCGCTTGACGTTTCGCGCGCAGACCTGTGGGCGCGCGACGTGTGGCAAGCCCCCATGGCCCAGCTGCGCGCCGAAGCGCCGGTCTATTACTGCCCCGAATCCAAATTCGGCCCCTATTGGTCGGTGACCACTTACAAGCCCATTCAGCATATCGAGGCGCTGCCCAAAATCTTTTCCTCCAGCTGGGAATATGGCGGGATTGTTGTTGCGGGACAGCGGGTGGAGGATTTGCCCGAAGGCGCCATTCCGATGCCGATGTTCATCGCGATGGACCCGCCGCAGCACACGGCCCAGCGCCGCACGGTCGCCCCCGCCTTTGGCCCATCGGAAATTGAGCGGATGCGCGCCGACACCATGGCGCGCACCGCCGCCGTGATCGACAGCCTGCCCATCGGTCAACCCTTTGACTGGGTGGAAAAATTGTCCATCGAGCTGACCACCCAGATGCTGGCCATATTGTTCGATTTTCCGTGGGAAGAGCGGCACAAGCTGACCCGCTGGTCGGACGAGCTGGGCGATATCGAAAATGGCGACACGCTGGAACAGCGGCAGGCGCGGCTCGCCATCGCCTTTGAAATGGGCGCGGCCTTCAAACAATTGTGGGATCGCAAGGCGGTGAACCCCGGTCCGCACGACCTGATTTCCATCATGCTGCAATCGGACGCGATGAAGGAGATGAGCGAGCAGGAATTTATGGGCAACCTCATCCTGCTGATCGTTGGCGGCAATGACACGACGCGCAACAGCATGACCGCCTATGCCTATGGCCTGCACCAATTTCCCGAAGAGCGCGCCAAGCTGGAACAGGACCACAGCCCCGAACTGGCGGTCAATGCGATGCACGAGATTATCCGCTGGCAAACCCCGCTGGCCCACATGCGCCGCACCGCGACCGAGGATGTCGAGGTGGAAGGCCAGTTGATCCGCAAGGGCGACAATGTCGTGCTCTGGTATGCCTCGGCCAATCGCGACGAAAGCGTCTTTCCCGACGGCGACCGCATCATCGTGACCCGTGAAAATGCCCGCCGCCACCTGGCCTTTGGCTATGGCATCCACCGCTGTGTCGGCGCGCGTGTCGCAGAGCTCCAGCTGACCACGCTGATCGCCGAAATGCAAAAGCGCCGGCTGCGCGTCAATGTGCTGGAAGAGCCCGAACGGGTGCCCGCAAGCTTTGTCCATGGCTATAAAAAGATGATGGTCGCGCTGGAGCGTTATTGATCGCTTGCATCCGCCCCGGCTTCTGTGCCGTATAGCGGACATGAACCGCCGATATTTCCTCTCTATCGCCGCGCTGGGCGGCGCAGCTGCGCTGGTCGCGGCACAAGCCCGGGCGGCCCCGCGCCCCAAGGGCCAACCCGGCTGGCAATTGGCAGAGGCCGAATGGAAAAAGCGGCTGAGCCCGCGCCAATATTATGTGCTGCGCGAGGCGGGGACCGAACGACCGTTCAGCCACCCGCTGGACAAGGAAAAGCGCAAGGGCCGCTTTGCCTGCGCCGGGTGCAAATTGCCGCTGTTCGACAGCCGCACCAAATATGACAGCGGAACTGGCTGGCCCAGCTTTTACGCCCCCCTGCCGGGTGCTATTGGCACGATGACCGATTATGACATCGGCTATCCACGCACCGAAGTGCACTGCCGCCGCTGCGGCGGGCATCTGGGCCATGTCTTTGATGATGGCCCGAAACCCACGGGCAAACGCTATTGCATGAACGGCACGGCGATGATCTTCACTCCGGCCTAGCCACGGGCGGCAAAATCCGGAACACGCGCATGGGTTCCAGCGAATAGCGCGGCTCCGCCACCAGCCAGGCGGGGAGGCGGTTCTTCTCCAGATCGGCCGCCAGGCCCTGTTTGGCAAATTTCACGAAATTCTTGTGCTCGGCCAGGTTGACGCAGATGGCGACATAGCGGGCACCGGTTTCGCGGACCAGCTTTTCGGCCCGCGCTTCCGGAGCCATGAAAGCCGACAGGACCCGGTGGATCGCCATATGGTTGCGGTGATGGCCCGACGCGACAACGCTGTGCGGGGTGCCCACCAATATGGCGGGCGAGAAATCGAGCGCCGCAAAGATGGTGCTGGGGGGCAGCGCCGCCAGCCGCTCCACCGCCGCCGGGGTGATGCAATCGGTCGGCATTTCATCTTCATTCTCGCCGGAAAATTGCAGCATGATGGTAACCGCCAGCGCCGTGACCGACAGCGGGAGCGCGACAATCGCCGATGCCGTCGCCGGCACCCGCAACAGCGGCGAGGAAAAACTGCGGCCCCAGCGGAAAATGGCGAGCACCATCAGCACATAGCCGGGCACGACATAGGCATGGGTCACCGCCGTGGTGCGCAGCACCATGAGCGAGAGGATGAAGCTGCCCATCGCCACGAGGAGCAGGCGGGCCCAATCGGTCGCCTGCGGGGTGCCGTGCATCCGCCGGGCCGACCAGGCGAGGCCCATCAATCCCACGACCGAGGGCGCCACAAAGCTGACGAAAGTGCCCCACGACATTTCCCACACGGGGCGCCCCTCGCTGATCCCTTCGTACCAGAAGGTGCGCACCAGCGGTGTCAAATTGCCAAAGGGGCCGGAAAGGCAGGCCGGACCCGACAGAACAAAGGCCGCGCCGCCGGCCGCGCCCGCCAGCGCCAGCAGCCCCAGCCGCACTTTCCAGTCTTGCCCCGAGCGCCGCCAACCCATCAACGTGGCCAGCATCAGCCCGGTCACGATCGCACCGGCCACAAAAGGACGCGAAAAAGCGTCACAATAGACGCCGGTCACCGCATCGACGCCGCGCCAACCCATGATCCACAGCGGCGTGATGACGCCAAGGCCCAGTGCAAAGGCCCGAAGCCGCGGAGCCGTCGCCGGATCGCGCAGCCAATCAAGCGCAAACAGGCCGCCGAAAATGACCAGATAGGGGAGGCCTTCGAGCGAGATTTCGACATGGATGCTGATGACCAGCGCCGCCGCCAGGCCGCGCGCGAACGTGGCCGGACCCAGTGCCAGCCACAGCATCGCCACCGACAGGACCAATTGCCAGCCATGATGGTCGATGCGCAGCGGCACAACATAGTGGAGGAAGGAAAAGGTCGTGGCTGCAACCAGCAACCCGGTCAGCACGAACGTCCGGTCGCCCAGATGCGCAAGCAGCCGGTTGAACAGCAGCAGCAGCACCAGCGCCACCAGCAGTGGAGCGAGCACCAGCGCCCACCGCTCTGCCGCTGCTGCGGGCAGGATTTGCTCAAACAGCCGGATCAGGCCTGCGAGCTGAACATCGATGAAGCGCGACCAATGGAGCTGCCCGCCACCCTCGGCCGGATTGATGCGATATTGGGTAAAATCATACCAATTCTGCCCCGCGAGCAGATCGCGCACCTGCACAAGCCGCAGCGCATCGTCGGGATCGGGCAGCCGAAATTCGGCGATCGCCTCGCGATAGCCGACCACCATGGCGACCGCCAGCAGCGCCCAGATGAGCACGACCCAGGGCCAGGGGAGGCGCGATGCCGCCACCTCAGCCTGTGGGCCAGCGGGCGCGGTCGAGAGGATCATGGCCGGGCCTTATCCAAGAATTGGCGCTCAGCGCAGGGAAAAAACGACGGTCTTGCGCAGCACATAGGTGACGACAAAGCTGACGGCGATGGCCAGAAGCTTGGCCAGCCGGGGGTCCAACCCCGCCATCTCTCCGCCCGCCACAATGGCAACGGTGAGCGCCAGGCCGACAAAGGCGGACAGGAGAAAGAGAAATTTCTGCCGCCAGCGTTCCGCACCGACGGGGGCCGCGCCCGCAGCGAAAACCAGCCGTGACGACACCAGCCAATGCGCGCCAATCCCCACGGTGTAGCTGACCGCCGACGCCGCTGGGGCCAGCATGCCCGCGCCCAGCAGCAGCAGGAAAAGGCCCATGTCGGCGGCGAGCGCAAAAACGCTCGCCCCAACATAGCGCAGGAAGGTGCGCGCCATAAACTGATCGAGCATCTGGCGCATGGCCACCCCGTCCCCCGCCCTTGGCACCGCGCGGTCAGGCCGCTTTGGCGACGCGGGCCGGCACGTCGCGAACCGAGGCCAGCGCGGCCTTTTCGCCCTCGGTGCCGCTTTCGTGATATTCGGCGTCTTCGTTGACGCCCCAAATGTCATAAATGCGTTCGCCCGCCAGAATGTTGCGCACGGTCAGCATGGCCGTCATCATTGCATGATCCTGATTGTTGTAACGGTGCATGCCATTGCGCCCGACCATGTGCAGCGTCGGATATTTCGCTTCCAGTTCGGTGCGCATCACCTCGACATTGGCGGCATATTCATCGTCATAGACCGGATAGGCCTTTTCCTGGCGCACCACGGCACCGCCGACCACATCCTCGGGACGGCAAAGCCCCAAAATGGCCATTTCGCGCTTGGCCAGTTCGACCAGATCCGCATCGCTCGACGACCAGAGGCCATCGCCCTCGAAACAGAAATATTCAAGGCCAACGCAGGCAATGTCCGGATCGGGCACCATTTCGGGCGACCAGCTGCGGAAATTCTGCACGCGGCCGACCTTCACCTTGCTATCGTGGATGTAAATCCAGTTGTCGGGAAACAGGTCGGGCGATTTGATCATCAGCGCGACGGTCAGGAAGTCACGATATTTGAGCTGCGGCGCGCTGGTCAGCGCGCAGGCGGGCAGCGGGTGAATACGCGCCGCCAGTTCGCGCATCGGTGCCGAGCTGATGACGTGCGCCGCATCAATCACGACGTCGCCATTGCCGCCCGTGGCAGTCAACCGCCAGCGCCCCGATTTCTGATCCTGCGTCAATTGCTTGAAACTGTGGCCCATCAGCACATGGTTGCCGCCGGCCACCACATGGTCGCGCGCAGCGTCCCACATCATCCCCGGGCCCAGGCGCGGATAGCGAAAGGTTTCGAGCAGGGTTTTGGTCGCCATGCCGTCATTAGGCCGCTTGTTCAGGCCCAGACTGCGCTTCAACCCGTCGATGACCGCAGCGCCCAGGCTCAGCCCCTTGATCCGCTGCGCCGCCCAGTCCGCCGACATCTCGTTGCACGGCATCCCCCACACCTTTTCGGTATAGGTCTTGAAGAAGATCGAATAGAGCTTCCAGCCAAACTGGTTGACCGTCCAGTCTTCAAAGCTGCGCACCTTATTGTTGGGAAAGGCCTTGGCCTTCACATAGCTGGCCATGCACAGCGTCGAGCGGACAATACCCAGGTTGAACAGCGCCTCGAACGCACGCAGCGGGTAGCTGTAGAATTTGCCTTCATAATAGATGCGGCTCATCCGCGGGCGTTGAATGAAATCGTCGGGCAGAATCTCGTTCCACAGATCGACCACCTCCTGGCTTTTGGAGAAAAATCGGTGGCCGCCGATATCGAAGCGAAAGCCTTCATGCTCCACGGTGCGGCTGATGCCGCCGACATAGACCGCATCCTTTTCGATCACCGTCACCTTATGACCGGCCTTGGTCAACAGATAGGCAGCGGTCAGCCCAGCCGGTCCCGCCCCAATGATTGCCACATCCGCACTGGTCGCCGAATTGGTCACGTTTTTGCCCCTTGGATCAATTGCCTGAACTTTGCTGCGGACGCGTGGACCGCTGCCGAAGCCTGTCTCGACCATCATGGCTAATTTTTGGTTAACAGGGTGGCAGCGGCACCATCTTGCGGATCATTTTCTGCATCGGGCGGGCCGCGCGGGCTGGCATCGCCCGTATCGGGGGCAGTGTTGGCAGGAATGGCTTCGGTGGCCAATTGCGCCGCCCCAGGCCGCATGGTCAGCGTGCCCAGCCGGACGCGCGCTTTGCCAGGGCCGGGTGCCGCCGCAATGGCGAAACCCGGATCAATGCGGGTCGCCTGGGCCGAGGCGCGGCTGACCCGCACCGTGTAGCGCCCATAGGCAACGCCTTCGAACAGGAAATAGCCATCAAATTCGCTCAGCGTCGTCGCGCGCACGCGGCCTTCGGCGTCCACCAGCTCCAGCGCCAGTCCTTCGATCAGCGCGCCGTTGGTGCGCACCACCTTGCCATCGACATCGCCCGCCGCCACCAGCGGCAGCGCGACCTGGGTCACCACCCCGGGACGCGGCACGACAACAACGCCGGGCAAGGCCGGTTGGACATAGGGATCGGGCAAGCTGGCGCTGTCGATCCCGATCATCACCGGTTGAAAGGGTTCAAGCCCGTCGATCATGGCGCGTCCGGTCGCGCTGGTCGCGGCCTCGACAATGCTGTTGCCGGCGGTCAGCTCGACGCGCGGCATCAGGGGTTCATCATCCTGGCGGACACCATCGGCATTATTGTCCTGCCACACCAGCGCTTCGACCAGGCCGCGGCTCGCCAGCTTGTTGCTGGACACGCGCGTGCGTTTTTCGGTGCCGGGGCCAATGCTGAAGGCGACCGCCAGCGAGGCCGCCAGCGATCCATCGCTGGCAACCTCGCCAAAGGCCGATACTTCCACCGATTTGAAGCGGCGCGTGTGGCCCAGCCCTGCACGAAAGCGATCAAGCCCGCCATCATAGCCAAGCTCGGCGCGCCATTCGCCCGATTTGCCCGCCGCCCATTCACCGATCAGGCCAAAGCGGTTGTCGGCCGCCGCCCCGGACACGGCAAATTGCGCCTCACCGCGCAAGCGGAGGCGCCCGATGCTGGCATTGGCAAGCAAACGTGCCGTCAAGCGGTCGGGCGGATCGGGGCCAAAGGGATTGGTGCTGCGCGACCAGTCGAGCTGTCCCGTAAAGTTGACGCGCCGGAAATTGATCGACGCGCGCGCCGATGCTTCATAGCTGGCAACGCCGGAGCTGCGCGTGATGTGGCGCAGGTCGAAATGCAGCGGCAGCACCGTCTGGCCCAGCCGGACCGCCTGGTCGACGCCGACGCTATATTGCCCGGTGATCCCGCGCACCATCCGGTCAGAGATATAGCCGCCAAAGCCCCGTGCCGCTTCGACCCGGACATAGGTGTCGGCAAAGCCCGCCAGCCAATTGGCCCGCACCGCATGGCCGCCACCCGACGCCGTGGCACCCGCCAGTTCCAGCAATGTCGGCCCAATCGCCCGGCGCACCGCGACTTCGGCATAGTTGCGCCGGACATTCTCGATCATCAGGCTGTGGCCATAGGCCGCCAGCGAGGTGCGCGCGTCCAGCCCGCGTTCCAGCCCCACCGTGCCGCGCCACCCGCGCCGAAACGGCCCGCGCATCCGGCCCAGATTGATGAGATCCTGATTCTCCTGGGCCACGCCTGCCCAATACCAGGTCTGGCGCGGGGGGATGCTGTCCAGCCCGACCTGCATCTGCTTGATTTCCCGCCGGACCTGCCCCTGCGGCCCGTAAAGGACAATTTCAAACCGGTTGGCCCCATATTGCAGCGGCACATCCAGAAATTCATAGCGGCCCGCGCCATTGGGCGTCGCAAAGGCGAGCAGCTGGCCGTTGCGATACAGCTCCGCATCCCAGCCAGCCGGCAGATCGCCACGAAAATTGGTGCGGTCGAAATTTTCGGGGCGTTCCAGCGGGCGATTGGTGACAACCGCCCCGCGCCCCACCGCACTGCCCGAAACCAGGCCCGTGGCCATCAGATTGACATCGCCCAGCGCAAAATGGGTTGCATGCATCGGGCCCAGCAGCTGGCCCGTTGGATCGGAGCGATAGGCCCGGAGGCGCAGGCTTTGGGGCAGCCCGTCGTCGTCCGACGACAAGCGGGCATCAAAGCTGGTGCCCAACAGCTCGCCCGCGCCGAACAGCTCATATCGGGCGGCCAATGTCTGGCCGCCGCGCCGATCATTGACAAAGGCCAGCGACGCCACGACGTCCAGCGAGGGCGTCTGCCACATCTTATAGGGGCGTTCGGCCTTGGGCAGCTTGGCAAGGTCAAAGCTTTGCGCGGGGCGCAGGCCAGCGGCGCGCGCGCGCCGTTCGGCGGCCAGCTGGAACGGCAATTTCTCCTTGGATTCAATGCGCAGCACGGCATTGGATTGATCGACGACCAGCGGCAGTTCCAACCATTCGGCCAGCCGGTTGGCCTGCACGCACCACCCCTCTGGCGTATCGCGGATGGTGCCCGGCGCGATGCGGTGGCTTCGGCTGCCGACGCTGACCTGCCCGGCATCGCGGTCCAGGGTGAAGGTGCGGCGCTCGTCGAACAGCCAGCCGGTTGCGCGGCGCAACTTTTTGTCGACGCGAATGGCAAGGTCCAGCCCCATGACCATGTCGGCCATATCGACGCACATGCCTTCGGGCGTCTGATAACCGCGGATGCCGTCGCCCAGCCGATATTGGCCCGACCGCAGATCGAACAGCCATTGATCATCATCATTGGCGCGCCACCCGTCATCGTCGGGCGGCGGCGCGGCCTTTGCCGGCGGAGCGGCCAAAGCGCCGACCGGCGGCATGCCGATCAGCGCGATGGCGGCAAGGCCGCTGAGCCGTCCGCCCGGGGTCTGGGGCCTCGTCGCCATATTGGTCGGTCCGACCGGCGCGCTCCGCTGGCCTAGCGCACCACGGTCGACGCCTCGGCAATCGTCCCGCCACCCAGCTCGCGGTCCTCGGTATAGCGGATCTTGACCGCACCTTTCAGCGCGGCGGCCACCTCGGCGGGCACGGGAATCGCCACTTTGCGGCCACTGACTTCGGGATAGACGGCGATGCCGCGCGCCAGAAACAGGGGTTCGGCCACGCCCGGGCGCGTCACTTCAATATCGCCATAGACCGAGCGGTTGCCCGTGCGCGTCAGATCAAAGCTGAACAGCGCCTGGTCATCCTCGGTCTCGATCCGCGCTTCGCCGATGCTGGCCGTCGCCGCCAGATCGCCGATGCGGATGATGACGGGGATGGTGATTCCATAAATCGGCGTCAGTGCGACCGACACGCCGCTGCCAGGTGCGGCCGCCGCGCGGTCGGTGGCGGCAACCGTATCGGGCACCGCCCGGAACAGCATGTGCGCGCGATACTCGCCGGGCTCCACCCCTTCGGGCGAGCGCACGCCGATGCGGATAACCTGCGGCTGATTGGGGGGCAGGGTAACGCGGCGCGGCGAAAAGCTGATCATGTCGAGCGCCGCGCGTTCGGCGGCGCTGAACGCGCTCTCCTCAATCTCGTCGAGCCCGCCCAGCGGCGTCATCCGCTTGATTTCGAGCGATATGCGATAGGTCGCCGGGGTGCTGCCAATATTGTTGAGCACCACCTCTGTGCCGCGCGATCCATCGAGCACCACGCGGGTTGGGGCCACCAGCAGGTCGCCCGAGGCATGCGCAGGTGCGGCCGCAACCAGCGCGGTGGCAAGAAGTGCGATGGTGCCGGCCAGCGGCAAAAATGGGCGAAACATGCGGTCCCCTTTGGCAATATGGATCAGGCGCACCGGTCATGGCGCCTGCACCCGCCCGGGATGCCTGTTTATGGTTGATAATTTGCTAACCATGGCGCGCACGCCGCCCATAAGCAGGACCCAGAGTGTGATGACATAAGGTTGCCCCACCGTGACGGAGCCAGTTTTGGCCGAGCACGAGGAGCGAGGAGGGAGCCATGCTGACGCATAGTGACCGACGAGGGACGACGTGATCGGCCAAAAGGGGCCCGCCGCTTCGCGGTTGCTTTTGGCGGTCCGTCGGACGTCGTCGCGCTGCTTGGACGGGCACCCAGCCCGCCGCTGCGCACCGCTCCTCGCCGACAAACCGCCAAAAGCAATCACGGTGGGTCAACCTTATGTCATCACGCTCTATGCAAAGGGGGCCGTCAGCATGGTGCTGACGGCCCCCAATGGCTTGGTCCTTCGTCGCGGGCCGATTGCGACCCGCAGGCACGGCAACCGCTTACTGATAGTTGGCGGTGACGTTGAAGGTGCCGGTATAGTTGCCCGACGTCTGGTTCGCACCGACGTTCAGCGTGCCGCCCACCTGGAAGCTGCCGCCGACAGTGCCCGGACCGGCGGTCAGCGTGACCAGCGGCACCGAATAGACAAGACCAGCGGTCATCGTGCCGCCCAGATCGCCGTTCAGCGTCACCGAGGCGTCACCACCGACGACCACCACGGCATTGTTCGTGCCCTGAATGTCGAAATTGGCAGCGGTCGTGGTGCCGGTGCAGGTCAGCGTCGGGCCGCAAACGGCGGTGCCGGTCGGGGCAACCACAACCGTCGAAGCGGTCGCGCCGCTGATGACGGTCGCGAACTGCAGGTCGCTGGTGTTGGTCAGCGTGATCTGACGCAGGATCTTTGCTTTTGCCTGGCCAGTGGCCGAAGCGGCGTGCGCGGTACCGGCGGTCATTGCCACTGCCGCAACGGCTGCGCCCAAAACGGCGCGCTTCATCATCTTGCCCATGAAATTGGTCCCTTTGCTCAAAAAAAGTCGTGAATGGAAAACCCACCCCATTCGCCGACCCATTTAGGGGACCAGTGGTTCAGCTTTTGATTGCGAGCATGGTTAACAGCGGCTTAGCACCTGCCCTGGTGAAAATATCTTTCTCATTCTATATCTGATACTTAAGAGCCATTTCGGTGGCCATAGAGATGGCGGCCAAATGGGAAATTTCCCGTAACGGGTCAAATTCACCCGGCGATTCGCACGGGGCAAGGCAGCGCGGTCAGATCGATTCGCCGCTCAGCCGCTGGCAGAGCATGTCGAGCTGGTCGAGCGTGGCGAATTGCAGGGTCAGCGCGCCGGCCCCCGCGCCCTTATAGGCAATGTCCACACCCACGCCGAGCAGTTCAGCCAAATGGCGTTCAACAGCGGCAATATCGGCATCATGCGCCTTGGGCGTAGGCCCCGGTTTGCGCGCGGTGGACCCTGGCTTGGCGCGGACCAGCGCTTCGACCGCGCGGACCGAGAGGCCATCGTCTGCTGCCCGCTGCGCAATCGCTTCGGCATCGGCATGGCCAATCAAGGCGCGCGCATGGCCCATGCCCAGCGCGCCCGTCACCACCAGCGTCTGCACCGATTCGGGCAGCTCCAGCAAGCGCAGCAAATTGGCGACATGGCTGCGCGATTTGCCGACGAGCTGGCCCAGCGCTTCGTGCCCATGACCATATTCGGCGATCAACCGGCGATAGGCCTGCGCCTCTTCAATGGCGTTCAGGTCCTGGCGCTGAATATTTTCCACCAGCGCGATTTCATAGGTCGCGCTGTCATCCAGCATCCGGATGAGCGCGGGAATATCGTGAAGCCCTGCGCGCTGCGCCGCCCGCCAGCGCCGCTCACCGGCGACGAGCTGGTATCCCTGGCCCCCCGGTGCCGGGCGAACAATGATGGGTTGCAACACGCCGCGCAGCCGGATGGATTCGGCCAGCTCGGCAATGGCGGCTTCGTCAAAATGGCGACGCGGCTGGCCTGGCAGCGGCGCGATCGCGGCAATGGGCACCCGGGCAATGTCGCGCTCGCCGCGATCATCGACGCGCGCGCCGCCGGTCGCCGGGGCAATCGCCACCTCACCCGCGACATCGCCGAGCAGCGCGGACAGACCCCGGCCCAGGCCCGATGGCTTCTTGCGCTGAATCAACGGGTTTTCGTCTTTATTTTCAGCCATTTAGGCGGCCTTCCGCAAATCCGGCAAGCGCCCGATCAGCTCGCGAGCCAGCGCCATATAGGCCTCTGATCCCGAGCAGCGATGGTCGTAGATCAACGCTGGCAGCCCATGGCTCGGCGCTTCGGACAAGCGGACGTTGCGGGGGATGACCGTGCCGAACACAATCGGCCCCAGGCACGAGCGGACATCATCGGCAACCTGATCGGTCAGCCGGTTGCGCCGGTCGAACATGGTAAGCGCGACGCCCAATATGGCGAGCCGAGGGTTGAACCGGCCGCGCACCCGCTCAACCGTCGTCAGCAACTGGCTGAGCCCTTCCAGCGCGAAAAATTCGCACTGCAGCGGGACGATCAGCGATTCGGCGGCAATCAAGGCGTTGAGCGTCAACATGCCCAGCGACGGCGGACAATCGATCAGGCAAATGTCCCACCGCCCCGCCTCGGCGCTGGTCAGCGCCGCGCGCAACCGGTGCAGCCGATCCTGAAATTCAATCAGTTCAATCTCTGCGCCCGACAGGTCGACGGTGGCCGGGACGATATCGAGCCGGGGAATGGCGGTGGGCACAATGCAATCGGCCAGTGTCGCATCCCCGCGCAGCAGTTCATAGGAGGATGCGCTGCGCTGCGCCTGCTTGATGCCGAGCCCGGTTGAGGCATTGCCCTGCGGGTCGAGATCGATGATCAGCGTGCGCCAACCCGTCGCGGCCAGCGCCGTGGCCAGATTGATGGCAGTGGTGGTTTTTCCCACGCCGCCCTTTTGATTGGCAATTGTAATGCGAATCATGCGCTGTTCCGATTCCCTCCGGCCTTCGCGCCGGTCCTGACGCGACCCGTTCCGACCAGGATGCCGCTGGCGTCGTCGGTCAGACTCTGTTCCACGTGAAACAGACACTGCCACGGCTTCGCGAGCGACGCCAGTTCCTTAACCGCATTTCGCCCCTTGGGCAGCAACCAACGCGTCGAATCGGTCGAAAAACGCGCAGACAGGGCGAGCAAACGGTCCAGCGGCGCAAAAGCCCGGGCGCTGATTGTGGTTGCGGCGACGCTGGGCAAGCGTTCGAGCCGCATGGGCTGCACCGTCGCGCGCCCCTCCAGGCCAAGGACAGCGATTGCCTCTGCGAGGAATTGGCAACGCAGCGCCCGCGACTCGACCAGCCACACCGGCCGGTCGGTCAAGATGGCGATGATCAGTCCAGGCAGCCCTGGCCCGCTACCGAGATCCAGCCACAGGCCATCGCCGCCGCGCTGGTCAAAGCGCAGCAGCTGCGCGCTATCCGCAATATGGCGCACCCACAGCGTTGGCAGGGTCGAGGCCGCAACCAGATTTTGCGCGGCATTGGCCGCCGCCAACAATTCGGCATAGCGTTCAAGCGCGGCCCATTGGGCCGCTGTGGGGGCAAGCGTCTGCGTCAGCCAGGCGCGCGCCGCCGCGTCGCTGGTCAAAGCCGTATTGGTCACGCCGCCGACCGTTTGCTGTGCACCAAAATAGCGGTCAGCGCGGCAGGCGTGATTCCGGCAATTCGCCCCGCCTGCCCCAGGGTTTCGGGGCGTGCATGGCTCAACCGTTCGACCATTTCGCGCGACAGGCCGCCAATGGCGGCATAATCCAGCGCCGGATCGAGCAGCACCTCCTCATTCGCGGCGAGCTGGCGCAGCTCGGCAGCATGGCGCGCGATATAGGGCGCGTAGCGGGCATCCTCGGCCACTTCGGCCACAGCCGCCTGTGGGAGCGCCGCAAGCCGGGTATCCAGCCGCGCGAGGGCAACGGCATCAACCCCGGCATGTCCCATCAAGTCCGCCAGGCTGCGCCGCATGCCATCGGCGGGCCAGGCGAGGGCCAAGGCAGAATAGTCGGCGCGGCCCGCATCACGCTGAAGCGCGGCGCGCGCTGCGTCCCGGTCAGCCTGTTGCGCCGCGAACAGCGCGCCGGTTGCCTCGCGCACCAACCCCAGCGACAGGCCGATGGGGGTCAGGCGGCTGGCGGCATTGTCCGCGCGCAGCCGCAAGCGATATTCGGCGCGCGCGGTGAGCATCCGATAGGGCTCGGTCACGCCTTGCAGCACAAGATCGTCGATCATGACGCCGATATAGCTGTCGGCGCGGTCAAGAATGAACGGCGCGCGGTCCAGCGCAGCCAGCGCGGCATTGGCCCCCGCCATCAGCCCCTGGGCCGCCGCCTCTTCATAGCCGGTGGTGCCATTTATCTGCCCTGCGCAATAGAGGCCAGCGAGGGCGCGCACTTGCAGGGTCCGATCCAGCGCGCGGGGATCGATATGGTCATATTCAACGGCGTAACCCGGCACGACCATGGCAACCCGCTCCAGCCCGGCCATGGTGCGCAGCATCGCCAACTGAACTTCGGCGGGCAACGAGGTCGAAATTCCGTTGGGATAGACGAGCGGCGTGTTTAGCCCCTCGGGCTCCAGGAAGATCTGATGCCCGTCGCGATCGGCGAAGCGATGGATCTTGTCCTCGATCGAGGGACAATAGCGCGGACCCACCGCGCCAATGGCACCAGTGAACAGCGGCGAACGATGCAAATTGGCGGCGATAATCGCATGACTTGCAGCATTGGTGCGGGTGACAGCGCAGAAGATCTGCGGGACGCTGCGCCGGTTGTTCCACGTGGAACAGGTCCAGTCAGCCCCTTCCGCGCTGTCGGACGGCTGCTCCTCCAGCACCGCCCAATGGATCGTCCGACCATCCAGCCGCGGCGGTGTCCCCGTCTTCAGCCGCGCCATCGGCAGGTCAGCAGCGCGCAACTGCTGCGCCAGCCGATGCGCCCCAGCCTCGCCAATCCGGCCGCCTGCCATACGTTCTTCACCGCGAAACATCGTTCCGCCCAGAAAGGTGCCGGTCGCCAGCACGACCGCTGATGCGTGGAGACAGCGCCCGTCGCCAAGCTCGACGCCCACAGCGCGCTGGCCATTGTCCGCCAGGATGAGCGCTGCGGCTTCGCCCGCGACAACGGAAATCGATGGCTCGGCGGCCAACAGCGACTGGACGGCATCGCGGTAGAGCTGACGGTCCGCCTGAATGCGCGGGCCGCGCACCGCCGCCCCTTTTGACGCATTGAGCATGCGATGGTGGATGGCTGCAGCATCGGCGGCCCGCGCCATCCACCCATCGAGCGCGTCCACTTCGCGCATCAAATGGCCCTTGCCCAGCCCGCCAATGGCCGGATTGCACGACATCGCCCCGATCATCGCCGGGTCAAAGCTGATCAATGCCACGCGCGCACCCAGCCGCGCCGCTGCCGCCGCCGCTTCGGTGCCAGCGTGGCCGCCGCCGACAACAATCACATCATAGAAGGGCTGGTCTGCCATGGCGCGCGCTTAGCGCAGCATCGCCCGTTGCGCCAGCTTCTGCTGCTCCCGATCCTGTTCCACGTGAAACAGCCGCGCCCTATTTGCCGATGCAAAAGCGGGCAAACAAAGTGTCGAGCATATCGTCTACCCCTGCCCGCCCGGTAATCCGGTCAAGCGCGCTGCGCGCCAGGCGCAACCGTTCGCCCAGCAAAATCGGATCCATGGCTTCCAAAGAGCCCTCCTCTACCGCCAACCAGGCAGCAGCCTCGGTCAGCGCTGCCCGTTGCCGGGCGTGCAGCGCCACCTCTCCTTCAGCGGGCAACAATGCCCGGGCCCGTGCCACCAGCGCGGCATGCAGTGCGGCCATTCCCTCGCCCGTCCGCGCCGACAGCGCTAAATCGGCGGCGGGGTCAGCACGCTGACGATCGCATTGCGCGGCGATAATGAACGGCGCGGGATGGTCGGGACATTCCCCAGGCGGTCCAAGCCAAAGCAGCATATCCGCAGCCGCTATGGCAGTGGCAGCCCGGTCGATGCCGATGGCCTCGATGGGATCGGCCCCGGCGGCGCGCAGCCCGGCGGTGTCGGCAAAGCGCATGGCAATGCCATCCAGCGCCAGCGGCACCTCAACAATATCGCGCGTGGTCCCGGCCAGCGGGGATACAATCGCGGCCTCGCGCTGCGCCAGCGCGTTGAGCAGCGTCGATTTCCCGGCATTGGGCGGGCCCGCGATGACGACTGACAGCCCATCGCGCAGCCGTTCGGCTGCGGGGCGCGCCACCCACTCAGCGATTTGCTCGTGCAGCTTGCTCATCTGGTGGATGACATGTGTAAGCGCCTCTGCCTCGGCCGCCACATCGCCTTCGTCGGCAAAGTCGAGCACGGCTTCAACCCCTGCGGCCAATGCGAGCAGCGCGCCCTGCCATTCGGCCACTCGCGCCGATACATGGCCGGTTGCCGCCAGCAACGCTTGTCGCCGCTGGCTTTCGGTTTCCGCAGCCAGCAGGTCGGCCAACCCCTCGGCCTCCGCCAAATCCACGCGCCCGTTGGCGAGGGCGCGGCGGGTAAATTCGCCAGCCGTTGCCGGGCGCAGGCCAGGAAGACCGGCCAATGCCGCGAGCACCGCCGCCACGACGGCCCTGCCGCCGTGGAGGTGCAGTTCGGCCATATCCTCGCCCGTCGCGCTGCCCGGCCCCGGGAGCCACAGCAGCAGTGCGCGGTCGAGGAGCATGCTGCTGGCCGGATCAAGCAGCGACCGCACCACCGCGCGGCGCGGCGGCGGCAGCGCGCCGCTCAGGCCGGTGATGGCGGTGGCTGCCGCCGCACCGCTCACCCGCACCACCGCGACGCCCGCCGGCGGCGAGCCGCTGGACAGCGCAAATATCGTTTCTTTAGAGATATTTGGCTCCGTCAGCGTTTCCGCGGCGATGACGGTTTGACGTCACCCTCTTCGGCCTTCTTCGCTCCGCCCAGCAACCCCCCGCCAAATTGCCCCAGCAAGGATTGCACCAGTCCCATGCCCGCCTCTCCCATGGGCACCCAATTTTTGACCATGGATTCGACCATGTCCGGCGTGATGCCCTTGTCCATCAGCTTTTCAACGCGGTTCAGATAAATAGCATGTAATGGCGCGAGATCGGGCAGGCCAAAGAGGCGGCGGGCCTCCTCCGGTGTGCAATCCACCTCGATATTGATTTTCATGGCCCTATCCTTTGCCTGACGAGCGGCATGCCCCCTTGAGCCGCCTGCCCTCCTGCTGCTAGCTTTGCGCGCATCGCGGCATTTGGCAAGCAAGGGAAAATCAGGTGACCAACAACAGCATCGACGCGCTGGACGGCGAAGGACAAATTCCAGCCTATGTGGCGCAGCCAGCGGCCCCCACGACCAAGGCCATCATCGTGGTCCCTGAAATTTTCGGCGTCAATGCCGGGATCCGCAGCAAATGCGACCAATGGGCAGCAAAGGGCTATCTGGCCATCGGCCCCGATATCTTCTGGCGCTTTGCCCCGGGGGCCGAACTCGACCCGGATGTCGAAGCAGAGTTTCAGCAGGCGCTCGGCTATTTCGGCCAATATGACGCCAATGATGGGGTCAAGGATATCGAAGCCACCATCCGCTGGGCGCGGAGCAAAGGCGCGGCCAAGGTGGGATTGGTCGGCTTTTGCCTGGGCGGGCGGCTTGCCTATATGGCGGCAGCGCGCACCGACATCGACGCCGCCGTCGGTTATTATGGCGTGATGATCGACACGATGCTGCACGAGGCGCACGCCATTGCCAATCCGCTGATGCTGCATATTCCCACCGCCGACCATTTCGTCGGGCCAGAGGCACAGGCGGCCATCCACACCGCGCTCGACCCGCATCCACGCGTGACACTGCACGATTATGCCGGGCTGGATCATGGCTTTGCCGCCGAAATGGGCAATCGCCGTGACGAGGCGGGCGCGCTGCTGGCCGACAATCGCACCGAACATTTCTTTGCCGAGCATCTGCGGTGAGCAGCGCGGCGACCATCGGTCTTGCCGCCTGGCACCGCTATATGGCGGGCGGCGAAGACCCTGCGGCTCTGCGCGCCATGCTGGCGGATGACGCGGTGTTCCATTCGCCGGTTGTCCACACGCCGCAAGCCGGGGCGGACAAGGTGTTCGCCTATCTGCACGCTGCGTCGCATGTGCTGGGCGGCGGCGATTTCACCTATGTCCGCGAGATTGTCGATGGCGACACGGCGGTGCTGGAATTCACCCGCACGGTCGATGGCATCCATGTCAACGGAATCGACATGATCCGCTGGAATGACGACGGCCAAATCGCCGACTTCAAGGTGATGGTCCGCCCGATGAAGGCGATGAACAAGCTGTGGGAGTTGATGGCTGCACAGCTCGCGGCGGCGGTGCCTTAAATCAGCGCCAGGTTGGCGAGTTCGCGGGCGAGCGCGGGTGGCAGGTCGGCCACGCCGCTGTCTGTGGCGAGCAGCGGCGGCGCGTCCTTTGCGTCCAGATAGCGCCAGCCCTGATGCGCGCGGCGCGGGGTCGGCACCACGGGTTCCAGCCGGTCCGCACAGACGATGTTGGTGCGCCCCTCCGCCGCATCATCAAAGCGCAATATCTCCACCCGCGCGACCAGCGTGTGGCGGATGATGAAATGCAGGTGGCCGCCGATCAACTCGGCGGCCCGGCGCGGGCGGTTGCGCGTGGTGAAGAAAACCTCCCCGTCCAATGCACGCAACGCGATCGCGCTTTGCAATGCTGACAGGTCGGCACAGCCATAGGCAACGCGGGTAAGGTGAAGGCCGGTCATGCCGCTTATCAAGCGTCGGCTTCGTGATTGGTTGCATCACGAAGCCGATGACTTGTCATCCGAACAGCGTCCCGACGCCGACCGCTGGATCGACCCAGCCGTCATAGATCATCTTGACAGCGACATAGACAATGACGGCCAAGCCCACATAGGCGATCCATTTATAGCGTTCGATATATTTGGCGATGATGTTGGCCGCGACCCCCATCAGGGCGACCGCAAACACCAGGCCGACGATCAAAATGCCGGGGTGATCGCGCGCCGCGCCCGCGACGGCGAGCACATTGTCCAGGCTCATGCTGACGTCGGCGACGGCGACGGCCCAGGCGGCACCGGCAAAGCTTTTGGCGGGCTTCAGCCCCGATGTTTCGTCACCGGCAATTTCGGGCGACCCGGGCGATGTGCCGCCATGGTCACGCAGGTCGCGCCACATTTTCCACGCCACCCACACCAGCAGCAACCCGCCAAGGAAGATGAGGCCGACAATGGCCATCAGCTGGGTGACAACCAGCGCAAAGGCGATGCGCAGCACCAGCGCGGCCACAATGCCAATGACGATGACCTTGCGGCGCTGTTCGGCGGGCAGGCCCGCGGCGAGCGCGCCCACGACAATCGCATTGTCACCCGCCAGCACCAGATCGATCGCCAGCACCTGCAGGAAGGCGGCAAAAGCGCCCGGATCGGTGATGTTGGAAAAATCCTTGACGATGGCCGCCCACATATCGGCGGGCCCGCCAAAGCCCGGCGCTGCCGCAGCAGCGCTGATCAACATATCAAACATTTGGTCCCCCCGGGTCCGTTTACTGGTTCATCGAATCGAAGAAATCTTCGTTCGTCTTGGAATCCTTGATCTTGTCGAGCAGGAACTCCATCGCATCGACGGTCCCCATTTGCATGAGGATACGGCGCAGCACCCACATTTTGCTGAGCTTGTCCTTTTCGACCAGCAGCTCTTCCTTGCGGGTGCCCGATTTGCCGACGTCGAGGCTGGGGAAGATGCGCTTGTCGGCCACCTTGCGGTCCAGCACGATTTCGCTGTTGCCGGTGCCCTTGAACTCCTCGAAAATCACCTCGTCCATGCGGCTGCCGGTATCGATCAGCGCGGTGGCGATGATGGACAGCGATCCGCCCTCTTCAATGTTGCGCGCCGCGCCAAAGAAGCGCTTGGGCCGCTGCAGGGCATTGGCGTCGACACCGCCGGTCAGCACCTTGCCCGAACTTGGGACAACGGTGTTGTAGGCGCGGCCAAGGCGGGTGATGGAATCGAGCAGGATGACAACGTCCTTCTTGTGCTCGACCAGCCGTTTGGCCTTTTCAATCACCATTTCCGCGACCTGAACGTGGCGTGTCGCGGGCTCGTCAAAGGTCGAGGAAACCACCTCGCCCTTCACGCTGCGCTGCATGTCGGTCACTTCCTCAGGCCGCTCGTCGACCAGCAGGACGATCAGATAGACCTCGGGGTGGTTATCGGTGATCGCCTTGGCAATATTCTGCAGCAGCACGGTCTTGCCGGTGCGCGGCGGCGCGACGATCAGCGCGCGCTGGCCCTTGCCCTGCGGGCTGACCAGATCAATGACGCGCGCTGATTTGTCCTTCACCGTCGGATCGCTCGAATCGAGTGACAGTTTCTGATTGGGATAAAGCGGCGTCAGATTGTCGAAATTGACGCGGTGCCGCACGACATCGGGGTCATCGAAGTTGACACTGACCAGCTTGGTCAGCGCAAAATAGCGTTCGCCATCGCGGGGGGCACGAATCTCGCCCTCCACCGTATCACCGGTGCGCAGCCCATATTTGCGGACCTGGTTGGGCGAGACATAAATGTCGTCGGGCCCGGCCAGATAATTGGCCTCCGACGAGCGCAGAAAGCCAAAGCTGTCGGGCAGCACTTCAATCGTGCCCGACCCGATAATCTCCTCGCCCTCTTCGGCGAGCTCTTTCAGGATCGAGAACATCAAATCCTGTTTGCGCAGCGTTGATGCGCCTTCCACCCCCAGCTCCTCGGCCATCTCGACCAGCTGCGCAGGGGATTTTTTCTTTAATTCTTTCAGATGCATAATCTTGGGATTCCGACAGGAGGAAAAGCGGTTGCCGCCGCAGCGGCGCATGGAAGGATGGAACCGAACGCGCGCAATAGGGCGCGAAGACCAAAGGGTTCCGATGGCACGAGGACCGGCCATCAGGCACAAAACCTGCCGTGAAAATAAGGGCACCACCCCGGCAAGTCAATCGCAGCTTCGATGACCGGTCCAGCAAGCCGACCAGCGTCTCCCGTCCGTGCGCTGCCCCGACCCCGGGTTAAAATGGCCGAACCACCGCCAGAACGACCGCCAACGCCGCGGCGACGCCCGGCACTTCGTTGATCAGGCGCAATGCCTTTTCGCTCAGCGGGCGCTCACCGCGCTGCAATTTGCGGAAATAGGCAATGAGCCAGCCGTGATAGCCGCTGAGCGCCACCACGATGAGCAGCTTGAGCTGGAACCAACCCTGCGCCCAGTAGGCCCCGTTGACGGTCAGCATCAGCCCCAGCACCCAGACAATGACCAGCGAGGGATTGAGGATGATGCGGCGCAGCCGATCCTCGCGGTCGATCCATTTCGCGTCTTCGTCCGATCCGACGGGGCATTGATGATGATAGACAAAGAAACGCGGCAGCATGAACAGCCCGGCCATCAGAAAGATGACAAAGATGATATGCGCGGCCTTTATCCACAGCATCGCCGGTCCCAGCCATCCCAATCCGACATCCATGGCCTATTCACCCCGCACCCGCCTCAGTAACGCCGCGACATGCTCCACCGGAACGTCGGGGGTAATGCCATGGCCCAGATTGAAGATATGGGGTCGCCCGCGCAAGGCGGCAAGGATGGCATCGACCGCGCCATCCAGGGCCGCACCGCCGGTGCGCAGCGCCAGCGGGTCCAAATTGCCCTGCACCGGCAAATCCCGGGGCAGGACGGTGTCCGCCCAGGCGGGATCAACCGTTTCATCCAAGCCCAGCGCATCGACGCCGGTTTCGCGGGCATAGGCCGCCAGCTTGCCCCCGGCCCCCTTGGGGAACCCAATGATGGGCGTGGCGGGATAGCGGGCGCGCAGTCGCCGGACGATTTCGGCATTGGGCGCGATGACCCAGCGTTCAAATTGCGCTGGCGCCAGGCTGCCGGCCCAGCTTTCGAACAATTGCACCGCATCGACCCCGGCATCGATCTGACCCGCCAGATAGTCGACCGTTGCATCGACAATGGCCGCGATGATGGCCCCAAAGCCTTCGGGGTCGGCATAGGCCATGGCGCGCGCCGCCGCCTGGTCCTTCGACCCCTGGCCAGCAACCATATAGGTGGCGACGGTCCAGGGGCTGCCTGCAAAGCCCAGCAGGGTGGTCTGTGGGGGCAAAGCCGCCGCGACCCTGCGCACGGTCCCATAGACCGGCTCAAGCCGCTGTGGCACCCCTTGCAGGGCAGTGAGCGCGCTATCGACGAGGGGAGGGGCAAGGCGCGGTCCCTCGCCCGCCTCGAACCACAAATGCTGGCCCAGCGCGTGGGGGATGACCAATATGTCGGAGAATAAAATGGCCCCGTCGAAACCGAAGCGCCGGATGGGCTGCAGCGTCACCTCGGCGGCGGCGTCGCTGTCATAGCAAAGCTCCAGAAATCCACCCTTCTGCGCCCGCAGCGCGCGATATTCGGGCAAATAGCGTCCGGCCTGGCGCATCAACCAGACGGGTGGCGGGTCCCGGCGCTCGCCGCGCAGGACGCTCAGCAAGGCTTTGTCCGTCATTGCGCCGCGCTCCGCCCTTTACCCATTATCATATATATATCCTTGTTGGGGATTGTTGGCCCCGGGGTCAGCGGGGGCTTTAGGCAGCTTCCCCGCGCTTGCCAACAACTTGACTCGCGGTGCCGTCCCCCAGGCCGCGCGAGTCGCGCTCTGTCCAGCCCGCTTATCCACAGGCTGCGGACAAGTGCGGGCGGGTGTGGACAAATTTGCGGGCGGAATCGACGGCATTGGGGACAGACCGCGGCTGCCCGACTTGTCCACAGGCTTTGGCAGGGAATCGTCCACATCCCGGGGCGCTGTCCTTGGGGCGCCGCACCGACGGGCATCGGCGGCAGGGCTTGCCAGCGCCGCGTGGACCGGCAAAGACGGGCCACCATGCGCCTTCACGTTCATCTTGTCTCCGACTCCACCGGCGAAACGCTCGAAAATCTGGCCAAAGCCGCCATTGCCCAGTTTGACGATGTCGAGGTGGTTCGCCATTTCTGGCCAATGGTCCGGTCCGAGGCGCACCTTGACCGCATCATGGCCGAGGTCAAGGCCAACCCCGGCCTGCTGCTGTTCACCCTGGTCAATAGCGATTTGCGCGCCAGCCTGGAATCGCGCGCCCGCGCGCTTGATTTGCCTGCGGTTGCGGTGCTCGACGCCGTCACGGACGCACTGTCGCGCATGCTGGGGCAAGAGGCCAAGGCGCGGCCAGGGCGCCAGCATCAGCTTGATGCCGCCTATTTCGCGCGAGTCGACGCCATTCAATTTACGGTGGCGCATGATGATGGCATTGCCTGGGAGGATTGGGAAGAGGCCGATATTGTCCTGGCCGGCGTGTCGCGCACGTCCAAGACACCGACCAGCATCTATCTCGCCAACCGGGGGTATAAGACCGCCAACATTCCCATCGTGCCCGAATCGCCGCCGCCGCCCGCGCTGTTTCACCTGAAAAAGCCGCTGGTCGTGGGGCTGACGACGGGCGCCGACCGGCTGGTGCAAGTCCGCCGCAACCGGCTGTTGTCACTGAACCAGGCCCCCGAAACCGCTTATGTGGAGGAGGCAGCCGTGAAGGCCGAACTCGCCTATGCGCGGCGGATGTTCGCTGACAATGGCTGGCCCGTCATTGATGTGACCCGCCGGTCGATCGAGGAAACCGCCGCTGCCATCATCAAGCTGGCCGAAGACCGCCAGGCCGCGACCATGGATGCGGGGGCGGGCCGCGCATGAGCGCCATTCTTCTGGCATCGGCGAGCCGTGGCCGCGCACAAATGCTGCGCCATGCGGGACTTGATTTTGCCGCCGTGCCCGCCGCCATCGACGAAGCCGCGCTGACGGCTGGCCTGGCGGCGGCGGGGCAATCGGCGCGCAACATCGCCGATGCGCTGGCCGAGGCCAAGGCGGTCAAACAATCGCTGCGTCACCCGGCCGCGACGGTCATCGGGGCGGATTCGACCCTGGTGCTGGATGACGGGACGATGCTGACCAAGCCCGACAGTCCGGCCGATGCCATGGCGCAGCTGGCCCGGATGGCGGGTGCGCGCCACCGGCTGTTCAGCGCCGTCGTGGTGGCGCAGGGCGGCGCGCCAATATGGCGACATGTGGGCGAAGCGCGGCTGTGGGTGCGGCCCTTGTCCGACGCGGCCATCGCTGCCTATGTCGCGGCGCAGTGGGATCGGATCCGCTGGACCGTCGGCTGTTACGAGGTGGAGGGGGCGGGCGTGCAATTGTTCGACCGGGTCGAAGGCGATCCCTGGACCATCATTGGCATGCCCATGCTGCCCTTGCTCGGCTGGCTGCGCGGCGCGGGACTCGCCGCATGAGCGCGCCCCATGCCGCCACCCCTTTTGCCGAAGTGATTGGCGATCCCATTGCGCACAGCAAATCGCCGCTGATCCATCGTTTTTGGCTCGATGAACTTGGCTTGGCCGGGGCCTATGGCCGCCGCCAGGTCGCGCCCGACGCGCTGGCCGATTATCTTGCGGCGGCGCGGGCTGACCCCGCCTGGCGCGGCTGCAACGTCACCATTCCGCACAAGGTGGCGGTGATGGACCTGGTTGCGGACCCCGGCAATATCCGGGGCACCATTGGTGCGATGAACACGATCATGCGCCAGCCGGACGGCGCAGTAATCGGCACCAACACCGACGCGGCGGGATTTTATGCGCCGCTGGCCGAACTCGACTTGGAAGGCGCACCGGTCGTTGTGATCGGCGCGGGCGGGGCGGCGCGCGCGGTGCTCTTTGCCCTGGCGCGCGCCGGGGTGGGCCATGTGACCATTCTCAACCGCAGCCCGCTCAAGGCCATGGGCCTGCTCGCCACTTTCGGCCTCAAGGGCGACGTGGCCGCGCTCGATGCGCCGCTTCCGCCCGCAGCGCTGCTGGTCAACGCCAGCAGCCTGGGGATGACCGGCCAGCCGCCGCTGACGCTTGACCTGTCCCCACTTTCGGACGACGCGCTGGTCTATGATCTGGTCTATGCGCCGCTGCAGACGGAATTGCTTCGGGCAGCGGCGGCGCGGGGGATTGCCACCATCGACGGGCTCGACATGCTGATCGGCCAGGCGGCGCTTGCCTTTGAACTGTTTTTTGGCGCGGCACCGCCAGCAGACCGCGACGATGAACTGCGTGCGCTGTTGATGGCATGACGCATTTTCCGCGTCCTGGGTCCCGGCTGCGCCGCCCGTTCATCCTGGGGCTGACGGGATCGATCGGCATGGGAAAATCGACCGCCGCCGCCATGTTCCGGGCGCAGCGCGTGCCAGTGTTCGATGCGGATGCCGAGGTGCACCGGTTGCAGGGCCCGGGCGGCGCGCTGGTCGCCGCCATCGAACGCGCCTTTCCGGGATCCACCGACGCGGGCGGGGTTAACCGCGCGCGGCTGGGCGCGCAGGTGCTGGGCCATGGCGAGGCGCTCAAGCGGCTGGAGGCGATCGTCCATCCCGCCGTGGCCCGGGCGCAGCGCCGCTTTCTGGCGGCGAATCGCGCGCGGCCACTCGTGGTTCTGGATATCCCGCTCCTGTTTGAAAAGGGTGGCTGGCGGCGCGTTGGCGCGGTCGCCGTGGTCAGCGCGCCGCAGTGGGTGCAGCGCCGCCGCGTGCTTGCGCGGCCCGGCATGACGGCGGCAAAATTCCGCGCGATCCGCCGCCTCCAGTTGCCCAACCGGGTCAAGCGCGCGCGCGCCGATTTTCTGATCGACACCGGTCGGCCCAAGTTGGCCATGCGGCGACAAATCTTGCGCATCCTGTCTTGTTTCCGGCGCTGAACGGGTCAATATTGTCCGCTCGATGCGTGAAATAATTTTCGATACCGAAACGACGGGGCTCGATCCCCGCAACGGCCACCGGCTTGTCGAAATCGGGTGCATCGAATTGGTCGACCGGCGCGAAACGGGCCGTAGTTTCCACGCCTATTTTCATCCCGACCGCGACATGCCGGCAGAGGCCGAAGCGGTGCACGGCCTGTCGATCGGGTTTTTGGCGGACAAGCCACGCTTTGCCGAACGGATGGACGACCTGCTCGCCTTTCTGGGTGATGCGCCGCTGGTGGCCCATAATGCCGCCTTCGACTTCGGCTTCGTCAATGCCGAACTGGCGCTGGCGGGTGCGCCGCCGCTCGATATGGCCCGCATGCGCTGCACGGTTCAGCTCGCCCGGCGGCTCCACCCGGGGGCCAAGCACAGCCTGGACGCCTTGTGCATCCGCTATGGCATCGACCGGTCGCACCGCGTCAAGCACGGCGCGCTGCTCGATGCCGAGCTGCTGGCGCATCTTTATATTGAAATGACCGGGGGGCGCCAAATCGGGCTGGGTCTGGCGGCAAATGGCGGTGGAAAGGCTGTGGCCGACACGTCCGGCAGTGCACCGTCCAGCAGCGCGCCGCCGCCCCGGCCCTTTCGCCAGCCCCGGCCCCACGCCGCCAGCCCGCAGGAGCTGGCGCGGCATGCCGAATTCGTCCGCACGCTGAAGGAGCCGCTCTGGCTCGACGGCGCGTAGGACCCGAATGCCGGCGATGGGCCGGCCCCTTGCAAGGAGAAATGACATGGATATTCGCGTTTCGGGCCACCAGATGGATACGGGTGAAGCCTTGCGGACCCACGTCAGCAACCGGATGAACGCGATGGCCGAAAAATATTTCGCGCGCGCCATCGGGGCCCACGCCACCTTTGGCAAGGGGCCGCACGACCGGTTTACCTGCGATATTGTCGCCCATGTGATGCAGGGGCTGGTGCTGAAGGGGCATAATGAGGCGGCCGATGCGCATATCGCCTTTGAGGGCGCGGCGGACCGGATCGAAAAACAGCTGCGCCGCTATATGCGCCGGTTGAAGGACCGGCATGGCGCGGGCAGTGTTACCGAAACCGCACCAGCGCCGGTAGAGGAAAATGCGGCTTATGTCGTGTTCGATGCGGGCAGCGAAGAGGAGGAAGCGGGCGACGCACCCGCGATTATCGCCGAAACGCGCGTCGATATTCCGACCGCCAGCGTGTCGGATGCGGTGATGATGCTGGATTTGCGCAACACCAATGCGCTGCTGTTCCTCAACAGCAAATCGGGTGCCCACAATATGGTTTATCGGCGCAACGATGGGACGATCGGCTGGGTCGAACCGCAATAAACCGCTGGTCTTTTCGGTGAAAGCCGATTAAGCGCCGCCCCGTTTCTGTTCGCCCGGCCCCAAGATCGGGCTGGCGGATCCGGTGGGCCGCTCCACCGCCTTTCCCTGCGCGAGCAGCCAGGCGCTCCGACGATTTCGGGCCCGACGCCGCTCACGCCGACAAAGTAATTTGCCATGACGCTCGATTCGCTCGTCTATCCCGCCTCGGTCAAGGCGCATGTTGTGCTCGATCCGAAAAAGGGTATTTTCCCGTTTTTCGGTGACTTGGCCGCGCGCACGCTGGGGCTGGACAGTGGCCAGGTGACCGAAGCGCTGCAAATGCGCGAACGGTTGGGCTCGACCGGCTTTGGCCGGGGGATCGCGCTGCCGCATGCCAAGCTCGACGGGCTGGCCGGGGTGCGCGGCTTGTTTGTCCAACTGGCGCGGCCGATGGACTTTGCCGCGGTCGATGGCCTGCCGGTCGATCTGTTCTTCGTCCTGCTCTCGCCGCTTGACGCCGGGGCCGACCATCTCAAGGCGCTGGCCAGCGCGTCGCGCATGCTGCGGAACGAAAAAATCGCCGATCGCCTGCGCGGGGCCAAGACGGACGAGGCGCTCTATGCCCTGCTGGCCGACAGCGAGGCGCGCGACGCTGCCTGACGCAGCGCCTGCCGCAACGGCCATGACCGGCCCATGACCCGGCTGCCATCGCGGATGATGGTCGATGTGTTGATGCGTTCGGCCAGCGCGGCGGGGGGCTTTGCCACCCTGTTGGCACGCGGCGATGATCATGGCGGGGCCATTCTGATCCAGTGCCGTGACCGCGACGGCGACGGCCCGCTGCTCGAACGGCAATTTGATGGTCAGTGGCAGGCGGTGGGCCCCGATCCCGCCTCCAGCCCCGCCGACCGCGCCGATTATGTCGCGCGCCGCCGCCGAATAGACCCCGATTTGTGGCTGATCGAACTGGATATCGCACAGGCACCACAGTTCGTCGCGAACCTCAACCCGCCGACTTGACTTTTGTGCGCCGCACAATAGGTGGCGCGGTGACAGAAGCGCGAAGGTCATTTTGCGCCCCCACCGAAGGCAACGGTCTTCGGGTCGGGCGACCAACAAGATGGACACGCAGACGGACGATATCCGCCCGGGCCGTGGCACATTGCCACCTTTCCTGCCCGAATTGCTGGACCATCGGCCGCATTTTTGACTGACACAATGAGTCGTTTGCTGAATGCTGCCAGCGGGGCAGCGGTTGTCTTGACCGCCACTGCCATGCTGTTGCTGACCGAAGCGGGCCGCGCCAATGATCTGGCCGTGGCCCCGGTTACCCCGGTTTCCTCTGTGGCGCCGGTTGCCGTGCCCTTACCGCCCGCCGAACCCGTTCTGCCGACCCCGCCGGTCGCTGAACCGGCACCGCCGTCTGTTCCAGACGCACCTGCTGCCCCGGCGTCGCCTGTCCCTGCTGCATCGCTGGCCGAACTGGTGGCGAGCACCCCGATCCCGGTCGAAATTGACGAGGAGCTGCGCTGTCTCGCCAGCGCCATTTATTTTGAATCGCGCAGCGAATCGCTGACCGGCCAGCTGGCCGTCGCGCATGTTGTCATCAATCGCGCCGAATCGGGCCGTTTTGCGCCAACCTTGTGCGGCGTTGTTTATCAGCGCGGCCAATTCAGCTTTGTGCGCGGGGGCCGGATGCCCGCGATCAACACCGCTGGCCGCCAATGGCGCAACGCGCTCGCCATTGCGCAAATCGCTCGCAACGACAGCTGGAAGAACCAGGCGCCCGGCGCGCTCTTCTTTCACGCCACCCATGTGTCGCCGCGCTGGAACCGGGCGCGCATTGCCCAGATCGACAACCATATCTTCTATCGCTGATCGCGCATCCCCAGCTTTATCAGGCCCAGCGTTACCAGGGGGGGCCAAGACTTGCCAAGGCGGCGGGGCTGGCGCATGATTGCGCCATGAACCGCCGCCTTTTGCTTGTTCCTTTCTGCCTGGCACTGGGCGGCTGTGCGACGGTCCTGCCCCCGGTAGAGGTGACGCGCTTTCACACGCCTGCGCTGGCCGCACTAGCCCCGGGCAGCAGTTTTCGCTTTGCCGACGGGCCCGATCCGGACCGCGCCGATCCAGAGCGCAGCGCCTATCGGGCTGCGGTGGCGGTGGAGCTGCAACAATTGGGCTTTCGCGCGGCATCGGGCAATGAACCGGCGGCGCTGTTGATCCGGGTGGATCATGCGCGCACCGAACGCCAGGCGCAGGGGGCATCGCCGGTGTCGGTCGGCGTCGGCGGCAGCACGGGCAGCTCTGGTTCGGGGCTGGGCGTTGGCATCGGCTTCAACCTGGGTGGTGGCCCGCGCCGCTGGGTTGATCTGGCGCTGGCGGTGCGGATTGACGATGCAGCCAGCGGCACTGCGCTGTGGGAGGGGCGGTCGGGAACGGCGGTCCCCGCCAAATCCCCCGGAGCGCAAGGATCGCTTGCCGCCGCAAAATTGGCCGACGCGCTGTTCCGGGACTTTCCCGGCGAATCCGGACGCACTATCACCCTTCCCTGACCATATCCTAACGGGCGGATTTTCATGACCATAGGCATCAATGCTGCATTTGACTGCGGCAATATCGTCATCAGTGCCATCGACGGCACCCGCGCGCGGCTGACCGTGCGCAAGGACCGCGAATCCGACTTCTTCCAATGGTTTCACTTTCGCGTGGCCTGTGCGCCCGGTGATGCGCTCGAACTGGCGATTACCGGTTTGGCCAGTGCCGCCTATCCCGATGGCTGGCCGGGCTATGCAGCCTGCATCAGCGCGGATCGCGACCGGTGGACGCGGGCCGAGACGCATTATGACGCGGCCCTCGATGGCGGCACGTTGACGATCCGCCATATCGCCGAAACGCCGGTGCTGTGGGTGGCCTATTTCGCGCCCTATTCGATGGAGCGGCACCATGATCTGATTGCCGAAGTCGCGGCGTGCGAAGGCGTTGCCTATCGCTGTCTGGGCACCAGTCTGGAGGGGCAACCCATTGACTATCTGACGATGGGCGATGGGCCGAAACAGCTGTGGCTTTACGCGCGCCAGCATCCCGGCGAATCCATGGCCGAATGGTGGATGGAAGGCGCGCTGGAAAAGCTGACCGACCCGCATGATCCCCAGGCGCGCCTGTTGCGGCAAAAGGCGACGCTGCACATCGTCCCCAACATGAACCCGGATGGGTCGCGGCGCGGCCATTTGCGCACCAACTTTGCGGGCGTGAACCTGAACCGGGAATGGGATGCGCCCAGCGCTGCGCGCAGCCCCGAAGTGCTGTGCGTGCGGGATCGTATGGACGAAACCGGCGTCGATTGGGCCATGGACGTCCATGGCGACGAAGCCATTCCGGCGGTGTTTCTGGCGGGGTTTGAGGGCATACCGTCGATGCGCCCCGGCCAGATTGAAACTTTTCGCGCCTATCGTGATCGGCTGGCCCAGCGCACCCCCGATTTCCAGACTGCCCTTGGCTATGTCGAAAGCGCGCCGGGGGCGGCCAATTTGTCAATGTCGACGACGCAGCTCGCCGAACGCTATGGCGCGATTGCGATGACGCTGGAAATGCCGTTCAAGGACAATCAGGATCTGCCCGATCCGGTGCACGGCTGGTCACCCGAACGGTGCAAATTGCTCGCCCACGCCTGCCTCGACACGCTGGCCGAGATGATCTGATCCCGCCGAACCCCGGCCTGGCCGGAAAAAGGGGGACGCGCGGCCCAGGCCGCACGCCCCCTCTGGTTGGTCAGGGCCGGTGGATCAGGCGGCCTTGCGGTCGCCCTCGATCAACGGCGTAGGCTCTGCGCCAATGTTGATCTTGTGCGGCTTCATCGCCTCCGGCACTTCGCGCAGCAGGTCGATGGTGAGCAGCCCGTCGGCCAGGTCGGCGCCCGTGACGCGGACAAAATCGGCGAGCTGGAAGCGCCGCTCAAACGCCCGCGTGGCAATGCCGCTGTAGAGCAGGTTGCGCTGGCTCTCGCCCTCGGCCACCGGCGCCTTGCGCGCGGCGACGGTCAGCGCATTTTGATGCGCGGTAATGTCGATTTCCTCGCGCTTGAACCCGGCCACGGCAATGGTGATGCGATATTCATCCTCGCCAGTGCGTTCGATGTCAAAGGGCGGGTAATTTTCCGCCGCCGTGCTGCTGTTCTCCAGAAATTCAAACAGGCGGTCGAAACCGACCGTGCTGCGGCGATAGGGGGTCCAGTCGAGATTACGCATGCTATAGTCCTTCCATTGAAGCGAAGAATGAGCGCAGCCCGTGCCAAACGGCCACGGTGCCATCCGGCCCCACCATGGCGACCGGACGATGGCGATTTAGGAAGGCCGCCCCGGGCTTCAAGAGGGGGAGCGAGCGGGGGTGCGCTGCCAAGGGGCTTGGCTTCGCGCGGCATGGCGGTTAGGCGCAGGGGCGCGCGCACAGCCGCCGCGCGGTTGCCAAAGGATATCCATGCCCACGCTCATCCTGCTTCGTCACGGTCAGTCGCAATGGAATCTGGAAAATCGCTTCACCGGTTGGTGGGACGTGACCGTGACCGAACAGGGCGCCGCCGAAGCGCGCGCGGCCGGCGCGCTCATGTTGGGCAAGGGCGTGCTGCCCGATGTCGCCTTCACCAGCGTGCAGACGCGCGCCATCCAGACGCTTCACCTCGCGCTGGAAGCAATGGGCCGTCTGTGGGTCCCGGAAACCAAGGATTGGCGACTCAACGAGCGCCATTATGGCGGCCTCACGGGGCTCGACAAGGCGGAGACGGCGGCCAAGCATGGCGCGGAGCAGGTCAAAATCTGGCGGCGCAGCTTTGATACGCCGCCGCCCGCGCTGGCGGCGGGGTCTCCCTATGATCTGGCGGCGGACCCGCGCTATGCGGGGATTGCCATCCCGCACGCCGAAAGCCTGAAGGACACTATCGCGCGCGTGCTCCCCTATTTCCAGTCGGCGATTGAACCTGCCTTGCGGTTGGGCCAGACCGTGCTGGTTGCCGCGCATGGCAACAGCCTGCGCGCGCTGGAAAAACATCTGTCGGGCATTTCCGATGACGATATCGTCAATCTGGAAATTCCGACGGGCCAGCCGATCATCTATGATCTCGACAGCCAGCTGGGGCTGAACGACCGCTATTTCCTGGCGGACCGCTAGGGTCAGGCCCTAAATCGTTCCCGTCACGGTCAGCTTGAACAAATGGCCAAAGCCGCGGCGGCGGCTTTCGATGAAGTCGATGGGGCCGGTGCGCCGGTCGACATAAACGGTGCGGTCCAGCGCATCCTTCATCTTGGCGATATTGCGCATTTCGGCGCGGATGGTGAAACCGCCGATATTCTTGTGCTCGATGAAGGCGGTGACAAAGGGGCCGACCGTGAAATCGTCACCAATTTCGTCCAGCCGCAATTCGGGGCTGAACCGGTCGTCAATGAAATTGCCGCCCCAGGCCCAATTGCTGCCCGGGATATCGTGGCGCAAGCCCAGGTCGACATTATATTCCTGGCCCCCGCTTTGATTGCGCCATGCGCCGGTCAACGGATCGCGCACCCGGTTGCGGCGCAACGTGACATCGCCATTGATCCGCATACCGGTCAACCCCACTGGATCAAGCAACAGCGTCGCGCGTCCGGACAGGCGATACAGATGCGCGGTCGGCAAATTGCCGCGCCCCTCGGTGGTCGGCGACAGCGGCACCTGATCCACCAGATCCTCGGCACGGGCATAGGCCACCGCGACCGAAAAATTGCCCCAGGCCCCGGCGTCCTGAACCAATTCCAGCTCGGTCCGGTTCAAAATGGGCGGCACCAGCGACCCGTTGCCGGCGGTGCCGATATTGTTGGCGACGTCGACGAAGCTGGCAAAATCAAAGAAATTCAGCTGGTCCACGCGGCGTTGCAGGACATAGTTGAGCGTGGTTTTGGGGGTGACTTTCCACGCCAGCGCCAGTCGCCCCTTGGGCCGGATAAAGCTGCGCGTCAGGCCGCCAGGGCCCGAGGATGTCAGCTGGCTATATTCGGCCCCCAGATTGAGCTGCGCGGTCAGATTGCTGGCCAGCGCCCGGCTCCAGCTCAGCCCCAGTTCGGCCCGTTTTTCATCGACGCGCGTGCGTTCGCCGCCAAAGGCCACCGGACGATATCCCCCGCCCGGCTGCAGCAGCGACAGCGTGGCATCCACGTCGAGCAGATTATAGGCCCCCTCCAGTGCGACCTGCCAATCGGTGCCCCCGGCTGTGCGCCAGCTATATTCGCCGCGTAGGATGGATTCGCCCTCGTCAGCGGTCTGCGCAAAGCGCGACCCGCTCGCCGGGCCGGTGGCGGGCGTGACGGTAAAGCTGCTGATGGTCGGGCTATGTTCGGACCGGTGTTGACCGATAAGCTTCAGGCGGCCATGCCCCAGGCCGAATTCGTAATCGCCGCCGATATTGGCGTTCCATTCATCCTCGGTCAGCCGGAAAAATTCATCAACCTGGCCCAGGCCTGGCTGCACCGATGTACCCGCAATGCGGTTGTGAATGTCAACCAGCTGTCCGCCCAGATTGAGGTTCAGCTTGTTGCCATTGGCGGCGGAGCGGGCCAGCGCGATGTTCAGCCCGGGCCGGTTGCCATAGTAACGGGCAAATTCCTGCCGCACGAACAGCGGATTGCCATTGCCATCCAGCACCCGTTCGGGCCCCCAATGGCCGTTGCGGTTGGCATTGTTGGTCAGGCTGACCGTCACCATGCTGCTGCCAATCGGGCCGGTCGTTGAAATTTCCCCCCACAGCCAATTGTCGGCAATGCGCGGGCGAACTTCCGGGGTCCAGCGCAGCGTCGTTTTGAAGCGGCGCGATGCGGTTTCGGCCAGCACGACATTGGCGACCTGACCGGTCAGGCCGGGCACATTCAGGCTGGCCCCGTCGACAATATCGATATGACGGACGGCATCGGCGTTGATCCGCGACAGAAAAGTCTGCGCATCGGTGGACTTGTCGGCAATGCGTTCGCCGTTGATCAGCACATTTTCGCGGGCATTGCCCAGCCCGCGGTCGCCGCCGCCAAAGGTCAGGATCGCAAAGCCGGGGACTTGCCGGACCATGTCGAGCGCGGTGCGCGGGGCAAAGCGCGCAAAATCGGCGGGCGTATAGCGCGTCCCGGCGCTTGCCGCAGGGACGGGATTTGCGGCGGGATCAGTGGTCGGCGTTGGCGCTGGCACCGCTGGGTCCGCTGCGGGTGGGTCCTGCGCGGCAAGCGGCGATACGGCCAGCGCGGCGGCGATGGCCGCGAGCGAAGCGGTGGTGCGAACGAACAAAATTCCCTCCCCGCCCCAATGCGGGGCAGGCGGGCTGCTGCCCCAAAGCGGCGGCGCGGCAAAGGCGCGATGCTACCAATGCTGCCTGTGTCTCGACCAATGGCAGGGCGCTGCGACGGGCCGCCCGGCTTCAGCGGTCAATCGCGCAGCAGCTCGTTGATGCCGGTTTTGGCGCGGGTTTGCGCATCCACTTGCTTGACGATGACGGCGCAATAAAGCGACGGGCCGGGCGATCCGTCGGGCAATGGCTTGCCCGGCATGGCCCCGGGCACGACGACGGCATAGGGCGGGACTTCGCCCATATGCACCTGCCCCGTCGCGCGGTCGACAATCTTGGTCGACGCGCCCAGATAGACGCCCATCGACAGCACCGCGCCCTCGCGAACGATGACGCCTTCGACCACTTCGGACCGCGCCCCGATAAACGCGCCATCCTCGATCACCACGGGTCCGGCCTGCACTGGTTCCAGCACGCCGCCGATGCCGACGCCGCCCGACAAATGGACGTTGGCCCCGATCTGTGCGCAGCTGCCCACCGTGGCCCAGGTGTCGACCATCGTGCCTTCACCCACGCGCGCGCCGATGTTGACAAAGCTGGGCATCAACACCGCGCCCTTGCCGATATGGGCCCCATGCCGGACGATGCTGCCCGGCACTGCGCGAAAGCCGGCGTCGCGAAAGCGCGCTGCGTCCCATCCGGCAAATTTGCTGGGCACCTTGTCCCACCATGGCGATCCGCCCGGGCCGCCCGCAATTAGCGCCATGTCGTTCAGCCGAAATGACAGCAGCACCGCTTTCTTCAGCCACTGGTGCACCTGCCATGCCCCGTCTGCGCCGCGCGCCGCGACCCGCAGGCTGCCATCATCCAGCCCGGCCAGCGCGGCGGCGACGGCGTTGCGCACTGGCCCCTGCGTTGTCAGGCCGATGGTGTCGCGCGCGTCCCAGGCGGCATCGATGGTGGCGGCAAGATCGGTGGTCATGAACAAGGGCCCCTTGTATCAGGCAAATAGCGTTTCCAGCCAGTCGGCGAGGTCGGCCGCACGGTGGTCGACCGCGGCGGGATTCAGGTCGCGATGGCCGCTTTCGGCGCCATTGTCCAGCCACAGGGTGGTCATCCCCAGCGCCTTGGCCGGGGTCAGGTTGCGGGCCATATCCTCGGCAAACAGGCTGCGGGCGGGGTCGATGGCAAAGGCGCTGAGCAAATGGTCATAGGCCGCCCGCTGCGGCTTGGGGACATAGCCCGTGGCGCGGATATCGCAGATGCCGTCGAACAGCCCGTCTAGCCCGCGCCGTGCCACCACGCGCGCGGCATAATCGGCATCGGCGTTGGTAAAGATAATGCGCCGCCCGGGCAGCGCGGCGAGCTGCGCCGCCAACCGCTTGCATGGCGCAATCCGGTCCAGCGCAATGGCATGGACATCGGTCAGAAACGCCTCGGGCTCCACCCCATGGCATTGCATCAACCCGGCCAGCGTCGTGCCATGATCGTGAAAATATTGCTTTTGAATGCGGCGCGCCGCGCCCAGATCACAGCCCAGCAAGCGCGCGATAAAGGCCCCCATGCGCGCATCGATGAGCGGGAACAGCGCGGCCGATGGCGGATAGAGCGTGTTGTCCAGATCAAAGATCCAGGTATCGATGCGGTCAAGCAGGTGGCGGGGCATGGCGGCCTCCTTCTGCCAAATCGGGCGCGGCGGCAAGCCGGATCGGCTCTTTACGGGCGCTCCGTTCTCAGGCCATGACGGTGGCGCACATCAATGAAGGGCGGCGATAGGATGACAATCAAGCAAACTCTGGCCATAGGCCTCGCCGCTGGCCTTGCGGCGCTGGCCACCCCTGTGGCGGCCCAGTCGGCGGGGCCCGACACGCCTCCGCGCTGGTCGCTGGCGATCCACGGCGGCGCGGGCGTGATCGAACGCGCGCGGCTGTCCCCGGAGAAGGACGCCGAAATCCGCGCGGCGCTCGGCGCGGCGCTGGCGGCGGGCGAAGCGGTGCTCAAGGCCGGGGGCAGCGCGCTTGACGCGGTGACGGCGGCGGTGGTGCTGCTGGAGGACAACCCCAATTTCAACGCCGGGCGCGGCGCGGTGTTCACCCATGATGGCACCAACGAACTCGACGCCGCCATCATGCGCGGTGACACGCGCGCGGCGGGCGCGGTGGCTGGGATCAGCGCGACGAAAAATCCGATCCGGCTCGCCCGGCGGGTGATGGAGCATGGTCAGCATGTCTTTCTGGCGGGCAAGGGCGCGGACCAGTTCAGCCGCGAACAGGGGCTGGAACAAGCGCCGCCCGAATGGTTTGCAACCCCCGAACGCCGCCGCCAGCTTGATGAACGCAACAGCAAGGCCGCCGACCGCACCGATATTGACCGCAAATATGGGACGGTGGGGGCGGTGGCGCGCGATATGGCGGGCCATTTGGCGGCGGCCACGTCCACCGGCGGCCTCACCGGCAAACGCTGGGGCCGAATCGGCGATGCGCCGGTCATCGGCGCGGGCACCTGGGCCGATGATCGCGCCTGCGCCGTTTCCGCGACCGGGGCGGGCGAATTTTTCCTGCGCGTCGGCGTGGCGCATGAAATTTGTGCGCGCATGCGGCTGGGCGGGGCGGGCCTGCAAGCCGCGGCCGACGCCGTGATGGCCGATGTGCTGGCGCTGGGCGGGACCGGCGGGGTGATTGTGGTCGCCCCCGACGGGACAAATGGCTTTAGTTTCAACACTCCGGGCATGTATCGCGGCCGGGTGACCAGCGGCGGCGTGCGCGAGGTTGCGATTTACGGCGACGAAGGGCAGAAGGGCACCCAGGCGCAATAGCCGGGGGGTCGGAATTTATGGCGAGTTTGGCGGCGCGGGTTACCGCGTTCATCCTGCGCACCACCGGTGTTTATCGCCGCATGTTTGCCGGGGCCGACCAATTCGCCCGCACCCGCACCAAATTGATTGCCGACGGCATTGGCCCTTCGCCCAAACAGGAACGCGGGCTATCTGTCCGGCGGGATGAATTTCAGGGGCGCTGTGTGTGGACGCTGGCGCCGGACCAGGAACCGCCCAGCGCGACCGTGCTCTTCTGGCACGGCGGCGGCTATGTCTATCCGCCGATGGAGGGGCATTGGGGCTATTTCGCCACCATGGCGCGCAAATATGGCTGGCGCATCATCGCCCCGCTCTATCCGCTTGCGCCCGAAAGCGATGCAGCGACGACCACCGGCTTTGCGCTCGATTTTTACCGTGATCTGGTGGCGCGTGACGGTGCCCCGCTGCTGATGGGTGGCGATTCGGCGGGCGGCGGGCTGGCCGCTGCCACCGCCATGGCGGCGCGCGATGCCGCTTTGCCCCTGCCGCGCGGCCTGTTGCTCGTCTGCCCCTGGCTCGACGCCGATCCGGCGCATCCCGACCAGCCAGCCGTTGAGCCGCGCGATGCCATTTTGACCATCCCCGGCATCCGCGACGCCGGGGCGCTGTATGCGGGCACGCTGCCGCTCACCGACTGGCGGGTCAGTCCCATCCATGGCGACTGGACAGGCCTGCCGCCGATATTGGCCTTTGGCGGCGGTGACGATATCCTGGTCACCGATGCCCGGCGGCTCAAGGCGGCGGTGCCATCGGTCGATTATGAAGAACAGGCCGGGCTGATCCACGATTGGCCACTTTTCACCTTCCCCGAATCGCGCAGCGCGCAGGCGCGTATGGCCGGATTCGCTGCCAAGACAGGATTTACCCCATGATGATTCGCCTGACTGCAACCGCGGCGCTGCTCGCCATCGCTGGCACCGTGCAGGCGCAGCCCATTGTCATTCACGCCGGCAAGCTGCTCGACCAGCCGGGCAAGGCCCCGCGCGGGCCCGCGACCATCGTCGTCGATGGCGGCCGGATCATCAGTGTGGAGAGCGGGCACCAACCGGGCCCGGCGGGGGCGCGGATCATCGACCTTTCCGACAAATTCGTGCTCCCTGGCCTGATCGACAGCCATGTGCACTTGACCAGCGACAGCGGCGGGCTGGCCGCGCAACTGGAGGGCGTGACCCTGTCTCCCGCGGCACAGGCGTTCAATGCGCAGGCCAATGGCATGAAAACCCTGCGCGCCGGCTTCACCACGGTGCGCAATCTGGGGGATGGCGATGGCGCGGTGTTTGCGCTGCGCGATGCCGTGGCGGCGGGCAAGGCGATGGGACCGCGCATCATCGATGCTGGATCGTCCATTTCAGGGACGTCGGGGCATAGCGATGATGCGCTGGGCTTTCGCGACGAGCTGCGTCCCCTGTTCGCGGGGCAGGGCAATATCTGCGACGGTGCCGATGCCTGCCGCGCGGCCACACGCCACCAGATCGGGCGCGGGGCCGATGTCATCAAGATGACGATCACCGGCGGCGTCAACAGCCGCATCGGCGCGGGGCTGGGCAGCCAGATGTTCGACGATGAAGCTGCTGCTGTCGTCGAAACCGCGCGCATGTTCGGGCGCAAGGTGGCGGTCCACGCCCATGGGGCCGACGGCACGCTCCAGGCGATCAAGCTGGGCGTGGATTCGATAGAACATGGCACAATGCTGACCGACGAGCTGGTCGCGCTGTGGGCCAAGAGCAAAACCTATTATGTCCCCACGCTGTCGACGGTGAACGGCTATAAGGAACGGTTGGCGGCCAATCCGGGCGCTTATGAACCCGATGTGCTGGCCAAGATCAAATGGCGCATCGACATCACCGGAAAGACATTGCAGGTCCTTGTCCCGCGCGGCATCCGCATTGCCTTTGGCACCGATGCGGGGGTGTCGAAACATGGCCGCAATGCCGATGAATTTGAACTGATGGTGGCCAATGGCATGACGCCGATGACCGCAATCCACGCGGCCACGGTCAATGCGGCGGACCTGCTCGGCCTGTCGAGCGAAATTGGCACGATCGAGGCGGGCAAGAGCGCGGACATCATCGCCGTGGCGGGCGACCCGCTGGCCGATGTCACCGCGCTCAAGACCATGGCATTTGTGATGGCGCGCGGACGGGTCGTCGACTAACCCAGCGGCATGAGCCCGCCCAGCCCCGGCCTTCGTATCTGGACCTATCGCCGCCCGTTCACTGCCGACGGGCTGCCGTGCATGCTGTGCTACAGCTTTGGCCTGAAGGGCGCGACCAGCGTGTTGACGGTCGCGGCCATCGAACATGGCTGGGACCATACGCCCATGTCGGGCGCGGACGCGGTGCGCAACCATCGGATCGCCGCAAAACTGCCCAGCGGGCGCGTGCTGGATGTGGAGGCGGGCTATTTCAGCTGGCTGAATGTCGCGGTGGCGGCGCGCCTTGACGGCACGCTGATTCACGAAAGCCATCCCGGCACGCCCATCGTCATGCCCGAACGCGCGCGCCAGATGATTGTCGGCGAAACGGTCGATGGCCAGCCGGCCTATGACATGGACAAGCTCAACGCCAATCGCGTGCCGATTCTGGTCGATATTGTCCTGGGGCTGATGTTCTTTGTCGTTGGCAAATATGTCGGCCTGACCGAAGCGGCGCTCGGCGGGGCGGCGGCGGGGATTGCGCTGTGGATCATCCAGCGGGTGACCAAGATTGACCTGCTGGGCGGGCTGGCCAGCTTTGCCATCATCATGCTGTTGCTGACCGCCGGTTTTGCCTGGGTTTTTCAGGATGAGGATTGGGTCAAGCAACGGTCGACCATCATGGGCCTGATCGCCGCCGGGGCGTTTCTGACCGACGGCGCGCTGGGCGGGCGGTGGCTGGGGCAGGGGCTGTCGCGCTATATTGCCTACCGCGATGTGGTGCCCCGGCGACTGGCCCTGGCGATGGGCACGGTCGGGCTGGTGATTGCGGGGGCGAACTGGACGGTTGCGCGCCTCACCTCGACCGATGTCTGGCTCTTTTATACCACCTTTGCCGACATGCTCCTGGCCTTTGCGCTGGCGCTCTTTGCGATCCAATGGTCGCGGCGCGGCGGCGTGGCGGCGGCCGATGCCTCCATGGCCAGCACAGACCCTGCGGCCGACCGCACCCCTTGACCGCTGCCCGAATCCCCGCTAACGACCCGCTCGTCTTGAAACAGCGGGTTCCCGCCATTTCCTGACGCAACAGCGCTTGAACATTGCCTGCGCTTTACGAAGCCTCCGGGGTCGGCAACGACTATCCGGGGTCTTTTTGCTGTTTTTGGACCGCGCTTCGTGAACGTTCGGCACAGTAACCGTTCGCTTTGATGGGCGAACATTTTAAGGTGAAGCATTCATGCCCACGATCAACCAGCTGGTCCGCAAGGGCCGGACACCCCAGAAGGTGAAGTCCAAGGTTCCCGCCATGGACGCCAACCCGCAAAAGCGCGGCGTTTGCACCCGGGTGTATACCACGACCCCGAAAAAGCCGAACTCGGCGCTGCGCAAGGTGGCCAAGGTCCGCCTGACCAACCAGCGCGAAGTCATCACCTATATCCCCGGTGAGGGCCACAACCTGCAGGAGCACAGCGTCGTGCTGATCCGTGGCGGGCGCGTGCGCGACCTTCCCGGTGTGCGCTACCATGTGCTGCGCGGCGTGCTGGACACCCAGGGCGTCAAGGACCGCAAGCAGTCGCGCTCGAAATATGGTGCCAAGCGGCCGAAATAATCGGTTTTGTGCAGTTGATCGTCCCGTCGGTGCGTGGCGCGGGGACGCTGTTTAGACAAAGGAATTACCCATGGCACGTCGTCGCCGTCCGGAACGCCGCGAAGTCCTTCCCGATCCCCGTTTCGGGGATGTGGTCCTGACCAAATTCATGAACTCCGTCATGCTCGACGGGAAAAAGTCGGTGGCGGAAAGCATCGTCTATGGCGCGCTCGAAGCCGTCGAGGCGCGCGCCAAAAAGGAGCCGCTGGGCGTGTTCCATGATGCGCTCAACAATGTGAAGCCGAACATCGAAGTGCGCAGCCGCCGCGTCGGCGGGGCGACCTATCAGGTGCCGGTCGAAGTCCGCGATGTCCGCGCCCAGGCGCTGGCCATCCGCTGGCTGATCACCGCCGCGCGCAACCGCAGCGAGCCTACCATGGCGGGCCGCCTGTCGGGCGAGCTGCTCGACGCGTCGAACAATCGCGGCAACGCGGTCAAGAAGCGCGAAGACACCCACCGCATGGCCGAAGCCAACCGCGCCTTCTCGCACTATCGCTGGTAAACCAATATTCCGTCTGCCCTGAGCTTGTCGACGGGCCGTCCTTGCTTGTCCCACAGACAAAGGAAAGGACAGGGCTTCGACAAGCTCAGCCCGGACGGGGAAGGTTTCAAAGATTGCACCCGCCCATCCGGGCAATTGGAGTAACGATCATGGCCCGCAGCCATACGCTCGACAAATATCGCAACATCGGCATCATGGCGCACATCGACGCCGGCAAGACGACGACGACCGAGCGCATCCTTTATTACACCGGCAAATCCTACAAGATCGGCGAAGTCCATGACGGCGCCGCCACGATGGACTGGATGGAGCAGGAGCAGGAGCGCGGGATTACGATCACCAGCGCGGCGACGACCTGTTTCTGGAACGACCACCGCATCAACATCATCGACACCCCCGGCCACGTCGACTTCACCATCGAAGTGGAACGGTCCTTGCGCGTGCTCGACGGCGCGGTGGCCTGTTTTGACGGCGTCGCGGGGGTGGAACCGCAGTCGGAAACCGTGTGGCGTCAGGCGGACAAATATAAAGTGCCGCGGATGTGCTTCATCAACAAGCTCGACCGCACCGGCGCGAATTTCGAATATTGCGTCCAGTCGATCATCGACCGTCTGGGCGCGACCCCGGCGGTGCTCTACATCCCCATCGGCATCGAAAGCGATCTGAAGGGTCTGGTCGACCTCGTCGAAAACCGGGCGATCATCTGGAAGGATGAATCGCTGGGCGCCGAATTCTTCTACGAAGAGATTCCGGCGGATCTGGCCGACAAGGCCGCCGAATATCGCGAAAAGCTGATCGAGCTGGCCGTCGAGCAAGATGACGATGCCATGGAGGCCTATCTGGAGGGCAATATGCCCGACACGGCGACGCTGAAGCGGCTGATCCGCAAGGGCACGCTGGAACAGGCCTTTGTGCCCGTGTGCTGCGGTTCGGCCTTCAAGAACAAGGGCGTGCAGCCGCTGCTCGACGCCGTTGTCGACTATCTGCCGTCGCCGCTCGACATCGAAGACGTCCAGGGCGTCAAGATGGACAGCGACGAAGCCGACAGCCGTCCCCCCGCCGACGATGCGCCGTTCAGCGCGCTGGCGTTCAAGGTGATGAACGATCCGTTCGTCGGCAGCCTGACCTTCATCCGCATCTATTCGGGCGTGCTCACCAAGGGCACCTATCTGAACAGCGTGAAGGACAAGAAGGAAAAGGTCGGTCGCATGCTCGAAATGCATGCGAACGAGCGTAAGGACGTGGATGAAGCCTTTGCCGGCGACATCATCGCGCTGGCGGGCATGAAGGAAACGACGACCGGCGACACGCTGTGCGCCGAACGCTTCCCCATCGTGCTGGAACGCATGGAATTCCCCGAACCCGTCATCGAACTGTCGGTGGAACCCAAGACCAAGGCCGACCAGGAAAAAATGGGCGTCGCGCTCAACCGCCTGTCGGCAGAGGATCCCTCGTTCCGCGTGTCGACCGACCATGAATCGGGCCAGACGATCATCAAGGGCATGGGCGAGCTTCACCTCGACATCATCGTCGACCGCATGAGGCGCGAGTTCAAGGTCGAGGCCAATGTCGGCGCGCCGCAGGTCGCCTATCGCGAAAGCCTGGCGAAGCAGGTGGAGGTCGATTACACCCACAAGAAGCAGTCGGGCGGCTCGGGCCAGTTCGGCCGCGTCAAGGTGCAGGTCATGCCGCGCGAACGCGGCACCGGCATCATTTTCAGCGACGAGATCAAGGGCGGCAACATCCCGCGCGAATATATTCCGGCGGTGGAAAAGGGCTTCCGCGAATCGGCTGAAAACGGCCACATGATCGGCTTCCCCATCATCGATTTCGAAATCAAGCTGGTGGACGGCGCCTATCACGACGTCGACTCCTCGGCGCTGGCCTTTGAAATCGCAGGGCGCGCGGCGATGCGCGAAGTCGCGGCCAAGGCGGGCATCAAGCTGCTGGAGCCGATGATGAAGGTCGAGGTGGTGACGCCGGAAGACTTTATGGGCGACGTGATCGGTGACCTCAACTCGCGGCGCGGCCAGATTCAGGGCACCGACAGCCGCGGCAATGCCCAGGTTGTCGAGGCACTGGTGCCGCTGGCCAACATGTTCGGTTATGTGAACCAGCTGCGCAGCTTTACCCAGGGCCGCGCACAATACACGATGCAATTCTCGCATTATGAAGAAGTGCCGACGAACGTCGCCGAAGAAGTGAAGGCGAAGATGGCCTGACGCGCGGCGCTGCTGCGGCGCGCACAGGGCTTGCTTCCCATAACAAAGCGGACTAAGGGCGGCGCCTGTTTCAGCAGGCGCGCGTCCAGGTCTGAACATTTATCCATCCAAGTTTGAGGGTTTTCCAAAATGGCCAAGGCTAAATTTGAGCGGACGAAGCCGCACTGCAACATCGGCACCATCGGTCACGTCGACCATGGCAAGACCTCGCTGACCGCTGCCATCACCAAGGTGCTGGCGGAAACCGGCGGCGCGACGTTCGTTGACTATGCGAACATCGACAAGGCCCCCGAAGAGCGCGAGCGCGGCATCACCATTTCGACCGCCCACGTCGAATATGAAACCGAAAACCGCCACTATGCGCACGTCGACTGCCCGGGCCACGCTGACTATGTGAAGAACATGATCACCGGTGCCGCCCAGATGGACGGCGCGATCCTGGTGGTGTCGGCTGCTGACGGCCCGATGCCGCAGACCAAGGAGCACATCCTGCTCGCCAAGCAGGTCGGCGTGCCCACCATGGTCGTCTTCCTGAACAAGGTCGACCAGCTGGACGATCCCGAGCTGCTCGAACTGGTTGAGCTGGAAATCCGTGAAGAGCTGTCGAAGCGCGATTTTGATGGCGACAACATTCCCATCATCGCCGGTTCGGCCCTTGCCGCGCTGGAAGACAAGAATCCGGAAATCGGCCGCGACGCCATTCTGAAGCTGATGGCTGCCGTCGACGCGTGGATCCCGCAGCCGGAGCGTCCGCTCGACAAGCCGTTCCTGATGCCCATCGAAGACGTGTTTTCGATCTCGGGTCGCGGCACGGTGGTCACGGGCCGCATCGAAACCGGCGTCGTCAAGGTGGGTGAAGAAGTCGAAATCGTCGGCATCAAGGACACCAAGAAGACGACCGTGACCGGCGTCGAAATGTTCCGCAAGCTGCTCGACCAGGGCCAGGCTGGCGACAACGTCGGTGCGCTGATCCGCGGCGTGGCGCGTGACGAGGTGGAGCGCGGCCAGGTGCTGTGCAAGCCCGGCTCGATCAAGCCGCACACCGAATTCACGTCGGAAGTCTATGTGCTGTCGAAGGATGAAGGCGGCCGTCACACGCCGTTCTTTGCCAACTATCGTCCGCAATTCTATTTCCGCACGACCGACGTGACGGGCGAAGTGGTGCTGCCGGAAGGCACCGAGATGGTCATGCCGGGCGACAACGTCCAGCTGAGCGTCAAGCTGATCGCCCCCATCGCCATGGACCAGGGCCTGCGCTTCGCGATCCGCGAAGGTGGCCGCACGGTTGGCGCAGGGGTTGTCGCGACCATCACGAAGTAATATAGGGCCGCAAGCCGCGCGATTCGCCTGATTCGGCAAAATCGCGCGGCTTGCAGCTTTTTGGAATTTTGATGGCCTTTCCGGCCTCCCTCCTGGGGGTCGGCATGGGCCATTTCGGCTCTTTCGCATCGTCAGACGGGATTCGACTGGAACAGTCATGGAAACGCAGAATATTCGCATTCGCCTCAAGGCCTTTGACCACCGCGTGCTGGATCAGGCCACCAACGACATTGCCGACACGGCACGTCGCACGGGTGCGCTGATCCGCGGTCCTATCCCGCTGCCGACGCGCATTGAAAAATTCACCGTGAACCGCGGCCCGCACATCGACAAAAAGTCGCGGGAGCAGTTCGAGGTGCGCACGCACAAGCGGTTGCTCGACATCGTGCAGCCGACGCCGCAGACGGTCGACGCGCTGATGAAGCTCGACCTGGCTGCGGGCGTGAATGTGGAGATTAAGTTGGCGTAAACCAGCATCGTGCTCCGGACTTGATCCGGAGCCCAGGGTTGAAGCGGCCGAACAGGCCGCGCTGAAGCCGCCCTGGGTTCTTGCTTTCGCAGGAACACAATCAGGTTTCGGAGGATACCGCCGGCCGCTTCTTTCGGGAGGCATTTTGGCCGGGCTGCGTCCCCCGTCTTGTTCCCCCCACCCGGGGCAGGAACATTCAGCCCGGACGGGGCGCAGCTAAAATATCGGGTTGGCATGCCGCGCAGGATGGTCCTGCCCGGCCTCTGTTGAGGAGTTTGATCATGCGGACTGGCGTGATCGCGCGAAAGATGGGGATGACCCGGCTGTTCCAAGAGGACGGCCGCCATGTTCCCGTGACCGTGCTCAGCCTCGAAGGCTGTCAGGTTGTTTCGGTGCGCGAAATGGAACGCGACGGCTATGTGGCCGTCCAGCTTGGCGCGGGCAGTGCCAAGGCGAAAAATGTGGCCAAGCCGCAGCGCGGCCAATTTGCCAAGGCCGAAGTCGAGCCCAAGGCAAAGCTGGTCGAATTCCGCGTCGCCGAAGATGCGCTGCTGGAAGTGGGCGCGGAAATTTCGGCCGACCATTTTGTCGCTGGTCAGATCGTCGATGTCTCGGGCGTCACGCAGGGCAAGGGCTTTGCCGGTGCCATGAAGCGTTGGGGCTTCGGCGGTATGCGCGCCACGCACGGCGTGTCGATCAGCCACCGTGCGCATGGTTCGACGGGCAACCGCCAGGACCCGGGCCGCGTGTTCAAGAACAAGAAGATGGCCGGCCACATGGGCGCGCGCAACCGCACCCAGCAGAATCTGGAAATCGTCCGCACCGATGCCGAACGCGGCCTGCTGTTCGTCAAGGGCTCGGTTCCGGGGTCGAAGGGCGGCTGGCTGATGGTCAATGACGCTGTCAAGCTGCCGCGCCACCCTGAGGCCCCCTATCCCGCCGCGATCAAGAGCGCGGCCAACGCCAACCATGACGCGCCTGCCGAGACGCCTGCGGATGATACCGCGGCGACCGATGGCACCGTCGACGGCGCGCAGGAGTCGTAAGATGAAGGTCAAGGTTCAGACCATTGACGGGAAAACCGGCAGCGATGTCGAGCTGAATGACGCCGTGTTCGGTGTCGAGCCGCGCGCCGACATCCTGCACCGCGTTGTCACCTGGCAGCTGGAAAAGCGCCGGGGCCCGGCCCGCGCCGCGCGCGAGCGTAGCGATGTTGCCCGCACCGGCAAGAAATTCGGTCGGCAGAAGGGTGGCGGCACCGCCCGTCACGGCGATCGCCGCGCCCCGATCTTCATTGGTGGTGGCAAGGCCCATGGTCCGCGCGCGCGCACCTTTGGCCACTCGCTGAACAAGAAGATCCGCACGCTGGGCCTGAAAATGGCGCTGTCGGACAAGGCGCTGGGTGGCAAGCTGGTGGTGATCGACAGCCTGGAGCTGAAGGATGCCAAGACCAAGGTGCTCGCCGGTCAGCTGGGCAAGATGGACCTGGGCCACCGCGCCCTGTTCATCGACGGCGATGCCGTGCACAGCAGCTTTGCCTTGGCCTCGGCCAATCTGATGGGCATCGATGCGCTGCCCGCCATTGGCGCCAATGTGTATGACATCCTGCGCGCCGACACGCTGGTGCTGACGCGCGCGGCGGTTGAAAAGCTGGAGGCCCGCTGCGCCCTCCCGGGAGGGTCTGAATAATGGCTAAGGCAAAGACGGTCGACGCGCGTCATTATGACGTGATCCGCGCGCCGGTGATCACCGAAAAATCGACGCTGCTCAGCGAATATAACGCCGTGGTGTTCAAGGTGGCCGAAGACGCGACCAAGCCCGCCATCAAGGCGGCGGTCGAAGCCTTGTTCGATGTCAAGGTGGTCAAGGTCAACACGCTGATCACCAAGGGCAAGACCAAGCGGTGGAAGGGCAAGCCCTATACCCGCAGCGACGTCAAAAAGGCGATTGTGACGCTGGCCGAGGGCCAGTCGATCGACGTCACCACGGGCGTCTGAGGGCAGGGAACGGAACCAGGCAATGGCACTCAAGCAATATAATCCGACCAGCCCCGCGCAGCGCGGCCTGATCCTCGTCGATCGGTCGAAGCTGTGGAAGGGCAAGCCCGTCAAGGCGTTGACCGAGGGCAAGACCAAGACCGGTGGCCGCAACAATATGGGCCATGTCACCTCGCGCGGCATCGGCGGCGGGCACAAGCAGCGCTATCGCATCGTCGATTTCAAGCGCCGCAAGTGGGACATGCCGGCCACGGTCGAGCGGCTGGAATATGACCCCAACCGCACCGCCTTCATCGCGCTGGTGAAATATGAGGACGGCACCCAGGCCTATATCCTCGCGCCGCAGCGGCTGGCCGTCGGCGACACGGTGGTCGCGGGCAAAAAGACGGACGTGAAGCCGGGCAATGCGATGGAATTGTCGCAAATGCCGGTGGGCACGATTGTCCACAATATCGAAATGAAGCCGGGCAAGGGTGGCCAAATCGCGCGCTCCGCCGGTGCCTATGCCCAGGTGGTCGGCCGTGACCGCGGTCTGGTGATCGTGCGGCTGGGCTCGGGCGAGCAGCGCTACATCCGCGGCGATTGCATGGGTTCGGTGGGCGCAGTGTCCAACCCCGACAATGCCAACCAGAATCTGGCAAAGGCCGGTCGCAACCGCTGGGCTGGCAAAAAGCCGCTGACGCGCGGTGTGGCCAAGAACCCGGTCGATCACCCGCACGGCGGCGGCGAAGGCCGCACGTCCGGCGGTCGCCACCCGGTTACCCCGTGGGGCAAGCCGACCAAGGGCGCCCGCACCCGCAACAACAAGCGCACCGATGGCATGATCATCCGGTCGCGCCATGCGAAGAAGAAGAGGTAAGTCATGGCACGCTCCGTCTGGAAGGGTCCGTTCGTCGACCTGCACCTGCTGAAAAAGGCCGAAGCCGCAGGCGAAGGCAGCACCGCGCCGATCAAGACCTGGTCGCGCCGCTCCACCATCCTGCCGCAGTTCGTCGGGCTGACCTTCAACGTCTATAACGGCCGCAAATTCGTGCCGGTGTCGGTGAACGAAGACATGGTCGGCATGAAGCTGGGTGAATTTGCGCCGACGCGCTTCTTCCCCGGTCACGCCGCCGACAAGAAGGGCAAACGCTGATGTCCAAGGCAAAAGCTCCCCGCCGCGTGGCGGAAAATGAGGCGCTGTCGGTCGGCACGCAGATCCGTGGCTCGGCTCAGAAGCTGAACCTGGTGGCGGCGCTGATCCGTGGCCGCCGCGTCGAAGAGGCGCTGAACATCCTGGCCTTTTCCAAAAAGGCGATGGCGGTTGACGTGCGCAAGGTGCTCGCCTCGGCAATCGCCAATGCGGAAAACAACCATAATCTGGATGTCGACGCGCTGGTGGTCAAGGAAGCCAGCGTCGGCAAAGCGATGACCATGAAGCGCTGGCATGCGCGCGGTCGCGGCAAATCGACGCGGATCATGAAGCCGTTCAGCCGCATCCGCATTGTCGTCCAAGAAAAAGCAGAAGAGGCGTAAGATGGGCCAGAAGAGCAATCCGATCGGCCTGCGCCTGCAGGTCAACCGCACCTGGGACAGCCGCTGGTTCGCCGAAGGCGGCGACTATGGCCGTCTGCTGATCGAAGATCTGAAGATTCGCCAATATATCTTCAAGGAGCTGCCGCAGGCCGCGATCTCGAAGGTCGTGATCGAGCGTCCGGCGAAGCTGTGCCGCGTGTCGGTTTATGCCGCGCGTCCGGGCGTGATCATCGGCAAGAAGGGCGCCGACATTGAAAAGCTGAAGAAGGCGCTGGGCGCTTTCACCACCAGCGAAGTGTCGCTCAACATTGTCGAAATCCGCAAGCCCGAGGTCGACGCACGGCTGGTGGCGCAGGGCGTTGCCGACCAGCTGGAGCGCCGCGTGGCGTTCCGCCGGGCGATGAAGCGCGCGGTGCAATCGGCCATGCGCCTGGGCGCAGAGGGCATTCGCATCAACTGCGCGGGCCGTCTGGGCGGCGCGGAAATCGCGCGGACCGAATGGTATCGCGAAGGCCGGGTGCCGCTGCACACGCTGCGCGCCAACGTCGATTACGCCGAAGCCGAAGCGCACACGGCCTATGGCGTTTGCGGTATCAAGGTGTGGATCTTCAAGGGCGAAATCCTGGGCCATGACCCGATGGCGACCGACCGGTTGATGCTCGACGCGCAAACGTCGGGTGTGCGCCCGGCGCGCGAAGACCGCCGTTAAGGACAGCTGACATGTTGCAACCGAAAAAGACCAAGTTCCGCAAGGCCTTCAAGGGCCGCATCCATGGCAATGCCAAGGGTGGCACGGACCTGAACTTTGGCTCCTATGGGCTGAAGGCGATGGAGCCGGAGCGGATTACCGCGCGCCAGATCGAAGCCGCGCGCCGTGCGATCAGCCGCGCGATCAAGCGCCAGGGCCGTTTGTGGATCCGCATTTTCCCCGACCTGCCGGTGTCGTCGAAGCCCGCCGAAGTCCGCATGGGCAAGGGCAAGGGTTCGCCGGAATTCTGGGCCGCGCGGGTGAAGCCGGGCCGTATCCTGTTCGAACTCGACGGGGTCCCGGGTCCGGTTGCCGCGCTGGCATTTGAACGGGCGGCGATGAAGCTGCCGATCAAGACCAAGGTGGTTGCCCGTCTCGGCGACACCTCGCATCTGGAGGGTTAAGGTCATGGCACAGGAAAAGACCAGCGATCTTAAGGCCAAGAGCGACGATCAGCTCGCCGAAACGCTTGGCGAACTGAAGCGCGAGGCGTTCAACCTGCGGTTCCAGGCGGCCACCGGCCAGATGGAAAAAGCATCGCGGGTGAAGGAAGTGCGCCGTTCGATCGCGCGCATCAAAACCATCCAGACCGAGCGTTCGCGCTCGGCAGCGCAGTAAGGAGCACCCCCATGCCGAAGCGCATTTTGACCGGCACCGTGGTGTCCGACAAGGGCGACAAGACCGTCGTGGTGAAAGTCGAGCGGAAGGTGAAGCATCCGCTCTATGGCAAGATCATCCGCCAGTCGAAAAAATATCACGCGCATGACGAGGATAACGCGTTCAAGGCGGGCGAAACCGTCCGCATCGAAGAAACGCGGCCTTTGTCGAAGCTGAAAACCTGGCGGGTGCTTGACCGGGTTGACACCCGCGCAGGCAGCACTGCCGCCGCCCCTGCCACCGAAGGCTGAACGCCCGAGGCGGACCAAGTTTGACGGAACCGCCGGGACAGCCCGGTAGGCCAAAAAGGAAGGAAATGCATCGATGATCCAGATGCAATCACAGCTGGAGGTCGCCGACAACAGCGGCGCCAAGCGCGTTCAGTGCATCAAGGTGCTGGGCGGGTCAAAGCGTCGCACCGCCGGCGTCGGCGACATCATCGTCGTGTCGGTGAAGGAAGCCCAGCCGCGCACCAAGGTGAAAAAGGGCGACGTCCACCGCGCCGTCATCGTCCGCACCGCGAAAGATGTGCGCCGCGCCGATGGGTCGGTCATCCGGTTCGACACCAATGCCGCCGTGCTCATCAACAAGAATGAAGAGCCCATCGGCACGCGTATCTTTGGCCCCGTCGTGCGCGAACTGCGCGGCCGCGGGTTCATGAAGATCATCAGCCTGGCGCCGGAGGTCTTGTAATCATGGGCATGGCAAAGATCAAAAAGGGCGACACGGTCGTCATCCTGTCCGGCAAGGACAAGGGCAAGACCGGCGAAGTCACCAAGAGCCTGCCCAAAGAGGGCAAGCTGGTCGTTGGCGGCGTGAACATCATCACCCGCCACAAGAAACCGACCCAGGCCGACCCGCAGGGCGGGCTGGAGCGCCGCGAGGCACCGCTGCACGCGTCCAAGGTCGCGCTCGCCGATCCCAAGACCGGCAAGCCGACGCGCGTCCGCTTTGAAACCAAGGACGGCAAGAAGGTCCGCGTGGCCGTGAAGTCCGGGGAGACGATCAATGGCTGACAAATATACCCCGCGCATGAAGTCGCGCTACGACGACGTCATCATCAAGGCGATGACCGAGAAGTTCGGCTATAAAAATGTGATGGAAGTGCCGAAGATCGAAAAGATCACGCTCAACATGGGCGTGGGCGACGCGGTTCAGGACAAGAAAAAGGTCGATACGGCCGCTGCCGAAATGGAACTTATCGCCGGGCAAAAGCCGGTGGTGACCAAGGCCAAGAAGTCGATTGCCGGCTTCAAGCTGCGCGAAGGCATGCCGATCGGGTGCAAGGTGACCCTGCGCCGCGAACGCATGTATGAATTCCTGGACCGGCTGATCACCATCGCCATGCCGCGGATTCGCGACTTTCGCGGGGTTTCGGCGAAGAGCTTTGATGGCCGCGGCAACTATGCCCTTGGCCTGAAAGAGCAGATCATCTTCCCCGAAATCAACTATGACCGCATCGACCAGGTGCGCGGCATGGATGTGATCGTGACCACCACCGCGCGGACGGATGACGAAGCCCGCGAACTGCTCCGGCTGTTCGGCTTCCCCTTCCCCATCGAAGCCCAGGAGAAGGAAGCGGCCTGATCCCCCGACGGGATCCTGACCCTTCCTCTGACCGACAAGGAAAGAGAACTTAAGTCATGGCGAAACTGAGTTCCGTGAACAAGAATGAGCGTCGCAAGAAGCTGGTGAAGAAATATGCCGGCCGTTATGCGAAGCTGAAGGCAATGGCGAAGGACAAGTCGCTCGACGATGGCGAGCGGATGATCGCGCGCCTGAAGATGGCGGAAGTGCCGCGCAACGGCAATCCGACCCGCATTCGCAACCGTTGCGAGCTGACCGGGCGTCCGCGCGCTTATTATCGCAAATTCCGGCTGTGCCGCGTGCAGCTTCGTGATCTGGCCAACAAGGGCCTGATCCCGGGCGTCGTGAAGTCGAGCTGGTAAGGAAGACCCAAGATGGCAATGACCGATCCTCTGGGTGATATGCTCACCCGCATCCGCAACGGCCAGCGCGCGAAGAAGGACAGCGTCCTGACGCCCGCTTCGACCCTGCGTGTCCGCGTTCTCGATGTGCTGCAGCGCGAAGGCTATATTCGCGGCTACAGCGAAGAGGCGCTGGGCGCCAAGGGCCAGCACAAGGGCCTGCGCATCGAGCTCAAATATTTTGAAGGCCAACCGGCCATCCAGCATGTTGCGCGCGTGTCGAAGCCCGGTCGCCGGGTCTATTCGGGCGCAAAGGAACTGCCGGTGGTGCGCAACGGCCTTGGCATCACCATCGTCTCGACGCCGCGCGGCGTGCTTTCGGATGCCGAAGCCCGCGACCTGAACGTCGGCGGCGAAGTGCTGGCGGAGGTGTTCTGATCATGTCGCGTATTGGCAAGAAACCTGTCGCACTGCCCAGCGGCGTGTCGGCCTCGATCGAAGCGGGGACGCTGTCGGTCAAGGGTCCGAAAGGTACGCTGGCGCTCGCGCTGTTCGACGACATCGCTTATGAAGTCCGCGAAGGCGAGATTTCGGTTCAGCCCGCCAATGCCACCAAGCGCGCCCGCGCTTTCTGGGGCATGCAGCGCACGCTGGTCCAGAACCTGGTCACCGGCGTCACCGACGGCTTTACCAAGGTGCTGGAAATCACCGGCGTCGGTTACCGCGCCAATGCGCAGGGCCGGACGCTGAAGCTCCAGCTCGGCTATAGCCATGATGTCGACTATGCGGTGCCCGAAGGCATTGAGATCAAGACGCCGGACAATACGACGATCGAGATCAGCGGCATCGACCGGCAAAAGGTCGGCCAGGTCGCGGCGGAAATCCGCCGCTGGCGCAAACCCGAACCCTATAAGGGCAAGGGCATCAAATATCGCGGCGAGTTCATCTTCCGCAAAGAAGGCAAGAAGAAGTAAGCCATGGCACATCTTACCCCCTTTCAGAAGCGCCGCCAGCGGGTTCGCACCGCGCTTCGTCTCCGCGCTGCCGGGCGTCCGCGCCTCTCTGTGCACCGTTCGGGCCGCCATATCTATGCGCAGGTCATCGACGATGCGGCGGGCAAGACCGTCGCCGCTGCGTCGACCCTGGACAAGGATGTGCGCGGCGCGGCGGGTTCAAACGCTGCGGCGGCCGCCGAAGTTGGCAAGCGCATCGCCGCTGCTGCCAAGCAGGCGGGCGTGACCCAGGTTGTGTTCGATCGTGGCGGTTTCCTGTTCCATGGCCGCATCAAGGCGCTGGCCGATGCCGCGCGCGAAGGCGGATTGGAGTTTTAAGACATGGCTGATGAGATTCTGAACGCCGAAGGCGCCCCTGCCGCCGACGATAGCGGTGCCCCGCGCCGTGGCCGTGGTGGCCGTGGCGGTGGCCGCGATGGCGGTGGCCGTGGTGGCCGCCGCGACGAACGCCGCCCCCCGCGCGATGGGGAAGAGGGCGGCGAAGAGTTGATCGAAAAGCTCGTCCACATCAACCGCGTGTCGAAGACGGTGAAGGGCGGCAAGCGCTTTGGCTTTGCGGCGCTGGTCGTCGTCGGCGATGGCAAGGGCCGCGTCGGCTTTGGCCATGGCAAGGCGCGCGAAGTGCCGGAGGCGATTTCCAAGGCAACCGCCGCTGCCAAGAAGGCGATGATCCGCGTGCCGCTCAAGGATGGCCGGACGCTGCACCATGATGGCCGTGGCCATTTTGGCGCGGGCAATGTGACGGTGCGCTCGGCCCCGGCCGGGACCGGCATCATCGCCGGCGGCCCGATGCGTGCCGTGTTTGAATCGCTGGGCGTGGCCGATGTGGTGACCAAGTCGGTCGGCACGTCGAACCCCTATAACATGGTGCGGGCGACCTTTGAGGCGCTGGGCGAACAGACCAGCCCCAAATCGGTGGCGCAGCGCCGCGGCAAGAAGGTGTCGGACCTGCTGAAGCGCGGTGGCGCGTCGGCAAAGCTCGCCGAAGCCGAAGCCGCTGCGGTTACGGAGTAAGCAAGATGGCGAAGATCAAGATCAAGCAGATCGGTTCGCCGATCCGCCGCCCGGCAAGCCAGCGCAAGATCCTCGCGGGTCTGGGCCTGGGCAAGATGCACCGCGTCGTCGAGCTGGAAGACAGCCCCGAAGTGCGCGGCATGATCCGCAAGCTGCCGCATATGGTGGCCGTGGTCGAAGGGTAGAATTTCGCCCGCCCCTTCAGGGGAGGGCAGCGAGACTTACCAGCTTGCTGGTTAGTCGCAGCGGGAGGGGACCATCGGCCTAGCGCTATGCCGACAGACCCCACCCCAACCCCTCCCCTAAAGGGGAGGGGCTTTCTTGGAGCGCGAACAGAGCGAAAGCGAGTGCAAGACAATGAAACTGAACGATCTTCGTGACAATGATGGTGCCCGCAAGGGCCGGATGCGCGTCGGACGCGGCATCGGCTCGGGCAAGGGCAAGACCGCCGGGCGCGGGCAAAAGGGCCAGAAGGCACGCTCGGGCGTGGCCATCAACGGCTTTGAAGGCGGCCAGATGCCGCTGCACATGCGCATCCCGAAGCGCGGCTTCAACAATATCTTCGGCACCGACTATGCCATCGTCAACCTGGGCATGATCCAGAAGCTGGTCGATGCCAAGAAGATCGACGCCAAGGCCGTGGTCGATCATGCCGCGCTGAAGGCTGCGGGCGTGGCGCGCGGCGGCAAGGACGGCGTCCGGCTGCTGGCCAAGGGCGAGTTGACGGCTAAGCTGACCTTTGAAGTCGCGGGCGCTTCGGCGGCGGCGGTTGCGGCGGTGGAAAAGGCCGGTGGTTCGGTCAAGCAGACGGCTGCCAAGGCCGAAGCGACGGCGGAATAAGGTCATACCCTTCCCCTTCAGGGGAGGGGCGGCGAGACTTGCCACGGACTTGATCCGGGGCTTGGTTGCAACGGGGCGGGGCTTCGCGGCCTTGCGCCAAGCCGACAGTCCCCACCCCAACCCCTCGCCTGAAGGGGAGGGGCTTAAAGATTGGCCTTCCCCCTTGCATCCGCGCCCGCGCAACCGCATTTAGGCGCGAGGCCGCGATGGGGTGGGGCCGTTAGCAATTAAGGGACAAGCGTCGATGGCCTCTCGTGCCGACCAAATGGCATCCAATCTCAACCTGTCCAAATTTGGCCAGGCGACCGAGCTCAAAAACCGCATCTGGTTCACGCTTGGCGCATTGATTGTCTTTCGCTTTCTGTCCTTTGTCCCGCTGCCGGGCGTCGATCCGGTGGCGCTTGCGCGCCTGTATGAGCAGGCGGCATCGGGCGGCGTCCTTGATATTTTCAACACCTTTTCGGGCGGCAGCCTGGAACGGATGAGCATTATCGCGTTGGGCGTCATGCCCTATATCACCGCGTCGATCGTGGTGCAGCTGGCGTCGGCGCTGTCGCCGACGCTCGCCGCGCTCAAGAAAGAGGGGGAGAGCGGGCGCAAGAAGCTCAACCAATATACGCGCTATGGCACCGTCGCGCTGACCGCCATTCAGGGCTATTTCGTTGCGGTCAGCCTGGAAACGCTGGGCCAGTCGCAAGGCATTATGGCGGTGATTGATCCCGGCATGCTGTTCCGCATTTCGGCGGTGATCAGCATCGTTGGCGGCACCCTGTTCCTAATGTGGCTGGGCGAACAAATCACCAGCCGCGGGATTGGCAACGGCATTTCGCTCATCATCATGGCGGGCATTTTGGCCCAATTGCCGCGCAGCTTTGCCCAATTGTTTGAACAGGGCCGGTCGGGCGCAACCGGCGGCGGCACCATCTTGGCGGTGCTGGTCGGCGCGATCGCGATCATTGCCTTCATCAGCTTCATGGAACGGGCGCAGCGCCGCGTGCTGGTGCAATATCCCAAGCGCGCGACCCAGAATGGCGTCATGCAGGCGGACCGCAGCCATCTGCCGTTGAAGGTCAACACCGCCGGCGTGATCCCGCCCATCTTTGCCAGCTCGCTGCTGCTCATGCCGCTGACCGTCACCCAGTTGATGGGCACTGACCTGGATGTCGAAACGACCTGGGGCGCGGTGATGACCAACATCAACCAGTGGCTGGCGCATGGCCAACCGCTCTACATGCTGCTCTATGGCGCGGGCATCGTCTTCTTCTGCTTCTTCTATGTCGCGGTGGTCTTTAACCCAGAGGAGACGGCGGACAATCTGAAGCGGCAAAATGGCTTCATCCCCGGCATCCGCCCGGGCAAGAGCACGGCCACCTACCTGGATTATGTGCTGACGCGCATCACCGTCATCGGCTCGGCCTATCTCACCGTCATCTGTCTGGTGCCCGAATATTTCATCGCTCAGGCGGGCCTGCCCTTTTATCTGGGCGGCACCAGCCTGCTGATTGTGGTCAACGTCACGATTGACACGATCAGCCAGATTCAAAGCCACCTGCTCGCGCATCAATATTCCGACCTGATCAAAAAGGCGAAGCTGAAGGGCGGCATGGCGCGGCGATAAGGCGCGCTGGCTTTGGGGACAAAGGGCAACAGGGGGCCTTTCGCATGACCATCGACATCATCCTCCTTGGCCCGCCGGGTGCGGGCAAAGGCACGCAGGCCGCGCGATTGGTGGAGGAGCATGGGATGGTGCAGCTGTCCACCGGCGACATGCTGCGCGCGGCGGTAAAGGCCGGAACCCCCATTGGCGTGCAGGCCAAGGCCGTGATGGACGCGGGCGAGCTGGTGTCGGACGCCATCGTATCCGGCCTGATCGGCGAACGGCTGGACAGCCTGCCCGCGGGCACATCGGTGATTTTTGATGGCTATCCGCGCACAGCGGCGCAGGCCGCCGCGCTCGATGAAATCCTTGCGGCGCGCCGCCGCAAGCTCGACCATGTCATCGAACTGATGGTCGACGAGGACGCGCTGGTGGACCGTATCACGGGCCGCTTCACCTGCGGCAATTGCGGCGAAGGGTATCACGATCGGCACAAAATGCCGGTGCGCGCGGGCGTCTGCGACAAATGCGGCGGTACCGAATTCAAGCGCCGCCCCGATGATAATGAGGAAACCGTGCGCACGCGCATGGCCGAATATCGCGCCAAAACCGCGCCCATCCTGCCCATTTACGAAGCGCGCGGCATTGTCGCCCGCGTCGACGGCATGGCAAGCATGGACGCCGTGGGCAGCGCCATCGCCGCCATCCTTCGCGGCTGAGCTGTCCCTGCGGCCTTGGGTCCATCCCATGGAACCGCTGCGCTGACCCGAAGCTGGACCCCGGGTCAGGCCCGGGGTGACGAAGCTATGTAAGGCAACAAGAGCGTGGCCAATCGGGAGCCCATAAGCCCCGTCACCCCGGGCCTGACCCGGGGTCCAGCTTGGCGGCGCACACCGCTGCAGCGATAGCGGTCGGGCTGGCCGGGCTTGTCTCCCCGGTGCCGCGATGACATAGCAGCGCCCGGGCCGTGCGCGCGGACAGCGGGTTCGCGCGCCGGGGTGATGGGAGACACGCCATGATGGACCGCCGGATGTTGGGGCCATTGGTCGCGGTGGCAATGCTGATGCCGCAACCGGCCGCTGCCAAATTGATCGACCAGACCGATGCCGGCTTCACCTCTGCCCATAGCGCGCGGGTGGCGGCGACGCCCGACGATGTGTGGAAAATGCTGCGCAGCCCCCAGAAATGGTGGTCGGCCGAGCATAGCTGGTCGGGCAATGCCGACAATTTCTGGATGGATACGCAGGCGGGGGGCTGTTTCTGTGAGAAATTGCCCGGCGAAGGCGACAAGCTGGGCAGTGTGCAGCACGCACGCATCCTGTTCGCCAAGCCCGGCGAGCTGCTGCGTCTGTCCGGTGGGCTCGGGCCGCTGCAGGGCGAGGCGGTAACGGGCACGATAACGATTCAGATCAAGCCGACCGAGGGCGGCAGCCTCATCCGCTTCGACTATGTCGTGGGCGGCTATATGCGCTTCAAACCCGCCGACATTGCCCCGCAGGTCGATTCGGTGATGGGCGTGCAGCTTGCGGGGCTGGCAAAGGCACTGGGCGGGGCGCTGCCGATGGCGGGCGAAGCCGGGGAGGCCGCAGGTGCCAAGGCGAAGGGCGCCGCTGCCGCCGATCTCGCCGATACCGCCAAGGCGCTGGAAGCCGATGCAAAGGCCGAGGAGACCGCGCCCGACGCTGCCACAAAGCCCGATTGATGGGCCCATCCGGCGCGCGAAATCCCCCTTTCGGCGCAAGCGCGGCCCGAGAGGCTTCTGCTCCCGTCCGCGACAGACTGGGATAGCGACCCGCCGGGAGCAGGCGGCGCTCCGTCAACCTTTGCCGGTGAGCGCCGCCAGCGCGGCAAAGGGCCCGGCCTGCCCCTCGCTCAGCACCCCGCGTTCGGCCAGGATGCGGTCGGCGTCGGGGTGGCGCGGATAGGGGTCGAGCGCCAGCGCCAGCGTCTGCACCGCCGCCTCCCCCACATCGACGCCGCCGCTCTCAAAGGGCAAGAGGTCACAGGCACTATCGTCGAGCTCGACTTCGCTGTCCGCTTCGCTGGGCACCGCCCATTCGCGCACAAACCGCAGGGTGAAGGGCGCGGTGACCGTGGCGGGCAGCGGCAGGCCGGTCGCCGCGCAGGGCTGCACCAGCTGCGCCGCCACCGTGCCGGTCAACAGCGCCCCATCATCCTGCGGTTCCAGCGCGGCGCTGAGCGACAGGGCGCTGACCTCCTCCAGCATCAGCCGGGCGGCGACGGCGGCGCATTCTTCGGCACTGGCGGTCAGCGCCAGCGGCCCCGTCCGCCCGATGGCATCGGCGGCAATGACGCGCGAAAATTCGCTCATGCTCCGCTCACCAGTTCGGTGCTGGCCAGCAAGGTCGCGACCGGGACCGCCGCCAGCGCCGCACGCAGCGCCAGCGCCGCGTCGGCCACATGCGCGAGCGCGGCGGGGTCCGGGGCATCGCCGCGCCACACATTGCGCACCAGCGCTGCCTCGAGCGCCGTGCGGTCATCGCCCGCGTCGCGATAAGCGCCCAGCCGCCCGCCCAGCGCGCTCATGATCCGGCCAATCTGCTTGCCGACCACCATGTCGCCAAAGCCGATCTGGCGCATTTGCCCGTCCATATCGTCAACGAAAATTTCGGTCAGCCACACCGCTTCGCGCGCATGGTCGGGGCTGTCCTCCAGCCGCAGCAGCAGCTGGCTGATCACCAGCGCGACCATATCGAACCGGCCATCCAGCGTGTCGGGCACACCGCCGTCCAGATACCAGTGCGGCGCGCGCGCGCGGGCGACCACCGCCTGATACAGCGGGAGCAGCGCATCCTTGGGATCGGCGGAACGGCGAAACAGTCGGTCGAGCAGGGCCATGGCCGGTCCATATCCTGTTTCGCCCCGCCACGAAAGCCGTTCAGCAGGGCGACAAGCGGCTTGTGCCAGCGGGGGGCTTGCCGCTAAGGAAGCGGCGAACGTGGAGATTAAACCGCATGCCATCCAGCAAGTTTCGCCCTGCCCTGATCGGCGTCCTGATTGCCGCCACCATGCTGGGCGGCTGTGCCCAGCTGCGCGGGCGGCAGGGGTATATCGTCGATCCGGTGCTGGTCGATGCCGTCACCCCCGGGGTGGACAACCGCGAATCGGTGGAAAAGACGCTGGGCCGCCCGACCTTCGTGGGCCAATTTGGCACCAACGAATATTATTATGTCGCGCGTGAAACGCGCCAGCTCGCCTTTGCCAATCCGCGCGCCACGGCCCAGATTGTCCTGCGCGTCGCCTTTGACCCGGCGGGCAATGTGGTGGCGGTGGATCGCAAGGGCCTCGAAAATGTCGCCCGGATCAACCCCGAAGGCGACAAGACACCAACGCTGGGCCGCGAACGCAGCTTTTTTGAAGATATTTTCGGCAACATCGGCGCGGTCGGCGCGCCGGGTGCCGCAGGCGCGCCGCAGCAGTAATTTACACCGCTATCCCCCCGGCGGCGAGCACTGCCAGCGTCACCAGTTCGGAGGCCGGCGAGGCCATGGTGGCGATTTGCACCGGATATTTCATGTTGAGCAGCATCGGCCCGATGATCGTGCCATTGCCCAGCTCGCGCAGCAGCTTCGCCGACAAATTGCCCGATTGCAGCCCCGGCATGATCAGCACATTGGCCGGGCCCGACAGGCGGCAAAAGGGGAAATTCTTCATCACCGACGGGTTCAGCGCCACATCGGGGGCCATTTCGCCTTCATATTCAAAGCCCGGCGCGCGTTCGTCGAGCAGGGCGACGGCGCCGCGAATGCTGTCCAGCCAATTGCCCTCGGGATTGCCGAAGGTGGAATAGGACAGAAAGGCAACGCGCGCCTCGTGCCCCATCTGCCGCGCGACCAGCGCCGTGCGCTCGGCAATATCCGCCAGCTGCGTGGCCGATGGCCGTTCATTGACGGTGGTGTCGGCCAGAAAGATGGTCTGATGCTGCGCGACAAAAATGTGGACGCCCAGCGGCGTTTTGTCGGCGGCGGGGTCGATGACGCGCTTCACCTCGCGCAGCGTCTGCGCATAGGTGCGTGTCACGCCGGTGATCATCGCATCGGCCAGCCCCAGTTTCAGCATCAGCGCGCCAAAGGTGTTGCGGTCGCGGTTGACCATCCGTTCGACATCGCGCTTCAAATAGCCGCGCCGCTGCAACCGTTCATACAACAGGTCGACCATCGCGGGCACGTGCGGGCTGTTGGCGCTATTGTGAATTTCAAAGCTGTCGGGGTCGGCCACGCCCAGCGCCGCCAGCTTGTCGCGGGTGCTGTCGCGGCCCACCAGCACGGGCACACCATAGCCGCCGTCGCGGAACTGGATCGCGGCGCGCAGCACCACCTCTTCCTCGCCCTCGGCAAAGACCACGCGGCGCGGATTGGCCTTGGCCGCCTCATAGGCCAGCGTCAGCACGGACGTCGTCGGATTGAGCCGCGCGCGCAGCGACTGGCGATAGGCGGCCATGTCGGCAATCGGCTTTTGCGCCACGCCGCTTTCCATCGCGGCCTGCGCCACGGCGGCGGGCACCACCTCCATCAACCGGGGGTCAAAAGGGGCGGGGATGATATACTCATGGCCAAAGCTGGCCGCATTGCCGCCATAGGCCGCCGCCACTTCCTCGGGCACCGCCTCCCGCGCCAGCTGCGCAATCGCCCGGGCGGCCGCAATCTTCATCGCATCGTTTATCGTCGTCGCCCGCACGTCGAGCGCACCGCGAAAGATGAAGGGGAAACCCAGCACATTGTTGACCTGGTTCGGATAATCCGACCGGCCCGTGGCGATAATGGCATCGGGGCGCGCGGCGCGGGCATCGGGCGGGGTGATTTCGGGATCGGGATTGGCCATCGCAAAGATGATCGGGGCCGGGGCCATATGTTCGACCATTTCGGGCTTCAGCGCGCCCGCCGCCGACAGGCCCAGGAACACATCGGCCCCTTTCAGCGCCTCGGTCAGGTCGCGGGCGTCGGTGCGCGCCGCATGCGCCGATTTCCACTGGTCCATATTGTCGGTGCGGCCCTGATAAATCACCCCTTGCCGGTCGCACATGATGACATTGTCATGCGCGACGCCCATGGCCTTGATCAGCTCGGTGCAGGCAATGGCCGCCGCGCCCGCACCGTTCACCACCACCTTGACCTGGTCCAGCGCGCGGCCAGTCAGGTGACAGGCGTTGATCAGCCCCGCCGCGGTGATGATCGCCGTCCCATGCTGGTCATCGTGAAAGACCGGGATGTTCATCCGCTCGCGCAGCGTCTGTTCGATGATGAAGCAATTGGGGGCGGCGATATCCTCCAGATTGATACCGCCAAAGGTGGGCTCGAGCAGCGCAACCGCATCGATGAACGCCTGCGGGTCTTCGGTCGCCACCTCGATATCGATCGAATCGACGTCGGCGAAGCGTTTGAACAGCACCGCCTTGCCCTCCATCACCGGCTTGGCGGCGAGCGCCCCCAAATTGCCCAGACCCAAAATGGCGGTGCCGTTGGAAATGACGGCGACCAGATTGCCCTTGGCGGTATAGTCATAGGCGGTGGCGGGGTTTTCGGCGATGGCGCGCACCGGCGCGGCGACGCCGGGGGAATAGGCAAGGCTGAGGTCGCGCTGAGTCGCCATCGGCTTGGATGCGACAATCTCGATTTTCCCGGGGCGGCCATGGGCGTGATAGAGCAGCGCCTCGCGATCCGAAAACTGCACCTTGCTCTCGTCGCTCATCCTGTCACCCCTTCTGCCGTAGCGGCATCCCTATGACCGGGGCGCGCCAAGGGCAAGGGGGGCGCGTCGCGGCAACCCGGGGCGTGCGCGTCACCGCCCCCCAATTTCGCGCGAAGGGCGCGAAGGAGCGAAGTTTCGCGAAGGGCATGGGCCGCCCGCAGGGCGCTTGCGCCGCGCGCATGCTTGCTCGCATCTCTGCCGCCTCTGCTGGAAGCTTTCGTTTTGCCATATTGCGGGCGCAGAAGCTCTGACGATGGATTCCCGCCTTCGCGGGATTGACGCGTGGGGTGCGACCAAACCGTAGCCCTGAGCCTGTCGAAGGGCGTCCTGCAGCGAAGCGCCCTTCGACAGGCTCAGGGCTACGGTAAAGACCGAAACACCAGCCCCGCCCTTTGCCTCTGCCGCGCCAGCGGCTAAGCAAGGCCGATGGCCACCGCCGCATCCTTGCCGATTGTTCTCATTTCGCGCGAAGGGCGCGAAGGGGCGAAGTTGCGCGAAGGGCTAAGGCCGCCCGCAGGGCTTTTGTTCCCCTCAATGGCACAAGCCCAGCCTTACCGAGGCAGGCGCTACGCGCGTAATGGCACAATCCTCTTCGCGACACTTCGCCCCTTCGCGCCCTTCGCGCGAAATCCTGTTTCCCATCTCCTTTTGGCCCATGCCCTGCGCCACCCCGCCCTTTGCCTCTGCCGCGCCAGCGGCTAAGCAAGGCCGATGGCCACCGCCGCATCCTTGCCGACCCATGCATCCGCGCCCGCCACGCCGATGATGGCGCAATATTGGGCGCTGAAGGCCGAAGCGCCCGATTGCCTGCTCTTCTACCGGATGGGCGATTTTTTCGAGCTGTTCTTTGACGATGCCAAGGCGGCAGCCGCGACGCTCGACATCGCCCTCACCTCGCGCGGCGAACATGGCGGCGAAGCGGTGCCGATGTGCGGCGTGCCGGTTCATGCCGCCGAATCCTACCTCGCCCGGCTCATCCGCGCGGGCCACCGCGTGGCGATTGCCGAACAGGTGGAAACGCCTGCAGAAGCGAAGGCGCGCGGCGGTTCCAAGGCGCTGGTGGCGCGCGCCATCGTGCGCTTTGTCACCGCCGGCACGCTGACCGAGGACAATCTGCTGGACGGGCGCAGCGCCAACCGGCTGGCGGCGGTCGCCAGCATCGCGGCGTCGGGGGACGTGGCCATTGCGGCCGCCGATATCTCGACGGGCCGCTTTGAAGTGGTGACCTGCGACGCCGGGCAGCTGGAGGCAGAGCTGGCGCGCCTCGCCCCGTCCGAGCTATTGATGGCAGAGGGCAGCGCCCCGCCGCCGGGTTTTGCCGAACGGGCCGTGCCGCGCCCGCCCGCCGAATTTGCCAGCGCCAGCGGTGCCGACCGGCTGTGCCGCCGCTTTGGCGTCGCGACGCTCGACGGTTTTGGCGATTTTGGCCGCGCCGAACTGGCCGCGATGGGCGCGCTGATCGCCTATCTTGACCATGCCGGGCGCGGCGCGGCCTGTTTCCTGCAACCGCCGGTGCAGATGGTGCAGGGCGCGGTGATGGCGATTGATGCCGCGACGCGCGACAGTCTGGAAATCACGCGGACGCTGGCGGGGACGCGCGACGGCAGCCTGCTGGGCGTCATCGACCGGACGGTGACGGGGGCGGGCGGGCGTCAACTGGCGGACGATCTGGCCGCGCCGTTGATGGCCAGCGCCGCCATTGCCGACCGGCTGGACCTGGTCGACTATTTTGCCCGCGACGCGGCTCTGCGCGCCGACGTGCGCGATGCGCTGCGCGCGCTGCCCGATGCCGCGCGGGCGATGGGGCGGCTGGTGGCGGGGCGCGGATCGCCGCGCGATCTGGCGCAGCTGCGCGATGCGCTGGCGGGGGCCCGGTGCTTGCGCGAACGGCTGGGCGCGCGCGCCGACCGGCCCGCGCTGCTGAATCAGCTGCTCCCCGCCATGGACGGCCATGGCGCGCTGGTCGATGAACTCACGCGCGCGCTGGTGGACAGCCCGCCGCTGGATGCCGCGCAGGGCGGCTATATTGCCGAGGGGTTTGACGCCGCGCTGGACGCGCTGCGCGATACGGCGCGCGACGGGCGGCGGGCGATTGCGGCGCTGGAGGCGGACTATCGCGCGCGCACGGGGATTGCCGGGCTCAAAATCCGCCACAATGGCGTGCTCGGCTATCATGTCGAGGTGACGGCCAAGGCCGCCGATGCGTTGATGGCAGAAGGCAGCGGCTTCACTCACCGGCAGACGCTGGCCGGGGTGGTGCGCTTCAACGCGCCCGACCTGCACGAAGCCGCGCTGCGGGTGACGCAGGCGGGACACCATGCCTTGGCGGCCGAGGCGGCGCATCTGGAAACGCTGACCGCGCTGGCGGTGGCGCGCCGCGATGCGGTGGCGGCGACATCGGATGCGCTCGCCCGGTTGGATGTGGCGGCGGCGCTGGCCGATCATGCCATGACGCATGGCTGGTGCCGCCCGGCGCTCAGCGACGCCGCCGAACTGGCGGTGGTCGGCGGGCGGCACCCGGTGGTCGAAGCGGCGCTTGCGCGGCGCGGCGACCCCTTTGTGCCCAATGATCTGACCCTGACGGCGGACGATCGGCTGTGGCTGGTCACGGGCCCCAATATGGGGGGCAAATCGACCTTTCTGCGCCAGAATGCGCTGATCATCCTGTTGGCACAGGCGGGCAGCTTTGTTCCTGCGACCAGCGCCACCATCGGCCTGACCGACCGGCTGTTCAGCCGGGTGGGTGCCAGCGACAATCTGGCGCGTGGCCGCTCCACCTTCATGGTCGAAATGGTCGAAACGGCCGCGATACTGGCACAGGCGACCCCGCGCAGCTTTGTCATCCTGGACGAAGTGGGGCGGGGCACATCGACCTATGACGGGCTGGCGCTGGCCTGGGGCGTGGTCGAGGCGGTTCATGATGGCAACCGCTGCCGCTGTCTCTTTGCCACCCATTATCATGAACTGACCCGGCTGGCCGAACGGCTCGACGCGCTGTCGCTGCACCATGTGCGCGCGCGCGAATGGAAGGGCGATCTGGTGCTGCTGCACGAAGTGGCCGATGGTCCGGCCGACCGCAGCTATGGCCTGGCGGTCGCGCGGCTCGCCGGGGTGCCGCCGCCGGTCGTCCGGCGCGCCGAAGTGGTGCTGGCCAAGCTGGAGGCGGGGCGCGCGGCGACCGGCGGGCTGGCGGCGGGGCTGGACGATCTGCCGCTTTTTGCCGCGACGCTGGCGGAACCCGCCGCTGTCACCGCGGCCCCGGACGCGCTGCGCGCTGCGCTGGCGGCGGTGAACCCCGATGCGCTGACCCCGCGCGAGGCCTTGGAGCTGCTCTATCGGCTGAAAGACCTGGGGGATGCGGCGTGACCGACCGTTTTGCCAGCCTGACGAACCGCCGTGCCATCATCGACCGCCGCGCGCTGGCCGAGGCGCTCGACACGGCGGTGGCCGACACCCGCCACGGCAGCGCGCGGCGACGCATTTTGGTGCTGACGCTCAAGGCGGCGCTGGATGCCGGGCGGGCAGAGGTGGCGCGGCGGCTGGCGGCCGAACCCTCGGCGGGGCGTCCGGTGGCGCTCGCGCAAACCTTTCTGATCGACCAGATTATCCGCATTGCCCATGACTTCGTCACCGGCCACCTTTATCCCTCCGGCAACCGCTCGTCGGGGGAGCGGATCGCGATCATCGCCGTCGGCGGCTATGGCCGCGCCGAAATGTGCCCGCACAGCGACGTCGACATCGGCTTTCTGACCCCGTTCAAACAGACCAGCTGGACCGAACAGGTGATCGAGGCGCTGCTCTATACGCTGTGGGACCTGGGGTTGAAGGTTGGCCATTCGACCCGCTCGCTCGATGACATGATCCGCGCCGCCCGCGACGATCTGACGGTGCGCACCGCGCTGCTCGAAGCGCGCTTCATCTGGGGGGATCGCCCGCTCTACGAGGTCGCCGCCGCGCGCTTCGATGCCGAAGTGGTGGCGGGCAATGCGCGCGCCTTTGTGGCGGAAAAGCTGACCGAACGGGACGAACGGCACCGCCGGATGGGCGATTCGCGCTATGTCGTCGAACCCAATGTGAAGGAAGGAAAGGGGGGCCTGCGCGATCTGCACACGCTGCTGTGGATCGGCAAGTTCATCCACCAGGTGCGAGTCGCGCCGGAACTTGTCGACGCCGGCCTCCTCACTGCGCGCGAACTTCGCCAATTTGCGCGCGCCGAAAATTTTCTCCTCGCCGTCCGCTGCCACCTCCACCTGTTGGCGCGGCGGGCCGAAGACCGGCTGACTTTTGATGTGCAGCGGGAAATTGCCGCGCGCATGCGCTTCGCCGACCGGCCGGGGAAGAGCGCGGTGGAACGCTTCATGCAACTCTATTTCCTCCATGCCAAAGTGGTGGGGGATTTGACCGGAACCTTCCTCGCGCACCTTGATGATCAGCTCGCAGCGCGCGGGCGGCGCTTCCTGCCCACCTTTCAACGCCGCCCGGGCAAGCTCAACGGGCTCGTGCTCGACCGCGGCCGCCTCGCGCTGCCCAGCGACGACTGGTTTGCGCAGGATCCGGTGCGGCTGGTGGAAATCTTTGCGCTGGCCGACAAACATGGGCTGGAAATTCACCCCGCAGCGATGCGGCAGGCGCGGCTGGATGCCAAACGCATTGACGCGGCGGTGCGCCGCAATCCGCGCGCCAACGCCTTGTTCCTTGATGTGCTAACCAGCCGCCGGGATCCCGAAACGGTGCTGCGCTGGATGAACGAGGCCGGGGTGTTCGGGCGCTTTGTTCCCGACTTTGGCCGCGTCGTCGCCCAGATGCAGTTTGACATGTATCATCACTATACAGTGGACGAACATACGATCCGCGCCATCGGCCTGCTGGCCGAAATCGAAGCGGGCAAGCGGCGCGACGATCATCCTCTGTCGACGGCAGTGATGGAACAGCTGCAATCGCGCCGCGCTCTTTATGCCGCCGTGCTCCTCCATGATATTGCCAAGGGGCGCGGCGGTGACCATAGCGTGCTGGGCGCCGAACTGGCGTTGACGCTGTGCCCCCGGCTGGGGATGACCGCGGCGGAAACCGAAACCGTCAGCTGGCTGGTGCGTCATCATCTGTTGATGTCGGCCACGGCCTTCAAGCGCGATCTGGCCGATTTCAAGACGATCATCGATTTTGCCGGTGCCGTGCAGTCGCCCGAGCGGCTGCGTCTGCTCCTGGTGCTGACGGTCGTTGATATTCGCGCGGTTGGCCCTGGGGTGTGGAATGGCTGGAAACGCCAGCTGCTGAGCGAGCTTTATGATGCCGCCGAAGAGGTGCTGCGCCTGGGCCATAAACAGCGCGGGCGCGAGGCACGCATTGCGGCGAAGAAAGAGGCGGCTGCGGCGCGCCTGGGACTGGGCGAGGCGCGCTTTGCAGCATTGGCCAAGCGGCTTCCCGAAAGCTATTGGATTGCGGAGCCGGTCGAGGTGATTGCCGCCAATCTTGCGCATATGCTGGCGCATGGCGACGCGGCGCTGGCGATTGCGGCGGTGCCCGATGCCGATCGTGGGGCGACACTGGTGATGGTGCTGGCGGCCGACCATCCCGGCCTTTTCTACCGCATCGCGGGCGGCATTCATCTGGCGGGCGGCAACATCATCGACGCACGCATCCACACGACGCGCGACGGCATGGCGCTCGACAATTTCCTGGTTCAGGATCCGCTGGGCCGCCCCTTTGCCGATGACGCCCAAATCGCGCGCCTGCGCCGCGCGATCGAGGATGCGCTGGCCAACCGGCAAAAACTGCTGCCCAAGCTGGCGGCCAAGCCGCTGCCGCGCACCCGCGCCGAAACCTTCAGCATCGCGCCCAATGTGCTGATCGATAACAAGGCGTCGAACCGCTTTACGGTGGTTGAAGTGAACGCTCAGGACCGGCCCGCGCTGCTCAACCAGCTCGCCTATGCGCTGTTCCAGTCAAAGGTGACGGTGCATTCGGCGCATGTGGCCACCTATGGCGAGCGCGCTGTGGACACTTTTTATGTCACCGACCTGCTGGGCGGCAAAATCGATGGTGCGGCCCGCGTGCGTTCACTCGAAAAACGGCTGCTGGAGGCGGCTGAAGGCGTCATTGAGGCGGCAGCGGCTTAGGGAGGCTGATTGGCGGCTGGCTGGCCGTCGCATCGGACTATCCGGCGTCACCCTCTGCGCCGACACCGCTGCGCACCAGGCCGCGAAACACGTCGCGCGCGCTTTTGCGGCCCTGGGTCACATCGAACACATCCTGCGCGATGGGCATGGCGACGCCATATTGACGGGCCAGCGCAATGACGGTCGGCGCGGCCTTTACCCCTTCGGCCACCATATGCATGTCGGCGATCACGGCATCGATATGGCGGCCCTTGCCTAGTTCAACCCCGACCGAGCGGTTGCGCGACAGCGGGCTGGTGCAGGTCGCGATCAAATCACCCATGCCTGCCAGCCCCGCAAAGGTCTCCGGGCGTCCGCCCATGGCAACGCCCAGCCGAGTGACTTCGGCCAGCCCGCGCGTCATCAGCGCAGCGCGGGTATTGTCCCCGGCGCCCAGGCCATCGCCCATGCCCACCGCAATGGCGATGATGTTCTTGAGCACCCCGCCCAGCTCACAGCCCAGCAAGTCGGTGTTGGTGTAAACGCGAAACAGCCCCGAATGGAACAGCGGTTGCAGCGCCTTCACAACAATCGCGTCTTCCATCGACAGCACCGATGCGGCAGCCTGGCCTTGCAGGATCTCGCGCGCCAAATTGGGGCCGGTCAGCACGCCGACCGGGTGGCCGGGCAGGATTTCCATGATGACTTCGGTCATCCGCTTGCCCGTATCCAGCTCAAACCCCTTGGTCAGGCTGATGACCGGGACCCAGGGCCGGATATGCTGGCGCACATCCATCAACACGCTGCGGAAATTCTGGCTGGGCACACCCATCACCAGCACATCGGCCCCGCGCACCGCTTCGCCCATATCGGCCGTCGCGCGCATGGTGGCGGGCAAGGTATAGCCCGCCAGGTAGCGGCTGTTCTGACGGTCCGTGTTGATTTCGTGGACCGTTTGCGCATCGCGCGCCCACAGCATGACCGGCGCGTTGCGCGAAATCAGCGCCGCCACGGTCGTGCCCCAGCTGCCCCCGCCCAGCAATCCGACATTCAGGCGCATCGCCGTTCTCCGTTCCCATGATAGGGGCCTGCCCTATCTTTCCCCCGACCGGTTCGGTTCAATGGCCGTGCTTTGCCAGAAAGCGGCGCAGCACCGATGCCGTTGCCGCCGGTTTTTCCAGCATCGGCACATGGCCTGCATCCTCGAAAATCACGGCCTCCGACCCCGCAATTCCCGCCTGAAGTTCGGCCACGCAGCTGACGTGAATCAACCGGTCATGGCGGCCCCAGATGATCAGCGTCGGCACCCGCACATCGGCCAGCCGGTCATTGAGCGGGCGTTCTTCGATATCGGCGGCAATGGTCCAGAAAATCTGGTCATGCAGCGCGCTGCTCGCCGCCCGTTCGGCAAACACCACGTCCAGAAAGCGTGACGGGATGAACCGCGGCTTATGCGCGATAAAAGCCATCAACCGTTTGAGGTCGCGGGCATCGGTGGCCACCAGCGGGCTTGGCCCATCGCGTGGCAGCTGTTCCAGCTCGCTGGGTTCGGCCCCGCGCACCCCGGCATTGTTGACCAAAGTCAGTGTCGTCAGCCGGTCCGGATGATCCAGCGCCGCGTGCAGTGCAATCCAGCCGCCCATGCTGTTGCCCACCAAATGGCACTGGCCAATGCCCATCGCATCAAGAAATGCCACCAGCCGGTCGGTTTGCGCGGCAATATCATAGCCCACATCATCGGGCCGCGCATTGTCGCCAAATCCCACCATGTCCGGCACGATCAGGTGATAACGGTCGGTCAGATAAGGGGCGAGCATCGCCCAATTGTCCTTGTCGCCGCCAAAGCCATGAACCAGCACCAGCGGCGGCGCGCCCCTTGGCCCGCCCTCCAGATAGGGCCAGTCGTGGGCGCCAACGCGGACGCTGTTCAGCGTCAGCCGCCCCTTGGCGCGCAGCCGGTCGCGCACCCAATGCAGGATGGGACGCGGGAACAGCCAATAGACCAGCATCGGCACCAAGATGACGAGGGCAATCAGGAGCAGCGTCAATCGCATCGCAAATCAGGCTTTCTGTGGGACATGGGCATCGAACCAGGCGACGAGGTCGGACAGCACCTGGGCCTGTTCAGGTTCATTGTAGATTTCGTGGAACAGCCCGGGATAGCGCAGCAGGCGCTTGTCCGCCGACCCGGCATGGTCAAACAGATATTGCCCGCCCGCCGGCGCCGCCATGCGGTCGGCATCGCCGTGCTGCACCAGCAGGGGCAGCGCCAGCTGTGCCGCTCCTTCGCGGGCGGCGGCCATGGCATCGAACAGCTCCTTTGCCAGCCGTGCGCCAATCTTGCCGTGGTAATTGAGCGGATCGGACTTGTAGGCGGCAACCACGGCGGGATCGCGGCTGACCCCATCGCCATCGAGTGCGACCACGCCCAATCGCGGTGCCACGCGCGCCAGCAACCGGCTGATCCAGATGGTCAGCGCTGACGGCGGCGCAGCAGGCAGTATCGCGGGGCCAGAGACCGCCGCTGCGGCATAGGCCGCCTGGCGTTCCAGCAAGTGATGGACGGCGATCAACCCGCCCATGCTGTGCCCCAGGAGCAAGAGCGGCACGCGCGGCCATTCGGCCTGCACCTCGGCCAGCAGGGCGTCCATGCCATCCCGATAGACCGAAAAGGCAGGCACAAAGCCGCGCGTTCCGTCCGACCGGCCATGGCCAAGATGGTCGATGGCGACCACGCCATAGCCCGCGCCGTTCAGCCGCGCCGCGACATGGGCATAGCGACCGGCATGTTCAAACAGACCATGGGCGATCAGCACAATGGCGCGGGGCATTGCCACCGGCCAGCGCGTGACGTGCAGGCGCGCCCCCGCCCCCGCCGAGGCCATGGGCAACAGGATCGGTCCTTCGCTCACCTTACCGCCTTTTTCAGCGCGCGGCTGCGATGCCCGGGCCCGTCGTCGCCGCGCCGGTCAATCCGCAGCAGAATTGCCTCCAGCGCGCGGCTGATCGCGGTTTGGGTGCGCACCATTTCGACACGCGGCCAGGTGCTGCGCATCCCGCTCTCGATCAACTCGTCAATCTCGTCCTGCGCCAGGTCGGACAATAGCTTGGTCGGCGACCAGAATTTTGCCGGACGGACGATGTTGATGTCGCCCGTATAATCCTGGTTGATCAACGACAGCGTCAGATTTGCCAGGCTGTTGAGCGGCGGGACCATGGCCAGCGGTTTCTGGAAAATCGTCATATTGGCGTTCAGCCACGCCTTGAACGTCATCATCGATGCGTGCTGGATGGCCTCCAACGGGGCCTTTTGCTTGCGCATGTCGGTGGCAAAGGGCAGCGCAAAGGGATTGGCCTGGCTGACGATATGGTGGTTGACCCCATATAGCCGTTCCAGCCGCTTGGTTGGCACATCGTGCGTGACCGACCCGTCGACCCAGCGCCGATCGGGTTGATAGGCCACCCGCCGCCCGCGGGCATCGCGCGCCATCAGCATCACCGGCGGAAACACCCCGGGCACCGCACAGCTCGCCAGCACCGCTTCCCGCACCAGCACATTGGGCGAGGCAATGGCATTGAGCAGACGCCCGTTCTGATGCTTTTCGGCAGGCGCGACCGAGACATTGAGGTGGCGTCCGCTGATCTCATAGGCCTCTTGAAAGGTGACATCAGGGATCATCTGCGCCAGCCGCTCGCGCACCTCCTCCTGCGCCATGCGGCGATGCTTGCCGTCGGGCCCAACCGCGCGGTCGGCGGTGGCGAGCACGCCGGAATCGAGCCAGGTGCCGACTTCGGCATCGCGGCGGGTGCACACCACGGCGGCGACGATCGACCCGCCGCTGGCCCCCGACATGATGCTGGGCAGCACGCCTTCGCTCCACAGTGCCTTGACCACGCCGACATGGAAAAACAAAAAGGCCCCCGACCCGCTCATCAGCAGGGCGGAGCGGCCATAGCAATGCTGGGCCCGCCGGAAAAAGTCGCGCCGTTCCTCCAGTGAGATTGATTTGGCCTTTTCAATGGCATGAAGCGCATCGACGACGGCGGCGACATAATCCTCGATGACCTTCTTGGTGCCAAAGCGCGCCTTTTGGTACAGCCGCTCATGCCCCATGCCGTCCATATTGCCGTGGATGCCTTCGTTCAGCGCGAACAGCATGCCGCGGACATCGCCCACATCGGACAGGGCTTGCAGCCGTTCGAGCCGAGCCCGAATGGCACGGAAATCGAAATGCTTGCTTTCATCGGCATCGCGCCAGCCCTGGAGCCCTGCCCGCTTGTCGAGCTTTTGCGCAGCGCGCGACCAGGCGGCGTAGGTGGTGGCCTGCGCAAGTTCGCTCTCGGTGCTGAGCGTCGGCGTGAAAATCATCATGTCATCCTTGGGTGAAAACGGGAGCGTCCGCCGCTATTTGCCCTTGCGCGGGCCAGCGGATTTGGCGGGGGCCTTGGTTGGTGCCTTTGCGGCCTTTGCCTTGCTGGTCTTGGCGGGTGTCTGCGCTGCCTTGGGCTTTGCCTTGGCTTTGGCTTTGGGCGCGGGCTTGGCCGGTGGTTTGGTCTTGGCGACCGCTTTCGCCGTCGGTGGCGGCGGGGCGGTAGCCGGGATGTAGCCGCCGCTGCGCGGGGTCGCGGCCAGCATTTCGGCAAAACTATCGTCGATGCACTGCCGGAAAAAGGCGATGTCGGGCATGATCGCCCGTTCGGAAATAATCGAAAAGGCGATGCGCCCATTATAGCTGGGCGTGGCAATGAACAGGCCCATATTGTTGGCCAGCGGTGCCATGCCATATTGGTGGGTCAGCTTGGCACCCGCCATATAGAGCGGCACCTGTGCCCCCGGCACGTTGGAAATGAACAAATTGGTCTGGCGCACCGCAAAGCGTTCGTTGGTCAGGATGCGCGCCACCGCCGCCATGGTGGCGCCGGGAATATGCTGCGACAAATCGGTCATCACCCGCGCGCTGATGCCGGTCTTTGCCTCCTTTGCCTCCACCGTATAGTCGCGCACCGCCGCCAGCCGCTCCAGGGGATCGGCGATATCGCTGCGCACCGGCACGCTCATCGCTGATACCTGGTTGCCCGGGGTCGATGCCTTGCCGGCACCACTTTCCTTGCCGCGCCGGTTGATGGGGGCAACCGCGACCAGGCTTTCGGCGGGCAGTTCGCTATGGTGGGCAAGATATTTGCGCAGCGCGCCGCCGCAGGTCGCCAGCACCACGTCGTTCACCGTCGCCCCTTCCACCTTGCGGCGGATGGTCGCGCAGTCGGCCAGGCTGACCGTCGTGGCGTCGAACATTTTGTGCGGACCGACCGGCACGTTGAAGCGGGTGTTTGGAACCCCGCCGGTCGTGCCGCCCTCGCTCACCGTCTTGCGCGCCGCCTGAAGGATGGCGGGCGACATTTTCATCAGCGCATTCATGAATTTGACCGGCGATTGCATGGATGCGGACCAGGCGCGGGTCATCACCTCGGTCGCCGTTGGCTCACGCCCCAGTTCAAATTCGGGTGGCGGTGCCTGAATCGCTGGGGTTCCTGCGGCATCAATGTCGCTCATCGCGATAAAGGCATGCGCGCCCGACGCCCCGTCGACAGCGGCGTGGTGCACGCGGTGCAGCATCGCGAAGCTGCCTGGCGCAATTCCCGGAATCCGGTCCAGCCCCTCAATCACATAAACGTCCCATAGCGGCCGGTTCATATCCATGGGCTTGGAAAAATAGCGCGCCGTGGCGATGCAGAATTGCCGCCAGTCGCCCGGTTCGGGCAGGCGCGCGTGGGTCATGTGCGCTTCGATATCGAAATGCTCATCCTCCACCCAATAAGGGTGGTCGATATCCCCCGGCAGCCGATAGAGGCGGCGCTTGAACAGCGGCGAGGTGTGGATGCGCCCTTCGATATGGGCGATGATGTCCTTGAACCGCACCTTGCCGCCCGGCGCGGTCGCGGGATCATAAACATAAACGCCCATGATGTGGGTCAGGTTGTTGGCCGTTTGCACATAAAGGAATTGGGCGTCCTGCGCGCTCAGTTGCTGCACCATGATCGTCAATGTCCTTCCTGGCCGCCGTCCGGGGGACCGTCTGTGCCCCCGTCAGTGCCCAGTGTATCGGCCAATTCAACCGTCGCCAAGCGCATCGCTTCCATGCGGGCAGCCAGGCCCCGCAATTCGCGCAGCATGGCGCGGCGGCCGCTGCGCTGCGCCGCGTCGGTGGCCCCGGTCAGGCCGCTGTGGCGTGCCAGGGCAAAGCCGTTGGCAAAGAGCAATTTGCCAATCGCAGCCTCGCTGCTGATCCGGCGGAGGAGATAGGCCTGCCGTCCTTCGGCCAAGGCGGCTTCACAAATCGCCTTCTCATCGGGCGCGATCCCGTCATCCAGCCGCACCAAAAGGTCGAACACCACCGAATAGGCCTCGGCATATTGGAGCAGCGCGGCATGGCCCACCAGCGGCTGGCACCGGCGGAGCAATTGATGGACGCCGCGCGCGCCGCTTTCCAGCCGCGCCTCCCATTTGCCGTCGATCCGGCCCAGTTCGGCGGCGATGGCGGCGCGATGCACATCGCGCGGCGGATAGAAAAATTCGAATTTGAACAGGTCGCGCAAGCGGTCAATGCTGGCCCAAAAGGCCGCCCGCCCATCGCCATCCGCATCGCGCAGGCCGAACAGCGCCACCTCAATCATGGCGCGGTCCAGGAAATGGTGGACAATGGTCCCGCGATAATAGCTGGCCATGGCATGTTTGGCGGGGTCGATGGAATAGATCCGCTCGCTGCCCTGTTCAAAGCGCAGGAGCAGGCCCGATGCGACCAGCGTGTCGACCGTCTGGCGCAGCGCATCGCGATCGCCGCTTTCCAATTCCTGGGCCAGCCGGATATCGCGCGCCCGCGCCCATTCGACCATATAGCTGATGATGACCAGCAACTCGGCCACCGTCGCACCGCGCGGGGCTGTGCCCAGCAGAATCAGGCACATCACCCCGGTGACCGTCAGCGGCGTGACCCGATTGGCCTCCACCGCCACGGCAAAGGCGAGCTGTTCGAGCGCGCGCCGGTCATCGGGATCGCGCACTTCGGGAATGACAATGGGCTGGCCAATGTCGATCCGCACCCGCCCCATGGGTTCGCGCAAGCTGCGCAGATAGCCGACAAACCAGCTGAAACTTTCCGGCTTTTTGACTCGCCCGGCCTGTTCGGCGGCATATTCCTCGACATCGCGGATCAGGTCAAAACTGGTGACAAAGGGCACGAAATGCACATCGCGCGTCGCGGTGGCATGCGCGGCATCCAGCACATATTTCATCAGGCCATAGCGCGGCGGCATCAACTTGCCGAGGCGCGAACGCGTCCCTTCAAAAGCCCAGGACAGCGGGAAACGCTTGTCCAGCAACCAGCCGATATAGTGACGCAGCACCAGCTTATAGACCGGCAGATCCTGAAAGCTGCGGCGGATATAGATCATGCCCGACCGCCGGAAAAACCCGCCAATTGGAAAAAAGTCGAGGTTCGCACCGCCAAAGCTGTGCAGCATCGGCAGGTCATTTTCATAGGCAAGGCGGCTGGGCGTCGCGCCGTCGATATAGGTTTTGTGCGTGAACAAGATGCAGGTCGGATGCTGGCGCAACGTGGCGCGCAGCCGTTCAATTTCGGCCTGATCGACAAGCATCGTGTCGCCATAGCCCGACCCGAACATGAACCGGTCAAACCGCGCCCGCAGGTCGAGGAACAGCGCCGAGGGCCGCGCGATCAACTCGCGCATATAGGTTGCCGCCTCCTTGCGCAGCGCGGGGAGCGCCGTGCCGCTGCTGTCGGCAACGGCGGACAACGCCGCGCGGAACCGCGGGCTGGTGGACAGCCCCGCGGCGACAAAGCGCGGCACTTTATACCGGCTGCCGCGCACCCCGCGTTCGGCAATGTCGAGCGCCAGGCTGGCTTGCCGTGCGACAAAGGCGGCAAAGGCCGCACCCGCCGCTTCGCGCGGCGCATCATCGGCCGCCAGCTTGGCAAAGCGGCGCTGCAAATCGGCGATGGTGGCCGCTTCGCCCATCAATATCTGGGCGCGGCGGCGATCGCGCAGCAGGATGAGGCGCGCGCGCAGCGCCCCCGGATTGCGCGGATCGCCAAACAGCAATTGCCGCAGGCCCAGTGACCGGTTCGATTCAAAATCGGGGATGCGCCACGCCACGCGCAGCGGCACCACCAGCTGGTCACCATCATCGTCCAGCGCCGCCACCAGCGGGGCAACCGGCAATTGGTCATCGCCATCGGCGATCGGCAGGCTGATCCAGCGCACTTCGCCTTCGTCCGGGCGGCCCGCGGCGGCCTCGCCCCAGGTGGCATGCACCCAGTCGGTCAAAATGGCCCGGTCCACCCCATGCCGGGCGTCAAGAATGAACAGGCGGCGCGCACCATCGCCCGCGTCGGCAACGGGCAGCATCACCGCGCTGGCCCCGCCGCCGCTCAGCCTGCCCTGCCTTTGGCCTTGGCCGGTTTGCTCGGGCCAGCCTTGACCTTGGTCGGCGTTTTGGCGGCGGGCGACGCCCTGCGGGCAGGCGGGGCTTTGGCCGTTGCCGCTGCCGCCGGTTTGGCTGCGGTTTTGGCTTTGGCTTTGGGTTTCAAGCTGGATTTGGCCTTGGGCTTCGCTGCCGCCTTGGCGCGCTTGGCTACCGCCTGCTCCACGCTCTCCTCGGGTTGACCCAGAGTGCGCAGGAACATGTTGCGCACGTCGGCCACATGATCGTTCAACCGGGCCAGCGTCCAATCGCTGGTGTCAACCGGCGGCAGCACGGTGACACGAACCGTGGCGGGCCGCATCACAAATTCATTCTTGGGGGCGACGTCGGTCGCATTGTGGATGACAATGGGAACGATGGGGACACCCGCCTGCATCGCCAGATGAAAGGCGCCCTTCTTGAACGGCTCCAGCTTGGGCGTCAGGCTGCGCGTGCCTTCGGGCGCGATGACGATGGATTTGCCGTCCTTGACGATGGCATCGACCAGCGGCTCCATCGCCTTGATGGCGCTTTGCCCGTCGGCGCGGTCAACAAAGACGGTGCCGCCCCATTCCATCAATTTGCCCAGCACGGGGATGTCGCGAATTTCCTTTTTGCCCACGCCGCCCATGTCGCGGCGGACGAGCTTGGCCATGATCATCACATCGGCCTTGCTCTGATGGTTGAAGATGAAGATGCAGGGGCGCGACACCCACAAATTCTTCTCGCCCTCCACCTCCAGCTCGACGCCGGTGATGGCGGTGGCAAAATCACCAAACAGGCCGATGGAAAAATTCGCTGCCTCGCGCTGTGACCGGGTCAGCGCCCAGATGGGCAGACCCGCCATAAAGGCCCCCACCAGCGATCCCGTCGCATAAATGGTCCGGGTATAGTCAATCCAGCTGGGCGTCCCGCGACTAGTGAAATTCTGCACGGGCCAGCCGCGCTCCTCCGCAATCGCCTTGAGCTTCAGATTGGGGTTGAGCACGCGCGGGTTGCCCACGCGCTCCAGCAATTCCAGGTCATCGTCGCTGTCGCTGTAGAAATAGCTGCGATCGAGGTCGCAGCCACATTCCATCGCCAATTCCTCGGCCGCGATCACCTTGCCCTCGCCAAAGCACAGCGGGCGGATGATGTCGCCGGTAAAGGTGCCATCGTCGCCGACGACATAGGCGGAGCATTTGACATGGGCGATGCCCAGGTCGCGCGCCGTCGGTGCAATCTGATAAATGGTGGCCGACGAGATGATGGCGACGGTATGGCCCATCGCCTGATGCGCCTCGATAATCGCGCGCGTTTCGGGATAGATTTTGCGGGCGATATGCTTTTCGTAAAGCTCTTCGCCAAATTGTTCGAAGCTCGCCTCGTCCACGCCGCGCATGAAACCGGCAGCAGCGGTCATCAGGCCCGAAAAACCGATATTGCCCAGGCTGTGCTGCGCGATGACATTCGCCGTCTGCACCACCTCTTCGACCGACATCTCGCGGCGCTGAAACTTTTCGCGCAGCATTGCCGTCGCCGAATAGCCCGCGATAATGGTGCCGTCGAAGTCAAACAGCGCGGCAATGTGCGGACCGGCTTCGCCCGCCATGATGTCGTCAACCAGCTTTAGCGACCCCGCCATCAGGACCATCCTCCCCACACCCTTTGTTTTGCCGCACAGTGGCAAGAAAAGGGACGCTTGGAAAGGGGATTAACCGAGCGCCGCCGCCTCGCGCGCCAGCGCCTCCACGCGCACCCGATCAAGGGGCCCGGCAGGCACCACCCAGCTGCCGCCGACACACAGCACGCTGGGGTACGCCAACCATTCGGGCGCGCTGGCCAGGCTGATGCCGCCGGTTGGGCAAAAGCGTGCCTCGCCAAAGGGCCCGGCAAGCGCCTTGAGCGCAGGCAGGCCGCCCGCCGCCATCGCCGGGAAGAATTTGAAGCGGGTCAGCCCCATGTCCATCCCGCGCATGATGTCACCGGCATTGGCCGTGCCGGGGAGGAAGGGAATGCCGCTCGCCCGCGCCGCCTGGCCCAGCGGTTCGGTCAGGCCCGGCGACACGATAAACTCTGCCCCCGCCGCTTCGGCCTGGGCGAGCATGGCGGGATTGAGCACGGTGCCCGCCCCGACAATTGCGCCGGGGACGGATTTCATCGCGCGGATGGCATCCAATGCCGCAGGCGTGCGCAGCGTGACTTCGAGCACGCAGAGGCCCCCCGCGACAAGCGCCTCGGCCATCGGCGCGGCGTCCTCCACGCGGTCGATGACGATGACGGGGATGACGGGCGCGGTGCGCATGATGGTATCGATAGTCATGAACAAAGAACTCCGCTTGTCCTGAGCTTGCCGAAGGACCGTCCTTCTTTATTCGCCCATCGACAAGAAAGAACTGCCCTTCGACAAGCTCAGGGCGGACGGCGTTGGCGGTCTAGCTAAGGGTTTCCATTGCTGCCAGCATCGCGCTGCCGCCCTTCTCGGCCTCATCCGCGTGCAGGCGGAACAGGGCAAACAGCTCGCGGCCCACGCCCAGTGCCGGGGGCGGCGCTTCGGCCGGGCTGCGGCCTTCCCATTCGGCGGGCGGCACCAGCGCCGTCACCTGGCCATTGCGCGCGCAAATCCGCACGACATCGCCATCCATCAGCCGGGCGAGTGGGCCGCCGCCCAAGGCCTCCGGCGACAAATGGATGGCGGCGGGCACCTTGCCGCTGGCCCCCGACATCCGGCCATCGGTGAGCAGCGCGACCCGAAACCCCTTGTCCTGGAGCACCCCCAGCGCCGGGGTCAGCTTGTGCAGTTCGGGCATGCCGTTGGCGCGGGGGCCCTGGAACCGGATGACGACCACGACGTCGCGCTCCAGCTCGCCCGCCTTGAACGCCGCCAGGGCATCATTCTGATCGATGAAGATGCGGCACGGCGCCTCGATGGTCCAGCGCGCCTCGTCTACCGCGCTGGTCTTGATGACCGCGCGTCCCAGATTGCCGGTCAACAGCCGCATTCCGCCATCGGCGCTGAACGGCGCCGCCACGGGACGCAGCATGGTTTCGTCGCGCGTTGCCGCCGGGGCTGGCTGCCAGGCCACGGCATCGCCCGCCATCACCGGCTCGCTGGCATAATCGGCCATGCTGCCGCCGACCGTCAGAATGTCGCCGTGCAACAGTCCCGCATCCAAAAGCTCCCGGATCACAAAGCCGATGCCGCCTGCTGCGTGAAAATGGTTCACATCGCCTGCGCCATTGGGATAGACCCGGGCGAGGAGCGGCACGACCGATGACAGCCGGTCCATATCTTCCCAATCAATGACGATCCCGGCGGCGCGGGCAATGGCCGGAATGTGGATGGCGTGGTTGGTCGACCCGCCCGTCGCGAGCAGGCCGATAACGGCATTGACGATGGCCTTTTCATCCACGCACTGCGCCAGCGGGCGATAATCATCGCCGTCCCAGCCAATATCGCCGACGCGCTGCACCGCCGCCCGGGTCAGCATCTGGCGCAGCTTTTGGCCTGGATTGACAAAGGCGCTGGCGGGAATGTGCAGGCCCATCATCTCCATCATCATCTGGTTGCTGTTGGCGGTGCCGTAAAAGGTGCAGGTGCCGGCCCCATGATAGCTCGCCGATTCGGCTTCCAGCAGCTCTTCCCGCGTCGCCAGCCCCTGGGCAAAGCGTTGCCGGACAGCGACTTTTTCCTTGTTGGCCAGGCCCGACGGCATGGGCCCCGCGGGCACCAATATCATCGGCACATGGCCAAAGCGCAGCGCGCCGATCAGCAGGCCCGGGACGATCTTGTCACACACGCCCAGCAGCAGCGCACCTTCATACATGGCGTGGCTCAGCGATATGGCGGTGGCCTGGGCAATGGTGTCGCGGCTGAACAGCGACAGGTCCATCCCCGCCTGCCCCTGGGTCACCCCGTCGCACATGGCGGGAACCCCGCCAGCGACCTGCGCCGTCATGCCGAATTCGCGCGCCCAGACCTTTATCTGATCGGGATAACGGCCATAGGGCTGATGCGCGGACAGCATGTCGTTAAAGCTGGTGACAATGCCGATGTTCATCGCCCCGCCACCGCGAATGACGGGCTTGTCCTCGCCCGAGGCAGCAAAGGCATGCGCCAGATTCCCGCAGCTCAGATTTCCGCGATTGGTGCCATGACCCCGCTGCGCATCCATCAGGTCCAGGTAGCGGCGGCGGGTCGCGGCGCTCCGCTGGATGATGCGGTCGGTAACGGCGGCGACGGTTGGGTTAAGCTGAACCATATTAAAAATCCGTCTGTCCTGAGCCTGTCGAAGAACCGTCCTTTTCATCTTCCTTCAGCAAAAGAAGAGAATAGCCCTTTGACAGCGACCCATTGGGAGCCTGGGCGGACGGGGGTTTGGGCCGATCAGTCATGCCAGCTCGCGCCATCGCGCTCAATCAGCGCAACCGCCGCCGAGGGGCCCCAGCTGCCCGCCGTGTAGCTTTGCGGGGCCAGATCAACGGCGGCCCATGCGTCGCGGATGGCGTCGATCCATTGCCACTGCGCCTCCACTTCGTCTGCGCGGACGAACAGCGTCTGGTCGCCCTCCACAAAATCGAGCAACAGCCGTTCATAGGCAATCCGCCGCCGTCCGCTGTCCAGGCTGTCGGACAAGGAGACATCCAGCGGCACCTCTTTGAGCCGCACGCCGTCGCGGTCCAGCCCGGGCTGTTTGGCCATGACCGTGACCCGGATATTCTCCTCCGGCTGCAGATTGATGATCATGCGATTGGCATTCAGCCGCCCCGCCCCGACGCGCGCAAAAATGTTGTGGGGCACGGGTTTGAACTGAATCAGCACTTCGGAACGCCGCTGCGGCATGCGTTTGCCGGTGCGCAGGTAAAAGGGCACGCCCTTCCACCGCCAATTGTCGATAAAGGCCTTGAGCGCGACAAAGGTTTCGGTGTTCGACGCCGCGCCCAGCTCATCGGTATATCCCGCGACCGCCGCGCCATCGACCGCGCCGCTGGCATATTGGCCCTTGACGCTGTGCGCCTCGACATCGGCAGGGGTCATCCGGCGCAGCGAGCGCAGCAATTTCACCTTTTCATCGCGCACGGCGGTTGCCGACACGCTAGCGGGTGGTTCCATCGCGATAATGGCGAGCAATTGGAGCATATGGTTCTGCACCATGTCCTTGAGCGCGCCGACGCCGTCATAATAGGAAACGCGTCCCTCCAGCCCGACGGTCTCGGCCACCGTAATCTGGACATGCTCAATCGCGCCCGCGTTCCACAACGGTTCGAACAGCGCATTGGCAAAGCGCAAGGCCAGCAAATTCTGCACCGTTTCCTTGCCCAGATAATGGTCGATGCGGAATACCCGGTCCTCGGCAAAGGCCGCCGCAACCTCGCCGTTCACTGCACGCGAGCTGGCCAGATCGGTCCCGATCGGCTTTTCCATCGCAATGCGGCACTGGCTGCAAGCAATACCAACGCGCGCCAGCGCCGTGGCGATTGGTCCGAACAGCGACGGCGGCGTCGACAGATAGACGCCCAGTGGCTGGCCGCGCCGGGGGCCCAGCTGCTGCGCCAGCGCCTCAAACCCCGTGCCCGCGCCGACATCGACGGGGCAATATTCAACCCGGGCAAGAAAGCCATCAAGGGTCGCCGCATCCAGGCGGTCCGCGGGCAGATAGCGGGCGAGCGAGTCGCGCAGCACCGCAGTAAAGGCATCGTTCGTCATCACCGAACGGCCCGACCCGACAATGGTCAACCCGTCGGCCAGCAGGCCATCCTTGTGGAGATTATAGAGCGACGGAAACAGCATCCGCTGCGCCAGATCGCCGGTGGCACCGAACAGGATGATGGTTTGGACGGCGGCGGCCAAAGCCTGCTCCTTCTGGCTGGAAACAAGCGGGGCAGTGGCCCAAGCCCCGGCGCTTTGCAACGCGCATACGTATTGCACGGAAAATTTTCCGCTGCGGCACGGCAGTTTCCGGGCAGAAAATTACAAAAGTGCGTCGAGCAGGCCGAGCAATGGCTTGTCCGCTGGCGGCATGGCGAGCCCGAACAATTGCGGCGGGCGAAGCCATTGCAGCGCCGCAGCATGGCGCGCCTGCGGTGTGCCCGACCATTTGCGGCAAACATAGAGGAGCAGCAGCAGGTGCCGGTCGCCCAGCGGCTCGCTGGCAAAGCAGGCCGGGGCAAGGCAGGCGGCCGTCACGTCAATGCCCAATTCTTCGCGAAGCTCACGGATCAGGGCGATTTCGGGTGTTTCATCGCGCTCGACCTTGCCGCCCGGAAATTCCCAAAGGCCGGCCATGCTGCCGCCCGGGGGACGTTGCTGCACCAGAACCCGGCCCTCGCCATCGACCAGCGCCACAGCAACAACCGGCAACCAGCGCCGGTGGGGAATTTCTGTGTCCGCCGCGTCCAATTTCTTAACCCTTCCGCAATAATGAAGTCGGTTCAGGACCTATCGCTTGGACCAGGGCGGAACAATGGCCAGATTATTTTCCCTGCGCGCCTGCACGCGCGCCGCCACGGCTGTCGAATATGGGCTCATCCTTGCGCTCATCTTCATGGCGATGGTCGGCACCATTTCGCAAGTGTCCAGCGGCACCAACAATATGTGGAAGAATATTTCCTCGGGCGCCGGGGCCGTCCTGTAACGGGACAGGTGAGCACCCCCAAAATCATCGGGGGCGCGTTAAGAATTTCCCAACCAATGGTCCGTAGGTTGGAGACTGTTGAGACGGACCAGTTGTTTCAACCGGGTAAGTGTAGTCAAGGAACAGGAGACCAGTTATGAAATTCTTCAAGAAATTCGCTCGCGACAACAAAGCCGCCACCGCCATCGAATATGGCCTGATTGCGGCCCTGATCGCGGTTGCCGGCATCACCGCCATGGGCGCTGTGGGCACGGGCATCCAGAACACGTTCAACAACGTGAAGAACAAGCTCTAATCAGCGCTTGTTCGGCGGGCGGCGCAAGAACCGCTTGCCAGCCAAATCAAAAAAGGAGCGTCGGGCAACCGGCGCTCCTTTCTTTTTTTCCGCGCGCGCGATCCACGCCGGGCGCCGGTGGGGCTTGCCGCTTTACCGGTTGGCGTAAACCGCGATCTTCACCCGTTGCCCCGGGGTCAGCGCCGCCGTTGCCGTCAGCCCGTTCAGCACCAGAAACCGTTCGGTCTGAAAGCTGGTAAAGGCCATGCGCCGGGCGATGCTGGCCGCCGATTCGCCGCGCGATACGGTGACGACATCAATGCGGCGCGGGCGCACGGCGCGCGCTTCGGCATCGCTCATCCGCCGCACACTGGCGAACATCGCATCAAAGCTGCGCATCTGCCCCGCCGGGGTCATGGCCACGAAATGATAGGCCCGGTCGCTGGCAAATTCATAGGCAAAGACCGTGATGTCGACTCGCTGGCCCTGCTGCGTCGAAACGGTTGCCGATGCATAGGATGCAGGCAAGCCGTTGACGGTAGTGCGCTGCACCGCGCCATAGGGGATGCGCTGTTGCCCGCCGACGCCCTTGAACACCGCATCGATATAGGCGGTCATGTCGCCGCTATAGGGCCCGTAAGTGAATTGGGCCTGTCCGCCCGACCCCGAAATCGCCACGGCTTGGGCGCTGTTCTGCATGCCAAAGCCCGCCGGAACAGCGAAGCGCAGCCGCAAATCAGGGTGGAGAAATTCGCTGCCCTCAATCACCCCCTGTTCCGGATCGTCGCCATATAGCACGCCGTCGAGCGCGGCGAGAAATGCCGGCGCGTTGCGCAGGCCGCCCTTGGTGCCGTTAATTTGCCGGGCAATGGCGGCGGCGCGCTTCACCCGCGACGCTGGATCGGGGTGGGTGCTGGCCCAGGCGGGCAGGCTGCGCGAATCGCGTCCAGCCACCCGGGCATCGAGGTCAGTCTGATTCGCCAGGCTGGCCAGCATCGAGGCGAGCGCCGCCGGATCATAGCCCGCCTTCACCAGATATTGCGCGCCCAGCTGATCCGCCTCCAGCTCCTGATTGCGCGAAAAGCCCAGCGTGGCAATCTGCGCCAGCTGCATCGAATTGTTCTGCAGCAGGCCGCCCAGCCCACCCAGCAGGCCGCCCTGATCGCCGATCATGCCGCCCAGCACGGTGCCCAATATGCCGATCACGGCGTTGCGTGTCGCCGCATCCTGCCGCCGCTTGCTGTGCCGGGCGGCGACATGCCCCACTTCGTGCCCCAACACGCCAGCCAGCTCGGCCTCATCATTCATCAAGGCCATCAACTGGCGGGTGACATAGATGTAACCGCCGGGGATCGCGAAGGCGTTGTTGACCGGCGAGTTGAGCAGGGTGACCGTAAAGTCCGTCCCGGCGTTCGACAGGCCCGACTGGACCGCAATCTTCTGCCCCACCCGGGTGACATAAGCGGTTTGCGGCCCGGTATAGGCCCCGCCAAAATCGCGCATCAGCTCGGGGTGCGCCTTGGCGCCTTGTTGCTTGTCCGCTGCCGAAATGCTGGTTGCCGTCTTGATCCGCGCCAGTTTGACCGACTGCGCCTCGGCACCGGGCACCACCAGCAGGGCTGCCGCGCTGCCCAAGGCAACGGCGGTCCTGGCAGCGGCCTTTACCAGCTGAGTGTTCATGAACCCGACTCCCTCTTCCCGGTCCCCTGACCTGCGGCCCGGCGATGATGCCATGGCACGCACCGTCCGGCCACGCAAAATATTGCACCGAAGCAGGCCGTTACGGTCAGAGGCGGCCCATGGCGAGGAATTTTTCTTCGCGCGCGGTGCGCAGCGCATCGCCGCTCAACCCGTCCAGCGCCGCAAGCTCGCGCTCGATGGCGTCACCCAGCGCGCGGATGGCGGCGTCGGGCGCGCGGTGCGCTCCGCCGACAGGTTCGCGGATGATGGTGTCGACAACTTTCAGTTCGGCAAGGTCGGCGGCCGTCACCTTCATCGCCGTCGCCGCATCGGCCGCCCTGTCGGCGGTGCGCCACAGGATCGAGGCACAGCCTTCCGGCGAGATGACGGAATAAACGGCATGTTCGAACATCAGCACGCGATTCGCCGCTGCAAGCGCAATGGCCCCGCCCGATCCACCCTCGCCCACCACCGCCGCGATCATGGGGACGCCGAGCGCCAGACATTGTTCGGTCGACCGCGCAATGGCCTCGGCCTGGCCGCGCTCTTCGGCCTGCACCCCGGGAAAAGCGCCCGAGGTGTCGACCAGCGTGATGACAGGCAGCCCGAACCGGTCAGCCAGCTGCATCAGGCGGATGGCCTTGCGATACCCCTCTGGCTTGCCCATGCCGAAATTATGCTTCAACCGGCTGGCGGTATCGTCGCCCTTTTCATGGCCGATCACGACGACGCGGCGGCCGCGGAAGCGGGCCAGCCCGCCCAATATGGCCTGATCATCGCCAAAATTGCGGTCACCTGCCAGCGGCAACCAATCGGTGAACAGCCCGGCGACATAATGTTTGAAATGCGGACGATCGGGATGACGGGCGACCTGCGCCTTTTGCCAAGGGGTCAGCCGCGCATAGATATCGGCCAGCAATTTCGCCGATTTACCCTCCAGCCGCGCGACCTCGCCGTCAATGTCCAGCGACGGGTCGTCACCCATCTCGCGCAGTTCGGCAATTTGCGCGTCGAGCGCGGCAACCTGCTTTTCAAAATCCAGAAAGGCGACCATGGCGGGGGACTAGGCCGGTCCCGGCGCTGCGTCAATCGGCGGGCGGCTTGCGCCTTTCCCCTGTGCCAGCGGGTGGCGGCGATTGACCAGTTCGACCAGCCGGGCGCTGTCGACATGGGTGTAAATCTCTGTCGTCGCAATGTCGCTGTGGCCAAGCAATAATTGCAACGCGCGCAGGTCTGCCCCGCCTTCCAGCAAATGGGTGGCAAAGGCGTGGCGCAGCACATGCGGGCTAACCGCCCGTGGGTCGAGTCCGGCCTCTGCCGCCAGGGCGCGGATCAGCTGGAACAAACGCACCCGGCTGAGGTGCGATTTGCCCGAAGGGAAAAGCCAGGGTGTGGTCGCGGGCAACTGCGCCAGCCAGCGCGCCGCCGCCTGCTGAGCGCGGTGCGACAGCGGCACCAGCCGTTCCTTGCCGCCCTTGCCCCGCACGATCAGATGATCGCGCCCGGCAGCAAGCGCGCGGCGCGGCAGCGACACCAGCTCACTGGCACGCAATCCCGATCCATAAAGAAGTTCGAGCAGCAGCGCGAGGCGCAGGTCGGCGGGGGCCGCGCCCGGTGCCTCGGCCCGCGCGGCGAGGCGCGCAAACAGCGCGGCAACCGCAGCATGGTCCAATATGCGGGGCAAGGGTCGGCGCGGAGTGGGCCGGGCCAGCGCAACCGCGGGATTGTCGCTGCGCCAGCCATCATCGACCAGAAAGGCGTAAAACTGGCGCAGCGCCGAAATCTTGCGGGCCACACTGCTGGCCGACAGGTCGGACCAGCCCGTCAGCATTGCGCGCAGCTGCGCCAAATCGGCAGCGACCAGCCCGGTCGGCAGCGCCCGGCTGGCCTGCGCCAGATCGCGGCTATAGGCCGCCAGCGTGTTGGCCGCCGCGCCGCGTTCGGCCGTGAGCATTTCCAGAAAGCGGGCGACCGCGCCCGCGTCATCCGCCCGCACCGACGCGCGGGCGGCACGCGGAGCTGCGCTGGTCAGACGCGCACCAATGCTTCAGCCGCCAGCATGCGCGCTTCGGAGGCCAGGCCCACTTCGCGCAGCGCCCGCACCATGTGATAAAGATGGTGCGGCGGCAATTTGCGCCAGTCGCGCGACTGCATCCCGGTGGCCACAAGCAGCGCCACCATGCCCGTCTCGCCGCGCGCCGCCGCATCGGTAATGGCGCGCGTCCAGCGGCTTTGCATCGTGAGCGCCGCGTCCACCTCGGCGGCGGCGGCCTGGGCCTCGCTGGCGGGCAAGCGGCCCAGTCCGGCCAGCCCCGCCACCAGGAATTTGCTGCGCAGGCCGCCTTCGCTGTCATCGTCGCTGGCAAAGCTGTCCACCGCCCCCGCATCGACCCCGGTCAGCGGACGCGGCAGCCCGACAGCCATCAGCCCCCAGGCATGGCTGCCCACCGTTACCGTCGGCACCCAGGCCAGCGCGTTGCGGTCATAACCGCCGGCCAGCATCGATCCAATGAGCCACGGGGCGGCATCGCCCACGTCGGTGCCCACGGGCAAAGCAGCGGCAGCCCGCGCCATCAGCACCATTGCGGCATAGCGGCGGTCGGCATCGGGGGCGGCCTGCCACAGGCCCTGCATGGCGGCAAAGCGTTCGCTGGCGCTGGCCCCGCCATAGGCCGCGCGCAAGGCGGCGGCGAGGGTGGTCACAGCCTCGGGCGCGCCCTCTTCACTGGCGACGGCGCTGACCAGGCTGACATAGGCATCACCCGACAAAACGCCGGTCAACGCCGCCCGGTCGGCGAGCGCGGCCCGCTCCGCCGGGGGTGTCATCGGGGCGAGCACCGCCCACCCCGCCATTTCGGCGGGTGCCCGCGCGCGCAGCGGCGCCGGAATCGGCGTGCCAGTGGCGGTGGCAAGGCCAAAGCGCCAGCTGGTCAGCTGGTCAATGCCATCCCACTGGACCGTCACCGCGCGCCGCCCCGTCAGCGTCGCGCCCAGCACCCGTTCGGCCAGCAATATGTCGAAATTGGCCAAAGCGCGGCTGTTCCGCACCCGGTCCACCGCCCATCCCGCCGGGCCAGGCTCGCTGCTCAGCGCCGCGCACATGCCCGCGGCGAGCCGCCAGCTATGCACATCGCGCGTGCGGCCCAGCCCAAGGTTGGTCCAGGGGCACAGGCCCGCAGGGTCGGCATTGGCCAGCATCACCTGCATTGCCACTTGCGCAAGCCGGGGGGTGCCGCGATCGGCATCCACTGCCTGCACCAGCGTGCGCGCGGCATTCGCCTCGCCCATGCGCAGCAACAGGGCGGCGCGTTCGGCGGCCAGATCGGCACCGTTCACTGTCGCTGGCGTATCGATCGCCGACAGCAGCGCGCGGCGCAGCGTAATGCTGGCCCAGCGCGACGCCAGCGGCGCATCGGTTGCGCGCATGATCCGCGCCGCATATTCGCCGCGCACGCCAAAGGCCGATGGGGCCAAGCCGCCCGTTTCCGGCGTTAGCGGGCCAATCCGGGCGAGCGACCGCCGCGCGCCGGGGGGCAGATCATAGCGCAGGATGCCAGGTTCGGCCTCCGTTTCGGCGTCGGCGTCGGCGGTGTCGGCTTCGCTGGCCGTTTCGCTGACAAAAGCGCCGCTGGTGGGTGCGGCGGCAGCGCTACCACCGCTGCCCGATCCGCCGCTCTTGGATGATGGCGCGGGGGCCGGGGTGGGGGCAGGCCGCTCGCTGGGCGTGGGCGCGGGATCGCCAAATCCTTCGGGCAGCAGCGATTCCTGTGCCACCACCGGCAAAACCAGCGCCAACGCCGCCGCCGATGACCAGAAGATAATAGCTTTTGCCTTTGCGGTCATTATGCCTGCAACGCCCTTGTTCCTGTGCTGCCGGGCGGTATAGCCGCGCGCATCATGTCGCGAAACCCGAAAAGCCGCGCCGCGCGCACCGCCAGCCCGGACCGGGGGCGCTCCATCGTCCTCGTCGGGCTGATGGGGGCGGGCAAATCCAGCGTCGGTCGGCGGCTGGCGGCGCGGCTGGGCATGCCCTTTGTCGACGCCGATGACGAGATTGAGCGCGCGGCGGGCATGAGCGTGAGCGAGATTTTCGCCCGGCTGGGGGAACCGGCCTTTCGCGATGGCGAACGGCGGGTGATTGCGCGCATCATCGCTGGCCCTCCCTGCGTGCTGGCGACCGGCGGCGGGGCCTTTGTCAACGATGCCACGCGCGCGCTCATCCTGGCGGAGGCGACGGCCATCTGGCTCGACGCCGACATCGAAACGCTCGTGTCCCGGGTAGGGCGTCGCAACAGCCGCCCGTTGCTGCTTGGCAAGGATCCGCGGGCGGTGCTCGAATCGCTCGCGGCGGCGCGCAATCCGCTTTATGCCGAAGCGCCGCTGCGCGTGGCATCGGCCAGCGCCCCGCACGAGGTGACGGTGGCGGCGGTCTTGGAGGCGCTCAAATCATGGTCCGCGTGAATATTGCGCTTGAACGACGCTCCTATGATGTGGTCATCGCCGCCGGGGCGCTGACAGAGGCGGGGGCGACCATCGCGCCGCTGCTGAAACGGCAATGGGTGCCGATTGTGACCGATGCTCAGGTGGCCGCGCTGCACCTGCCGCAGTTGCAGGCGGCGCTGGACGCGGCCGGCATCGCGCACGATATACTGGTGCTTGCGCCGGGAGAGGCGACCAAGAGCTGGGCCGGGCTGGCCGAGCTGGTCGATTGGCTGATCGCCCGGGGAATTGAACGCAGCGATCATGTGGTGGCGCTGGGCGGCGGGGTCATCGGCGACCTGGTTGGCTTTGCGGCCAGCATCGTCAAGCGCGGCTGTTCCTTTGTGCAAATCCCAACGAGCCTGTTGGCACAGGTGGACAGCAGCGTCGGGGGCAAGACGGCAATCAATGTCGCTGCGGGCAAGAATATGGTCGGGGCCTTTCACCAGCCGGTGCTGGTCATCGCCGATCCGCTGCTGCTCGCCACCTTGCCGCGCCGCGATCTGGCGGCGGGTTATGCCGAGGTCGTCAAATATGGGCTGATCGACGACAGCGGCTTTTTCGGGTGGTGCGAGGCGCACGGCCACCAGCTGCTGGATGGCGATCCGGATGCGCTGGCCCACGCCATCGCGCACAGCGTGGCCGCCAAGGCGCGGATTGTGGCCGCCGACGAACGCGAAACGCACGATGTGCGTGCATTGCTCAATCTGGGCCACACTTTTGGCCATGCGCTGGAGGCGGCGACGGGCTTTTCCAGTGCCTTGCTCCATGGTGAAGCGGTCGCGGCGGGCATGGCGCTGGCGTTCGACTTTTCTGCCGCCGTCGGCCTATGCGATCCCGCCGATGCCGCGCGGGTGCGCGCGCACCTCGCCGCCGTTGGCTTGCCCCATGATCTGGCCAGCGCCGGGGTCACCGACAGCGGCGCGGTGCTGGCTGCGCATATGGCGCATGACAAAAAAGCGCGCGGCGGCATTGTCCCGCTCATCCTGGCGCGCGGCATTGGTGAAGCCTTTGTCAGCACCGACCATGGCCTCGACCAGGTCGCCGCCTTTCTGGACCGGCGTTAACCCCGGCAATCCTCGATCAGGCGGCCGATTTCGGATTGCACCGGCAGGACCATCAATGTTGATCCCCGCAAGCCGAAACGGCCCCGGCTGAACGCGATACGGTCAAGCACGCCGTCCGTCGCCGCCAGAGTGACGGATCCGCTGCTGAGCGCATGACGGCTGCGCCCGGCGCTGGTCAACAGCTCCATGGCGCCGGCGCTTTCCCCTGCCAGCGCCAGCACGATGGAGCGCCCCGGCGCGATGCAGGTCAGGCTGGCGCGTTCCAGCCCGCTGTCGTCAACAAAGCGCGCGCGGCGAACGGCCATGTCATAGGCCCAGCCGCCCTCAACCACCGGCAGCTCGTCCCAATCGCCCGCTGGCGGGGGTGCGGTCGGTGCGGGCGGCGGCGGAGCAACGACCGGCGGCAACACGGGCGCGGGCGGCGGCGGGGGTGCAGGTTTTGGCGTCGGGGCACAGCTGCCCACAAGCAGGATCAGGGCCATGCCCCACGCAGCGCGGACAAGGGACGGGCGGCGGCGCATCAATCGGCAAATCCTTGCCACGCGATCACTTCGTCTAGCGGCGCGCGCGGCACGGGCCAGCCATTGACCGGATTGTCCGTATCGGCATGGCCGATGGCCAGGCCGCAGAACAGGATCTGGTCATCGGCAATGCCCAGTTCGCGGCGCACCGTCGCGCCATAAACCGCCCAGCATTCCTGCGCGCAGCTGCCCAGTCCCGCCTCGGTCAACAACAGCATCAGCGATTGCAGCCACATGCCCATGTCGGACCATTGCGGCGGCCCCATGGTGCGGGGGGTGTAGAGGAACAGCATGACGGGCGCGCCAAACCCGCGAAAATTGTTGGCGAACTGCATCATCCGGCCCATCTTGTCCTCACGCGGGATGCCGATGGCGGCATAGAGCGCCTCGCCAACGCCATAGCGGCGCGATTTCCAGGGGTCGGGCAGGATGTCGGGATAGATGGGATACTCCATCTCCTGTCCCGCCGCGCCCAGCGCCAATTTGGCGGCCACGGCGGCCTGCAACCGCTCCCACGGCGCGCCGGTAACCAGGATAGCGCGCCAGGGTTGAAGATTCCCGCCCGACGGCGCGCGCTGGGCCAGGGTCAGCGCGGTGCGCAGGACATCGGGATCGACGGGGTCCGGGCGAAAGGCGCGCACCGATCGGCGCGCAGTCAGGGCTTCGGCAACCGTCATCATTCATCCTTCGCAAATTTGTCGGCGCGGCGTTTGCCGAACAGCATGCCGCGTTCCAGTCGGGCTTTCAGTTGGCGGTAATAGGCTTCGAGGAAAATTTCATCGCTTTCCGACGCCGTTCGCCCAATTTTTGCCCGGATGGCCTGCGCAACATCCGCGAGGGACCGGGCATCGCGCGTCCGCAGCACCCTTTCCAGCTGCTGCAGCTCATATTCGCCATAAACGCCGAGCTCAGCGTCGGTGAAGCGCAGCGCATCGGCCGTCGCAGCAACCGTCAGGTCGCGGCCCAGCTTGTCGCGGCGTGCCTGCACCACCCAGGTGCCCGCAATCAGGTCGCCCATGCGCATCCGGTCGCGGTTGAGCAGCAGGAAAAAGCCGAGCGTCAGCGTCCACGCCGCCCCGGCCAGCCCGGTCAGCCAGCCAACCGCATCTTCCGCCGCGCCTGCCCCCAGAAAGGTCAGCGGCAGGAACAATTCCAGCTCGCGGATCAGATTGCGGGCAATCACCGCGTCCGCCGTCAGCCGCCCGCCGTTGCGCGCCACGACGCGGATGCCGACGATCCGCTTGCCCGGCGTTGCTGCCCGCCGCCCCAGCTCAAACGGAATGAACCAAAAGCTCCGCAGCACGAAAAAGCCAAGCAGCCAGATGATCTGCGCCACATCGCTGCCACTGGCAAAGCCAATCCATGCGGCCAGCAGGGTCATCGCGATCAGCAGCAACAGGATGATGACCAGATCGATCAGCAGGGCCGCCAGCCGCAATCCCGAACTGGCGATGGTCAATTCCAGATCTACGCCCTCGGGCGTGATGAATTGGCGGCGCTTGTCCTTCATCAGCGCGGTGCGCGCGGCCAGCGATTGCCCGGCCATCAGCGCGCGCCCCGGCGCGGCGCATAATAATAGACGCACCAGAACAGCAGCATCGCGATGCCGACGCCATAGCGCACACCGGTGTCGGTGATCAGCTGGCGGCCAAAGCCTTCAAGCAGCCCGGCGCACAGCAGCATCAGGATGACACCGACCATCACCTTGCCCGCCGTCCGCCCGGCCAGTGACAGCGCGGTCAGCCGGTCGGTTGCCCCGGGAAACAGCATCGCCACCCCAATGCGCAGGCCCGCCGCACCCGACAATATCGCGGCAAATAATTCGGTGGTGCCGTGAATCGCCAGCCATCCGCCAAAATCAAAGCCCAGCCCCTTGCCCGCAAACACCGCTATCATCGCGCCAAAGATCAACCCCTGATAATATTCCAGGATGATGGTCGGGACGCCAAAGGCAAAGCCCAGCGCAAAGGACATGATCGACACCCGGCTGTTGTGGGTGAACAAATAGGTCGCAAAAATGTGCAGCCCGCTGTTCACCTCGTCATCCTCTGCCTCGCCATGGCCCAGGGTGGATTTCAGATAGTCGACGCTGGCATCGGGGGTCCGCCCGCTCGCCATATCTTCGGACACGAACTGGAAATACCAGTCCGGATTGCTCGCCACCATCGACCAGCTCGTGGCGATGCCCAGCAGCATGACGGCGGCGATCACCACCGTTTCCTTCCACACCATTCGGACTGCGGCGGGCCAGTCCTGGGTGAAGAAGCGCAGCAACCGGGCCGAACGCTTCTCGCGCACGCCATAAAGCAGGAAATATCCCCGCATGGCGAGCGATTCGAGATAGTCGTTGAGCGCCCGGTCCAGGCTGGTCGCGCGCGCGATGGACAGCGACGACAGGGTGGCACGATAGAGCACCGGCAAGCGCAGGAGTTCATCGGTGGACAGCGACGCCGCCGACCCCTTTTCCAGGCGGGTGAGCAGCGCGTCAAAGGCCGTCCAGTCGGCTTCGCGTTCGGCGCGAAAGCGGCTGGCGGAAAAGGCAGGGGCGGTGTCGGCGCTGGTCACAAATTGCCCGCTTTCTTAAGGCCCAGCCATGCGCTGAGCACGGCGGTGGACAGCCGGTCATGCCCCACCTCCAGCACATCGACGCCCAGCCGTTGCAGGCGGCTGATCACCAACCGCCGGTCGCGCAGCAATTCGGCGGCAACATTGTGCCGCACCAGATCGGCAGGGGTCATCGGCATCGTGCGCTCCACCGCCTCCAGTTCCGCATCCTTGAGCACGACAAACAGCAAACGGTGTTGCCGCACCATGCGCGCCGCCGCGCCAATCATCAGTTCGGCACTGGTCGGGTCCGTGAATTCGGTGAACAGCACGATCAGCGCGCGGCGGTTGAGTCGCGCCCCAAGTGTCGTCAGCGCAAGCGTGAAATTGCTCTCTTCATGCGCATAATCAATGTCGGCGGCGGCCCGCTGCAGCGGCCCAAAATCGCTGCTGTGGGCAAACACCGGGGTTGACCCACCGGGGCGCGCGGCAAAGTGGAACAGGCTGACCCGGTCCTCCAGCTTGAGCGCGACATAGGCCAGCAGCATGGCGGCTTCGACGGCGCGGTCAACGCGCGGCACCCCGTCAACCGGCTCGCACATGGTGCGCCCTGCGTCGATGGCGATGACCAGCCGATTGTCGCGTTCGATGCGATATTCCTTGGCCAGCAGCTTGACATGCCGGGCCGACGCCGACCAATCGATGCTGCGCCGGTCCATGCCCGGCTGATATTCGGTCAGTGCCTCATATTCGTTGCCCTCGCCCACCAACAATTGCTGGCGCAGACCGAATTGTGCATCGCGGCGGAACAGGCGCAGTCCTTCCTCGCGCACACTGCGCAGGCTGGGCAGGATGGCAATCTCGCGCTGCTGGGCAAATTGGCGTTGCATCCGGGCCAGTCCCAGCGGCCCCGTCCAGCGAAGCCACAGGCCCGTCAGGCTCGCCGTGCCCCGCCGCGCCGCCGTTACGGGAAAGGATTTGACCAACGACAGCCCAATGCCCCCCGGCGGCGCAACAGGAAAAGCGGGGGCGGCGATGCGACCCGCCGCATCCAACCGAGCATCGACGGCCAGCGCCATGTCGATCAGGGGCGGCCGCCACGACCCCCCGTTCGACTGCGCCTGGACGGTCAGGTTAAAGGGTTCGCCGACCCCCGCTTGTCGCGGCGCATTTAGCGTCACCTCCATCCGTGCGGGCCCCGCCGCGACCAGCGCGTCGATCAGCAGGCAGGCCAGCACCATCGCAATCCACACCAGCGCCAGCATCCACAGATCGGGGCGCACCAGGCCAAGCACCAACGCGACCGGCGCACCGGCCAGCATCAACAGGATGGCGCGGGGGGTGGGCAGGATCAACGCGGCACCTCTGTCGCGGTCACCAGATCGCTGACCAGCTGTTCCACCGTCCGGCCCTCTATCTCGGCTGCCGGCGACAGGATCAGGCGGTGGCGCAGCACATGGGGGGCCAGCCGCTTGACATCATCGGGGATGGCATAATCGCGCCCGTCCAGCGCCGCGGCCGCGCAAGCGGCGCGCGCCAACAGGCTGGCCGCGCGCGGCGATGCGCCGCATTCCAGATCGGCCGTGGCGCGCGTGGCGCGGATCAACCGGACGATATAATCGACGATTTCGTCGGCAAGCCGCACTTGCGAAACGACCGCGACCGCCGCCGCGATCAGCGCGCCGTCGGCGACCTGCGTCACGCCGAAATCGGCCACTGCGGGCGCCTTGAATCGGCCGCCATGATCGGCCACGATCCGCCGTTCCTGATCCGCGTCGGGATAGCCCACCAGCAACTTGAACAGAAACCGGTCCAGCTGAGCCTCGGGCAGGGGATAAACCCCCTGCTGTTCAATCGGGTTTTGCGTGGCGAGCACGGTGAAGCGCGGGCTGAGCGCGTGCCCCTCGCCATTGATGGTCACCCGCCGTTCCTGCATTGCCTCCAGCAGCGCAGCTTGCGTCTTGGGCGGGGTGCGGTTGATTTCATCGGCGAGCAACAGCTCGGTAAAAATCGGCCCCTTGGTCAGGGTGAAGGTCGACGTCTGGAAATTGAACAGGTTCGATCCCAAAATATCGCCTGGCATCAGGTCGGGGGTGAACTGAATGCGGCCAAACCCCAATCCGGCGGCGCGGGCAAAGGCCTGTGCCATCAATGTCTTGGCGGTTCCCGGCGGCCCTTCGAGCAGGCAGTGTCCGCCCGCCAGCACCGCCACGCTGATCAGGTCAACCAGTGCGTCCTGTCCGACCACCGCCTTGCCCACTTCCTGGCGCAGCGCCGCGCCCAGGCTGGCGACCTGGCCGATCGTTTCAATGCTCACGCAGCAATTCCTTCCTTATCGCATGGATGGCACGCGCCGTGCCGACCAATTCGTCATTGTTGCGGGCCAGCGGCAACCGCCGGGCCAGCGCCGCAAAGCCGTCGCCGTCTATCGCCGGACGCCGCCGGTCAATCCATTCGTCGAGCGCCGCGCCCGTAAGCGTTGGGGGAGCGTGCAGCCCGCGCGCGATCGCGTCGCGCTGCCCGCGCAGCCAGGGGCCTGCCGCATCGCTTTCGCGCTGCGTTTGCGCAACCAGTTCGGCGCTGCTTTCAATCAATGCCAATTTGGAAATGGGAATGGCGCGCGCGGGCACCAGCGCGGGGCCAAAGCGGCGCAGCGCCTGCCACAGGGCCAGCAGACCTGCCGCGATCAGGCACAGGGTGATGCCGATGAACGGCGGCACGAACGCCAGCCGCAAAAATCCCGACCCGCCGCTGCCCAGGCCGTTCAGGGTCACGTCAAAGGCGACCCCGTCGGCATCGGCATCCTGCGCCACCACATCCAGGATGGCGAGCGCACTGCGCGCGCCGTCGCGGCTGGCAAAGGCGAAATTGTTGACCAGATCGGCCTCCGTCAGCACATAGAGCTGGCGGGAGGGACCGCGCGCCACGATCGCCCGGCCATCGCCCGGCAAGGACAGCAGCGCCGTGGTGCGCGGGCCATCCAGCACTTGCCAATTGCCGCGCTTGAGCAGCAAAGGCCCGCGCCGCGAGGCCGCGCCCGACAGATAGGCCTGCCGGTCCGCAGCCAGCGGCACAAATTGGCGCGCGATGGGCCCGCCGCCCAGTCCGGCTTCGGGAATCAGCTTGGCCGAGGCCACTTCGCGCATGGCATTGCCAGCCCAGCCCTTGCGCTCCTTGTGCGGTCCCGTGCGCCATTTGGGCAGGATCAGCAGCACCGGTTCACTGCCATGTGCCGCAACCAATGCGGCAATATCGTCCGGCTCGCTGTCATGTTCGGGGGTCAGCACCAGCAGCGTTCGGCCTTCGTCGTCCGCCGGGCCCGTCGATTCCACCAATGTGCGGCGGATATCGACCCACATGTCGCTGCGTTCGGCCAGATCAACCAGGCCAGCATAGCCCGTCACGCTGTTCGACAGGGCATGGCCGCGCCCATTATTGTCCGCCGACAGTTGCGGCCCCAGCGCGATCAGCGCCCACATGGCGATAAAGCCAATGACTCCCACCACCACGACCGCAATCATGACGCGCGGGTCAAAGGGTTGGCGCGGCGCGGCGGCGGTCATGCGGCGGCCCAATTGGCTGGCACCGTAAGCGCGGAATAGGCCGCGCGGCATTCATCCCAGACACCGCGATCGATGGTGCGGCCGCCAAACAGGCTGATTTCCACTGCCCGGGCAATTTGCGCGAACGCGCCGCGTGCGGGCACGGGCAGGGCGCTGGCCGCCGCTAGGTCGCGCGCGGTGAGCGCGGGTTGCACCAGGCCAGGCCGCTGAAGCGCAATGTCATCAACGCTGCGAAACAACAGCAGATGCACCGCCTCGGCAAAGCGGCCTTCGGCGGCCAGCGCATCGGCATCGGCCAGCCGCGCCCGCGCTGCGCTCGCCTCGGCAATGCCTGGCTGGGGTGCGCCCTCCACCGGCGCCCGTGCGCGCCGCGCATCGACCCAGGCCGCAAATCCCGGCAACAGACGATAGGCCAGCAGCAAGGCTAGCACCGCCGCCAGCGCCCACAGCAGATATTTCAGAACCGGGCCCGACCATTCGAAGAAGCGGGCAATGGCGCTCAGCAACTCCATCAGCCATTCGGGCGGGGGCGCGGCGGGTTCGGGTGGCGGCAAGGCCGTCTGAATGCTGCCGCCCGCCATGGTTTCGGCATAGGCCGCATCGACCAGTTCGCCATCGGCCAGCCAGCTGTCGGCAAACAGCGCCGCATCGCCGGTGGCCGCGACCGGTTCGGACGACACAGTTGGGGGAAGAGGGGCCTTGCCGCCGGTGCTCATATCCACGGCAGAGGTAACGACCGGCGCGGACAAGGCAAGGGGGGAGCGGGCAGGCTTTTGCCGCTTTGGCCGAATCACTTGCAATTTGGCCCCGACGCGGCTAACTGCGCGCCTTCGCAGACAGTCGCTAGATGACCTGCCTGGCCAAAAGGGCTGCCAGGGCCGGTCGAGATTGTCACAGAATAAGGAGACCGAAATGCCCAAGTTGAAGACCAAAAGCGGTGTGAAGAAGCGTTTCAAATTCACCGCGACGGGCAAGGTGAAGCACGGCGTTGCCGGCAAGCGCCACCGCCTGATCAGCCATAATGCCAAATATATCCGCACGAACCGCGGCACGAGTGTGCTGAGCGACGCGGACGCCGGTCATGTGCGCCTCTGGGCGCCGTACGGCCTGAAATAAGGGAGCGGCTGATATGTCACGCATCAAACGCGGCACCACGACGCGCACCAAGCACAAGCGGATTTTGGAGCAGGCGAAGGGCTTTTACGGCCGGCGCAAGAACACCATCCGCATCGCCCGCCAGGCCGTCGAAAAGGCCGGGCAATATGCCTATCGCGACCGCAAGGTTAAGAAGCGGAACTTCCGCGCGCTGTGGATTCAGCGCATCAACGCGGCGGTTCGCAGCGAAGGGCTGACCTATTCGCAGTTCATGCACGGCGTGAAGCTGGCTGGGATTGAACTCGACCGGAAAGTGATGGCCGACCTGGCGATGAACGAGGGCGCGGTCTTTACCGCCATCATCGCGCAGGCAAAGGCGGCGCTGCCCAAGGCAGCCTAAACACCCCTTTGTGAAAATGCGCGCAAGGGCGTGGGTGGTCATTGGCCACTCGCGCCCTTTCGCTTATGCGTCGAATGAAATTGTCCATTTTCTATCGCCGCCTCCTCAGTTCGTCATCCCCGCGCAGGCGGGGACCCAACTCCGGACATCCTGTCATGCGCGACAGTTTTCAGCCTTGCGTCTATCTGTTGGCAAGCCGACCCTTTGGGACAATCTATTGCGGCGTGACGTCGGATTTGGTGGCGCGGCTGTGGCAGCACCGCGAGGGAATAGTTCAAGGATTCACGTCCAAATATAACGTGCACCGGCTTGTCTGGTTCGAACAGCACGCGACAATGGAAGAAGCAATCCTTAGGGAAAAGCGAATCAAGAAGTGGCGGCGGCAATGGAAGATCAATCTGATCGAGGCCGCCAATGCCGACTGGCGCGATTTGGCAGTTGATTTTGGATTATCGGCATTGCCGCCGAGACCAGTTTTTGTGGAGAGGGTTGGGGCTGGGTCCCCGCCTTCGCGGGGATGACGAGGTAGCTGTGGTTGAAGAATTTGAAAACGATGCAGTTTTGGACGAAGTGCAAAGCCTCGGGGTGACATCCGAACAATATCGCATTGCTTATCAAAAGATCATGGCGAGCATCGCAGCTGCGTCCACACTCGATGAAATTGAGGCTGCTCGCATCGCTGCGCTCGGAAAGGCTGGCGTCATAAGCGATTGGCTCAAGCTGATTGGGTCAGTCCCGCCTGAAAACAGAGCGGCCGTTTCAAGTCGCTTCAATCGCGCCAAGAATAATGTCGCCGCCGCGCTCGCCGCGCGCAAGGGCGAGCTGGAATCCGCCGCCCTGGCCGCGCGCCTTGCCAGCGAGCGCGTCGACCTGACCTTGCCTGCGCCCGAAGCGCCGCGCGGGTCGGTGCATCCGGTGTCTCAGGTGATGGACGAGCTTACCGAAATCTTCGCCGATCTGGGCTTTGCCGTCGCCGAAGGGCCCGAGATTGAGGATGATTGGCACAATTTCACCGCGCTCAACATTCCCGAAACCCATCCCGCGCGGGCGATGCACGACACTTTCTATTTCGGCGACACTATGCGCGGTCCCGATGGCCGGGCGATGCTGCTGCGCACCCACACCTCGCCCGTGCAGATCCGCACGATGATGCATCAGCAGCCGCCCATTCGCATCATCGCGCCCGGGCGCGTTTATCGCAGCGACAGCGATGCCACCCACACGCCGATGTTCCACCAGATCGAGGGGCTGGTGATCGACCGCGGCATCACGCTGGGGCACCTTAAATGGACGCTGGAAACCTTCCTCAAGGCGTTTTTTGAACGCGACGATGTCGTGCTGCGGCTGCGCCCCAGCTATTTTCCGTTCACCGAACCGTCGGCAGAGGTCGATGTCGGTTACAGCCTGGTGGGCGGCAAGCGGGTCATTGGCGGCAGTGAAGGCTGGATGGAGGTGCTGGGCAGCGGCATGGTCCACCCCAAGGTCATCGCCGCGTGCGGGCTCGACCCCGCCGAGTGGCAGGGTTTTGCCTTTGGCACTGGTGTCGACCGGCTGGCCATGCTGAAATATGGGATGGACGATCTGCGCGCCTTTTTCGACGGCGATATGCGCTGGATCGGCCATTATGGCTTCGGCGCGCTCGATGTGCCCACGCTCAGCGGGGGAGTGGGCGCATGAAATTCTCGCTTTCGTGGCTGAAAACGCATCTCGATACCGATGCCGATATTCAGGCGGTTGCCGACACGCTGAACCGCATCGGGCTGGAGGTGGAGGGCATTGAAAATCCCGCCGCGCGTCTGGCGGGTTTCACGGTCGCACGGGTTTTGACCGCCGAACGCCATCCGCAGGCCGACAAGCTGCAAGTGCTGACCGTCGACCAGGGCGACGGCGAGCCGCTGCAGGTGGTGTGCGGCGCACCCAATGCACGGGCCGGGCTGGTCGGTGTATTCGGGCGCGAGGGCGCGGTGGTGCCAGCCAATGGCATGGTGCTGAAAAAGGCCGCCATTCGCGGCGTCGAATCGAACGGCATGATGTGCTCGTCGCGCGAGCTGGAGCTGGGCGATGATCATGATGGAATCATCGAACTCGCGCCCGACGCGCCGGTGGGAACGGCGTTCAGCGACTATGCCGCATTGAACGATCCCGTCATCGATGTGGCGATTACGCCCAACCGGCAGGACTGCATGGGCGTGCGCGGCATCGCGCGCGATCTGGCGGCGGCGGGGTTGGGGGCACTCAAACCGCTGACGATTGCGCCGGTCGCGGGCGGCTTCCCCTGCCCAACCGAAATCCGCACCGACGATGCCGCAGGCTGCCCCGCCTTTTACGGCCGCGTCATTCGCGGCGTCACCAATGGCACCAGCCCGGCATGGATGCAGGCGCGGCTAAAAAGCGCGGGACAAAGGCCGATTTCGGCGTTGGTCGACATCACCAACTATGTCATGCTTGACCATGGGCGGCCCAGCCATGCCTATGATCTTGCCAAATTGACCGGCGCCGTCGTCGCCCGCCGTGCGCGCGATGGCGAGACGGTTACGGCGCTGAATGGCAAGGATTATGCGCTGACCCCCGCGATGACCGTCATCGCCGATGACGCCGGGGCGCACGATATTGCCGGTATCATGGGGGGCGAGCATTCGGGGTGCAGCGAAACCACGACCGATGTGCTGCTGGAGGTCGCCTATTTCACCCCCGAACATATCGCGCGCACCGGCCAGGCGCTCAGCCTGACCAGCGATGCGCGCACCCGCTTTGAACGCGGGGTCGATCCAGCGTTTCTGGATGATGGACTGGAGATTATCACCGCACTGATCCTCGACATTTGCGGCGGCGAAGCGAGCGCGGTGGTGCGTGCCGGTGTGCCGCCGCTGGAACCCCGGTCGCTGTCCTATGACCCCGGCCATTGCGCGCGGCTGGGCGGCATCGATGTGGCGGCGGACCAGCAAGCGGCGATATTGGAATCGCTCGGTTTTGCCGTCGCGCCGGACTGGACCGTCACCATCCCCAGCTGGCGGCGTGACATTGCTGGCCCTGCTGATCTGGTCGAAGAGGTGTGCCGCATCGCCGGCTTTGACACTATCCCCTCGACACCCTTGCCGCGTGCGGAGGGGGTGGCCAAACCGACCGCCACGCCGATGCAAAAGGTTGAACGGCGCGTGCGGCGCACGGCAGCAGCGCGCGGCTTGAACGAGGCGATTACCTGGTCCTTCCTGCCGGAACGCGCGGCGGCCGCATTTGGCGGTGGCGACTGGAGTCTGGCCAATCCCATCAGTGAGGATTTGAAGGTGATGCGGCCATCGCTGTTGCCCGGCCTGTTGATGGCGGCACAGCGCAACATGGATCGCGGCGCGGCGGCAACGCGCCTGTTTGAAATCGGGCGGCGCTATTTCCGCAAGGATGACGGCACCAGCGATGAACAGCTGAGCGTTGGCCTGTTGCTGAGCGGGGAAAAGACGCCGCGCGGCTGGGCCAATGGCAAGGCGGCGCGCTTCGATGCCTTTGACGCCAAGGCCGAGGTGCTGGCGCTGCTTGGCGCGGCGGGCGCGCCGACCGACAATGTGCAAGTGATGGGTGACGCCGGCGCGCACTATCATCCCGGGCAATCGGCGACGCTGCGGCTGGGCCCCAAGACGGTGCTGGCGGCCTTTGGCATGCTGCACCCGGCGACGGCCAAGCATTTCGACATTGATGGCCCGGTTGCCGTGGCCGAAATTTTCCTCGACGCCATTCCGGCGAAGCGGGGGGCGGGCGGGTTCATGCGCCCGCCCTTCACCCCGCCCGTGCTGCAGGCGGTGACGCGCGATTTTGCCTTCCTGGCCCCCGATACGCTGGCTGCGGGCGACCTGGTCCGGGCGGTCAAGGGCGCGGACAAGGGGCATATTGTCTCCGCGCGCCTGTTCGACCGCTTTGTGGGGGCAGGCGTGCCCGAAGGACAGGTCAGCCTTGCCGTTGAAGTGATCCTGCAACCGCAGGAAAAGAGCTTCACCGATGCCGAGCTTAAGGGCATCAGCGATGCAGTGGTGGCGGCAGCGGCAAAGCTGGGGGCCATGCTGCGGTGATCGCAAATGATGCGGCGAGCGGCGGTCGGGTTGGGTGCGCGGGCCGTGCCGGGTGTTTCCGTGTAGCTGATACAACTGAAACAGCGGCTAATAGCTGCGCGGCAGGCCCAGCACATGTTCGGCGACAAAGCTCAGGATCATGTTCGTGCTGATGGGCGCGACCTGATAGAGCCGGGTTTCGCGAAACTTCCGCTCCACATCATATTCGGCCGCAAAACCAAAGCCGCCATGCGTCTGAATACAGGCCTCGCCCGCTGCCCAGCTCGCTTCGGCGGCCAGCATCTTGGCCATATTGGCCTCCGCCCCGCATGGTTCGCCCGCTTCATAGCGGCGGATGCCGTCGTGCACCACCAACTCGGCGGCGCGCATCTGGGCATAGGCGCGGGCAATGGGGAATTGCACGCCCTGGTTTTGGCCAATGGGCCGACCGAACAGAACGCGCTCTTTGGCATAGCTTGACGCCTTGGCGATAAACCATTTGGCATCGCCAATGCATTCGGCGGCGATCAGCAGCCGTTCGGCGTTCATGCCCGACAATATATAGCGAAAGCCCTTGCCCTCCTCCCCCACCAGATTGGCGGCGGGGACGCGCATATTGTCGAAAAAGACGGCGGTCGTCGCGTGGTTCATCATCGTGTCGATGGGATGGATGGTCAGCGTGCCGGCGGCCAGTGCCGCCTTCATATCGACCAGAAAGACCGACAGGCCATCGGTGCGGCTGGCCGCCGCCTCGCGCGGCGTGGTGCGCGCGAGCAGCAGCATGAGGTCGCTATGCTCGGCGCGGCTCGTCCAGATTTTCTGGCCGTTGACGACAAAGGAATCGCCATCCCTTCTGGCGGTGGTTTTCAGCGCCAGCGTATCGGTTCCGCTGGTCGGTTCGGTCACGCCAAAGGCCTGAAGCCGCAGCGCCCCGGTGGCAATATCGGGCAGATAGGCCGCCTTTTGCGCTTCGCTGCCATGGCGCAGCAGCGTGCCCATGATATACATTTGGGCGTGCACGGCGCCGCCGTTGCACCCTTGCAGCTGCACCTCCTCCAAAATGGCGGCGGCGGCAGACAGAGGCAGGCCTGCGCCGCCGTAGGCCTCCGGGATCAGCGCGGCGAGATAGCCTGCATCGCCCAGCGCCGTCACAAATTCGGACGGATAGGCGCGCGCCTTGTCCTTTGCGCGCCAATATTCGCCGGGAAAGGCGGCGCACAATTTGGCCACTTCGGCACGAATGTCGGCATAGTCGGGGATCATCAGGCGGCGCGCTCAAAAATGGCCGCCATCCCCTGACCGCCGCCAATGCACATGGTTTCCAGGCCATAACGCCCGCCGCGCCGCACCAGCTCGCGGGTCAGATTGGCCAGAATCCGCCCACCGGTCGCGCCAATGGGATGGCCCAGCGAGATGCCCGATCCGTTGACGTTCAGCATGGCCATCCGGCTGTCGTCGTCAGACCAGCCCCATCCCTTGAGCACCGCCAGCACTTGCGGCGCAAAGGCTTCGTTGAGTTCAACGACGTCCATATCGTCCCAGCCGAGCCCCGTGCGGGCGAACAGCCGTTCGACCGCAGGCACCGGGCCGATGCCCATGCGCGATGGGTCGCAGCCGGCGGCGGCCCAGCCGGTGAACCAGGCGATGGGTTCCAGCCCCAATTCGGACAGCTTGTCCTCTGCCACGACCAGACAGGCGGCGGCGGCATCATTCTGCTGGCTTGCATTGCCCGCCGTCACGACGCCGCCCTCAACGGGTTTCAGCTTGGCCAATCCCGCCAGCGTCGCATCGGCGCGATAGCCTTCGTCATGGTCGAACAGCAGCGGGTCCCCCTTTTTCTGGGGCACCGCGACCGGCACCAACTCGTCAGCGAACAGGCCGCTGGCCCAGGCGCGCGCCGCGTTCTGGTGGCTGCGCACGGCATAGGCGTCGCACGCCTCGCGGCTGATGCCATAATCCTTTGCCAGATTTTCGGCGGTTTCGATCATTCCCGAAATCACGCCAAAACGGTCCTGCGGCTGGCTCATCAACCGCCCGCGCGCCAATCGGTCATGCAGCACCATATGGCCCGCCCGCACCCCGCCGCGCAGCTGGGTGGTATAATGTTCGACATTGGACATGCTCTCAACGCCGCCCGCGATGACGCAGTCGGCGACGCCCGTCTGCACCATCATGGCGGCGTCGACCACCGATTGCAGCCCCGACCCACAGCGGCGGTCAACCTGATATCCCGGCACATGCAGCGGCAATCCGGCGGCCATGGCCGACCAGCGGCCGATGGCGGGTGCCTCGGCATTGCCATAGCCCTGGGAAAAGACGACATCATCAATCCGCTCCGGATCGACCCCGGTGCGCGCCATCAGCGCGCGGATGATCACCGCGCCCAGCTCCCCGGCGCTGACGCTGGCCAGACTGCCCAGAAATTTGCCGACGGGCGTGCGCAGGGGGGACACAATGGCGGCGCGGCGCAGGGTCATGGATGTTCCTTTGAGATGCAAGGCACGGTGCTCCGGCGCAGGCCGGAGCGCTGGCAGTGTTCAGCCATTATGTCGTCCAAGGCTCCGGCCTGCGCCGGAGCACAGCGCGCGTTTCTTTGGTCGTGCATCACCCCACCCCCACCACACCGGCATCAATCAACCGCGCAATCGCGCCCGAATCGAGCCCCAGCCGGTCGCTGAGGATCGCCTCGCTATGCTCCCCATTGCGCGGGGCGGGGGCGGGGGGCAAGCGGTCGGCTTGCGGGATGGTGGCAAAGCTGCCTGCGGCGGGATAGGCAAAGCCGCTAGGGTTGGTCGAAAGGTCGGTAAAGATAGGATTCGCGCTCACCAGCCGGGGGTCGCGCACTGCGTCGAGCATCGACTGGTAGCGGCCATGGACCACGCTGTGCGCATCGAGGCGCGCCGCGAGCTCAGCATGGGTGAGCTCGCCAATCGCTTGCTCCATGATCGCAAAAATGGCGGCGCGGTGGGTGAAGCGCAGGCCGTCGTCTCCGGCAAAGCGCACCCCAATGGCCGCCTCCAGCGCCGCGAGGCGAGGACCGATGGCCAGTGCCGTCACCAGCCCCGCCCATTGCCGTTCGTTGATGGCCACAATCATCAACCGTTCGCCATCGCTGGTCACGAAATCGCGCCCGATGGTGCCAAATACGGCATTGCCAAGGCGGCCGCGTTCCTGACCGGTATAAAGCACCTCGGCCACGCGGCCCATATTGGCAACGGTGCCAATGGCCACATCGGTCAGGGGCAGGCGCACCTCGCCGCCGCCGCCGCCGCCCTCGCGCCGCCGGATGGCTGCCAGCATGGCAAAGGCGGCATAGGCCCCGGTCAGCAAGTCCCACGCCGGCATGACATGGTTGACCGGCGCGGGGTCCGCCAGCGGCCCGGTCAGCCCGGGATAGCCCACTGCGGCATTGGCGGTATAATCCAGCGCCACCGATCCGTCGGGCCAGCCCATGATGCGCACGGTGATCAGGTCGGGCCGCGCCGCTGCCAACCGGTCGTGCGCCAGAAACCCCTGAGCAGGCAGATTGGTGATCAGATTGCCCGTGCGCCGCGTCAGTTCGACCAGCAAGTCGCGGCCCTCGGCCCGCGTCAGGTCCAGGGCCAGCGACTGTTTGGCGCGGTTCAGATTTTCCCACGACAGGCTGTCATTGGCCGCGGTCACCGGCCAGCGGCGAAAATCCTGACCCCCGCCAATCTGGTCAACGCGGATAACCGTTGCGCCCATTTGCGCGAGATAAAGGCCCGCAGTGGGCGAGGCGACAAAGGATGACACCTCGACGACGCTGATATCGGGCAGCAGACTATACATTTGCGGTCCCTCGCATCGGGCGGTCCGCTCCACGCGGGCGATTCCGGCTCATTGTCCCTCCGCCAGCAACGCTTGTGCTGCGTCGCTTTGCCAGTCCACCGCGCCGGTGATCCGCCATATCTCGCGCCCTTCGCGGTCGAACAAAATGGTGATGGGCAGGGGGCTGTTGTAATCGGCGAGCAATTTGTTCGCCGGGTCCAGATAGGCCTTGAGCGATATGAGCCCCGCCTGCGCCAGCCAGGGGTCGACGACCTCGGCCCCCTGAATATCCTGTGCCACTGCCACAACGCTCATCCGATCCTTTGTCGCGGCGGCCAGCTTGTCGAGGCTGGGCATTTCGGCGACGCACGGCGCACACCAGGTGGCCCACAGATTGACGAGAAGGGGCGCACCGCGAAACTGGCCCAGCGTGATGGGGCGGTCGTCGGGGCCGAAGAAAATCGCCTTGCTGACCGGCTGGCCGGCCCGGCTGCGGTCAACATTCGCCAGCCCTGCGGCCTTCGCCGTCGCGATTTGGGCTGGGGGGGTCGATGCTTGCCCCCCGCCGGGCTTTTCCCTATCGCAGCCGCCGATGATGAGCATGGCGCCGGTTAGCGCCAACAGGGTCTGGAACTTGATGATGGGCGATACTCCTGACCGGAACAGCATGTGGGGCGGGCGCTTCGGCGCAGGCCCCGATGCGATCATGCGCGAGATTAACGCCTCAATTCCCGTGGACAAGCGGCTTTGGCGCGAAGATATTGCGGCCAGCCGCGCCCATGCCGCAATGCTGGCGGCGCAGGGGATCATATCGGCGGCGGATGCAGCCGCCATTGACGCCGGGCTGGCGCAAATTGCCGATGAATTCGCCGCAAACGGCGTGCCGGTCGACCTGACGCTGGAGGATATCCACATGACGGTGGAGGCGCGGCTGGGCGCGCTGATCGGCGAACCGGCGCGGCGGCTGCACACCGCGCGGTCGCGCAATGACCAGGTCGCCACCGACTTTCGCCTGTGGGTGCGCGGTGCGGTGGATGCGGTCGATGCCGGATTGCTGGCGCTGCAACGGGCGCTGGTGCGCCGCGCGGGCGAGCATGCGGACAGTGTGATGCCCGGTTTCACCCATTTGCAGGTGGCGCAGCCGGTGACGCTGGGCCACCACCTGCTCGCTTATGTCGAAATGCTGGCGCGCGACCGGTCGCGCTTTGCCGATGCCCGGGCGCGGATGAATGAATCGCCCCTCGGCGCTGCGGCGCTCGCGGGCACCAGCTTTCCGATTGACCGTGATGCGGCGGCCTTTGCGCTCGACTTTGCTCGGCCTGCCGCCAACAGCATCGATGCGGTGTCGGACCGTGATTTCGCGCTCGATTATCTTGCCAGCGCGACTATCGCGGCGCTGCACCTGTCGCGGCTAGCAGAGGAAATCATCAACTGGGCCAGCCAGCCGTTCGGCTTTGTGACGCTGCCCGACGCCTGGTCGACGGGCAGCTCGATCATGCCGCAGAAGCGCAACCCCGATGCCGCCGAACTGGTGCGCGGGCGGGCGGGGCTTTTGCTCGGCGCCTTTCAGCGGCTGGCGGTGATTATCAAGGGGCTGCCGCTCACCTATGCCAAGGATTTGCAAGACGACAAGGCGACGCTGTTCGAGGCGCATGACGCGCTGGCCCTGTCGCTGGCAGCGATGACCGGGATGATCGAAACGCTGGAGTTCCGCACCGATCGCATGCGCGCCGTGGCCGCCAGCGGTTTTTCCACCGCCACCGATCTTGCCGACTGGCTGGTGCGCGAATGCGGCACGCCGTTTCGCGATGCGCACCATATCGTCGGGGCCTGCGTCAAGCGAGCCGAGGCACTGGGCGTTGATCTGGCCCAGCTGCCGCTGGCAGAGGCACAGGCGATTGATGCGCGGGTGACGGCGGACGCGCTGGCGGCGCTGACCATCGATGCATCGGTGGCGAGCCGCACCAGCTATGGCGGAACCGCGCCGGTGCAGGTAGAGGGCCAGGTGGCACGGTGGTTCGCCCGGCTGGCAAAGGACGGCACACAATGATGCAGCGGCAGGCAGGGCAGGCGCTGGGCATGGCCATGGTCGCTGCGGCCATGCTGGCCGCGTGCGGCAACAAGGTGGATTTGAAGCCGCGCCCCGGCGCGCCGCCCTCGGTTGCTCCCGCCGGCAGTGCCAAGGCCGAAACACCCCTGCAACAAACCACCTCTGACGCAGAGGCGGTGCCCGCGCGCAGCGACGAGCTGCTCAAACGCAGCGAAGAGCGCCCCACCGACGAATTTGACCTCCCCCCGCCAGGCTGAACATTCCCATGGACCATTTTCATTACAAGGACGGCGTTCTGCACGCCGAAAACCTGCCGCTGCCGTCGCTTGCGGCGGCGGTCGGCACCCCCGTCTATGTCTATTCGCGCGCGACGCTGGAACGCCATGCCGACGCCTTCATCGACGGGCTCAGCGCCGTGCCGCGTAAGCACATCGCCTTTGCCATCAAGGCCAATCCCAATCTGGGTGTGCTGCGCGTGCTGGCGCGCAAGGGCTTTGGCGCTGATGTCGTGTCGGGCGGCGAGCTGGAGCGCGCGATCGCGGCGGGGATGGACCCCGCCGACATCGTTTTTTCCGGGGTTGGCAAGACGCGCGCCGAAATGGCGCTGGGGCTGGACCGCCGCATCGGCCAGTTCAACATCGAACATGAACCGGAGGGTGAGGCGCTGGCCGCCATTGCGGCAGAGCGGGGGATGCGCGCCGATGCCGTGCTGCGCGTCAACCCCGATGTCGATGCCGGAACCCATGCCAAGATTTCAACGGGCAAGGCCGAGAATAAATTCGGCATCGCGCTGCACGAATTGCCCGCCATTTACGACCGGCTCGCCCGGCTGCCGGGCCTCAACCTGCGCGGGGTGGCGCTGCATATCGGCAGCCAGCTGACCAGCCTTGACCCGCTGGAGGCCGCCTTTACCCGGGTGGGCGCGCTGGTGGCCGATTTGCGCGCGGCGGGCCATGTCATCACCCATGTCGATCTGGGCGGCGGGCTGGGCGTGCCCTATCGCCAGGGTGAAACCCCGCCGACCCCTGCGGACTATGGCGCAATGGTGGCGCGGGTGACCCGGGGTTGGGATGTCACCTTGATGTTCGAACCGGGCCGGGTGATCGTCGGCAATGCCGGGGTCTTGCTGACCGAGGTGTTGTGGGTCAAGCCCGGGGCGACCAACCCCTGGGTGGTGGTGGACGCCGCGATGAACGATCTGGCGCGCCCGGCGCTTTATGATGCCTATCACGACTTTATCGCCGTGACCCCTTCGGGCGCGCGGATGACGGCCAATATCGTCGGCCCGGTGTGCGAAACGGGCGATACCTTCGCCCGCGACCGCGACATGGATGCGGTGGCCGCCGGTGATCTGGGCGTGTTCCGGACTGCGGGAGCCTATGGCGCGACCATGGCCAGCACCTACAACAGCCGCAGCCTAGTCCCCGAAGTGCTGGTCGATGGCGACCGGCATGTGGTGGTGGCGGACCGGATCAGCGCCAGCACGATCATGGCCTCAGAACGCGTGCCCGACTGGATTGATTGAGGCCTGTTTCCGCTGAATGGCAACGGCGGCTAGCTGCCCAGCGTCACCGTTCCGCCCTTGATCCAGCCCCAGCGGCATGGACCCTGATATTCGCGGGGATTGGCCGCCGGGCGGCCGACGCCGCACAGATCGATATCGCTGCCCGGTTCGGGAAAAATGACGCCAAACCACTGGTCGTCCGCCGTCGCCTCGCACAGCGCGACGCGGCTGCCCCCCGGCAGCTTGGCCTTGGCCACGCGGGTCTCGGCGGGGGCCCAATAGGCGTTGGTTCCCGCCGCGATGACGCGCGAAACGCTGGGGCAGGCGGGCAGCGTTGGTCCCTCTGTCCCGACATTGATGGCGCGCGCGGCCAGTGCGGGACCGCCGTCGTCAATCGCCGCATTGTCGGCGGGCGCGGGCGCTTCACTGCAGCCGGCGAGCAGGGCAAGGGGGAGCAGGGGGGGAAGCAGGGCGGAAAGCAGGGCAGGGCGTGTCATGCGCCGCAAATTAGCCGCACTGGCGCGCGCTGGCAATGCGCCGCTTGCCCGGCACCGCGCGCTTTTTCCCTTGGGTTTCGGGCCCCATAACCCTATAGAATTGGCATGAACGACACCCCCGAATATCGCCCCGGTTCGACGTCCAACGCCCAAACCTCTAACGCCCAAACCTCTAACGCGCAGACCCCCAACAGCAATGCCTATGGCGCAGAGGCCATCAAGGTGCTGCGCGGGCTGGATGCCGTGCGCAAGCGTCCCGGCATGTATATCGGCGACACCGACGATGGTTCGGGCCTCCACCATATGGTGTTCGAGGTAAGCGATAATGCGATTGACGAGGCGCTGGCCGGCCATTGCGACCGGGTGCTTATCACGCTCAATCCCGACGGGTCGGTCAGTGTGGAGGACAATGGTCGCGGTATCCCCACCGGCATTCACCCGGAGGAGGGCGTCAGCGCCGCCGAGGTGATCATGACCCAGCTGCACGCCGGGGGAAAGTTTGAAAACACCAGCGATGACAATGCCTATAAGGTGTCGGGCGGCCTGCACGGCGTGGGCGTCAGCGTCGTCAATGCGCTCAGCGAATGGCTGGAGCTGACCATCTGGCGCGACGGTGAAGAGCATTGGATGCGGTTCGAGAATGGCGATGCGGTGGGCCCGCTGTGCGTGACCGGACCAGCCCCGGCGGGCAAGAAGGGCACGCGCGTGACCTTCATGGCGTCGAACGAGACGTTCAAGAATGTGCTGGAATTTGATTTTGAAAAGCTGGAGCATCGCTACCGCGAGCTTGCTTTCCTGAATTCGGGGGTGCGCATCATCCTCGCCGATGAACGCCATGCCGACCGGGTGGAGCATGATCTTTATTACGAAGGGGGTATCGCTGCCTTCGTTGCGTGGCTCGACCGCAGCAAGACCGCGCTGCTCCCCGAACCCATTGCGATCAGCGCCGAACGCGATGGCATTGGCATCGACGTCGCGCTGGAATGGAACGACAGCTATTATGAACAGGTGCTCTGTTTCACCAACAATATCCCGCAGCGCGACGGCGGGACGCATTTGGCTGCCTTTCGCGCCGCACTGACGCGGACGATCAACAGCTATGGTGACAAATCGGGCCTGCTCAAGAAGGAAAAGGTCAGCCTGACCGGCGATGACATGCGCGAAGGGTTGACCGCGATTGTGTCGGTCAAGCTGCCCGATCCCAAATTTTCATCGCAGACCAAGGACAAGCTGGTGTCGTCAGAGGTGCGCCAGCCGCTCGAAAGCCTGATGGCCGACCGGATGAACCAATGGCTGGAGGAAAATCCGGCACAGGCCAAGGCTGTCCTGCAAAAGGTGATCGATGCCGCCGCCGCGCGCGAGGCCGCGAAAAAGGCGCGTGAACTTACTCGGCGCAAGGGGGCGATGGACATCGCCTCGCTGCCCGGCAAGCTGGCCGATTGTCAGGAGCGCGATCCCACCAAATGCGAGCTGTTCCTGGTCGAGGGTGATTCCGCCGGCGGCAGCGCCAAACAGGGCCGCGACCGGCATGTGCAGGCCATTTTGCCGCTGAAGGGCAAGATTTTGAATGTCGAGCGCGCGCGGTTCGACCGGATTATTTCGTCGAAGGAGGTTGGCACGCTCATCCAGGCGCTGGGCACCGGCATCCGCGACGAATTTAACCTGGAAAAGCTGCGCTATCACAAAATTGTGATCATGACCGACGCCGACGTCGACGGCGCGCATATCCGCACCCTGTTGCTGACCTTTTTCTACCGGCAAATGCCCGAAATTATCGAGGGCGGGCACCTCTATATCGCGCAGCCGCCGCTCTATAAGGTCGCGAAGGGCCGGTCGGAGGTGTATCTGAAGGATGATGCGGCGCTCGAAAATTATCTGGTCGATGCGGCGCTCGACGGGCTGCGGCTGGAAACGGCGGGCGGCGGACGCAGCGGGGCTGACCTTGGCGCGCTGATTGACCATGCCCGCCGCACCCGCGCGCTGATGCGCTATGTGCCGCGCCGCTATGATGCGGGGCTGGTCGAGGCGCTGGCGCTCAATGGCGCGCTCGATCCGGCGCTCGATGCGGCCGGACGGCAGGCGGCGGCGGCGCGGACGGCGCAGTGGCTGGACAAGGCCGATGCGGCGCTCAGCGGCACGGGCGAGGCGCGCTGGGCCATTGCCGCCGACGATGGCGGCTATCATGCCGAGCGGCGCTGGCGCGGTGTGTCCGACCATCATGGCATCGACGCCGGCTTCCTGGCGAGCCAGGAGGCGCGCCGGGTCCATATGCTCGCTGCGGCAGAGACGGACAGCTATGCCGCGCCGTCGCGGCTGGTGAAGCTGACTGCCGCCAGCGCTGCGGCCCAGGCCGCCGATAGCGATGACGAAGGCGAGGACGGCGAAGTCACCGCCCGCGCGCCCGCCGCCGCCGTGGTCACGCGTCCGTCGGACCTGCTGGAGGGCGTTTTCGCTTTCAGCCGCAAGGGGTTGGCGGTCAGCCGCTATAAGGGGCTGGGCGAAATGAACGCGGAACAATTGTGGGAAACGACGCTGGACCCTGCCAACCGGTCGCTGCTGCGCGTCGAGGCGGAACAGGCCGATGTCGCCCATGAAATTTTTGAACGGCTGATGGGTGACGAGGTCGAACCGCGCCGCGACTTCATTCAGGCCAATGCGCTGAACGTCGCCAATCTGGACGTGTAACCGGAGCCTCCCGGTGCTGCCCCGGTGCGCTTGAAACGGCGATAATTGACCTGACTGTGGCGCAGGCCGGAGGGGGAGGCGCTAAACCCGTTCGGCTTGAACCACCGTGTCCGACGCGCGCAGCGCGGACAGGATGCGCATCAGATGGTGGACATCGCGCACCTCCACCATCACTTCAAAGGTGTGGAAATCGCCCTCGCGCGCGGCGATGCGCAGGTTCATGATATTGGCCTCGTTCGCCGCCAATATGCCCGCCATTTCGGCCAGCGTCCCGGGCTCGTTTGGCACAACCACGCACAACAGCGCGCTGCCCCCCTCGCTATCCTCTTGCCAGCGCAGGTCAATCCAGTCGGCATCGACGCCATTGGCCAGTTCCTGGCAATTGACCGTATGCACCTCGATGCCCACATTTTCGCGGCTCAGGCCGATAATGCGGTCGCCGGGAACCGGGTGACAGCATTCGGCCAGATTATAGGCCACGCCCGGCGTCAGCCCCTCGATGGACACCGCGCTGCCCTGTTGCAACCGCCCGGGTTTGAGCTTGAGGTCGCTGGTGACGCCGGGGACCAGCGCCTCCAGCACATCATTGTCGCGCAACCGCTGCCGCGCGATGGCGACATAAAGGGCGTTGTCATCCTCCAGCTTCAACCGCTTGATGGCCTCCTTGCGCGCCTTTTCCCCGATTTTGCCGGGCAGCCGCGCGACCAGTTCGTCATACAACTTGCGGCCGAGCGCGATCAGCTGAACGCGCTCCTGCCCGCGCACATGGCGGCGGATCGCGGCGCGCGCCTTGGCCGTGACGGTATAGCTCAGCCAGCCGGGCTGCGGCGTCTGTTTGTCCGACACCAATATTTCGACCGTATCGCCATTGGCCAGCTGGGTGCGCAGCGGCACCAGCCGCCCATTGACCTTTGCCCCCACCGTCCGGTCGCCCAGCTTGGTGTGCACGGCATAGGCAAAATCCACCGGCGTTGCCCCCTTGGGCAGCTGATGCAGCGCGCCCTTTGGCGTGAAGGCAAAAATCCGGTCCTGATACATGGCGATGCGCGTGTTTTCGAGCAGCTCATCGGCGTCGTGCGTCTGGTCCAATATTTCAATCAGGTCGCGGATCCACCCCGCCTGGCCGTCGGGCGCGCCGCCCTTTTGCTTATAGGCCCAGTGCGCGGCCAGCCCGAATTCGCTTTGCTGATGCATGCCGCGGCTGCGGATCTGGATTTCGATCCGCATGTTCAGCTGATGCATGATGGTGGTGTGCAGCGAGCGATAGCCATTGCGCTTGGGCGTCGAGATATAATCCTTGAACCGCCCCGGCACCATTTTCCATTTGCGGTGGATGAGGCCCAGCGCCTTGTAGCAATCATCATCGGTCGGCGTGATGATGCGAAAGGCGATGATGTCGGTCACCTGTTCAAAGCTGACATGGCGCTCCTGCATCTTGCGCCAGATGGAATAAGGGTGTTTTTCGCGCCCCGACACATCGGCCTCGATCAGCGAGGCCTTCAGCAGCTCGGTAAACTCGCGGCTGATGCGGGCGACCTGGTCCTTGCCCCCGGCGGTCAGCTTCGCCAGCCGCCCGGTGATGGTGTCATAGGCCTCTGGCTCCAGCTCGCGAAAGGCGAGCAGCTGCATTTCGCGCATATATTCATACATGCCGATGCGTTCGGCAAGCGGGGCAAAGATATCCATCGTCTCGCGCGCGATGCGCCGCCGCTTGTCGGGCGATTTGATGAAATGCAGCGTGCGCATATTGTGCAACCGGTCCGCCAGCTTGACCAGCAGCACGCGGATATCGTCGGATATGGCGAGCAGAAATTTGCGCAGATTTTCCGCCGCGCGCTCATTTTCGGTCTGCGCCTCGATCTTGCTCAGCTTGGTGACACCGTCAACCAGCCGGGCGACATTGGCCCCGAACAGCCGCTCAATCTCCTCCGGCGTGGTCAGCGTGTCTTCCAGCGTATCGTGGAGCAGGGCGGTGATGATCGATTCGGTGTCCAGCCGCAGCTCGGTCAAAATCCCGGCGACCTCCACCGGATGGCTGAAATAGGGGTCACCCGATGCCCTGAGCTGGCTGCCATGTTTTTGCACCGTGAACACATAGGCGCGGTTGATCAGCCCCTCGTCGGCGTCGGGGTCATAGTCGCGGATCCGCTCAACCAGCTCATATTGGCGCAGCATAGCCAGCAATTGTCGCGTAAAGCCCTTGCGGCGCAAGCGAAACTTGCACTGGCGCGCCGCGCCATGGCATGGCGGTGCATCCGCCACCGCGAAAGACGTCCGTGTCCGACCCTGATGCCAGTGCTGCCGCACCGCCTCCCCGCGTTTCGCTGGTGCTGCCCGTGCACAATGGTGCCGACTTTCTGGAGGCGGCGCTCGCCTCCATCGCGGCGCAGCGCTTCGCCGATTATGAGCTGATTTGTGTCGACGATGCCTCGTCCGATGCCTCGCCCCGGATTTTGGCGGCGGCGGCGGCCCGCGATTCGCGCATTCGCGTGATTCGACTGGACCGCAATGTCGGGTTGCCCGCCGCGCTCAACCGCGGCTTTGCGGCGGCGCGGGGAGAGCTGTTCAGTTGGACCTCGGACGACAATCTGCTGCGCCCGCACATGCTCGAACGGCTGGTCGCGGCGCTCGATGCCGCACCCGATGCCGATATTGCCCATTCGGACTTTACCGTCATCAATCCGGCGGGCGAGACGATCGGCTTTGTCGAGGTGCGGTCCGCTGACAAGCTGTTGATGGGCAATGAAATTGGCGCCAGTTTCCTCTATCGCCGCGCGGTCGACTATGCGCTTGGCGGCTATGATACCGGCCTGTTCGGGGCGGAGGATTATGATTTCTGGCTGCGGGCATCGGCGCATTTCCGCTTTTTGCGGGTCGCCGAGGATCTCTATCTCTATCGCAAGCATCCCAAGAGCCTGACCAACAGCCGCGCCGCCACCATCCAGGCGCTGACGACCGAGGTGGTGCTGCGCGCCATGCCCGCGCGCCTGCCGCGCCGCGACCGCGCCGCCGTGCTGCTCAATCAATATCGCCGCAACCATTTCAAGCTGCGGCTGGACCTGCTGGCGCGCGCCGCCATGGCCGCGCCGCTGCTGACGCTCGGCCAATCGCCGCGCCTGGTTTGGCACGGCGTCCGGGCGCTACGGCAAGGCTGGCGCAGAAACATGTGACAGCCGCGATTTTTGCGGTAAAAGTCACCCCATGGGTAAATTGCGCGAACCGTTGAGCGAGGCCGAAGGGCTGAACTGTGCCTTGCCCGTGGCGCTGGAGGCGATGGGCGAGCGCTGGTCGTTCATGATCCTGCGCGCGGCCTTTAACGGCGTCCATCATTTTGAGGAATTTCAGCAGGTGTTGGGCATTGCGCGCAACATCCTGTCCAACCGGCTGGCGCGGCTGGTGGACCATGAGGTGCTGGAGCGCCAGGTGATGGCGTGCGACCGGCGCAAAGTGCATTATGCGCTGACGGCGAAGGGGATGGACCTGCTCCCCGCGATGATCGCGCTGCGCCAATGGGGGGAAAAATGGGGCGACGGCGTGCCCTCTACCCCGGTGCTGGTCGACCGTCAGGATGAACAGCCCATTCGCGCCGTCACGCTGCAGGCGCATGATGGTCGCGCGCTGGCCTATCACGAACTGTGCTGGAAACACCGGGCCGAGGTGCAGCCGCTGGGCAGCGCGCGCCAGCCCGCCGCACCGCTTGTGGTGGCGGCGGAATGATGCGGTGCCGCACGCCTTGCCCGCACTGCTCTCGCTGCTGATCCGCCCCGCGTTTCCCCGGCCATGAGCCTACTTGCCCTTTCCACCCCCGGACCTTTTTTCGATGACAAGGCGCGCGCCTTCTGGCGTTTGCAGACGCTGGGCTGGCTCGCCTGGCTGGTGCTGCGCGGGGTGTCGGGTCTGGCCAATGGGCAGGCGCTCTCCTTTCTCATTCCCCAGACGATTTCGGCGATCACCGGCTTTTCGCTGACGCTGATCCTGTCGGTCTGTTACCGCGCGCTCATCGCCCGGCGCCCCTTGTGGATGTGGGTGATCAGCTTTGTGCTTGCCGGCCTCGCGACCAGCCTGTGGGCCTTCATCGACGCCTGGGTCGCGCAAATCCAAAATCCGGGCAGCGAGGTTGGCTTTACCAGCCTGTTCCTCTTTGCCTTTTACATCGACGCCACGTCCATCGCCGCCTGGTCGGCGCTCTATTATGCCATCAACTATTTCCTGAAGCTGGAGGAGCAGGAAGACCGGATGCTGCGGCTGGAGGCGCAGGCGGCCTCGGCGCAGCTCGCCATGCTGCGCTACCAGCTCAACCCCCATTTCCTGTTCAACACGCTGAACAGCATCTCGACGCTGGTGCTCTTGAAACAGACCGAACCGGCCAATGCGATGCTGTCGCGCCTGTCGTCCTTCCTGCGCTACACGCTGGCCAATGAACCGACGGCACAGGTGACGCTGGCGCAAGAGATAGAGACGCTCAAGCTCTACCTAGAAATCGAAAAGATGCGGTTTGAGGATCGGCTGCGCCCGCATTTCAGCGTGGATGCGGCGGTGGAACAGGCGCGCCTGCCGTCGCTGCTGCTGCAACCGCTCATCGAAAACGCGATCAAATATGCAGTATCGCCGCAGGAGGATGGGGCCGACATCACCGTGGCGGCGCAACTCGCCGGTCAAAATGTGCGCATCACCGTGTCGGACACGGGCCCGGGATTGTCAGATGCCCCAACCGCCCCCACTTTGCCGGTGACCACTGATTCCACCGGGGTGGGCCTTGCCAATATCCGGGACCGGCTGGCGCAGGCCTTTGGCGACCGCCACCGGTTCGATGTGCGGACCAGCCCCGAAGGCGGATTCATGGTGGTGATCGAACTGCCGTATCAGGCGGCGGACAAGGGTCAGATCGGGTCAAAAGCGGCATGACGATACGCACCATCCTGGTGGATGACGAAAAACTGGCGGTTCAGGGGCTGCAACTGCGGCTGGAAGCGCATGGCGATGTCGACATTGTCGACACGGCGCAAAATGGGCGCGAGGCCATTCGCAAGATCAAGACGCACAAGCCCGACCTGGTGTTTCTCGACATCCAGATGCCCGGCTTTGACGGCTTTTCGGTGTTGCAAGGGCTGATGGACGTCGAACCGCCGCTGGTGGTGTTCGTCACCGCCTATAGCGAACATGCCATCCGCGCCTTTGAGGCCCAGGCAGTGGATTATCTGGTGAAGCCGGTGGAGCCCGAACGGCTCGCCGACGCGCTCGACCGCGTGCGCCAGCGCCTCACCGAACGGCGCGGCGTGGCAGAGGCCGAGCGGCTGAAAGAGGTGATCGCCGAAATCGCCCCCGACATGGCAGACAGCATCGGCGAACCCGCCCCGGAACCGCCATCGGTCGACCGCTATGAAAAGCTGATCAACATCAAGGATCGCGGCCAGATTTTCCGCGTCGACGTCGACAGCATCGAACGCATCGACGCGGCGGGCGACTATATGTGCATCTACACCGCCGACAACAGCCTGATCCTGCGCGAAACGATGAAGGATCTGGAAAAACGGCTCGACCCCCGCAATTTCCAGCGCGTGCACCGCTCCACCATCGTCAATCTGACGCAGGTGAAACAGGTCAAACCGCACACCAACGGCGAATGTTTCCTGGTGCTGGGTTCGGGCGCGCAGGTGAAAGTGTCGCGCAGCTACCGCGACGTGGTGGCCCGCTTCGTGCATTGATGGCGGCGACGGATTTCGCGTGAAGGGGCGACGTTGCGCGAAGGCCAGGGCTTGCTTCGCGGTGTTGGCGGATGCTTGCGACTGCATCGCTTTTCTGTTTCGCGCAGAGACGCAGAGATCCGCAGAGCCGCCGGCAATTGCCGCGTAGCGGCCCCCAGAAATGCGACCACGCGGCCGCTGAAACAGTGAATGAACAATATGGCCTGGCGGCTATTACCAAAGTCTCTGCGAATCTCTGCGTCTCTGTGTGAAACCGAAGAATGAGCGATCCGCAATCATCGATCAGCACACTGGAATAGGCCGACGCCTTCGCGCTCCTTCGCCCCTTCGCGCTCTTCGCGCGAAATAGGGAGGCCCAACATCCGCACAATATTTCCCCTCGCCGCATCGCCAGCTCGCTAAAGCTGGTGCCCGGTGCGGTCGCGCTTGGTGGCCAGATAGTGCGCATTGTGCGGATTGGCGGGCAGCGCAAGCGGCAGGCGTTCGACCACATCAATGCCCTCGGCAGCCAGCCGCGCGACCTTTTCGGGATTGTTGGTCATCAGCCGGATGCGCGGCTGGCCCAGCAGGGTGAGCATTCGCGCGGCGATGGAAAAATCGCGGGCTTCCACCGGAAAGCCCAGGCGGATGTTGGCGTCGACCGTGTCAAACCCCTGATCCTGCAAGGCATAGGCGCGCAATTTGTTGACGAGGCCGATGCCGCGTCCCTCCTGCCGCAAATAGAGGAGGATGCCCCAGTCGGCGGCGGCCATGGCGGCCAGCGCGCCGTGCAATTGCGGCCCGCAATCGCATTTCAGGCTGCCCAGCACATCGCCGGTCAGGCATTCGCTGTGCAGCCGCACCACGGGCGGGCGACCACTGTGCTGGCCGATGATCAGCGCGACATGGTCCGCCGCTTCCTCGGGCGAACGAAAGGCGACGATCTCGGCGGTCTCCGCTGCCGTGACGGGGAGGCGCGCGCGCGCCGCGATGGTCAGCCGCCGGGGATCGAGCAGCGCGCCGACATCGCCCGGTTCCAGCACGGCATCGACCGCATCGGCGCGGGCCGGCCGGACAAAGGCAGCGGGCAAGATGCCGATATGGCGCGCCAGCGTGATGGCGGCGCGCGCGGCGTCGTCGTCGGCCAGCGGCGCGGCGCGGAACGGCCCCTTGAAGGGGTGGGCGAGGTCGAGCGCCGGGTCGGCAATCGCCAGCGCAGCGGCGGTGCTATGGCCCGCCCCGGTCACCTGCACGGGCCCGGGTCTGGCGGCGGCATGCTGGTTGGTCAGTTTCAGCGTGGCCGCGCGCTCGCCCGACAGCAACAGGTCGGTGCTGCCGAACCCGTTAAATTCCGCTTCGCTGGCGCTTTCCACGGCCAGCAGGTCGATGCTGCCGATGCGCACGGGCCAGCCGCGGCGCAGCGCATCCGCGCCCTTGGCGGCCCGGCGCGCCGCCGCACTCAAAGGTCAAAGTCCGTGACCAGCGGGATATGGTCCGATGGCTTGTCCCACGACCGGCAGGGTTCATGGACGCGGTGGGACACAGCGCGCGGCGCGATATCGGGCGTCGCCCACATATGGTCCAGCCGCCGCCCCCGGTCGCTTTCGGCCCAATCCTTGGCGCGGTAACTCCACCAGGTGTAGAGCCGCGACGGGGCCGGGGTGAAATGCCGGCCCAGGTCAACCCACCTTGCGGCGGCCTGCAACCGCGCCAGCGCGGCCACTTCGATGGGCGTATGGCTGACCACGTCGAGCAACGCCTTGTGATTCCACACGTCCGATTCGAGCGGCGCGATGTTGAAATCCCCCACCAGGATAGTGGGCGTCGCCAACGTGCCCGACCAGCCGATCATCCGGTCCAGAAAGTCGAGCTTTTGCCCGAATTTGGGGTTGAGCGTGCGATCGGCAATATCGCCGCCCGCGGGGATATAGACATTGTCGAGCCGGACCCCCCCGGGCAGCGTCGCGCCAATATGCCGCGCCTCGCCATTGGCCTGCCAGTCATGCTTGGTGATATCGGTCAGCGGCACGCGGCTGATGATCGCAACGCCGTGGTGCATGCGCTGGCCATGCGTGACGATGTTATCATATCCCAGCGCGCGAAAGGCGGCATGCGGGAACAGGCCACATTCGACCTTGATTTCCTGAAGGCACAAAATGTCGGGCCGCGCCTCGCGCAGAAAGCGTTCGACGATGCCGATGCGCGCGCGCACGCTGTTGATGTTCCATGAAGCGATGCTGATGGCCATGGCGGCCCGCTCTATCGGGGCGGGGTGGGGCGCGCAACCTCGGGCAGACGGGCTTGCGGCGCGCCAAAATCATAAACCCCCGTTCCAGGGGCGGTGGAACGGGGGTTCAAGGCTAGCGTTCGTCACGCTCTTGAAAGAAGACGGCTGGCGGTGCCGCAGGGGCAACAGGGGGGAAACCCTGCGATATTGCGCCGCCATGTGCGCTGTCTTCGATACCGGAATAAACGCGCCAGCCTGTCGCGAAGCTGAACAAAAAACGGTGCTTTGCGGGCAGCCGTGCCGGAGCGGCGATGAATTGCGCGCCGCGGCGGCTTACTTGCGGCGTGCCGGGCGCGGGTCGGTCCATTTGAAGGCCGAATCGGCCACCGCGACATTGAACCGCTGGTTGGTCAGATCGATGCGCGTGCGGTTGTTCTTGGCATCCAGCGCCACCCAGCCGCGCAGGCGCAGGCCTGCGGGCGCTGCGGCATCGCGCGTGAACACCATGGTGATGGTCCCGAACTCTGGCCGCTTGGGATCGCGCACCTCGACGCTGGTGACGCCAGGGTCGCCCGTCGGCATCAGCCGCGCAAAGGCCGCAAGATCACGGTCGGGGTCCAGCAGCACGGTCAGCGGCGAATTTTTCACTGGCCAGCGTTGCACCTGCCGCACCTCATAATCGATCATGGTCAGCGAATTGCCGTCGCCGACGATAAGCAGCGGCACACCTTTTTGATATTCAAAGCGGATCTTGCCGGGGCGCTTCAACGTCAGTTTTCCGGTGAGCCGCTGGCCATTGCGGTCGGTCTGCGCGAAATCGGCGGTCATCGACGCGGTGGCACGCAAATGCGCCTGCACCGCCGCCAGCGCCGGGGCGGGGGCCGATTGGGCCTGAAGGGCGGGAACCGCCGCTGCAATGGCGGCAATTGCGGTGAAACCAAGGACGCAGCGTATCATCATGCCGCTGCTGTTAACGCCCGCGCCTTGAATAACAACTGAACTATCGCGGGAAGCCGTTGCGGTCGACCAGCACATCGCGCCGGCCGACGTGATTAGGAGGGCCGATAATGCCATCCTCCTCCAACCGGTCGATCAACCGCGCGGCGCTGTTATACCCGATACGCAGCTGGCGCTGCAGCCAGCTGGTCGATGCCTTTTGGCTTTCAATCACAATTTGCTTGGCCTTGGCATAGACGCGGTCCTCGGCGCTGTCCTCGCCGACGGGCGCGCCGTCGAGGGCGAAGCCGCCGTCCTCGGGCTCCTCGGTCACTGATTCGATATAATCGGGCTGGCCCTGGGTGCGCCAATGGTCGGCCACGGCGCGCACTTCGTCGTCGGAAACAAAGGGGCCGTGGATGCGGGTGATCTGCTTGCCGCCGGGGACATAGAGCATGTCACCCTTGCCCAGCAGCTGTTCGGCCCCGGCCTCCCCCAAAATCGTGCGGCTGTCGATTTTCGAGGTGACGTTGAAACTGATCCGCGTGGGCAAATTGGCCTTGATGACCCCGGTGATGACATCGACCGATGGGCGCTGGGTGGCCAGGATCAGGTGGATGCCCGCCGCGCGCGCCTTTTGCGCCAGCCGCTGGATCAGGAATTCAACCTCTTTCCCCGCCGTCATCATCAAATCGGCGAGCTCGTCGACGACGACAACAATTTGCGGCAGCGGCTGATAATCCAGCGTTTCTTCTTCATAGACGGGCTGGCCGGTGTCGGGATCAAAGCCCGAATGGACCCGGCGGCCCAGCGATTTGCCCTTGGCCAGCGCGCCGCGCACCTTGTCATTATAGCTCGCCAGGTTGCGCACCGACAGCGACGACATCATGCGATAGCGGTCCTCCATCTGCTCCACCGCCCATTTGAGCGCTCGGATGGCCCGCTTGGGATCGGTGACCACCGGGGCGAGCAGGTGCGGGATGCCGTCATAGACGCTGAGCTCCAGCATCTTGGGGTCGATCATGATCATCCGGCACTGATCGGGCCCCAGCCGATAGAGCAGCGACAATATCATCGCGTTGAGCCCGACCGATTTGCCCGACCCCGTCGTCCCGGCGATCAACAGGTGCGGCATGGGGGCCAGATCCGCAATGACGGGATCGCCGCTGATATTCTTGCCCAGGATGATGGGCAGCTGCCCGGTCTGTTCGGCAAACAGGCTGCTGCCGATCATTTCGTGCAGCACCACGGCCTCGCGCTTGGTGTTGGGCAATTCGATGCCGATCACCGTGCGGCCGGGAATGGGCGCGATGCGCGCCGACAGCGCCGACATGTTGCGGGCAATATCGTCGGCCAGGTTCGACACGCGGCTGGCCTTGGTGCCGGGCGCAGGCTCCAGCTCATACATGGTGACGACGGGGCCGGGGCGCACGGCGGTGACCACCCCCTTCACCTGAAAATCCTCCAGCACCGATTCGAGCAGGCGGGCGTTGCGTTCCAGCGCCGCCTTGTCGATTGCTCCGGCGGTGCGCGGCGGAGGCGGCGACAAAAGGTCGAGCGCAGGGAGCTTATACTGCGTGAACAGCTCGCTTTGCCGCGCGGGCTTGCTGCGGGGGCCGGGGCGGCTTTGCGGCACCGGATCGCTGATCTCAACGGGCGCGCGCGGTTCGGTGGCGGCGCGCGGGCGCGGGCGGATGACCTTGGCCACCAGCGACGGGCCCTTCGCGGCGGGCGCGGCATCATCGGCGGTATACGCCGCTGGCCGCATATCGTCGGCGCGGCGCTGCACCAACGCCGCCAGGCCCAGCGCCCGCCATGCCAGCCACAGCCCCAGGCCGATGAGCAGCAGGATGACGGCAAAGCGCAGCAGCGCCGCGCCCGGATCAGCCACCAGGTCAAACAGAGGCGCGATTTCGCGCCCCAGCAGCAGCGCGACAATGCCGCCCCACCCCGCCGGCAGCGTGCTGTTGGTGCCAGCAGAGGACCATAGTTCGGCTCCCAGCCCGATCAGCAGCGCCGCCGTCAGCACCATGGCCAGTTGGCGCCGCCACGCCCCCAGCGCATCGCCGCGCCACATGCGCGCTGCGAGCAGGCCGGTCAGCGGGATCAGCAGCACCATGCCGATCCCGCCGACAAACAGCAGGAAATCGGCGGCCCACGCCCCCGCGCCCCCCATCCAGTTCGCCTGCGCACCGCCCGCTGCGGTGTGCAGCGCCGCATCGGTCGCATCATAGGTGACCAGCGCCAGCAACAGGAACAGCGACAGGGCAAACATCAGCACCGCCGCCGCCAGCCAGCTGATGCGCGACAGGCTTTGGCGGAAGGTGGTCCGCCAATCGACGCGTGTCATCTGGGCCCTTTGGCTGGCCATGCAAATTGTCCCCACCACCGCCCGCGCGGCTCTTCCACAGCGATATGCGCATGCGGGGGACTCGGCGTCAAGGCAGCCGCAGCGGCATTGCACCGGGCCCCCGCACGCTCTAGTGGATAAGCATGCCAGATAGTCTTGTGAGCGATGTCATCATCTCCGGCGGCGGGCTGGTGGGCCAGACGCTCGCCATCGCGCTGGCGCAGCACGGCCTGACCAGCTCTATCGTTGATCCCGCCGATCCGCTGGCCAGTATTGCGCCCGATTTTGACGGACGCGCCACGGCCATTGCCAGTGCCACCTGGCGCATGTTCGGCGTGCTGGGGCTCGCCGAACGGCTGGCTCCCCATGTCTGTCCCATCCGCCAAATCTGGGTCAGCGACGCGCTGCGCCCCGGCGAACTGGATTTCGCGCCGTCCGCCGATGATGATGCGCTGGGCCAGATGGTGGAAAACCGGCAACTGCGCCTGGCGCTGGCCGAACGGGTGCGCGGCGAACCGCTGATCCGCTTGCTCGCCCCGGCGCAGGTGACGGCGCAGGACCGCGGCGCACACGGCGTCGTGCTGACCCTCGCCGACGGGACGCAGGTCAAGGCCCCCTTGCTGGTGGTGGCCGAAGGGCGGCGGTCGCCGACGCGCGATGCGGCGGGCTTTGCCATCGCCAACTGGTCCTATCACCACCATGCACTGATCGGGGCCTTTTCGCACGAAAAGCCGCATGACAATGTCGCCTATGAAATTTTCTACAGCGAGGGGCCCTTTGCTATCCTGCCGCTGAACGATTTGCCCGACGGGCGGCACCGCTCCTCCTTTGTGTGGAGCGTCCATGAAAGCCGGGGCCCGGCATTGATGAAGCTGGGCACGCGCGGCTTTACCGCCGAACTGGTCAAGCAGATGGGCGGGGTGCTGGGCACCATCGAGATGATTTCGCCGCGCCAGACCTGGCCGCTGGGTTTTCACCGCACGGCGGCGATGACGGCGCAGCGGCTGGCGCTGGTAGGCGATGCCGCGCACGGCATTCACCCCATTGCCGGGCAGGGGTTGAACCTCGGCCTGCGCGATGCCGCTGCGCTGGCAGAAGTGCTCGTCGACGGCGCGCGGCTGGGGCTGGACCTTGGCGATGCTGCGCTGCTTGATCGGTATCAGCGGTGGCGCGGGCTCGACAATATGCTCGTCGCGCTGGCCACCGACGGGCTGACGCGGCTGTTTGGTGTGCCGGGCAAGGGCGCATCCGCGGTGCGGCGCGCAGGGCTGGGCGCGGTTCAGCGCACCCCGCTGCTCAAACGCTTCTTCATGGACCAGGCGCGCGGCGAGGCAGGCGATCTGCCCCGGCTGCTGGCGGGCAGCGCGGTCTGAAGAGGGCCAACACGGCGGCTTGCCGCGCGCGGCGCAAAGGCATAGCATGCGCAGTGGAGAGGAGCCTTACCATGGCCCGCACGTCAATGTTCGCGCTGTTGTCCCTGCCCCTGCTGGTCGCCGCCTCCCCGGGCAGCGAAGCGCCGCCGCCGGCGCCAGCCCCTGCGACCACCACTGCGCCCACCACTGCGGCGACGGACGGGGCGAGCGCGCTGGAAACGACCGCGCTGATTCAGCCGTTCGACATTGATTCCACGCGCCGCATGGCGGTGCCCATCATGATTGGCGGCAGCGGCCCGTTCAGCTTTCTGGTCGATACCGGGGCCGAACGCACCGTCATTTCGCGCGAATTGGCGGCGCGACTGGCGCTGAGCGAGGGGCAACGGCTGCGGCTGGCCACTATCAGTGGTTCGATGACCGCCCCCTCCTATAAAGTCGCGGCGCTGGCGATGACCAATATGACGCTGGGCCCAATCGATGCCCCCGCGCTCTATGGCAGCCATATTGGCGCGGCTGGCCTGGTGGGCGTCGACATGCTGCAGGGCCGCCGCATCCTGGTCGATTTCCGCAAGGAGCTGATGCAGATCAGCGAAACGCGGCGCAAGGCCCGCCCCATCATTCGTGATGATGATGCCATTGTCGTCACGGCGCGCAATCTGGCGGGCCGCCTCATTTTGTCTGACGCGCGGATCGACGGGCGGCGGGTGGACGTGATCGTCGATACGGGCGCGCAAACCAGCATCGGCAATCTGGCGATGCTGCGGCTGGTGCGCGAACGCAAACAAAACCGCTTTGATTTCGTCCCCGCCAGCCTGACCGGCGTCAACGGCGAAACGGTGGAGGCCCAGCGGACGATTTTGCGCCGCGTGAATATCGAGGGCATTGACGTCAACGACCTGTCGATTTCCTTTGCCGACAGCTCGGCCTTTCGCGCGCTGGGCCTGTCGGACCGGCCCGCCATGCTGCTGGGTATGGACGGGCTGCAACTGTTCGACCGGATCGAGGTGGATTATGTCAACAAGCGGATCATTTTCGATCTCCCCGATGGCGCGGCGCATCGCGCGGGCCAACGGCTGGCGGCGAGCGACCGGCGGGGGCCGCGCGGCTGACCGGTGCACGGCGCTTGCCTGCCGCGGCGGCGGGGGTTAGCGCGAGGGCTGCCATGAGCCCTGCTGCGTCCGACGACCCCTTTGCCCTCGATTTCGCTGGCGAATGCTGGCAGGCCCAGCCCGAAGGTGCGCTGTTCTGGCCGCGCGAGGGGGTGTTGCTGGTCGCCGACCTGCATCTGGAAAAGGCCAGCTGGTTCGCCGCGCATGGCCAGCCGCTGCCCCCCTATGACAGCCGCGCGACACTGAACCAGTTGGCGGCGGTCGCCGCGCGCTGCGGCCCGCGCGAAATCTGGTGCCTGGGCGACAGTTTTCATGACCGCGACGGGCAAAGCCGGCTCGATCCGGCGGCAGCGGCGGTGCTGACCGAACTGGCGCGCGCCCACCGCTGGCTGTTCATCGCGGGCAATCATGACGGGCTGCCCGATGGCCGCTGGGGCACCCGGTCGGTCGAGGAATGGCGCGCGGCGGGGGTCATTTTTCGCCATGAACATGATCCCGCTGACGCCGCCCCCCAGATTTCGGGCCATTATCACCCCAAGGTGCGGGTCAGCGCGCAGGGCCGCATGGTCCGCCGCCCCTGTTTCGTGCGCAGCGCCACCGCGCTGATCCTCCCGGCCTTTGGCAGCCTCACCGGTGGGCTCGACGTTGGCGATCCGGCGATTGCCGGGCTGATGCCCGGGCCGTTTGACGCGCTGGTCCCCACGCGGCATGGGCTGGCGCGCTTTGTGCAGCGGCCTGCGGCGAAAGGCGCAACGGCCTGTGGCGAAAATGTCGCAGCAGCGCGATAAATTGCAAGCCATGCGCGGCTTGGCGCTGGATTAAGCCGCGCGGCTGCGACAGGATGCGCCGCATAACAATGATATGATAATGTTGGAGAGGATTTAGCATGACCAAAACTCGCCTGTTTGGCGCGGGTGCGCTGCTGCGTGGCTCGGCCCTTGGTGTTTCGCTTGTCATGGCGGTCATCGCCATGCCCGCCGCCGCTCAGGATGAAGCGGCCGATGACGGGGCCGAAGAAACCGATATCATCGTGACCGCCACCCGCCGCAGCGAAGCGCTGTCGGATGTGCCGATCGCCGTGTCGGCGGTGACCGGTGAAACGCTAGAAAAAACGGGCGCAACCGATGTGCGCGCATTGGGCCAGGTGGCCCCATCGCTGCTGGTGTCGGGCGCGACGAGCGAGGTCAATTTCTCGGCGCGTATTCGCGGCATCGGCACGGTGGGCGAAAACCCGGGCCTCGAAAGCTCGGTCGGCCTGTTCATCGACGGCGTCTATCGCAGCCGCACCGGCGTCGGCCTCTCTGAACTGGGCGAAATTGAGCGCGTGGAAGTGCTGCGCGGGCCGCAGGGCACGCTGTTTGGCCGCAACTCGACCGCAGGCCTCATCAACATTGTGACCAAGGGCCCCGACCTTACCGAATTCAGCGGCAAGGCGGCCTTCAGCTATGGCAATTATGACTATTGGCGCATCGACGGCATGGTCAACGCCCCGCTCAGCGAAACGGCGGGTCTGCGCATCGACGGCGTCTGGCAAAAGCGCGATGGGTTCATCAAGAACGCCACGCCGGGTGAACCCGATATCAACGACCGCGACCGTTATCTGGTGCGCGCGCAGCTGCTGCTGGAACCGAGTGACAGCCTGAAATTCCGCCTGATCGCGGATTACAGCAAGCGCGACGAAAATTGCTGCGGCGGGGTGCTGCTCAATCCGGTGCGCAACCTGGCGCGCGGGGCCGATGGCTTCCCGGTTTCTTCGCCCAACTCGCTGCTGCCAATCCTCCAGGCGCTGGGCGCGAACCACCAGGTCGCCCCCGCGAACACCAGCTTTGTGCGCCGTCAGGCGACGACGCCAGGCGTTGATTATCGGTCTGACAGCACCGACTGGGGCCTGTCGGGCGAACTGACGTGGGAATTGGGCGCGGCCACGCTGACGTCGATCACCGCCTATCGCGACTACAAGAATGCGCAGGGGCAGGATGCCGATTTCTCGGCGCTTGGTATCCTCGAACGCTTTGACCTTGATCGCCGCTTCCGCCTGTTCACCCAGGAAATTCGCCTGCAGGGCGAAGCTTTTGACGGCAAGCTCGACTGGCTGATCGGCGGCTATTTCGCCAATGAAAAGCTCGATGTCGATGACGACATTGTCTATGGCCGCAACTATGAACAATATGCCAACTGCCTATTGTTCGCAGGCGTGTTGCCCTCCGCCGTGTCGCCCTCCAACCCCTTCTGCGTGAACGTGCCGGTGGTGCAGGGCACGATTGCGGCGCTAAACGCCCTGCCGGTCGGCAATCCGGCGCGTGCCAATATTCCAGTGCTCAGCGCGCTGATCGCCAATCCGGCGCGGCCCGGCTTCGGCTCGGTGGCCGCGGCGCTGGGTCAGCCGACGCTGGCGATCAACGGCACGGGCAACCAGGGGTCGTCGTTCCGCCAGACCAGCGACAACTTCGCCATTTTCACGCACAACAGCTTTGACATTGTCGAAGATGCGCTGACCCTGACCGTCGGGGCCCGCTGGACCAAGGAGACCAAGGATCTGGTCGCCAATGCGCGGTTCAACAACACGCTGTGCCCGCTGGTGGTCAATTCGCCGCTTCAGGGTCTGGCGACGCTGCCCTGCGTCATCAACGGCACCGCGCCCAGCTTTGCCGCTGGCGCGCCGGGCACGAAGTTCAAGGATGACCAGGTGACGGGCACCGTGGTGCTGGCATGGAAGCCCAGCCCCGACTGGCTGGTCTATGGCTCGGCGTCCAAGGGCTATAAGGCGGGGGGCTTCAACCTCGACTTCTCGGCGCTCGACCGCCCTTGCTCGACCGCCTTTGATGCCGCCTGCGCCGCGCGCCTCGCGCTGCCTGCCCAAACGCCGGGCAATGGCCGCGCCGAAGCGGGCGACCTTCAGTTCGGCAGCGAAAAGGTCGATGCCTATGAATTGGGCGTCAAATGGGATGGTCCCGGCATCGACGTCAACGTCGCCGCTTTCTATCAGGCCTACAGCAATTATCAGCTGAACACCTTCAACGGCGTCAATTTCGAAGTCACCAACATCCAGGCGTGCAAGGATTCGCTGGGCGGCGCCGACGCCGACGGGTCGGGTGTCACCGGGGCCTGTGCGCCGGACCGGTTGAAACCGGGCGTGATTTCCAAGGGCTTTGAAATCGAAGCCTTCATGCGTCCCGCGCGCTACCTCAACGTCAATGTCGGCCTGACCTATGTCGACACGCTCTATCGCCGCGATCTGGTCGGCACCAATGGCCGTCCGCTGTCGCCCGTGCTGTTCCAGCTGCCCGGGCGCGGCGTGTCCAATGCCGCCAAATATGTCACCACCGCCGGGGTCAGCTGGACCCCGCCGATTGGCGACAGCGGCATGTCGGCGCTGGTCTATCTCGACACCCGCATGCAAAGCGACACCAACACAGGGTCGGATCTGGACATTGAAAAGGTTCAGGACGGGTTCGCCGTGTTCAACGGTCGGCTTGGCATCTATGGCGCTGACCGGCGCTGGGGCGTCGAACTGTGGGGCCAGAACCTGCTCGGCAAGAAATATTACATGATTGGTTCGGACATGCCGCTGCAGGGCGGGGGCACCTTCCGTTCGGTCGCGGCACCGGCAGCCACGGGGCTGGCGGGCACCGCCAACCAGCTGTTCGTCGGCTTCCCCGGCGAACCGCGCACCTATGGCATCACGCTGCGCGGCAGCTTCTGATCGCTTGATTGGGTAAGGAAAAAGGCCCGTCCCTCTGCTTGGGGGGCGGGCCTTTTTGCTGTCGGGTCTGGCCTTTGCCTCGCCGGAACAGCGGCGTCGTGGACCTGTTTCATGAAATACCTGCGCATCCAACTGTCGTCATTGCGAGCGCAGCGAAGCAATCCAGGGCGGTTTACACTATGCTGGATTGCTTCGCTTCGCTCGGAATGACGAGGGGTTTATTTGCTCCCGGATGACAAGGGGAAGGACGCCAGCTCGCTTCCAGACATCAAGTGACCGTGGCCTGTTATCCTGAAACAAGTTCAGGATGACGTGCTGAGGGAGTTAGTTTCGCTCCCGCGCCCCGAACAGTGCGGTGCCGACGCGGACATGCGTGGCACCCAGCATGATGGCGGTCGGAAAATCGCCGCTCATCCCCATGCTGCGCAGCGGCAGGCCGTGGCGGTCCGCGAGTTCGGCGAGCAGCGCGAAATAGGGTGCAGCTTCGCGGTCCGCCGGGGGAATGGCCATCAGCCCGTCCACGGCCAATCCCGCATCGCGCGCCTCCGCCAACAGCGCGGGCAGCGCGGCAATGGCACAGCCACCCTTCTGCGGCTCGTCGCCAATATTGACCTGCATCAGCAGGCGCGGTTGCCGCCCCGCCGCCTGACAGGCGCGGGCGAGCGCGGTCACCAGCGACGACCGGTCCAGCGTGTGGATGACATCGAACAGCGCCACCGCCTCGGCCGCCTTGTTCGATTGCAGCTGGCCGATCAGATGCAGCACCATGTCACCATGGGCGGCGCGGAGAGCAGGCCATTTTCTCGCCGCTTCCTGCACCCGGTTTTCGCCAAACTCCCGCTGCCCCGCTGCCATCAGCGGCATAATGGCGTCGGCGTCCTGCGTCTTGCTGACCGCGATCAGCGTCGTCGCATCCGCCCTGCGCCCGGCCCGCTGCGCGGCGGCGGCCATCGCGCCGCGCACCTCTGCCAGCCGTTCGGCGGCCCATCGCGCGGCGGTGCCCGGTGCGGCTGCTTCGGTCATGCGCCCTCGTCCCCTGCTCGTCCCTTGTGCGGCGTCGCCCCGCGCCTATAGGGGCGGCTATGGCCGCTTGTCATCCCTTGCCGCGATGCTGGCTGTTCACCGATGCCCGCGCGCAGGGCCATGGGTTGGCCGCCGCGCGCCGCCTGCCGCCCGGTGGCGGGATTGTGCTGCGCAGCGATGATCTGCCCCCCGCCGCGCGCCGCGCGCTGCTGCGCCGCCTGCGCACCGTGGCGGTCGCCCGGCGACTGATCTTGCTGGTGGCGGGCGTAAATCCTGATACCGCGCGGCGACTGGGCGCCCATGGCGTGCATCTGCGCGACCGCAGCGCGCGGCGCGCGGCGCAGGCCCGGCGGCTGGGACTGATCACCAGCGCGCCGGTGCATGATGCGGCAGAGGCGCGCGCCGCGCGCCGGGCCCGAATGGCCCTAAGCTTTGTCTCGCCGCTGCACCCGACCCTCAGCCATCCGGGCGCGCCAGCCCTCGGGCGGCGGCGCTGGCTCGCGCTGGCGCGGCAAGCGGGCGGTAAGCCTGTGGCGCTGGGCGGGATGACTGCCGCGCGCCACCGTGCGCTCTGCCGCGTGGCCGGACCCGCCATCGGCTCGGCAGCGATCACGGCCTGGGATAAAGCGGTTCAACGAAAGACAGGGCGGGGTTTCCGACCCTAATCGCCAGCGGCGGCAGCGCCCTGCGTCAGAAGCGGAACTGCGTTCCCACATACACCGCCTGATTGTCGCGCTGATCATCGGTCAACGGGCCCAGGCGGCCATCGGCGGAATAGCGCACCCCGGCGGTCACATCGATATTGCGGCTGACGCGATAGCGCCCCGACAGATCGACCTCTGGCCCCGGTGCGGGGGCGACGGCGCGCGGGCTGGCCCCCACTGGATCAGCGGCAACGCTGCTGACGCGCGAGGCAAAGCGCGAGGACTTGGCCGGCCGCTGTTCCAGCGCGCTGGTATCGGGCAGGTTGCGGATATCCATGCCGCGGCCAACCTGCGGCATAACAAATTTGTCAAAGCCCACCGACGCGCCCAGATTATAGGCAACGGGCGTGATGGTCACGGGCGCCTTCGTCCCGCCGCTGACCAGCGCCTGGGTGCGCGCCGAATCGACGCCGACCGCGCCGCTGTCCCGTGAACGGACGACCACGGTGATGGCACGATTGCCCTGTTCGCTGGTGGCAACAACGGGGGTGAAACTGAAACTCTGCCGCGCGCTTTGCGACACTTTGGCATAACGCGCGATCAGTCGCGGGTCGCCCGATGCCGGGGTAAATTGGCCGAGCAGCGTGTCGGACAATTGGGTGTCGCGGATGCGGTCCGCGCGGCTCATCGCCGCCAGCGCCGGCGGCAGGGCGAGCGCGGACAGGGCGGCAATTGCCACCAAACGTCCCAGCCCATTGCCCTTGCGGCGCGCCATCGGATCGCGACTCCTCTCTCCGTGCTCCCTACATAGGCGCAATGGGGGGCCATTGCCAAGGGGGGGGGGGGCTCTTTGCGGCAGCGAGCAGGCCGCCGATTGTGCCGATATGTTGCATGCGCACCACAGTTGCCCGCCAGGCGGGCGAAGGCCGCGCGCGCTTGCTCCCCCCGCCGAACGAAGCTAGAGCATCGGGGCAACGGAACAATCGCGGGGGGCCACGGGCTGTGCCCCCGCGCCACGGAAAGACCAGACGCCCCATGACCAAGCCGATGACCGCCCCTCGCCACACCGCCCGCCCAGCCGCACCGCGCCTGATTCTGGCCGCTGCTGCCCTTGCCGCTCTGGCGGGCTGCGCGGGCAAGGAGCGGCCAAAGGCCGATATTGCGGCGTCCCAGGTCACGACCATCGGCGTCAACAGCTATTTGTGGCGCGCCTCGCTCGACGCGCTGTCGTTCATGCCGCTGCTGCAGGCCGATTCGTCGGGCGGCGTCATCATCACCGATTGGTATGCCAATCCCGCCAACCCCGGCGAGCGGATGAAGGTGACGGTGTCGATCCTTGACCGCGACCTGCGCGCCGACGCGCTGCGCGTGGCCGCTTCGCGCCAGGTGGCGCAGGGCGGCATCTGGGTTGACGCGCCAGTGCAGGCGGCCACGGTGCAAAAGCTGGAAGAGGTCATTCTGACCCGCGCCCGCGACTTGCGCCAAAGCGCCATCGAAGGCTGATTTTCAGGCGCTTTCGTTTTTCCGTCCCGTTGAACCGGCTCCTGGGTCCATGGCGCAAGGGTCCGGCAAGGGTCCGGCAAGGGGCCATGGCTGCTGACATGAGTTCGGCTTGACGCAACTGCTTTGGTGCAAGGATTGTCCGCATGACCCGCGACCCGCGTTTTTCGCCGCTTGCTGCCGATGGCCGCTGGCAGGCCGCGTGGGAGGCGGCCAACAGCTTTCGTGCCGACGACGCCAGCGCCAAGCCCAAGGCCTATGTGCTGGAGATGTTTCCCTACCCATCGGGCCGCATCCATATGGGGCATGTCCGCAATTACACGATGGGCGACGTCATCGCGCGCTTCAAGAAAATGACGGGGCATGAGGTGCTTCACCCCATGGGCTGGGACGCCTTTGGCATGCCGGCGGAAAATGCCGCGATGGAAAAGGGGGTGCACCCCGCCGGTTGGACCTATGCCAATATTGCGGCGATGCGCGCTCAGCTCAAGCGGCTGGGCCTCGCCATCGACTGGAGCCGCGAATTCGCCACCTGCGACCCCGATTATTATGGGCAGGAACAGGCGCTGTTCCTTGACCTCCATGCCGCAGGGCTCGTCTATCGCAAGGAAAGCTTCGTCAATTGGGACCCGGTTGACCACACGGTCCTTGCCAATGAACAGGTGATCGACGGACGCGGCTGGCGTTCGGGCGCGGTGGTGGAACGGCGCAAATTGTCGCAATGGTTCCTGAAAATCACCGACTTCGCCGATGATCTGCTTGCCGGATTGGCGACGCTCGACAAATGGCCCGACAAGGTGCGGCTGATGCAGGAAAACTGGATCGGCAAGTCACAGGGCATGCAGTTTTCCTTCCGCTTCGTCGGCGGCGAACCGGCGTTCGACGTGTTCACGACGCGGCCCGACACGCTGTTCGGGGCCAGCTTTGCGGCGATTTCGCCCGATCATCCGCTCGCCGCGCAGCTGGCGGAAAACAGCCCGGAGCTAGCCGATTTCATCGCCCGCTGCCGCCAGCAGGGCACGGGCGCGGCAGAGATTGAAACCGCCGAAAAGCTGGGGTTCGATACGGGCCTGGCGGTGGAAAACCCGATTGATCCCGACCAGCATTTGCCGGTGTGGGTCGTCAACTATGTGCTGATGGATTATGGCACCGGGGCGATTTTCGGCTGTCCCGCGCACGACCAGCGCGACCTGGATTTCGCGCGCAAATATGGCCTGCCGGTCGTGCGCGTCATCGCCGATGGTGAGGACAGCGATCCGGATTCGATTGCGACCGAAGCCTATACGGGCCCGGGCAAGCTGGTGAACAGCCGCTTCCTCGACGGCATGACCATCGACGAAGCCAAAGCCGCGATCATCGCGCGCGCCGAACTTGAGGGCTGGGGCCGGGGGACGACCGTGTGGCGGCTGCGCGATTGGGGCGTGTCGCGGCAACGCTATTGGGGCACGCCCATCCCCTTCATCCACTGCGATGCGTGCGGCGTGGTGCCGGTGCCGAAGAGCCAGTTGCCGGTGACCCTGCCCGATGATGTCAGCTTTGATGTCCCCGGCAATCCGCTGGGCCGCCACCCGACATGGGCGCATGTCGATTGCCCGCAATGCGGCCGCCCGGCGCGGCGCGAAACCGATACGCTCGACACCTTTGTCGACAGCAGCTGGTATTTCCTGCGCTTTGCCAGCGCGCCCAAAGATGCGCCGTTCGACCCGGCGGTGGTCGCGCGCTGGTTGCCGGTGGGGCAATATATCGGCGGGGTCGAACATGCGATCCTGCACCTGCTTTACGCCCGTTTCTGGACCCGCGCGCTCCAGCACATCGGCAAGCTCGACCTTGCCGAACCCTTCGCCAATTTGTTCACCCAAGGGATGGTGACGCACGAAACCTATGCGCGCAGCCAGGGCGAGGGATTGCCGCCCGTCTATTTCCTGCCCGAAGAGGTGGAGCGCAGCGGCACCGGCGCTACGCTGATCGCCGATGGCGCGCCGGTCGACGTCGGGCGCGTCATCAAAATGTCGAAGTCGAAAAAGAATGTCGTCGATCCCGACGCCATCATTGACCAATATGGCGCCGACGCGGTGCGCTGGTTCATGCTGTCGGACAGCCCGCCCGAACGCGACCTGCCGTGGAGCGAGGCGGGGATCGAAGGCGCATGGCGCTTTGTTCAGCGGCTCTGGCGCTTGTTCGGCGAGGTAGAGGCCGTGGGCGACAGGGCGGCGGACATGGCCCTCGCGCGGACGCTGCACCAGACGATCGCAGGCTGCGCGCGCGATATTGACGCGCTGCAGTTCAACAAGGCGGTCGCGAAAATCCATGCGCTCGCCAATGCGGTGGAAAAGGCCCCGGCATCGGCAACGCGGGGCGAAGCCTGCGCGGCGCTCATCCGCCTGGTCGCCCCCATGCTGCCGCACTTGGCCGAGGAAGGGTGGGCGGGCCTGCCACCTGCGCTGCGCCCGACCGCGCTGGTCGCTGACGCGCCCTGGCCCGAGGCGGACCCGGCCCTGCTGGTCGATGATGAAGTGACCATCGCCATCCAGATGATGGGCAAGCTGCGTGAGACCATCACCGTGCCCAAGGGTTTGGCCAAGGATGCGTTGGAGGCCGCCGCGCTGTCCGCCCCGCGCATTGCCCAGCTGATGGCCGGGGCCACGCCGAAAAAGGTGATTGTGGTGCCAGACCGGTTGGTCAATATCGTCCTGTGACGCGCGCGCTTTTCTTTCTTGCCCCCTTGCTGCTGACGGCCTGCGGCCTGCAACCGCTCTACAGCGCCGGGGCCAAGGGGCCCGTTGCCGGGCTGTTGGGTGAGGTGCGCGTGGCACAGATTGAGGGACAGGCCGGCTGGCTGGTGCGCAACGCGCTGCGCGACCGGCTGGTCGCCACCCAGGGCGGCGAAGGGCCGGGCAATCGCTACCGGCTCGACATCAAATTGGAAGACAGCATCACCGGTTTCGGGGTGCGTGCCGATGATTCGATCACGCGCGAACGGCGCAGCCTGCGTGCGCGCTATCAATTGGTGGACAGCGCCAGCGGCGAGGTGGTGCTGGACGCGACGGCGGCGTCCGACGCGGGCATTGACGTGGTGGGCAGCGAATTTGCCACCATTGCTGCCGAACAAAGCGCGCAGGAACGGCTGGCCCAGGCGGTCGCCGACCAGATTATCGCGCGGCTGGCGGTCTTTGCCCGCCGCCGCGCTGGCGACGCTGCGCCCGGCCCATGAAGGCGGAAAAGCCCGCCGATCTGGCGCGGCTGACCCGGCTGGACGGGCGCACGCGCCTTTATTTGCTCGCCGGGCCCGACGAATCGACCTGCGCGGCGATTGGCGATCATCTGCTCGCGCTGGCGGGCGGCGATGCCGAGCGCATCGACCTGTCGAGTGACGAGGTAAAGCGCGATCCGGCGCGGCTGGCGACCGAAGCGGCGTCCCTCTCGCTGTTTGCGGGTGCGCGGATCATCCGCCTGACCATCGCCGGGGGGGGCGATGATTGTCTGGAGGCGGTGGCCGCGCTGCTCGATGCCGATGCGTGCCCCAATCCCGTTGTCGCCGTGGCCCCCACGCTGACCAAAAAGGCCAAGCTTTTCAAGCTGGCCGAAGGCGCGCCCCTGGTCCGGACGGTCGTCTGCTACCAGCCCGATACGCGCGAGCTGATCGCCATCGCGGTCGCCGCCGCCCGCGAAGAGGGGCTGCAACTGGCGAGCAGCGAGGCCGCAATGCTGGTCGAACTGGTTGCGGGTGACCAGAAATTGCTGGTCCGCGAGATTGAAAAGCTGGCGCTTTACCGCGACGCTGCACCCGACCGGCAGCGCGCGGTGACCGCGGCTGACATCGCCGCGCTGGGCGCTGCGGTGCATGACGAGGATGTCAGCGCCTGTGTCAACACCACGCTGGCGGGCAAGGTCGCCGATCTGCCCGCCATGCTGGCCACCATCGACGCGGTTGGCATTGCCGACATTCGCCTGATCCGCGCCTTGGCGCTGCGCGTGATGCTGCTGGCGCGGCTGCGGGCCGAGGTGGACGCGGGTCAGCACCCCAAGACATTGGTGGAAGACCGCCGTCACGGCATTTTCTGGAAGGAAAAGGATGCCGTCGCCCGCCAGCTGCGTATCTGGGACAGCATCCGGCTGGCGCGGTTGATGACGCGGCTGCTCAGCACCGAACGCGCGCTCAAGGCATCGGGGACGGCAGGCGCGGTGCTGCTGCACCAATTGCTGATCGATATCGCCCGCCAGGCCGCACGGGCGCGTTAGAGTCCAATCCACTTGCGTGGGATCGGCACTGGCGAGCACGATATCCTATTCATATTCCACGGAAATAGGGATGCGCCCGCGGTAATTGCCATCGTCACCCGCCGCGACCTGCAGCCGCCCGCCAAAGCGGAAGCGCAGCCGCCCGTCGGGGCCCAGCCGCGGGGCAGCGGACAGGTCGGTGGCGACATCGGTCACGCGCGCGCGCGCGCCATGGTCGCTATCCAGTTCGATAGAGGCGGGAACAAAGATGCGGACGCCGCGCCCGGGGGTGCCGGTCACCACCGCCTCACCCGACAGGGCCATGCCACCCAGATCCTGCACATTGCCCGACAAGCGCCGCGCGCCGGTGCGCGGATCGATGGTGACGGCACCGCCGCCGGGCCCGGCCCCCACGCGGCTGAAATCCAGCTGCGCGGCAATTTCGATGCGCAGCGGCGCGTCGGCGGGGCCGCTCGGCGCGCTACTTTGCTGTCCCGTTTTGTCGCAGAGCAGGCACTGCGCGGCCCCCGCCTGGGGCAGGGCGGCAAGCGCAAGCAGGATGAACAGACGCAATATCACGCCTGTGCCATAGGCCTGCTTTGGTTAACGCACTCTAATCACCCTTGTCCGATGCGCCATGGCCCCCGATATATGGCGCTCACGGAGCGGCAAAGTCCGCTCGCCGAGAAAAGGCCTGCCATGACCGATCGTGATTCCCGTCCACTGGATCCGCTGGCGCATCATGTGCTGCGCGAAGGCGGCACCGAACGCGCCTTCACGGGTCGCTACACCGATTACAAGGGCGACGGACTTTATCATTGCGCCGGGTGCGGCGCGCCGCTGTTCGACAGCCGCACCAAATATGACAGCGGGTCGGGCTGGCCCAGCTACACCGCCCCCGCCGATGAGGCCGCCGTGGCCGAAGTGATGGACACCAGCCATGGCATGCGCCGGATGGAGGTGCGCTGCGCCCGCTGCGACGGCCATTTGGGCCATGTGTTTCCAGATGGTCCCGGGCCGACGGGGCTGCGCTATTGCATCAACAGCGCTGCGCTTGACTTCGCTGCGCGCGACGCGGAAGACGCAGGCTCCGGCGCTGCTTAACCATCCGGCAACCATGGCAATGCCACAGGCGGCGGCGATATGACGAAAAGGATCGGCCCCCTTGCGCGGTGAACGGCGACAGATTGCGGCGGGGGCTGGCGGGGCATCGGGCGGCAAGCCGCGCCGCGCCGCTGCGCCCCCGCCCGACGATATGGGGCCGCCCAGCGGATGGCGGCTTTGGCTGCGGCGGTTGTTCCGCTGGGGCCTGGTGCTCGCCGTGCTGGCGACACTTGGCCTTGGCATTGCCGTGGCATTGGCGGTGCAGCGGCTGCCCAGTTACGAGCAGCTGAAGGGGTCACCCGCCGGGCAAACCATCCGGGTGCGGTCCGCCGATGGCACGATTTTCATGTCGCTGGGTCCCAATTATGGCCGCTGGCTGCCGCTCGCCGAAGTGCCGCAGGTGATGCAAGACGCCATGGTCGCCGTGGAGGATCGGCGCTTTCGCTATCACCCCGGCGTTGATCCCGTCGGCCTGACCCGTGCGGTGGTGGTCAGCGCAACCGGCGGGGGCCGCCTGCGTGCCACCTCCACCATCACCCAGCAGCTGGCCCGCAACCTGTTCCTGTCCAACAACCGCAGCCTTGTGCGCAAGGCGAACGAAGCCATCATCGCCTTTGCGCTCGAATGGAAATTTTCCAAGAACCAGATCCTCGAACTCTATCTCAACAAAGTCTATTTCGGCGGCGGCAGCTATGGCATTGATGCGGCTGCGCGGACCTTTTTCGGCCATAGCGCGACCGAAATGTCGCTGTCCGAGGCGGCGGTCGTCGCCGGGCTGGTGAAGGCACCGTCGCGCTATGCCCCCACCGCCGACCCGAAGGCGGCGCTAGGCCGCGCGGGCGTGGTGCTGGCGGTGATGGTCGATGCTGGGTTTCTGACGGCGGCAGAGGCGGCCAATGCCAAACCCGCCGATGTCCGCATGGCGCAGGAAAAGGGCCAGAACAGCGCCCGCTATTTCACCGACTGGGTGCTGCCCCAGCTCGACATGCTGATTGACGAAGGCACGGCCTCGCTCGATGTGTGGACGACCATCGATTTGGGCGCGCAGCGAGCGGCGACTGCCGCGTTGCAGGGCAATGTCCCGCGCGGGGCGCAGGGCGCGCTGGTCGCGCTCGACCGCGACGGCGCGGTGCGCGCGATGGTTGGCGGCACCGATTATGTCGCCTCCAACTATAATCGCGCGACGCAGGCCGTGCGCCAACCGGGATCGGCCTGGAAATTGTTCGTCTACCTCGCCGCGCTCGAAAACGGGCTGCGGGTGGAGGACAAGGTGGTCGACGAACCCGTCACCATCAATGGGTGGAGCCCGCGCAACGCCACGGGCCGCTTTTCGGGCGAAATGACGGTGCGCACCGCCTTTGCCAATTCGATCAACACGGTCGCGGCGGCGCTGGGCGACGACATCGGTTTTTCGGCGGTGGCGGGCATGGCGCGGCGCTTTGGCATCACGACGCCAGTGAACACCCATCCGTCGATGGTGCTGGGAACCGCCGATGTGCGTGTGATTGACATGACTGCGGCCTTTGCTGCCGTCGCCCGGCGCGGCGTTTCGGTCACTCCCTATGGCATTACCAAAGTGACCACATCCGAAGGCAAGCTGCTGTACCAGCACAAACCCACGGCCGGATCACAGCTGGTGGAGGATTATGTCGCCGCAGGCATCACCGATCTGCTGCAAACAGCAGTTAATACTGGCACCGGACGCGCGGCGCAGATTGGCCGCCCGGTTGCGGGCAAAACCGGCACGACGACCAGCAACAAGGACGGCTGGTTCCTGGGCTTTTCCAGCGGATTGACGACGGGCGTGTGGATGGGCCGCGACGATGCGCGGGCGGTGGGCGGGCTCCAGGGTGGCCGTGCCCCGGCGCGCGCCTTTGCCCAATTCATGCAGGTCGCGGTGGCGCGTCGTCCGGTCGAACAATTTGATACCAAGGTCGTCCTGCCCGAATGGCAGCTGGAAGAGGATGGCGAGGCCTATTTCGGTGAGCCGGGCTCGGAGGGCTTTGTCGACGAAAATGGCATGCCGCTGGAGCTGCCGGGTGAAGGCGCGGGGGGCAGCGATGCGCCGCCGCCGGCTGTGGGCGGTGAGGATCAGCTGGATCAGGACTGGCTCAACAAGCAAACCGGCGGCGGTGCCGATGCTCCGGCGCCGAAATAGGCCGCGCTAGCGAATTGCGCCGCCGCGCAGCAGCCGGGGCACCAGCAGCAGCGCCGCCAGCAGCGGCCAGCGGCGCATCCAGGGGGTGATGACAATGGCCGTGCCCGCGTGGCGGTTAATCTTCCACGCCAGATAATCAATGCCGCCGGCATAGGTGAAGGCCGCCTTGGCCAGACGCACGACGCTGAGCGCCTTCCCCTCCAGCCGCCGCCGTGCCCAGCCGCGCCCCGCGCGCACCGGACTGGCGCCGTCCGCCGATAATGCGGCGATGGCCGGGCCACTGAACCGGGTGTAGCGCGCGGTGTCGGCATCGACCACGGACTGCGCCCGCCCCTGGCGCTCGGCCCGCAATTCCGCCGAATAGGTGAGCGCAAAGGCGCGCCGCCACCAATTCAGCGGCGCTTCGCCCGCCACCTGGCCTGCGGCCTGCAACAGCGTGGGCGCGGCGCGCGCAATGGCGCTCACCGCGCGGGCCTGCGCGGCATCATCGGCGGCCCACACCAGCCGCGACGGCTGCGCAAAGCGGGCCCAGACCGATACATTGCGCGTCTCCGGCCCGTTCAGCCGGTGAAAATCGGCCTCGCTCAGCACCGCATATTTGGCGATCAGGCCATCGTGCTGAAACGGAAAGACATTGGGCGGGATCAGGCGGTTGGCCGGTGCCAGCCAGCCTTTGCCATAGGCCGCGCGATAGTCGGCGACGATCAGGTAGAAATCGAGCATCAACCCATCAAGGTTCGCCTCGCGCAGGCAGCTGCCATAAAAGAGCACGGCGCGCGCCGCGCCCGGATAGCGCGCCGCCAGCGCGGCCGCCATCGCGGTCACGCGGGCGTCGACCGGCTCGGCCAGCTCGGCTGCCACCAGCGCGGTCAGTGCCATGCTGTCCCTCGCGTCAAGCCGCAAGGCGCAGGAAGGGCACCGGCGCGGTCGATGTCAGTGTGATGGGATGGCCGTGCCGCGCCTCGAAAATCTCGCCATCCAGGATCAGATTGGATCGTTCGCCTTCGATCCGGATTTCATCGCCCGCCTCGAAATGCACGCCGCTGACCGGATATTTGCCCAGCGTGCCGCGCCAGGTGGCATTCATCATGCGCATCAGTGCGCCCAGCTTGGGGGCGACCAGCAGCAATTTCATCGTGCCCGCCGCCTTGGCATCCCCCGTCCGCACGCTCAGCAACAATTTTTCCAGCGTGGTGACAATCAGCAGCGAAAAGCGGCCCTTAAGCTCGCCCTGCCGGATCAGCGACACATTGAGCGGCGATGGCTTGGGCGGCAGCCGACCGCCGCCGATGCCCAGCACCATGGCAAAGAGCGCCAGCACGGCGGCAAGCAGGTGCGACACGCCGTTGGGCAGGCCCAGCGGATAGATTTTGTGACGGCAATAAAGCATCACATCGGCCAGATAGGCTCCGCCCAGAAACATCCCCAGCACGGGCCGGTTCGACCCATCGGACAGCGAGATGAGCTGGCGTTCGATGACATGGCTGCCCAGATCGCAGGCGGCCAGATCGAGCACGCGCTGCAGCGCCTTCAGCGGATCGCCGTCGGCGCCCAGGTCCAGCGCAATCAAATTGGTCTTGCCATTGGGCAACACCGCAACCGGCGGGGGTTTGCCGCCGAAATATTCGCCCGAATACAGCTCGGTCAGCGCCGCCTGCACCGTGCCGTCGCCGCCGTTGATGGCGATGACGCGCGGGCCCACCATCGCAATGGTGCGCATGGCGTCGCCAATCTGACCGACATCTTCGACCTCATAGTGAAAGATATCGGGGTGACTGGCGCAGAATTGGCGCACCTGCGGCAACAGCGACCGGTTGCCGGTCGAACGCGGGTTGGACAGGAGCGCGACGCGGGCCACGGCCGTCCGGTCAGTTTACCGGGTCAAAGGACAGGCCGTTGACATAGTTTAATGTCACCGGAACCCGCCGGGTGCTGGACCCCACGGCCACGCTGGTCGCTGCCAGCGGCGGTTTGCGCTTGAACACAAAGTCCGACAATTTCATGTCCGGATTGCCCGACAGGCCGCCGCCGTCGCTGCGGTCCGATTTGCCATTGCCGTTAATGTCGTGGCGAACCGACACGACATAGCTGCCCGGCTTGTCAACCGGCAGGCAGATGCGCATCGGCCCGGTCTTGGCCACCGGCACATCGACCCGGTCAAGCCACTGGCGCTTTTCCAGATAGGTTTTGCTGTTGGCGGCATAAATCTGGACGCGCAGCGTGCCGGTGCGCGCCTTGAAACCAGCGACATCGACCAGCACCGCCGCCGCATTGGCGTCGCAGCGTGCGGCGGCAGGGCCCAGCGTGGCCCCCTGTGCCGCAACCGGTGCGGCCAGCGCCAGCGCGCCTGCCAATCCCGCCACCGTGCCCAGGGAAAATTTCGACATGACCTTATCACTCCAAATGGGTATAGCCCTAGCCAGCAGCCGCCGGCCTGGGTCGCAATTGCCCTGTCCTGCCAAATCGTGACTATTTGCGGCCAAATCATGGTGATGGGGCGTCGGAAAGTTGAATCTCATTCCTGCCATTGACCGCTATATCGCCAAGCTGATCTTTCTGCCGATGGTTGGCACGCTGATCCTGTCGGCGATGCTGCTGGTGCTGGAAAAAATGCTGCGCCTGTTCGACTTTGTCGCATCAGAGGGCGGGCCGGTCAGCGTCGTGTGGCGGATGCTCGCCAATCTGATCCCCGAATATCTGTCGCTGGGCATTCCCATCGGGCTGATGCTGGGGATTTTGCTGGCGTTCCGGCGGCTGGCGACGACCAGCGAGCTCGATGTGCTGCGCGGCGTGGGGATGAGCTTTGGGCGGTTGATGCGGGTGCCCTATGCCTTTGCCATCGGCCTGGCCTTCGTCAATCTGGCGATTGTCGGTTTCATCCAGCCCTATGCCCGCTACGCCTATGAAGGGCTCCGCTTCGAATTGCGGTCGGGGGCGCTGGGGGCGTCGATCAAGGTGGGGGAGTTCACGACGCTGGGCGACCGGCTGACGCTGCGGATTGAGGCGAGCGCGAATGAAGGGCGCAATTTGTCGGGCATTTTCGTGCGCGGCACCAACAAGGACGGGCAAATGGTGTCCGCCACCGCTGCCAAGGGGCAATTTCTGGCCACCGATGATCCCGATACCATCATCCTGCGGCTGACGCGCGGCACGCTGGTCCACGAATCGCCGCGCTTTGACAGCCCGCGCGTGCTGACCTTTGACAATCATGACCTGCCCATTCCGCTGCCCAAGATCGAGGCGTTTCGCACGCGCGGCGGGGCGGACCGCGAACGCACGATTCCCGAACTGTTGCGGGTCGGCAATGATGGCGCAGAGGCGCTGGCGACGCGGCTGGAAAGCCGGGCCAATTTTCATTTCCGCATTGCGGAGGTTGCATCGATGCTGCTGATCCCGCTGCTCGCGGTGGCGCTGGCGATTCCGCCCAAGCGATCCACGTCGTCGCTGGGGGTGTTTTTGTCGATCATCATCCTGGTGACCCAGCACAAGATCAACGAATATGCCGAAGGGTTGGGCGCGCGCGGGTCGGTGGATCCCTTCATCGCGCTGTGGGTGCCCTTTGCCCTGTTCGCGGCGCTGGCGATCTGGATGTATTACACCGTCGCGCATGTGCCAGGCGGCCAGCCGATTGGCGCGCTGGAACGCTTTGCCAGCAAGACCGGCGCGCGGGTGCGCCGCCTGTTCGCGCTGCTGCGCCGCGACCCGGCGGCGGCAGGATAGGGCACCATGCAACAATTGCGCTTTTTCCCGTCGCGCCAGATGGCGCTCTATGTCGGCAAAATGTTTCTGGTGCGCACCTTTGCGATCCTGATCGCGCTGGTGCTGGTGCTACAGACGCTCGACCTCCTGGGGGAAAGCGCCAAGATATTGGCGGTTCCCACCAATGGCGAGGCGGATGTCTGGCGCTATGTCGGGCTGCGGCTGCCGCAGATTATTGCCCGTTTTCTGCCCTTTTCGGTCCTGCTCGGCACGATCCTGACGCTCATCACGCTCAACCAGAACAGCGAGGTGATTGCGATGAAGGCCGCGGGCATGTCGGCACACCAGGTGCTGGCCCCGCTGTTCCTGGCCGCCCTGCTGGTCGCGGCGATCAGCTTCGCCTTTAACGAACGGATTGTTGCGCGCGCCAATGCTGCGCTCGCCGCGTGGCAAAAGCTGGAATATGCCCAAGTGCCCCCGGACAATGGCCTGCGCAGCAATGTGTGGGCGCGGCAGGGCGACAATTTGATCAACGCCGGGCAAGTGGCCGGGCGCGGCAGCGCGGTGGTGCTTACCAATATCGCCATTTATGAACGCCGGGCCGGCATTTTGACCTCCATTGTCCGCGCCCCGCGCGCGGTGGTGGCGGGCGATGGCTGGCGGCTGACCGATGCGCGCCGCTTCCTTGTCCGGTCGGGAACGGTTGAACCGTTGGGGACCATCGATATGGCGCGCGGGGTGCGACCGGACCAATTCACGCTGGCCAGCGTCGATCCCGATGCCCTGCCCTTCATGGCGCTGGGCGAGGCGATTACCGACCTCAAGGCCGCTGGCCGCCCGACGGCGGCGCTGGAGGCGGTCTATTGGCACAAGATTTCCGGCCCGCTGTCGGCGATATTGATGCCGCTGCTGGGCGCGGTGGCGGCCTTTGGCCTTGCCCGATCGGGCAAATTGTTCGTCCGCGCCATCATCGGCATGGCGCTGGGCTTTGCCTATTTCGTCGCGGACAATTTCGCGCTCGCGATGGGCGATCTGGGGGCCTACACGCCCTTTCTGGCCGCCTGGGGCCCCTTCCTGCTGTTCCTGCTAATCGGCGAAATGATCCTGATCCGCACCGAGGAGTGACCATGCCCACTGCCATGCCCGCGCAGGGCCAAAGCGCCGAGGCCGTGCTGGCCGCGCTCGAGGATTATGGGGCGAATGACCTGCCCTGGCGCGATGGCGGCACCTTTGCCTATGTCTATGAAGGTGGCCGCGCGGTCGAGGCAGTGGTGAAGGCGGCCTATACCCGCTATCTGACCGAAAACGCGCTAGACCCGACGGTTTACCCCTCGCTGCTGCGCTTTGAGAATGACATTGTCGGCATGGCCATCGCCCATTTGCGCGGCGACGCCGCCTGTGTGGGCAATTTCACCAGCGGGGGCACCGAAAGCTGCCTGCTGGCGGTGAAGGCCGCGCGCGATTACGCCCGCGCCGAACGCGGCATCGCTGAACCCGAAATGGTGCTGCCGGTCACGGCGCATGCCTGTTTTCAAAAGGCGGCACATTATTTCGACATGCCGATGCGGCTGGTGCCCGTCGATCCGGTGACGTGGAAAGTCGATCCGGCGGCGATGGCCGCAGCGATTACCCCGAACACCATCCTGCTGGTGGGCAGCGCGTGTCAATATGCGCACGGTGTGGTGGATCCCATCCCCGAACTGGGTGCGCTGGCGCGTGAGCATGACCTGCTGCTCCACGTCGATGGCTGTATTGGCGGGTTCATATTGCCCTTTTTCCGGCGGCTCGGCCAGGCGGTGACCGATTTCGACTTCAGCGTTCCCGGGGTCACCAGCATATCGATGGATTTCCACAAATATGGCTATGCAGCGAAGGGGGCGAGCGTTGTCCTGTATCGCTCAGCCGATCTGCGGCGGCACCAGATTTTCACCGCCGCCACCTGGACGGGCTATTCCGTGATCAATCCCACCATCCAGTCGACCAAATCCGGCGGGCCCCTGGCGGCCTGCTGGGCGGTGCTCAATTTTCTGGGCGATGATGGCTATTTGCGCTTTGCCGAACGGACGCTGGCGGCGACGCAGCGGATTGCGGCGGCGCTGCGCGATCATCCCTCGGTGCGCCTGCTTGCGGAACCCGAAAGCTGTTTGATTGCCTTTACCGCCGATGATTTCAGCATTTTTCCGGTGGTCGATGCCATGCGGCGGCGCGGTTGGTTTGTGCAGCCGCAGCTGGGCTATATGGGGTCAAAGGAGAATATCCACCTGTCCATCGACCAGTCGACGATTGATGTGGTGGACCGCTTTCTGCCCGATCTGGATGCGGCCATTGCCGAAGCGCGCGGCAGCAATGCAGCGACCTTGCCGGATGACGCGCGGGCCATGCTCGGCGCGCTCGACGCCGCCAGCTTTACCCCCGACCATTACCGCATGCTGATGGCGGCGGCGGGGGCGCAGGACGGGCTGCCCGAAGGCACCAGCGGCATCAACGCCATGCTCAACGCCATGCCCCCCGAAGTTGCGGCAAAGGTGATGACCGAATTTTTCAACGACCTTTACCGGCCAGGCTGAATCATAGGCCGAACAGGCGGACCAGCGACTTTTCCAGGCAGAAAAATTGCCAGATCAGCCGCCCATGGTCGCGGCGGCCCGATTGGTGGGCTGCGACAATCCGTCCCACCTCCGCCATGTCGAACCAACCGGCGCGCGCCAATGTGGGCGATGCCGCCAGCCCGCGCGCTGCATCGGCCAATGGCCCGCGATACCAGGCCGACACCGGCGTGACAAAGCCCATTTTCGGGCGATACAATATGTCGTGCGGCAAATAGCGTTCCATCGCCTTTTTCAGGATCGCCTTGCCCGTGCCGCCGTTAACCCGCATCGCGGCGGGCAGGGTGGCGGCAAATTCCACCAGCCGGTAATCCAGCAAGGGCTCGCGTGCCTCCAGCCCCACGGCCATGCTCATGCGGTCGGTCTTGGTCAGGATATCGCCGGGCAACCAGATCATCAGATCGGCATATTGCGCCCGGTCCAGCGGCTCGCGCGCCGGGGCATTGCGCATGGCGGTCCAATAGCGCGCCTCGCCCCGATGGTCACCAATGGCCGTGCGCGCGGCATCATTGAACAGCAGCGCGCGGGTGGTGGGCAGGGTCACCCCCACCGCCTCGGCATAGCCCTCTGCCCCGTCCCGCGCCAGGCTGGCCAGTGTGGCGCGCGCGCGCAGCGGGCGCGGGGCCCAATCCATCTGGGGCCAGGCGCGCGCCAGCGGCCCCAACAGGCTGCGGCGCAGCACGGCGGGGATCAGCGCGCGGACGCGTTCCTCCTGATGCTGGAACACCAGACGGCGATATCCGGCCAGCGCCTCGTCCGCGCCGTCGCCCGACAGCGCGACCGTCACCTCTTGCCGCGCCAGTTCGCACACGCGGAACATGGGCAGCGCGCTGGCATCGGCAAAGGGTTCGTCGAAATGGTCGGCGATATGATCGATCAGCGCGAAATCATCCGCCGCGACGATGCGTTCGCGGTGGTCGGTGGCAAAACGCCGGGCAATATCGCGGGCATAGGCGGTTTCGTCGAGCGCCGCAGTGTCAAAGCCGATGGAGCAGGTCTTGACTGCCTTGCTGCTTGCCTCGGCCATCAGCGCGACGACACTGCTCGAATCGACGCCGCCCGACAGGAAGGCACCCAGCGGCACATCGGCCACCATCCGGTCGCGCACCGCGCTGCGCATCAAATGAACCAGCTGTTCGGCGCATTCGCCTTCGCTGGCCTTCACCCGCCGGCTAAAGTCGGGCCGCCACCAGCAGGTGGGGGCCGCCAACGGCTTGCCGCGTTCGACCAGCAGATAATGGCCCGCCGCCAGCTTTTCGACGCCCGCGACAATCGATGTGTCATCGGGGATATAGCCCAGCGCAAAATAATCCTCGACCGCGCGGACATTGGCCTCGCGGCGGAGCAGGGGATGTTTGAGCAGGCCCTTCAGCTCGCTGGCAAAGGCGAGCGATCCATCGGACAGGCGCGCCAGATGCAAGGGTTTGACGCCCAGCCGGTCGCGCGCCAGCAACAGCGTCCCGCGCGCGGCATCGTGGAGGGCAAAGGCAAACATGCCGTTCAGCCGCGACAAACAGCCCACGCCCCATTGGCGATAGGCCGCCAGGATCACCTCGGTGTCGCCACTGGTGCGAAACACATGGCCGCGCCCCTCCAGCTCGCTGCGCAATTCGCGGAAATTATAGATTTCGCCGTTGAAGCTGATGGTGATGGCTTCATCATCGCTGTGCATGGGCTGGGGGCTGCCCGCGATGTCGATGATCGACAGCCGCAAATGGCCCAGCCCGACGCCCGGCGCAGTCCATACCCCGCTGCCGTCGGGCCCGCGATGCTGCATCGGGGCCAGCATGGCGCGCACCCGCGCAGGATCGACGGGTTTCGCCGTTTCGAGATGGTAAAGACCTGCAATGCCGCACATCGGACTGCGCCTAGCGCGTTTCGAGCGCGCGGTCAGCCACCTTGCGCGCCCCGCCCGCAGCCGCCAGCCAGTCGCGCATCGCATCGCCGCCGCGCTCTGACGACAGCACCAGCGCGGCGGCGCGCGGATCGCCGGACCCCAGCCGGGCGAGCGCCGTCTGAACCTTCGCCGTGCGCGGGTGCGGCGTCAGCATGCCGCGCACGACAAACCAGGATGCGGTGACGCGCCGCATCTGACCCTTCAGGAACAATTGGCGCACCTCGGCCCCCGCCAATTGGCCGACTGGCGCAATCAGCTGCCAGCCGCTGTCCGGGTCCGCCGCGCCCTGGCCATAGCCGACGATTTCGCGCCCTTCATCCTGCCGGGCAAAGGCAGCCAGGGCGACATCGACGGTGCGGCCTTGCGCATCGGTATAGCGCCGCTGGATGAAATGGTCGGCACCGTCAAAACGCGCCTTCCAGACCGGATCGGGGGTGCCGCCGATGGTCCATCCGGGCACGTCGGGCAGGGTGACGACGCCGGGCAGGGGGCCGCTACGCGCGCCGACCTGCGCGGCCCACAGCGGGGCGGCCATCAGCGCGGCAGCAGCAACGACGCCGACCGGGATCAACCCGCCCGCCGCGCGCACGGGCGCGGCCAGGCCCGTCACATCGACGGCGGCGTCGCTCGCCGGGCGGTCAAACCAGCGCCGCGCAATCAGCATGACCGCTGTCATGACGAAGGCAAAGAAGAACCAGCCATAGACGATATGGTCGACCCCGGCGGCATGCTCGATCCCGAACCATTCGGCAATCATGATGGTGCCAAAGGCGCGGATGGCATTGGCGATGATGGTGGCGAGAAGCGCAGCGACGGCAAAGACCGTGCGGCGCTGCCAGCTGCGGAAACACAGATGCGCCGCCAGCGTGGCAAAGGCCGCCATGGCAACCAGGAACATCACCCCGGCGCATTCCTCCGCCACCTCGAAAAAGCCGCCGGGCGTGGTGATGAATATCCCCTCGCGCCGCGCTGGAATGCCGCTGAGCCCCAGCATGACTTCGGTTAGGTCGGCGGTGATGGTCTGAAATGCCGGGACCAGTTCGCCGCCAAAGGGGATAAGGAACAGAGCATAGGCGAGCGGAAAGGCCAGCGCGCGGACCAGCATCGGGCCCAGCGCGGCGGCGACGGCTGCCTGGCACATCAGCACGGTGCCCGCATGCCGCAGCAGCGCAATGCCGCTGGCATCGCCCCCCAGCCACACCAATCCCGCCACCAGCATCAGCGCGGTCCCAGGCCACCAGGGCCGGGGGTGCAAGGGCGCAATGAGCGCCGCGCGCTGGGCCACCAGCCAGATCAACAGCAACGGGATGAGCAGGATATGGTTATAGGTCGAGCTATCCCACCACTGCTGCGCCATATCGACAAGGTCGCTGGCGAAAAGCAGCGCAATTCCCAGCCACAGCGCCGCGAGCAGCGTCAGCGGCGCGCGCCAATGGCCCGGGATGCGGGCCATCATGGTGCAAGCTCCAGATGCCCGGCCAGCGGCGCCATTTGCGCGTCCCAGCCATAGCGCGCGATCATCCGCGCGCGCGCCGCCTCGCCCATGGCGGCGGCGGCCGCCGGATCGGCCAGCAGGCCGCACACCGCTGCGGCAAAGGCTGCGGGTTCGGCTGCGATGCGCAGATGCATGTCCGCGTCGGCGTCAATCCCTTCGGCCGCCGCTGGGCTGGCGACCACTGGACGCGCCATCGCCATGGCCTCCAGCAGCTTGTTCTGCACCCCGCGCGCCAGCAGCAGCGGCGCAACCACCACGTTGGCTGCCGCCACCCAGGGGCGCACATCGGGCACGCCGCCGGTGACAATGACGCCGGGCAGCGCGGCGAGCGCCTGGACGTCGGCGGTGGGCGCGCGCCCGACGATGGCAAATTCGGCTGCCGGATGCTGGGCCCGGACCGCGGGCAGAATGGCGCGCGCAAACCAGCTGACGGCGTCGCTGTTGGGCCGATAATCCATCTGGCCCGTGAAGGTCAGCAGCGGACCGCCGCGCGGCGGCAGGGGGACAAAGTCCGCCTGCGGGTCAAAAAATGCGGTGTCGATGCCATTGCCCAGCGCGTGGACATGGTCGGCGTTCAGCCCGCTGCGCTGGCGAAACAGCGCGGCTTCGGCGGCGCTGACGAACAGGCTGGCGTCGGCGCGGCGCGCCAAGGCCGCTTCATAGGCACCCAGCACACGCGCTTCGCGGGCGTGGACCCAGTGGAGCGGCTGGCGCTTGTCCTGATCGGCATAGGTAGCGAATTTGGCCGAATCGACGTCGACAAAATCCATCACCACGCGCCCCGCAAAGCGGTCTCGCGGCGGGATATATTGCCCCATCTGCCCCGAAAAGCCGACGATGTGGGTGATGCGGCCGCTGGCCAGACAGGCATTGACAGCGGTGGTGATGGCGGGGCTGCGGAACAGCGCATTGGACACGGGCGTGCCCGTCAGCACGGCGCGGGCCAGCGCCAACGGGTGCGCGACGCGGCGTTCAGCGATGGTCAGGCTGGCGCACAGCGGGGCCATTTTGGCGTGCGCCACGTCGGCGTCGGCTTGGCTGTCGGCCAGCGCGGCGACATGCACCGGGGCCAGCTGGCACAGTGCGCGGAACAGATGCCAGCTGCGAATGCGATCCCCCCGATCGGGCGGCCAGGGCGCGCGGTGGGCCAGAAACAAAATCTCGGGCATGGGCCTCAGCCCAGCCCGTTGGCGATCACCGGCCCGACACGGTTGGCCAGCCACAGCGGCAGCCGTTTCCAGACATCCACCTGCAACCGATATTTGGCGCTGGCGGGGTTGGTGTCGCGCGCTGGCCGCCCGGGTGCCAGCCACCGCGCATAGGCCAGCGGTTCGGGCGCAAAGCCCCAATTCTTTTTGTAGGCAAAGGGGCCGCTGCCCAGTTTTGACCGGCCAAAATCAAAGCGGGTGCAGCCGCGCGCGCGGGCATGGCGCATCAGCGCAAAATACATGAGCTCGTTGGCCCGGCTCTTGCGCGCCTCCGCCAGGCCGCCACCCCAATAGGGCATGACCGTGCCGCGCCAATAAAGGCTGAGCACGCTGGCCACCGCCCGGCCATCGTCGCGCACCGTCAGGATATCGGCGCCATCGGGCCCAAAATGGTCCAGCACCGCGGCAAACAGGCGGCGGGGGAAAACGGGCGTGCCCAGATTGCGAACGCTGGTGGCATAGACGCGATAATGATCGCGCTGCGCATCATCGCCGCGCCCGGTGGTGATGGTCAGCGGGCCGTCCAGCGCCTTGCGCACCTCGGCCCGCTGCTTGCGCGGGATGGCGAGCAGTTCGGCATCGTCATCCGCCGCCAGATCGCGGGCAAAACCGGCATAGATGCCCTCTTCCAGCCGCCAGCCATCGCCCTGCGGCGGCGGACCGCCCCGCAGTTCGACCGCATCGACACCCAGCTGTGCCGCATGCTGCGTGGCGGCGGCAGCCAATGCGGCGGCGGCAGCAGCTGTATCGGCGCAAATCCCGCCATCCACGGCAAAGCCCGACGCGACCAGCGCCTGACCAAAAATGGGCGAGCGGATATGATGCAGCGGCAACAGCCCCGTCATTTGGCCCGCTGCGTCATGCGCGGCGAGCGGATAGCAGCGATGGCCAGTCGCGGCGCTGACTGCCTCGCACCAGGCGCGGCTGTGAAAGGGGGTGGCGGCGGGGTGACGCGCGACAAATGCGTCCCACGCCGCCAGATCGGTCAGCTGCGCGGCGCGGTGCGGCATGGCGATGGCGGCGGGCGCATTCATGCCGCCGCGCGCCAATCCAGCGCCTGGGGGGCCAGCGCGGGGACCAGCGCATCGGCGCGGTCCCACGCAAATTCGTTCAGCAGGCGGCGCAGCTTGCCCGCCATCGCCGTCAGCCCGCTGTAATGACGCAATTTGGAGCGCAGCGGCGCATTGGCGACGCGCGGCTGACCGGGGTCAATCTCCCACGGGTGGAAATAGAGGATGGCGGGATGCGCCTCACCATTCATCTGGGCGATGGCCCAGCGGGTGACGCCATAGGGCAGGATGCGCATGAAGCCGCCGCCCGCGGCCAAATTGCGCCCCGCCAGCCGCGCCGTCGTCACCGGCCATTCGATCAAATCGGCATCGGGCAGCGGCCGCCACGCATGGCGCGGGCTGGCCGACCAGCCATAATGATCATGGACCACGGGTGCGACGCTGGAGCTGTAGCGATAGCCCTGCTCGGCCAGGATGGCGTGCGCCCAGGGGGTGCGCGGATCGATGGAAAAGCTCGGCGCGCGGTAACCGGTCACGGCCACGCCGCCGGCATCCTCCAACAGGGCGCGGCTTTTCTTGAGGTCGGCAGCAAAGGCATCGGCGGTCATGGCAAAGACGCGGCCATGGTCATAACCGTGGCTCGCCAACTCGTGCCCCGCATCGACGATGCGGCGGATCAGCGCCGGATAGCGTTCGGCGACCCAGCCCAGCGTGAAGAAGGTGCCCGAAACCCCGGCTTCGGCAAAAATGGCGAGCACCGCGTCGCAATTGCGCTCCACGCGGCAGTCGAGCCGGGGCCAGTCGGCACGATCAATCGTGCCTTCAAAGGCTCCGACCTGGAACCAGTCCTCGACATCGACCGACAGGCCGTTGCGCATCATATTTCACCTTCAAGACCATAGTTCCGATGCGGCCTGCGCCGTTGGACGTCAGGCCGCCCAGTCGCGGGCCGCCGGAGCACCGGCCGGATCGCGTTCGACCCAGTCAATGAGCAAATCGAGCACGCGGCGCAAGGCGGCGTCCTGATCGGCCAGCCGGGCCTCCAGCCCGGCAATCTGGCGCTGCAGCGCGGTCACGGCTTCGCTGCTTGCAGCAGCATCGACAGGGACCGGCGATGGCGCAGGCGTCAGCGGCGGCGTCGGTGCAGCGGGCGCGTCAAAGGCCGGTGGCGCAGGCTGCGGCGCATTGGGGGCAGCGAAGGGCGCGGCAAAGGACGGCGCAAACAGGGTCTCCTCATCCTCTTCGGGTGCGGCGCTTGCCAGATGGTCGGCGACGAGCGAGCGCGCCTCGATAAAGCCCGCAGCGGTGGGCAGCGGCAGCGGCTCCACCGGCTCATCGACCGCAATCGCCGAGAAACGGCCAAGCGGCGACCCCGGCGGCGGTGCAAAGGGCGGCGCGGCGGGCGGCAAGTCCTCAGCTTCCGGCAGCGCGAAGGGCGGAGCAGCGGCGGGCGGCGGTGCAAAGGGCGGCGGCGGCACAGGCGGGGCGGCCACTGGCTCGCTTACAGCCAATGCCGACGGGGCAAAGGGCGCGGGCACTTCGACCGGCGGCGCGGGCGTTTCGGCGACGACCGGCTCGGCAAAGGGCGCAAAGGGCGCGGCCATGGGCTGCGGCTCGGCAGCAGCCGGAGCGGCGCTCGGCGGCCACTGCATCGGTGCGGGGGCCGGTTCGGGTGCAGCCGGTGCGGGCGGCGCAAAGGCAGCGGGCGGGGCTTCGGCGACGGGCGCAGCCGTGGGCACCGCGATCACCGGGGCAGGCTCGCTCGCCTGGGCAAAGCCGCCATCGGCGGACATTTCGGCGACAACGCTGCGCACATGCGCGCCCGTGATGCGGCTGAGCTGTTCGACCGCGCCATAAAGGAGCACGCGGCTGACCAGCACGTTCAGGCGGCGGGGCACCCCGTCGCTATGGTCGTAGAGCAGTTCAAAAGCGTCGGGGCTGAAGGCGGGATTGCCCTGCCAGCCAACCTTGCCCAGCCGGTGGAGGATATAGGGCTCCACCTCTTCGGGCTCCATCGGGTCCAGATGGTGGGTCGCAATCACCCGCTGGCGCAGCTGCTCCAGCGAGGGCGACTGGAACAAGGTCTGGCGAAACTCGGGCTGGCCCAGCAGAAAGATTTGCAGCAGCGAATGGCCGCCCAGCTGGAAATTGGACAGCATCCGCAGCTCTTCGAGCGCATCGACGGGCAAATTCTGCCCTTCATCGACGATCAGCAGCGTGCGGCGACCCGCGCGGGCCTGTTCGCGCAAGAATTGTTCAATGGTGCGCAGCAGCTCGGCCTTGCCCAGCCCGTCCCAATCCAGGCCAAATTGTTCGGCGACCAGCTGCAGCAGCGCCTCGCCGCTGACCGCGGTTGACACCAGCTTCACGGCGGTCAGGCGGCCCGGATCGATGCTGTTCATCAAATGGCCGACCAGCGTCGTCTTGCCCGCGCCGATATCGCCGGTGATGACGATGAAACCCTCGCCCTGCGCCAGGCCATAGCCCAGATAGGACATGGCTTTGCGGTGCGTGCCGCTTTCGAAATAAAAGGCCGGATCCGGCGTCAGCTGGAACGGGCGTCCCGTAAAGCCATAAAATTGATCATACATAATGTCTGTCCCGTCCGTCGTCAGAAGCTGTAGCGCATGCCGAGCAGCGCCGAACCGATCAGCTGGCTGTTCACGCCATCCTGGTCAAAGCTGTTGATGGCCGCGCTGGCGGTGCCGGTCAGGCCGCGCCAGAAGCGTTTGGAATAGGTGACGCTGCCGCCCAGCGATGTCGCATCGCTGGCCCCCGCCGCGCCATTGTCGAAATAATTGTAGAAGGCGGTTGCCGACAAATCGCTCGTCCGATCAAGCTGGCGCGCAACCGACAGGAAGGCGTAATAATTTTCGTCGGTCACACCGTTCAGCCCGCCCAGCGTCGAACCGATGGGGGCGAGCAGGCGGCGGCGGTCATAGCCACCGCCAAAGCCCAGATTCCACCCGTCGGACTGCCGCGACAGCAGCGCCTGAACCCCGCGGTTGCGGAACTGCGCCGTCGTCGCATTGCCCAGCGCGGGGTTGAGGCAGCCCGACCCCTGCGCCCCAAAGGCACAGGTACCGACACTGCCGTCGATGGGGTTGCGCGACACTTCAAACTGCGTCGGCAGCGCGGCGAGCCCGCCCGACAGCGACCGGCCAAAGCTGGAAATGCCATCATATACGCCCACTTGCAGCAAGGTGGCGTGGTTGGGGCGATAGGTGAGCGAGCCGGTATAATTCATGTCGCCATAGCGGCGGCCGACCTTGGCGGTGACCGACGTGCGGCGGCTGGGCTGCCACATGACGCCCGCGTCCCAGATCAGCCCATCGACGTCAAAGGCAAGCTGGCGCGGGCTGGCGGGGTCGGTGACGAAACGGCCACCGGCGTCGCGCACGGCATTGCCGCCCGCATCGCGCAGCACGTCGCGCTGGCTGATCTCGATATCCTCATACCCCACCCCGCCCAGCAGGGCAAAGGTCGGGCCGATGGGCACGGTCACGTCGGCGCGGGCATATTTGCCGTCGTAGCGCTGATCCAGCTGGCTGGCATCCTCGCGTTCCCAGCCGCCCGACAGCTGCCAGCCAAAGGGCAGACCGCGTCCGGGCCGCTGGCCGACACTCGCCCAGGCGGCATGGTTGGTCGATTCGTCGAAAATGTCCGACGCTTGCACCCCGGGGACCAGCACGGCGGCGCTTTCGACATCGACCTTGGTATAGCCAAAGCGATAGCCTGCCCCGACGTCCAGCCCGGCGACTTTCTGGGTCAACGTGGGCCCGGCATAGACCGAATAGACGTTGGCGACATTGCTCTGATCACCGACCACGATGCCGGGGGCCGCCCCGGCCCCATCGACGCGGGTCCGGCTGGCGAGCCCGCCTGCTTCCAGATTGAGCCCGCGCGCCAGTTCATAGCGCCCGCGCACCAGGCCAGAGATGACGTCCTGATCCGACAAATTGTCCGACAGGCCAAAGCGCCGCTCATAGCGGATGCTGGCCGCCAGTTCGGCGCGGCGCGAGCTGATATTGGCGTCCACCCCGGCAGCGAGCGTGCTGTAGGTGAGCACATCGCCGCCATTTTTCAGGTCGGCGGACAGGATCGCGCCCACCTCCAGATAGGGGGACACGTCAACGCGGGTCTGGCGCTGGCGCCGTTCGCCGCGGCGCGCGCCGGATTCGGGTGCGGGCGCGGCATCGGCGCTGGTCGCATCGCTGGTCGGCGCGGGGCCGCCGAAATCGCCGGAAGGTGCAGGCGCGCCCCAGTCCTGGGCGAACGCCGGTGAGGCGGTGGACGCAAGCAGCAGCGCCGACAGGGCAGCGAGCGGGCGGGGAGAGAGTGTGACACGCATTATTCTGCGCCTCCTTGACCATAATAGGTGCCGAAACGGCGGCCGCCCGGCGAAAATTTGACACCGTTGAGCAGCAACTGGATGTGCGGACAGGCGCTGACCAGGCTGACCGCATCGCGCAGCGACGCTTCCAGCGTTTCGTCGGCGCGCACCACCATGATGAGCTGGCCGACATGGCCGGCCAGCACGGCAGCGGGCGATGCGGCCAGGATGGGCGGCGAATCGATTACCAAAATGCGGCCCGGCGCACCGGCCTCCAGCTGGGCCAGCACCACTTCGGTGCGCGATGACGCCAGCAATTCGGTGTCGTGCACGGTCGATTTGCCCGCCGGCATGACCTTCAATCCCGGCAGGTCGGTCTGGATGATGCAATCGCCCAGCGGCAGATGCGGATCGGCGAGCGCGTCCATCAGGCCGGGCCCGTCCTCCAGCCCCAGCGCCTTGATGACGCTCGGCTTGGCCATGTCGCCATCGATCAGCAGCACGTCATAATCGGCCTCTGCGGCCAGGCTGAGCGCCAGATTGACGGCGCTGAATGTCTTGCCTTCGCCGGGGTTGGCCGAAGCCATCAGCACGCGGTGGCCGCGCGGCACGATCGGGCGGTTGGGCGCGCCGATGATGCCGCGAATCAGCTCGCGTTTGACGATGCGATACTCCTCGGCAATGCCCGTCACCGGCTGGCCGGGGACAATCATGCCCGCGGCGGCCAGTTTCTGGGTATCGATGCGGCCCTGGCGCGTCGGCACGACGGCGGGCGCGGCGCGGGCGATGTCGCGGCTGGCCGACGGGGTGCGAACGGGCACGTCGACGGCGGGTGCGGTCACCGGCGGCAACAGCTCGGCCAGCGGCTCGGCTGCGGGTTCGGCGACAGGGGCCGCCTTGGCCCGGTGCGCCGGTTTGGCCGGTTCGGGGGGCAGCGCCGACAGATCGATGGTCGGCGCGTTGGCAACCGGGTCGGTGCCGAACATGTCGGCGGCGCGCTCCAGGATGGAGCTGGCTTTCTTGACGGGGCGATGCTGGGTCATTGTCTGTTCATTCCCCGATCAGGCGACCATGCCGCGCTGCACAAATTCGACGACCAGCAAGAGCACGAACAGCCCCACCAGCGCCGCGCCGCCACCGGCCAGCCAGACCAGCTTTTTCTTGCGGTCGGCATGGCGGGCAGGCGTCACGACTTCGGTAATCGACCCGATGACGGGTAGGCCGCTGGCGCGTTCCAGCTTGCCCGCCGTGGGATAGCTGGTCTGCACCTGGCCCAGGCCAAAGGCCGTGGCGATGCCGCCGCCTATGCCTGCCACCAGCACCAGCGCCAGAAACAGCGGGCGGTTGGGCGCAACTGGCGTGCGCGGCTTTGTCGGCGGATCCGTAAGGTCGACGCGGATGGCGTCGGTTTCGGTTTCCACCTGCCCGCGCAGCCGCACCTGCTCCCGCTGAGCGAGCAACCGGTCATATTGTTCCTTGAGCACGCGATAATCGCCGTTCAGCCGCTCATATTCGGCGGCGATGCCCGGTTCTTCGATGCGCTTGGCGGTAATCTGGGCGATTTCGGCGTTCAGTTGGCCCTTGCGCGCCGACAGCGCGCCGACCGTCGCCTGCCGCTCGGCGCGCATGGCGGCGAGCTGGGCATAGGCCGGATTCTGGGTCGTTGACCCGCCGCCGCCGCCCGTGCCCTCGCGCGCGGCCATAGCGGACAGCGAGGCGATTTGCGCCTGCAACGCGACCACATCGGGGTGCGCGTCGGTCAGCCCGCGGGCGCGCATGCTCGACAATTCGGCGCGGGCACCCGCCAGTTGCTGGCGCGCCACCCCGCCGCCGGTGGCATTCAGCCCGGGTACGGCGATGGTCGCCGGCGTGCTGGCCAGCTGGCCATTGGCGGCGGCCAAAGCGCCCTGCGCCGCGGCCAGCTGCGCCTCGACCTGGGTCAATTCGCTGCGCGCCTGTTCCAGCCGCATGGCGGGGGAGCCAACGCCGCCGGGGATCATGCCGATATTCTGCGCCTCGAACGCCGCGCGCTTGGCTTCGGCTTCGCGCAGTGCCTTTTCACGCGACGTGATTTGCGAATCGAGGAATTTCAGCCCTTCGCGCGCATTGAGCCGGCCGCCGCGCAGCTGTTCATCGCGAAACACGGTGATCAGGCTGTCGAGCACGCCGCTGGCCAATTTGGCATTTTCGGCATCCGACAGGCTGCCGACGCCAACGGTGGCGATCAGTTCAAAGATATTGTCCTGCTGGGCGACGACCTTGATATTTTTTTGCAGGCCCAGCACGGCGTCCTGCTTGTCGCGGTCGCTGGCCGAAGCCGCCACCAGGCCAGTGGCCACCGCCACTTTTTCCAGATTGCGCGCGCTGGTCAGCGTCTGGCGAATCTGGTCGATCTGCTGCTGGCCGGTAATGCCGCTGCCGACCTGGGGGTCAGGCAGGATATCGTTGACCTGAACCACGATGCGCGCACGCGATTCATAGCTGTTGGGAATCATCGCGATCAGCAGCCAGCCGAGGATGCAAATCCCCCACGCCACCGCCAGCACCAGCCAGCGGCGCGTCCAAACGCTGTGCAGGGCAACCCGAAGTTCGTCGTACAGACCGTTCATCTTATGCTTTCAATCCGGTTGGCGCGCTGGGACGAGCGGGGTTCAGAACATGCTTTCGGGGATGATGATGACGTCGCCTGGCTGCAGCCGGACATTCGCCTGAATATCGCCGCGCTTGATGAGGTCGTTGAGGCGCAGCGCATATTCGCGCTGGCGGCCGGTGCCGCGCTCATAGCGCACCAACCGCGCCTTGTTGCCCGCAGCATATTCGGACAGGCCGCCCACCGCAATCATCGCGTCCAGCACCGTCATATTGGCGCGGAAGGGGATGGACGCGGGCTTTTCGGTCGCGCCGACTACGCGCACCTGCTGCGAAAAGGTGCTGTTGAAACTGGTGACAATCACGCTGACGATCGGGTCGCGGATATATTGGCTCAGCTGCAGCTTCAGATCCTGTTGCAGCATCGTCGGCGTCTTGCCGACGGCGGGCATGTCGGTGATCAGCGGGGTCGTGATCCGGCCATCGGGGCGCACCTGCACCTTGCCGCCCAGTTCCGGGTTCTTCCACACAAAGATTTGCAGCTCGTCGAGCGGGCCGATGACATATTCCTCGCCCGGGCCTTCCTGGCCGGTCACGAAATTGGCGGCGGGCAGCTGGGGTCCGCCGCCGACGCCCCCGGCACAACCGGTCAAAGCCACTGCGGCAATCCCGCAAGCCAGTGCGGCGCGCGCCGTGCGAAGCCCATATTGTCCAGCCATTGTCATTCACCTTTCGTCGGTCGCGCTGCGCTGACGGACGGTGCACATCGTCCATTCAGCCATTGCGTCACCGTCAGGCGATGCCGGAAAATGGTGAATATATTGTTAGTGCTGGGCGACCGGGCGGGCGAAATGCCGTTGATTTCGCTCTATGTTAACCTGGCTCAGACCAGGCGTTCCAAAGCGGGACCATGGCCCAGAAAAGATGAAGGCGAGGCGCTGGCGCCATAGGCCCCGGCCATGAAAATGGCGATTAACTCGCCCACCTCGGCACGCGGCAGGGCCAGCTGGTCGCCCAATTTGTCGAGCGGTGTGCACAGACAGCCGACAACGGATGCGGTTTCCTCTGGTGCGGCGCCAAAGCGTCCGGCGACGGCCAGGGGATAGTTGCGGCGCACCACCGTGCCGAAATTGCCGCTGGCCGCCAGCTGGTGATGCAGGCCGCCATCGGTGACCAGATAGGTTTCGCCATGGCTGACCTTGCGGTCGACGATGCGGCACAGATAGACGCCCGCCTCCGCCACGAACCAGCGGCCCAGTTCCATCGCAAAATGGCTGTCGGCCAGACTGTCGGCCCGCGCGGCCAATGTGTCCGCGAGAGCCGCCCCCACCGCGCCGATATCGACCGGGATGTCGCCGGGGAAATAGGCAACCCCCAGCCCGCCGCCGATATTCACCAGCGGTGGGGCCGCGCCAATGGCATCGGCCAACGCACCGGCCAGGGCCACCGTCGCGGCCTGGGTCTCGGCGATGGAATGGGCGTCAAGTGCCTGTGATCCGGCAAAAATATGAAAGCCGCGCCAGTCGGCTCCCGCCCCGCGCAGCTCGGCCACCAGCGCCGGGACGGCTTCGGCATCGACGCCAAAGGGTTTGGCCCCGCCGCCCATTTTCATCCCCGACCCTTTAAGGTCAAAGCTGGGGTTGACGCGCACCGCCAGGCGCGGGGTCACGCCCAGCTGGTCGCCGATATGGAGCGCGCGGCGCGCTTCGCCTGCGGATTCAAGGTTGATGGTGACGCCTGCACCAATGGCGGCATGCAGCTCGCGGTCGCGCTTGCCGGGGCCGGCAAAGCTGATGTGCTGGGGCGACATGCCTGCGGCCAGGGCCAGGTGCAGCTCGCCCCCCGACGCAATGTCAATGCCATCGACCAGCCCCGCCATATGGTCCAGCACCGGGGCAAAGGGGTTGGCCTTCATCGCATAGTGAAGCGATAATGTGGCGGGCATCGCCGCGCGCAAGGCCGCCACCCGCGCGGTCAGCATGGCCCGGTCATAGAGGAACAACGGGGTGTCGCCCGCCGCATCGACCAGCCGGTCGGCGCGCTGGCCGCCGATCAGCAACATGCCGCTGGCATCGGCGGTCCAGCCCGCCGGAATGGCCCCCATCGCCTTCATGCGGCGGCCTGGCGCTGCCAATCGGCGGCAATCGCCACCCGGTCCAGCTTGCCATTGGCATTGCGCGGCAAATCGCGCTGCCAGACGATATCGCGCGGCTGCATGAAATTGGGCAGGGCAGCGCGCAGCGCGGCGCGCAGTGCGGCGTCCTGGCTGCCATCGCCGCGCACGACCAGGATGATGGCCGCGCCCAGCCGCGCGTCGGGGGTGCCAAAGGCGACCGCTTCGCTCGCCGCGCCCGATGCGATGACCGCATCCTCTATTTCGCCGGGGCTGATGCGGTTGCCTGCAGTTTTGATCATCGCATCGTTGCGCCCGACAAAATAGAGCAGGCCTGCGGCGTCGCGTCGCACCGTATCGCCCGACCAGACCGCCATGCCCTGATGCTGGGCAGCGGGCGGGGCGGGCTTGAACCGCTCCGCCGTGCGGGCGGCATCCTGCCAATAACCCTGCGCCACCAGCGGCCCGCAATGCACCAGCTCGCCGGGTTCGTCATCATCGCACAGGCTGCCGTCCGGGCGGCACACCAATATTTCGGCGTGCGGGATGGCGCGGCCCATCGACGTCGGGTGCGCTGCGACCAGCTCGGGCGGCAGATAGGTGGACCGGAATGCCTCGGTCAGCCCATACATGGGCCAAACCTCGGCCGCCGGGAAAGTGGTTTGCATCGCGGCGATGAGCGCGGGGGTCAACGCGCCGCCGCTGTTGGTGAGCCGCGTGAGGCTGGCGGCGACCGCCGGGGGCCAGTCGGCTTCGACCAGCTGCACCCACAATGGCGGCACACCCGCCAGCGAGGTGGCACCATGGCGCTCAACCGCGCGGATCACGTCGCGCGCGGTCAGAAAATCAATCGGGGCTACCGCGCCGCCCGCATGCCAGGTCGACAGCAGCTGATTCTGGCCATAGTCAAAGGCCAGCGGCAGGACCGCCAGCACCCGGTCGGCCGGGGAAATGCGCAAATAGCTGGCCACGCTCTGCGCGCCCAGCATCATGTTGGCGTGGCTCAGCATCACGCCCTTGGGCCGCCCGGTCGATCCGCTCGTATACAGGATGGCGGCCAGGTGCGCGGCGGGCCAGGCCGATGGTGCCAGCGCGGCGGGGTGGTCATCGGCGCGCGCATCGGCCTCGGCCAGGTCAACCGTTACATAATCACCGCCCGCCAGCCCGGCGGCGCGCGCGGCATTGGTCAGCAACAGGCAGGCCCCCGAATCGGCCAGAATATGGTCGGCTTGCGGCGCTTTCAGCAGGGGGTTGATGGGCACATGCACCAGCCCGGCGCGCGCCGCCGCCAGCGGCAGCAGACAGGCCAGGCGGTTCTTTGCGGTCCAGCTGGCCACCCGCGCACCGGGGCCCGGGCATTGATCGGCCAGCCAGGCCGCCAGCCGCCCAACCGCCGCTTCCAGCCCGGCATAGTCGAGCGCAGCATCCGCCAGCAGCAGCGCAGGCGCGTCACCCTGTCCCATCAAGGTCAGATGGTCGAGCGGCAGCGATGGCGGAGAATAGGGCGTGGTCATCGGCTGTTAGGAGTCCTGTGCTAGCGACGCCAGCTATGCGATGGAACGGTGAAGATCAGGCTAACGCTTTTGCGGCCGCAGGCCCGGTGCCCTTGCCGCTGGGCGCGGCGGGGCCCTTTGACCGTCCGGCCTGGTTCGACCGGCTGGCGGCCATGCATTTTCCCGGGCAGGCGCGCGTCGATGCCCAGGGCGCGGCGGCGGGCTGCGGTGCCTGGCTGCCGCTGGTTGTCCACCGCCCCGGCCAGCTGATCAGCCTCGCCAATTGGTATAGTTTTGTGCACCGTCCGCAATTTGTGGGTGGGCGCGCGCCTGATGCGCAGGCGATGGCGCTGACTGACCTGTTTGCGGGCCTGCGCGCGCGCGCCGCGCGCCTGTCGCTCTATCCGGTGCCAGAGGTGGACGGCTCGCACGCGCTGGTCTGCCGGGCGTTGCGGGCGGCGGGCTGGTGGGTGGATGCCCACCCCGGCGGCGACAGCCATTGGCTCGACCTTGACGGGCTGGACCATGCAAGCTGGTGGGAAGGCCGCCCCGGCGCGCTGCGCAGCACCGTCGCGCGCAAGGGCAAAAAGGGCCTAGTTGCCATCGACATCGTCACGCGCTGCGATCCGGATATCTGGGCCGCCTATGAGGCCATTTATGCGGCCAGCTGGAAACCGGAAGAGGGCAATCCGACGCTGCTGCGCGCCTTTGCCGAGGATGAAGGCCGCGCGGGCCGCATCCGACTGGGCCTGGCGACCATCGATGGCGCGCCGGTTGCGGCGCAATTCTGGACGGTCGAAAATGGCTGTGCCTTCATCCACAAACTCGCGCATGTCGAAGACAGTGTCAAAGCATCGCCGGGCACCTTGCTGACCGCCGCGCTGTTCCGCCATGTTATCGCCAGCGACCGGGTACGGCGCGTGGATTTCGGCACGGGCAATGATCGCTACAAGCCCGACTGGATGAACCGGCACAGCAAATTGTGGCGGATCGAGGCTTTTAATCCGTCGCGCCCCGCCGCATGGCCGCGGGCATTGAACGCCATGCTGACGCGCTGGCGCAACCAAAAAGGGAAATGATATCAATGGACCGGACCGAAGACATTTTGCGCAGCATCATGGCCGATGTGCTGGGGCTGGGCGCCGAACGGGCGGCGGGGCTGACCGAAGATAGCGAGCTGTTCGGCGCGCTGCCCGAATTTGATTCGATGGCGGTGGGCATTGTCCTCACCGAAATAGAGGACCGGTTGGGCATCATCATCGACGATGATGACGTGGACGGCGACCTGTTTGCGACCTTTGGCAGCCTGCTGGGCTTTTGCCGCGCCAAGCTGGTCGGCTGACCGCGTCCCATGACCAGCGGCGAGGCTGTCTTGCGCATCGGGCCGGTGGGGGGATCGCCCGCCGTGCTGTTCGTGCCGCCGCTGTTTGAAGAGGCGAACCGCACCCGCCGCACCATCGTGCTGACCATGCGGGCGCTCGCCGCGCAGGGGATTGCCAGCCTGCTCCCCGACTTGCCGGGTCAGAATGACAGCCTGGTCCCGCTGGTCGCGGTTGATCTTGACCGTTGGCGTGCGGCGCTGGGGGCGGCAGTGGCCGACCATGCGGGGCCAACCGTCATCGCCAGCGTGCGCGGCGGGGCGCTGCTTGACGCGGTGCCCGGCCCCATCGGCTGGTGGCGCCTGGCAGAGGTCAGCGGCGCAAGCCTGCTGCGCCCGATGCTGCGCAGCCGGATCGCCAGTGACCGCGAAAGCGGGTTGGACAGCAGCATGGACCAATTGCTGGCCGCTGGGGCCGCCGCGCCGCTCGAACTGGCGGGCAACCGGCTGTCGCCCGCGATGCTGGCGCAGCTGCAGGCCGCCGAACCCGCCAATGTCGTGCCGCTGCGCCGCGTGACGTTGGGCAGCGGGGATGCGGCCATTGCGGGGTCGCCGCTGTGGCTGCGCGCGGAGCCGGGGGAGGACAGCGCCATGGCATCGGCCATGGCCGCCGATATTGCCAATTGGGTGGGCCAATGCGCGAACCGCTGACCTTTGCCTGCCAAGGGGCCATGCTGGCCGCCACGCTCGACCGCGCCGACGGTGCGGTGGGGCTGCTCATCGTGTCGGGGGGCAATGAAGTGCGCTGCGGCGCGCATCGCGGCATGGCGCTGCTGGCGGCGGCGCTGGCGGCGGCGGGCCACCCGGTGCTGCGCTTCGACCGGCGCGGCATTGGCGACAGCGAGGGGGACAATGGCGGATATCTGTCCAGCCGCGACGATATTGCTGCCGCCATCGCCGCCTTTCGTGCCGCGTGCCCGGGAATGACTCGCGTCGTCGCCTTTGGCAATTGCGATGCGGCGGCGGCACTGGCGCTCCATCAGCCACTGGATGTTGACGCGCTGTTGCTGGCCAATCCCTGGACCATCGCGGACGCAGGGACGGGGGATGCCGACCCCGCCGCCGCTCCGCAGCTTCCGCCCGCCAGCGCGATCCGCGCGCGCTATCTGGCGCGCCTGCGCGATCCGGCCAGCCTGATCCGGCTGGTGCGGGGCGAGGTTGACCTGCGCAAGCTGGTCGGCGGCCTTGCCCGGCTGGTGCGGCCTGCGCCGCCCGCTGCGCCCGATTCGCTGGGCCAGCGGCTATGCGCCGCCATCCGCGCCGCGCCGCAGCCAGTGACCCTGGTCCTCGCCACGCGCGACCGCACGGCGCAGGCCTTTGGCGACCATTGGGATCGGTCAGGCGGTGACGGCCAGGTGACTTGCTGGCGGCTCGACAGCGCCAGCCACAGCTTTGCCGGGTCAGATGCCGACTGGCTTTGCGACAAGCTGCTTGGCGCGCTGCGCGATGGCCGCGATTAGCGCCCCGCGCCCGCCATCAGCGACGCAATCAGGCGCGGCAACCCGCGCCGGTTCGCCCGGTGATATTGCGAATCGGGGGCCAGCGCGGCGGTCAGGCGGCGGTGCGCCTCGCCCAGATTGTGATAGGGCACCCCGGGCAGCAGATGGTGGATGGCATGATAGCGCAGCCCCACTGGCGCCCAGATTTCGGGCAGCATGCCGGGCGGCGGCACATTGACGCTGTCCAGAAACTGCGCCGTGACGGTCAGCACCGATCCATCATTTTCCCACAAATGCGCCACCAGCGTGCGGATCTGGTTGAGCACCAGGCTGGCCGAAACAATCCCCAGGAAAATGGCGACGGCGCGCAGCGGCAGCATATTGGTCGCGGTCAGGGCGATCAGCGCCATCGCCCACAGGCTGGCCCCCGCCTCTTGCAAATGCCAATTGCGGCGCAGCTCGCCCTCGGGCGGCTTGCGGCGGAACAGCGGGTTGATGACCAGTCCCGAATAGCGCGCGACGACAAAGCGGCGCAGCGGCGGCACGACCAGCGACAGCGGCGTCAGCACGCCATAGCGGATGATAAGCGCCAGCGGTGCAAAGGCGGCCAGCACCACGAACAGCGGCACCGTCCACGGCTTCATGAGCGCGAGGGGCAGATATTCCGGGTCCTCCACCGTGCCATATTTGGTGCGGTTGTGGTGCAGGCTGTGGATGCCTTCATACATGAAACTGGGGGCCAGCATCGGGATGCCGACCAGCAGATTCCACAGCAAACGGAAATGGGGCACCGCCCCCTGGCGGATATGGGTGATTTCATGGATGAAGCTGCCCGCGCGATAGAGCGCCAACACGCCCAGCAGTGCCCCGGCCAGCGCCAGCCCCAGCGGCTGCGCCACGATCGCCACGGCAATGCCCACATAGGCCAGCAAGGCCGAACCCAGAAAGTCGGCGTAATAGATGCGCGGGTTCGGCGCGACGAGGTCACGCGTCAATTCCGATGCCGCCCGAATCATCGCCATATCGTCCTTGATGGCGGATTTGGGCAGGCTGGCGGTGGCACCCGCCCCATCGGCGGGGACCGCGCGGGAAAGGCTGGTCATGAACATGGCGGCTGCTTAACCCCAATATTGGGGCAGGATGATGGCAACGCCGCGCGCTCCCGGCCCATTGCGGGCGCAATCAGGATGCTTCCATCCGGACAGAACAGGGTCTAACGCCAGCGGCAGCCTGTTGAACCTGTCCCTGGAACGCCCATGCATCATCCCATCACCATCGTGCCGGTCGCAACCCGCGCCGACATCCGGGAATTTGTTGAGCTTGCCTTTCGGTTGAACCGCGGCGACCCCAATTGGGTGCCGCCGTTGATGGGCGAAGTCTTTGCGCTGCTGAATCCAAAGAAAAATCCCTGGTTCGCCCATGCCCAGGCGCAGCTGTTTCTGGCGCGGCGCGGCGAACGGACGGTGGGCCGCATTTCGGCGCACGTCGACCGGCTGGCGCTGGCACAACCCGCCGAACAGGGCATGGGCCCGGGAACGGGCTTCTGGGGCTTTCTGGAGGCAGAGGATGGCGAGGTGGTGGCGCAGCTTTTGGCGTCGGCCGAAAACTGGCTGCGCAGCAATGGGATGCACCGCGCGCTGGGGCCGGTCAGCTTTGCCATGTGGGATGAACCCGGCCTGCTGGTCGCAGGGCACGACCATCCGCCAACCGTGATGATGGGGCATAACAGCGCGGCCTATGAAGCCTGGGTCGAAGCGGTGGGCTATCGCGGGGAACAGGATTTGTTCACCTATGCCTTGCGGATTGACGCGGGCTTTCCCGAACTGACCAACCGCATCGTCGCCATGGGCGAAAAGAGTGGAAAAATCCGCATCCGCCGCGTCGACAAAAGCCGTTTCGATGCCGAAGCCGCGCTGATCCTTGGCTTATTGAACGACGCATGGAGCGACAATTGGGGCTTTGTCCCCTTCACCGATGCCGAAGTCGCCTATGCCGGCAAAAAGCTCAAACCCATTGTGTTTGAAGATTTGATCATGATCGCCGAGGTGGAGGATCGACCCGTCGCCTTCATGATGACCATCCCCGACTTGAACGAAAAGCTGAAGGATTTTGGCGGATCGCTCTTCCCCTTCAATTGGGCGCGCCTGCTGTGGTGGCTGCGACGGCCCAAGGTGCGGACGATGCGCGTGCCGCTGATGGGCGTGGTCAAGGATTTGCAATCAACGCGCATGGCCAGCCAGCTGGCCTTCATGATGATCGAATATATCCGCCGCGAGGCTGTGGCCCATTATGGCGCGACGCGCGGCGAATTTGGCTGGGTCCTCGCCAGCAACGGCCCGATGCGCAGCGTAGGCGAAGCCGTGGGCGGCACGGTGAACAAAGTTTACCGGATTTACGCCAAGGGGCTGTGAGGGGATCAGGGCTGGGTGTCGGCGACAGCTGGGTCGGCGCCAGCTGCGCCGTTGGCATTGGCTGCGGCCGGTTCATCATCGGCATCTGCAACCCCGCTCTGGATCAACCAGTCGCTGTGGGCGGCCTGCACCGCCGTGACGATGCGGTCGAGCGCGGCGGCGACCTGGTCCCCTTCGGCTGCGCGGTCGCGCAGCACGAGGACGCGGCGAGCCTGGCCATCGATTAAAATGGCCTCGCGCGCGATCAGGCCGCCGGTCATCAATTCGCGCGTGATGGCGGCAATGCGGTCATCGCGGTTTTCCAGCGCGGCGATGCGGCTTTGCAACCGCTCTTCCAGCTGCACGCCCGCATTGGTCTGCTGGCGCAGCTGGACGATATTGACCTGCGCCGTGCGGCCCAGCTGTCGCTGCATCCCCGCCGCCAGCCGCGCGCCAAGGTCGGGGGTGAAGCGGTCAACGATCACCACGCCGTCCACGGCCAGCCGGTCGCCTTCGTTCCGGACGGTCAGCGTGTCGACGCGGTCGCCGTCGCCCAATATGCCGCGCAGCTGGACATTGACCACCGACCGCGCGCGCACCTCCGCCGCGATATTGTTGTGTTGAGCGACAGCGCCAGCGGAATGGCCAGCACGCCGATGACCGTCAAAATGCCGGCAACCTGATAGGCCGTGTGCTGCGGGGTGAGCGACGGGCCGAAATGGTTGAGCCGCGCGACCGCCGTCGCCGCAAAGGCGATCGCCAAAGTGTTGGTCAGAAACAACAGGCCCGCGCCCGTGGCAAAATCCGCGCGAAAGGTCACTATTCCAAAGGCCACGGTCGATAGCGGCGGCACCAGCGCGGTGGCGATGGCGACCCCAACCATGACGCCGGACAATTTGCGCATGATGGCATAAACGCCCGCAATCCCCCCGACCACGGCGACGCCCAGGTCGAGCAAGGTCGGCTGGGTCCGCGCGCGCAGTTCGTCGGTGACATCGGCAATGGGCGACAGCCAGATGATCAGCATGGCGGTGGCAATGGCCAGCACCACGCCAGCGGCCAGCGTGAGCAGCGACCGCTTGATCAAATTGGCCTCCAGCGTGGCGAGGCCAAAGCCCACGCCCATGATGGGGCCCAGCAGCGGCGAGACCAGCATGGCGCCAATCACCACGGCGGCAGAGTTTTGGAGCAGCCCCAGCGTGGCAATCGCCGCAGACAGGGTGATGAGGAGCAGAAAGCGGCGATCGAGCCGCGCGTCGCGCGCCACCGCCGCCAGCGTCACCGGGCGGTCCACCGTCTCGCGGGTGAGGTCAATGGCGGGGCCCGCAGCGTCCGGCGCGCCCTGGTCGCTAGCGGACCGGCGTCCGCCCGCGCTGAACGGCGTTTCGCCTGCGCCAGTGCGGGGGATGTCCGACGACATGCCCGCTGCCGCCGATTACAGCTTGGCCGTCAAATCGGGCACCACATTGAACAGATCGCCCACCAGACCCAGGTCGGCGACCTGGAAAATGGGCGCATCTTCGTCCTTGTTGATGGCGACGATGGTCTTGCTGTCCTTCATGCCCGCCAAATGCTGGATCGCACCCGAAATGCCGATGGCAAAATAAACTTCGGGGGCGACGATCTTGCCGGTCTGGCCGACCTGATAATCATTGGGGACATAGCCCGCATCGACCGCCGCGCGCGAAGCGCCCAGGGCGGCGCCCAGCTTGTCGGCGAGCGGCACGATGACCTCTTGATATTTTTCGCTCGACCCCAATGCGCGGCCACCCGACACGATGATCTTGGCACTGGTCAGTTCGGGGCGTTCGGATTTGGCGATTTCCGCACCAACAAAGCTGGAAACGCCCGCGTCGCCGCCTGCGCCAACCGCCTCGATGGCGGCGCTGCCGCCGGTCGCCCCGGCCTTTTCAAAGGCAGTGCCGCGCACCGTGATGACCAGTTTCGCATCCGTCGATTCCACCGTCGCGATGGCATTGCCCGCGTAAATGGGGCGAGTGAAGCTTTTGGGTCCTTCCACCGACAGGATTTCCGAAATCTGCATGACGTCGAGCAATGCAGCGACGCGCGGGGCGATATTCTTGCCGGTCGTCGTGGCGGGCGCAACGAACGCATCATGATGCGCCATCAGATCCGCCACCACCGGCGCGATATTTTCAGGCAGATTATGGGCAAAGGCGGCGTTGTCGGCGACATGCACCTTGGCCACGCCTGCGATGGCTGCGGCGGCGCTGGCGACCGCGCCGACGCCCGCACCGGCGACCAGCAGATGCACGTCGCCCAGCTTGGCAGCGGCAGTGACGGCAGAAAGCGTCGCGTCCTTCACCGACGCGCCATCATGTTCGACCCAGACCAGCGTTTTCATAAACTACTTCCCTTTGTTCCTTCCCGTTCGCATCGAGCGAAGTCGAGATGCCCTGCGGCATGGCGCAATCCCGATGGGTGTCTCGACTTCGCTCGACACGAACGGAATTGGGATGGTTGGTTCAAGCCCCGACGCCCATGGCTTTCAGTTTTTCAACCAGCGTGTCGACGTCGGCAACCTTGATGCCTGCCGAGCGCACGGGCGGTTCGGAAACCTTGACCGTCTTGACCCGCGGCGTGACGTCGACGCCATAATCGGCGGGCGACTGAACCGCGAGCGGCTTTGACTTGGCCTTCATGATATTGGGAAGCGACGCATAGCGCGGCTCGTTGAGGCGCAGGTCGGTGGTGACGATGGCCGGCAGGGTCAGCTTCACCGTTTCCAGCCCACCGTCGACTTCGCGGGTCACGGCAACATGGCCGCCATCGACCGCGACGGCGCTGGCAAAGGTGCCCTGCGGCCAACCGGTCAGCGCACCCAGCATCTGGCCGGTCTGATTATTGTCGCCATCGATGGCTTGTTTGCCCAGAATCACCAGGCCGGGGCCTTCGGCGTCGCAAATGCCCTTCAAAATCTTGGCAATGGCGAGCGGTTCGGCGTCGACACCGTCGTCAAGCTGCACCAAAATGGCGCGGTCCGCACCCATGGCAAGCGCCGTGCGCAGCGTTTCCTGTGCCTTGGCCGGGCCAATGGAAACGGCGACAATCTCGGTCGCCACGCCCTTTTCCTTCAGGCGAATCGCCTCTTCGACGCCGATTTCGTCAAAGGGGTTCATGGACATTTTGACATTGGCCAGGTCAACGCCCGTGCCGTCGGCCTTGACCCGCGGTTTGACGTTGTAATCGAGCACTCGCTTCACGGGCACGAGGATTTTCATCGCGTCAGCTCCATCTCAATTTGCTGCACTGCGCCATAATTGGCGTTTACGTAAACGTCAACCGGCGTCCAGCCGGCAAGGTCCGCTGCGGCGAATGCTCCGCCAGAATTGCAACTGTCACCCTGAACTTGTTTCAGGGTCCATGGAGCAGTGCTTCAACGTCGCGCCAAGGATGCTGAAACAAGTTCAGCATGACGAAAAACTAGGGTCAATCACGCCACCGCGCGGACTTCTGCCACAATCTTCTGCGCCGCATCACCCAGGTCGTTTGCCGCAATGATCGGCAGGCCGCTGTTCGCCAGGATATGCTTGCCCTGCTCGACATTGGTGCCCTCAAGGCGCACCACCAGCGGGACCGACAGATTAACCTCCTTGGCCGCCGCGACAATCCCCTCGGCAATGATATCGCACTTCATGATCCCGCCAAAGATGTTGACGAGGATGCCCTTCACCGCCGGGTCCTTCAGGATGATCTTGAACGCCGCCGTGACCTTTTCCTTGCTCGCGCCGCCGCCGACATCGAGGAAATTGGCGGGGAATTCGCCGTTCAGCTTGATGATGTCCATCGTCGCCATGGCCAGGCCCGCACCGTTCACCATGCAGCCGATATTGCCGTCGAGCTTGATGTAGGCGAGGTCATATTCGCTCGCCTCCACCTCGGCCGGGTCTTCCTCGGTCAGGTCGCGCAGCTCTGCCAGGTCGGCGTGCCGGAACATGGCATTGCCGTCGAACGCGACCTTGGCATCCAGTACCAGCAGCTCATCGCCCTTTGCCCCCTCGCATACGGCGAGCGGGTTGATTTCAATCTGTTCGGCATCGGTGCCCAGAAAGGCCGCGTAGAGGCCAGCCAGCACCTTGGCGCACTGTTTCGCCAGATCGCCGGTTAGCCCAAGCGCGGCGGCGACGCTGCGGCCATGATGCGGCATCAGGCCAGTGGCGGGGTCGATGGTGATGGTGTGAATCCGGTCGGGCGTGTCGTGCGCGACCGTTTCAATGTCCATCCCGCCTTCGGTTGACGCGACCACCGCAATCCGGCTCGACGCGCGGTCGACGAGCAGGGCGAGGTAGAATTCCTGCTTAATGTCGGCGCCGTCGGTGATGTACAGCCGGTTGACCTGCTTGCCCGCTTCGCCAGTTTGAATGGTCACCAGCGTGTTGCCCAGCATGTCGGTGGCATGCGCTTCGACCTCGGCAATGCTCTTGGCCAGCCGGACACCGCCCTTGGCATCGGGGCCCAATTCCTTGAATTTGCCCTTGCCGCGCCCGCCCGCGTGAATCTGTGATTTGACGACATAGAGCGGCCCGGGCAGCGCCTTGGCTGCGGCCACCGCCTCGTTCACGCTCATCGCGGCAATGCCCTTGGGCACGGCAACGCCGAATGTCGCCAGCAATTCCTTGGCCTGATATTCGTGGATGTTCATGGGGGGAGCAGCGCCTTTCGCGTCCGGTGCGGGTGGAAGATTCGCCCGCGCCATAAGCACAAGTGGCGCAGCGATGCTACCCCCGTCGCGTCAGTCGGCCACCGCATCGCGCAGCACCGCCACCCCGGCTTCGCGCTGCTGGCGCAGCTCAGCCTTGAGGCGTGCGGGATCGCGGGCAAAGATAAAGCCAAAGCTGACCCCGCCCTCTTTGCCGATGGTCGCATGGTGCAATTTGTGCGCCTGCACCAGCCGCTTCGCATAGCCGCGCTTGGGCACATAGCGGAAATAGCGTTGATGAACGAGCCCGTCGTGGACCAGCGTATAGATGATGCCATAGCCAAGGATGCCGACGCCGATCCATGTCGCGGGCTCCCACGCCGACGCCCCCGCGACCAGCGGGCTGCCCCACATGAACATCGAAATGCTCATGGCTGCGCCGACGACGCCGAACAGGTCATTCTTTTCGAACATCTTGTCGTGCGGTTCATGATGGTCGCGGTGCCACGCCCAGCCAAAGCCATGCATGATATATTTGTGGCTTGACCAAGCCACCAGCTCCATCGCGACGATGGTGGCGAAGATGGTAGCGATGATCGATAACAGCGACATGCGCGCGATATAGCGTGTCAGCCTGCCTTCGGAAAGAAGTAGGCTGAAATATCGGCCCCGATTCGCGCGGGGCGCAGCGTGGTGGCGTCGATGCAGCACCAGCTGGATTTAACCTCTGCCAGCACTTCTTCGCCGCGCTGGATGACCGTATTGTAAAAGGCGCGGGCCCCCTGGATGCTTTCCAGCACCACATTGGCGACGACATCGTCATCGAGGAAGGCGGGCTTGCGATAGGATATTTCATGCTTCAGCGCGACCCACGCGCGCTGCGCCACCGCATCGGGCGGGGCCAGGCCGCGCCAGTGCGCCAGCACCGCATCCTGCACCCAGTTCAAGTAACGGCTGTTGTTGACATGCCCCATGAAATCAATGTCATCGGGCAAAATCTTGATCGGGAAGCGGAGCGAGAGCGTATCCATGGGACGAACATAGGGCAGAAAGGTTACAGTTTCCAGTAAGCCGCAGCACGAAGCTTGCTTGCCAAATCCGCCGCGCCCGGCCTATCGCGGCTTCATGACCCGGCCCCGCACCCTTTATGAGAAAATCTGGGACGCGCATGTTGTTGAGCAGCGCGCCGATGGCACCGCCATCCTCTTCATCGACCGGCATCTGGTGCATGAAGTGACCAGCCCGCAGGCCTTTGAAGGACTGCGCGCGGCGGGGCGGACGGTGCGTCGCCCGGACCTGACGCTGGCGGTGCCCGACCATAATCTGCCCACCACAGCGCGGCGCGATGCGGCGGGCGCGCGCATTCCCATTGCCGATCCCGAAAGCGCGGCGCAGCTGGCCGCGCTGGAGGCCAATGCCCCGGCCTATGGCATTCGCTACATCGGCGATGCCGACCGCGAACAGGGGATTGTCCATGTGGTGGGTCCCGAGCAGGGCTTTTCGCTGCCTGGCACCACCATTGTGTGCGGCGACAGCCACACCGCCTGCCACGGCGGGCTGGGCGCGCTGGCGTTCGGTATCGGCACCAGCGAGGTGGAGCATGTGCTCGCCACGCAGACGCTTCAGCTCAAACGGTCACGAACCATGGCGGTGCGGGTCGAGGGCAGCGTCGGCTTGGGCGTTTCGGCCAAGGATATTGTGCTCCATATTACCGGCGTGCTGGGCGCAGCGGGGGGCAGCGGCTATGTTATCGAATATAGCGGCAGCGCGATCCGCGCCCTGTCGATCGAAGGCCGGCTGACGGTCAGCAACATGGCCATCGAACATGGCGCGCGCGCCGGGCTGATTGCGCCGGATGAGCAGACCTTTGCCTATCTGCAAGGCCGCCCGATGGCCCCCAAGGGGGCCGACTGGGACGCGGCAGTCGCCTGGTGGCGTACCCTGGCCAGCGATCCGGATGCGCGGTTCGACAAGGTGGTGGAGATTGACGCTACCGCTATCGCGCCCAGCGTCACCTGGGGCACCAGCCCCGAAGATGTGGTGCCGATCACCGCAAGCGTGCCCGACCCATCCAGCTTTGCCGATCCGTCAAAGCAGGAGGCGGCGGCCAAGTCGCTCGCCTATATGGGCCTGACCCCGGGCACCCCGATGACCGCGGTGGAGGTGCAGAATATCTTCATCGGCAGCTGCACCAACAGCCGCATCGAAGATTTGCGCGCCGCCGCCGCCGTGCTGAAAGGGCGCAAAAAGGCCGCCAACATCCGCTGGGGCATCGTCGTGCCGGGTAGCGGCCTGGTAAAGGCGCAGGCCGAAGCCGAGGGGCTGGACCGCATCTTCATCGACGCCGGGCTGGAATGGCGCGAACCCGGCTGCTCCGCCTGCCTGGGCATGAACCCCGACAAGGTCCCGCCGGGCGAACGCTGCGCCAGCACGAGCAACCGCAATTTCATGGGCCGCCAGGGACCAGGCGCACGCACGCATCTGGTCTCGCCCGCGATGGCGGCGGCGGCGGCGGTCACCGGGCGGTTGGCGGATGTGCGGGAGTTGGCGGGGTGACGGGAACATGCAATTGCGGTGCGGTGACGATCACCCTGAAACACAAGCCTGACTTTGTGAATGATTGTAATTGCAGTTTTTGCGCGCCGATGAACGCGTGGTGGGGTTACTTCAATCCTGCCGACGTCCAGGTGACAGGAAACACTGCAACAGTTCAACGCAGTGATCGAGCGCTGCCTGCCGTGGACGCACACAGCTGCCTGGCGTGCGGCGCAACGACGCATTGGGTTCTGCGCCCGCATCTGGGTAATGAAACGATGGGTGTGAATATGCGCCTGTTCAGCCATGCCCAGTTGCACGGTATTGAACGCCGGTTTCCCGACGGGGCCAACTGGGATGGGACAAGCCCCTATGGCTACCGCAAGCCAGTGGAGCAATTTGATGGCATATCCCATTGACATATCCCAGCACTCGACCTAGCTTCAGCCCATGAAACACGCCGCCATCTTCAAATCCAATCGCAGCCAAGCCGTCCGGCTGCCCAAGGATTTTAACTTCCCGGATGGCCTTGATCGCGTCGTGATTCGCAAGGTCGGCAAGTCGATCATCCTCACGCCCATCGATGCGCTGTGGGATGATTTTTTTGATCGCCCAGCAAACCCGGACTTTCCTGACCGGGATCAGCCACCAGCGCAGCAGCGGGATTGGGGCCTTGACGGTTAATGCTGCGCTATATGCTGGATACCAACATTTGCATTCATGTCATGCGTAACCCCGACAGCGGAGTTTTGGGCAAGTTCAACGCCCACGCAACGGGACTTTGCATCTCTGCAATCACGCTGCACGAATTGCTCCACGGGGCCGAACGGTCGCGGCGGCCCGCTTATCAGCGTGATCTGACGGAGCAGCTGGTTTCCCGGCTGGACCTTTTGGATTTCGATGATCTGGCTGCAAACCACTCGGGCGACATTCACGCGGCGCTGGCGAAAGCAGGGCAGATGATTGGCGCTTATGATGTGCTTATTGCGGGCCATGCGCGCAGCCTCGGGCTGACGATCGTCACGAACAACCTCAGAGAATTCACCCGCGTCGATGGCCTGCGCTGCGAAGACTGGCTGGCAGAAGGACAATAGATGACCCCCGTTTCCACCATCACCGGCAGGGCCTATCCCTTTGGCCTCAAAAATGTCGATACCGATGTCATCATCCCGGCGCGCTGGCTCAAGACCATCAGCCGTTCGGGGCTCGGCAAGGGGGCGTTTGAGGCGCTGCGGGCGGACCCGGACAATATGTTTGACAGCGGCCCCCATGCGGGCGCGCCCATCCTGATTGCCGGTGACAATTTCGGGTGCGGGTCGAGCCGCGAGCACGCCGCCTGGGCGCTCGCCGACATGGGTGTGCGCGCGGTGATTGCGCCCAGCTTTTCCGACATTTTTTCCGGCAATGCGTTCAAGAACGGCCTGCTCACCGTGGTCTTGCCGCAAGCTGCGGTCGACCGGCTGCTTGCCATCGTGCGCGACAATCCGGATATGGCCGACCCCATCCATATCGACCTCGACAATCAGGTGGTGACGACGCCGTTTCAGGATCGCTTCACCTTTGACATCGACCCATTTCGCAAACATTGCCTGCTGGGCGGGCTGGATGAAATCGGCATCACCCTGGAAAGCGAGGCGGCGATCACCGCGTTTGAGGCGAGGGATGCCGCCGCGCGCCCCTGGCTGGTCCCCGCCATGGGCTGAAACGCCCTTTGCACCAAGCTGAAGCTGGGTCAGGATAACAGGTGACATTCGCGCTCTGTCCTGAAACAAGGTCAGGACGACAGGATATTTGACCAAAGGAGCTATGATGAAGGCCTTGCTGTCCACCGCCACTGGCGGCCCTGAAACGCTGACGCTGGGCGAACTGCCTGATCCGGTGGCGGGGCCGGGACAGGTCGTAATTGCGGTCAAGGCCTGTTCCATCAATTTCCCCGACACGCTGATGATTGTCGACAAATATCAATTTCGTCCCGAACGCCCCTTTGCGCCGGGCGGCGAGGTGGCGGGGGTTGTGGATAGCGTGGGCGAAGGCGTGACCGGCTTTGCCGTGGGCGACCGGGTGATGGCGGGATGCGGCAATGGCGGGCTGGCCGAAAAAATCGCGGTGTCGGCCCACAATCTCTACAAAATGCCCGACACAATGCCGTTTGAGCATGGCGCGTCGATCCTGATGACCTATGGCACCTCCAGCCACGCGCTCAAGGATCGCGGGCGCATGAAGGCGGGCGACACGGTGCTCGTTCTGGGCGGCGCAGGCGGCATCGGCATTTCGGCCATCGAAATTGCCAAGGCCTGGGGCGGGCGCGTGGTCGCGGGCGTGTCGAGCGAGGCAAAGGCTGCCATCGCCCGCGACGCCGGGGCTGATGATGTCGTCATCTATGGCCACGCTCCGTTCGACAAGGATCAGTCAAAGGCGCTGGCAGAGGCGTTCAAGGCCGCTGCGGGTCCGCATGGTTTTGACATCATCTATGACACGGTGGGGGGGGATTATAGCGAGCCCGCCGTGCGCGCCATCGCGTGGGAGGGCCGCTTTCTGGTGGTCGGCTTTCCGGCGGGCATTGCGCGGCTGCCGCTCAACCTCACCTTGCTCAAAAGCTGCGACGTGTGCGGCGTCTTTTGGGGCGCATTCACCATGCGCGAACCAGACCGCAACCGCGCCAATATCGCCGAACTGTTCGACCTCTATGCCGCAGGCAAGATCAAGCCGCGGGTATCGGAAACCTTCCCGCTGGAACGCGGCGGGGCGGCGATTGCCAAATTGGCGGACCGCAGCGCCGTCGGCAAGCTGGTGGTGCTGGTTTGACCGATTAACCTTTTCTTGAACGGCCACTGCTAAACCCCATCGCGGCGGACTATATCCGCCCGGCAGTGGATAGCGTGATGGCAAGGCAGGTTCAGCAAGGCGGGTATCAAAGCGACGGCACCAGTGCCGCCGCCCGCTCGCGCCGTGCCCGGCTCACTGCGGAATTCGAGGCTGATCTGGGCGTCGACCATGCCGCGCGCCGCCGCAAGGTAGAGGCCGAAGCGCGCTGGGTGCGGATCAAAACCTGGATCGTGTGGACGGTCGCCGTCATCTTTTTCACCATCGCCTGCATGCAATTGTTCGTGCTGCGCAAGGAAGCCGATGAACCCTTTTCGGCGGCAGCGGGCTGGTTCGACTGGATTGACCTGCCCGAACCGCCGCCACCCCCGCCGCCGCCCATCTTCCAGAACTGACGGCGCGGCACCCCCGCGCTATCGCAGCCACCGCTGCAAGCGCGGCCGGATGCGCAAAAAGCCACGATAGGCCCGCTCCAGCAACCACAGCACGGGCGGCAACCGCGCCGCCTGCCCCAGCGGCCACAACAGCGGCACCGCGCGCCACATTGCGGCAAAGGCCGCCGCGCCGGACACTATCCGGCCATTCTCCAGGGCATGGAAACGCGCCAGCAGCTCGGCGGGATCAAGCGGGCACAGCCCCGCATTGCCCGGGTCCGCCACATCAACAAACGCAATCCGCCCGCGCCGATCCAGCCGCCGCATCACCGCAATTTCCCGCTGGCACAGCGGGCACGCGCCGTCGTGATAGACGGTCAGGGGCGGTTCAATAAACCCGCGCCTTCGGTTCAATATAGGCAATGTCATCCGACAGCGTATATTCGTGCACCGGGCGGTAATCGATGGTCACGTCGCCGCCCTTGCCGCCCCAGCCGGTGAACCAGGCGGCCGTGTGTTTCATCCAGTTTTTGTCGTCGCGGTCGGGGAAGTCTTCGTGGGCGTGGGCGCCGCGGCTTTCCTTGCGGTTGGCCGCGCCGTGCATCGTCACCGTCGCCTGGGAAATCAGATTGTCGAGCTCCAGCGTTTCAACAAGGTCGGTGTTCCAAATCAGGCTGCGGTCCTTGACCCCAATGTCCTGCATCCGCGCATAGGTGGCGGCAAGTTTGGTCTTGCCCTCCTCCAAGAGCGCGGTGTCGCGGAACACGGCGCAGTGCGCCTGCATCGTGCGTTGCATGTCGGTGCGCACCTCGGCGGTGGGGGAGCCGCCCGCCGCGTGGCGGAAATGGTCCAGCCGTCCCAGCGCGAAATCGGCGCTGTCGGCGGGTAGCGCAGGCTGCGCCGCATTGGGTTTCAGCAATTCTTTCAGCCGGTGGCCCGTCGCGCGGCCAAAGACGACCAGGTCAATCAGGCTGTTGGAGCCCAGCCGGTTCGCGCCATGCACCGACACGCACGCCGCCTCGCCCACCGCGAACAGGCCGGGGACGATGGTTTCGGGATCGCCATCCTTGATGGTCACCACTTCGCCCCAATAGTTACAGGGGATGCCGCCCATATTGTAATGGACGGTGGGGCAGACGGGCAGCGGCTGGCGCGTCAGGTCGACGCCCGCGAAAATCTTGCCGCTTTCGGTGATGCCGGGCAGGCGTTCGGCCAGCACCTTGGCATCAATATGGTCCAGGTGGAGGTAGATATGGTCCTTGTTCGGGCCAACCCCGCGCCCTTCGCGCATTTCCAGCGCCATGGAGCGTGACACCACGTCGCGCGACGCCAGATCCTTCGCCGACGGGGCATAGCGTTCCATGAACCGCTCGCCTTCGCTGTTGGTGAGATACCCGCCCTCGCCGCGCGCGCCTTCGGTAATCAGCACGCCCGCGCCGTAAATGCCGGTCGGGTGGAACTGGACGAACTCCATGTCCTGGAGCGGCAGCCCGGCGCGCAGCACCATGCCGCCGCCGTCACCGGTGCAGGTGTGCGCGCTGGTCGCGGTGTAATAGGCGCGGCCATAGCCGCCGGTGGCGAGCACGACCGCCTGGCTGCGGAAGCGGTGGATGCTGCCATCCTCCATGCACAGCGCGATGACGCCCCGGCATTCGCCATCGACCATGATGAGGTCGAGCGCGAAATATTCGATAAAGAAGTCGGCGGCATATTTCAGGCTCTGTTGATAGAGCGCGTGGAGGATGGCGTGGCCGGTACGGTCGGCGGCGGCGGCGGTGCGCTGGACCGGCGGACCTGCGCCCATATTCTGCATATGCCCGCCAAAGGGCCGCTGATAGATGGTGCCGTCGGGGTTGCGCGAAAAGGGCACGCCCGCATGCTCCAGCTCATACACCGCCGCCGGGGCCTCGCGCACCAGATACTCGATGGCGTCCTGATCGCCCAGCCAGTCGCTGCCCTTCACCGTGTCATACATATGCCACGACCAATGGTCGGGCGAATTGTTGCCCAGGCTGGCGGCGATGCCGCCCTGCGCCGCAACGGTGTGGCTGCGGGTGGGGAAAACTTTGGTGATGCAGGCGGTTTTCAGCCCCGCCTCGGCGCTGCCCATGGTGGCGCGCAGCCCCGATCCGCCCGCGCCGACGACCACCGTGTCATAGACATGGTCGATAATCTTGTAAGCCGCTGTCATGCGCCCGCTGTCCCTGCCAAAGCCACGCGCAGGATCGCGAACAGGCCAAAGCCCGCGCCTGCGAACACAAAGAAGTTGAGCGCCACCAGCGCGGTCAGCCGCGCCGCGTCGCCCGCGACATAATCCTCGATCAACACCTGAAGCCCGTGTTTCAGGTGAATGAACACACAGACGATAAACAGCATCAGCGGCAACGCCACCATGGGGTCGGCGACCCAGCCGCGCACCGCGCTATAGCTCGTCAGGCTGTTCAGCATCAGCGAGACAAACAGCCAGCTGCCCAGCACGACATTGCCCAGCGCGGTCAGCCGCTGCACCAACCAATGCTGCGATCCATGTTTGGCCGAACCCAATCCGCGCACGCGGCCCAGCGATGTGCCACCGTCCATCCGATCCATCCCCTATAATGCCCGGGCAAAGATGCCGAGCCACACCGCCGCCGTGGCGAACAACGCACCAACCACGACGATGGTTGACCACAGCTTGTTCGATTTCAGCTCATACCCCGCGCCGGTATCCAGCACGAAATGGCGCAGGCCCGAAAACAGATGCTGAAAAAAGGCCCAGGTCAGGCCGATCAGCACGGCGCGCCCGATCCAGTTGGTGACGGACAGGCCGCGTTCGGCGGCAACCGGGACAGGGGGCGTGCCCGCCGCCGCCTCTGGCATCGGCGGCGGGGCGGCCTGCCACACAATGTCCAGGAACGCGCGATAGCTCGCCTCGCCCCCCGCAATCGCGCCCAGCCACCACAGGAACAACAGCGATCCGACAATGGCCAGCCCGTCGCCCGACACACGGTGAAGGATGGAAACCAGCATGTGCGGCCCCCATTTATAAACCTGCAAATGCGGCGAAATCGGCCTGCCCGATGCCATGATGCCCAATCCTTTCAAATTCGGCCCTTAAAGTCCGGCCCCTAAGGCCCGGTTGAATGCCGCGCCGCCATGCACTTGGTGCGATGCAGCGTCAAGGCGTGGGCGGCAGTGAAATGCCATCAATGGCGGGCCAAAGTTTGGCAAGCGTCACCGATAAAGCGGAATTTGCAGGGGGGGGGCGACGTTGGCGCGTAACCCCGACAGGCGCAGAAATCTTGACATCTGTATAGATAATTCGCTATACATTGACCAATGGAACGCGGGTCAATCGTTGGATTCGACTGGGATGAAGCCAATTGCGCGAAATGCCAGAAGCATGGGGTCAGCTTGCCCGAGATCGAAGCGGTGTTTGCTCATCCGCACAAGCTGGCACCCGATTTGGCGCATTCGGACCGTGAGACGCGTTTCTTGGCGATTGGCAGTGGCACCGGGCCGCGACCAATTTTTGTTGCTTTCACCGTCCGTTCCGGTCCGGATGGCCAGATGATCCGGCCCATCAGTGCCCGCTATATGCACCGCAAGGAAATCGACCAATATGAACAAGCCGCTGCCCAAACTGACCACGGACGATGAAGCCGAACGCTTCGTCGACAGTGCCGACCTGTCGCACTACGACCTGAGCGCCTTTCAACCGCACAGTTTTGAATTTGCAAAGAAGTCGCGGCAAGTGAACATGCGCTTTCCGGAACAGCTGCTTGACGCGGTCAAGGAAAAGGCAGCGAAAAGCGGCATGTCCTATCAACGGTTTATCCGCCACGTGCTGGAAGCCGCCGTGCAGGGGCGTTAAAGCAAACTCTGCTGCCGGTCCGCGTCCCCCTTGGCCGCCGCGGATTTGACCGCGTCGGTGCGCGCCATGGGCAGGTCGAGCCGTTTGCCCTGAAACAGTTCGGCGACGGTGATGACCTGCAACCGGTCATCCTCGCGGTTCATGACCGGATGCTTGTATTTGCCTGCCGCCATGATTTCATCCCGCATAGGTTTAGTCGGAAGGCTAGTGCAAATTAGGTATCCAATGTCAGCGTTTTCTCGCTGTCGATCAGAATTCAGCGTAGCGAGGTCTGCGCGAGTGCCTGGGCGAGATTTGACTTGAAATATGGCTTTGCCGTGACGCCGGTCGCCCGCGCCAGTATCGTCGGCCATAGACGCGGCCATAAAATACACGATGCCATCTACGCCTCCATCGGCCCCCTTTTTCTCGTTAATCCGCGCCTGGTTCTTCGAGAAAGTGAGCACCGCCCACTTCTCAAATTCCTTGCGCGTCTTGTCGTCGCGGCGGTTGGCCAGCGCCGTGGCGCTTTCCAGGTCGCGGGGCACGCCGTCGAGCAGGATATTGGCCTCGATCTGCGGCCATTCGTCGGGGTAGCGATCCTCCAGCCGTTTCAGGATCAGCGCGATGGATTGATAGGTGATGTCGATGCCAATCCACCGCCGCCCCAGCCGCTGCGCCACCGCCACCGTGGTGCCGCACCCGCAATAGGCATCGAGCACCGTATCGCCTTCGTTGGACGACGCCTTGATGATGCGTTCGAGCAGGGCTTCGGGTTTTTGAGTGGGGTAGCCGAGACGTTCTTCAGCTTGCGAGCCGATAGCCTCAATATCAGTCCACAGATTGTCGATGACTGCGCCATGATCTTCGCCCGGTCGAACTTTGCGGCGAGGTATGCCGTTAGCGGTCCAGTACATGTCGCCAGCTGCGTCGAGGGCCTCAATCTTCTCCTTCGTCATCCGCCAACCATAAGCTGGCGGGGTAAAACCCTTGTATTCGTAAACTAGATTTGGTCGCGGTCCCATCGTGTCCGAACGGACTAATGGCCCGCTCGAATAGCGCCCCTTTTCGTCCTCGTTCGGATACATCTTCTTCAGCTGCGCAGGCGTCAGAACGGGTCGGATTGTCTTATCGTCGAAAACGTATCTTTCTGACTTTGTGTAGAAAAAGATGATATCCGTAGAGTTTCCGTAGCGCTTCGCCTCGAACTGCGAACCCTTCGGCCGACTGTAGCGCCTCCATACAATTTCATTCAAAAAATCCCCACCCTGCCCGCAAAACACGGCATCCAGCACCAGCTTGAGATAGTGCGAGGCGGTCGGGTCGCAGTGGAGGTAGAAGCTGCCGGTGGGTTTCAGCACACGGTGAATCTCGACGATGCGCAGCGTCATGTGGACAAGGTAGGCGAGGAGCGAGCCGCGCCCCAGCACCTTGTCCAGCCCCCGGATCAGCTCCACCGTCTGTTCGGTCCAGCGCGTCTCGCCCGCCCGGGGGGCCAGTCGTTCGATGTCGAGGATATAGTCCAGGCCGTCGCTCGCCTCGTCCCCCCAATTCCACGTATCGACAAAGGCCTGCGCCTGCGCGCGATCCTCGCTGCCCTGATTGTTGTAAATCTGGAAATAATTGCGTTTGGAATTGAACGGCGGGTCGATGTAGCAAAGATCGACCGTCTCGGTGCCAACCTTTCGGCGCAGCACGTCCAGATTGTCGCCATAATAAAGTTCGTTGCGGCGCGCGTCGGTCAATGGATTGCCCCTGGTGGTTTCGCGCTGCGTAACATTGCGCGCGCAGCTATGCCAAGGGGGCGCAAGCACCCAGTCTTGAACGCCGTCATTGCGAGCGGAGCGAAGCAATCCAGCGTGGCGTAAATCGCTCTGGATTGCTTCGCTCCGCTCGCAATGACAGGATCGGGGTGGGCCTATTCCCTCCGATCGCCAAAATTGTCCAAAATCCTTTACTTTTGCGGCCTCACTCCTAAGGTTTCGGCCATGCTCGATCTGGGGAAATATGATCGTGTCGTGGGGCAAATTTACGACGCTGCGCTGGAACCGGCGCAGTGGGACATCGCGCTCACCTCGCTCATCAACCTGTTCGGGCCGCGCGAATGGGAAGTGGCGATGGTCCTGTGGGAACGGCTGGATCCGCCATCGGGCCGCTTCATCGGCGCGGCGGGCGTCAACGATATGGCGCGGTCGGGCTATCTCGACTATTTCGCGGGCCGGAATGAATGGTCGCGGCTGGGCCATGAGATAGCGGTGGGCCGGGTGGTGCACAGCGATGACCTGATCCAGCGCGAGGCGTTTCGCGAAACCGCCTTTTGCCGCCATTATGCGCAGCCATGGGGGCTGGAGGTCGCGCTGATCGGCTCGCTTGACCGGCACAAGGCCGATCATATGGGCATCGTCTGCCCTGGCCCGCCCGATACCGACCCCGGCGATCTGCGCGAGGCGGTTGTCCGCATGGTCCCCCATTTTCAACGCGCGGCGCGGATCAGCCGCCGCTTGGGCGAGGCCGACCTGCGCACCGCCGCTGCGGTGCATATCATGGACGCATCCCCCTATTGCGTGATGGCGCTTGGCCCCAAGCTGGAGCTGTTGCTGGCGAACAGCAAGGCCGACCGCATGCTGGGGCGCGGCGATGGCTTTACGGTCGTCAACGGGCATGTGAAGGCCGACAATCCGGCGACCGCGCGCAAATTGGCGGCAATGGCCGCCGGACTGGACCCCGATCGGTCAATTACTTTCACCGCCACCGGCCAGCGGGGGCAGAAATTCATCCTGCAAGCGCTGACCGTCAGCGCCGCGCAAAGCGAGCGGCTTGCCGCGCAGGCCAGCGGCGCGGCGCTGATGATCGTCGGCGGGCAGCGGCTGGACATTGACGATGCGTCGGTTGCGGTGCTGCAAAGCGGGTTCGACCTGACCCCTGCCGAGGCCCGGCTGGCCGGTTTCCTGCTCGAAGGGTCGGGCGTGCGCGGATATTCCCAATCGCGCGGCGTGTCGCTGGAGGCGGGCAAATATCTGCTGAAAAGCATTTACGCCAAAACCCGCATGTCGAACCAGACCGAGCTCATCGCGCTGCTGCGCGAGGCCCCCGTCGGCTGGGACCAGCGCGCCCCACGCTGAAATAAGCTGAAAAAGTGGACTTGCTACCCGTTCGGGTAGTGTCTTGCCGCGCCGGGCGCGCGACACAGGGGCTGTTGTCTCATCCGATCGGCTCCGGAGCGACCCGGGGGCTTGTTGGGAACCTGGGGGGGCCGGGGCAACAGGCTTCGGCCCCTTTTTTCCTGACACCATGGCCGGACGCACATGCGGCATCCGCTGGCCCGCCACGCGCGCCAGCCGATTTAGGCTTTGGACCATAAGGACCACCCCGGACGCACATGGTTTCGCATTGGAAAGAGGGAGATTGACGATGAAGACCAAATTCTATCTGACAACCGCGTCGGTTTCGGTGGCGGCGGCGATGCTGTTCATGGCCAGCCCAGCCAGCGCGCAGGAACGATGCGACCTGAACGGCACCGATGCGGGCAATAATGCTGCGGATGCAGATAGCGGCGCATCGTCGACCGGAACCGATGCCCTGGCCTGCGGCAAGAACACCGTCGCCAATCAGGCTGGCGGTGTCGCCATCGGCACGGGAGCGCAAGCCAGCGGGCCGAGCACGACCAACCCAATCTTTGCCTCGGTCGCCGTCGGCAATGCCGCCGTGGCCGTCGATAACGCCGTTGCCATCGGCAACCAGACCGTCGCCCGGTTCGGGGGCACGGCGACCCCGCCCAATGTCGGGGCCAATTCGGCCGTGGGTGTCGGCGCCTATGCTGTGGCGATTGGTGCCAATACCGTTGCCATCGGCACCACGGCGCGCGCAGGGACGGGCTTCACCATCAATTCCCCCGGCTCCCAGGTGAACGCAGGCAACAATATCACCGTTGTCGGCGGGCGCGCCGAAGCCAATCAGAATGATGCGACCGCCATCGGTGCCAATAGCGAAATCAGCGGCGAACGCGGCACCGCGCTGGGCAGCCAGACGCAGGTGTCACAGGCCGGCGGCATTGCCATCGGTTTCGGCGCGATTGCGCAGGGGCCGAGCACGACCAACCCGATCTTTGCCTCGACCGCCATCGGCCATAATGCCCTGGGCGTCGACAATGCGGTGGCGATTGGCAACAATGCCATTGCGCGCTTTGGCGGGACAGCCAATCCCACGCCAACTGGCGTCAATTCAAGCACGGTGATCGGTGCGAACGCGGCTGCGGTTGGCGCAAACAATGTCGCCATCGGCACCACCGCGCGGGCAGGGACCGGCTTCAACATCAATGCGGCGGGCGATCCCGTCAACGCGGGCGGCAACCAGACAGCGGTCGGTGGGCGCGCGGAGACCAATGCCATTGGCGGCACCGCCATCGGCGCGAACAGCGAGGTTTCTGGCGAAGGCGGCACCGCGCTTGGCCAGAACACGCAGGTGACGGCGGCTGACGCGATTGCCATCGGCAACGGCAGGACCGCGACTCAGGCCGGTGCCGTCGTAATCGGTTCCGGCACCACCACCGCGAACACGGCCAATGCCGTCGCCATCGGCACCAACGCCCAGGCGCTGGGCGGATCGGCGGTCGCGATCGGCCTTGGCCAGACGGCCACGGGCAATGGCGCGGTGGCCATCGGCGATCCCAACACCGCGACGGGAACCGGGGCGGTGGCGGTCGGGGCCAATAACACGGCCAATGGTGACGGCGCCGTTGCGCTTGGCAACGTCAATACGGCCACGGGCAATGGCGCTGTGGCCGTCGGCACCAACAATATTGCCAACGGGGTCGGCGCGGTCGCCCTGGGCAATGGTGCGCAGGCGTTGGCCGACAATGCGGTCGCGCTGGGCTTTGGCTCGGTTGCCAATGTCGCCAACACCGTCTCGGTCGGCTTTGTCGGCGGCGAGCGGCGGATCGTCCATGTCGCTGCCGGCACGGTCGCGGCGGGCAGCACCGATGCGGTCAATGGCGGGCAATTGTTCGGCGTCCAGACCACGGCCAACACTGCGCTCACCAATGCCGCCAATGCGCAGGCAACCGCCAACGCGGCGCAGACGACCGCCAATACGGCGCTGGCAACGGCGAACAGCGGGGTGGCGGCGGCTGCGACAGCGCAGGGCACTGCCAACACCGCGCTTGCCAATGCGGCAACGGCACAGACCACGGCGAATACGGCCGTCACCAATGCCGCAGCGGCCCAAAGCACGGCCAATACCGCGCTTGCCAATGCTGCGGCGGCGCAGGCGACCGCCAATACCGCGCGCACCGAGGCTGCGGCGGCGCAGGGCACCGCCAACACCGCGCTCGCCAATGCCGCAACCGCCCAGACCACCGCCAACACCGCCCTGGCAACGGCGAACGGCGGTGCCGCCGCCGCAGCAGCGGCGCAAACCACCGCCAACAATGCCGCCGCCGCTGCCGCTGCGGCGCAGGCCCAAAATGCGTTTCAGGATAACCAGATTGCGGTGATCCAGACGATCAACAACACCCAGAATACCCGCTTGTCGGCGCTCGAGGCGACCACGTCGGCGGCCATTACCTCGCTTCAGACGCTGACGTCGCGGCACACAGCGCAGATCAACGAGCTGTTCACGATCACCGATCGCGACCGCCGGGATGCGCGGCGCGGTTCGGCGGCGGCAATCGCGCTCGTCGCAGCGCCCATGCCGTCAGAGGTCGGCAAGGTCAGCTATAGCCTGAACGCGTCGGTGTATCGCGGGGAACAGGCCGTCGCCCTGTCGATGGCCGCGCGGCTGAACTTTGAAAACCCGGTCGCGATTGCGGGCGGGATATCCTATGCGGGCGGCAAGAGCATCGCCGCACGGATCGGGGTCGCCGGCGAGTTTTAAGGCGCAACCATCAAACGGGCCGGGGCGCAGGTTCCGGCCCGTTCATGCATCTGGATAGACGCTGTTGCAGCAAGAGGAAGGGGCGAACCTTCAATCCTTCTTGCGGTTTGCATATAGCAGCGCCGCCAGCAGCGCGGCAGAGCCAACGCCGATGCCGACGCCGGTTTTCCAGCCGATCTTGGGCTTGTCGGTCTCCGCCCGTTCGGCGGCCTCCGCCTTTTTCGCCTGTTCCTTCGCGCGCCGCGTTTCGCGCATCACTTCATTTTCGGGAACATCGTCGTCCTGGGGGGTGGGGTCGGTCATAGTCTTCTGGCTCTTTCGTCAGCAAAATCATTCTGCCGTCACGCTGAAACATGTTCAGCATGACGCATGGCTGTGGCAGGCCTTGGCGCAGCGCGCTCCCTGTTACCCCAGCACCTGGTCCACCGGAACATAGGCGCTGCCCATCGCGTCCGCCACCGCCTGATAGGTGATTTTGCCGTCGCACACATTCAGGCCCGCCGCGAGGTGCGGGTCGCGGGTCAGCGCGGCCTTCCACCCCAGGTCGGCGATACGCAGCGCGTGGGGCAGGGTGACATTGTTGAGCGCATAGGTGCTCGTCCGCGCCACCGCGCCCGGCATATTGGCGACCGCATAATGGACAATGCCATCGACGACATAGGTCGGATCGGCGTGCGTCGTTGCATGGCTGGTTTCAAAACAGCCGCCCTGGTCAATCGCGACATCGACCAGCACCGCGCCGGGCCGCATCGTGCCCAGCATGGCGCGGGTAACCAATTTGGGCGCTTCGGCACCGGGGATGAGCACGGCGCCAATGACCAGATCGGCCTCTGCCACGCACTCGGCCAGGTTCGCCTTGTTGGAAAAGCGCGTCTTGGCGCGGGCCTCGAAAAAAGTGCCGACGCGTTCCAGCACGTCGGGGTCGCGGTCAAGAATGGTGACATCGGCCCCGACGCCCGCCGCCATCTGCGCCGCGTTAAAGCCAACAACCCCGCCGCCGATGATGCACACTTTACCGGGGGCCACGCCGGGAACGCCGCCCAGCAGCACGCCGCGCCCGCCATGCGCCTTTTCCAGCGCGGTCGCCCCGGCCTGAATCGACATGCGCCCGGCGACCTGGCTCATCGGTTTGAGCAGCGGCAGGCCGCCTGCGGCTGCGGTGACGGTTTCATAGGCGATGCACACCGCGCCGCTTGCGACCAGATCGCGCGTCTGGTCGGGATCGGGCGCGAGATGAAGGTAGGTGTAGAGAATCTGGCCCGGGCGCAGCATGGCGCGTTCGCCCGCTTGCGGTTCCTTGACCTTCACCACCATTTCGGCGTCGGCAAAAATCTGTTGCGCCGTGTCGACAATGACCGCGCCTGCCGCGCGATAGAGATCATCGCTTGCGCCAATGCCGCCGCCCGCGCCGCTTTCCACCATCACCTCATGCCCATGCGCCACCAGCTCGCGCGCGCTTTCAGGGGTCAATCCGACGCGATATTCGTGATTCTTGATTTCCTTTGGGCAACCGATCCGCATCATCGTCTCCATCGTGCATCATGCCAGGGGCCCCATCGCCCGCCGCGCGCGCCCGGCCAGGGGCACTGTGCCACTGCCATAGCATCATTTGAAACATAATTGCGCGCATCCTTTTTGGTTCCCTGATGTGGGGGCAGGATTGCTGCTGCGCGAGCGGATCATGCCTAACAGCTTGTTAACCAGTTTCGGCCAGAACGGCCTTCTGTGTCTTTTGCGAACCAATGGATGTGCCATGACTGCAAGTGATTTGAGCCCGCTGGAAACCCTGCCGATCACGCCGGTGCGGATCGACGATCGCATCCAGCTGTTTGACCGCGATGGCCAGCTGGCGGCGCGCGCACGGCGGATTCACGAAGCGATTGCCGGGCGCGAACGCGAAGCCTCGCTCGCCTTTTGGCAAACCTATAACCAATTGCCCGGCATTCCGCGCCGCGTGGAGGATAGCCTGCTCGACGCCTATATCGACGGCAGCACACGGTATATCCAGTCGCGCTATGCCGCCGCTGATCAACAGGGGTGGGTCACCTCCTGCTGCCAGAATGCGCATATGGTGGCGCGCGTCGGCGTCGCGATTGCCGATGTGCAGACCTGTCTGCTTGCCGGGCACGAAGTGGTGATGCGCTTTGTCACCGAAAAATATGCGGGCGACGCCGCGACGCTGGCCGAACTGGGCCACACCGTCACCCGGCTGGCCATGTTTGAAACCGACATCATGGCGGCCTATTGGCAGCAGATGGAGCGCGCCGCAGAGGAAAAGAACCGCCGCGCGCTGGCCGAGGATTTTGACCGGTCCATCGCCGCGCTGGTTCAGGAAACCGAAGGCGTGCGCGCCCGGGTGGAGGGGCAGACGCTCAGCGCCGATGAAGCCGCCCAGGGCATGATTGCCAAAACGGCGGAGGTTGCCGCTGCGTCCGAACAATCGGCAATGGCAATGCGTGAGGCAGCGTCGACCGCGGCGGGCCTGATCCGCGCGATCGAGGATGCGCGCGCCGAGGTGGAGGCATCCGCCGACGTCGCCACCCGCGCCTCGCATCAGGCGGGCGAAGCGGTCGCCATGTCCGAGGCGCTGTCGCACCATGCCGAGGCGATTGAGTCGATCCTGGGCCTGATCCGCGACATCGCCGGGCAAACCAATTTGCTGGCGCTGAACGCGACGATTGAAGCCGCGCGCGCGGGCGAAAGCGGGCGCGGCTTTGCCGTGGTGGCGCAAGAGGTGAAGAGCCTGGCCAATGAAACGGCGCGCGCGACCGACGATATTGCGGGCAAGATTGCCGCGATCCAGCAAGCAACGCGGGGCACCGTCAGCGCCAATCAGTCGATTCAGGCGACCATCAACGACGTCCAGCTGTCGGCGCAGCGCATCCGCGATGCCATGGATGCCCAGGCGCAAACCGTTACCAGCATCACCGCCGCCGTCGATGAAACCGCGTTGGCCGCCGACAGCATGTCCTCGACCATCGCCGCCATCCGCAGCGATACCGGCCATGTCGCGGGCGAAATCGCCAGCCTGGCCGGCGAATTTGGGGCGATGGGCGACCGGCTGAAAAAGCTGGAGGCCGCCGCCAGCGAGTTCAGCCGCAAGGTGGCGTAAACCGCGCATCTGTTGAACGCGATAGCCCGCTCGCATCCGTAGACCGATAAATCCGACGTCATTGC
>CAZKOW010000004.1:0-34674 GCA_964554455.1 uncultured Sphingopyxis sp. | reverse complement strand
TGTTGAACGCGATAGCCCGCTCGCATCCGTAGACCGATAAATCCGACGTCATTGCGAGCGCAGCGAAGCAATCCAGTATTGCGTAAACCGCTCTGGATTGCTTCGCTGCGCTCGCAATGACGACTAATGGTTGCAGAGGGGATAAAAGCTCAACAGGTTCAGGACGACGAAATTGCGGGTTGCCTTTACACCGCTTGCTGCCCCCCGCTAAGCGCAGGGCATGACGGTCCATATTCTCCTCACGGGTGCGTCGCGCGGAATTGGTGCGGCGATTGCAAGCACTTTGCACGACAGTGGCGCCCGCGTCATTGCGCTATCCAGCAAGGACGGCGATTTCGCCGATCCAGACGTCCCGGCACAGGTCTGGGACAGCGCGCTGGCGGCGCTCGATGGGCGGGTCGATGTGCTGATCAACAATGCCGGGGTGTTTGAGGCCAATCCCATCGACGCCGAAGACGCCGACTGGCTGGCGAACTGGCACCGCACGCTTCAGATCAACCTGACCGCCGCTGCCGATCTGTCGCGGCGCTTTGTCCGCCACCGGCTGGACACCGGCGGCGGCGGGCGCATCGTCAATATCGCCAGCCGCGCCGCCCATCGCGGCGACAGCCCGGCGCATTGGCATTATGCGGCGGCCAAGGCGGGCATGGTGGCGATGACCAAGACGATTGCGCGCGGTTATGCGCGCGACGGCCTGCTCGCCTTTGCCATTTGTCCCGGCTTTACCATGACCGGCATGGCCGAAGATTATCTGGCGAGCCGGGGCGGCGACAAATTGCTGGCCGATATTCCCCTGGGCCGCGTTGCCACGCCCGACGAGATTGGCGAAATGGCCCGCTGGTGCGCGCTCGCCGCGCCGCCGTCGATGACCGGCGCGGTGCTTGACGCCAATGGGGCCAGCTATGTTCGCTAAGCTGGCGGCGGCGCTGGTCGCGGCGATGACGCTTGCCTCGGGGGCAGCGCCGCCGACGGCCTTTCCCCCCACCGCCACCCAGGCGCAGCAGCGCGCGCTGGCGGCGGCCTGCGCGGGGCGCGACGGCTGGGCCGATCCTGCCCCGCCCGCGCGCCTGTTTGGCAACAGCTATTATGTCGGCACCTGCGGCATCACCGTCCTATTGGTAACGGGGCCAGAGGGGCATATCCTGATCGACGGGGCGGTTGACGCCGCCGTTCCGTCCATTCTGGCCAATGTTCGCGCGCTGGGCTTTGATCCGCGTGACATCCGCATTTTGGTCGGGACGCATGAACATATCGACCATATGGGCGGGTTCGCCGCGCTGAAGGCCGCAACCGGGGCCCGGCTGCTGGTGCGCGAACCAGCCCGGGCGGTGGTGGAAAGCGGCCAGGTCGCCCGCGATGACCCGCAATATGGCATCATCGATGCAATGATCCCGGTCGCGGTCGACGGCGTGATTGCCGATGGTGATGTGGTGCGCGTCGGCCCCCTCGCGCTCACCGCTGTCGCGACACCGGGCCATACCGACGGCGGCACCAGCTGGCATTGGCGCAGCTGCGAAGGGACGCGCTGCATCGGCCTTGCCTTCCTCGACAGTCTGACCGCCGTGTCGCGCGATGATTATCGCTTTACCGATCATCCCGACCGGGTGGCGCGGCTGCGGACGACCTTGGCGCGAGTGCGATCCATTCCGGGCGATTTGTTTGTGACCGCGCATCCGGGCTTTGCAAATATGTTTGAACGTCTGGCGGGGCGCGAGCCGCTGATTGACCGCGATGCCGGACGGCGGCTGGTGCATCAGATGCGCAGGCGGCTGGATGATCGGCTGGCGAAAGAAGCCGCCGTGACGCCGCGCTGATGGCCGGCTGGCTGCTCTCGCTGCCCTGCACCCGGGACGAGGCCGAGCGGCTGACCGGGGATGTGCCGCCGCTGGAGGCGCTGGCCGACCCGCCGGTGCTGGTGACCCGCGAAATCGACGAAGCGGCTGCTGCCTGGCAGATTGACTGCTATTTTGACCGGCGCCCCGATGCGGCGGTCGTGCGGCTGGTGCAGGCGCTGGTGCCCAGCGCAGCGCGCGCCGACGCGGTGCTGACCGCGCTGCCCGACGCCGATTGGGTGACGATGAGCCAGCAGGGCCTTGCCCCGGTGCAGGCAGGGCGCTTTTATGTGCATACCGCCGACAATCGCGGCACGCCGCCGCCAGGGACGCGCGCGCTGCACATCGATGCCGGGCTGGCGTTCGGCACCGGCGGGCATGCGACGACGGCGGGGTGCCTCGCCATGCTCGATACGCTGGCCAGGCGCGGGCGGCGGGTTCGGTCCATTGCCGATATCGGTGCGGGGACGGGGGTGCTGGCCTTTGCCGCGCAGCATTTGTGGCCCGGCGCGGCGCTGCTCGCCAGCGATATTGATCCGGTCAGCGTTGCGGTGCTTGCCGCCAATGCGCGGATCAACGGCATCGCGGTGGGGCATGGGCGCGGGCAGGTGACCGCTATTGCCGCGCCCGGCACGGATCATGCGCTCATCCGCCACCGCGCGCCCTTTGACCTGCTCATCGCCAACATCCTGGCTGGGCCGCTCATCACCCTGGCCCCCGATTTTGCCGCCGCCACCCGCCCGGGCAGCCATATCATCCTCGCCGGGCTGATCGCGGCGCAGGAAGCGGCGGTCTGCGCCGCCTATGCCGCGCAGGGGTTCCGGCTGGTGGCGCGCAGCGGCGACGAATGGCCGTGCCTGTGGCTGGTCCGCCGCCCGCGCTTTGGCTGGCGGCGGCCAGTGCGGGCGCGCCACCGCACCGATCCCGCCGATGCCAGTTTCGGCAGCTGGTAAAGCTGAACCAGAGCTAACCAGCGGGTTCAGCATCATGTCACGGGCGAATCGCTAATCCCCCATCACCGGCCCGCAATGGGTGCAGGCCGGATGCATGGACGGAGCCCTTGATATGGCCGCAACCTTCACCAACCTGACGAAGGCCGCCGTTGCCGCGGCCACCACTGGCGCGATGCTGAGCGCGACCCCGGCGCTGGCGCGCGACCGCCACCATGACCGCGACGGGATCAGCGCGGGCGAGATTATCGCTGGCGCCGTCATCATCGGCGGGCTGGCCGCCATCCTGTCGGACAATGACCGCTACAATGATCGCCGCTGGGACGACCGCCGCTATGATGGGCGTTATGACGGGCGCTATGGTTATGATCGCGGCGGCTATGGCCATGGCTATTATGGCTATGATTATCGCCGCCATGGCAATGCGCGCCAGGCCGTCAACCAGTGCGTCCGCGATGTCGAATATCGCAGCGGGCGCTGGGGCCGGACCGACGTGACCGAAATCCGCGACATTGACCGGACCCGTTCGGGCTATGTCGTGCGCGGACGGGTGGTCGTGCGCGATGGCTATAATGGCCGTTGGGGCCGGGGCGGCTATTATGACCGCGGCAGCTTCCGCTGCGAGGTCCGCTTTGGCCGGGTGGAGGCGGTGCGCTTCTCTGGCCTGGGCTGATCACGCTCTAGCCGCACCAGACGGGCGGGGTCGGCATGGTCCGGCCCCGTCTGCGCAAACTTCCTTTAACACACTTGCGCTATGGACAGGCCTTCCAGGAGGTTGACCATGGTGGATCCACAAGCAGCAACAGGTGCGGCAAAGCGCGGCGACAGCCGTCGTTCGCGGCAATCGCGGCTGCTGAAGGCCGAATTGCTGACGCGGCGGCTGGGCAAATTCACCGCGACCGTGCGCAACGTGTCCGAACAGGGCATCGGCGGCAAGGCACCGCATGAGCTCAACCTGGGCGAACGGGTGCAGATCACTCTGCCGGGCCTGTTGCCGCTGGTCGGCACGGTGCGCTGGACCTTTGAGGGCCAATTCGGCATCGAAACCGACAAATCGATCGCGCTCGATGCCCTGCGCACCGCCTATGGCAACAATTTGCCGGGCGGCAACCAATCGGCCTTTCCCATTCAGCGACCCCCGCAGACGCCGGCCAAGCGACCGGCGCTGGGCAGCATCGGTGCCCCCTTTGGCCAGGGTTCAGCGGTCGACGATCACTGGCTGCGCTGACTCTTTGATCAGCGGCGGGCCAAACGCAGCCGAAATACAGCAAAAAGGGCGCGGAAGTTTCCTCCCGCGCCCTTCTTTGCATTGGACCAGCTTATCGGGGATCAGGCGACGCGGCGCGCCTCGTTGCCATTTTCGTCGATGTCGCGCAGCACATAGCCGCGGCCCCACACCGTTTCGATATAATTGTCGCCGCCGCAGGCCAGCGCCAGTTTCTTGCGCAGCTTGCAGATGAACACGTCGATGATCTTGAGTTCGGGTTCGTCCATGCCGCCATACAGGTGGTTCAGGAACATTTCCTTGGTCAGCGTGGTGCCCTTGCGCAAGCTGAGCAGTTCCAGCATCTGATATTCTTTGCCAGTCAGGTGAACGCGCACGCTGTCCACTTCGACCGTCTTCGTGTCGAGGTTGACGGCCAGCTTGCCGGTCTTGATGACGCTTTGGCTATGGCCCTTCGACCGGCGGACCACGGCGTGAATGCGCGCCACCAGCTCGTCGCGGTGAAAGGGCTTGGTGACATAATCATCGGCACCGAAGCCAAAGGAGCGCACCTTTGAATCCATTTCGGAAATGCCCGACAGGATCAACACCGGCGTCTGCACCTTGGCCGTGCGCAATTTCTTGAGCACGTCATAGCCGTGCATGTCCGGCAGGTTCAAATCGAGCAGGATGATGTCATAATCATAGAGCTTGCCCAGATCGAGCCCCTCTTCGCCAAGGTCTGTCGTATAGACATTGAAGCCTTCGGTCGTCAGCATCGTGTCGATGGCCTTCGCCGTCGTTGGCTCATCCTCGATCAGCAATACGCGCATTGGGTAGCCCCCTGATCCATTTCCCCAGCAACCCGGGTTGGGTCACCAGTCCATTAACCACGAAAGCAATGAACGGAAAAGGTTAATTTTGAATTAAGTCAGCTTGCACCGCGAGTCGCGCGCGCTCGGCCGGCATGGCGCGGGAGTTGGTCAAACGGCGGTCGCGCTGTCCTCCACTTGCCCACAGGCGGCCTTGAGCGTGGCGGCCAGATGGGCAATCAGCGCGTCGACCCGCGCCGGGCGGCGGCGCGATGGCGGCGTGACAATCTGCAACGTCAGCGCGGGCAGCTGCCATTCGGCGAGGAGCGGGATCAGCTGTCCCGCCGCCAGCTCGGGCGCGATGATGAACTGCGGCAACGCGGCGATCCCCTGTCCCGCCACCAGCATCGGCACCATCACATCGCCATTGTTCGCGGTCAGCGGTCCCGCCGGGGTCACCGCCGCCTGTTCGCGCCCGCGCGTGAAGCGCAGCTGTTGCACCCGCCCGCCATGGCCATAGCCGATCAGTCGGTGCTCCCCCAGATGCAGCGGATGGCGCGGGGCCCCATGGCGGGCAATATAGTCGGGACTGGCGACCAGCCGCAGCGGCACGGGCGCCACCGTGCGCGTCAACAGGGCGCTGTCGGGCATGGCGGCGATGCGCAGCGCCAGGTCAAAGCCCGCTGCGACAATGTCGCACTGTTCGTCGGTCAGCATGACATCCAGCGCGATGGCCGGATGCTGAGCGGCGAAGGCGGCGAGCGGTGGGCCAAGCGCGCGGATGCCAAAGCTCATCGGCGCGGTCAGCCGGATGGGACCCGCCAGCGCACCGCGCCCATCGCGCGCTGCTTCGACCGCGGCGGCGGCGGCCGCCACCATCGCCTCCGCCTCTGGCAACAACCGCGCACCGGCGGTGGTCAGGCTGACGCGGCGCGTGGTGCGGTGGAACAGCGCCAGATCCAGCCCGGCCTCCAGCCGCGCAATCCCCTTGGACACCGCCGCCGGGGGCAGGCCCAGCGCGCGGGCCGCGCCCGAAAAGCTGCCCGCCGCTGCGACTGCGGCAAATATGGCCCAGCCTTCATAATCGGGAAGCGGCATGATTATGCTCGTTTTGGAAATAATCTTGTCTGATTTAACCGATTATCGATGGCAGCGCCAGCGCCTATCTGGGCGTTGTTCCGGCGGACCCGCGCATGATCGCGGCCTTTCAACCCCGCCGATGCAGGATGATGCGATGATTGATGTCCGACCCTTTGCCAGCCTGGGCCATGCCGATCACGGCTGGCTCGACGCCCGCCATCATTTCAGTTTCGCCGGCTATCATGACCCCGCGCGCATGGGGTGGGGGCGTTTACGCGTCTGGAATGACGACCGGATTGCCGCAAAGAGCGGTTTCCCGCCGCATCCGCACCGCGACATGGAAATCATCACCTATGTCCGCTCTGGCGCGATCACCCACCGCGACAGCATGGGCAATCTGGGCCGCACTGCGGCGGGCGATGTCCAGGTGATGAGCGCGGGCACCGGCGTCACCCACAGCGAGTTTAATCTGGAGGATGCCGATACCACGCTGTTCCAGATCTGGATCCTGCCCGATCGGTCGGGCGGCGACCCGGGCTGGGGCCAGCGCGAATTTCCCGCTGCCGACCGGTCGGGTGCCTTTGTCACACTGGCCAGTGGTATGGCGGGCGACGATGCGCTGCCGATCCGCGCCGACGCGCGGGTGGCGGGTGCCACCGTCACAGCGGGCGAGAGCATCACTTATACGCTCGCGCCGGGCCGCCACGCCTATCTGGTCCCCGCAAGGGGCCAGGTGCGCGTCAATGGCGTGCTGCTGAACGAACGCGACGGCGCGGCCATCCGCGAAGAAGCGGTGATCAGCGTCGAAGCGCTGACTGACGCCGAACTGGTGCTGGTCGACAGCCGATAAGACATCACTGGAGTGCTGAGCTTGTCGAAGCACGCGGCGCGGGACTGCGCCGTCGAGACTGGCCGTGAAACGCCCTTCGACAGGCTCAGGGCTACGGTAATTAATCCAGAAAGGACCAAGACATGACCAAGACGCTGATCCTCTATTATTCCTCCTATGGCCATATCGAAACCATGGCGCAGGCGATTGCCGAAGGCGTGCGCGACGCGGGCGGAGAGGCCGTCGTCAAGCGCGTTCCCGAAACCGCGCCCGACGATGTCGCCCGCGCCGCCCATTTCAAGCTGGACCAGGCCGCACCCATTGCGACCATCGAAGAGCTGAAGGACTATGACGCGATCATCGTCGGCACCGGCACGCGCTTTGGCCGCATGTCCAGCCAGATGGCGGCTTTTTGGGATCGTGCAGGCGGGGTGTGGGCGCGGGGCGAGCTGCATGGCAAGGTCGGCGCGGCCTTTACCAGCACCGCGACCCAGCATGGCGGGCAGGAAACGACCCTCTTCTCCATCCTCACCAATTTGCTGCACTTTGGCATGACCATCGTCGGGCTCGACTATGGCTTTGCGGGGCAGATGCGGAATGACGAGGTCACTGGCGGTGCCCCCTATGGCGCGACCACCATTGCGGGCGGTGACGGCAGCCGCCAGCCAAGCGCGACCGAACTTGACGGTGCCCGCTACCTCGGCGCCCGTGTCGCGCGGACGGCGGCCAAATTGGCGGCTTGACGTCGCGCGCGGGGCGTGCATTCTAGGACCTGAGTTCAACAAGCGAAAGGAGGTGGTCCAATGTCTCATTGTCCCAAGCCGGAGACGGCCGTATCGAGCATGGACGCTTTCCAAGGCAGCGTGCTCGGCTGACCGCCGCCATCAGGCCACGACAATGGAAGGGTCGCCCGCAACGGCGGCCCTTCGTCTTTTCGGCGAACTGCCTTGCTGGCGAACCGCCTCCGGGAGCCGCTGATGCTGACCGTCGATGCCACTGTGCGCCGTATTTTGGCGGACCCGGACTGGCCCGGCGACCTGCTCGTCTCCTTCTTTGAGCTTGCGGCCTATTACCGAATGGGTGGCGCCTTGGCTGCAACAACCCCGACGCTGGCGGCGGGTGACCGAGTGCGCTTTACCCATGACCTGCACTGCCGGATTGACAGCCTGTCGCGCATCGATTGACCCCGCGACGCCGTGAAAAGCTGGTGTGCCCGAGAGGATTCGAACCTCCGGCCCCCAGATTAGGAATCTGATGCTCTATCCTGCTGAGCTACGGGCACGCCTGGGGCCAAGCCTTGCCAGCCCCGCCCGCCAGCGTCAATTCGCTTGCTCAGGCGGGACAAAGGGGGTGAGGAGGGGCAGGGCGGCGATGCCGTCGGCATGCAGCGCGGCGGCTTCATCCGGCGACACGCTGCCATGGATCAGCTCGGTTTCTGCGCGCCCTTCGTGCATGGCGCGGGCGGCGGGGGCAAAATCGCGCCCCACCCACCGCGATTTGGGGAGCATTTCGGCCTGATGCGCGGCAACCATCGCCAGCATCGCCCGCATCGCGGCTGCATCCGGGGCGGGCGCACCGCTGGGCCCGCCGCCCATGGTCATGGGGACGCTGGCGGCTGGTTCGGCCACCGGGGTGGCAGGCGCGGATGGGCTGCTGCGCTGATTGCCCTTGGCGGCGACGCGCGGGGCCATCACGGCCTTGTCCACGCCGGTGTCGTGACAAACGGGGCAGCCGATCAGGCCGCGGGCGCGCTGCTCGGCATAACCGTCCGAGCTGTTAAACCAGGCCTCGAACCGGTGACCAAAGGTGCAGACCAGATCAAAAACGATCATGTCCGGGCCAGCAACGGATCAAGCCCGCCCGCCGCGTCGAGTGCGTGCAGATCGTCGCTGCCCCCCACATGGGTGTCGTTGATGAAAATTTGGGGCACAGTGCGCCGTCCGCCCGCGCGGTCCACCATCGCGGCGAACCCCGCGCTGTCCATCGTCACGTCAATCTCGTTGAACTCCACGCTTTTGCGGGCGAGCAACGCCTTGGCCCGCGCGCAATAGGGGCACAGAAATTTGGTGTAAATGTCGATCCGGGGCATCGTCATATCCTTGTCACGACCCCCATATCGGAATCGATGGCGGCAAAGTCAAATTCCGCCATATCGCCGCGATCGGCCACCACCCGGGCAAAGGTCAGTGCCGACACCCGCGCCGCGCCGCTGCGGGCGAGCAGCCGGGCGCAGGCGCGCAAGGTTGCGCCGCTGGCATGGACATCGTCGATCATGATGACGTGGCGGCCCGCCAGCTGGTCCCGCGCCCCCGGGGCCAGCGCAAAGGCCCCCTGCACCGCGCGGGCGCGGGCCTTGCGCCCTAGTCCGCGCAGCGACGGCGTGGCGCGGGCGCGCAGCAGCAGGTCATCGGCCTGCTCCACCCCCGCAAGCACCGCCAGATGGCGCGCGATCAGCCCCGCCTGATTGAACCCGCGCGTCCACAGCCGCCAGCGGTGCAGCGGCACGGGCAGCAACAGCACCGGGGCCTCGCCGCGCAGCCCGGCCAAGGGGCGGCGCATCAGTTCGGCCATCAACCGCGCATGGCCCAGCCGCCGCCCATATTTCAGCCGCAGCGCCACCCGCCGCGCGACCGCGCCATAGGCAAGGGCAGCCGGCGCACCGTCAAAGGGCGGCGGATCGGCGAGGCAGGCCCCGCATTGCTGCGCCGGATCAGGCACCAGCGCGGTGATCGGCACAGAACATCGGGCGCAGGCCGGACCACCCAGAAAGTCGAGGCTTTGCCAACAGGAAAAGCAGAATTGCCGATCGCCGCCGACAATGGCCCCGCACCCCGCGCAGCGCGGCGGCAGCGCATAATCGACCAGCGGGCGCAGCATCGCCGCCAGCGGCGCGGCCAGGCGTTTCCAGGCATTGGCAGGGTTGGACGCGTCGGCCATCGCCCGCCCCTTGTGACAAGCGCAGCTTGGCGGCACAAGGCCCCGGTGACGACCCCGCCCCCCGCCCTTTTCTCCCCGCGCCGCCGCGCGGCCCAACTGGCCCGGCATCAGGCGCGCGCATCGCCGCAGCCCGGGGGCTGCGGCGATATCTTTGCCCCGCTGGTGGCCGAATCGCTGGCCGACCGGCTGGCGATGGTAACGCGGCGCTTTGCCCATGCCTTGCTCGTCGCTTCGCCAATCCATCCGCTGGTGACGACGCTGGCGGCCCATGCCGATCGGGTGTCGCTGGGCGATGCGGCGGCTGCGCCGCCGGGCACCTACGACCTGATCGTCTGGCCGGGCGGGCTGGAAGCGATTGACGATGTCCCCGGTGCGCTGGTCGCCGCGCGCCGCGCGCTGATGCCCGATGGCCTGTTGCTGGGCGCGCTGGTGGGCGACGGCAGCCTGCCGCTGCTCCGCCGCCTGCTGGTGGGGGACGGGATGCGCGCGGTGGCGCGGCTGCACCCGCAAATTGATCTCAAGACCTTTGGCAACCTGCTGCAGCGTGCAGGTTTTGCGCTGTCGGTGGCGGATGTGGAAGCGATGACCCTGCGCTACCGCGACTGGCGCACATTGGTGGCCGATCTGCGCGCGGCCGGCCTCGCGAACCAGATGGCCGTCCCGCCGCCGCCCCTGACCCGCGCCGAGCTGGCCGCACTTGATGCGGGCTTTGCCGCCGCCCGCGCCGCCGATGGCCGCGCCGATGAAATGCTGCGCTTCCTCTATTTCACCGGCTGGGCCCCGCATCCGGACCAGCCCCAACCCGCGCGCCGGGGCAGCGCGACCGGCTCGCTGGCCGCCGCGCTCAAGGCCATTGGCCCGGGCGATTGAGCGAGGGGGCAAAACCCTCTTGCCCGAAACCCTCTTGCCCGAAACCCTCTTGCCCGAAACCCTCTTGCCAAGCGCGCGGCATTGGATAATTTTGCTGCATCGCACCACTGCTGGCGAAGGAGTTTGCGCGCGATTATGGCAGAGCAGAATTTCGCCCGGGGGCGGATGGCCCTGGCTGAACTCAAGGAATTTGCGGGCTTTCCGGCGGGGACGCAGCGCTATATTCGCCGCTCGCTCGACATTGCCTTTTCCCCCGCCGAACCGCGCCGCGAGGCCGCCGTAGCCCGCTGGTCCCGCGATGGCATTGAACAGGTGAAGATCCGCGTTCAGGCGCGCTATTATGACCGCATTGCCGAGTTGCGCGACCGGGTGCCCGCCACCGCCGACCTGTCGAAGGTCGAAGGCTTCATGGCCCCGCTCGTCGCCCTGTCGGCCTTTGATTTAGCGCAGGACAAGCTGCCGCACTTTTCCAGCTATCGCTTCCTCTATGAACGCTTGATCGGGGCGGCGGCGCGGCCGTGGCTGCCCGGGGCCTTTTGCGCGGCGGCGGCGTTGCCGCATATCGAACCGGCGCGGCGGCGCGACCTGCTCCAGACCATCAGCGAGGGCGCGGCAACGGCCCCTGGCTGGTCGCGGCGCGAACCCAGCTTCTATCCCGGCTGGGTGGACAAGGACGACGCCCTGCCCGTCGATGATGGTGATGATCCGGCGGGATGAGCCGTTCGCCAGGCGGCAAGGTCGGCGGCGCTGTTGATATTGGCCAGCGGTAAGGCAATGGCGCGCGCGCCCACCGCCGCTGCAAAGCCCCGCACCGACCGCTCGCCCGCCGCCAGCCAGGCATCGAGCGGTGCGGCCAGGCGCGCTGGCCACAGGCCCACCACTGGCTGGCCAGCCACCACCACCGGACCCTCCCCCAGCCGCTGCACCAAATCATCCGGCAAATCAGGGACGTCGCACGGTGCGCTGAGCACGGCGTCAAAGCCGGTCGCTGCGGCATGGTGCAGCGCGGCACCCAGCGCGGCCAGTGGGCCCGCGCCGCCCGCCGGGCGGTCCGCCAGCGCCGGCCAGTCAGCGTGGACGCGGCCGACAACCACCACCGTCGTGCATTGCGGCACCAGCCGGGCGATGACTGCGTCGATCATCGTCTGGCCGCCCACATCGGCCAGCGCCTTGTCGCCGCCAAAGCGCCGCGCCTGGCCGCCCGCCAGCACCGCGCCCAGCAGGCGCATCAGGCGGGGCCCAACCGCGCGGCATGCCAGGCAATATGATCGGCCATGAAGGTCGCGATGAAATAATAGCTGTGATCATATCCCGGCTGCATCCGGATGGTGGCCGCCATGCCCGCATCGCGGCACGCGGCCTCCAGCAAAGAGGTCTTAAGCTGGCTGTCCAGAAAGGCGTCGGCGCTGCCCTGGTCGACCAGCAGATCGTCGAGCCGGGCCCCGTCCGCGATCAGCGCGCAGGCATCATGCGCGCGCCACGCCGTGCGGTCAGTGCCTAGATAGCCGCCCAGCGCCTTTTCCCCCCAGGGGCAGGCCAGCGGCGAGACAATGGGCGCAAAGGCGCTCACCGACCGAAACCGCCCCGGATGGCGCAGCGCGATGGTCAGCGCGCCGTGGCCGCCCATGCTGTGCCCGCTGATCCCCTGGCGCGCCGCGTCGACCGGGAATTGCGCCGCGACCAGCGCGGGCAGCTCGTCGGCGATATAGCGGTGCATCTGATAATGGGTGGCCCAGGGCGGCTGCACTGCGTCCACATAAAATCCTGCGCCCAGCCCGAAATCCCACGCGCCATCCGGATCATCGGGCACATCGTCGCCGCGCGGGCTGGTGTCCGGGGCGATGAAGATGATGCCGTGCCGCGCGCAAGCGGCCCGATATTCGCCCTTTTCCATGACATTGGCATGGGTGCAGGTCAGCCCCGACAGATACCATAGCACCGGCAGGCGCGCGCCGGGCGCATGATCGGGCACAAAAGCCGCAAAGGTCATGGCGGTGCCGGTGGCGGTGCTGGCGTGGCGATAGACGCCCTGCGTTCCCCCATGGCTGCGCGTCGTCGACAGGGTTTCCAGGGTCATGCAGGCTCCAGCAGCGGGATGGCGGCGATGCGCGGGGCATGGCCCCAATGGCGCAGCAATTGCAAGATGGCCGCGCCCGCAAGCCCGATGGTGGCGGTGTTGCGCAGCGGATGGACATTGACCTGCGGCGCGCTGGCCAATGGTTCGGCCAGGACAAGGGTGATGCTGCCCGGCGCGGCATTGATCGCCGCCAGCGGAGTCACCGATCCCGGGGCCAGGCCCAGGATGGCGTCCATGGCGGCAGCGCTGCCAAAGCTCAGCCGCTTGCTGCCAAGGACGGCGGGCAGGGATTTGAGGTCAACCCGCCCCTCGGCCGGCACGGTAACCAGCCAATAGCTGCCCCCGGCATCCTTCAGGAACAGATTCTTGCTGTGCGCGCCGGGCATGGCGGCGTGCAGCGCCGCGCTGTCCGCCACGGTGAACAATGGGCCGTGCGCCACCTCTGTAAAGGATATGCCCAGCGCGGCGAGGTCGGCGCGCAGCCCATCCTCGCCGCGCCGGGCCCCGCTCATGGTCAGGCAGGCATCCGGTGCATCGCGCAAATCTTGTTCCCCGCCGGGTCGCGCAGATAGGCGAGATAGAGGTTCATGCCGGTGCCCGAACGGACGCCCGGCGGATCCTCGATCGCGGTGCCGCCATGCGCCAGCCCGGCGGCGTGAAAGGCATCGGCCTCCGCCGGGGATGCCGCCGCAAAGCCGATGGTGCCGCCGTTGGCACAGCTTGCCGGATTGCCGTCAATCGGCTTGGTGACGATGAAAATGCCGCCGCCATGCAGATACATGACCCGGCCCTTGGGATCCAGAATGCCGGGCCGCGCGCCCAATGCGCCCAATGCGGCGTCATAAAAGGCCTTGGCGGCGTCAATATCGTCGGCACCCAGCATGACATGGCTGAACATGGGAGACTCCTTTTTTCCGTTGCGAACCGAAACGGGTCTGGCGAATGGTTCAGCGAAACACAACTGTTTTGCGGCCATCGATCAGCACGCGTTGCTCCGCCACCCAGCCTACCGCGCGGGCCAGCACCCGCGCCTCGATATCGCGGCCCAGGCGGATGAGGTCATCGACGCTGTCGCGGTGGTCGACGCGTTCGACCGCCTGTTCGATGATTGGCCCTTCGTCGAGGTCGCCCGTGACGAAATGGGCGGTCGCGCCAATCAGCTTGACCCCGCGTTCATGCGCGCGGTGATAGGGTTTAGCCCCCTTGAACCCCGGCAGAAAACTGTGGTGGATGTTGATGCAGCGCCCCGCCAGCCGCGCCGCCATGGCGGCGGACAAAATCTGCATATAGCGGGCGAGCACCAGATAGTCCGCCGCGCCATCGGCCAAGATCTGGCCAATCGCGGCCTCTTGCTGGGCGCGCGTCGCGTCATCGACCGGCAGATGGTGAAAGGGCAGGCCATGCCATTCGGTAAGCCGCCGCAGCGCGCTGTGGTTGGACACCACCGCCGCAATGTCGATCGCCAGATTGCCGGTCGACCAGCGGTGGAGCAGGTCGTTGAGGCAGTGGCTGCCCTGCGACACGGCGATCACAAAGCGCGGCTTGACGGCGGCATCGGCGATGCGCGCGGCCATGGCAAAGCGCGCAATGACCGGTGCAAACATCGCCTGCACCCCCGCCAAGTCATCCGGGAATCCGGGGCCTGCGCCGCGAAACTCCACCCGCATGAAGAACCGGCCCGAATCCAGATCGGCATATTGCTGGCTGTCGAGGATGAACCCGTCGCGCGCCGCAAGCAGGCCGGTCACCGCCGCGACAATGCCCACCGCATCATCGCAGCTAAAGGTCAGGATGTAGCGATGCTGGGTCAATAGACCACCACGCTGCGGATGCTTTCCCCGGCGTGCATCAGGTCGAACCCCTTGTTGATGTCGTCCAGGGTCAGGACATGGGTGATCATCGGGTCGATGGCGATCTGGCCGTCCATATACATGTCGACGATGCGCGGCACGTCGGTGCGGCCCTTGGCCCCGCCGAACGCGGTGCCGCGCCAGTTGCGCCCGGTGACCAGCTGGAACGGGCGGGTGGCGATCTCCTTGCCCGCTTCGGCGACGCCGATGATGATGCTGGTGCCCCAGCCGCGGTGGCAGCATTCCAGCGCGGTGCGCATCACATCGGTGTTGCCGGTGCAATCAAAGCTGAAATCCGCGCCGCCATCGGTCAGCGCGGCGACCGCGGCAATCATCTCCTCGCGGCTTTTGCCCCGCCCGTCGATGAAGTCGGTCATGCCGAACTGGCGGCCCCATGCTTCGCGGTCGGGATTGATGTCGATGCCCGCAATCACGCTGGCCCCGGCGAGCCGGGCGCCCTGAATGACATTCAGGCCAATGCCGCCCAGCCCGAATACCGCCACCGTATCGCCGGGCTGAACCTTGGCCGTGTTGGTCACTGCGCCCACGCCGGTCGTCACCCCGCACCCGATGTAGCAGCTCGACTGGAACGGCGCGTCCTTGCGGATTTTCGCCACCGCAATTTCGGGCAGCACGGTGAAGTTGGAAAAGGTCGAACAGCCCATATAGTGGAAAATCGGCTGCCCCTTGTAGGAAAAGCGGGTGGTGCCGTCGGGCATCAGCCCCTTGCCCTGCGTCGCCCGGATGGCAGTGCACAGGTTGGTCTTGCCCGACCGGCAACTTTTGCACTGCCCGCATTCGGGGGTGTAGAGCGGAATGACATGGTCGCCGGGGACCACGCTGGTCACGCCCGCGCCCACTTCGCGCACGATCCCTGCGCCTTCATGGCCCAGCACGCTGGGGAACAGCCCTTCGCTGTCCAGTCCGTCCAGCGTATAGGCATCGGTATGACAGATGCCGGTGGCCATGATTTCCACCAGCACTTCGCCAGCCTTTGGCCCCTCCAGATCCAGCTCGACAATCTCCAGCGGCTGTTTGGCGGCAAAGGCGACGGCGGCGCGCGTTTTCATGGTGTTGAATCCTCCCTGTTGCCGCCTCCCTTAGCGGGAAGCGGCCAGAGGAATCCAGTGGCACCCGCATATCGGTTGCCGGTCCGCCGTCAGCCGTGCGTCCATTGGCTGTCGCGCGCAAAATTGGCGCTGGCGAAATCCCAATTCAGCAGATTGCTGGTCACCGCCGCCACATAGGCGGGCCGGTCGTTGCGGTGGTCGACATAATAGGCATGCTCCCACACGTCGATGACCAGCAACGGGCGCACGGCCTGGGTCACGGCGGTCCCGGCGTCATGGGTGTCGGTCACACTCACGGCATCGCCGCGCGCCACCAGTCAGGCCCAGCCCGATCCGAAATGCGCCTTGGCGGCATCGGCAAGGGCGGCGCGGCAGGCGTCCAGCGACCCAAAGCTGGCGTCGATGGCGGCGGCGAGCGCCGCCGACGGCTGGGTCGGGGTGTCGGTCAGGCTGTGCCAGTAAAAGCTGTGGTTCCAGGCTTGCGCGGCATTGTTGAACAGGCCGGTGTCGCCGCTGTCGGCGGCGCGGCGGATGATGGTTTCCAGCGGCGCATCGGCCAGATCGCCCCCGGCAATGGCGGCATTGGCCTTGTCGACATAGGCCTTGTGATGCTTGCCATGATGCAGCGCCAGCGTTTCCGCCGAAATATGCGGGGCGAGCGCATCGGCAGCAAAGGGAAGCGGGGGGTGGGTGATGGGCATGGTCCTGCCTTTCCTGTCTGACGGTTTGCGAAAAGGATAAAAATGGAACCCGCCGCAGCAGCCAATCGTTCCCGCGCGCTGTTACTGTGCGGCCTGCGCGGCCAATTCGGCGGCAGCGGCCTCCAGCAGCAGGGAATCGTCGGTTTCGGCGGTCCCCACGCTTTCGCGGCCAATCAGCACCAGCACCGGCACGGCAAGCGGGCTGATGCGCGGCAGCGGCTTGTGCAGCAAGGTGCCCGCCGCCCGCTCCAGCAAATCGGCCAGGCGCGCCACATCGGTCAGCCGGGTGCGGGCGTCGGCCCATGCCGCCTGGATCAGCAGATGGTCGGGTTCATATTTGCGCAGCACGTCATAAATCAGGTCGGTGGAAAAGGTCACCTGCTTGCCGGTCTTGCGCTTGCCCGGATGCTGCCGCTCGATCAGCCCGCCAATGACGGCAACTTCGCGAAAGGCGCGCTTCAGCAAATTGGACCCCTCCACCCACTCCACAAATTCATCGGCCAATATGTCGGCGGACAGCAGCGCGGCGGGCTGGGTCACTGGCCGCACCGACCAGATGGCCAGCGCATAATCGGATGCCACAAAGCCCAGCGGTTGCAGCCCGGCGCGCTCCATCCGTTTGGTCAGCAACATGCCCAGCGATTGGTGCGCATTCCACCCCTCGAACGGATAGAGCAGCAGATAGTGCCGCCCTTCGTGCGGAAAGGTTTCGGCGAGCAGCTCGCCCGTGCGCGGCATCACCGATTTTGCTGCCTGGAGCCGCAGCCAGTCACGCACATCGGGCGGAAAGCGATCCCAGCTGGGCGGATGGGCGAGAAAATCGCGCACCCGGTCGGCCAGCCGCGTCGACAGCGCGATGCGCGCGCCCATATAGCTGGGAATGCGCGCGGGCTTGCTGGTCGCGCGGACAATCAGGTCGGTGTCGCGCAGCGCCTCTACCTCCAGGCTCAGCCCGGCAAAGGCAAAACAGTCGCCGGGCGTCAGCGTGCTGGCAAAATATTCCTCCACCTGCCCCAGCCGCCGCCCGTTCCTGAAGCGGACATCCAGCGTGGGCGCATCGACGATGATGCCCGCGTTCAACCGGTGCTGTGCCACCAACCGCGGATGCGCAACGCGCCAGCGCCGCTGCGTGTCCGTGTGCGGCCCATCGGGGGCCAGCCGCCGGAACCGGTCATAGGCGCGCAGGGCATAGCCGCCGTCGCGAATGAAACCGATCAGCGCGGAAAATTCGGGCGCGGTGACATCGGCAAAGGGCGCGGCGCTCTGCACTTCGGCCAGCAGCTCGCCCTCGTCAAAGGGCGCGGCGCAAGCGAGGCCCATGACATGCTGCGCCAGCACATCGCGGGCACCGGGGCGAAATGTCTCGGCATCGCGCTCCCCCGCTGCCACCGCATCCAGCGCCGCCTGCGCCTCCAGAAATTCAAAGCGGTTGCCGGGGACGAGCAGCGCGCGGCTCGGCTCTTCGAGCCGGTGGTTGGCGCGCCCGATCCGCTGAAGCAACCGCGATGCCCCCTTGGGCGCGCCCATCTGGATGACGCAGTCGACATCGCCCCAGTCGATCCCCATGTCGAGGCTGGAGGTCGCGACGAGCGCGCGCAGCCGCCCCTCGGCCATCGCCGCCTCGGCACGTAGGCGGGCCTCGCGGTCCAGGCTGCCATGGTGGATGGCGATGGGCAGCCCGGCGTCGTTGGCCTTCCACAATTGCTGGAACAACAGCTCGGCCAGCCCGCGCGTGTTGCAAAAGATGATGGTGGTGCGGTGCCGCGCCACCTCTGCCATCACCTGATGCACGGCATAGCGGCCCGAATGGCCGGCCCAGGGCACGGCGCCTTCGGGCATCAGGATGCGGATGTCGGGCGGCGCGCCGGCCTCCCCCTCCACCAGCCGCACCGCTGCCGCATCGCTGTTCGGGGCCAGCCAGCGGCGATAGGCGTCCGCATCGGCGATCGTCGCCGACAGCGCGACGCGGCGCAGCGCAGGGTTGATCCGTTGCAACCGGGCCAGCGCCAGCGCCAGCAGATCGCCCCGCTTGCCCGCAGCAAAGGCGTGCACCTCGTCAATCACCACCGTCCTCAGATTGGCGAACAGCGTGAAACTGTCGGGCCATGAGAGGAGCAGCGCGAGCGATTCGGGGGTGGTCAGCAGGATGTGGGGCGGGCGGCTGCGCTGCCGCGCCTTGGCCTCGCTCGACGTGTCGCCGCTGCGCGTCTCCACCCGGATGGGAAGGTCCATGTCGGCGATGGGATGCTCCAGATTGCGGGCAATGTCCGCCGCCAGCGCCTTGAGCGGCGAGACATACAGGGTGTGGAGCCCGTCATGCCCCCCATCCGCCAGCGCGAGCAGGCTGGGCAGGAACCCCGCCAACGTCTTGCCCGCCCCGGTCGCGGCCACCAGCAAGGCATGCTCCCCCGCCGCATCGGCGGCAATCATCGCCGCCTGATGCGCGCGCAGCGTCCAGCCGCGCCGCGCAAACCAATCGGCAAAGGGCGGGGGGAGAGTCATTGGAACCATAAATAGGGACAGTCCCCAATTTCCGGAATAGATGGTGACAGGTCGATTGGTGCCTGTCGCGGAAATTGGGGACTGTCCCTATTTATGGGAGCACATCGCAAGCGGGAGCGAATTTTGACGCGCAAACTGAATATGACATCGCTGCCGATGGGCTACCGCGCGGTCGTCATCGGCGCTGGCGGGGGAATTGGTGCGGCCATTGCGGACCAAATTGCCGCCGATGGCCGCTGTGGGCAGCTCTATGCACTCAGCCGCAGCGGGGCAGCGGGCCCATCGCGCGCGACCAGGATGGCCGCCGATGTCACCGATGCGGCCAGCCTGGCGGCGGCCGCCGCGACCATCGGGGCTGCTGGCCCCATTGACCTCATCGTCATCGCCAGCGGCCTGCTCCACCGGGGCGACGCGGTGCAGCCTGAAAAAAGCTGGCGCGCCATCCGCGCCGACAGCTTTGCTGCGCTGTTCGCGGTCAATGCCACCGGGCCGATGCTGGCGATCGCCGCGCTGCTGCCGCACGTGGCGCGCGACCGCCGCGCGCTGATTGGCGCGGTCGGCGCGCGGGTGGGCAGCATTGGCGACAACCGGGTGGGCGGCTGGTATGGCTACCGCGCCAGCAAGGCGGCGCTGGCGATGCTGATCCGCACCCTGGCCATTGAACTGGCGCGCACCCATCCGCAGCTCGCGGCGCTGATGCTCCACCCCGGCACGGTCGATACGCCGCTGTCGCAGCCGTTTCAGCGCGGCGTGCCGCATCTGCTGACCCCGGCGCAGAGCGCAGCGGCCATGCTGCGCGTGCTCGACGCGGCAACCCCGGACCAGTCGGGCCAGCAGCGCGACTGGCAGGGGGAGTTAGTGGTGCCCTGAAATCCTCGGAGGCAGCAGAGCCCATCCCCTCGTGCAGCAGAGGGACATCATCAAGGTTCCAGCCCCAATTGGGCCAGGCACGCCGCACCATCCGCCAGCAGCGCATCGCGCCGCTCAGGGCCCCAATTGTTCAGCGTGCGATACATGGGCGCCATGCGCGGATTGCGCGCCAGCATGTCGGCGTGGCGGATCAGAAAGGGCCAATAGAGCCGGTTGAACGGACAGGCGCCGTCGCCGCTTTTCGCCTTCACGCTATAACGGCATCCCGCGCAAAAATCGCTCATCCGGTCAATATAGGCGCCGCTGGCCGCATAGGGCTTGGACGCCAGCAGCCCGCCATCGGCAAATTGGCTCATCCCCAGCGTGTTGGGCAGTTCCACCCATTCATAGGCATCGGCATAGACCGCCAGATACCATTGGTGGAGCGCGTGCGGATCCACCCCGGCCAGCAGCGCGAAATTGCCCGTGACCATCAACCGCTGAATATGGTGAGCATAGGCGGTGTCGCGCGTCTGTTCGACCGCTGCGCGCACGCACGCCATGTCGGTGTCGGCGGTCCAGTAGAATGGGGGCAACGCGCGGGTCGCGCAAAGCGCGTTGCGGGCCGCATAATCGGGCCCCTCGCGCCAATAAATGCCGCGCACATATTCGCGCCAGCCGATGATCTGGCGAATATAGCCCTCGGCGGCATTCAGCGGCACCGCGCCCTCACGCCACGCCCGCTCCACCGCCTGGCACACCGCCAGCGGGTCCAGCAGGCCGATGTTCAGATATTGGGCGATGACACTGTGATACAGGAATGGTTCGCCCGTCAGCATCGCGTCCTGATAATCACCAAAATGCGGCAGCGCGTCGGTGATAAAGGCATCAAATTGCGCTTGCGCGTCCTCCGCCGTGACCGCAAACCAGAAATCGTCGAGCGTGCCAAACCGGTCCGGAAAGCGCGCGGCGACCATGGCCAGCACCGCCTTGGTCACGGCATCGGGCGGCGACCGGCGCGGGCGCGGCATCATCAGATCGCGGCGCGCGGGCTTGCGATTGTCATGGTCGAAATTCCATTGGCCGCCCGCTGGCTCGTTCCCTTCCATCAACAATCCGGTGCGGCGGCGCATGTCGCGATAGAAATATTCCATGCGCAGCGCCTTGCGCCCGGCGGCCCAGGCGGCGAACGCGGCCTCGCTGCACAGAAACCGGTCGTCGCCATGGATGGCAACCGGAACCCCCAGCGCGGCGCTCCATTCGGCCATCGCGATGCGCAGCCGCCACTCGCCCGCCTCGGTCACCGCCAGCCGCGCTGCGCCATGGCGGGCAACGGCACGCGCCGCCTCGCCGAGCAGCGACCCGCTGTTCGCCGGATCGTCCAGCGTCACATAATCCACGGTCCAGCCGTCGGCCCGCAAGCGCGCGGCATGGTGGCGCATCGCGCTGAATATAAAGGCCAGCTTCTTGCGGTGATGCCAGACATAGTCGGCCTCCGCCGCCACTTCGGCCATCAGGATGACGCTGTCCGCCGGGTCGGCACCCGCCAGGCTGCTGATCGCAGGCGACAATTGATCGCCAAGGATCAGGATCAACGTCGGCGCGGGCATCGAATGGGCAACGCGCTGCGGGCCCAGTGGTTGCCGCACCCGGCACCGTCACCCCACCGCTGCCGCCGCAGTAGACCGCGCCGACACCCGAGTTGACGCTGCGCCCGGCCTGTGCAAATGCGCACCCAACGCGGGTGTAGCTCAATGGCAGAGCAGAAGCTTCCCAAGCTCGCTTGTTTCCCAGATTTCCGCCATTCCCGCTGTAAAACAGCCGAAAAGCGCCCCAATAGTTTCAATGGCTTGAGAAGGGCCTGTAAAACCGAAACAGGCACGATTGCCGTTGCAACCCGTTGCAACGACACGCCTCTGGGCTATGACTGTTTTCCTGCCGCTGACCTTTTCAGCGCACAGGAGACATGACTGATGGAGCGCAGCCCTTACACGCAGGAAGACGTCGAGGATGACGTGCTTGAGGTGCTGCGGCATGGTCGGATTTTGACTACGCAAGAGGTCACGCGCGCGGTCAAGCAGCGCCTTAATCTGTCGAAGGCTGACCTTAAGCGCGCCAATAAGCGGGACAACGAAAGCAAGGTCGATCAGATCATTGCGAATGCCCTTCAGGCGAAGCGTCGGCTTTGCCGCGATGGACTGATCGAGCGCACGGGTCGCGGAGAGTTTCGGATTACTGACGTGGGGCTGGCCTATATGAAAGACCGGGCGGCTCGCGTAGACGAGGTGAGCAAGCTGCTCGACGAAATGTTTCCCGATGCCAAGTTCGATTAGGTTGCGGTCGGCACGCCAATATAATCTGAACTGATAGGGTAACGGGGACCAAATGGCCAAACTCACACAATCGGAACTCGAACGGCACCTGTGGGGGGCGGCGGACATTTTGCGCGGCACGGTCGATGCCGGGGACTATAAGCAATATATCTTTGGCCTCTTGTTCTACAAACGATTGTGCGACGTGTGGGATGAGGAGTTTGAGGCGCTGTTGGCGGAAACCGGCGACCGTGACGAAGCGGCGGACCCGGACGAGCATCGCTTTCATATCCCCAAGGACCACCGCTGGGATGCGGTGCGCCAGCACGCAACGCTGATCGGCCAGCGGCTCAACAACGCCCTTGCCGCCATCGAAGACGCGAACCTGCGGCTGCGCGGCGTGTTCGGCGATGTGGACTTTGCCAATCAGGACCGTTTTTCGGACGCGCTGCTCGAAAAGCTGCTGGCGCATTTTGAAAAGCACCGGCTGCGCCATGCCGATGTGCCCGCCGACATGTTGGGCGACGCCTATCTTTATCTCATCAAGATGTTCGCCGAGGGCGCGGGCAAGAAGGGCGGGGAGTTTTATACCCCGCGCTCCATCGTCCGGTTGATGATCGAGATTATCGACCCGCGCCCCGGCATGTCGGTCTATGACCCCACCTGCGGGTCGGGCGGCATGTTGCTGGAGGCGGTGCAATATCTAAAGGACCGGGGTGAGGATCACCGCAGCCTGTCGCTCTATGGGCAGGAAAAGAACTTCGCGACATGGGGCATCGCGCAGATCAACCTGTTCCTCCACAATGTCGATGACACGTTCATCGCCAAGGGCGACACCATATTGTCCCCCAAACGCTACGACCCCAAGGCGCGCGAGTTTGTCGAAGGCATCGGGGCCTATGACCGCGTGCTCGCCAACCCACCGTTCAGCGAGAAGGTGTGGGGGCATGAGGTGTGGTCGAACGGCGACCCGTTCGGGCGCGACGCCTATGGCTGCCCGCCCAAGCAATACGGCGACTTGGCGTTTGTGCAGCATATGCTCGCCAGCCTGAAGGATGACGGCGTGCTTGCCGTGGTCGTGCCGCACGGCGTGCTGTTTCGCGGCGGGGCCGAGGGGCGGATACGCGAGGCGATGCTGACCGATGACGTCATCGACGCGGTCGTCGGGCTTGCCCCCAATCTTTTCTATGGTGCGGGCATCCCTGCCGCGCTGCTGATCTGTCGCAAGCGGCGGCCCGCCGAGCGGCGCGGTAAGGTGCTGATCGTCAACGGCGATGCGACCTTTCAGCCGGGCAAGGCGCAGAACTTTTTGACCCACATGCACCTGCGTACACTCGCCGATGCCGTCCACGGCTTTGCCGACATCGACAAGCTGGCGCGCGTCGTGCCGGTTGAGGAGATTGCCGCCAACGGCCACAATCTGAACATCAGCCGCTATGTCCAAACCGGCGCGGATGCCGAAGCCGTCGATGTCGCGGCGGAAGTGGCCAAACTGCAAGAACTGATCGCCAAGCGTAACGAGGCCGAAGCGGTGATGTTCGGCCATTTGAAAAGGCTTGGCTATGTCGAGTGAGATGATCCTCTATAATACCGAGGACGGCGTGACGGTCGTGCAACTGACCGCGCGGGAGGGGTCGGCGTGGCTGACACAGGTGCAGATGGCCGACCTGTTCGAGACCAGCGTGTCGAACATCAACAAGCATATCAAGGCGATCATCGACGAGGGCGAGCAGGAAGAGGCAACTATTGAGCAATTCTCAATAGTTCAAACCGAGGGCGAGCGTAGCGTCACGCGCCACGTTGCGCACTATAGCCTGCCCATGATCCTTGCGGTCGGTTTCCGCGTGCGGTCCCCGCGCGGGATGCAGTTTCGGCGCTGGGCATCGACGACCCTGTCCGAATATCTGGTCAAGGGTTTCGCGATGGACGACGCGCGGCTGAAAGACCCGGAGGCCGATTATTTTGAAGAATTGCTGGCGCGCATCCGCGATATTCGCAGCAGCGAAAAGCAATTCTATAAAAAGGTGCTGGAGATTTACGCGACCAGCGCGGACTATGACCCCGGTGCAGAGGCGAGCCAATTATTCTTTCAAACGGTGCAGAACAAGATGCACTGGGCCGCGCACGGCCACACCGCCGCCGAAGTCATCGCCGCGCGCGCCAACGCCGCCAAGGACCATATGGGCCTCACCAGTTGGGCCAACCAGACCAAGGGCGGGCAGCCACGCAAGACCGATGTCGCCATCGCCAAAAACTATCTGGCGGCGGATGAGATTGCGGCACTGAACCGCATCGTTACCGCCTATCTGGAGTTTGCGGAGCTTCAGGCGATGAACCGCAAGCCGATGACGATGGCGGGCTGGATTGCGAAGCTCGACGATTTCCTGAAACTGGGCGACCGCGATATTTTGACCCACGCAGGCAAGATCACGGCAGACGCCGCCAAGGCCAAAGCAGCGGCGCAATATGACCAATGGCACGCGCGCCAATTGGAAGCGCCGAGCGCGGTCGAGCAGCATTTTCTGGAGGCAACGGCCAAGGCCAAGCAGATTGGCGCAGCACGGCCCAAGGCGAAGCCGAAGGGCGGGGGCGGATGAGTGCGCTCTTGGACGTCAAGTCACCCATGCCGAACGCACAATACGATTGGCCGCTTTTAGAAATCGGGGCGCTATGTAGAGTGAAGCGTGGCGCGTCGCCGCGACCAATTCAAGACCCGAAGTGGTTCTCTGGAAGAGGACATGGTTGGGTTAGGATCAGCGACGTAACTGCTTCTGATCGCGTTCTGCTAAAGACCACTCAATATCTTTCGGACGCAGGAAAGGCCGCGTCGGTTGAGATTGTCCCCGGCGATCTCATAATGAGCATTTGTGGCACCATTGGGCGACCCCTATTTTCAGGCATAAATGCCTGTGTCCACGACGGGTTTGTGGTCTTCAAGGACATCGACCAGTCACGCCTTAGTCCAGAGTATCTCTATTTTTTTCTCCAAGCCCAGACACGCCATTTTGAAGCGCAAAGTCAGCCTGGCACACAGCGAAATCTGAATTCATCGATCGTCGCAACCAGCGAGATACCACTCCCATCCCTCGACGAGCAGCGGCGAATCACCGAGGTGCTGCGGTCGGTGGATGACGCGATTACGGCGGCTCAAGCTGCCTTGGACGCTGGACGGGCTGCCCATCGCCTACTGCTTGAAGCCCTGTTTGGTGTGTGCTTTTCGGAGCGCATAAATGCAACCGAACTCGTAACAATCGGGCAAGTTTGCTCTCGTGTGACCTATGGCTTTACCAATCCTATGCCCACAACCGATGACGGACCGTGGATGCTGACAGCAGCTAATGTTCGTCAGGGTTGGATTGACTATCACTCGGCACGGCATACCTCAATCGAAGCATACACAGGCGACATCTCCGACAAAAGCAGACCCCCGTTAGGTTCAATCTTGGTAACGAAAGACGGCACATTGGGCCGGGTAGCTCGCGTGGATCGGACCGATGTTTGCGTCAACCAATCGGTGGCCGTGCTGATACCAGATCAGCAGGCAATCGACGGGGCGTTCCTCAACTTTTTGCTTCAGTGCCCTTCAGGGCAAGACCGCATGCTTGCTGATAGTGGCGGCAGTTCTGTAAAGCACATTTACATCTCAAAACTGGCGGACCTTCAATTCGGTCTTCCATCAGTGGAACAGCAGAAAGAGCGCGCTATCGTTGCAAAAGAGAGCGAGCGAAGTGTTCGAGTTGAAGCCAAAGCAGTCGAACGCCTCAATGAACTCAAGACTAACCTCATGTCCGACCTCCTCACCGGCAAAGTCCGGGTGCCCGCGTGAGCGAATATCGCTTTGCCGAAAAGCCCGCGCTCGATGCCTTGGCGGCGATGGGGTGGCAGATGCTGGCCCCGGCAGCGGCGCTGGCGATGCGCGGCGAGGAGAACCGGGTTATCCTGAAACCCGTGCTGATCGACGCGCTGTGCGCGATCAACGGCATCGGGACGGACGATGCCGAGGCGATCTATAACGACCTTGCCACCCTGTCGGACAATGAGGATTGGCAGCGCAAGCTGCGCGGCGGATATTCGCGCCGCCTGTCGGGCGACAACCGCGACAGCCCCATTGCGCTGATCGATTATCGCACCCCCGCCAACAACCGCTTTCACGCCGTCCGCCAGTTTCGCGTCGCAGCCCAGCGCCCGCGCATCGCTGACATCGTCCTGTTCGTGAACGGCATTCCGCTGGTGGTGATCGAGGCGAAATCGCCGCTGAAGGCCACCGCCAAGGCCGAGGAGGCGTTTGAGCAGATCAAGCAATATGAACGCGACATCCCCCGCCTGTTCGCCCCCAACGCTTTCAACATCGTCACCGATGGCATGGCGACGCTGTATGGTGCGACCGGCGCGCCGTCGCAATTCTATGCCCCGTGGCCCGACGCATGGCCGCGTGCGCGTGGCGACTTCGCTGACGACCTGACCAAAGACCTGTGGTGCCTGTGCGAGCCTTCACGCTTGCTCGATATGCTGGCACATTTCATCGTGTTTGAGGTGGACCCCGAGACGGGGCGCAAGGTCAAGAAAGTCTGCCGCTACCAGCAATTTCGCGCGGTCAACAAAGCGGTTGAGCGCGTGGCGGCGGGCGAGCATCGCAAGGGCCTCATCTGGCACACGCAGGGCAGCGGCAAGAGCCTGACGATGGTGTTTCTTGCGCTGAAGCTGAAAACCCACCTGACGCTCGATGCGCCCAGCCTGACCAATCCCAACATCCTTGTGCTGACCGACCGCATCGACCTTGACGACCAGATCAGCAAAACATTCGTCGCGTGCGGCCTGCCCAATCCAACACAGTGCAATTCGGTCGCGGCATTGCGCGCGGCGGTCAACCGGGGCGGCAATGGCCAATTCCTGTTGTCCACCATCTTCAAGTTCGCCGGGTCGCGTGATGCCATTCCCAATTCGGCCAATTGGATTGTGCTCGTCGATGAATGTCACCGCACCCAAGAGAAGGATTTGGGCGCATTTTTGGCGGCGACCCTGCCCGATGCCCATTTCTATGGCTTCACCGGCACGCCGATCAAATCGACCGACAAAGACACCTATGCCCGCTTCAGCGTGGCGGGGGAGGGCTATCTTGACAAATATGGCATCGACGACGCGGTGCGCGACGGGGCGACCGTGCCCATATTGTATGAAGGCCGCAAAACCGACTGGTCGATCAATGAGGCCGAAATCGACATTTTGTTCGACCGCTGGTTTGTCGATCTGGCCGATGACAAGCGCGAGGAGCTAAAGGCCAAGGGGCTGACCGTCGCGACGCTGGCCAAGCACCCCGAGCGCATCCGCCTGATCGCCCGCGACATTTGGGAGCATTATAAGGCGGTATGTGCGCCCGATGGCTTCAAGGCTCAAATCGTGGTCGTGGACCGTGAGGCGGTGATCCTTTACCGCGCCGCGCTGTCCGCCGTCATCGCGTCCGACTTGGTGCAGGACGGCATGGACGCCGACGAAGCGCAGGTCGCTGCCGACGCGATGATGGCGTGCATCTATTCTAAGAGCCAAGAGGATGCGAAGCCGAGCGAGAATGCCGATGTCGCCGCCGTGCGCGCCGCGCTGGAGGCCCATCACCTCGACGATGCCGCCGAGAAAGACGTCAAGAAACGCTTCAAGTCATATGGGCAGGAACCCCATTTCCTGATCGTGTGCGACAAGCTGCTCACCGGGTTCGACGCGCCGATTGAGCATGTCATGTATCTCGACAAGCCGCTGAAGGAGCATGGTTTGCTCCAAGCCATTGCGCGCACCAACCGCACCTGCGTCATCAAAAAACCGGGCGGCGGCGAAGTGACCAAGCCGCACGGGCGCATCGTCGATTATATCGGCGTCACCACCAATCTGGACGAGGCACTGAAATCCTACCGCGCCGACGATGTGGCGAACGCGATGCGCGACATCGGCATTTTGCGCAACGACCTCAAAGAAGCGCACGCGCGATACCGCGCGCAAAAACGCGCGATGCGGCTCGACGGGCTGGATGAAAAGGCCGCCGCCTATGCCGCCGCGAAATTGTCAGCGGGCGGGCAAGAGGATGACTGGTTCGACCTCCAGCGATTGGCGCGTAACTTCATCAGCACCTATGCCGACCTGTCACCCGACCCAGCCATCCTGGACTATACCGCCGAAGTGAAATGGGCCGCCGCCTTCCTGCGGCTGGCGACGCAGGCGATTGCCAAGGACGAGAGCCTCGATCATCGGAGCTATTCGGCCAAAATCCGCGACATGCTGGAGGCGCATGTCCATGTCACCGGCCTGTCCACCACCATCCGGCTGCGCAACATCACCGACCCCAATTTCGCCGACGATTTCGATGTGACGGGCAAAGACGACGCCGACTTGCAAGAGGCTTTCGTGCGCAAATCCGCCGAACTGCGCCGCGTGACCCGCGAACTAGTGGACAAAAACCCCGCGCAATATGGCCGCTTTTCCGAGCGCGTGCTGGAAATCATCCGCCGCTTTGAAGCGGGCCAACTTGCCACCGCCGATGGGCTGCGCGCGTTTGAGGGGCTGACCGGCGACATCGCGGCGGAACAGGGCGCGCACGCCGAATTGGGCATGGACGAAAACGCCTTTTCCATCCTGCGCATCATCGAAGCCGTGGTGCCCGACGCCGACCATGCCACGTTGCAGGACGCCGCCATTGCCATCGGCGCGGTCTATGCCGGGGCGGCGGCCACTAGCCCGGACTTTGCCCATAAGGAGGGTTACCTTCGCACATTGCGCCAACAGGTCCGCCGCATCCTGACCGAACAGGGCATCGGCGAAACCAAAGCCATCCGCGAGAAGGTCGAGGAGTTTGCTGTCCACAGCTATGGGGGCGCAGGATGACCTTGATGCTGCAAGTCGGGCGTAAAGAGATCGCCTATGAACTGCGCCGGTCGGCAACGGCATCGGAGCGGCGCATCACCATCACGCCGGGGCATGTCGAGGTGCTGGCGCTGACCACCGACCAAGACGATGACATCGCCGGTTTCTTGGCGCGCAAACGCCAGTGGGTGTTCAACACGGTGCGCGAGATGGAGCGGATCACGGCGGGCCGCCATGCGGTGCCGCGTTTCATCACCGGCTCCAAAATCCCCTATCGGGGCCGCAACATGCCGCTGACCGTGCGCCGCACCGACGCCGAGCGTGCAGCGGTGGCATATCGCAACGGCTTCATCGTCGATCTGCCCCACTGGGTCGATGGCGACGCCGACCAACTGGTTGCCAGCGAACTGAAGGCATGGCTGAAACAGCGCGCCCGCCACGACGTCGCCGACATCGCCGCCGATCTGGGCAAGCGCCACGGCCTAACCCCCCGCTCCATCCGCGTAACCGACCTTGCCCACGGGTGGGGATCATGCGGGCCAGAGGGCAATATCCTAATCAACTGGCACCTGATCTTCGCGCCGCGAAAGGTGCTGGAATATGTGGTGGTGCATGAGCTGGCGCATTTGCGCGTGCGGTCGCACGGACCCGCGTTTTGGGCGCTTATTGATGCAATATATCCGCAATATCGCGCACCCCAGTTATGGTTGCAGAGTAATCAGTCAACTCTTGAGTCTACTTGGCTGCTGGCATTCTTTCCTAACTGACCTCCGCTTCCGTTGCCAAGGTGCGATGTCCATAGCGAGCAGGCCGCAGTTGGAAACCTCAAACATCTTCCGGGAACAATCTCCGCAGTAAGCTCTCGTCGAGGTCGAGTTCGCCTAGTTGACCAGAAGCCAAAAAGGACCTCATTGAGATTTGCAGTTGTACAATATCACCGAGATTTTGGCGTCTGATGAGCCATTCTGCCAGCGCGATGTCCTTATCGGGATATTGTATACTAGCGTGTGCATCGAGGTATACCGCCTGCCCTTTGTCGAAGGCAAACCTGAGCCAGCTTGTGCCATCAAATATATCCGCGCCAGCAAGAAAGTAATATGGGGTGCGAATTGGATCGAGACCGCCGAAAACATGGATTGGCTTCTCCGCAAGCCCGCAATCGTCGAGCATCCGACGCAGCGCCTTAATCTGTGCAATGCGCTGCTCAAACGACTGCCCAGCCTCCTTTTCGGTTAAGCCGATGGCCGACAGGTTTTCAAGAGCAATAGCGTGTTTAGGAATTTGCGCGATGATCGGAGCGAGGCTACCTGTTGAAAGCTCATTTTCTTTGTCTCGCCCTGGCTTCAGAAGGAGAAGTTTCCCGCTTGTGGACGTTACAGGAAGAGAAAGAGCAGAATGAACCTGCTGTCCCAAATCGCCATCTTCGCAATCAAAGTTCACCGCAATAATTGGTAGACTTTCAGGCCAGCTCCTAAGAACTTGAAAGTAGCGCGATTCTGTGACCTCGCCGCTTTTGTCTGTGAGTGTGTAATTTTCATAGCCGCCGCTATCTAGGAATGTGGGAGCTGCACCGAACGAGAAGTTTTCGGGCTCCGGCATCGGGATATTTTGATGGTGTAAGTCAAACGCGCTTATGAGCGCAGGGCCAACTACATCCTCACCTATTTGAGCCAGATATGTATTGATTTCACATTGGCTTAACGGTGTACCAACCTTGTTTAATGGGGCCCGGCTGGAAAATGCTGGCACCAGCAGCGGAGTCCTCAGTCGTCGATCACCATAATGCAGTGTTCTCGCTTTGCTTGCAAAACGCATAACCACTCCCGAGACATCGTTTCCGGAAGCTACACAATAGGGTGCTTTAATCACCAATATTTTTTGTTCCGCCCCCTCACGCGGATCAAATCCGCTATCAGGACCGCAATTAATGCATAGAATTATGCACAAAATTCTTTAAGGCTCGGAGCAGTTCGGCGAGCTCCGGGTTGCCTCTCGCAGCCGTTGCAAGAGCACTTGCCACGGCATCAAGTCCATCGGTACCGTCGCTACTAAACACCCCCGCGTTGATCATTTTATCTAAATATTTTCGAACTTTAGATATCTTTCGAGCTCTTAGTCGAGAGACCGTACTTTGCGCGACACCAAACAATTTCACGAAAAAATGATCGGAATGGCCGGATAAACTCATGGCGCGAGAAAGCATATCGGCTTCGGATTGCAATCGATCAGACATTATGCATAAATGTGCATAATAAGCTTGACTAAGCAAGAGGGTGTGACAAGTGCAACAGGTTTGGGTTGGTTGTGGACCGGATGCGAGGCAACTGAGCCTTCCGGGCCCCGAACAAGAGTTATTCCCGGGTGTCGTCTGGGGCTGCGCCAGCTCGCCCTATTCACCGGCCTATTGGATTGCCCGCTGCTCTTGGCCTCTCGAAGTAGCGACTGACTTCGTGACCAAGGATGGTTCGCTCGCTGAAGAGTTAGGCTTTTGCCTTTTAGGTGGCTTTGGCATTCGCTACGAAGTCAATGCTGCTGCGTTCGAGCGACTTAGGGCTGACGGGGTTTTCTGCCTAGTCAAGCATTATAATTTGGCCGAGATTGAAAGCCTTCTGAGGGAACCATTGACCGTGGGACCGCGCAAGGTTCGGTATCGCTTTCCAAATCAGCGTGCAAGACGGGTTTGGAAAATGCGGGAGGTGCTCGCCTCAAGCGCAATTTCCATGGATGATCCTCTGGCGCTCCGCGAGGAGCTAATGGGGATTGAAGGAGTTGGTCCAAAGACGGCGTCGTGGGTCGTGCGGAACCTGCTAGGCAGCGACGAAGTAGCAATTTTAGATGTGCATATTGTCCGAGTATGTCAGAAACTTGGATTGTTTCCCCGAGAGGTCTCATTGCCCCGGGATTATCGCAAATTGGAGGCAATCTTTCTGGGTTTTGCAAATAGTGGAGGAGTGTCCTCTGCAGCCTTAGATGCTACGATCTGGGCAGAGGCAAGGACCGTGCCTGCGGAAGCATGGCGATTGACATAGCGATACTACCCGCCGAATATACGAGGAATCGGAGAGCATATGGGCGGGCGATCAGGGCCACCACCAATACGACCGCAAAAGCCTCAGCCCGACAACGGTGATGGGGATAAAGACGATTGCCCAAAAAAGGTCCGTGCAAGCATCACCGGTCCTACCGATCAGATTGTCGAAGGCTCTTGGCTTGAAGTTCAACTTGATACGGCAACTGACCCCGCGCGCGTGGTCGTTTTCGACGCAGCGACTGGTAACATTGTCGGTGCACTCGCCGGCATCCCAAATCTACCACTTCTGATGCGCTGCCTTGAGCAAGGGGTTGAATATCTTGCATATGTCGAAGGTGTTGACGGGGGGCGCATTGATATTATCCTTGCTCGCCAGTAATCTGTGATTGTCGCTGGCGGCACATATGGGGAAGAGTGTGTTTATCCCAAGATGGACGCATTGCTCGGATCGGGCGGAAGAGCACTAACTGCCCTTCGCACACAAATTGACGTCGAATTTCATACGTTTTTTCCAGACAATGGAACGGTCAGGCTAAACTTTGGTGGGAAGACTGTAGTTCATCAGTCGAGTTCTGCCTTCTCATTTCAGTATCTGCACCCGCTTGCGTCGCCCCGATTGACGGGGATGCTCACCGACACTTTGTTGCTCGCGGAGGTGTCAGGCGACCATGTTTTGAGGTTCGGATGCGTAGAAGGACACTTTAAAGTAGATGCGGAAGCTGTGGTCTATGATCCTCAGGGATCAGGCGAACTATTCTCCGCGAATGGGTCGCGAGCAAAGCGTCTTGCTATCGTGCTCAATGAGGGTGAGGCTGAAATTCAAACGGGATGTGATCAACCAGAGAGTGCGGCCTTAGCACTTCTCTCCAAGGAGAGAGCCGAGGCAATTGTCGTCAAGCGAGGCGCGGCAGGTTGTTTGGTCGTAAACGCAAAAGGCGACATCTCACATATTCCGGCATTCCGAACCAGACGTGTGTTCAAGATTGGATCGGGCGATATTTTCTCTGCCGCATTCGCCTATGCATGGATAGAGTGCGGGATGGCCGCAAGAGAAGCAGCCTACTTCGCTTCTTCAAATGCAGCGTTATACGTGGACACCCGAAATCTGGCACTCACAACTGAGTTACCGTCACTCGACCCGGTGTGTGCAGAACCATCAAAATTAGCGATCGCGGTCGTATCTGATCAGCAGACAATGCTCGATCATTGGCTTGCGTGGGAGGCGAAGGCATCGCTCGATAACCTTGGTGTGCGCCATGTCCAATTGATCGATCATTTCGAGCGCAACGGACTACCGGGTTTGTTAACGGCGATGGACGCGATCGTTGTGCTGCCTCGTTCGCCGGAGGGAATGGCGATTGATGCTATTGCCGCCGCCTATACCGCTAAAATTCCTTCTCACATATTCTGCGATGAGAAGCAAAGTGAATTAAGAGATGTCTTAGGCAGCCAGGCGGTTTATGACGACTTCGCGGGCTGTCTCTACAATTCAATATGGAATTAGAATGCGAGCACTTCTGTTCTCAGGGGGAATTGATAGCACTGCGCTCGCGTGGTCTCTGAAACCAGAGAAATTATTGTTCATGGATTATGGTCAGGTCGCGGCGGAAGGTGAACTTCGGGCTGCAAAGTCGATTGCAAAAGCGCTCGAATTAGACTTGGATGTTCGACCCATTCCAATGGGCCGGTTTGGTCAGGGCTTGTTGGCAGGTGGCACGACGGTCTCAGAAACTGTTCCAGAATTTTGGCCCTATCGAAATCAGGCGCTTATTACTTTCGCCGCCATGGCTTACGCAGACCTGCCGCTTTCTAGCATCATAATTGGGACCGTAAGTGGCGACGGTTGCAGGCATGCAGATGGACGAGTTGAGTTCATAGAGACAATGGACCGGTTGCTTGATGTGCAAGGTGGACCGAGGCTGGAAGCGCCTGCGCTAAGAATGACATCAGAGGAGCTGGTAGAAGAGAGCAACGTGCCAATGTCTGTGCTAGGCTGGACATTCTCATGCCATACAGGTGAGTGGGCGTGCGGGCTATGTGCTGGATGTGTGAAGCACGCCCAGATAATGCAGGCACTCGAAGACGAGGGCTGACTGGTGCCGATGAGCAACAAAGATCTTTTAGAGCATGCATGGAAGTATTTCCAGCTTCACGCCGCCCAAAGAATTGCTGTTTTCAACTTCTTTGTCGCGGCGTCCGGCCTGCAGACCGCTGGTCTGATATATTCGCTTCGAGGCGGCTATGGCACGGCAGCATACAGCATCGCGGCAGGCATCAGCCTTGCTCTACTCTCGGTGGTTTTCTGGAAATTGGATCGGCGGGTTTCGGCGATGATCAAAGTATCAGAGGAAGTTATAGTGAAGATCGAGGGATCGTGCATCGATGAACCTCAGAACCGCGTGATGAGCATGGAGCAGCAGACCGCCGACGCTACAAATTATAGCCTATTTGGGAACTGGACCTATGGACAGGCATTCCGACGTATTTTTGTAGTGGTAGGAGCAGTCGGAATACTGGGAGCCGCATTTGGCGGTTGGCAGCTAACGTTGCAGCAGCCTATTGAGGACACTCAAGCCGAACAACCTTTAATTGACCATAAGGTGCCTATTGCCGAAGCGATTGAACCGGGTCTGGTCGCTGAGGGCGTTCCGCCGTTAGAAACGAAAACGACTGATCCTGTCGGTGCTGATCGCAAGTAGCTGGTGAGCCCACGTTCCTAAAAGGCCCTGCCCATCTGGGATTTCGTGAGCGGACAAAGCGGCATGGTTAGCTTGTCCCATAGAAGCCGGTTTCGACCTTTGCGACACTTGTCCCGCAAAGTCATAGGGCCTTGTGGCACGGCTTAACCGCCGAGCGGGTCGCAATGCCGTATCCATCCGGTGAAGGCCGCACCCGTTTCAGTTAGCGGTCACTGGGTTTGAT
>CAZKOW010000003.1:205155-278302 GCA_964554455.1 uncultured Sphingopyxis sp. | reverse complement strand
ATGATCTATCTCGCCGCCGCCGTCATCAACTCACGATGAATCCCCACAGGCCCTAAACCGTCTGTCCTGAGCTTGTCGAAAGACCGTTCTTTTCTTCTACTGTCGCCAGAAGAATAGGCAGCCCGTCGACAAGCTCAGGGCGGGCGGGGAAGGGGGCGATGGGGAATTTCCATCGACCCAAACCCCCGGTTGGTCGAAACGGGCCATTGCCCCGGCGCTGGCTTTGGCGTTTAACGCGTCCATCCATATTTCAAACCGGGGATATATTCGATGCGCTATCTGACCTTGCTTGCCGCCCTTGCCTTGCCGCTGGCGCCCGCCCTGGCGCAGGACGCTGCCAAGCCCGCAGCGCCGGTCATCCCGCGGCCAGCGGCGTTGATCGCCGACGGCATGCCCAACCTGCCCGCCGAGTTGGCCGCTGCGACGCGGCCCTATATGGAAAATCGCGGCGCGGGCTTTTCAGGGTGGCATCCGTCCGACAAATCGATGCTGATCAGCACCCGGTTCGGCAACACCAGCCAGCTACACCGCGTTGCCATGCCGCTGGGCGCGCGCAAACAGCTGACGTTCGAGGCCGAACCCGTCGGCGGCGGGAGCTGGGCGCCCAAGCGCGGCGATGTGCTGCTGGTGCAAAAGGACATTGGCGGAAATGAATTTTTCCAGATTTTCGCGCTGAAAAATGGCCGCCTCGACCTGCTCACCGATGGCAAGAGCCGCAACCAGCTCAACGCCTGGAGCGATGACGGCGAACTTGTCGCCTATACCTCCACGCGCCGCAACGGGCGCGACAGCGACATTTATGTCATGGACCCGCGCAACCCGGCGTCGAACCGGATGGTGGCAGAGGTGAAGGGCGGCGGTTGGGGCGTCGGTGCCTTTTCGCCCGACAAGACATGGGCGCTGGTCGGCCAATATGTGTCGGTCACCAAAACCAATTTGTTCAAGCTCGATCTGGCCAGCGGCAAGATGACGCCGATTGGCGATCATGCCGCGCCCATCAGCTATCAGGGTGCGTCGATCGCCCCCGACGGCACCATCTGGGTCACCAGCGACGAGGGCAGCGAGTTTCAGCGACTGGGCACGCTCGATCCGGTGTCGGGCAAATTCACCCCGCGCGGCCCGCAGGAACAATGGGATGTGGGCGGCTTTGACATCAGCGACGATGGCAGCTTTCTTGCCTACACCACCAATGAAGCGGGGATGAGCAAGCTTAAGCTGATGGACATGAAATCGGGCCGCACGCGCACCGTGGATGCACTGCCCGCAGGCATTATCGGCGGCATCGATATCGCGCCGTGGGGCGAAATCGGCCTGACCTTCACCTCGGCGCGCAGCGCAGCCGATGTGTGGAGCGTCGATCCCAAGACGCTGAAGCTGACGCGCTGGACCGAGAGCGAGACGGGCGGGCTGGACGTCACCCGCAATGTCGAACCCGAACTCGTCAAGGTGAAGAGTTTTGACGGGCTGGAGGTATCGGGCTTTCTCTATCGGCCCGATCCGGCGAAATTCCCCGGCAAGCGGCCGATGATCATGAATGTGCACGGCGGGCCCGAGGCGCAGTCGCGGCCCGGGTTTCAGGGGCGCAACAATTATCTGATCAACGAACTGGGCATCGCCATCTTCTATCCCAATGTCCGCGGCTCCACGGGCTATGGCAAAACCTTTGTCAGCCTCGATAACGGCCCTTTCAAGCGCGAGGATAGCGTGAAGGATATGGGCGCCTTCCTCGACCATCTGGGCAAGGACGCGGGGCTGGACCCCAGCCGCTTTGGCCTGACAGGGGGCAGCTATGGCGGCTATATGTGCTATGCCGCCGCCATTCATTATGGCGACAAGTTGCGCTCCAACCTGTGCGTGGTGGCCATTTCCAACTTCGTCACCTTCCTGGAAAACACTGAAAGCTATCGCCGCGATCTGCGCCGCGTCGAATATGGCGACGAACGCGTGCCCGAACAGCGCGCCAAGCTGATGGAAATTTCGCCGCTCACCCGGGTGAATGAGATCAAAAAGCCGCTGTTCGTGGTCACCGGCGCCAACGACCCCCGCGTCCCGGCATCAGAGGCCGACCAGATGGTCGCGGCTGTGCGCAAAAATGGCGGCACCGCCTGGCACCTTGTCGGCACCAACGAGGGCCATGGCTTCGCGAAGAAGGAAAATGCCGACTATAATTTCTGGGCCAGCCTGAAATTCTGGCAGGACACATTGCTGAACTGATCCAAGCATCGCCGGGGGCGCTGGCCAAAACCCCGCCCCCGGTCAAAGCCGGGACGAAGGATCGAGACAGAGCCAGGCAAAGTCGTGCGGTCGGCAGCCAGAGGCATCATCCGCGCAAGGCAGACAGCACGGCCAGGAGTCCGCCAGGCCAACTATCTGTTGAGAAAATGGTGCCCAGAAGAGGACTCGAACCTCCACGGCCTTGCGACCGCCAGCACCTGAAGCTGGTGCGTCTACCAATTCCGCCATCTGGGCACGGGACACACCAGCGCGGGGCCGTGTGTCTGGGTAGGCGAGCGCCACTATGGGAGGGCGCGGGGCTTGTCAACTGCGCCGCGCGGCTTTTTTGGCAGCGCCGCCAAATTCATGCGCGATTGCGCCATGGCCCCATCGCCGCGCCGATCGAGGACCGGCGGGCAATGGGGTGCAGGGCTGTCCTTATTATCAGAAGCGATAAGCGAGGCCCGCGCTGACGACCCAGGGGTCCAGCTTGTGTTCGCTCTGGAAGCGGATGGCATTGCCGGCGCGGAAGGTGGCCGTGGTGTCGATGAAATAGCGTTTGGCATCGACCGACAGGCCCAGGCCCTTGTCGTTCAGCGGCAGGTCAAAGCCCGCCTGCAACGCCAGGCCCAATTCGTCCGACAGGTCGGCGCTGGTGATGCCCAGCGCGCGGGCGGTGGCATCAGGCCCTTCGCTGAAGGTGAAGAAATAAGCGGGCCCCGCGCCGATATAGGGTTTGAACCCGCTGCCCGTGTTGATGTGCAGCTTGCCCGTGACGGTGGCCGGAATGATGTTGGCGTTGCGGATCAGCGTTGCGCCTGCAATCGCTCCTGCCCCGACCACATCATGCTGAGTCATGCCCGCGATCGTTTCGATGGAGAAGGAGGGCGACAGGAAATATTCGATCGCAACCGTTGGCGTATAATTGTCGTCGGCAGTCGTCTGGCTGCCCGCAGGCAGGCCCAGGCCATTGTTGCGCACGTCGGTAATCTTGCCGTCCGGCAGCACCGCGGTCAGAAAGCCCTTGACCTGGATCTTCCCCTCATTGGATCCGGCATGGGCTACGCCGCTCGTCATCGCCATGGCAGCGGCGGTTGCGAGCAAAATGGAAAAACGCTTCATTTGGATAACTCCGATAACTTGCCCCGCAATGGTCCCCCATTGCAGATGTTGGTGATCGGCGCTTTTCCCATTCCCTCCCAATGGCTTGGGGATAACGCGCCAGTTTGCGGAAAAGACCGTGGGCGAAATTTCCGTTCATCGCGCCGGGCGCTCGCCTGGTCGCATGTCTGGCAGCGCTGCGCGGGAGGGACGCCGGGCCACTATGGTTAACGCGGCCTTTACCTCTGACCCCTATGGCGGCCCCAGTTGCATTGCGAAAAAGGCGGCCCGCTTGTCCCTGCTCACTCTCATCCGCCGTATTATCGGCGTGCTGGACCTGGATGCGCAGTGGCATGATGTGCAGCGCGAGGCGCAGCATGCGGCGCTCCGCCGCAATGTCATCGAAACTACGCCCATATTGTTGCTGCTGCTCGCCGGGGGCAGTGCCATGTTCTGGGATACGGCGGTGGGCGGGCGCATCGCGGCGACGGCGCTGGCGATGACGGGGGTGGTGGTTGCGCTCCACCTGTTGTTGCCCGGCATGCCGCTGGCCCGGGGGCGGACGATGAGCCTGGACCGGCAGGGCAAGCTGTTCCACGCCTATGCCATCGCCACGGGCGCGAGCTGGGCGGTCATGGGCTATTCGGCCATGGCCGTCGCGCGGGCCGAGACCGAAATCTTCGTCATCGCGACGATGATCGGGGTGATTGCCGTTGGCGGCCTGACCAATATCTTTCTGCCGCGCGCGGCGTTGCGGTTCATGCTGATTGTTGGGGCCGGGCTGCTGGCGGCGCTGTGGCAATCGCCCATGACCTATCCGTCCGCGCTCTATGGCCTGATCATCCTGTATATCGCAATGCTGCATTTGGCCTTTGTCCGGCTCGCCACCATGATCATGCGCCAGGTGCGCGATTCGGCGGCGCTGGGGGAAACCGAGCGCAAGCGGCTGGAGGAGCGCGAGGCGCAGCTGCGCGCGGAACAGGCGCGCGAGGCCGAGCTCGCTGCGGCACGCGAACAGGAACGCCGCGCGGCAGAGCGGCAGCGCCACGCCGCCATGCTGGCTCTGGCCGAGGCCTATCAGACCGAAATGCTGGGTGTCGTCCGCGCGCTGGCGGACGGCATGGGTCGCCTCCAGTTGGCGGCCGATGCCATGGAGCGGCTGGCAGGGGATACGGGCAAGCAAATCCATAGCGTGCGGCATGCAGCGGACGAGGCCGATGGCGCGATGCAACAGGTCGCCGCCGCCGCATCGCAGCTGCGCGCCGCCGTCGACCATATTCACGGCGAAGTGGCCGTCCAGCGCGAGGCCGCGGACCAGGCCGCATCGGCCACCAGCGCGGGCGCGGGCTATGTGCGCGGTTTGACGCAGGACGCCGCCGCAATGGGCGATCTGGTCGCCATGGTCGAAGATATTGCGCGCCAGACGAACATGCTGGCGCTGAACGCCAGTATCGAAGCGGAACGGGCGGGCGATGCCGGGCGCGGCTTTGCCGTGGTTGCGCGCGAGGTGAAGGGACTGGCCGCCGAATCGCAATCGGCGATTGGCAGCATCGGGGCCTTTGTCGCGGGGGTTCAGGACCGGATGGGCACCGCCGACCGGTCGATGACCGATGTGGCGGCGCAGGTGGAAACCATCACCGCGCGCGCCGCCCAGATCGCCGCAACGGTCGGGCAACAGCATAGCGCCACTGGCGCCATCGACAGCAATGCCGCGCGCGCGGCGAGCCACAGCCGGCATCTGGCGATGGCCATGGAGCATGTCAGCCAAAGCGCGGCAGAGGCCGGATCGGTCGCCACCCAGCTGGGCACCGTCGCCCGCACGCTGGGTGACGAGACGGCTGCACTCGAACGGATCAGCACGGCGTTTCTGGACCGGCTGCGCGCCGCATAAACCGCTCGCCTCGCGGGTCCGCCGCGCCTATGCGCCAGAGGGATGAGCCCCCCGCAATCCGCCGCCGCCAGCCCGCCCAGCGATGACCAGGGCCATGCGCTGCGCTTTGTGCTGGTGACCTTGTTCCTCAATGCCATGTCGTTCGGCATCGTCATCCCGGTGATGCCGCGGCTGGTGATGGAATTGGGCGGCGTCGGCATTGCAGAGGCGACCGCGATTGGCGGCATGGTGGCCGTCACCTTTGCGCTGTTCCAGTTCATCTGCTCGCCGATTGTTGGCAATTTGTCCGACCGCTTCGGGCGGCGGCCCGTGCTCCTGGGCTCCCTGTTTGGCTTTGCGGCGGATTTCCTGATCCTTGCCTTTGCCCAGTCGCTCCTATGGCTGTTCGTGGCGCGCGCACTCACGGGCATTTTCGGGGCCAGCAATGGCCCGGCGCAAGCGTCCATCGCCGACATCACCCCGCCAGAGGAGCGGTCGCGGCGCTATGGCCTGATCAGCGCGGCCTTTGGCCTGGGCTTTGTCATGGGCCCCGCGCTCGGCGGGTTGCTGGGTGAAGTTGGCGTGCGGGTGCCGTTTTACGCCGCAGCGGCGCTGGCGCTGGGCAATTTTGTCTATGGCCTGTTTGCCTTTCGCGAAACCCTGCCGCGCGATCGCCGCCGCGCCTTTCGCTGGCAACAGGCCAATCCGGTGGGCGCGCTGTTGCTGGTCCGGCGGCTGCCGGGGATCGGCGGGGTGTCGGTCGTCTATTTCCTGTGGCAGGTGGCCAGCCTGATTTATCCCATGTTGTGGACCTATTATGCCGCCGACCGCTATGGCTGGTCGCCGGCAGTGGTGGGGGCGTCGCTGGCGCTGGTCGGGGCGTCGATGGCGACGATGCAGATCGGCTTTGCCAAACATATCATCCCGCGACTGGGGGATCGGGGCACGGCCATGCTGGGGCTGGCGGTGGGCGCGCTGGTCATGCTGGCGCTGGCGGTGACGACCAGCCCGGTGCTGGCCATGGCGCTGATCCTGCCGATGGCATTCCAATCGCTCGTCCACCCCTGCCTGACCGCGATGATGACGCGGCGGGCCAGCGCGTCCAATCAGGGCGAGGTGCAGGGCTTTGCCAGTGCCGTCATGGCGGTGGGGTCAATCGCGGCGCCGCTCATCTATAATCCGTTGCACGCGCGGTTCGCTGGGCCTCAACCGCCTTTTGCCTTTGATGGTATCGCCTTTGCGGTGGCGGGGGCGCTCGCGCTGCTGGCGCTGCTCATATTGGCGCGGCTGGCGCGGGCAGAGGATCAGATGCCGCCGTCGGTCACCGGATAACCCGCTTCCTCCAGCCCGCTGGTCAGCGCGGCAACACAGGTGTCGACGAGCGCCGGATCGGTGGCCCGCACCACGAAATTCGCCCCCACCCGCCCGTCGCGGAAAAAGGGATAGCTGCCAATGGCCACGCCCGCATGATCCTTTTCGGCGCGGCGGAGCAGTTCGGCAACCTCGCTTTCGGGGGCCCAGCCGCCAATAGTGCGCGCGACCAGCGGTGCCCCGCCTTCCAACTCGCCGGTCAGCGCGTCGAGCATGCCCGCGGTGATGTGCGGCACGCCCGCCATGACAAACATATTGGCGATGCGGATGCCCGGCGCGCCCGACATGCGGTTGGGGATCAGGTCCGCGCCCGCGGGCACCCGCGCCATCCGCAACCGCGCCTCGGTCAGCCCGCCGCGCGTCGTATAATAGCGTTCCAATATCGCCCGCGCGTCGGGGTGGATCTCCACCGCCACGCCCAGCGCCTTGGCGACCGCATCGACGGTGATATCGTCGTGCGTGGGCCCGATGCCGCCGGTGGTGAACAGATAGTCATAGCGGGTGCGCAGCGCGTCCACCGCCTCCACAATCTCATCCTCCACATCCGGCACGATGCGCACCTCGCGCAGGCGGATGCCCTGAGCATTCAGCCAGATGGCGATTTGGGCGACATTCTTGTCCTGGGTGCGGCCCGACAGAATTTCGTCGCCAATCACCAGCACAGCGGCGGTCCAGATGCGTTCGTTGCTCATGGCAGGGGCCTTACCCAGCAGGAACGGGAAGGGAAGGGGGAAAAGAAAAAGACCCGGCAGATCGCTCCGCCGGGTCCGATGTTTCTCTTGCCTGAGGCGAACCGCTTATTCGCGGCTGCCGAGCAGGTTGAGCAGGAAGGTGAACATGTTGACGAAGTCGAGATAGAGCGTCAGCGCGCCCATCACCACCGATTTGCCGACAAAATCCGTGCCCTGCACATAGAAATACATGCTCTTGATCTTTTGCGTGTCATAGGCGGTCAGCCCCGCAAAGATCAGCACGCCCAGCACGCTGATGGCCATGGCCAGCGCACCCGACTGGAAGATGAAGGCATTCAGCAGCATCGCCACCAAAATGCCGATCACGCCCATGATCAGGAACGTGCCCATGCCAGTGAGGTCACGTTTGGTCGTATAGCCATAGAGGCTCAGGCCCAGGAAGGCCGCCGCCGTGGCAAAGAAAGTCTGCGCAATCGACGTGCCCGTGAACACAAAGAAGATGGACGCCATCGACAGGCCCATGACCGCCGCATAGACCCAATAAAGCGCCTGCGCCGCCGCCGTGGACAATTTGTGGATGCCAAAGCTGAGCACCATGACGAACGCCAGCGGGGCGAGCATGATCACCCATTTCATCGGCCCAGGGCCGAACAGCAGCGCCTCTGCGCCGTCCCAGCGCGAGAACAGCATTGCGACGATGCCGGTCAGCAGCACGCCCGATGCCATATAGTTGTAAACCGACAGCATGTACGACCGCAGACCAGCATCGACAGCAGCGTCCATCTCGGTCGCCGACGTCGGAATGCCAGCGGCCGTAGCGCGCGGGTCGTTCCAGTTAGCCATTGTCTTTCTCTCCATCACCAGCCAGCGAATACCGGCTGTTTGCACAATATCGTGTGTTTCGGCCCCGCATTCAAGCGAAACCGGATATGGCATCAACGAATGGCGCGCCGCCGCGTTGCATGGCCTACCCCCCGCTTTGCCGCAAAGGATGGCGGAGGGGAGGGAGGGGCGGCGGTCAGTCCGCCTGGCTAGCCAAGGCCTGGCTGGCCAAGGCTTCGGCAACGGCGGTGACGTCGCGCCATGTCTGCGCGAAACCCGCATCATCCTGATAATAGGGGTCGGTCACGGCCTCGCCCGCGCGCCCCGGCACCATGTCGAGCATCAGCGCCAGCCGCGCCTTGGCCCCCGGCGGAGCCATTTCCTTAAGGTCGCGCAGATTTTCATGGTCGGCGGCCAGAATCAGGTCAAAGCGTTCAAAATCCTCCAGCGCCAGTTGGCGCGCCGCAAGGCCGCTGATATCGACCCCGTTCGCGCGGGCAATCGCCTGGGCGCGTGTGTCGGGTGGCCGCCCGACATGCCAATCGCCGGTCCCCGCCGAATCGAGGTCAGCCGCAATGTCCCGTGCGGCAAAGGCGGCGCGCGCCGCCCCTTCGGCGAGCGGCGATCGGCAGATGTTGCCCAGGCACAGGAACAGGATGGATGGCACCAGACATGCTTTCTTTGCGGCTAAAGCCTGCTAGCAGGGGACAGGACAAAAACAAATGGGCAGGGGAGCGCCGCGTGGCCAACGAACCAACTGACACTGTATCGACGCCCGCGCCAGCCGAACCGCAAGCGACGGGCTATAGCTGGTATGTGCTGGGCGTGCTGGTCATCGTCTATATCCTGAACTTCATCGATCGCCAGATTGTGGCGATCCTGGCGGTGGATATCCAGCGCGACCTGGGCATCGACAACAGCGACATGGGATTCCTGATGGGCGCGGCGTTCGGCGTTTTTTACGCGCTGTTCGGCATCCCCTTGGGGCGGCTCGCGGACAATTGGAGCCGGGTGAAACTGCTCAGCATCGGCCTTGCCCTGTGGTCGGCGATGACCGCCCTGTCGGGCTTTGCCAAGAATTTCCCGCAATTGGGTCTGGCGCGCATGGGCGTCGGCATTGGTGAGGCGACGGCCAGTCCGTCGGCTTACTCCCTGATTTCCGACTATTTCCCCAAACGGCAACGCGCCACCGCGCTCGCCATTTACTCGTCGGGCCTCTATATTGGCGGCGGCGTGTCGCTACTGATCGGCGCGCTGATCAAGGAAAATTGGGATCAGGCTTTTCCAGGCGGCGGACCGCTGGGGCTGGTCGGGTGGCAGGCGGCTTTTGTCGCGGTCGGCCTGCCCGGCCTGCTGGTCGCGCTGTGGGTGTTCAGCCTGCGGGAGCCCAAGCGCGGCGCGATGGACGGCACGCCGGTGGTGACATCGCCCACGCCATTCCGCGACTTTGTGCACGACCTGTCGACCATTGTGCCGCCCTTCACCCTTTATGGTGCCGCCAAGCGCGGGGCAGGCGCGCTGGCGATCAACATTTTGGCGGCGGCGTTGCTCGCGGCCTTTGCCTGGTGGATGGTCGACCTGACGGGCAATGTCCCGCAATGGTCCGCCGTCGCCATCGGTTTTTATGCGGTCTTTTCCTGGGCCAGCAATTTGCGGGCGCGCGATCCGGCGACCTTTGTGCTGATCTGGGGCACGCCGGCCTTTTTGTGCACTGCGCTGGGCTATGGGCTGATTGCCCTGTCATCCTATGGGTTGGCCGCGTGGACCGCCCCCTATGCCGAACTGGTGCTGGGTTTGCCCAAGACGGAATTGGCCTTCTGGCTCGGCGCCTTCGCCGCGCTCAGCGGCTTTCTGGGCGTCATCATGGGTGGGCGGCTTGCCGATCATCTGCGCACCACCAATCCGGCGGGACGGATTTTGGTCATCATGCTGGGCGTGCTGGGCCCGGCCATTCCCATCTGGATTGCCTTTACCACCGACAATTCGGCGATGTTCTACGGCATGAATTTCCTGGCCGGGGTGCTGGGCAGCGCGGCGCTGGGCGCGGCGGCGGCCACGACCCAGGATCTGGTGTTGCCGCGCATGCGCGGGACGGCGACCGCCGTATTCTTTCTGGCAACAACGCTGATCGGGCTGGGCTTTGGCCCCTATGTGGTCGGGCTGGTGGCGGACCTGACCGGACAGACGGTTAATGGCGCGGTGGTTGGCGATTTGCGCACGGGCATCCTGTCGCTGATCGGGATTGTCCCAGTGGCGATGCTGCTGCTCATCTATGCCTATCGGTCGGTGCCAGCGGCAGAGGCCAGCCTGCTCGACCGCGCCCGCGCGGCGGGTGAGCCGATCTGACGGTTCAGTCCGCCGACATCATCTTGAGCCAGACCACACCAAAAGGCAGCGAGCCGCACCCCGGAGCGTCTGGCTCACTCGCGGGCAAAGACGCCGCACACGGTGCGGCCGCCGCTGTTGCCCGTGGGGTCGGTTTTCAAATCGTCGGCGGCGGCGTGAATGATGAACGCCGCGCCATCGGCATCAAGCAGGCCGCCGGTCCCGGTCAGCGCGGCATCGGCCACGGTCGCAGTAACACGGCCAATCAGCCCGGGCTCGACCACCAGATTGGGCAGGTCGCCGCGGTGCGCGCCCATCGGATTGTCGCGGCCATGCTGGGCGCCGGTGGGGTTCCAGTGCGGCCCCGCGCTCATAAAGTCGGGGGCGTCGCATTTGCCGACGGCGTGGATATGCATGCCAAAGGTGCCGGGATTGAACCCGCGCGCGACAATTTCCAGGCGCAGGCCACTGCCGTCGCGGAACAGATCGACCCGGCCCCGGTCGACGCCATCCTTGTCTTTCAACTGGGCCACGGCCGCGGGTTTGGGCAATTTGTCGGTGGCGCTGCGGTCAAAGGCAGCGCAGCCGCCCACCAGAATCAATGGCAGGGCTGCCAACGAAATCCTGCCCAGTCCCGTCATGCCATGTCCCTTTGTCCTGTGGCGCTCGCCACGCCCTTTGCCAAAACCTAGCCCCAACCGGCAGGCAGACAAAGCGCAAAAAGAGACGGGGCCGCAGTTTCCTGCAGCCCCGTCCTGTTTGCCCTGCGGCAGCAAAGGCACGCCGGATCAAAAGACCCGGGCGTAGCGTTCGTTGCCGACAAAACCGATTTTGCCCACGCCGCTGCGCTTCACCACCGCGATCACATTGTCGACCACAATGTAGCGGGCGAACGGATCGGGTTCGATCTGCAGTTCCGGCTCCACCGGCAGCGCCTTGGTCGCCTCCAGATAGGCGTTCAGCTGGGCCAGATCGACCGGCGTGCCATTCCACATGATGACCCCGCCCGACGAGATGAAAATCTTGTTCTTGTCAGGCTCGATCGGGCTCTTGGGAGCATCGGTCGGAATCGGCAGGTCGATCTTCACCGCGTGCGTCTGCACCGGAATGGTGATGATGAACATGATGAGCAGCACGAGCATGACGTCGATCAACGGCGTCGTGTTCATGTCCATCATCGGGGCGTCTTCGCCCCCTTTGCCTACACTCATACCCATAGGGTCAATCCTTCGATTTAGGTCAGATACGGCCCAAAGTTGCCGATCCCGGCGCAGGTTCCGAAATAAAGCCGATCTTTTGGAAACCGGCAAACTGCATGGTGTAAATCACCCCGCCGATGCACTGATACGGCGTGTTGATGTCGCCGCGGATATGCACTTCGGGGAAATTTTCTTCGGTGATGTTCTGCGGACCACCAATGTCTTCCAACAGCTTTTCCAGCTTCGTCTGGCCGCGCGACAGCAATTCGCGTGAATCGACCAGCGTCTGGCCCCAATAAACCTCGCACGCCGCCGCATTGGATGCGTTGCCACGAATGGACAGCAGCACATTCTCTGGCTTCGTCGTCGTCGGTTCAAACGGTACGTCGGGCAGTTCCAGCTCGACCGTCTCCAGCACCACCGGCACGGTGATGAGGAAGATGATCAGCAGCACGAGCATGATATCCACGAGCGGCGTCGTGTTGATTTCATACATCGGCGCGTCTTCGCCGTCGTCCTTGCCTACACTCATGCTCATAGGATTAGCATCCTGTTCTCAATACCATAGGACAGTCATCCGGGCCGATTGGCCAATCGGATGGGAACGGGGCGACAGCGCGCGGCCAGACGTGCCAGCCGGGCGCTGCCGCCCGATCCATTCAGCGTCAGGCCTTGGCCGGCGCGGCGGCCTTGGCGGCCGGCGCAGCAGGAGCGGTCGGACGCACCTGGCCGTTCGACATGATCGAACCGAGCACGTCATTGGCAAAGGTCGACAGGTCGCGTGCAATCACCTTGTTGCGGCTCTGCAGCCAGTTGAAGGCAAGCACGGCAGGCACGGCGACCAGCAGACCGATGGCGGTCATGATCAAGGCTTCACCGACCGGACCGGCAACGGTGTCAATCGACGCCTGACCCGACGCACCGATTTTCACCAGTGCGCGCAAAATCCCGATAACCGTCCCGAACAGGCCGATGAACGGAGCCGTCGAACCCACGGTCGCCAGGAAGGCGAGGCCGCTGTTCAGCTTGCTGTTGATGTGGTTCTGCGACCGCTCCAGCGTGCCGTGCATCCAGTCATGCGCTTCCAGCGCATCGGTCAGCTTGTGGTGTTCGCTGTTGGCGCGCAGGCCGTCTTCGACCACCTGGCGATAGGCGCTGTTCTTTTCCAGCTTATTCACGCCTTCTTCCAGCGAACCGGCCTTCCAGAAATTCGCGGCAACCGCCTTGCCCTGCTTCATCACCTTGTTCTGCTCCAGCAGCTTGGTGAACAGGATATACAGGGTGCCGACGAACATGATCAGCATGACGAGGAAGGTAATCTGCGCCACCACGCCGCCTTCGCACAGCGCCGGGACGAGACCATAGGGGCTGTCGCCCTCTTTCACGACGCACGCCGTTGCCGGCATCAGGCCCGTGCTGCCATCGGCACCTGCAGTGATAATCAGATCCAACATTGTTTATTCCCTCTCAATAATCGAAATGGTCGAAAACGGGTCAAAGCCCGTGCGCGTCAGTCTTTCGGAATCTGCCAGCGAACGCGGTTCGAATAGGAACCGGTCGTCGGATTGCCATCGCGGTCCAGCGCCGGATCGAACCGGGCCCGCCGTTGCACCAGCTTGCACGTTTCCGCATCCAAATCCGCGTGCCCGCTCGACGATGTGATGTCACAGCTCGTCACGCGGCCATCGGGGCCAATGGCGACCCGAAAGCCCGTGGTGCCCTCCCGCTCTTCGCGCTGGGCGCGGGCGGGATAATCGTCGTTGGTGGCCCAGCGCCCCGGATTTCCCTTGGGCTTGGCGGACGCGGACTGGTTGGGGGTCGCGGGCGGCGCGGGCGGCGCGGGCGGCGTCACGATCGGCGTCGGCGGCTGCGGCGGCGGCGGGGTCGGGACCGTGTCACGAATGACGTTGGTCGACACCGGCGGCAGCACCGATGGCGGCACGACGACCGGCGGCGGCGGCGGCAATTTATTGTCCGGCGGCGGCGGCGGCGGCGGCTCCTCAGGGGGCGGCGGTTCCTCGATGTCGATCACATCGAGCTTTTCCGCCATTTTCTTGACGATTGAGATGTTCAACCCATTGACCAGGCCATAGCCCAGCCCAGCGGTGAACAGCCCCACCAAGACGGCGGAAACTACCCTATTTTTTGGGTCGGTTTGATCACCATAAGCCATTCAGGAACGACGCTCCTTGCTAGATCATCCTGATTACACACTTCCGGACGGGAGCAAGACATTCCGAAGGGATAGCCATCCCCTCCCCACAAATTGAACCCGGCGGACGCCGACCGGACTATTCTGTTATCCCCGGCCAGAGACCCCATGTCCTATCGCGGCGGCGGGCAGTTCGCAAACCCTTTATGAGCGGTTAAGAGTCGGGGCACCATAATGAGACGCAGCGGCAAGGCCGCCGCCACAAAGGATATGACATGACCCGCCTCTCCCTGACCCTGGCCGCCATGACACTCGCCATTTCCTGCGGAAATCCGGCCTATTCGCAAGCGCGGCCCGTGGCTGCGGCCCCCGCCGCGCCCAGCCCCTTCACCTATGCCGACATTGCCGATCTGGCGACCAACGCGCCGCTGGTCATCGATGCGCGGGTGCGCAAGGCCACCGTGCTGCCCCCCGAACGCGCCCCGGGAATCGCGCCGTCGATGGCGCGAATCTATGTCGAGGCGGACGTTCTGTCGCTGATTCGCGGCAATACGCCGCTGGCACCGCGAATCGCCTGGCTGGTTGACCTGCCGCGCGATGCCAAGGACCGCGCGCCCAAGCTGAACAAGCTGCGTGTGCTGGCCTTTGCCCGGCCCGTGTCAACCGGCCAGGTCGCGCTGGTGGCCGCCGATGCCCAGCTGGCCTGGGACGTGTCGACTGACGCGCTGCTGCGCCGGGTGCTGACCGAAGCGGTGCGCCCGGGGGCCCCGGCCCGGGTGACCGGCATTGCCCGCGGCTTTTACCAGGCGGGTGCGCTGCCGGGGGAGAGCGAAAGCCAGTTTTTCGTGGAAACCGACCTGGGCGAGCCGGTCACGCTGTCAGTGCTGCGCGCGCCCGGCGCGCCGCCGCGCTGGGCGGTTGCCTTTGGCGAAATTGTCGACGGCACGGCGATCGTCCCCGCGCGCGACACGCTGGGCTGGTATCGCCTCGCTTGCGGCTTGCCGCGCGACCTGCCGCCGGGGCGGGTGGCGGTCAATGACGATGCCGAACGGGCCAGCGCCCTTGCTGATTATCGCTTCATCCTGACGCAGCTGGGCGAATGCCGCCGCACGCGCCCGCCGCTGCCGCCCCGGCGCTAGCGTCCATCCCACTTACGTGGAACCGGCACCGGCCCGCGCCCCCACCCGGCCGCCCACAAGGTAAACTGGATTGGGCGGCCGGGTGGGGGCGCGGGCGGGTGCCGAGCGTTTCCGTTTAACGGAAACAAAGTCCAATCCCGCTTGGCGCTTGCGCATGGCGATGAACGGGTTATGGCGCGCGCCTGCTGCGCTGTGGCCGTTCACGGCCCGACCGCGCCCGTGCCAGGACAGGATTGACCGCCCATGATTGCCAAGCCGCCCGCTGATATTGCTCGCCCACCGCTGCGCGTGGGGTTGGCTGGGCTGGGGGTCGTCGGCGGCGGCGTGGTGCGCCTGCTCGAAACCAACGCGGCGCTGATTGCGCGCCGGGCCGGGCGACCGATTGAAATTGTCGCGGTGTCGGCGCGCGACCGCTCCCGCGACCGGGGCGTGGACCTCAGCCGCTACCGCTGGGAGGATGATGTCCAGGCGCTGGCCACTGCCGATGATGTCGATGTGGTCATCGAGATGATGGGCGGGGCCGACGGCGCGGCGCTCACCCTGGCCCAGGCGACGATCGCGGCGGGCAAGGCGCTGGTCACGGCGAACAAGGCGATGATTGCGCACCACGGCCTGACCCTTGCCCGCGCCGCCGAGCATGCGGACACGCCGCTGAAATATGAAGCCGCGGTGGCCGGCGGTATCCCGGTCATCAAGGCCATCCGCGAGGGCGCGTCCGCCAATGAAATCGCGCGCGTCTATGGCATATTGAATGGCACCTGCAATTATATCCTGACGCTGATGGAGCGTGACGGCGCAGGTTTTGCCGAGGCGCTGGCGGCGGCGCAGGCCAAGGGCTTTGCCGAAGCCGACCCCAGTTTCGACATCGACGGCGTCGATGCCGCGCACAAATTGTCCATCCTGGCCTCGCTCTGCTTTGGCACGCGGCTGGATTTTGAGCGCGTCGGGATTGCGGGCGTGCGCGACCTGATCGCAGCCGACATTCGCGAGGCCGAGGCGCTGGGCCACCGCGTCCGCCTGATCGGCATGGCCGAACGCAGCGCGGCGGGGCTGTATCAGCAGGTCGAACCCTGTCTGGTACCCGCCGATCACCCGCTCGCCTATGTTCCCGGCGCGCTCAATGCCGTGGTGGCGGAGGGCAATTTTGTCGGGCGGCTCTTTTTTGAAGGCGCGGGCGCGGGCGAAGGGCCAACCGCTTCGGCCATTGTCGCCGACGTCATCGACATTGCGCGCGACGAATATGGCCCGGCCTTTGCCATGCCGGTCGATGCCCTTGATGTGGCGGCGACGGCGGATGCGGGCGCGCGCAGCGGTAAACATTATCTGCGCCTGACGGTGGAGGACCGGGTGGGTGTGCTGGCGGATATCGCCGCAGCGATGCGCGATGCCGGGGTGTCGATCGAAAGCTTTATCCAGCGCGCACCAGAGGCGGGCGAGGCGGGCGTCGTCATGGTGCTGGTCACCCATGTTTGCCCCTCCAGCGCGGTGCGGCAGGCGCTGGCTGCGCTGAGCAGCAATCCGCACGTCATCGGCCGCCCGATGCATATGCCCATCTTGACGCTTTAATTGTCGGCGGCGCGACCCTATTCATCCGCCGCATCGGCCTCCTCCTCGGCGGCGCGCGCGGCCTCCATTGCCTTGACATGCTCCAGCAAGGCGTTGGGACGCGCGCGCGGGAACAAGATGCCATCGCGGCCCATCCAGTTATAGGGAAGCTTGTCCAGCGTCATTGCCCGGGCCTCGGGCGCGGGCGGGATGGTGTCGCGCGTCGATTTGCCCACCCCGGCAATCGCCCGCAATTCGGGCGACAGGCGATTGGCCTCAGTATCGCTGGCGCAAACGGTGATGCTGCCATCGGAGGCGGGGCGGCACCGGCGGATGGGGGACAGGCGGTCGCGCGCTGCCGCAATGGCGCTTTCAGCGGATGGCCCTTGCACGGCGGGTGCCTCTGCCTTGGCCGCAGGCTCATCGGCGAGTGCCGGGCCAATGGCAAACAGCATCGCGGACAGGACAGCGCATGCAACCCTACTCGACAAGCGCCCCGTCCCTTCCTAAAGCCCGCGCGCATGGCCGCCCGCGATGGTTGTGGCTATCAGACGAAAGCTGTCCTTACCATGACCGAACGCAGCCAGACGCTTGACCGTGTCCTTGTCCTTGAAATGGTCCGGGTGACCGAAGCGGCGGCCATTGGAGCATCCAAGCTGATCGGGCGCGGCGATGAAAAGGCGGCAGACGCTGCGGCGGTGGAGGCGATGCGCGCCGCGCTCAACGACCTTTACATGGACGGCACCGTCGTCATTGGCGAAGGCGAGCGCGACGAAGCCCCGATGCTGTTCATCGGGGAAAAGGTCGGCAGCGCGCCGGGCAAGGGGCCCAAGATCGACATTGCGCTCGATCCGCTGGAGGGCACGACCATTTGCGCCAAGGCGGGACCCAACAGCCTGGCAGTGCTGGCGATTGCCGAAGAGGGCAATCTGCTCAACGCGCCCGATGTCTATATGGACAAAATTGCTGTTGGCCCGGGCTATCCCGATGGGGTCATCGACCTCGACCGATCGGTGGCGGACAATATTCATGCGATTGCTGCGGCCAAGGGCGTGGAGCCGAGCGAGGTCATCGCCTGTGTGCTCGACCGGCCCCGGCACGAAAAGATGATTGCCGAACTGCGCGCGCTGGGCTGCGGCGTGGTGCTGATCGGCGACGGCGATGTGGCGGGGGTTATTGCGACGACCAATCCCGACACCACCATCGACGTCTATATGGGCAGCGGCGGCGCACCCGAAGGGGTGCTGGCCTGCGCGGCGCTGCGCTGTGTCGGGGGGCAGTTCAAGGGCCGCCTGCTGTTCCGCAACGAAGATGAACGCGCCCGCGCCCGCAAATGGGGCATCACCGACCTCGACAAGCAATATGATATTTCGGAACTGGCCAAGGGCGATGTCATCTTTGCCGCCACGGGCGTGACCGACGGATCGCTGCTCGCCGGGGTCAAGCGGCTGAAGGGTGGGCGGATGACCACCGACAGCGTGGTGATGCGCGCCTCGTCAGGCACGGTGCGCTGGATCAAGGGCGAACATCGGCTGGGGTGATTGCTGCGCGCGTCCGTGCCGCGTGTGATGTCCAGCCCGTCCGTTTATGAGCCGCAGAACCGGCGCGTCGAAATCCATTTCCGCGCGAACCCCTAGCGGGCAGCGGGCGCGCGCCGCCGTTTAGAAGATGCCGTCCGCCAGGCCGACCGCCAACGCAGTGCCCCGAGCCGCCGCCGCCGCGCGATCGGCATCACCAATGACCTTGGCCGCCCAAATCGCCGCGCCCGTTTGCGCGCCGGTATTAACAATCAACCCCTCGGCCACGCGCCGCAGCCGCCAGCCGGTGACGATGCGGTCGAGCTGGCGCTGCGCCCCGCTGCCATCGGACCCGGCACAGATGATGCTGGCATAGGGGCGGCCCTCGATCTGCCCGAGCACGGCATAATAGGTGCGGTCGAACATCTCCTTCATCGCCCCCGACAGGGCGGCAAGATTTTCGGGCGCGATGAACAGAAAGGCGTCGCTGGCAATCAGCGCAGCGGCGTCAACCTCTTCGGCGCGGCGCAACATGACCGCGATATCCGGCGCAGCGGCACGCGCCGCATCGGCAGCAGCCTCGGCGAGCGCGCGGCTGCCGCCCGTGCGGCTGTGCCAGATGATGGTGAGGGTTTTTTCGACGTCCATCGCGTCTGCCTATACCCGTCCCTTCGCTCGTCGTCCTGAACTTGTTTCAGGACAACGATCTGCAGCTTGCGGTCCTGAAACAAGTTCAGGACGACGAAACGTGGAGACGGACGATGGGGGTTGAGGTGTGATGGAACGGCTTGCCATCCCGCTCCACCCGGCGCAGTTTCAGCGGCGGGAGAGGGAGACAGGTCATGACCATCACATATCGCGCGCTGCTCGGGGCAGCGGGAGCATTGGCTCTGGCCGCACCGCTGGCGGCGCAGGATGCAGCGAGCGAGCATACCATTGCCGCGAATCGCGCGCTTGCTGCGCGCCTGGCGCTCGCGGGCGGGGAGGACCGGGCAGAGGCGCTGCGCGGCAAGATTGCCGAAATCCCCGATGGCTTCATCACCCGCGCCGATGGCGGGACCGTGTGGGACTGGCGGCCCTATGCCTTCCTCGACGCCGCCGACGCGCCGCCATCGGTTAATCCGTCGCTTTGGCGGCAGGCGCAATTGAACCGCATCCATGGGCTGTTCGAGGTGGTGCCAGGCAAAATCTGGCAAGTGCGCGGCTATGATATTTCGGTGATGACCATTGTGCGCGGCAAGGCCGGCTGGATCATCATCGATCCGTTGACGGCCGAGGAAACGGCCCGGGCGTCATGGGCGCTCGCGATGACCAAACTGCCCAAACTGCCGATCAAGGCGATCATCTTCACCCACAGCCACAGCGATCATTTCGGCGGCGTGGGCGGCATCGTCACCCGCGAACAGGTCGCACGCGAAAAAATCCGCATCATCGCCCCGCACGGCTTTTCCGAGGAAGCCGTGGCCGAAAATGTCATTGCCGGGACTGCGATGGGCCGCCGGGCCACTTACATGTTCGGGGCGTTTCTGGCCTCGGGCGTGCTGGGCCAGGTCGATACCGGGCTGGGGCCCCGCCTGCCCGCGGGCACCATCGGTTATATGGACCCGACTGAGACGGTGCCGGCCAGCGGGGGCAGCCGGACCATCGACGGGATCCGGTTCGATTTCATGGACGCGGGCGGGACAGAGGCGCCGTCCGAATTCATGTTCTATATCGCCGATTACCGGGCGCTGCACACGGCAGAGGTGGCGACCAAGACGCTGCACAATGTGCTCACCCTGCGCGGGGCGCAGGTGCGCGATGCGCTCTATTGGTCCAAGGTGATCGATGCCGCCTTGCAGCGGTGGGGCGCGGTGTCCGATGTCCAGCTGGCCTCCCATGGCTGGCCCACCTGGGGCCGCGACCGGGTGGCGACCTATTTGGCGGCGCAACGGGACATTTATCGCTATGTCCACGACCGCACCTTGTTCCGCGCCAACAATGGCGCGACGCTGCACGAGGTTGCCGACGGGGTGGCCGAAGCGCCGTCGCAGGCCGATTTTGCCGCGCGCGGCTATTATGGCACGCTCAACCACAATATGAAGGCGACCTATCAGCGCTATTTCGGCTGGTGGGACGGGGTGCCCGCCAATTTCAATCCCATTCCGCCCGAACAGGCGGCCAAAAATTATGTCGCGCTCGCGGGCGGTCCGGACAAGCTCTTGAGCGCGGGGCAGGCGGCAATGGCCACGGGCGATTACCGCTGGGCGGCGGAGCTGTTCAACCATCTGGTCTTTGCCGATCCCGCCCATGCGGCGGGCCGCGCGGCGCTGGCGTCGGCCTATGACCAGCTGGGCTATCAGGCGGAAAGCGGCGCGTGGCGCAACTATTACCTTGCCGCCGCCGCCACGCTGCGCGGGACCGAACGGGCGGGCGGCGTCAGCAATGGCCAAAGCCGCGCCTATATCGAAGGGATACCGACCGCATCGCTGTTCGACGCGCTGGCGACGCGCTTCGACGCGGACAAGGGCCGCAGCATCCGCGGCCAGTTCCAGTTCATCCTGCCCGACCGGCAAGAACGCGTTGCCATCGACGTCGGCAATGGCGTCGAATTTCCCCGCTATGGCAGCAGCTTTGCGAGCCCCACCGCGACCATCACCATCAACCGCCGCGCGCTCGACGATGTCACCCTCGGCGTCGCTACCTTTCCGCAACTGTTGCAATCGGGCGCGGTAAAGGTGGAGGGCGACATGGCCGCCTTCCTCGCCTGGTTCGCCCTCCACCCACCCGCCAATCCAAGGTTCGGGGTGGTGGTGCCATAAAACGTAAATCCTCCCCGTCGCGCAGCGATGGGGAGGTGGCGCGAAGCGACGGAGGGGCAACTCCTCCCTGTCGCGCAGCGATGGGGAGGTGGCCCCGCAGGGGTCGGAGGGGCGGAATTGGTGCGGCCATCAGACTCGGGTGCCATGACGCACCAAGCCCCTCCGTCAGCCTTCCAGGCTGCCACCTCCCCATGTCGGCTGCGCCGCCACGGGGAGGATTTCCCCCCTTAAGGATACAAAAGACACTGTCGTTTTCAGGCTTTCTGTATCCTTTGTATCCCTAAGCGAGCCTATCGCGGCGACGGCGACGGCGACGGCGACTGCAACGGCGACGGCGGGGCCGTCAACCGAATGTTGCATGCCGACCGTTCGCCAAGCGAACAGGCTTTGGTCAGAGCCGCCTGCGCGCCTGTGCTGTCTTGCGGGCCGCCTTCTCCATTCCAGAGCATCAGCCCATAATCCTTGCACCAGACCGGCAAATTCTGATCACATGCCTTGCGATAGGCTTCCCGGGCTTCCGTACCACTCAGCATTCCGCCGAGACTGCCGCAGGCCAGGCCATCGCCGCCGTCACACCCTTTGCGATAGGCTGCGCGGGATCCTCCGAGGTCCGCCGGCACGCCCTTCGCACCATAGCGCAGCATGAAACCAAGATGGCGGCAGCCAGGCGCGCTGTTCGCATCGCAGGCTTTGCGAAAGGCGCTATGCGCTCCAACAGGATCGGCGGGTCCGCCGTAACCGTCTCTTAACAATATCCCCACCACGGTACAGCCCTGCACATTCCCGCCATCGCAGGCGCGTTGGAAATGGCCGCGCGCCGCCGTGAAATCCTTTGCGCGGTAAGCCGTCGTCCCTGCCGCAATGGCATCAGCCGCCGGTGCAGCCGTGTTGGTGGCTGCCTGCGCTGGGGCAGTCGCGACGGCAAGCAGCGATACCGCCAGCACGGCACCTGTCAGCAGCGAAAGGATCGGACCGCGCCCTGAATATTGGGTGTGGGTAGAGGCAGGCATTAGCATAGGGCGTGACTCCTCGGCAGCGATGAAGCAAGCGACCCGCGAATCTGGATATTCCATAATGGTATTGCGGAAAAGCCTGTTCCCAGCCCCCCCTCAACACGCCCCCAACGCACCCCCCAGCAAACCGCCCAGCCCCCGTTTGCATTTGGGTTTTTCCTCCGGTCGGTCCGGCCTACCCATTGCGCCCATGTCGGGGCCGCCGACCAGGAAGCTGGTGGTGCTGCGGTGGCGGACGCGGGCGGTCCATTGCAGGTCCCAGCGCGCTTTCGCGTCGGCGGGGCGGGGGGGATAGGCGAAATTTTCTTCGGGGCCATAGGCGAACAGGTTGCCCATCAGGAAATCCGGGGCCGCGCGGCGGACTTCGGCGGGGATGGTGCACGCCGTGGTGGCGGGGGGCAGCACGGCCTTGCGGTTGATGAGCTTGGTCACCTCGCCCGGCGAAATCCAGTCGGTCAGGCCGCCAAAGAAATCGCGGGATGTGCTGGATGACCACCAGACCAGATCGGTGGCATCGTCGGGGCCATTGCCCTTGGCACCAAAAGCCCACAGGAAATAGCCGGTCGCGCGCGGCACGCTGTTCCAGCTGACCGGCACCCCCGCCGTGCCGTCGACCGCACTGGCCTTGAGCGGATCAAGGAAATCCTGCGCCACGGTAAAGGCGATGTCGGGCGCATAATTGCCCGCGATGCGGTGCGCGCCGATCAGCGAGCTGTCGCCCCTTGCCCGCTTGCCGTCATTTCCCGGCCAATAGCCATAGGTGCGGCTGTTCGCCATTTGCGGTCCATAATCGCGGATGACGGTGCTGGCGAATAGGTTGGGCGGCACCTGGCCCGCCGCCATGCGGGCAAAGTCGATCACCACTGGCTGGCCCTTGGGCGCATTGGCCCCGCAGCCCCAATAGATGAGCAGGCGGCCCTTGGGCTTTTTGAACTCGCGCTCTTCGGGTGGCCGGTCATCATCGGGTCCGGGCTTGCCGGGTTCGGGGGTGAAAAGCGGCACCGATTTGCCGAGCTTCATGCCCGCGGGCATGAAATGGTCGGCCTTCGCCTTGCCGCCGGTCGGGGTCTGCTGGGACCCGAGGCGCAGCTCAAGCTCGTGGATCGGGCCGCCGCCGCCACCCATCATCATCGACAGCGCCCCTCCCATGCCGCCGCCCGCCATCGCCATGAAGCCGCTGGCCGTGCCCGCACGGATGTCATAGCGCGCGACGGGGCCGGTGGTGGCCGACTGGCTAGCCGCCGGGCCGGTCATCAACAGCGCGGCGCCAGCGGCGGTTCCGGCCAAGAGCATGGCCGGGCGGGCCACTGCGAAACGGGATTGGGGTGCAACCATCGCATCATCCTCGCGCAACCCGGCCCAGGGCACGCGCCCCGTCCGGCATAGAGATGGACCAACCGATGCGACCCGGTCTGGAAAGAGCGAATGCTATCATGCCCCGCCCCTTTCTCCAAGCAAGGCTTGCCGCCCGCCTCTCCAAGGCTTAGCTAATGGCGTATGATGGAAATAGCACAGTCAGAGCTGCCGCATCCGGTGCCCGTTGCCGCCGAATCGCTGCTGGAGCCGGGTCTGCATCCCGTCGATCCCGCCTATGTCGCCGTGCTGCGTATCGTGACGCTGCTCAACGGCGTGCCGCTGGCCATCGGGGCAACCGCTGCGGATCAACTGGCCATCTGCGCGGTGGAGGGGCCTGTTTGGCTGCTGACGGTTGCGGCCTGGCTACTGGTGGTCCTTGCGGTCACGCTGTTGCCGTCGCGCCGCTATGCGCGGATGGGCTATGCGCTGGGCGCGGACGAGCTGCGGGTCGCGCGCGGCTATGTGTTCCGGACCGACACCATCGTCCCCTTTGTCCGGGTGCAGCATATCGATGTCGGGCAGGGGCCGGTCGAGCGGCGCTATGGCCTGTCGCATCTGGTCGTCCACACATCGGGCACTCACAACAGCACGGTAACGCTGCCCGGCCTGCCCAGCGAACAGGCGGCGATGATGCGCGATGCCATCCGCCAGCATATCCGGAGCGATTTCGCCTGATGGCCAGCAGCGTGGACCCGGCGGCCATCCCCGCGGCGGCGGCGGATGACGAACTGCCATGGCGGCGGCTGTCCCCGCTCACCCTGTTGCTCGCGGTTGTCCGGTTGGGGCCGCAATCGGTGCGGATGATCCCGGCGCTGGCGGCCATCGGCATCGCAGGCAGCTGGACCTATGTCGTGCCAGCCATGGTTCTGTTCCTGCTCATCAGCCTGGGGTTTTCCTGGCTGGCCTGGGCCCGGTTCCGCTGGCGCATCGGCGATGATGCGATTGTGATCGAAAGCGGCATTTGGGATCGGCAGCACCGCACCATCCCCTTTGACCGAATTCAGGATGTCAGCATCGAACAAGGGCTGATCGGCCGCGCGCTGGATCTGGCCAAGGTGGGGTTTGAAACGGGCGCAGCGACCGAGGGCGACGACGGCGACGGCGGGCTCGATTCGATCAGCATGGACGATGCCGCCATGCTGCGCACGACAATCCGCGGCTGGCGCGCGCTGCCTACCGCCGCCCCGGCCAATGACGGCGTGGCCGCCGCCGCACCGGCTGACGCCGACAGCGACGCCCTGCTGTTCCATATGACTCCGCGTCAATTGCTGGTGGCGGGACTGTTCAATTTTTCGCTCGCCGCGCTGGCGGTGGTCGGCGCGGCCTCGCAATGGTTTGACGACCTTTTGCCCTTTGAGGTGTTTGATCCGCGCGACTGGATGGACTTGGCCCGCCAGACCGGGGTGGACAGCTGGGTCGATGCGCATCGCTGGGTGGCCGGGTTCGGCGCGGTGGCCGCGCTGCTGCTGGTGGGTTTCGCGACGGGCATAGTTCGCACCACGGTCACCAATTGGGATTTCCGGCTCAGCCTGGGGCCGCGCGCGTTCCGGCGGCAACGGGGGCTGACGACGCGCACCGATGTCGCCATTCCGCTGGCCCGCATTCAGGCCGCCATTGTCGCCACCGGCTTCATCCGCTGCCGTTGGGGCTGGCATGAATTGCGCGTGCAAAGCCTGGCCAGCGATGGCCAGGAAGAGCGCGACCACCAACTCGTGCCCTTTGCACAGCTCGCCGACATTGATGCGGTGCTGGCACCAACCGGCCTGTCCCGCCCGCCCGAGGGGCTGGAATGGCACGTCCCGCCGATCATGGCGCAGGCGTGGGGCGGGCTGCTCTTTGCCGCGCTGGCCAGCATCGGCGGGGCGGGCGCGCTCGCGCTGGGCCATTGGCCGGGGGTTGCCGGGCTGGTGCTGGGCGGCGCGGCGCTGGCGGTGACCGCCATCAATATCGGCAAGCATCGCTGGGCCGATGATGGCGCGGTGCTGTATATCTGGCGCGGCTGGTTCCTCCCCCGGCTCACCATCCTGCCCTTTGCCCATGTGCAGAGCGCGGATGTGCAAACGGGGCCGGTGCTGCGGCGGCTGGGCTGTGTCGCGGTCACGCTGGGGGTGCCGGGGGACAGCAATCTGGCATCGCACGGCATTGATGCGGTGCCGGTGGCGCAGGCCTTTGCGCTGCGCCAGCGCCTCCTGGCGATGCGGACGCGGCGCGCGTGACCGGCGCACTGGCCCTGGGCATCGCCCAATCGATCAGCGGCCAGGCGTGGCGGTGGCGGCGGACCAGCGTGGACATGGCGAGCGACAGGCTGACGCCCGACGATTTGATTGCCCAATTGCTGCTGGCGCGCGGCGTTGACCGCGACGACCTTGGCCGGCACCGCGCGCCCAGCTTGCGCGGCTTCATGCCCGACCCGTCGATTTTTCAGGATATGGACCGCGCCGCCGCCCGGCTGGCCGACGCGGTAGAGGCGGGCGAAACGCTGACCATCTTTGGCGATTATGATGTCGATGGCGCGACGTCGGCGGCGCTGCTGGTGCGCCTGCTGCGCGATCTGGGGCTGGATGCCGGGGCCTATATCCCCGACCGGTTGATGGAAGGCTATGGCCCGTCGGGCGCGGCGCTGGTGCGGCTGGGCGCGGCGGGGTCGCGGCTGATTGTCACCGTCGATTGCGGCGCGCAGGCCTTTGAGGCCATTGCCGAGGCACGCGCTGCGGGCATAGAGGTGATTGTGGTCGATCACCACCAATGCGCCACCACGCTTCCCGATGGTTTTGCCATCGTCAATCCCAACCGGCTGGACGAAGGGCCGGACGCCGCGCAGCATGGCAATCTGGCGGCGGTCGGGGTGGCGTTTCTGCTGGGGGCCGCCTTGCTGCGCACGCTGCGCGCGCGCGGCTATTTTGCCCAGCGGGCCGAGCCCGACTTGCGCCAGCTGCTCGACATTGTCGCGCTGGGCACGGTGGCCGATGTCGCGCGGCTGACCGGGTTCAACCGCGCGCTGGTGACCCAGGGACTGAAGATCATGGCGCGACGCGGCAATGTCGGGCTGGCGGCGTTGATGGATGCGGCCCGGCTGACGCGCAGCCCGCTGGCCAGCGATCTGGGCTTTGCCCTGGGGCCGCGCATCAATGCCGGGGGCCGGGTCGGCAAATCGGACCTGGGGGTCCGCTTGCTCACCACCGAGGACCCGGCCGAGGCCGCCGCCATCGCCGCAGAACTGTCGCGCCTGAACGAAGAGCGGCGGGCGATCGAGGCCGGGGTGGTCGAAGAGGCGATGGCCATGGGCGCGGCAACCGCCAACAGCGCAGTAACCGTGGTGGCGGGCAGCGGCTGGCACCCCGGCGTCATCGGCATTGTCGCCGGGCGGCTGAAGGAACGGCTGGGCCGCCCCGCCATCGTCATCGCGCTGGACGACGCGGGCATTGGCAAGGGGTCGGGCCGGTCGGTGAACGGCGTCGATCTGGGGGCGGCCATATTGGCGGCCAAGGATCATGGCCTGCTGATCGCCGGGGGCGGCCATGCGATGGCGGCGGGGCTGACGGTCGCGGCGGACCGCATCGACGCGCTGGGCGCTTTCCTGAACGAGCGGCTGGCCGAAACGGTGGCGCGGGCGACTGCCGACCGGGCACTGAGCATCGACGCGGTGCTCGCGCCGCGCGGCATTTCGCCCGAATGGTGCGACGCGATAGAGGCGGCGGGGCCCTTTGGCGCGGGTTGGCCCGCCCCGCGCGTGGTGACTGGCCCGGTTCGGATTGTCGATGCCGGCGTCGTTGGGACCGATCATGTCCGCACCATCGTCGGCGGCGATGATGGCGGGCGGTTCAAGGCCATGGCCTTTCGCAGCGCAGCGACCGAGCTGGGCCAGGCGCTGCTGAGCGCGCGCGGGCGGCGCATCTGGCTGGCGGGACGCGCCAAACGCGACGATTGGGGCAATCGCCCGGCGGCGGAACTGCATGTCGAGGATGCCGCCTGGGCCGATTAGGGGCAGGTTCGCCAATTAAACTTTGTGCTCCGGCGCAGGCCGGAGCGCTGGAGGGCCAGGGCAATGCAAGCGTCCCAATGCTCCGGCCTGCACCCGAGCATAGCGCGATTCGGATTCCTGACGAATCCTGGGCCCACCCCCTTGACCCCTGCAAAACCCGCGTCTAATGCGCCCGCTCACCGAACGACGGCCCCTTCGTCTAGCGGTCTAGGACGTCGCCCTTTCACGGCGAAAACACGGGTTCGAGTCCCGTAGGGGTCACCATCGGCGCTTCGGGTGCCGCTTTCTATACATTGCTGCTGGCCTCAGGCGGTGCCACCGCCCGGCGGATGCGTTTGAGCAAGCGGCGCAGCGTCCAGATGACGAACAGCGCGGCCAGCGCCAGCAGCACCGCCAGCGCCATCGCAATGCCGGGAAAGGCCAGCGTCAGCGCCAAGAGGCCGCCCGTCGCGACATCCTCGCTGGCCGATACCGCGACATTGGTAAAGGGTTCGGGGCTGGCGTTGACCACCGCGCGCGTGGTGGCCTTCGCCCCGTGGCTGAGCAGCGCGCCGCCGCCGCCGAGCAAAAAGGCGATGACCTGCCACACCGGGTCCTGCGCATCGACGAGCGCGAGGGCGAGCAACGCGCCGCCCAGCGGGCGGATCACGCTGTGGATCGCGTCCCACGCGCTGTCGACCCACGCCAGCTTGTCGGCAAAAAACTCGGCCGCCGCGCCCAGCGCTGCGGCCCCCAGCACCCACGGATTGGCCAGCACCTGCAGCGCGGCCAGATGGTCGGGCAGGGGCAGCCAGCCCAGCTTCATCGCCGCGCCCGTCGCCAGCACCGTCAGATAGAGCCGCCACCCCGCAAGCAGGCTCAGGCTGGCCGCGACGCCCAAAATCTCGATGATGCCCATGCTTGGCCTCCGCACCCCTTGGTCCCGGGGGTGACCATGGCGGCCGCACCGGGCGCAGGCAAGCACTTGCACTGCCGCCGCTTTCGGCTAGCGATTGAGAATGGACGACAGCGTGATGATCGAAGGGGCCATTCCGGCGGCGACGCTGGTCATCATGCGCCCCGGCGTAGACGGCGTTGACGAGCTGCTGCTGGTGAAACGGTCCGCCACCATGGCCTTTGCTGCCGGGGCCGTGGTGTTTCCGGGGGGGCGAATCGATCCCGATGATTTTGCGGTGGCCGCGCTGCACGGGGCCGGACCGGATGATGTGGGGGCGGCGGCGCAGGTCGCGGCCATCCGTGAAACGCTGGAGGAAACCGGCCTGCCGGTCGGCTGGTCGGCGCTGGCGCGCGATGATGTTGCCGAGGTGCGCCGGGCGCTGCTGGCGGAACAGCCATTGTCGGCGATGCTGACGGCGGCGGGGCAGCGGCTGGATTTGGACGCACTGACGCCCTTTGCGCGCTGGTGCCCCAATTTCAAGGAAAGCCGCACCTTTGACACCTGGTTCTTTGTGGCCGCCGCGCCGCCTGCCGAAACCGCGCTGAGCGTCAGCATGGCCGAGCATAGCGATATCTTCTGGGCCAGCGCGGCGGCGACGCTGGCTGCGGCGGACCGGGGCGATCTGGCGATCATCTTTCCCACCCGCCGCAATTTGGAACGGATTGATGCGCATGGCGACTATCCCCGATTCGCGGCGCATGCCCGCGCGACGCCCGTTCGCCGAATCACCCCCTGGGTTGAGGAGCGGGAGGGCGCGACCCATTTGTGCATCCCGGCTGACCTTGGCTATCCCATTACCAGCGAGCCATTTTCGCTGGTGCGGCGCGGTTAGCGCCGCGAATCGCCGAAACCAGCCTGCCGTGCGGCAGAATGTTGAAATTGCTGATTCCAATGCTTGCGTGAGGGGTGCGAATCCTTTAACGCGATTCTCGCTTAAAGGGCTGAACCGGCAAGCGTGGGTTGCATTCCTTCAATCCAGGGGATGGAGAATAAAATGAGCATGTTGAAAAAAGCTGCTGTGGCGTTCGCCGCTGCATCGATGATCGCTTCGCCGATCGCGGCCTCGGCTGCGCCGGTGGCCGACATCCGTGCCGCCTCGGCGATCGAAGAAAGCAGCGAAGCTGTTAGCCTGCCCCTGATCCTGCTGGGTCTGGCGGCGGTCGTCGGCCTGATCGTCATCGTTTCGGACGATGATTCGCCCAGCAGCCCGTAATCGGGTTGATTTGGGGCTGTAGCGCTACTCCAGCGCCGCAGGTCTTAGACAAGAATTCGACTGCAAAAAGGTCTGCAAAGGCCTTTTTGCAGTCGTTTTCGTTTTTGACGTAAATTTTTTTGCCGGGGCGGCGAGCTGCTGCAGCGGCGGAAATCCGGGCTTTTGTGCAGCCAGGCCAGGTTTTGCGGGGCCAACAGGTTAATTTCCCGCATTTTCCCGGCAAAAATTGGATTGCAATCGCCGCCGCATTTTCATAGGGGGCTCTGGACGGCGCGCTGACAGGGAGCAATTCCTGTTGCGAGTCGCGACTTTATGTCCAGTGGATGGAGACGATAATGACCATGTTGAAGAAGGCGGCCATTGCGTTCGCCGCCGTTTCGATGGTTGCAGCCCCGGTTGCTGCCACCGCGGCCCCGATTGCTGACCTTCGCGCTGCTTCGATCGTCGAAGACGCCAACGAAGCCGGTGCCTCGTGGGTCCTGATCCTGTTCGGCCTCGCGGCTGCGGTTGGCGGCATCGTCGCCATTGCCGATGGCAGCGACAATTCGCCGACCAGCCCGTAATTCGGCTGCGAAATCGGATTTTGAAAAAGGGTCGCTGCGCAAGCAGCGGCCCTTTTTTTGTGCTCGGTTGAGCGCGCCTGCGCCATCAAGCTGTTCGCCAAGCTGTTCCATCAACGTGGAAACAGCTGGGGCTTCGCCTCATTGCCACCTGCCGCAAAATCATCCGTCATTGCGAGCGGAGCGAAGCAATCCAGCGTGGCGTAAACCGCTCTGGGTTGCTTCGCTCCGCTCGCAATGACGACGGACTGGTGCGGCAGCGAGGGTCACCAAACGGCTTCCGCCAGTAACGACAACGCAATAGTGTTGCGTGCTACCGCCCAGCCGCCTCGCTCAGCCAAGCGGCGCGCCGCTGTGTGCGCGATGCGCTGAGCGGGATGGCGGCGCGCGCCCGGTCCACCTCTGCCAGATCCAGTTCGGCCAGCAACAGCTGCGCCCCCGGCCCGTCGGGCCCGTCGTGCGCCTCGGCCACCACGCGGCCCCATGGGTCGATGACCAGGCTGTGACCATAGGTCTGGCGGCCATCATCATGCTGCCCCCCCTGCGCGGCGGCCACCACGAAACATGCCGTTTCAATCGCCCGGGCGCGCATCAGCACATGCCAATGCGCCGCGCCCGTCGGCGCAGTGAAGGCCGCCGGGATGGCGAGCACCCGCGCACCGTTCGCCACCAGGGCGGCATAAAGTTCGGGAAACCGCAGATCATAACAGATAGTGAGGCCCACGGGTCCAGCGGGGCAGGGGGCCACGACCAGCGCGCCCCCGCCCTGATACAGCGCCGATTCGCGCCAGCTTTCCCCCGTTGGCAAATCGACGTCGAACAGGTGGATTTTGTCATAGCGAGCGGCGAGCGATCCGTCGGGCGCGAACAGCAACGTCCGGTTGACGCGCCTTTGCCCGCCGTCATCGGCCAGAAAGGGCGCGGACCCGGCGTGCAGCCACAGGCCGTGGTGCCGGGCAATGGCGGCCAGCGCGGCGGGCCAGTCGCTATCGCCTTCGCGCACCACATGCGCGGACGAACGCGCCCGGTCGCGGTCCAGCAACACCGCCATTTCGGGCAGGAAGAGCATGCTGGCCCCCGCCGTCGCGGCGGCCTGCGCTGCGTCGGCGATGGCGGCCAGATTGGAGGCAGGGTCGACGCCGCTGGTCATCTGGGCAAGCGCGATGGTCAAGGTCATGCGCTGGGGTGAATCATGCGGTGCCCGGCGGCGCAACAATTATTTGCCATTGGCCCGCGCCGTTCAGTGGCGGGAAAGGCCGAATCGCACTAGGACTGGGCCCATGATCCTTTCGTCTGCGCGGCGCATCGCCCCCGTCCTTCTGGCTTTTGCGGCCGCTCTGCTGGTCCCGCCAGTGGCCGCGCGCGGACCCGATCGCCCGGATGGCAAGGCAGCGGCGGCACCGATCCCGGTTCCGGCGGATGATTGGCTTTATGCCGGCAGCGACATTCCCCGCGACACCGCCTGGCAATTTGGCACGCTGCCCAACGGGCTGCGCTATGCGGTGCGCGAAAATGGCGTGCCGCCGGGCCAGGTGTCGATCCGCGTGCGCATGGATGTCGGCTCGCTGCACGAACGCGACGATGAACGCGGCTATGCCCATTTGCTGGAGCATCTGGCGTTTCGCGGGTCCGAACATGTCGCCGATGGCGAGGCGAAACGCATCTGGCAGCGGTTCGGCGTCTCCTTTGGCAGCGACAGCAACGCGCAAACGACGCCGACGCACACCGCCTATCAACTCGATCTGCCCAGCGCGACGCCCGCCGTGCTGGACGAAGGGTTGAAGCTGCTGGCGGGGATGATCCGCGCGCCCCGGATCAGCGCGGCCTCGCTGGATGCCGAACGCAGCGTGGTGCTCGCCGAACTGCGCGAGGCCGATGGCCCGCAAAAGCGGATCAGCGAGGCGGTCAACGCGCATATTTTCGCAGGGCAACCGCTCGCTGGCCGCTCCCCCATCGGTTCGCCCGACACGCTGCTGCGGGCCGATGTCGCGGGGGTCAGCGCCTTTCACCGCCGCTGGTATCGCCCCGAACGCACGGTGGTGGTGATTGTGGGCGACGGGAAAACGACCGATTTTGCTGCCCTTGTCGCGCGCCATTTTGGCAATTGGACGGGGTCCGGCGCGCCCGGCACCGCGCCGCCCTTTGGCGATCCCGACCCGGCAAAGCCCGCCACGCACGTGATCGCCGAACCAGGCCAATCGCGCTCGCTGACGCTCGCCATGCTGCGTCCGTGGCGGCACCAGATTGATACCATCGCCTATACGCGCCAGCTGTATCTGGATTTCATGGCGGTGGCGCTGCTCAACCGGCGGTTTGAACGCACCGCTCGGCGCGGCGGCACCTATCTGGTCGCATCGGCGCAGCAAGAGGTCGTTAGCCGCTCGGCGGACGCCACGGTGGTTCAGATCGTCCCCGCAGGCGACAATTGGCAGGCGGCGCTGAGCGATGTGCGCGGCGTCATCGCCGATGCCCTCGCCACCGCGCCCAGCCAGGCCGACATCGACCGCGAGGCCAATGAAATTGCCAATTTCCTGCAAAAGGAATTGGACAATGAACGCAATGAACCGGCGGCGCGCCTGGCCGACGACATCGTCCGCGCGGTGGACACGGGCGAAGTGGTGACATCACCCGCCGCGCAGGTCGGCATGTTCGCGGCCATCCGCAAGACCGCGACGCCAGAGGCGCTGCTGGCCACCACCCGGCGCATTTTCGACGGCCCGGTGGTGCGGCTGGTAAAGGTCGGCCCGCCGGGGGTGGAGGCGCAGGCCGCCGCACTCGCCGCCGCGCTTGCCACGCCAGCGGTGGCGGTGGCGCGCAGCGAAGGGCCTGCGGCAGCGACCATGGCCGATCTGCCGCCGCTGGGACCGCCCGGACAGGTCAATGAAACCGCCGTCATCCAGGGGCTGAACGCGCGGCGGGTCACCTTTGCCAATGGGGTCACGGCGCTCATTTCCGATAATGATGTCGAACCCGACAAGGTGCGGGTCAACGTCCGGTTCGGGCGCGGCGCGGCGGGGCTGGACCCAAAGGGCCCTGCGCTGCTGTGGTCGGGCGATTACGCGCTGGCGGCAAGCGGCATTGGCGCGCTGGGGCAAGAGGCGCTGGACGAGTTGACCAATGGCCGCCAGATTCAGCTGAACTTCGCGGTCGAAGAAGATGCTTTTGAATGGAGCGCGGAAACACGTCCGGCGGACCTCGCTGACCAGCTGCGGCTGTTTGCCACCAAATTGGCGCAGCCGGGGTGGGACCCGGCGCCGGTCGAGCGGCTGAAGCTAGGGCTGCTCACCGGCTTTGACCAACAGGAAACGACCCCCAATGGCCTGATCGACCGTGACCTTATCGGCTGGCTGCGCGGGGATGATCCGCGCTGGCGCAGCCCGACGCGCGAAGAGATTGCCGCGCTTACCCCCGCCAGCTTTCGCGCCTTTTGGGAACCGCTGCTGAAATCGGGGCCGATAGAGGTGCAGATTTTCGGCGATCTGGGCACGGTCGATATCGACGCGCTGCTCGCTAGCACCTTGGGCAGCCTGACGCCCACGGCCGCGCCCGGGGACGATGCGCCGCGCCAGATCGGTTTTCCTGCGGCCAACAGCGCGCCGCGCATCGTGCGCCATCGCGGCGACGCGGGCCAGGCAGCGGCGCTGCTGGCCTGGCCCACGGGCGGCGGCGCGGGCGCGATGCGCACCGGACGCCAGCTGGAGGTGCTGGCGGCGATCTTCAACGACCGGCTGTTTGACCGGCTGCGCGCGCAGGACGGGGCCAGCTATGGTCCCATCGTCGCCAGCGAATGGCCGCAGGGCGTGGACAGCGGCGGCTATCTGCTGGTGGGCAGCCTGCTCGCGCCCAAGGATATCGACCGCTTCTATGCCACCGCGCGCGATATTGTCCGCGAATTGGCGACCACGCCGGTCACCGCCGACGAACTGGCGCGCAACGCCGGGCCCGTCCGCGAACAATATGCCCGCGCGCTGACCGGCAATTTATTCTGGATGTATCTGCTGGAGGGCGCGACGCGCGACCCGCGGCTCGTCCGCGCCGCGCTGTTCATCGAACGCGATATTGCCGAGGTCACCCCCGCCGATATTCAGCGGCTGGCGCAGCAATATCTGACCAGCGAGCGCCAATGGTCGCTGGTCATCCTGCCCGAGGATCGGGGCCCGCGTTAGCCACTTTCACCGCCCGCACCCCCGCGCCGCAGGTTGCGAAAGCGCGGCGGGCTGTCCAGCGCGGCTTTGTCCATGATGTCGCGGCGCATGCGGTCGCGCGTGTCGTGGATGGACGCGATCACAGGCCCCATCGCGACGCCCAGGTCGATGAGCAGCGCTTCGGCCAATTGCAGCGAGCTTTCCAGCGTTTCGGGCACGGCGTCGGTGGCCCCGGCCTGATAGAGTTCGGCGGCATGATCGGCATCGCGCGCGCGGGTGATGATGGGAAGGGCGGGGTAGCGCGCGCGCAGCTTGCGGGTCAGCGCCACCTGTTGCACCGGATCGTCCATCGTCATCACCACCGCTTCGGCAGCGCCCAGGTCCAGCCGCTCGACCGCGCCCGTGCGGGCCACATCGGCAAAGCGGATGGCAAAACCCTGGCGGCGCGCGGCGGTGACGGTGTCGATATCGGCATCAACGGCCAGATAAGGGCGGTCATGTTCGCGCAGCAGTTCGGCCACCGTCTGCCCCACCCGGCCAAAACCGACGATCAGGGTGCGGCCATCGACCGGCTCTTCCTCAATCGGCGCGTTGCCCAGTTCGATGCGGCGCGCAATATCATGGCCCACTCGCGCCAGCAGCGGCGTGATGGTCAGCCCGATGGCAGTGACCAATTGCCAGAATTCGCCCGTCGCCGCGTCGACAATCCCGGCGGCCAGCGCGGCGGTCAGCACGATCAGGGTGGTCTCTGATGGGCTGGCCATCAGCACGCCCACTTCGGCGGCGGTCCCGCGCCGCGCCCCGGCCAGCCGCAAGAGGCCGCCGGTGACCAATGCCTTGACCAACACGACCCCGACCACCGCCAGCACCAGTTGCGGCCACAGGCGCGCGACCAGCGCCAGGTTCAGGCTCATCCCCACGCTGATCAGAAAGACGCCCAGCGCCAGCCCCTTGAAGGGATCGATAATCGCCTCAACCTCCGCATGATAATCGGTTTCCGCGATCATCAGCCCGGCAAGCAGCGCGCCAAATATGGGGGACAGGCCAACCGCCGCCGTGGCGAGCGCGGCGACGATGACGACCAACAGGCTGGCGGCCAGGAAAATCTCTGAACTTTTTGCGCGCGCGGCCTGGGCAAACAACAGCGGCAGGACCCAGCGCCCGGCCGCTGCCAGCACTGCCACGACCAGTGTGCCCTGCCACAGCGTGGTCAGCAGCAGATCGAGCCCCCCGTCACCGGCGCGCGGGGCCAGCGCGCCGAGCAGGAAGATGATGGGAACAATCGCCAGATCTTCAAACAACAGCATGGCAAAGGCCGCGCGGCCCACGGCGCTTTTGGTGCCGGTGATGCGCATCACCAGCGCCGTGGAGGATAGCGCGAGCGCCAGGCCCAGCCCCAGCGCGGCGGTCGGCGCATAGCCGCCGATCAGCACCAGGATCATGGCGAGCAGAAACCCGCCGCCGAGCAACTGGCCTGCGCCGACCCCGAACACGAGCCGCCGCATCTGCCAAATCCGGCGAAACGACAGCTCCAGCCCGATGGAGAAAAGGAGGAGGATGATCCCCAATTCGGCAAAGGGCGCGATGGCCGCGCTGTCGCTGATCGTCAGATAGGCGAGCCAGGGATAATCGCCGGTCAGCGCGCCGAGCGCGCTGGGCCCGACGAGCAGTCCAACCAGGATGAAGCCGATGACCGGACTGATGCGGATGCGGGCAAAGGCCGGGATGATAATCCCCGCCGCCCCCAGCACGACCAATGTGTTGGCCAGCCCGCCGCTGTCATACTCAATCGCCATGGCGCGACCATGGCCGAACGTCCCGCCCTTGTCAGCGGGAAGTTGCCATTACTGCCAATTGTCCATGGCAGTTTCCAGATTTTCGCGGATCGCCTCGAAAAACATCTCGGTGGTCATCCAATTCTGGTCGGGTCCGATCAACAGGGCCAGATCCTTGGTCATCTTGCCTTCCTCGACCGTCTGGATGCACACGCGCTCCAGCGTTTCGGCAAAGCGCGTGACGTCGGGCGAGCCGTCGAACTTGCCCCGGAATTTCAGGCCCCCGGTCCAGGCAAAGATGGACGCGATGGGGTTGGTCGACGTCGACTTGCCAGCCTGGTGCATGCGATAGTGGCGGGTCACGGTGCCGTGCGCGGCCTCTGCCTCCACCGTCTTGCCGTCGGGCGTCATCAGGATGGAGGTCATCAGGCCCAGCGAGCCAAAGCCCTGGGCGACCTGATCCGATTGCACGTCGCCATCATAATTTTTGCATGCCCAGACAAATTTGCCGTTCCATTTCAGGGCGCTTGCGACCATGTCATCGATCAGGCGGTGCTCATAGACAATGCCCGTGGCCTTGAACTGTTCGGCAAATTCGCTCTCATACACTTCCTGGAAGATGTCCTTGAAGCGGCCGTCATAGGCCTTGAGGATGGTGTTCTTGGTCGACAGATACACCGGCCATTCGCGGCCCAGGCCATAGTTGAGCGAGGCGCGCGCGAAATCGCGGATCGAATCGTCCAGATTATACATGCCCATGGCGACGCCCGATGAGGGGAATTGAAACACCTCTTCATCGATGACCGTGCCATCGTCGCCTTCGAACACCAGGCGCAGCTTGCCGGGGCCGGGGACGCGGAAATCGGTGGCCTTATATTGGTCGCCAAAGGCGTGGCGGCCCACCACAATGGGATCGGTCCAGCCCGGGATCAGGCGGGGGACGTTCTTGATGACAATGGGTTCGCGGAACACCACGCCGCCCAGGATGTTGCGGATCGTGCCGTTGGGCGACTTCCACATCGATTTCAGGCCGAATTCCTCCACCCGTGCTTCGTCCGGGGTGATGGTCGCGCATTTGACGCCGACGCCATATTTCTGGATCGCGCGCGCCGATTCGACCGTGATACGATCGTTGGTTTCATCACGCTTTTCGATGCCCAGGTCGTAATAATGCAGGTCAATGTCCAGATAGGGCAGGATCAGCTTTTCGCGGATCCATTGCCAGATGATCCGCGTCATCTCGTCGCCATCAAGTTCGACGACCGGGTTGATGACCTTGATCTTGCCCATTGCTGTGCCTTCTTCCTGGGGGAGTGGTTGCAGGCGGCCTTAGGCAAAGCGTCCGGATGGGTCAATGCGTGCGGCACCGCGCCCTCGCGGGCCCGCCCGTCCGCCGACTGACCGCCGACTGACCGCCGACCGGCCGCCGCTTTTCGGCGAGCGACATTGCCACGGCGCGGCGAGCGGTTTAATACCCGCGCCCATGTCGCAATCCAACTACAGCAATCGCCCGGGCAGCGGGATCAAATGGGGCTGGCCGTCGGTGCACCCTGAAGGACGCAAATTCGTTCTGATCGCTGCCTTCCTCTGTCTCGTCTTTGCGCTGATGGCGTGGGAAACGCTGGCCTGGCCCATGGCCGGGGTCACATTATGGGTCGCCGCCTTTTTCCGCGATCCGCAGCGGGTGACGCCGACCGACCCGGCGCTGGTCATTGCCCCCGCCGACGGGCTGATCACCCAGATTGCCGATGTCCTGCCGCCACCCGAAATTGCGGGCGAGGGCGGGCTGGGCCATGATCCGGTGACGCGCGTGTCGATTTTCATGAGCGTGTTCGACGTCCATATCAACCGCACCCCCATCGCCGGGGTGGTTCGCCAGCTGGTCTATATCCCCGGCAAATTCGTCAATGCGGACCTCGACAAGGCAAGCGAGGATAATGAGCGGCAGCATTTCGTCGTCGAACGCGCCGATGGGGTGCGCATTGGCTTTACCCAGATTGCGGGGCTGATTGCCCGGCGGATCATGCCCTTTGTTTCGGTCGGAACCGCGGTCGGCATTGGCGAGCGAGTGGGCCTTATTCGCTTTGGCAGCCGGGTCGATGTCTTCCTGCCCGCCGGGACGGTGCCCTCGGTGCTGCTGGGTCAGCGGACGCTGGCCGGGGAGACGATCATTGCCCGACTGGGCGATACGGCGGAGCGCGACGGCGTTGGCCAATAATCCCGCGCCGCCGGAAACCCCGGGCGACGGCGGGCCTCATGGTAGCGGGCCCGGCGGTGGCGGGCCCGATGGTGGCGGACGGCGCGTGCGCGGCATTCCGCTGCGCGCCATTCCCGCCAATGTCATTACGGCGCTGGCGCTCTGTTCGGGGCTGACCGGCGTGTTGTTCGCCATTGCCGCGGCCCAGGGCGGCGGCATGGCCGAATGGAAATATGCCGTCGGTGCCATTGTCGTTGCGGGCGTCTTGGACGGCATGGACGGACGCGTGGCCCGGATGCTGAACGGCCAGAGCCGCTTTGGCGCGGAGCTGGATTCGCTGTCCGATGTCATTGCCTTTGGCGTGTCGCCGGCGCTCATCACCTATTTGTGGGCGATTGGCGACATCCGCCAATGGGGCTGGATTTTCGCGTTGGGCTTTGTCGTCTGCGCGGCGCTGCGCCTCGCCCGGTTCAACGCCGCGATCGATGTCGAGGATCAGCCGCATAAGTCCGCCGGCTTCCTGACCGGCGTTCCCGCGCCCGTGGGGGCAGGGCTGGTGTTCTTCCCGCTTTATATGTGGTTCGTCACAGGCAATGACGCGTTTCGCCAGCCACTGCCCGTTGCCATCTGGCTGGGCATTGTTGCCCTGCTGATGATTTCCAATCTGGCGACGTTCAGCTGGGGCCGGGCGCGGATTAAACAGACATTGCGGCTGGAAGTGATTTTGCTGGCGGCGCTCGCGGGCTCGGCGCTGTTCTTCACGCCGTGGCATCTGCTCGCGCTCATCTGTGTCCTCTATATCGCCGCGCTGCCGTTCAGCATGGCGAGCTATGCGCGGATCAGGCAGCAGCGCGCAGCGGGCTGAACCCTGCCGCCGGACGCAGCGTGCGCCCGCGTCCGCGCCGCAGCGGCCCGACCCGCAGCCGTGCCTGCACCAGCGGCGGCGTCCCGTCGGCCGACCGGGCATTGCCAAAGGCGCCCTGGCCCGCGAGCGCGGCGCCAATCGCCTGCCAATTGGCCGCAATCATGCCCACGATAACCAGCACCGCCAGCGCCGCACCGGCGGTGAACAACAGCGAAATGGCAAAGGTCAGCATCATTTCCATCCTTTTGGCAGACGGGACCACCATCCAACGCAGTGTCGCCCGATTCGTTCAATGTTCATGATATGTTCCACAGTCGATCCAACATTGCAAGCAGTTTTTTCACCCCGGATGACCGGCGGCGGGTCGCGGTGATGCCGCAAAGCGCGCTGATGCGGCACGGCGGCGGGCAATCCGGGGCTTGCAATCCGGCGCCCAAGCGACTAACGGCCCCGCCATTCCTCATGGGAAGCAACATCAACCGGTGCCGGGCGGAAACGCGCGGTTCTCGCTTCCCAGCGGACCAACCGGAAGGAGAAAGACTATGGCGGCACCTGTCGTCACCATGCAGCATTTGATCGAGGCCGGTGCGCATTTCGGCCACCAGACCCACCGCTGGAACCCCCGCATGAAGCCCTATATTTTCGGGGCACGCAACGGCATCCACATTTTGGACCTGTCGCAGACGGTGCCGCTGTTCGCGCGCGCGCTGGAATTTGTCGCATCGACGGCGGCGGCGGGCGGCAAGGTGCTGTTCGTCGGCACCAAGCGCCAGGCGCAGGGGCCGATTGCCGATGCGGCGCGCGCCTCTGGCCAGCATTTCGTCAACCACCGCTGGCTGGGCGGCATGCTCACCAACTGGAAGACGATCTCGAACAGCATCAAGCGGCTGAAGGCGCTGGAAGAGCAGCTGTCGGGCGACACGTCGGGGCTGACCAAAAAGGAAGTGCTGAACAAGACGCGCGAGCGCGACAAGCTGGAAATGTCGCTGGGCGGCATCCGCGACATGGGCGGCATTCCCGATGTCATGTTCGTCGTCGACGCCAACAAGGAAGAGCTGGCGATCAAGGAAGCCAATGTGCTGGGTATCCCGGTCGTGGCGATCCTCGATTCGAACGTCTCGCCCGACGGCATCGCTTTCCCGGTTCCGGCCAATGACGATGCGGCGCGCGCCATCCGCCTTTATTGCGACGCGATTGCCACCGCCGCCACGCGCGGCGGGCAGCAGGCCCGCGCCGACCGCGGCGAAGACCTGGGCGCGGCAGTGGAACCCATTGCCGAGCCGGTCCTGGCCGAGGTTGAGGCCGAAGCGCCGGTAAGCATGGAAGAAGCCGTGGAAGCACCAGTGGTTGCTGAACCTGCGGCTGACACCGAGCCTGCTGTCGAAGCGGACGAAGGCAAGGCTGACGCCTAAGCCTTAGAGTTTTCTTACCGCGTCTGTCCGGGCTCCCAATGGGTCTATGTCGAAGGACCGTTCTTTTCTTTGCACTATGTCAAGACAAGGACAGCCCTTCGACAGCGACCCATTGGGAGCCAGGGCAGGCGGGGTGAGGGCGATAGAGAATCTAACTGTCACATTGGTGCCGTAGGCGGCCGCAGCGATGCGGTTCGCACGCTTGGACCCACAGAATAAGGACGAACATCATGGCGGAAATCACTGCCGCAATGGTCAAGGAGCTGCGCGATCGCACGCTCGCAGGCATGATGGATTGCAAAAAGGCGCTGGCCGAAACGGGCGGCGATATCGAAGCCGCGATTGACTGGCTGCGCACCAAGGGGCTGGCGGCAGCCGCCAAAAAGGCGAGCCGGGTTGCCGCCGAAGGGCTGGTCGGTGTTGCCACCGATGGCACCAAGGGCGCGCTGGTCGAAGTCAACAGCGAAACCGATTTTGTTGCCAAGAATGAGCAGTTCCAGGATTTCGTGCGCAGCGTGACCGGCGTCGCGCTGGCGGGCGGGATCACGGACATCGACGCACTGGGCGCGGCGGCCTATCCGGCCGGCGGCACGGTGGCCGAAGTGCTGACCCAGAATGTGGCGACCATTGGCGAAAACCAGACGCTGCGCCGCGCGGCGAAGCTGACCGTCACGTCGGGTGTCGTTGCGGGCTATGTCCACAATGCGGTGAAGCCCGGGCTGGGCAAGATCGGCGTGCTGGTCGCGCTCGAATCGACGGCGGGTGCCGACGTGCTGGAGCCGCTGGCCAAGCAGCTGGCAATGCATGTCGCGGCGGCCAATCCGCTGGCGCTGAACGGTGACGAGCTCGACGCCGACATGGTCGCGCGCGAACGCGCCATTGCCGAGGAAAAGGCATCGCAGTCGGGCAAGCCCGCCGACATCGTCGCCAAGATGGTCGAAGGGTCGATGGCCAAGTTCCGCAAGGAAAATGCGCTGCTGTCGCAGCTGTTCGTGATGGACGGCAAGACGCCGGTCGCCGAAGTGGTGGCTGCCGCTGGCAAGGATGTCGGTGCGGCCATCACGCTCAAGGGCTTCGTCCGCTTTCAGCTGGGCGAGGGCATTGAAAAGGCGGAAAGCGATTTCGCTGCCGAAGTCGCCGCTGCCGCTGGCGTCTAACAAATTGGTGGGGGATAATTAGGGACAGTCCCTAATTAGATAATCGGGATAATCGGGGACTGTCCCCGATTATTCGCGCGGGCGAGCCGCTTCGTCTCCCACTGCTTGGCAACGGCGTGTCCCCGCTCTAGAGCGTGATGACATAAGGTTGACTCACCGTGACGGAGCCGATTTTGGCCGAGCACAAGGAGCGAGGAGGGAGCCATGCCGAAGCATAGTGACCGACGAGTAACGAAGTGATCGGCCAAAAGGGGCCCGCCGCTTCGCGGTTGCTGCTGGAATTCTCTCGGTCTGCGTCAGGCTGTTTGGACGGGCACCCAGCCCGCCCTGCTCAGCCTTCCTTGCCGAGAAAGCTCCAGCAGCAATCACGGTGGGTCAACCTTATGTCATCACGCTCTAGGGTGCACGCCGTTTCCACATCCAACCCCGTCAAATAGGCCGAACGCAATGGCGCTGCCTCCGCTCAAACGCATTCTTTTGAAACTGTCCGGCGAGGCGCTGATGGGCGACACGCCCTTTGGCATTGACCCCGCGACCGTCGCCAGCATGGCGGCAGAGGTGAAGGCGGCCAAGGAAACCGGCCTGGAAATCTGCCTCGTCATCGGCGGCGGCAATATTTTTCGTGGCATGGCCGGTGCGGCCAAGGGGATGGACCGGGCGCAGGCCGACTATATGGGCATGCTCGCCACAGTGATGAACGCGCTGGCGATGCAAAATGCGCTGGAACAGCTGGGCGTCCACACCCGCGTCCAATCGGCGGTGGAGATGGACAAGGTGTGCGAGCCGGTCATTCGCCGCCGCGCCGAACGCCATCTGGAAAAGGGCCGCGTGGTGATTTTTGCCGCCGGGGTGGGAGCGCCCTATTTCACCACCGATTCGGGGGCGGCGCTGCGGGCGGCGGAAATGAAGTGCGACGCGCTGCTGAAGGGCACCAGCGTCGATGGCGTCTATGACAGCGATCCCAAGAAAAACCCGGCGGCGGTCCGCTATGACAGCCTGTCGTTCGACCGGGTGCTGGCCGACAATCTGAAAGTCATGGACGCCAGCGCAGTGGCGCTGTGCCGCGACAATGCGATACCGATTGTGGTGTTCAATATCCGGGAATCGGGCAATCTGGCCAAGGTGCTGGCCGGGAAGGGCGTGGCCACCGTCGTAGAGCCCGCCCAGGATTAAAAAAACAAAGAGAGGATCGTTCATGGCCAAATTCGACAAAGCCGATCTGGAGCGGCGCATGCACGGCGCGCTCGAATCGCTGAAATCCGATCTGGCGGGTCTGCGCACGGGGCGGGCCAATGTCGGCCTGCTCGATCCGGTGACGGTGGAGGTTTATGGCAGCCACATGCCCTTGAACCAGGTCGCATCGGTCAGCGCACCCGAACCGCGCATGCTGTCGGTTCAGGTGTGGGACAAATCCAATGTCGGTCCGGTGGAAAAGGCGATCCGGTCGGCGGGCCTGGGCCTGAACCCCATCACCGATGGTCAGACGCTGCGGCTGCCCATTCCGGAAATGACGCAGGAGCGGCGCAAGGAGCTGTCAAAGCTCGCCGGGCAATATGCCGAAAAGGCGCGGGTTGCGGTGCGCAACGTCCGCCGCGACGGCATGGACATGCTGAAACAGGACGAAAATAAAAAGGAAATCAGCGAGGACGAGCGCAAGCGCGCCGAGACGGAGGTCCAGAAGCTGACCGACGCGACCATCGCCGACATCGACGCGGCGGCGAACGCGAAGGAAAAGGAAATTTTGGGGTAGTGCATATTCTTCGCACCCTCTCAGCCGTTTGGGCTGAGCATGTCGAAGCCCAGTCCTTTTCTTCTGCAAGGCCGGAAAGAAAGAACGACCCTTCGACAAGCTCTGGGTGGGCGGTATCCGGGGAGGGGAAATGACCCACCCCCGTCACGTCGCCATCATCATGGACGGCAATGGCCGCTGGGCGAAAAAGCGGATGCTGCCGCGCGTCGCCGGGCATCGCGCCGGCGTAGAGGCGGTGCGCAAGGTGGTGCGCGCGGCTGGCGACCTGGGGCTGGAGGCGCTGACCCTCTATGCCTTTTCCAGCGAAAACTGGAAACGGCCGGAGGACGAGGTCAGCGACCTGATGGGGATGATGAAACGGTTCATCCTGTCCGACCTGGATGAATTCGCGGCCTCGGGCGTGCGGCTGCATGTCATCGGCAATTGGCGCGCGCTCGCGCCCGATGTCGTGGAGCTGATCCAGCGCGCGCTCGACCGCACGGCGGGCAACAGCAAAACCAGCCTGGCCGTCGCGCTCAACTATGGGTCGCAGGACGAGCTGGCGCGTGCGGCGCAGGCCGCCGCCGCGCATGGCCCGATTACCGCAGAGGCCATCGAGCGCCATCTGGACACCGCCGCGCTGCCGCCGCTTGACCTCATCATCCGCACCTCGGGCGAGGTGCGTCTGTCCAATTTCCTGCTGTGGCAATCGGCCTATGCCGAAATGCTGTTTGTCGATACGCTGTGGCCCGATTTCGGCGCGGCGGACCTGGCGGCGGCCTGCGATGAATTTGCCCGGCGCGAACGCCGTTACGGAGGCCTATGAGCAGCACCCCTATCCCGGACAAGCGCAAATCCGACCTGCTGCCGCGCGTCCTGTCCGGCGTCGTGCTGGTGGGCATTGCGGCGGTTGACTTGTGGTTCGGGGGCTGGGCCTTTGCCTTGCTGCTCGCCATCGGCGGCGCTCTGGTGCTGTGGGAATGGCTGGCCCTGGTGCGCAAGATGACCGTTGGCCCGGCGCTGCGGCTGACGCTGACGCTGATGGGGCCGCTGGCGGTGGCGGGTGCCATTGCCGGGCTGTGGGTCGTGCGCGAGCAGCTGGGGTTCACGGCGGCGCTGTGGGTCTTTGCCATGGTGTGGGCGACCGACATCGGTGCCTATTTCGCGGGGCGGGCCTTTGGTGGCCTGCGGCTCGCGCCGACGATCAGCCCGTCGAAAACCTGGTCAGGCCTGATCGGCGGCATGATTGCTGCGCTGGTCGTCGGGGCCACGCTGGGCGACCGGGCGGGGATAGAGGGCGTGCCGCTGTGGATTGGTGCGCCCATGGGCCTGCTGTCGCAATTGGGCGATCTGGCGCAAAGCTGGATGAAGCGGCTGGCGGGGGTGAAGGATTCGGGGCGGATCATTCCGGGCCATGGCGGCGTGTTTGACCGGGTGGACGGTCTGCTGCCCGTGGCGATCATCATCGGACTGCTGGCCTATGGCGGCGTCCTGACCGTGCGTGGCTGACCGCGTGGCGCGCCGCCTTGCCGTCTTTGGCGCGACGGGGTCGGTTGGCCAATCGACGCTGGACCTGGTCCGCCGCAACCGCGCCGATTGGCAGGTGACCGTGCTCACCGCCAACAGCGACACCGCGCAGCTGGCGGCGCTGGCGCGCGAATTTCGCCCGGACCTTGCGGTGATTGCCGACCCTGCAGCCTATGCGGCGCTGGCGGAGGCGCTCGATGGCACGGGCATTGCGGTGGCGGCTGGCGAGGCCGCGCTGATCGAAGCGGCGCAGCGCCCCGCCGATCTGGCGATGGCGGCGATTGTTGGCTGCGCCGGGCTGGCCCCGACCATGGCGGCGCTGGAAAGCGGCACCAATGTCGCGCTGGCCAACAAGGAAGCGCTGGTGTCGGCCGGCACGCTGATGCTTGCGGCGGCGGCGACCTCGGGCGCGAAAATCCTGCCCACCGATTCCGAGCATAATGCTATTTTTCAATGTCTAAACGGCACAAGCTATGATCAGGTGTCGCGCATCACGCTGACGGCCAGCGGCGGCCCGTTCCGCACCCTGTCAGCAGCCGACATGCGCGCGGTCACGCCGCAACAGGCCGTCGCGCATCCCAATTGGTCGATGGGGGCCAAGATTAGTGTCGATTCGGCGACGATGATGAACAAGGGGCTGGAACTGATCGAGGCGCACCACCTCTTCCCCGTCGGGCTCAATCGCATCGACATCCTCATCCATCCACAATCGGTGATCCATTCGATGGTCGAATTCATCGACCGGTCGACGTTGGCCCAGCTCGGCGCGCCCGACATGCGCATTCCCATCGCCAGCGCGCTCGCCTGGCCCGCGCGCATGCCGACGCCGTGCACGCCGCTCGACCTGACGGTCATCGGCCGGCTGGATTTTGCGGCACCGGACGAGGTGCGCTTTCCCGCCACGGCGCTGTGCCGCGCGGCGATTGCCGAAGGCGGCGGCCGCCCGGCGCAGCTCAATGCCGCCAACGAAATTGCGGTGGCCGCTTTCCTGGCCGGACGCATCGGCTTTACCGCAATTGTCGATACGGTCCGCGCCGTGATGGATGCGGAGGCACCGCCGGTGCCAGCGACGCTTCACGACATATTCAGCATCGATGCCGCATCGCGCGCGGCCGCCACACAGCGGGTGGAGAGTTTGGAACATGTTTGAACAACCCGGCGTCCTGTTGACGCTGATTGCCTTTCTGGCGGTCATCGGCCCGCTCGTCACCGTGCATGAGCTTGGCCATTATTGGGTCGCGCGCTGGTGCGGGGTGCATAGCGAGACATTCTCCATCGGCTTTGGCCGCCGGATTTTCGGGTGGCGCGACAAACATGGCACCGAATGGAAAATCGGCTGGCTGCCGCTGGGCGGCTATGTCCAGTTTCTGGGCGACCGCGACGCGGTCAGCCAACCGAGTGAAGATTGGCAGAATTTGCCGCAATCCGACCGCGACCGCAGCTTCCCGGGCCAGCCGGTTTGGAAACGCGCGGCGATCGTGTTTGCCGGGCCACTCACCAATTTCCTGTTCGCCATTTTGATCTTTGCCGGTTTTGCTATGAGCTATGGCATCAGCTCGACGCCGCCGGTGATCGGTAGCGTGGTGGCGGGCAGCGCCGCCGCCGACGCGCGGCTGCAACCCGGCGACCGGATCATCAGCATTGATGGCCGGGCGATGACCAATTTCCAGGATATTCCCATGACGGTCGCTCACACGCTGGGCGAGCCGCTGGCGCTGGAGGTAGAGCGCGGCGGCGAGCGGATGGCGATGACGCTGGCCCCGCGGATGATCGAAGAAACCGACCGCTTCGGCAATGAATCGCGCCGCGCGGTCATCGGCATTTTGGCGGGTGAGCCGGTATTCACGACGCTGGGCCCCGTTGCCGCCGTCCGCCACGGACTGGATCAAACCTGGGCCATTGTGCGCCAGACAGGAGAGGTGCTGGGGCAATTGCTGCTGGGCGACCGGTCGGTCAAGGATATGGGTGGCCCGCTGCAGATCGCTCAGGCTTCGGGCCAGATGGCGTCGCTGGGCCCCGACGCGCTGATTGCCTTTACCGCGCTCATTTCCATCAATCTGGGGTTCATCAACCTGCTGCCACTGCCGATGCTCGATGGCGGGCATTTGCTGTTCTATGCCTATGAAGCGGTTCGGCGCAAACCAGCATCGCAGCAGGTGCAGGAATGGGCCTTCCGCTTTGGCTTTGTCGCGATCGTCACGCTGATGCTCGTCGTGACTTTTAACGATTTGGGCCGATTTGGCCTGTGGGACGGGATCGCGCGCTTGATTGGCTAGGCAGAAACGGGCAGGGAGAGGCCGCAGCGCGCCGGGGGAAAAGCGCAAACAAGCCGGGGCTGGGATATTTTTTTGTCGGGAAGAATGGCGTGGCATCAGTGAAATTGTCGGCGCGGGTGCGCAAAGCATCGGTGCTGTTGGCCGGAACCATGCTGGCGGGGCTCGCTCCTTCTGCATTGGCGCAGGGCGCCGCCCCCGCTGCTGCGCCCGCCGCACCGGCTGCGCCAGCGGCAGAGAACATCGTCCGCACCATCACGGTGCAGGGCAACCAGCGGCTGGAGGCGGACACCATCCGATCCTATCTGCGGCTGCGCGTTGGCCAACGCTATGACCGCGCGACGCTGGACCAAGCGCTGAAGGATCTGGCCGCCACCGAATTGTTCAAGGATTTCCAGATCACCGACAATGGCGGCGCACTGGTGATTCAGGTGACCGAAAACCCGGTCATCAACCGCGTGATCCTGGAGGGCAACAAGCGGCTGAAAGAAGACAAGATTCGGCCCGAGATCAAATTGTCGCCGCGCCAGATTTTCACGCGGTCCAAGGTCCGCGCCGATGTTGCGCGCATCATCGAACTCTACAAGCGCCAGGGCCGCTTTGCCGCGACGGTTGAGCCCAAGATGGTGCAGCTCGACCAGAACCGCGTCGACGTGGTCTTTGAAATCAACGAAGGGCCCAAGTCGAAGGTCCGCCAGATCAACATCATCGGCAATGAGGTGTTCAAGGACGGCGAGCTGAAAGAGGAAATGGCGACCAAGGAACAGGGGTTGCTGACCATCCTGTCGTCGAACACCAGCTATGACCCCGACCGCATGGCCTATGACCAGCAAAAGCTGCGGCTATTCTACCTGTCGAATGGCTATGCCGACTTCCGCGTCATTTCCGCGGTCGCCGAACTGACCAGCAACAAGCAGGATTTCATCATCACCTATGTGGTGGAGGAAGGCGAACGCTACAAATTCGGCGACGTCGATATCAAGAGCGAAATCCGCGATTTCCAGCCCGAAACGCTCAAAGATCTGCTGCCCATGAAAAAGGGCGACTGGTATAATGCCAAGCAGGTGGAGGATACGGTTGAATCGCTGACCGAGACCGCTGGCCTGTTCGGCTATGCCTTTGCCGACATCAACCCGTCGTTCAATCGCAACCCCGAAACCCGCGAAATGACGATCACCTTCAACATTGCGGAAAGCCCGCGCACCTATGTTGAACGGATTGACGTCAACGGCAACACATTGACGCAGGACAAGGTCGTGCGCCGCGAATTCCGCCTGACCGAGGGCGATGCCTTCAACAGCTTTGGCGTCAAGCGCACCGAAAACCGCATCAATAGCCTTGGCTATTTCCAGGAAAATCTGGAAATTGAACGCAAGGAGGGCAGCGCGCCCGACCGCATCATCCTGGAAACCAATGTCGAGGAAAAGCCGACGGGCGAGCTGTCGCTGTCGGCAGGTTTCTCGTCGATTGAAAGCTTCATCCTCCAGGCATCCGTCCGCCAGCGCAACTTCCGCGGCAAGGGGCAGCAGCTGTCGGCCTCGGTCAATTATTCGACCTTCTCGAAATCACTCGAACTGGGCTTTACCGAACCCTATTTGTTCGACCGCAATATTTCGGTCGGCGGGTCCGTCTATCGCCGCGACCTCAACAGCTTCAACTTTGTGGGCAATCGCCGCGAAACCACCTTTGAACAGGTGACGACCGGCGCGCAGATCAATATCGGCGTTCCGCTCACCGAATTTCTCTCCGCATTCGGGCGCTACAGCCTCAACTATGACGATGTGTCGCTGGACGAGGCTATCTATTTCTTTGGCGGCACTTGTGACCCGCTGGTCGCCGGGCGCTATCTGTGCGACGCCATTGGCAAGCGCACCACGTCGCTCTTGGGTGTCACGCTGGCTTATGACGACCGCGACAATCGCATCCGCCCGACGCGCGGCCAATCGCTGACCTTCACCGGCGATTTTGCGGGCCTGGGCGGCAGCGTGCGCTATGCCCGCGCGGTTGTGGCAGCAAGCAAGCATTTCCGCCTGCCCGCCAACTTCATCCTCACCACCTCGCTGGAGGGCGGCTATATTCAGCCCTTTGGCAATGCCGGCCTGCCGGCGGGTGCGGACCGGGTGCGGCTGACCGACCGTTTCTTCCTGGGCGAACCGCAAATGCGCGGCTTCGACATTCGCGGCGTCGGCCCGCGCGTCGTGCGCTATGGCTCGGTGGACCTCACCGATCCGCGCAACCCCATTTTGAACACCGACGTGCGCCAGTCGATCGACGATGCGCTGGGGGGCCGCGCTTATTACCGGGGCCGGGTGGAGGTGGATATTCCGCTGGGTTCGGGGGCCAAGGAATTGGGTCTGCGCCCGTCGGTCTTTCTGGACGTCGGGTCGGTGTTCGGGGTCAAGACTCCGACGCTGACCACGCTGGCCAATTTCCGCGACCCTGCCGATGGCCGCACCAAATTCCTGTGCCGCAATGCGACCACGGGCCAGACGCAATTCGGCACCCAGGCGTCGACCACCGATTCCAACGGGGTCGTCACTGCCTCGGGTGATTTCAACCAGTGCCCGGCCAATTTCTCGGCGCTGGGGCCGTTTGAAGAACGCTTCTTTGGCGACACCTGGAAACCGCGTGTTTCGGTTGGCGCCGGGGTGAACTGGAACTCGCCCTTTGGGCCGTTCCGCATCGACTTCGCTTATGCCCTCCTCAAGGAAGAGGGTGACGATACCAAGAAATTTTCATTCAACGTAGGAACGCAATTCTGATGAAAAACCTGTTTGCCGCGACGGCGCTTGCCGTGGCCACCCTTGCTGTTTCAGTGCCCTTTGCGGCCCCGGCGATGGCGCAGTCGAAAACCGGCATTGCGGTCGCCGACGTGCGCGTGGCCGCCGCCAAATCGGCCGCCTTCACCACCGCCATGTCGCAGATTGAAGTGACCTATAAGGCACAGATTGACGCCCGCGACACGCGCGCCAACACGCTGCAGGCCGAACTCAACCTGCTGGTCGCCAAGTTCAACGAGGAACAGAAAAAGCCCACGCCGAACCGCGCAACGCTGGAAGCCGCGGCCAAGGCGGTGCAGGACAAGCGCGCCGCCGCCAACGCCGAAGTCGGTCAGCTGGGGCAGCAGGTCGACCTCGCCGTCGCCTATGTCGAGGATCAGATCAGCGTGCGGATGAACGACGCCATCCGCGCCGCGATGAAGCGGCTCAAGGTAGATCTGCTGCTCAACCCCGATGCCGTGCTGGCCCGCGAACCGGCGGTGGACATGACCGACGCCATCGTCGCCGACCTTAACGCCATCCTGCCCAATGTCGGCATCGTGCCGCCCGCAGGCTACCAGCCGGGTCAGCTGGTTCAGGCCAAGAATCAGGAACTGGTCAATGCCGCGCGCGCGGCGGCGGGCCAGCCGGCCGCACCCGCCCCGGCCCCGACCAGCCAGCCGTCGACCCGCTAAGGTTCGGCTGGCGTGAGCGAGCAGGGGGATAGCGGCGCGCGGGTCTTGGGGCCGATGGACATTCGCGCCATCATGGCGGCCATTCCGCACCGTTACCCCCTGTTGCTGGTCGACCGGGTGGTCAGCCTGGTGCCCGCAACGTCCATCCACGCGGTGAAAGCCGTGACGATGAACGAGGAATTTTTCCAGGGTCATTTCCCCGGCCGTCCGATCATGCCCGGCGTGTTGATTGTCGAGGCAATGGCGCAGGCCGCCGCCGTGCTGGCGGTCGAATCGCTGGGTCTCGCGGGTTCGGGCAAGCTCGTTTATTTCATGGCCATCGACGGGGCCAAGTTCCGCAAGCCGGTGGAGCCGGGCTGTCTGCTCGACCTGCATGTCGATATTGTTCAGAACAAGCGGACGATCTGCAAATTCGCCGGGCGCGCGCTGCTGGACGGCGCAGTGGCGGCGGAATGCCAGTTCACCGCGATGATTGCCGACCCGCCCCAGAGTTAGCCGTCATTGCGAGCGCAGCGACGCAATCCAGAGCTGTGCAAGGCCGCGCTGGATTGCGTCGCTGCGCTCGCAATGACGCGCGTTGAAGAGGTTGCATTCCCGCGCATCCCCCATTAAGGGCCGCGCTTCCGCCAATTTGGCACAGACTCGACAGCTGCTGGTCGGAAACCAGCGGTCAAGGAGCATCACAATGAAACAGGGCATCCACCCCGACTATCACATGATCAAGGTCCAGATGACGAACGGCGACGTGTATGAAACGCGTTCGACCTGGGGCAAGGAAGGCGACACGCTTGCGCTGGAAATCGATCCGACCGCGCACCCGGCCTGGACCGGCGGCACCGGACGCCTGCTGGATGCGGGCGGCCAGGTTGCCAAGTTCAACAAGCGGTTTGGCGGTCTGTCGCTGAAGCGTTGAGCCGTGGCATGATGGTTCGTCATCCCGAACCTGTTTCGGGATATCGGGCCATGGTCGCCCGTTATGCTGAAACCAGTTCAGCATGACAGAGATAGGGTGCTACCCCAACACTTTCGAAAGCGCGCTTTGCCACCCGGCGAGGCGCGTTTTTCGCATGGCGTCGTCAATCGACGGGGTAAAGCGCGTCGCGGTGCCGCGCATCGCCGCTGCTGCATCGGCGAGTGAAGGGTAAAGCCCGGCCCCGGCCGCCGCGAGCATGGCCGCGCCCAGCGCGGTGCTTTCGACAAAATTGGGCCGCTCCACCGGCACCGCCAGCATGTCGGCCAGGTCCTGTGCCATCCAGTCATTCGCGGCCATGCCGCCATCGATGCGCAGTTCGGCCCAATCCACCCCGTCGGCGGCAAAGGCGCTTTTCAAGTCATGCGCCTGATAGGCCTGCGCCTCCAGCGCCGCGCGTGCGACATGCGCCTTGCCGCTGGCAAAGGACAGGCCCGATAGCGCGGCCAGTGCGTCGGGCCGCCAGTGCGGCGCGCCCAGACCCGACAGGGCAGGGACCAGATAGACACCGCCATTGTCGGCGACCGAGCGCGCCAGCCCCTCGCTCTCCGCCGCGCTGGCAAGCAGGCCCAGCCCGTCGCGCAGCCATTTGATGAGCGATCCGGCGACGAACACCGATCCTTCCAGCGCATAATGGCGCGTATCGCCATCCTGAACCAGCACGGTCGCGAGCAAGCGGTTGGCCGAATGGGGGCGCGTCGTGCCGCTGCCGGTCAGGATGAAGGCACCGGTGCCAAAGGTCGCCTTGGTCTGGCCGGGCGTCAGGCACGCCTGGCCGATGGTCGCGGCCTGCTGGTCCCCCGCCATGCCCGTGATGGGGATGGCCGCGCCAAGCAGCGCAGCGTCGGTCCGCCCCACCTCGGTCGTGCAGCCGGTGATTTCGGGCAGGATCGCTCCCGGCACCCCCAGCAGGTCGCACAGCCCCGCGTCCCAACCGCCAGCGCCGTTGATGTCCATCAACAAGGTGCGCGATGCGTTGGTGGCGTCGGTGACATGGACGCCGCCGGTCAGCCGAAAGATGAGGTAGCTTTCAATGGTGCCAACCGCCAGCCGGTCGCCGGCTTCGGCCAGCTGGGGCCAATGGCGCAGCGCCCAGCCGATCTTGCTCCCCGAAAAATAGGGGTCGAGAAGCAGGCCGGTTTTGGCCTGAACCGCGCCTTCATGCCCGGCGGCTTTCAGCGCGGCGCAGTCGTCGGCGGTGCGCCGGTCCTGCCACACGATGGCGGGGGCCAGGGGCGCGCCGGTGGTGCGGTCCCAGAATACCACCGTTTCGCGCTGGTTGGTGATGCCGATGCAGGCGATACGGCCCGCGCCGCCTGCTTGCGCGACCATCTCGCGGGTGCAGGCCAGCGTCGCGTCCCAGATTTCGGCGGCGTCATGCTCGACCAGGCCCGGGGCGGGATAATGCTGGCGAAATTCACGCTGCGCGCTGCCCAGCGGGGTGCCGTCGGCGGTGAACAGCATGGCGCGGGTCGATGTCGTGCCTTCGTCGATAACGATGATATGGTCCATAAGCCTTGTTCTCTCCCAAACCCCGCCTGCCCTGAGCTTGTCGAAGGGCGGTTCTTTTCCTTGATGGTCCTAGAAGGAAAAACAGCCCTTCGACAAGCTCAGGGCGAGCGGTTTTTAGGGGTCGACCTCAATGAAAATCGCGCGATTTAGGGAGCACGCGCACATCGCGCGGGTGGCCGCCGCGCGGCGCGGGCATGGCACTGTGGTGGCCGCGCGGATATTGCGGGCGCGCCACTTCGTCGGCGCGCGCGGGCGGCGGGTTCAGCGAGTCGATGCTGGACAGCCGGGCCAGGTCGGCGCTGCGGTCGATGACCCGCGCCGCCATCAGATGGACGATGCCCTCTGGGCTTACCTGCACCTCGCCCTCGATCAGCATCAGCCGCGCCGTCATCACCGCGCGGCGATCGCGTTCAAAGGTGCGTTCCCACAGCACGGCGTTGGTGACGCCGCTTTCATCTTCGATGGTGATGAAAATCGCCTTGCCATTGCCGGGGCGCTGGCGGACGAGCACGACGCCCGCCGTGCGCACGCGGCTGCCGTTGCGGGATGCGCTGGTTTCGGCGCAGCTTTTGACGCCTTCGGCCGCGAACATCGGGCGGAGCAGCGCCATGGGGTGCGCCCGCAAGCTGAGGCGCAGCAACTGGTAATCGGTGACGACATGTTCGCCCAGCGCCATGGCGGGAAGCGCCGGGTCGGGCTCGGCGGCAAGTTCCGGCGCGTCCATCGCGGCGAACAGGTCGAGCTGGCGCGCCGGCGTGCGCCGCACATCCCACAGCGCCTGCCGCCGGTTCAGCCCCAGCGAACCAAAGCCATCGGCATCGGCGAGCAGGCGCAGCGCGGGCAGCGGCAGGTCGGCGCGGCGGGCGACATCCTCGATGCTGGTAAAGGGCCCCGATGCACGGGCGGCGGTGATGGCGTCGGCCCATGCTTCGCGAAACCCGTCAATCTGACGAAAGCCAAGGCGGAGGGTTGTGAGCCCCTCCCCTTCAGGGGAGGGGTTGGGGTGGGGACTGTCGGTATGGCGCTGTGTCGTTAGTCCCCACCCCGCTCGCCTAAGGCCCGGCTGCGCCGGACCAAGGCTTACTGCCCCTCCCCTAAAGGGGAGGGGTTGGTCCGTTACACGCTCAATCCCATTATCCCACCCGCTGGCGTTCACATCCACGCCCAGCACGGTCACGCCATGCTCCTGCGCATCGCGGACGATTTGTGCAGGCGCATAAAATCCCATCGGCTGAGCGTTCAGCAGCGCGGCGGCGAAATGGGCGGGATAGCGGCACTTCAGATAACTGCTGACCCACACCAGCCGGGCAAAGGCGATGGCGTGGCTTTCGGGGAAGCCATAGCTGCCGAACCCCTCGATCTGGCGGAAACAGCGTTCGGCGAAATCGCGTTCATAGCCGCGCGCGACCATGCCGCCGACCAGCTTGTCCCAGAACGCGTGCATGCCGCCCACGCGCCGGAACGTCGCCATCGACCGCCGCAACCGGTTCGCCTCGCTGGGGGTGAATTTGGCCGCGACAATGGCCAGCTTCATCGCCTGTTCCTGAAACAGCGGCACGCCCAGCGTTTTGCCCAGCACCTGTTGCAGTTCGTCGGGGGGGCCATGCGCCGGGTCGGGGGAGGGGAAGGACACCGGCTCGCGCCCCTGCCGCCGCCGCAGATAGGGGTGGACCATGTCGCCCTGAATCGGGCCGGGGCGGACAATCGCGACCTGAATCGCCAGATCATAGAAGCAGGCGGGTTTCATGCGCGGCAGCATGTTCATCTGCGCCCGGCTTTCCACCTGGAACACCCCGACGCTGTCGCCCTTGTGCAGCATCGCATATACATCGGGCGCATCATCGGGCACGCTGTCGAGGCTGTAGCGCGGCCCGCCCGTTTCTTCGATCAGGTCAAACGCCTTGCGGATGCAGGTGAGCATGCCCAGCGCCAGCACATCGACCTTCATCAACCCCAGCGCATCAATGTCATCCTTGTCCCATTCGATGAAGGTGCGGCCCTCCATCGCCGCATTGTGGATAGGGACCAGCTCATCCAGCCGCCCTTCGGTCAGCACGAAACCGCCGACATGCTGCGACAAATGGCGCGGGAACATCAGGATTTGCTGCACCAGCGCATTGACGCGCGCGATTTCGGGATTCTGTGGGTCGAACCCGCTTTCGGCAAAGCGTTTTTCGTCGAGCGTGCCCGAAAAGCTGCCCCAGATGGTGCTGGCCAGCCGCGCCGTCACATCCTCGCTCAGCCCCAATGCCTTGCCCACCTCGCGCACCGCGCTGCGCGGGCGATAATGGATGACGGTGGCGGCAATGCCCGCCCGTTCCCGGCCATAGCGGTCGTAAATATATTGGATCACCTCTTCGCGCCGTTCATGTTCAAAATCGACGTCGATGTCGGGCGGTTCGCGGCGCTCTTCGGAAATGAAGCGCGAAAAGAGCAGATTATATTTGGCCGGGTCGACGGCGGTGATGCCCAGCACATAGCAGACCGCCGAATTGGCCGCGCTCCCGCGCCCCTGGCACAAAATCCCGCGCGCCTGGGCCCAGGCGACAATGTCGTGGACGGTCAGGAAATAGGGGGCATAGTCCATCCGGGCGATCAGCGGCAGCTCTTCATCCAGCAACAGCTGAATCGCGTCCGGGACTCCGTCCGGCCAGCGCGCGGCGGCGCGGCGGTGCACCAATTCCTCCAGCCACCCCTGCGCGTCATAGCCCGGCGGCACCGGCTCATGCGGATATTCGTAGCGCAGCTGATCGAGCGAAAAGTGGATGCCTGCAAAGAAACGCTGCGTTTCCGCCACGGCATCCGGGGCGGCGGCGAACAGGCGCGCCATTTCGGCGGCGGGCTTCAGATGGCGTTCGGCATGGCGGGCGAGGCGGCGACCCGCGGCCTGCACCGTCACATGCTCGCGAATCGCGGTCATCACGTCATGCAGCTGGCGTGCATCGGGGTCGGTGAACAGCGCGTCATTGGTGGCGATCAATGGCACCCCCGCCTCTGCCGCCATCGCCTGCACCGCCGCCAGCCGCCGCGCATCGCGCCCGCCGCGCAGCATGGTGGCCGCGCACCATATATGGCCCGGGAATGCGGCGGCGAGCCGGGTAAGCGCATCGGCCTCACGCGGCGTCGGCATGCGGTTCGGATCGGGAAGGAGGATGAGGTTGAGGCCTTCGCCATCCCCCTCCCGTTCACGGGAGGGGCAGCGAGACTTGGACCCGGACTTGATCCGGGGCCTAGTCGCAGCGGGGAGGGCATGCGCTGGCAGCGAAGCCCTCCCCGCTCGCCTAAGGCCCGGCTGCGCCGGACCAAGGCTCACTACCCCTCCCGTAGACGGGAGGGGGGTGTCCTTCTGTAGCCCCAGCAGATCCGCCAGCGTCAGCACGCAGTCGCCCTTCACCGCGCGCCGGTTGCCGGTGGTGAGCAGGCGAGTGAGCTGGCCCCAGCCCGCGCGGTTGGTGGGATAGACCGCAATGTCGGGCGTGCCGTCGGCAAAGCAGAGCCGCGCGCCGACGATCAGCCGAAAGCGGTCGGCCCCCGGCACCCCGCCCGCGCGCGCCTCGCGCAGCGCGACATGCGCGCGCACGACGCCCGCCACGCTGTTGCGGTCGGCAATGCCGATCCCGGCCAGGCCCATGGCCAGCGCAGCAAGCACCATGTCATCGGGCGAGGATGACCCGCGCAGAAAGGAAAAATGGGACGCGGCGACGGGTTCGGCAAAGGGGGGAGTCTTCATTCCCCCTCCCCTTCAGGGGAGGGGTAGTGAGCCTTGGTCCGGCGCAGCCGGGCCTTAGGCGAGCGGGGTGGGGACTCTCGACCTTGCGCAAGGCCGATAGGCCCCACCCCGCTGCGACTAGACAGCAAGCTGCCAAGTCTCGCTGCCCAGTGTCGGGTGAAACTGCCCCCGGCAGTTTCAGTCCGGTCCGGGGGACCGGACGACCCGACACTCCTGAAGGGGAGGGGTTGGAATATGTCTAAATTCCTCATGCAAACAGCCCATGGATATACCAGCGCGGGCTGGCTTCGCCGCGCCCGTAAAGGCCGTGGCGGAACAGCCAGAAACGGCGGCCATGCGTGTCTTCCACCCGGTAATAATCGCGCGTTGGCCCCACCGGTTCGCCATGCGGTTTGCGCCACCATTCGGCGGCAATCCGCTCCGGCCCTTCATAGCGGGTGACATGGTGCAAATTGCGCCGCCAGCGAAACTGGCGCGGCGGGCCATCGGGGATTTCGGCGATCACCTCCACCGGCTGTGGCGGGTGAAACAGGTGAAAGGGGCGCAAGGGCGGCTCGCCGGCCTCTCCCCACCCCCCGTCCTGCTGGCCCCAGGCGGCGGCGGTGGGCGGCGGCGGCGCGCTGGCGGGCAGGGCGAGTGCCGCCTGTTCGGGAATATGGCTGTCCTGCGGCACAAAGCGTCGCACGGCATGGGTCCCCAGCCGCGCGCCCAGTCGGTCGATCAGCTCGGCCAGGGCGGCGGCGCGGCTGTCCTGGCCATTGACCCCGCCCTCCAGCGTCAATTGATCCTTGCCCAGCACCTCGTGCCGGGTGGCCGCCAGCGTGACGGCGTCAAAACCAAAGCCGGGATCGATGGGATCGGCCAGCGCGTCAATCCGTTCGGCAATCAACCGGTCGAGCAGCAGCGCGTCGCGCGTTGGCGCGCCGGTTTCCACCGCCAGCGTGAACCGCTGGTGATCGCTGCGTTCAAAGCGGGCGACAAAGCGCCGCCCGCCCAGCCCACGTTCCTCCATCTGGGTGGCAAGCTGTCCCGCCAGATCGCGCAGCACGGCGCGCAGCGATTCGGCCTGGGCCAGCGGTTCGGCAAAGCGCGCGGTGGCGATGATCGGCGGCGGGCGGCGGCGCGGCGTGATGCGGCTGTCGCTATGCCCCAGCAACCGGTTGATCCGGTTGGTCAGCAGCGCACCGAAGCGGGCGGCGAGCGCGGCGCGCGGGCGGGCCGCAATCGCGCCAATGGTGGTCAGGCCAGCGCGGATCAGCGCGCGCTCCACCTCCTCCCCCAGCCGCAGCGCAGCGGGCGGGAGCAGGCCAATATCGGCTTCATCCACCCCGAACAGCGCGCAGGCCCCGGCGCCTTCGGGGGTTGCGCCCATGCCGGGGCGGGCCGTGAAACCCGCGCTTGCCAGCCGGGCCACGGCATCATCCGCCAATCGCACCTCGGCCTCGTCGGGTTCTGCATCGCTGGGCCGCGCCCAGAAATGCGTGGCCCCCGCAATGTCGAGCAGGACAAGCCCTGCCGCGGCATCAATGCTGACCCCTGGCGTATAGGCAAGGCACAGCTGCGCCAGCCGGTCGAGCGCGGCGGCATCGCGCTGCGGATCGGCATCCGCAACCGCCAGGTCAGGCACCAGCGCGCGTGCATCGGCCAGCGGCATGCCGCATGCCAGCCCCAGCGCCGTGGCGCGCGGGCAGAGCGCGGCGAGGCGCAGCGCATTTTTGCTGCGGGTGATGAGCGCGAGGGGGGAGGAAAAGCCCCTCTCCGGCGGGGAGGGGTTGGGGTGGGGGAGCGAGGCCGTAAGGCCGAGCGTCCCTGCTGGCAGGGGAACACCCCCACCCAACCTCCCCCCCAAGGGGGAGGGGCTTTCCCCCTCACGCCGCCCGTCGCCAGATGCCTGCCAATGCTGCGCCCATGCCTCCACGCCCAGCCAGGGCAGGGCGAGGGCGAGGAAGCGGCGCGCTTTCGGCGGGCGCAGGGGCGGGGAGGGTAAAGGCAAAGCGGTCACGGTTCCATTCCAGCGTCAGGGCAAAGGGGGCGATGCCGCCGCGATGGCGGCTCAGGCTGAACCGGAAAGTGGGCGGCCCCGGCGCATTGGCGGGCAGCGCGGTCGCAGGGGCGCTGGCCACCGCCCAGCGGCTGTAGGCCGCCGACGGCGCGGGCCGCGCGTCGCGGCGCAGCAGCCACAGGGTCGCGCCGCTATCCTCTGCCGCCAGCAGCAGGCGGCGGCTGGCGGTCAGGTCGAGCGCGGCGAGCGGCGCGGCCAGTTCGATCACCAGCGCCGGTGCAGCGCGGCACCGGGCGATGTCCGCCGCCGCGCGCAACTGCGCCAGGCCATCGGGGGCGGCAACCGCCAGCAAGCGCGCCGGGTCAATGCCCAGCTCGGCCAGCCCGGGGGGATAGAGCGCGCCCACCACACCCCCCTGTCGCCGCTGGTCGGTCAGCCACAGGATCGGCCCCCGCGCATCGCCGCAGCGCGCGGCAAGCAACAGCGCGCTGGCCGCCGCGCTTGGCCAGTCCGCTGGTGCGGCGGCCGTCACTTCATGCAGCATCGCCTGTGGCAGTCCGCCATCCAGCCGGGCATCCATGTCACCGCAACCAAAACCAACCCGCGCGCCACGCTCCGCCCGCGCGGGCGGCACCATGGCATCAAGCTGCTGGCGCAGCTGGCGCAGGGGAGTGGCGGGGGCCATGTGATTCGCATGTTCCTATTATGTTCTAATAACAGCGAAAGGGCTGGCTTTGTCAATCGGGCCTTTGCACCGCGCGCGTCGGCTGCTATCCCTCCGGTATCGGGGCGACGCAGCCCCCCGGTCAGGCCCGCGCTTGCGCTGGCCCAAGTGCTGCCCAAACCCCGCCAACCCGGCGGCAATGGGATATGCCGATGACCGAACCCAAACCCACATTGCCCGAACTCACCGCCGAATTTGCGCGCATTGGCTGCCTCAGTTTTGGTGGGCCAGCGGGCCAGATTGCCCTGATGCACCGCCGCATCGTCGATGAACGCCAGTGGGTGGGCGAGGGCGATTATCTCGCCGCGCTCAACTTCTGCCACCTGCTGCCGGGGCCGGAGGCGCAGCAGCTGGCGACCTGGATCGGCTGGCGGCTGCACGGCACGCTGGGTGGGCTCATCTCTGGCCTGTTGTTCGTGCTGCCGGGCGTCGCGGTGATGCTGGGCCTGTCGCTCCTCTATGTCGCTGCGGTCGGGCTGGACTGGTTCGACGCGCTGTTTCTGGGGGTGAAGGCGGCGGTGCTGGCGATTGTGGCCCAGGCGCTGCTGCGCATTGCCGGGCGGGCGCTCAAGACCTGCTTTCACCAGCTGCTGGCGCTGCTGGCTTTCATCGCCATGGCGCTGTTTGCGGTCGATTTCCCCTGGGTCATCGGCGCCGCAGCACTGGCCGGGGTGCTGGCGTCGCGCTGGCGACCCGGATGGAATGGGGCGGGCCATGGCAATGCAGCCACCCCGACCGGGCAGGCGGGCGGCACGCTCATCGCCGCCACGCTGCACACCGTGCTGCTGTGGGGCGTCATCTGGGCTGCGCCGTTGGCGCTGATCGCGGTGACGCTGGGCTTTGATCATATATTCTGGGACATTGGCCGCTTTTTTGCCACGCTGGCTGTGGTGACCTTTGGCGGTGCCTATGCCGTGCTGGCCTATATGGCGCAGGAAGCGGCAGGCTCGCTGGGATGGGTCACGGCGGCGCAAATGGCGGACGGGCTGGGCCTTGCCGAAACGACCCCGGGGCCGCTAATCCTGGTAACGCAGCATATCGGGTTCCTGGCCGCATGGGCCAATCCCGCGCCGTTCAGCCCGTGGGTTGCCGCCGTACTGGCGGCGCTGCTGGTCAGCTGGGTGACCTTTGCGCCCTGTTTTCTGTGGATATTTGCGCTCGCGCCGTGGATTGACCGGTTGCACAGCATCACCGCGCTGCAAGCCGCGCTGGCGGCGCTGACCGCCGCAGTGGTCGGGGCGATCGCCAGCCTGTCGCTGTGGTTTGCCATCCATCTGCTGTTCACGCGCGAAACGGCGGCGGGCGGAGCGGTGATGCCGGATCCGGCCAGCCTCAATGCACCCGCCCTCGGGCTTGCCCTGCTGGCGGCGCTGCTGCTGTTCCGCACGAAGGCGGGGGTGTTCGGCACGCTTGCGGCCACGGCGGGGGCGGGGCTCCTCCTCCCGCTGGTTATTCCGGCCTAGGGTGCGGATCGGCGGTCACGGCGCTCCGTCCGACGATCAGCAGCCACAGGCATATCCCGATTTCGCCAATGGTTGCGGGCAGTCGGATGAACGAGGCCAGCGGCGACGCGCTGTGGCCGGGGATCAGCAAATGGCCGAACAAGTTGGCCAGATACCCCGCACAGCCCAGCATGAGCAGCGCCCCCAGCACGCGCGGCAGAAAGCCCGACCGAAAGACCAGATAGCCGAAGGGCAGCAGCCACAGGCCCCAGAATGTCCAGGCAAACAGCATCGCATTGCTGGCCCGCAGCCGCGATAGCGCGACCAACTCGCTCAGCCGGTCGGCGGGCGGCTGCGGGTCGGCGTTGATCAGGTCAAGGATGACCATGCGTTCGCCCGCACTGACCAGCGTCAGCGGAATGCCCAACAGGGCAAACAGCACCATCAGCTTGGCGATCGGGACATCAACCGGCGCCAGCAGCCGATACAGCGCCAGCGGCAGGAGCAGAAAGGCAATCTGGTTCAGTAGCAGCGCCGCCGTTCCGGCGCGATACAGCGCCTGATGCGCCTGAATATTGGCCAGCGTTGCGGCGGCATCGCCCGCAACCACAATCTGGCCGGGCACATACATCAGCGCAAACAGGCCCGTTGCGACCACCACCAGATAGATCAGCCCGCACAGCCGCGCCCATTGTTTTTCCCCGTGCATTGGCCTTTTCCTGTCCACTGATTTTTGTCCTGTCGCTCGCTGGCAACGCATTGCTGTATCACTGCCATATGACAGCATGACACAGCAAGCCGAAAAATGGCATGGTCCCGGACCCGGTTTGGCGCGGCGTTAACCTGTGCTCTTGCCAAATCGCGCTATCCGTGCCATATGTGTTGCAACGCAGCATTGGCGGCAGATACGGCCGCCCTTCGCACCGGCAGCGTGACCATGGGCCATGGGGCCCGCAATTGGGCCGGATGTTTGCGTTTTCCTTTTTCGAAGGCTTCCCATTCACGCGGGTTGATTTCACCCCCGCGGACCTGTTGGTCACGGCCCTTTGGTCGTGCCGCCGGGCGAGCTGATATATGAGTTTATCATGACCAATTTCAATGACTTCGGCCTGAACGAGGCGCTTGAACGCGCGCTTGCGGCCAAACGCTATTCCATGCCCACCCCCATTCAGACGCAGGCGATTCCGGTGTTGATGCAGGGCCGCGACCTGTGCGGCATTGCCCAGACCGGGACGGGAAAGACAGCGGCCTTTGCGCTGCCATCGCTGCACAAGCTGATCAGCAATCCGCGTCCGCGCCCGCTCAAGGGGTGCCGGATGCTGGTGCTGTCGCCGACGCGCGAGCTGGCGGCACAGATTGCGCAAAGCTGCCGCGATTATGGCCGCTTTGCCCGCTTGTCGGTCGAAACCGTCTTTGGCGGCGTCCCCATCGGGCGTCAGATCGGCAAGATGGCGGGCGGCGTCGATGTGCTGGTCGCGACCCCGGGCCGGCTGCTCGACCTGATCGACCAGCGGGCCCTGACGCTGAAGGATGTCGAGATTTTCGTGCTCGATGAAGCCGACCAGATGATGGACATGGGCTTTATCCACAGCCTGAAGCGCGTCGCCAAGCTGTTGCCGCCGGAGCGCCAGAATCTGTTTTTCTCCGCCACCATGCCCCGCGAAATCCGGGCCTTGGCCGCGCAATTCCTGAACAATCCGGTCGAAGTGTCGGTCGCGCCCCAGGCGACGACAGCGGAAAAAATCCGCCAGTTCGCGACTTTTGTCGACCAAAAGGAAAAGCAGGCGCTGCTCACCCATGTGGTGACCACGCGGGACATTGACCGGGCGCTGATCTTCACCCGCACCAAGCATGGCGCGGACCGGGTGGTCCGGCAGCTGGCCGGGGCCGGCGTGCGCGCGGTCGCCATCCACGGCAACAAGAGCCAGGCGCAGCGCACCGGCGCGCTCCAGGCGTTTCGCAGCGGCGACACCCGCCTGCTGGTGGCCACCGACATTGCGGCGCGCGGCATCGACGTGTCGGGCGTCAGCCATGTGATCAATTTTGAACTGCCCAATGTGGCCGAACAATATGTCCACCGCATTGGCCGCACCGCGCGCGCCGGGGCCGAAGGCGTGGCGATCAGCTTTGTCGCCGACGATGAACGGGCCTATCTGAAAGCCATTGAGCGCATCACGCGCGTTCGCGCCGATATTGAACCGCTGCCCACCGGTTTCAACGAAATGGTCCGCAACCTGCCCAAGCCTGTGGCGCCGCCGCGCGACACCGGGTCGCAGGGCCGCGATCCGCAGCGGCAACGCGAAGAGGCGCGCCGCGGCGGCCGTCCGCAGCGCAGCGATCGCCCGGCCCGCAGCGGCGGGGCAGAGCGGGACGCACGCGCTCCGCACCGCGAGGATCGCCCCCACTATAGCGCCAGCGGACGCGGCACACCGGCACCGCGCACGGGATGGACCCCGCCGCTGGCCGACGGCAGCGCCCGCACGGATGGCGGTCAGCGCCAGCCTGCGCATGTGCAGCGCGACAACCGCCCCCTGGGTGAGCGGAGCGCCCGTCCGCAAGGCCACGGCCCCCGCCGCGATGGCGGCAATGCGCCCCGCCGCGACAGCGGCAACGGTCAGCCGCGCGACGGCGGCCAGCGGCGCTTCGGCGGACGCTGACCCCCGCCCGACCATCTCCGGCCCCATTGCGGATGGGGCCGGGATGGAAAGCGCTGGCCAAATGCTTGGCTTTGCCCCTAATTGCGCCCGACCAGTTGGGGGCAGCGCATGACGGACGAAACCACGGACCTGCAAATCGACGACAATGATTTCGTCACCACGCCGCCGCCACGCAAATGGTGGCGGCGCAAACGGCTGTTGGTCCCCATCGCCATTGTGGCGGGCTTTGTGCTCCTGTTTCTGGGACTGCGCACGCCGGACACCGACCGCGACGCCATGATTGCCAAATATGGCAATCCCAACGGCGTCACCCTGTTTGCGCGCGGCCCGGCGGGTCAGTCGATCCACTACCGCGATCAGGGGTGCCGCACCTGCCCGCCGATGGTCTTGCTGCACGGGGCCAACGCCAGCCTGCACACATGGGAACCCCTGGTGCGGCAATTGGGGGCGGATTACCGTATCGTCACGCTCGACCTGCCGGGTCACGGGCTGACGGGAGCGACCCCCGATGGCGATTATTCGGCGACCGGCATGATCAATGCCGTCGATGTGGTCGCTGCCGAACTGGGGCTGGAGCGATTCATCCTGGGCGGCAATAGCATGGGCGGCGGGATCAGCTGGCGCTATGCGCTGGCCCGGCCCGATCGGGTGGAGGCGCTGTTGCTGCTCAATGCCGCAGGCATGCCGCCGCGCGCGGGCGAACGGGCGCCATCGTCGAACATCGGGTTTCGTATCATGCGCTATGGCGTTGGCCGCTGGCTGGCGGGGCAAATCACGCCGCGCGCGCTGGTCAAAAGCTCGCTCGAACAATCGGTCAGCAACCAGGCGGTGGTGACCGAGGAAGCCGTCGATCGCTACTGGGAATTGCTGCGCTTTCCCGGCAACCGCCAGGCGACGGCAAAGCGGGCGACGCTGCCGCGCGAACCCGAAATGGCCGCGGCCTTTGGCGATGTGCAGGCCCCGGTGCTGGTGCTGTTCGGCAAAGAGGACCGCATCATCAACCCCAGCGCCGCGCAAAGTTTCAAGGAGCGCAAACCGGCGGCAAAGGTGGTGCTGCTGGACGGCATTGGCCATTTGCCGATGGAGGAAGCGCCCGAGGCAACGGCGGCGGCCATCCGCGCTTTCTTGAGCGAATTGCCAGTCCGGGCGGACTGAAACCTTGGGCAAGGCGGGGCGTTGATCCCTCATGCTGCAAATCCTGTGGTTCAAACGCGATCTGCGGCTGGCCGATCATGCGGCATTGACGGCGGCGGCGGCGCGCGGCCCCGTGCTGCCGCTGGTGATTGTCGAACCCGCCTATTGGCAGCAGGATGACGTCGCGGCCCGGCAATGGCGTTTCTGGCACAATTGTATCGCCGATCTGGGCGACGCGGTGGCGGCGCATGGCGGCGCGCTGACCATCCGCACCGGGGCGGCAGTGGACGTGCTGGCAGACCTGCACGTCAGCCATGGCCGCTTCACCCTGTGGGCGCATGAAGAAACGGGCAATGACTGGACCTTTGCCCGCGACATTGCGGTGCGCCGCTGGTGCCGCGACGCCGGGGTGGCGTTTCACGAATTGCGCCAGTTCGGCGTGTGGCGGGGGCGCGGCGTCAACCGCGACCGCTGGGCCGCCGCATGGGACCGGATGATGGGGCAAGCGGTGTTGCCCGTGCCAGACCCGCTGCACTGGGTCAGCGCCGCGAGCGACCGGCTGCCCAGCGCCGACGAGCTGGGCCTTTCCGATGATGGCCTGATCGCGCTGCCGCAGGCGGGGCGTGCCGCCGCGCTGCGGACACTCGACAGCTTCCTGCACGACCGGGGCGAGCATTATACGCGTCAGATGTCCTCCCCCGTCAGCGGGGCCAGCGCCTGTTCGCGGCTGTCATGGCATCTCGCCTATGGCAGTATCTCGATGCGCGAGGCGTATCAGGCCGCCCTTCAGCGTGTCCGCACGCTGCCCCCCGGGGCGGCGGATTGGCAGCGCGCCATGCGCAGCTTCATCGCCCGGCTGCACTGGCACTGCCACTTCATCCAAAAGCTGGAAAGCGAACCCAGCGCCGAATGGCGGCCCTTTGCCAAATTATATGAAGGACTGCGCCCGCGCCCGGGCGATGCCGCCCGGCTGGCCGCGTGGGACAGCGGCCATACCGGATATCCGTTTATTGATGCATCCATGCGGTCGCTGAACGCCACCGGATGGATTAACTTTCGTATGCGCGCCATGCTGATGAGCTTTGCGAGCTATGACCTGTGGCTGCCCTGGCAGGATAGCGGCAAGGCGCTGGCCCGCAAATTCATCGACTATGAACCCGGCATCCATTGGCCCCAATGCCAGATGCAGGCGGGCGAAACCGGCATCAACACCGTCCGCATCTATTCCCCCGTCAAACAGGGACGGGACCAGGACCCGCGCGGCGATTTCATCCGGGCATGGGTGCCCGAACTGGCGGCGGTCCCCGACGTCTGGCTGCACGAACCCTGGCGCATGACGACGGCCCAGCGGCAGACCTATTGCCCCCACTATCCGAACCGCATTGTCGATCATGCGGCGGCGACCAAGGCAGCGAAGGACGCCATTTTCGCGCTGCGGCGTCAGCCCGATGCCCGCGCAGAGGCGCAGGCCGTCTTTACCCGCCACGGCAGCCGCAAGCGGACGCGCGACCGGATTGAGGCGGGCAAGCGCGCAGTGCAGCGACAATTTGAGCTGGATTTGTAAGGCGCGCGTTGGCGCTCAATCGGCGTCCAGAAAGGCAGCGATGAGCGGCCCCACGCGGTCGGCCTGGCGAAAGGCAAACAGATGCGCCCCGTCGATTTCAATCAGCTGCGCGCCGGGGATGAGCCGTCCCAGCCATTGCGGATAAGCAATGGGCACCACCATGTCGCGGCTGCCGCCCAGCACCAGCGTTGGCACATCGCGCATCGCGCCCAGCGCGCCCACCGATGACCAACCGCCCGCTGCCATCAATTGCCCGGCCAGCCCGCTCAGGCTGGTGCCGGTCAGGCGCAGCCCGCTGGACAGCACATCGGCGTCCATCCATGTTGCGGGACCAATGCCCGGCGCGGGCAAAACCGGCGATGTGGCGATCAGGACCAGGCGGCGGACGGCATCGTGCTGCGCCAGGGCAATTTCCTGCGCCACCGCACCGCCCCAGCTGAATCCCGCCAGATCGAACCGGTCGTGCCCCAGTTCGGCCATGGCGGCCACCACTGCTGCGGCCATGTCGGCGATGCTATAGGGCCACATCCGGTCGGGCGTGCCGCCGATGCCGGGCATATCGAGCGTGATCAGCGTGCGCCCGGCAATGCGGGTGAGCAATGATGCGGCCAGCCGGTTGTCGGCCGCCACCCCGTTCAGGAACAGGAGGGGCAGAGCCCCGTTATGGCTGTCCTCGCCGTGCCAGATGGTCGCCGACAAGGGGGTGTTGCTTGCGACAGCCAGCAATTGGCGCTGGTCGGCGGGGCGATGGGAGACGGGCAAGTGCGGGATCAGCTGGATTCGCGCTGCGGATCCAGCGCGCCCGACGCCTCCGCCAGCGCCAGCATTTGTTCCAGCCGGATACAGTCAAAAATCTTGGCCCCGGCCAGAAAAACCGACCCGGTGCAGGCCATCAGCAACAGCTTGCCCCCCATGCCGGGATATTGCTGAAGATAGACCATCCCGCGCGCCATGGCCCCAACCGCGAGCGCATAGATGATCAGGCACGCCTCCAGCCGGGTTTTGATAACAAACAGACGACCGATTTTCTTGAGCATGTCTCACCCGAAGCAAGGGCCGTGCCAAAGCCCGAAATCCGGGATTCCACCACCACGCCCCATGGTTAATTGTAAGTTAAACCGACAGTCGCGGGCAAATCAAAGCAATTCGGTGAGGTCGAGCGCGTCGAGCAGGGCCGCGCGCGCCTTGCGGACATCGGCGGCCAGCGTCGCGGAGGCCAGATCGCCGGGCGCAATCGCCGCTGGCCAATGCGCGGCAATCACCTTGGCCAGCGCGTCGATCCGCGCCTCGCTGGCCAGGAAGCGCGGGTCGATGGTGGCGGGATCGGCCACGACGCGCAGCCGCAAACAGGCCGGGCCGCCGCCATTGGCCATCGACTGGCGCACATCGACGGGGATCAGGCGGCGAATGGGGCCGTTGCCTGCCACCATCGCCTCCAGCCAGCTCCACACCGCCGGGGTCTCCTGCGCCTCGGTCGGCAGGATCAGCGCCATGCCGTCGCCGCTGGGCAGGGTCACCAACTGCGCGTTGAACAAATAGCTTTTGATGGCATCGGCCATGCTGACGGCGGCGCGGGGCACCTCCACAATTTCGCACCAGGGCGCTGCGGCGCGGATGGCGGCATGGGCTCCATCGCGATCCTCGAACGCGGCTTCGTGCGTGAACAGCACCCGTTCATTGGCGACCGCGACCACATCATTGTGAAACGCCCCCGCGGCGATGGCGGCAGTGGCCTGTTGCAGGAACAGGGTGCGGGCGGGGTCCAACCGGTGCGCGCGGGCGATGGCCTTGGACGCCTCGACATGCTGGCGCGCGGGAAAGGGGCCGCCGCTGACGCCATAGACGAAAATCTCCACCCCCGGCTCGCCTTGCCCAGGCGTCAGCCGCATGTGATTGGCCGCGCCCTCGTCGCCAAAGGGGGCGGGGATGGGCGGGTGGACGGCAAAGGCGTCATGGGCAAAGGCCAGGCGCAGCTGCGCCAGCGTGCCGGGCCATTCGTGGCTGCGGTGCGGCATGGTCACCAGATTGGCGATGGTCAGGTGGCACTTGCCGTCGGCGGTGTCCGGCGCGGGCGAAACGGTGGCCGCATTGGCCGCCCACATCGATGATGCGGACCAGGCCTGCGCGCGCAAATGCGCCTCCGCCTGCGCCTCGTCCGTGGCCAGCGCGGCGAGCCAGGGCGCATCAGGCCGGGCGAGCGGCATGAACCACCCCTGCGGCAGCCCCAGCGCCAAATTGGCGCGCATTTTTTCGAGCCCCTGCAGCGCCGCCGCGCGCGGCTGCGACACATCGCCCGCATTGTTCGCCGACGCGATATTGCCCGGGGACAGGCCCGCATAATTGTGGGTGGGGCCGATAATCCCGTCAAAATTGATTTCGGTCAGCATGTTTGGTCGCAGCTCTCATCAATAAGGCAGTGCTCCGGCGCAGGCCGGAGCGTTGGCAGGTGAAAGCGGTGTTTGCGGCCACAGCTCCGGCCTCCGCCGGAGCACGGTGCCGCCGTCTGCCTACCGCCCCACATGCGTCACCATCATTCCCGGCTCCACGCCCAGCAGCTCGGCTGCGGCCCGGTCAATCGCCACCCCGTCGCCATGCGGGGCGATGTGGCCATAGGCGGCGCGGAACCCGGCCAGTCGTCCGGTGGCGATCAGCCGCGCTTCGCTCATCTCGCTGGGCGTATCGACAACGGCGGTGACGGTGGCGGTGACGGCATCGCGGATGCTGGCGATCTGGTCGGTCCGCGCGGTCATGGTCGGGCCGCCGTCGAAGATATCGACATATTTTTCCCAGGCGAACCCTTCGTTTTCCAGCATGCGCATCGCCGCGCGCCCGCTGGGGTGGGGGACGCCAATCACGCTGCGCGCGGCTTCGGACAACATGGCGATATAGACGGGGTGTTTGGGCATCAGGTCGGCAATGAATTGATTGCCATGTTTGGCGTTGAATTCGTCGGCATCCTGAAAGCTCATGCCGAAGAATTTGCCCGCAACCCCGTCCCAAAAGGGCGACCCGCCCGCTTCGTCAATCACCCCGCGCAGCTCGGCGAGGCAGCGGTCGCCAAAGCGCGCGCGATGCGCACGAATGAACAGATAGCGGCTGCGCGCGATGAGCAGGCCCAGCCCGCCCGCCCGCTCACCGGGGTGCAGGAACAGGCCGCCAACCTCGCTCGCCCCTTCCAGGTCCGTGGACAGATTCAGCATTTCAGCGCGAAAGGTGCGGTCCAGCTCAACGCTATGCTGCGTCAGCACGCCCATGCGATAGGAATAAAAGGGCCATTTCTGGCCCACCTGGGTGAAAATCTGGCACGTCCCGCGCACCTCGCCCGTCGCGGTGTTTTCCAACACGAAAACAAACAGATCGGGCGCAACAAGGTCGTCGTCGCGGGCAAAGGCCTCTGCCGATAGCGCAAGCTTGGCGGCCAGCGACGGTTTATCGGGTGGCAGGTTGGTAAAGCCCCCGCCGGTTCGTTTCGCCATTTCATACAGCGATTGCAGGTCGGCTTCCCCCGCCGCCCTTATTACAAAAGTCACACCGTCCCCCGTTCCGCCAGCCGCAGCAGCGTCAGCGCCGACAGGCGTGCACGCTCGGACAGGCTGTCCACGATCAGAAATTCGTCGGACGAATGAATGGCCCCGCCGCGCGGCCCCATGGTGTCAACGACAGGCACCCCGCAAGCCGCGATGTTGTTGCCATCGCAAACCCCCCCGGTGGCCCGCCAGCCGATTGCCAGACCCAGCGCCGCGCCGCAATCCCTGACCAGGGAAAAAAGCCGCGTTGCGCGCTCGTCCAGCGGCTTGGGCGGACGGTTGAAACCGCCGTGCAAATGGGTGTGGACATCATGATCGCGTTCAACGGCGGCAATCGCCGCGCGCAATGCCGCCTCGGCATCCAGCATCGCCTCGGGCGTTGCCGGGCGCAGGTTGACGCGCAAAATGGCGTGGTCGGGCACGACATTGTTCGGTCCGCCCCCATCGATCCGCGCCGGATTGACCTTGAGCAGGTCGGATTTCAGCGCGTTGAGCCGCAGCGCCAGGTCGGCGGCAGCGAGCATGGCATTGCGGCCATCCTGCGGATTGCGCCCCGCATGGGCGCTGACCCCGTGGATCAGGATGGAAAAATTGCCGCTGCCGGGCCGCGCGCCCGCGAGCGTTCCATCGGGAAGCGCGGGTTCATAGGTGAGCGCGGCCAGCTTCCCCTGCGCCAGCGCGGCGATTAGCGCGGCGGAAGCATGGCTGCCCGTTTCCTCATCGGAGTTGATGAGCACATCATAACCCACCCGGTCGCGCAAGGGAGAGGCCTCCACCGCGCCGAGCGCGGCGAGGATGACCGCGACCCCTGCCTTCATATCCGCCGTGCCCGGGCCGTTCAGCACCCCCGGTTCCAGCCAGCGCAGCGCCTGAAACGGATGGTCGGCGGCAAACACCGTGTCCATATGCCCGGTCAGCAGCAGCTGCACCGGCGCCTGCGGCCGCACCCGCACGTGCAGATGCTGGCCGCGCTGCACCGTGTCGAGCGTCCCGTCGGCGCGAACATGGTCCACCGGGTCGGGGTCCACCAGCCGCACTTCGCCCGGCAGCGCGGCAAAGCCATCGGCCAGCATGCCTGCCACGGTTTTCAGCCCCGCCAAATTGGTCGTCCCGCTGTTGACCGCGGCCCAGCGTTCGACCTGCGCCAGCATGGGCGCATCGGCGGCACGGTCCAGCGCATCCTGTTCGGCGACGGAAAGGGTGGTCATGCGACCGCTATAGCCCGGCGCGCGGGCATATCCACCCCCAACCCATTGCCAAAGCGATGCCGTTTCGCCATAGCCCGCTGACCCTTCCTCCCCCGGAAAAGACAGCGTCCATCTGTTCAGCCCAAGGGTATTTGCATGACCGATTTTGTTGACCGCGCCGGTTTGTCCGTCGATGCGCGGCTTGTCGATTTTGTCGAAACTGCGGCGCTCCCCGGGACCGCAATTGACCCAACCGCATTTTGGCATGGTTTTGCTGCCATTTTGGGCGATTTTACCGCCGATAACCGCACCCTGCTGGCGAAGCGGGACCATTTGCAGGCACAGATTGACGATTGGCACCGCCAGCGCAGTGGTCTGCCGCACGATCCGGCGGCTTATCACGCCTTTTTGACCGACATCGGCTATCTGGTCCCCGAACCGGCACCGTTTCAGATTGGCACCGCGCATGTCGACCCGGAAATCGCGACGCTGGCGGGGCCGCAGCTGGTGGTGCCCGCGCTCAATGCGCGCTTTGCCCTCAACGCCGCCAATGCCCGCTGGGGCAGCCTGTATGACGCGCTCTATGGCACCGACGCGCTCGACGCCCCGCCCGCGCGGCCCGGCGGTTATGATGCAGAGCGCGGGGCAGCGGTGATTGGGCGGGCGAAGGCGTTCCTCGACAGTGCGGTCCCGCTGGCGAGCGGACCATGGGCCGACTGGACCGGCGGGCAGCTGACCCTTGCCGACCCCGCGCAGTGGGTGGGCAGCCGACCGGGCGGCATCTTGCTCCGCCACCACGGCCTGCACATCGAATTGGTGATTGATCCGGACAGCGCCATTGGCCGCAGCGACCCAGCGGGCATTGCTGACGTGGTGCTCGAATCGGCGCTGACCACCATCATCGACCTGGAGGACAGCGTTGCCGCCGTCGATGGGGAGGACAAGGTGCTGGGCTATGCCAACTGGCTGGGCCTGATGCGCGGCGATTTGACCGAAAGTTTTGAAAAGGGCGGGCGGACCTTGACTCGCGCCATGGCACCTGACCGCGCATGGACCGCGCCCGATGGCACGGCCTTCACGCTGCCCGGGCGCAGCGTGATGTTCGTGCGCAACGTCGGCCATTTGATGACGACGCCGATGGTGCGCTTGCCCGATGGCAGCGACGCCCCCGAAGGGATTTGCGACGCGCTGGTGACCAGCCTGTGCGCGCTGCACGATCTGAAGGGCCTGGGCACGCTGCGCAATAGCCGCGCGGGCGGTCTCGCTGGCGGCAGCATTTATATTGTGAAGCCCAAACAGCATGGGCCGGACGAGTGCGCCTTCACCAACCGATTGTTCGATGCGGTGGAGGATGTGCTGGGCCTGACCCGCCACACGATCAAGGTCGGCGTGATGGACGAAGAACGGCGCACCAGCGCCAATCTGGCCGCCTGTATTCATGCCGTGCGCGACCGGATTGTGTTCATCAACACCGGCTTCCTCGACCGCACCGGCGATGAAATTCACACCAGCATGCAGGCCGGGCCGATGGTGCCCAAGGGCGAGATGAAGGCCAGCCGTTGGATCGCCGCCTATGAGGATCGCAATGTCCGCATCGGCCTAGCCTGCGGCCTGTCCGGGCGGGCCCAGATTGGTAAGGGCATGTGGGCGATGCCCGACTTGATGGCGGCGATGCTGGACCAGAAAATCGCGCATCCGTTGAGCGGCGCGAACACCGCCTGGGTGCCGTCGCCCACCGCCGCGACGCTGCACGCCATGCATTATCACGCCGTCGACGTGTTTGCGCGCCAGCACGCCATTGCCGCCGAAGCCGTGCCACCGCTGGCGGACCTGCTGATGATCCCGGTGGCGAGCGGGCGCAACTGGGACGCCGCCGAAGTCGCGCGCGAACTCGACAATAATTGCCAGGGCATTTTGGGCTATGTCGTGCGCTGGGTGGACCAGGGGGTCGGTTGTTCCAAAGTGCCCGATATCAACGATGTCGGATTGATGGAGGATCGCGCGACGCTGCGCATTGCGTCACAGGCGCTGGCCAATTGGCTGCTCCATGGGGTTTGCACGGCTGAGCAAGTGGACGCGGCGCTGCGGCGCATGGCGGCCAAGGTGGATGCGCAAAATGCCGGTGACCCCGCCTATCGCCCGCTGACGCCCGATGGTGCGGCCTATCAGGCCGCGCGCGCGCTGATCTTCGCGGGCGTGGAGCAGCCATCCGGCTATACCGAACCGCTGCTCCACGCCTGGCGCGCACGGGTGAAGGCAGGGTAGGGGCCTGCCAAAATTTCGGGGGGGGCGCGGCATCGCTGCGCTCCGGCGCAGGCCGGAGCCTTGGCCCGAGAGCACCGCGCGCGCCTGCCA
>CAZKOW010000003.1:195874-205055 GCA_964554455.1 uncultured Sphingopyxis sp. | reverse complement strand
ATCACTGCGCTCCGGCGCAGGCCGGAGCCTTGGCCCGAGAGCACCGCGCGCGCCTGCCAGCGCTCCGGCCTGCGCCGGAGCACGGTTGTGGGAAGGCGTGGCGCGCGCGGGTGAAGGCAGCGTAGGGGCCTGCCGAAATTTCGGGCGAAGGCATCACTGCGCTCCGGCGCAGGCCGGAGCCTTGGCCCGAGAGCACCGCGCGCGCCTCCCAGCGCTCCGGCCTGCGCCGGAGCACGGTGGCCGAAGATTGGCCCGCCTCTTCGAACCTTGCCCACTTGCCGCCGGAGCGGGCTTCGACAGGCTCAGCCCTGCGGTTCGATCTCGCCCTATCGCCCCACGGGGGCAGCGACATCGGCCAGATTGGCCTTGGTCCAGCGGGACCGTTCGACGAGGTAGGCGCGCAGATTTTCGCTGTCGGCGGGTTTCAGCACGCTGGCAAAGCCCACCATGCCGCGATCCTTCAGCGCGCCGTCCACCACCACCGTTTTGAAGGCGGCGGCATCGGCGATGGTTGCCGATACGCGCAAATCGGGGGTGAAGCCGTTGCCGACCGCGCTGTCGCCGTGGCAGACGGTGCAATAGCGCGCATAGACCGCCTTGCCCGCCGCGATTTCGGCGGCGGTGCCAAATGCCGGCGGCGGGTTCCAATCGAGCGCCGTGGCGGCGGGCAGCGCGGGTAGCTGCGCCGTGCCGCCCAATTTCAGCACCACCAGCCGGGGGAGGTTCGGCACCTTGCGCGTCGCCCCGCCGACAATCCCGGCGACCAGTGGAAAGGCCCCGCCCTTGCTGGTCATGAACGCGACATATTGCACGCCGCCCACGCGAAAAGTGCTGGGCGCGCTGACGATGCCCGATTGCATGTCCAGGTCGAGCAGCTGTTTGCCGGTGTCGGCGGCATAGGCGCGAAACCGCCCCATGCTGGTGCCCTGAAACACCAGATTGCCTGCGGTCGACAGCGTGCCGCCGTTCCATGCCGCGGGATAGGGAACGCTCCACGCCACCTTGCCCGCCTTGGGGTCAAAGGCCACCAGCCGCCCGGTCGTCATCGCAACGGCCGCCTTGTGCACAGCCGGATCGTCGGGCAGCGCCCCGGCGGGGAAGGACAGGCCGACATTGAACCCCACCGGTTTGCGCCGGTCCAGCTCGTTCATCTCGCTGATATAGGCCTGCGGGATTTGCATGGCGGGGATGTAGACCAGGCCGGTTTGCGGATTGAGGCTCATCGGGTGCCAATTGTGCGCGCCCAGCGCGCCGGGAAAGCCGACGAACGGCTTGCCGGTCTTGTAAAAGCGGGCCTCTGGCTTTTCGATGGGCCGCCCGGTCGCCAGATCATAGCCGCTGGCCCAATTAATCCCGTCAACAAAGGGCTTGGCATCGATCAGCTTGCCATTGGTGCGGTTGATGGTGAAGAAAAAGCCGTTCTTTGGCGCGTGATACAGGACGGGTGTGTCCTGACCCGCCACCATCTGCTGCGCCAATATGATGGGCTGCGTCGCCGTATAGTCCCAGGTTTCGGCCGGGGTTTCCTGAAAATGCCATTTATAGGCCCCCGTGGTCGCATCGAGTGCGACGACCGACGACAGGAAATAATTGTCCCCTTCGCCATTCGACCGCGTGCCATGGTTCCACGGGTTGCCATTGCCCACGCCGATGATGATCTGATCGAGCTTCTGGTCATAGACGATGGCGTCCCACACTGTGCCGCCACCGCCCGATTGCTGCCATTCGCCCGTGTCCGACCAGGTGGCATTGGCTTTTTCGGCGAAAACCGCGTCGCTTGCGGCACCATCCTTGGCCTTTTCGGGATTGGGCGTGGTGTAGAATCGCCAGAGCAGCTTGCCGGTATCGGCGTGATAGGCCGACACATAGCCGCGCACGCCCATTTCCGCGCCGCCATTGCCGATCAGCACCATATCCTTCACCACGCGCGGCGCGCCGGTGATGGTATAGGGTTTGGCGGTATCGGTTGTCTGCTGCGTCCAGATTTCCTCGCCGCTCGTCCGGTCGAGCGCGACCAGCCGCCCATCGATGGTGCCGACGAACAGCTTGTCGCCCCACAGCGCGACGCCGCGATTGACCACATCGCAGCAGGCATTGACCGCCTTTTCCCCCGGCACCTTGGGGTCATAGCTCCACAATCTCGTGCCCTTGGCCGCGTCCCACGCAGTGACCTTGGACCAGGCGTGGCTGACATAAAGCGTGCCGTCCACCACGACCGGCGTCGCCTCCTGCCCCCGCGCATCCTCCAGATCGGCGAACCAGGCAATGCCCAGGGAACCGACATTGCCGTCATTGATATCGGTCAGCGGGCTGTGGCGCGCCTCGTCATAGGAAAAGCCGATTGCCCCCCAATCGTCGCCCGTGCCGCCATCGGCCAGCAGCGCCGCCGTCGCCGCCTCCTTGTCGTCAATCGCTGCCGTGTCGCTAGTGCCGCACCCCGCCAACACGAACATCGCCGCACCCGCCAGCATGGCCGCACCATGCGCTCGCCCAATCCCCATGTCCCGCTCCCCTCTCGTCCCACACAGCGAAAGGTGGAACGAAGCCGTGATTCAGGCAAGTGGTGAATTGAAACCTAGAGCGTGATGACATAAGGTTGATCCACCGTGACGGAGCCGATCCCCGCCTTCGCGGGGACATGCTTTGGCCGAGCACGAGGAGCGAGGAGGGAGCCATGCTGACGCATAGTGACCCCAATCTCTTTTGGCTCGCGACGACGTGATCGGCCAAAAGGGGCCCGCCCCTTCGGGGTTGCTTTTGGCGGTCCGTCGGACGTCGTCGCGCTGCTTGGACGGGCACCCAGCCCGCCGCTGCGCACCGCTCCTCGCCGACAAACCGCCAAAAGCAATCACGGTGGGTCAACCTTATGTCATCACGCTCTAGTGCGCGCCCCATCACCACGGCGGGCAGTTGAGCCCGCGCGTGCTTTGCGTGAAAATTTCGCAGCCGTCTTCGGTGATGCCGATGCTATGTTCAAACTGCGCCGACAGGCCGCGGTCGCGGGTGACGGCGGTCCATCCGTCGTCGAGCACCTTCACCGCCGCCTTGCCCAGATTGATCATCGGTTCGATGGTGAAAAACATGCCGGGGCGCAGTTCAGGCCCGGTGCCGGGGCGGCCGGCATGCACCACTTCGGGCGCGTCGTGGAACAGGCGGCCCAGCCCATGGCCGCAAAAATCGCGCACCACCGCATAACGGTGCCGTTCGGCATGGCTTTGAATCGCATGGGCGACATCGCCCATCCGGTTGCCGGGCCGCGCCTGGGCAATGCCCAGCATCAGGCATTCATAGGTCACCTCGACCAGCCGCCGCGCGCGCAGCGGCACATCGCCGACAAAATACATGCGGCTGGTATCGCCGTGCCAGCCATCGACGATGCTGGTGACGTCGATGTTGACGATGTCGCCGTCCTTCAACGGCTTGTCATTGGGAATGCCGTGGCACACGACATGATTGATGCTGGTGCAACAGCTGTGCGCATAACCGCGATAGCCCAGCGTCGCGGGAATGCCGCCGCCTGCCAGCATCCGCGTCCGGACCAGATCGTCAATCTGCGCCGTGGTCACGCCGGGTTGAACAAAGCCGGTCAGTTCATCCAAAATGGCCGCAGACAAAGCCCCCGCCGCGCGCATCCCGGCAAAACCGGCGGCATCGTGCAGCTTGATCGTGCCATCGCGCACCGGCGACGGCGACAGGGCTTCGGCGCCCGCAACATCAACATAATGATACATGGCACCCACATAGTCGGTCGCGCCCAAAAAGGCTAGGGTTCGCGCTGCGGCAGAGAAGGGAGGGCTGGGTTGAGTGCCCTCCATCATCCGCCGACGACCCATCACCTTCGTCACCCCGGGCTCGACCCGGGGTCCAGCTTCTTCTTGCTACGTTCGCGCAGAAAGCTGGACCCCGGCTCGGGGGCCGGGGTGACGGAGTGTGAGGAAAGGGGGGCTCACGCCAAGGTCGCTAAGGCGCTAAGTTTGGCCGGGTCGGCCCCAATAGCGCCAGCCAGGCTGCGGGGGCCATATGCTTGGCGGCTTAGCGGCTTAGCGTGAGTCCCAATCACCAACCCAAATGCCCCACCCACCCGTCACCCCGGGCTCGACCCGGGGTCCAGCTTTCTTCGCGCTGGCCTCAGTCAAAGCTGGACCCCGGCTCGGGGGCCGGGGTGACGGGGTGAGGGGGTAAACCCGCAATCGGCCTATCGGGCGCTTGCCAGGCGCGTGGCGGACTGGCCCTTGGGTTCGTCGCCGCACAAGGGCGGGTTGGCGAGCCGCGCGCGGTCGTCGCGCGCACCGCCTGGCGTAGCAACGGCGCTGGTTGCAACGGGTCCGGCCTTTGCCGGTCCCGTGCCCAGGAACAGCGCGGCGTGCCCCCAGGCGGGACCCGTGGCTCCGTGCGGCCAGCGGTCGCGTTCCAGCGAAATATAGCCCGGACGCGCGGGCCGCAGCCAGCTGCGCCAACCCGTGCCGCGCCGCGCCTGGAAATCCGCATCAAAGCGCAGGCGGCCGCGCTGTGCGTCAAAGCGCAGCATATAGAAACCATGCTCGCCGCCCAGCTCTGCGCCCAGGATCAGCCGGTCGCTGGCCGGATCGCTGGCCAGCCAGTGCGGGCTGAAATCATCGGGGGTGGCGAGCCGCTGCACCGCACGCGGGGCCGCGGGGTTGCTGATGTCCAGCACCACCACCGCCTGCGCATCACCCACGGGTTGCAGCCAATAGCGTCCGATGACCAGCGGGATGCCGCATTCGCCGCGAATGGCCCCCTTTTCGGCCACGGGCCGTGTCTCCAGCGCGTGGACGACCGACAGCGCGGGCCGGTCGCTGGCGATATCGGTCAGCCGATAAAAGGCGCAGCCATAGCTGTTGAGGAACACACTGCCGTCGGCGAGCACGCGTGGGCCAAAGCCTGCAGCCTGCGATCCGGGGATGACGCGCCCCTTGGCATCGCGGCCGGGCGGCAGGGCGATGGTGTGCAGCTGTTTGAAATCGGACAGCCGGTAAATCTGGATGACATCGGCCCAGCTGGTTTCCATCATCGGCGCGCTGGTCACCACAAAGCGGTCGATGTCGGGCAACAGGGCAAAGGCATAGGGGCGCACGGGGCGCGTCATGCCCGGTGCCGCCGCCGACACACTGCGCAGCAGGCGGCCATCGGCGCTATATTCGGCAATGCCGCCATGGCCGCCCGGGCGATCGGGGTCGGCGGGATCGGGGCTGGGGCCATCGCTGCGCAGAAAGCCGACCAGCCGGGTGCCCGACGGGGTGCGCGTATAATCATGCGGAAAACGAAAGGGCGCAGGCGTCGCAAAACGCCCTGTGATTTTGGGCCGCGCCGGATCGGCCGTGTCGACGATCAGCGTTTCTTCATGGTGGTGCGCATTGACGAACAGCGGTTCGCCGGGCGGGGGCAGCGCATAATCCATGTGATGCGGCATCGACGCCTTGCGCCCAATCGGCACCGATGCAACCGGCTCGCCCCGCTGCGCGCTTGCCGGGTCGACATTGATGGTCAGCAGGAAATCGCTGTCGCGTTCATCGCGGTCGCCAACGAACATCAAGAGATAGGGGGAGCCGGTGCCATCGCCGCGCGGGTCGCTGGCCGGGGCACAGGACAGCGTCGTCAGCGACAGCAGCGCCGCCGCCAGGCACCGCAGCGGCGCCGCACCGCGCCCGCTGCCGCCTGCCGCAATGTCCATCCCCCCCGGCTTTGTCATATGCCATCCCCACCATATTTCACGCGCTTGGCCCAGCGCGCCAGCGCGAACAGGCCGCCATAGCCCGCGCCGCGCCGGGCGATGGACAGCGCCCCCATCGCCTTGCGGTCGGGCCATAATTCGTTGAGCAGGGCATTGTCGGGGCTGGTGCAACTGTCGATGCGGCACGGGCCGGGCTGCGCCCAATAATGGCGCAGCGTGGCGGCTTCGGCGAGCACACCGGGCGAATATTTCTTGAGCTGTTGGTCAAAGGCGGATTTCAGACAATAGATATCGGGCCCGCTGCCCACATCCAGCGTATAGGCAATAGGCCGCCCATCCAGGCACAGCCGCGAGAAATGGAGCATGTCCTGTTCCAACGCCGCCGCTACAACCGCGCGATACAGGGCGGTTTCGTGGGGGCATGACAGGATAGAGGACCCTCTTTCCGCCTTCCACCCGCTATGCTCCATGGCCAGAAAATCGTCCATCCACGCGGTCAGGTCGCCGCCTTCGGTCAGCCGCTCGCGCGTCACGGTGCCCAGCGTCGCCAGGCTGGCGGCATAGCGGCGCAGGCTCTTGCGGCGGCTGGCTGGCAAATGATCCTCGGCCCCGGTGCCGGGAGCGCGTGGCAACGCGATGGCCGCGCGTTCAAAGCGGTTCAGCGTCATCAGGCCGCGCCGCTCGGCACGGCACAGATCCGCAATTGTCCTGGCGACCGGCCCGTCCAATGCCATCAGGCCCAGGTGGAGCAGGCAATAATGGCGCGGCGCAGCGTCCAGCCAACCCAGCAGCCCCGCCGCAAACGCCGCCTCGCTGCCCCCGCGCACCAGCGGGGTGCCCAGATATTGTTCATAATGCAGCGCCGTGCGCAAAAAGGGGATGGGCATTTTCGCAAAGCCCCGGTCGCCGCGCACGACGAGCAGGCCGATCAACCGGTCCCCCTGGCCGATGGTCACCAGCTGCGGGGCATAGCGGGCGAGTAGCGGCATTGACGCCGCGATGAACCAGGGCAAATGGAAAATCGTCCGCTCTGCCGCCGTTGCGGCCATCGCGGCCCATTGCGGCGTCAACCGCTGCACCAGCTCTGGCGTCAGGGGTGCGCTGGTCCAATTTGGGGCGTCGCAGGCTGGCATGGTGCGCGACACATAGCGGCTCCCTATCAAGATTTCCTTACAGCAACCCATGGATTTGCGCGGGGTTCCGGCGCATTGCGGCCATGGCCCTGCTTTCGCGCGGCGATGGCCGCTTGCATGGCCACCGCGCTGCGGCATAAGGGCGCGGCCGCCCGTCCAGCCAAGGCCAGCCAAGGGAAGTGACCGCCCGCTTGCGCAACCACATCAAGAAAGCTCTGTGGCCGCTGCTCCCCAAACCGTGGCGCTCGCCGGTGATGGAGATGCGCTATGGCCTGTGGAACGGCCTGTCGGCGCTCTATTCAGCAAGCGGGCGACAATTGGGGGAGGACAACAGCCGCCCCTTTGCGCTCAACCATCATTTGCCCGCCGAAACCCTGATCTGCAAATATCCCGGCTCGCGCGCGGGGCGGCCCATCAATATTTCGGCACTGCGCATCGCCATGGCGAATTTCGACGCCGCGCTGGCGATTGTTGCGGCGGTGCGGGCCCACCATTTGCCGCGCGTCGGCCAGCCCGCCGTGACGGGGCTGTGGGACCTTTACATCCTGTCCCGCGCCAGCATTGCCATCATCGCCTTTCAACAGCGCGCCCGCGCGCATGCCCCGTACCCGCGCGCGGTGCCGGACGATCTGGCCAGCCTTTACCAGTTCATCTCTGGCATTTTCATGATCTGCCGCGACATGATGAACAGCGGCGATCCGCGCATCGCCAGCAACCAGCCGCTCAGTGCCGAGGCGCTCTATGCCTATGCCGACGATCATGGCGTGTTCCTGTCCCCCAATGGCTGGGCCTGCGCGGGGAGCGTCAAGAAAATCCATGATTTCATTGAATTTTGCATCAGCGGTCAGGCCCCCGGCGGTACCCCGGCCCCGGCGGCGCTGAACCAATTGGTTGCCGATGCGGACGCATGGTATGGCTATGCGTTGCTGACGATCGAGCTGGATTGCCTGCTGGAACAGGAAGCGATGCGGCGGCGCGCCGTGGCGGCGCCGGACCGCGCCGAGGAGGCGGCTGCGATCGCGGCCATTTACCGCGGCCTGGCCGACCACTGCGCCGCCATCCCCGGCTTCCCCCCGCTGCCGCCCGCAGGGGCCAGCTTTGCCGCCGATGTGCTCACGCGGCAGAACGCCATATTGGCGCAACTGGGCCGACCCCCGCAGCGCCAGCTGTCCGACCGGCATCTGGCGGTGCGGCTGGCGGGATGAAGGTCAAGCGGCGGCGCAATGCGCGCGGAACCAGTCGGCCAGCTCCTCTTCGCTAAGCTCCCCTGCGGCAAGGGCAAGGAACGTCACCACCAGTTCGGCATCGCTCGCCATCAATGTTAGGCCATTGAGCAACAAAAAAGTTTCGCTGACGACGGCTGCGGTGCGTTTGTTACCATCGACAAAAGGGTGATTGCGCGCAATGCCATAAGCATATGCAGCCGCCAGCGCAGCGGCGTCAGGGTCGCCATAGGCGGCCAAATTGCGCGGACGCGCCATCGCGCTGTCGAGCAGATTGGCGTCGCGCACACCGACGCCGCCACCATGCTCGGCGATTTGTTCAGCGTGGGCCGCCAAGGCAACCTCAATTGTCACCCATCGCCAAGCCATGGATGGCTCCTACTTGGCCAGTTCGCGCAGCGCGCGCTTCCGCCGGGCCATCACCTCACGCGCCACCCCTATTTGTGCTTCAAAGTCGGCATCGTAGGGCGCAAGTTCAATTCCACGCTCGGTATCGCGTACCGACAGCATATCTCCTTGTGCCGCCCCCAGCCGCGCCAGCAGCTCCTTGGGCAGGATGACGGCGGCGCTGTTGCCGACCTTGGTGATTTTGAGCGGTGTGTTCATACAGGCGTTATAACGGAAACGACACTAGCGCACAATAGCACCGTCATTGCGAGCGCAGCGAAGCAATCACGGGTTTGAATAAATCCTCCCCGGAACGGGGAGGTGGCAGCGCGCAGCGCTGACGGAGGGGCCGCTATCGGGCTGGCATTTGGCCTGAAGCAGGACGTCAGGCCGAGCCCGGCCCCTCCGACCCCTTCGGGGCCACCTCGCCGTTCCGGGGAGGAATTGACGGTTTTCGCGCAGAGGCGAAGAGGTCCGCAGAGACGGTCGGTTGATGCGGGACCAAGAGTGCGATGCGCCTCCACCGTCGCCCCGCACCCTGATGCGGGGCTTGGCTATCTTTGCGCGGGCCGTGCGGAAAAGGAAAGCCAAACCCCGGGTCGAGCCCGGGGCGACGGAGGTTTCGGGGCGAGCTTTTTCGGCCAGCAGCATTGGGGCATGCCATCGGCTGGTCCCGTCCGGTCACGCCAGCAAATCCTCCCCGGAACGGGGAGGTGGCAGCGCGCAGCGCTGACGGAGGGGACGCT
>CAZKOW010000003.1:158688-195774 GCA_964554455.1 uncultured Sphingopyxis sp. | reverse complement strand
AAATCCTCCCCGGAACGGGGAGGTGGCAGCGCGCAGCGCTGACGGAGGGGACGCTATCGGGCTTGCATTTGACCCGCGATTAAGTTGTGCACTGTCAACGCAATACTGTGCACTGCCATCGTAATCCCTGTCACCGTAATCCAAGGCGCTCGCACAACCTTGCAAACTGATGCGGCTCACTACACTCGGCTGTTGGTCGAGAACATGGGGATCTGGAAAAAATGCAGATCGGTCGCAGTGCCGCCCTTACCCCTTACCCCTTATCCCTTACGCCTTACCCCTTGACCGCTTTGGCCGCCGCAGGCAGCGTCTTGCCGGGTGGGAACAATTTAACACGCCATGACAAAGCAAATTGACTGACGCCTGCGTCAGTCGGGCAGGGGATATTTGACCGTGCAAGGAATCGAAAGTTTAGAACCGGCGCACAACCCGCATCCCGCCGCCCCGCCCCGCCTGTCCGTCCCCGCGCTCAATTTTCATCAGGCCTGGTGGTTTCCACAGGGCGACAAAGGACGATCATCGGCGCTGGCCGTCGGCATTTTGTGCGAGCAAATCCGGAGATTGGTTCAACGGTGTAACGCGAGTGACAGTGCGGTCCATATCGACAAGATCGACGGTCGACCTGTCACCACGCCGGTCGCACATTTCGAAATATTGGGCAACAAAGTTGCCGTCGGTTCGGAATCATCCGCATCGGCGTCCGCAAATCTGACCGACGTCGGCCATTTCGTCATGAGCCTGCGCTGGGATGATATGCCCGTGCGTCTGAGCATCGCAGTGCATAGCGAATATTTCACCCTGACGTTGTGGTCGATGTTTGTGCGGAAGGTATATCGAAACGACCCCGGCCCCGATGCTTTGCGCGAAGCCTGTGGGAACGAAGAAAAGCGCCATGCCTTGGGGCGGCTTTGGGCTGAAGTGCTAAAGGCAGGTGGCAGATGGCTAGACCCGGATTTTAAGCCGTCCAAGCATATGGAAATCGCCGGTGCTGCCGACACCCTTTATGACGATCATAACAAAAGGCTTTTTGAAAAACTGTTTCCGCCGGAGGACTGGATTGCAGCTTTGGAAGGCTTCACACCGTTTGCGGACTTTCGCTCAATCATCTTGTCATCGGCACTGCGCTTGAACGGCGAAGTTGCGACAGGCAAACGCGAGATCGCCCGGCCCGGACCTGTGCTCGATGCCATGTCGGGCATTTTCAATACGGTGAATGAGGCCAGCAAATTGCCGCTGCCTGAATTGATGGGTTCGCTGTTTTTGGATGGCCGCGTCGCCTATGTGTCGTCGCTGGGATCGCACCATATGGACAAAGCGGCGGGCGCGGATGGCGCGGTGCTGCCCGCCCGTTATCTGATGTATGCCGATGATGTGTGTCGCTGGCAGATCGGGCGCCTGATCGAACGGCTCAACACGCTTGGCACCTATCGGCTGGCTGCGGTGCGCGACATGCATAGCCTCAATCGGATTAGCGATGGCCTGCGCGCTATCGGAAAGGAACTCGATGGTGTTGCTTTGACCGACGAGGAAAAGGTCAACGCTACTTTCCTTGCACAATATGACGAATTCAACGGGCTCAGCCGATTGAAGGGTGTCGCAGAGCATTTCAATCGCGACGGCGTTTCGTTCCGGATCGAGCGTGCGCGTTTTTATATGAAAGCATTTGATCGGTTGGTGCCCGATTTGCGTAATCGGGACATGCAGGGTTTTCAATCTTACCCCGATTTCGTGCGCCGTCGCTATGGCGGTTTGTGGGACCGCATCGACCGCATCGGGGTGCGGCACGAACGGCTGGCGAAACGCCTCGATTATCTGTCCAATCATCGCCAGACGCTGCAACTGGCGAAATCCGCCGAAACGCAGGCGCGATTGCTGCACACGGCCGAGTATGTCTCGGTCATCCCGATTGCCTATTATGGCAAGGATGCCATGAAGCCGCTGCTGGCGAGTGCGGGGTTGGGCGAGCTGAAGCCATCGGCCTTTTTCGTAACTGCGCTGGCCTATGTCATCGTCATGCTCATGGTGACAATTTGGCGGTGGTCCGAGCCATCCGCGGACCGGCATGCCAAAAAAGAACTGGGACGCTGGCTCCTGATTTTCGCTATCGTCGTTCTGCTAGGTGGCATTCAAATGGCATATAGCAGCAAAACCCCTGCCGAGGCAGGGGCAGCGCGGGCGTTGCAAGGCAAGTCATCGGCTCAGTCAGCTGCGATCTGGGGTGGACAATTGCCATAGCTTTGCAACAGGGGAAGCAGGGCACGATATGCGTGGTCCGGCCTCACTCCGCCCCCTTCGCCTCCTTCGCTTTCGCCTTGCCCTTCCCCGCTTTCGGCGGCGCGCTCACAATTTCGAACGCCAGCGGGTTACCTACCTTCGCGTCCTCGCCGGTCTTGAGCTTCACCTTCACCTCGCCGCCGTGGACGAGTTTGCCGAACAATAGCTCTTCGGCGAGCGGCTGTTTGATCTTTTCCTGGATCAGGCGGCCCATCGGGCGCGCGCCGTAGAGCTTGTCATAGCCCTTTGCCGTGAGCCAGCTGCGCGCTTCGTCGTCCAGCTGGATGTGGACGTTGCGGTCAGCGAGTTGCAGTTCGAGTTGCAGGATGAATTTGTCGACCACGCGCGCGACGACTTCCGGGGGGAGGTAGCCGAAGGGCACGATGGCATCGAGGCGGTTGCGGAATTCGGGGGTGAACATGCGTTTCACCGCTTCCTCCTGCACATCCTCGCGTGTCGAATTGCCAAAGCCGATGCTCTCGCGCGCCATGTCGCTCGCGCCGGCGTTGGTTGTCATGATCAGGATGACGTTGCGGAAATCGACCGTCTTGCCGTGGTGGTCGGTCAGACGGCCATTGTCCATCACCTGCAGCAGGATGTTGAACAGGTCCGGGTGCGCCTTTTCTATTTCGTCGAGCAGCAGCACGCAGTGCGGGTTTTTGTCCACTGCATCGGTGAGCAGCCCGCCCTGATCATAGCCGACATAGCCCGGCGGCGCGCCGATCAGGCGGCTGACCGAATGGCGTTCCATATATTCGGACATGTCGAACCGTTCGAGCGGGATGCCGAGCAGCGACGCGAGCTGCTTTGCCACCTCGGTCTTGCCGACGCCGGTGGGGCCGCTGAACAGATAATTGCCGATGGGCTTTTCGGGATCGCGCAGGCCCGCGCGGGACAGCTTGATCGCGCTCGCCAGCACCTCGATGGCGGTGTTCTGGCCGAACACGACGCGTTTGAGGTCGGTTTCCAGCCCCTCCAACACGCGCTTGTCGTCGGTCGACACCGATTTGGCCGGGATGCGCGCCATGGTCGCGATCACCGTTTCAATATCCTTGGCCGTGATGGTTTTCTTGCGCTTGCTGGGCGGGACCAGCATCTGCATCGCGCCGACCTCGTCAATCACGTCGATGGCCTTGTCGGGCAGCTTGCGGTCGTTGATATAGCGCGCCGACAGCTCCACCGCCGCCTTGATCGCGTCGGGGGTATATTTGACGCCGTGGTGGCTCTCAAATGCCTCGCGCAGGCCGGTCAGGATTTTCTTGGTATCCTCCAGGCTGGGCTCGACCACGTCGATCTTCTGGAACCGGCGCAGCAGCGCGCGGTCCTTTTCAAAATGGTTGCGAAACTCCTTGTAAGTGGTCGACCCGATGCAGCGGATCGACCCGCCCGACAGCGCGGGCTTCAAAAGGTTCGACGCATCCATCGCGCCGCCCGACGTGGCACCCGCGCCGATGACGGTGTGAATTTCGTCGATGAACAGGATGGCGTCGGGCATGGCTTCCAGCTCGCTCACCACCTGTTTCAGCCGCTCTTCAAAATCGCCGCGATAGCGGGTGCCAGCGAGCAGCGCGCCCATGTCGAGGCTGTAGATGACGGCGGGCAGCAGCACCTCGGGCACGTCGCCTTCGATGATCTTGCGCGCCAGCCCTTCGGCGATCGCGGTTTTGCCGACGCCAGGATCGCCGACGTAGAGCGGGTTGTTCTTGCTGCGGCGGCACAGAATCTGGATGGTGCGGTCCACCTCGGCCCCGCGCCCGATCAGCGGGTCGACTTTGCCCACCTTTGCCTTTTCATTCAGATTGACGGTGAACTGGTCGAGCGCGCTTTCCTTTTTCCCGCTCTTGGCCTCGCCCTTCTCCTTGGGCGCTTCCTTGGCCTCGGGTTCGGGCGCGGCGGCGGGTTTGCCGCCCTTGCCGACGCCGTGGCTCAGATAGGATACGGCATCGAGCCGGCTCATATCCTGTTGTTGCAGGAAATAAACGGCATAGCTTTCGCGTTCGGAAAACAGCGCGACGAGCACATTGGCCCCCGTCACCTCGTCCTTGCCCGAAGACTGGACATGCAGGATGGCGCGCTGCACCACCCGCTGGAATCCGCTGGTGGGCGACGGGTCGCTGTGCCCCTCGACCTTCAGGCTGTCGAGTTCGGTGTCGAGATAATGGATCACCGCCGCTGACAGGTCGCCCAAATCCACGCCGCACGCGCGCATCACCTCGCCCGCATGGTCATCCTCCACCAGCGCGCTCAGCAGATGCTCCAGCGTCGCATATTCATGGTGGCGGTCCGACGCGGCCTTCAGCGCGTTGTGGAGGGTTTTTTCCAGACTCTCGGAAAACGACGGCATCACTATGTCTCCTCGCGGGACAAACCGGGGAGAGGCCGACCCGCCAACACAAGGTGGCGCTGCCGCCGCCCCGCTGCAAGAGGAAAGCGGCAGACGTCATCAACTTTTGCGCGGCAGGGTGAATTTATGGTTAACGCAGCGTTAGGGATTGGCCGCGTCAGGGATTGGGCGCTTCGTCGTCGCCGCTGGCATCCGCGCCCATGGAAAAGCGGAAGCGTTCGACACAGCCCGATGCCCCCGTTGCGGATGGCGCAAGGCTTGCGCCGTTCAGGCTCTGGCGCGCGCGGACCCCAAAACCGGCGGCGGGTTCCGACGCCAGCACCTTGACGTTGCCGACGCTGCCCCAGGGGGCGACGTCGAACGACAGGATGGCCCAGCCTTCGATGGCGCGGCGGCGGTAGTTTTCGGGAAAGCCCGGGGCCGGGGCGCGGGCCCAGTCGAGCTTGGCGGGGCATGTGGCATTTGCGGGGCGGAAAGTGTCCGCCGTCGGCATCGGCGGCGCAGCAACCGTGCCCGGCGCGCGGTGGTAGGGGTAAGCGCAGCCGATGCGGGTGACCGGGGAAAAGCGCGATGCCGCGACCGCATCGACGGCGGCGCGGTTGAGCTCGCCATGGCCGGAGGACGCGGCAATTTTTGCCGCCGCCGGTGCGCCGTTGCGGTTGAGGTCAAATGCCACCAGCGCCCATTGCATCTGGCCGGGCGTCGCGGGAATGGTGGCGAAATCGGGAAAGGCGCGCAGGCGGATTTGCGGGCGCGGGCTGTCCGCGCAATTGCCGGTGCCGGTGATGCGCGCCCAGCCCTCCGCAGGCGGAGCATCGCCGCTGCGCCGGATGCTGCTGGCCACTAGCAAGTCGAACGGGGCGTCCTTCATGCTGTAGCGTGCGGGCGCAAAGCGGATGGTGCAGCCCGACCGGGCAGCGCCAGCGGCAAAGCGGCTGGCGGCCAGCGCGGGCGCCAGATCGCGCGTGAACAGGGCGTCATTGTCCTGAATGGCGTGGGGCCGCCCGCTGGCGTCGATCGCAAAGCTCAGCGTCACCGGCTGCGGCCCGGGGCCATAGATGCGCCCGATTGTCGGTTGCACTGCAGCCAATATTTGCGCGGTGACGCTTTGCTGGCCGCAGCTTATGTCCTCGGCTGACCAGGCGACCAGCTGCGCATCGGGACGGGTGACCGGTGCCAGCATGGGCGGGGGCGGGGCGGACACCGGCGGCACGCTGACGGTCAGGGCAAAGACGGTGGCGGCGGCAGCAAACATCGGCGGCTCCTTGGTAATTCCGGGCCAATTCAAAAGACTTGCCTGCTGTCTAGGCGCGAATATGGGTCAGCACAATGACGGACGACCGGTTGCAGCCGACTGTGCCCGTCACCCCTTTTTGAACAGGGCCTCTGCGCTGGATTTGAACGCGCTGGCCGCCGCCATATGCGCTTTGGTGCGGGCGATCTCGGCTTCCAGCACGGCGATACGGTCGTTCAGTTCGTCGACCGACAGCGGGTCCAGGCTCTGGCGGGTCAGCGCGGTCAGTTCGTCGCTGCGGCGGCGGGGCAGATCGTCATCATCCATGGCAGTCGCAAGTGTTGACCGCGTCGCTGCGCCTATCAATAAGTGCGGTGGGGGTGAACTTCACCCAATTCGTCACCCTGAACTTGTTTCAGGGTCCATGGCGCAATGGCTGACAAATTGCTCCATGGATGCTGAAACAAGTTCGGCATGACGTTTTTGCGCGCTTTGGGGGGCTATGTGACCAGTTTGCCAGCGACCATGACCGCCATTGCCATCAGCGCGCCGGGCGGGCCCGATGTGCTGGTGCCGCAAACGCGGGCCGTGCCTCAGCCGGGGCCGGGCGAGGTGCTGATCCGCGTGGGTGCCGCCGGGGTCAACCGGCCCGACGTGCTGCAACGCATGGGCCTTTATCCGCCGCCGCCCGGCGCGTCCGACCTGCCGGGGCTGGAGGTCGCGGGCGAAATTGTCGCGCTGGGCGGCGGGGTGAACAGCGCGCTATTGGGTGCGCGCACCTGTGCGCTGGTCGCCGGCGGCGGCTATGCCGACTATTGCGCCGCACCGGCGGGCAGCTGCCTGCCGCTGCCCGATGCGCTGACCCTGGCCGAAGGGGCGGCGCTGCCCGAAACATTGTTCACCGTGTGGCACAATTTGTTTGAACGCGCCTTTGTGAAGGAGGGCGACAGCGTGCTGGTCCATGGCGGCACCAGCGGCATCGGCACCATGGCCATAACCCTGTGCAAGTTGTTCGATATCCGGGTTTTCGTGACCTGTGGCAGCGCCGAGAAATGCGCGAGCGCGCTGGCGCTGGGGGCCGATGCGGCGATGGATTATGCGACCGAGGATTTTGCCGCGCGCGTGGCCGAACTGACGAAGGGGCAGGGGGTCAATGCCGTGCTCGACATGGTCGGCGGCGATTATCTGCCGCGCAATCTGGCCTGTCTCGCGGACGATGGCCGCCATGTCTCCATCGCCTTTCAGCGCGGGATCAAGGCCGAGGTGAATGTCGCGGATATCATGCGCCGCCGCCTGACGCTGACCGGGTCCACGCTGCGCGCCCGCGATGCGACGTTCAAGGCGCTGCTTGCCGATGAAATCTATGCCAATGTCTGGCCCTATGTCATTGACGGCAAATTGAAACCGGTGATGGACCAGACCTTTCCGCTGGCCGAGGCGGCCGCCGCGCACGCGCGGATGCAGGCGGGCGCGCATGTGGGCAAAATCGTGCTGATGGTGGGGTAGGGAGCATCAACCCCCTCCCCCTCAGGGGAGGGGCAGCGAGACTTGGCAGCTTGCTGCTTAGTCGCAGCGGGGTGGGGACCAGCCGCCTTGCGCTAGGCCGATAGACCCCTCCCCAACCCCTCGCCTCAAGGGGAGGGGGTTTCTTTCGTCACCCCGGCGTCACACCACTGACTCTGCCCCGTCATCGCTCTGCGATTCCGATTGTCACATTGCGCGCCCATTGGCCGGGGGCGGAAGGTGCGTGGGGCCTTCGCCTTGCGGGGGATGGGACGATGAACGCCGAACTGGGCCGGATTGGGGCGGGGGGCAAGCTGCGCCGCCATTATCGCACCGTCTGGATTTCGGACATTCACCTGGGCACGCGCGGGTGCAATGCGCCGCTGCTCATCGATTTCCTGGATCATGTCGATTGCGACACCATGTATCTGGTGGGCGACATCATCGACGGCTGGCGGCTGAAAAAGCGGTTTTACTGGCCAACCGCGCACAATGATGTCGTCTGGCGCATCATGAAGCGGGCCAAGCGCGGCACCCGCGTCGTCTATATCCCCGGCAATCACGACGAAATGTTCCGCCAGATGGTGGGCATGGACTTTGGCGGGGTCAAGATCCGCAAAAAGGCGATTCACCAGACCGCCGATGGCCGCCGCCTGCTGGTCATCCATGGCGATGAATTTGACGCGGTGATGCTGGCGCACCGCTGGCTCGCCTTTGTCGGGGACACGGCTTACACTTGGTTGATGCGGCTGAATGTGGTGGTCAACCGGGTGCGGACGCGGCTGGGGATGCCCTATTGGTCCTTGTCCAAGGTCGCCAAGCACAAGGTGAAAAACGCCGTCGCCTTCATCACCCAGTTTGAAGAGGTGGTGGCGCGCGAGGCGGGCGCGCGCGGCGTTGACGGGGTGGTGTGCGGCCATATCCACAATGCCGAAATGCGAGACATTGGCGGCGTCGCCTATTATAATGATGGTGACTGGGTGGAAGGCTGCACCGCGCTGGTCGAACATCATGATGGCACGATGGAAATCCTGCATTGGGCCGACGAGGTGGCGGCGCGCGGCAAGGTAACGGCCCTGTTGCCCGCGCCCATGCCACTGCCCGACATCCGCCAGCCACCCGCCGCAGCCCGCCCGCTGCCCGAGGCCGCGTGATGCGCATCCTGATCGCCAGTGACGCCTGGTTCCCGCAGGTCAACGGGGTGGTCCGCACGCTGGACAGTGTGTGGCGCGAATTGCTCGCCATGGGGCATGCGGTGGCGGTGGTGTCGCCCGACCTGTTCCGCAACTGGCCGTGCCCGACCTATCCCGAAATTCGCCTGGCTTTCCCGCGCGCGCGCACGGTGGGGGAGATGATTGCCGATTTTCGTCCCGACGCGGTGCATATCGCGACCGAAGGCCCGCTATGCCTGGCGGCGCGGCGTTGGTGCATCGGCCACGGCGTGCCCTTTACCACCGCCTATCACACCCAGTTTCCGGATTATGTCGAACGGCGCACGGGCATTCCGGCGCGCGCGGTGTGGCGCTATATCCGCTGGTTCCACCGCCCGGCGCAGCAGGTGTTGACCGCAACCCCGTCGATCCGCCGCGAACTGGTGGCGCATGGGGTGGATCATGTGGTGCATTGGGGGCGCGGGGTCGATCTGGACCTGTTCCGCCCCGATGGTCCGCGCCACCCCGCGATGGCGGGGCTGGCTGGTCCGGTGCAGCTCTATGTCGGGCGCGTCGCGGTGGAGAAAAATCTTGCGGCCTTTCTGGATTGTGACGGGCCCGGGACCAAGGTGATTGTCGGCGACGGCCCGGCGCGTGCCAGCCTGGCGGCGCGCTATCCCGGCGCCTTGTGGCTGGGTGCGCTGCATGGCCAGGAACTGGCCAGCGCCTATCGCAGCGCCGATGTGTTCGTTTTCCCCAGCCTGACCGACACCTTCGGGCTGGTGGTGATCGAGGCGCTGGCCAGCGGCACGCCCGTCGCGGCCTTCCCCGTTACCGGGCCGCGCGACATTGTGACGGCGGAAACCGGCGCGCTCGATGCCGATTTGTCAGCGGCCATCCGGGCGGCGCTGACCCGCGACCGCGCCGCCTGCGCCGCCTATGGTGCAACCTTCAGCTGGCGGACGAGCGCCGAGCAGTTCGTTGCGGCCCTTCGCCCCCTAGCCCAAATGGCCTAGCCAGACGGGCGATGCGCGGCGCACCCCTTGCTGTCACAACGGCCAGCAAGGGAGACTGCCGATGACACGTAAATCCTTGCTGCTGCTCGCGCTCGCTGGCCTGTGCGCCCCCGCATCGGCGCTGGCGCAGCGCTGTCCGGGCGAAAATATGGGCGCGCAAGGACTGTTTCCGACACCGGCCATTGTCGGCCTGGCGATCAGCAATGGGGAAGCGGCATCGGCCAACCCGACCAGCCTGCCCGCCAGTCCGCCGCAGGTCCGGATTGTCGGTGGTACCGAACGGCTGGGCCAGATCATCTTCACGGTCCGCTTTGCCGAACAGATTTTTGCAGGCTGTGCCCTGGGCATCGAGATTTTTGACAGCCGCTTGCCACCGTCCGCGTCTGGAAGCAGTTTGGGGCAATTCGCCGACCTTAACGTCATCGACCATGAACCAACCAGCATGGGGCGCGCGGATGGCAGCGATGTGGTGCGCTTCGCCTTTCAAACCGGGCGCAGCGACCGCGCTGCCGCGCTCGACAAGCTGGTCTTTCGGGTCCAGGGCCGCCCAGAGCTGTTTCCGTTTACCGCCAACATCGAACCGGTGACGCTGGGGCCGGTCACGACCAACCGTTCCAGCATCAGCTATGGTGAAGAGATTGTCGTGCGCGCGGAGACAGCGGCAGCGGTCGCGGACGGGCTGGGGCGCGGTGCGGTGGCCGTTGCCCTCACCCTCGAACCGGCGGGATTGGCGTTGCGTCTGGACGGCGGGCAGCCCTTGACCCACTTCACGCCCGGCTTTCGCCCGGCCCGCGCCGAGCGCACCTTGAAAGGCGGATTTGTCCGCGAGCCCACCATGGTCAATCTGGTCGCCACCATTGCGCGCCAAAGAACGCTGGTGCCGGTCCAGGTCCTGCCCTGGTCGTGCCAGCCCGACCTGTTGTTCCGCGCCGAACCGGGCCATGTGGTGGTGGCGATGGGAAATAGTGGCACCGCAGGCTGCCCAGCGATGACGGCAAAACTGACCGGTGCGGCGTCAAACCAGGCGGTTCCAGCGGTGGCGGCGGGTGTCAAACCTGCTTTCCCCGCCGCTGCTCCATCGCCGCCGCTGAAGCCTGTGGCGGCTTTGCCGACCAACCGGCTGCGGTCGGTGGCCACCACCGCGAACCCGGCACCAACACCGGGCTGGGTAGGGCGTTTTGCCATCCCTGGCGCGGCGCTCACGGTGGGTGGATTGACCCTGACGCTCACCCCGGTGGGCGGTGATGCCATCCCGTTCACCTGGCGGCCAACACTGGCCGAACAGGCGACATTGCGCACTGCCCCGCCGAAATAGCCGCAGGGCCCCTTGCCAAGCGGGCACCAAGAAACTAAGCGACAGGATGAGATGGCCGCCCCGCAAGGGGCGGCCCTTATTGTTTCATGCGCCGCCGTCCCCCCTCGCGGCTGCAACGGAGAATGACCATGGTTCAAGCCACCCCCTTGATGCCGCACGCAACGGCCGCCTGGCTGGTCGACAACACCGGCCTGACCTTTCAGCAGATTGCCGAATATTGCGGCATCCACATCCTGGAAGTGCAGGCGATTGCCGACGAAACCGCCGGCACCAAATATACGGGCCGCGACCCGGTGCGCGCGCATGAATTGTCGATGGACGAAATTGAAAAGGGGCAGAATGACCCCAATTACCGGCTGAAAATGACGGTGGTGCAGGACCCCATTCGCCGCACGCGCGGCCCCCGCTACACGCCGGTCAGCAAGCGGCAGGACAAGCCCGACGGCATTGCCTGGATCCTGAAAAACCACCCGGAAATTTCGGATGGCGCGATCGGCAAGCTGATCGGCACGACGCGCAACACCATCACCGCGATCCGCGAACGCAGCCATTGGAACAGCAGCAATATCGTGGCCAAGGACCCGGTGACGCTGGGCCTGTGTTCGCAGCGCGAGCTGGACGCGCTGGTGGCGCGCGCCGCGAAAAAGGCGGGCGTGAAACCGGTTGAGGACAACCGCCTGGCCGGTGACCGCGAAGCGCTGCTCGAAGAATTGCGCGCCGAACGCTCCGCCGCCGAAGCCGCCCGCGCCGCCGAGGAAGCGGCAGCGGAAAGCGACGCGGATTGAGACCAGCGGTGTATGAGGCATTATTAGGGACAGTCCCTAATTAGCAGCGCAGGTCGTGCGGCACAGCGGTGATGGTTCCAGCTAATTAGGGACTGTCCCTAATAATGAGGGGGCGCAGCGATTGACCCACGACGACGACGACATCCCCGCCGCGCCGCTGTCGCCCGACGCGTCGCTGACGCAGGATGACAGCTATACCGCGACCAGCCACGCGGGGCTGACCTATCCCTGGGGCGATGCCGCGCCGGGGACGGGGGAGGCAATCCGCATTGCCCCGTCGCTGCGCTGGGCGCGCATCCCGATGCCCGGGTCGCTGGGCCATATCAACAGCTGGCTCTTGGACGACGCCGATGCGCGGGGCCAGGGCGTCGCGGTGGTCGATACCGGGCTCATGCTGCGCGATTGTTCCAATGCGTGGAAGGCCCTGTTCACCGGCGCGCTGGCGGGGGAGCGGGTGACGCGGGTCATCGGCACGCACCTCCACCCCGACCATATCGGCCTTGCCGGCTGGCTGACCAAGAAACATGATGTGAAATTGTGGATGACGCGCGGCGAATTGATGACCGCGCGGATGATCGTGTCCGACACCAGCGATACCATGCCCGACGAAGCCGTGGCGTTGCAGCGCGCCGCCGGGTGGGACGACGATGTGCTCGACGCCATGCGCGCGCGCGGCTGGGGCCGATTTTCGCGCGTCGTGCACCCGCTGCCGCGCAGCTATGTGCGGATCAAGGATGGCGATACGCTGACCATGGGCGCCCATCGGTGGCGCGTCGTCGTCGGGTCCGGGCACAGCCCGGAACATGCCTGCCTGTGGAACCAGACCGATGGCGTGCTGGTGTCGGGGGATCAGGTGTTGCCGCGCATCAGTTCCAACGTGTCGGTGAACATCACCGAACCCGACGCCGATCCGCTGGGCGAATGGCTGGCGTCCATCGACAAATTGCTAAGCGTGCTGCCCGCGGACCTAACCGTCTGTCCCGCGCATGGCGAACCGTTCAAGGGGCTGCACGTCCGGCTCCACGCGCTGCACGACGAACATCGGATGCGGCTTTACAAGCTGTCCGAAGCCATTGCCCAGGCTCCGATGCGCGCGATCGACAGCTTTGGTCTGTTGTTCAACCGCCCGGTCGCCGACCATAATGCCGAACTGGCGACGGGAGAGGCCTTTGCCCATCTCAAGCGGTTGGAGGTTGAGGGCCGCGTGCGGCGCGAGGACCGCGACGGCGTGTGGTGGTATCACCCGGCCTAGGTCATTTCGCGCGAAGGTTGCGAAGGGGCGAAGTTGCGCGAAGTGGAAGATGCTGGCCCGAAGGGCCTGTTTCAGTTGCGTTCGATTTACATGGCAATGTGAGGGTTGCAGCGCGCTGCGCGCGGCATGGGGCAACATTCTTCGCGCAACTTCGCCCCTTCGCGACCTTCGCGCGAAATATCGCTTAACGCGGTCGGTTGCTGATCCAGCTGAACGCCAGGGCGTTGACCATGGTGTACAGGCCATAGAGCAGCAGCCCCGCAAACCAGTTGCGCTGCGCCAGCAGCAGTGCGCCGAGCAGCAGAAAAAATTCCAGCGCATAGGTGACCCATGGCCCGGCCTTGTCAAGGAAGGGGCGGATCATCGCCTGAACCAGCGGATCGTCGCTTTCGATAAAGGCGCGGTGCATCGCGAAATTGGCGATACCGGCACAGAAAATGGCGATGAAAGCGACGACCATCGCCGGACTATGGAACGCAGCGCGGCAAATTGCCAGCGGTGCGCGGTTTGCCCAGGCGCTGCGCGGCTTGACACAGCGCTGCGCGGCTTGGCACGGCGCGGCGCGGCTGGTAGCCCGCATGGCCATGCGCACTTCCCAGCTGATCGCCCTTCGCCTGTCCATCGCGGCCCTGCTGCTGGGCCTTGCGGCCCCATCGCACGCCGAACCCGTCGCCGCCCCGCTGCCCGAAGGCGTTCGCGCGATGATTGCGGCGGCGATTGAGGGCGGCGATGCGGCAGAGATTGCCGCCGTCGTGCGGCTCGCGCGGCTGACCCATCCGGCGGCGGGGGCGGATATTGATGCCATGCTGCCCAAGGCAGCCGAGGGTGCTGCGCAGCCAGCCGCCGCCGCGCCAGCCGCAGCGCCCGTCGCGGCAGCCGAACCGGAAAAGCGCAGCGGCCTGCTGACCGGCTGGAGCGGAAAGGGCGAGCTTGGCGCCTTTCAAACCAGCGGGAACAGCAGCTCCACCGGGATCAGCGCGGCGCTGGGCCTGTCAAAGGCGCAGGGCAAATGGAGCTGGGGCCTGACCGCGACGGCGGATTATCAGCGCAGCGGCGGCGTCACCAGCACCGAACAATTTCTGGTGGAATTGCAGCCGCGCTATCAAATTGGCGAGCGGCTGTTTGCTTATGGCATGGGGCGTTGGGAGCGCGATCCGGTGCTGGGGCTGGCGCGGCGCTGGTCGCTGTCCGGCGGGCTGGGTGCGCGCCTGGTGCAAACCGAGAAACTGGTCGTCAACGTGCGCGGCGGCCCGGCGTGGCAGCGCACCGAACTGGTCCCCGGGCCGCTGCGGCTGACCCTCAACCGCGAACAGCTGACCGCCTTGACCGCGCTCGACGCCAGCTGGCAATTTGCGCCGAACCTGCGCCTGACGGAGACCGCGTCGGCCTTTTTCGGCCCGGGCAAGACCAACATGCTGGCGACGACCTCGCTCGACCTGCGCGTCAACAGCAAATTGTCGACGCGCCTGTCCTATGTTGTTGATCACAACACCAATCCGCCCGCGGGCAGCAAGAGCACCGACACCATCACCCGCTTCACGCTGGTCTATGATTTCTAGGGCGTTGAATGCGCGGTAGTGCGGCGCTATGTTGCAACAGTTGCAACAATTGGAGTCCAGCCCATGGGCGTCATGTCCGTCCGCGAATTCAACGCCAATGTCTCCGCCGTTCTGGCGAAGGTCGAAGCAGGCGAGACGATTGAAATCACCCGCAACGGCAAGGTCATTGTCGAAATGCGCCCCAAACGGGCCAACCGGTTGGATGATCCTGCGGTGCGGGCGGCGCGGGAGGCTTTGCTGACCAGCTTGCGCGAAGACCCCATCGGATTTGATGGGCCCGCCAGCTATGATGAGCGCACCGGTCGGTGATTGCGGTTGACACCAATGTTCTGATTTATGCGGACATGGCAAGCGGCACCGATGCGCGGCATGAGCTTGCCCTGGCTTTGCTGGAGAAGCTCTCGCTCATCAATTGCTGCATTCCGCTCCAGGTGCTCGGCGAATTTCTGAACGTCAGCCAGCGCAAGCAGCTCCTGTCTCCGGCCAAGGCCATCATGCGGGTCAACAGCTATGCGGCGCTGTTCACGACGCCGGTGACCTTGCTCGCGGACCTTGTTGATGCGGGGCGGCTCAGCACCGATCATCGCCTGCAATATTTTGACGCGGTCATCGTCACCGTGGCCCGCCGCGCCGGGGCGACGATGCTACTGAGCGAAGACATGCAGGATGGGCTCAGCATCGACGGGCTGACCATCGTCAATCCGTTTGTTGCCGCGAACGAAGCCTTGCTCGCCGATTGGTTTGGCTCAGGGGTTTGACAGGCTGGGGATCGCCGCTTTCCGAGGGCTCCGGTTGGAACCAGCGTTCGCGAATGGGACAAGACGTGAAAGCCATTGGGAAGACTCAAGACGGAGCATTGCAAACAACATCGCCATCCTGAACTTGTTTCAGGATAACGAGCCAAAGGCGGCCTGTTGTTCTGAAACAAGTTCAGAACTACGAACAACCTTATGTCATCACGCGCCAAGGGCTGTGCCCCAAATTGGGCTCGCCGCTCTGGCTCAGCTCCCTACCAACAACCCTTCTTCCGCAATCTTCTTGCGCCACACCAGCGGGGCGTTGACGTGGACATTCTGCCCCTCGCTGTCGACGGCGACGGTGACGGGGAAGTCCTGCACCTCAAACTCGTAAATTGCCTCCATGCCCAGGTCGGCAAAGCCCACCACCTTTGACCCCTTGATCGCCTTTGCGACCAGATAGGCCGCGCCGCCCACCGCCATCAGATAGGCGCTCTTGTGCCTGGCAATGGCCTGTGTTGCGGCGGGCCCGCGTTCGGCCTTGCCGACACAGGCGAGCAGGCCCTGGTCCAGCATCATGTCCATGAATTTGTCCATCCGCGTCGCGGTGGTGGGGCCTGCCGGGCCGACCACTTCTTCGCCCACCGGATCGACGGGGCCGACATAATAAATGACGCGTCCCTTGAAGCTGACGGGCAGCTCCTCTCCCTTCGCCAGCATGTCGGCGATGCGCTTGTGCGCGGCGTCGCGTCCGGTGAGCATCTTGCCGGTCAGCAGCAGACGGTCGCCCTGTTTCCAGCTGGCCACCACTTCAGGGGTCAGCTGGTCCAGCTGCACGCGCTTGGCCGCCTGGTCGGGGGCCCAGCTGACGTCAGGATAATCGTCGAGCTTGGGCGGCTCCAGATAGGCAGGGCCGCTGCCGTCCAGCGTGATGTGGGCGTGGCGGGTGGCGGCGCAATTGGGGATCATCGCGACCGGCTTTGACGCGGCATGTGTCGGCCAATCGGCAATTTTGACATCGAGCACGGTCGCGAGCCCGCCCAGCCCCTGCGCGCCGATGCCCAGGGCATTGACCTTTTCATACAGCTCGATGCGCAGCTCCTCCATGGGGGAGGCGGGTCCGCGCGCCAGCAGCTCGGTCATGTCGATGGGGTCCATCAATGATTGTTTGGCGAGCAGCATCGCCTTTTCCGCCGTGCCGCCGATGCCGATGCCCAGCATGCCCGGCGGGCACCAACCCGCGCCCATTTGCGGGACCATGTCGAGCACCCAGTCGACGATGGAATCGCTGGGGTTCATCATCTTGAATTTGGACTTATTCTCGCTCCCGCCGCCCTTGGCCGCGACGTCGATGTGCACCTTGGCACCGGGGACCATTTCGACGTGGAGCACCGACGGCGTATTGTCGCGCGTGTTCACCCGGCTGAAGGCCGGGTCCGCCAATATCGATGCGCGCAGCCGGTTGTCGGGGTGCAGATAGGCGCGGCGGACCCCTTCGTCGACCACCTGTTGCAAGCTGCGCGGGCTGTCCAGGCGGCACGCCATGCCCCATTTGATAAAGACCGTTACAATGCCGGTGTCCTGACAGATCGGCCGGTGCCCCTCGGCGCACATGCGGCTGTTCGACAGGATTTGCGCCATGGCATCCTTGGCGGCGGGCGATTGTTCGCGCTCCCACGCCGCGCCCAGCGCGCGGATATAATCCATGGGGTGGAAATAGCTGATATATTGCAGCGCGTCGGCGACGGTTTCGATCAGATCGTCTTCGCGGATGGTGATGGTCATGGGGCGCTCGCTGCTAAAAACTCTGCGCGGTCCTTAGCCTTGCCCGCTTTTCAGTCAACCGCGCGGCGCAAGTGCGCGGTCCAGCCACACGAAGGCCAGCCCCGCCAGAACAAAGGCCGCCGAAATCATCGCCATATTGGCCAGCGCCGCGCTCCATCCCAGCCGCCCCACATCCATGAAGAAATAGGGAATGACGGGCTCCGCCGCCGGCGGCGTCAGCGCCGCGCGGGTCAGGATATAGGCCGAATAAGCGAGCGGATAGAGCGCCCACAGCAGCGGCGCGCGCCAGTCAAGCTGGCCATGCCGGGCAAAGACCAGCCACCACAGCGGCACCGCCAGCGGGGTCGCAATATGGTGCAGATCGTCGGCAAAGCGCGCCGCCGGGGTCATGCCGGCGGGCTGTCCCAGCAACAGGTTGAACACCGCGCCCACCAGCATGATGGCCAGCACGACCGCGCCCAGCAGGCGGGGACCGATGGCGCTGGGCCCGCGCACCGCGATCGGCAGAAAGACGGCGGCCACCAGCGCGTTGGTGAGAATGGTGAAAAACCGCAGCAGGGCCCACAGCCCCGCCAGCCAGCTCCCATGGTTGCCCGCCGCCGATTGCAGCGGGACAATCATGCCGCCCAGCGCCGCGAGCGCGATCATCAGCGCGGCGATGCGGGGGGCGAGCGCCGCGGCGGTCATTCCTCGGGCGGGGTTTCGCTGCGGCGGCGGCCAAAGGTCGCGGGGCGGATCGGCGATGGTTCGCCAATATCGGCGGCATCGTCGCCGGGCGGGTCGCCCGCCTTGCGGCTGGCCAGCGTCGCCAGCGCATCGTCGGAAAACACCACCAGCGCGCGCTTGCCGCGCACCAGCCGCCACGATGCAATGGCCGCAGTGCCCAGGAGCGCCAGCCAGCCCGCCGCTATCGCTGGCCCCAATGTCCAGCCAAAGGCCATGGGCGCGATCAGCGCCATGACGGTCGCCACGCACGGCACCACCACCAGCGTCCCCGCCAGCATCCAGCCCCGCCCCGGAATTTGCGCCAATGCCGTGCCGATGACGATGTTGGTGGCGGTCAGCAACAGGAATTTGGCCATCACCGGCGCGGCCAGCGTTTCCATCTCTCCCGCATAATCGCCCAGCGCAAAGGCCACCTGAATGGCGAACAGCAGCCAATTTTCCCACGCATCGAACAGCGCGGCAAGCACCGGCATCACCACGCCCAGCAACAGCACCGGGCGGCGCAATTCGCGCCACAGCGCCCAGCAACCGCTGGCCAGAAAAGCGGCATAGAGCAGCATGAACAGATAATCCTGTTCATTGCCCGCCTGCATCGCGGCCAGCCGGTCGGCCTGGAGCGGATCGTTGCCATCGCCGAAAATTGCCACCAGATCGGCGGTGCTGCGCGCAAATTCAAAGGCGATGACCGGCGCGCCATAGCCCGGCGCCATATTGGCCCCGCTGGCGGGAAACACCCCTTGCAGCACCAACGAAAATGCCAGCGTGGCCAGCCCCAGAGCGAAGGTGGCAATCCACCAATGGGTGGGCGCGGCGGGGCGCAGCTGCTGGGCCAGCACCCAGCCGCGCAGCTTTTCTCCCAAGGAGACATGCCGGGGACGATGAACCTGCAAACCCCGTCCCTATTGGCAATCGCCGCAGCGGCCGCGCACTTCGATAACCGGGCGGATGGCGGCAAAGCCCGACGCCGCCGCCTTTTTGCGAACGTCGCCGGCCAGCTTGTCGTCATCGACATGCTGGGTCGCCCCGCAATGGTCGCAAATCAGGAAGATGCAATCATGCAGGCACCCGGGGTGGCTGTTGGCGACAAAAGCGTTGGCGCTTTCCACGCGGCGGACCAGATTGTTGGTCACGAACAAATCCAGGATGCGGTAAACGCTGTTGGGGGCAACGCGGCGGCCGCGCGCCTGACTGACCGCATCGGCGATGTCATAGGCGCTGGCGGGCTTGCTCAGCGCGGCAATGGCGTCAAACACCTGCGCGCGCATTTCGGTCCATTGCTCGCCGCCCGCCTCCAACGCGGCTTTGGCGGCATCGGCCAGCGCGATACCGGTCGCCTCGACATGCGAATGATCATGCTTGCCCATGGGTTAATCGTCTAAGCGAGTTGGGGCATGGCCGCAAGGGCCGGGTCAGCGCGCGGCGCGCTGGTTCAAATCATGGCCCAGCGCGACAAACAGCACGCCGATCATCGTGGCCAGCAATTCATCGCCGCCATGGGGCAGCGCCAACGCCGCGCCCATCATCGCGAGGCCAAAGCCGCCCACCGCCAGCGGCATGACAAAACCATGGGTCATCAGGCCGCGCACCAGCGCCACCAGCGCCAGCGCGATGGCCAGCACCAGCCCCACCTCATGCACCCAATGCGCATGGAAGAGGCCGCCCAGCGACGCGACCGACGCCAGCACCAGCGCGGTGGCCACACAATGCACCAGACACAGGCCCGACAGCGCAATCGCCAACCGGTCAATCACGCCATGGCGGCGCAACCACCCGCGCGCCAGCACAGGGCGCGGGGAAGCAGGGATCAGGGCAGACTCGGCGAGCACGGGCGGCGATATGGCATAACATCCTGTGCGAGACAACATCACATTGCGCATCGCTTTGGGGCGGAGCACCGCTACCCGACCTCCGCCCGCAGCGCCTTCCGGTCCAGTTTGCCAATCATGGTTTTGGGGAGCGTTTCGCGCACCACCACCCCGGCGACGCGTTCATGTTTGCCGATTTGCGGGTTCAGCCACGCGGCGAGCGTGGGGCCATCCACGCGGGCGCTGTCCGGTTCCAGCGTCACATAGGCCATGGGCACTTCGCCCAGCCGCGCGTCGGGGGTGCCCAGCACCAGCGCTTCCTTCACCGCCGGGTGGGTGTAGAGCACGCGCTCAATCTCGCTGGGATAGACTTTGAAGCCGCCCACCGCGATCATGTCCTTGATGCGGTCGACGATGCGGATATAGCCGTCATCGTCGATCACCGCGACGTCGCCGGTGCGCAGCCAGCCGTCGGCGGTAAAGCTGTCCCCATCGGCGTCGGGCCGGTTCCAGTAACCGCGCATGATCTGCGGCCCGCGCACCACCAGCTCGCCGGGCTCGCCCGCGGGGGCGGGTCGCGATGCATCGCCCTTGTCGACCAGTTTCACCTCGGTGCGCGGCAGCGGCTGGCCGATGGTGCCGGCCTTAACGGGCCCTTCATAGGGGTTGGTTGACACCACGCCGGCGCTTTCGGTCAGGCCATAGCCTTCGACGAGCGCCGCGCCGCTGCGGGCGACAAAATCGGCGCGCAGTTCGGCGGGCATCGGCGCGCCGCCCGAAATGCAGACCCGCAGGCTCGAAAAATCGGTCGCGGCAATGGTGGGATGGTCGAGCAGCGCCTGATACATGGTCGGCACGCCGGGCAGGGCGGTGGCGCGCGTGCGGCTGAGCGCGGCGAGCGCCTGCCCCGCGTCAAAGCGCGGCAGCAGCACCATCGTGCCGCCATTCAGCACGGTGCGGTTTAGCACGCAGGTGTTGGCAAAGACATGGAACATGGGCAGCACGCCCAGGATGCGGTCCTCCGCCGCATGATCGGGGTCGACGGCGTTCACCTGCCGCGCATTGGCCGTCAGATTCTGGTGCGTCAGCATCGCGCCCTTGGGCGTGCCGGTGGTGCCGCCGGTATATTGGATAAGCGCGACGTCCGCCTCGGCATCAATCGCCACGGGCGCGGGTGCCCCGCCGCCCTGGCACAGCGCGGCATAGCGGATGATGCGCGGATCGTCGGGAATGGCCGTCCGCTCGTTCCGCTTGAACAGGGTGAAGAGCAACGATTTCACCGGCGGCAGCACCTCTGCCACCGACCCCACGACCAACTGCGTCAGGCTGGAGCGGTCGAGCACCGCCAGCGCGGTGGGCAGCAGCGCGCTGGCCGACAGGGTGAACAACAGGCGCGTGCCCGAATCCTCCACCTGCGCCGCCAGTTCGTCGACGGTATAGAGCGGGGAGAAATTCACCACCGTCGCCCCGGCGATCAGCGCGCCATAATAGGCCGCGACATATTGCGGCACATTGGGCAGGAACAGGCCCACCCGGTCACCCTTTTGCACGCCCAGCCGTTGCAGCCCCGCCGCCACTTGCGCCGCCTGTGCCGCCATGTCGCGATAGCGAAAGGTGCGGCCCAGAAAGTCGATCATCGCCGCATCGCCGCGCTGCGCCACGCTGTCCGCAAACATGGCGGGCAGGGTCAGCGGCGGAAACTCCATCGACCAGTCGCAGGGGTGGCGATAATCGGTCAGCCAGGGCGCGGCGGTCATCGACGAACGGGTCCTTTGCTCCGGGAATCAGGGGCGTTTCCCTGTCACCGGATATTGAGGAGGGGGCTGGGGATGGCAACCCCCTCCCCATTTTGCACAACGTATCAGATCGCAATTGGTGGCATCGCTTGCAGCCGCGCGCGGAGAGGATTAAACGTTGTTTCCGCTGCGCTGAAACGCACGGCACCGGCCCGCGCCCCCACCCGGCCGCCCACAGGGTAAACTGGATTGGGCGGCCGGGTGGGGACGCGGGCCGGTGCCGGTTCCACGTAAGTGGAAATGAATTCACGCCAGCGCGGCGAGGGAGATTGCCATGACCAGCCTGCTTTGTCGTTCGCCCCTGCTGGTGGGGGCCCCGCTGCTGGCTCTGCTGCTCGCCAGCGCGCCCGCCAGTGCCAAGGACAAGCAGGACGGGCCCGTCAAACGCGCCGTGCCGGTGCAACAACTCTATGATTGCCGCGCCATTGCCGATGATGCCCAGCGGCTGGCCTGTTTCGATCGCACCGTGGCCGCGCTGGAAGTGGCCGAAGCCAAGCGCGAAGTGACCATCGCCGACAAGGAGGTCATCAAGGAAACGCGGCGCGGCCTGTTCGGCTTTTCACTGCCGCGCATTGGCCTGTTCGGCGGCGATGGCGATGATGAGCAGGTGAAGGAGATTGAGGCGGTCGTCAAATCGGCCTCCGTCGACCGGTCGGGCAAATATCGCATCGTGATGGAGGATGGCGCGGTGTGGCAACAGATTGACACCACCCGCCTGCCGCGCGAGCCCAAGCCGGGACAGAAAGTGAATATCAAGGTCGCCTCGCTGGGCAGCTATTTTGCCAAGGTGGATGGCCAGCGCGCCATCCGAATGAAGCGCGACCGCTGACGCGCCGCTTCGCGTGACGCCGGTCCTTTCCCCGATCACCCCGCCGCGCGCCGGGGCGGTGCCCTTTGTCCTGCTGGATGATGCCCGGCTGAATGGGGCGGTGCCCGCGCGGCTGTATCAGGATCCGGTGGAGGTGCTGGTTGCGGCGACGCCCGCCGATGTGCCCGCGCTGCTCACCGCGCTGCGCGGTGCCACGGCGCGCGGGCTGCATGCGGCGGGATATCTGGCCTATGATGCCGGGACGGGCTTTGCCAGCGCCGCGCGCGCCCCGGCCCCGTCGCCAGCGGAGGGTGCGCCCATTGGCTGGTTCGGCCTGTTCCCGCATGTGACCCGGGTCGCCGCCGATGATGTGCCCGCGCTGCTGCCCGATCCGGCCAGCGCCTGGCTGGGCGCGCCCGAACCGCTGGTGACGCACGCCGCCTATGACGCGATGATTGGCCAGATTTTGGACCTCATTCGTGCGGGCGATATTTATCAGGCGAACCTGACCTTTGCTGCCGCTGTCCCCGTGCTGGGCAATCCGCTCGCCATCTATGCCCGGCTGCGCGGCGCGGCGCGCGCGGGCTATGGCGGCTTTGTGTGGACGGGCGAGCAAGCGGTCGCCTCGCTCTCGCCCGAGCTCTTCTTTGGCCTGCGCGGACGCGATGTGATGGCGCGGCCGATGAAGGGGACCGCGCGGCGCGATCCCGACCCGGCGCGCGATGCGGCGCTGGCCAGGGATCTGGCCATGGACCCCAAGCAGCGCGCTGAAAATCTGATGATCGTCGACCTTATCCGCAACGATCTGTCGCGCATCGCCGCGCCGGGCAGCGTGCATGTGCCGGACCTGTTCCGCGTGGAAAGCTTTCCCACTATCCACCAGCTGGTATCCGATGTGGCCGCGACGCTGCCGCCGGGGGCCGATGCAGTGGATGTGCTCAGCGCCGCCTTTCCCTGCGGGTCCATCACCGGCGCGCCCAAGGTGCGGGCGATGGAGGTGATTGCGGCGGTGGAGGCGGCCCCGCGCGGGCTCTACACCGGCTCCATCGGCTTTATCGCGCCCGACGGCGACGCGGCGTTCAACGTCGCCATCCGCACGCTGGTGTTCCCGGCGGCGGCGACCGGCACCGCCGATGGCGCGGCGGCCAGCGATGACCCGCCAAACCGCTTGCCCGGCGCGCCGTTTCGCGCCACTTTGGGATTGGGATCGGGCATCGTCGCCGACAGCGAGGCCGCTGCGGAATGGCGCGAATGTCTGGCAAAGGGGGCGTTTGTGACGGCAGCCGGGGGCGGTTTTGATTTGCTGGAAACCATGCGGTTTGACCCGGTGGAGGGGATTTTGCGGCTGGAGGCGCATTTCGCCCGATTGAAGGCCAGCGCCGATATCTTTGGCTTTTCCTTCGACCGCCACGCCGCGCGCAACAGCTTGCAAGCCGCCACCTTTCGCCAGAAAAGCGCCGCGCGCGTGCGGTTGCGCCTGTCGCCGCGCGGCCCGGTCGCCATCGAAGTGTCGCCGCTGCCCGTGTTTGCGGAGGTGCCGGTGCCCGTCAAGCTGGTGCCGCTGCCCGTGGACCCCGATGATTTCCGCCTGCGCCACAAGACCAGCGCGCGCGAATTTTACGACGATGCTCGCATCACCGCGGGCGCGGCCGAAGTTGTGTTTGTCCACCCCGAAGGCTTTTTGACCGAGGGCAGCCTGACCAACATCTTTGTCGAGCGCGATGGCCGCCTGCTCACCCCGCCGCTGGATCTGGGCCTGCTGCCGGGTGTGCTGCGCGGCGAACTGATCGCGCGGGGACAGGCGGTGGAATCACATCTGCGCAGCGCTGACCTGGCCGACGGCTTTTTCGTCGGCAATGCGGTGCGCGGCCTGGTGCCCGCCCGGCTCGTGGAATAAAGCGCGCACCTCAACCGTTGGCCGGAGTGAAGACGAAAGTTCGGTAAGGGTCGGGCGACCCTTCTCCATCCACCGCCCGGCCCGGTTCAGCCCCGGGCTTTTGTCTTCGCCGGTTGCCCCGCAAGCCCCGTCGAGCTAAGGGCTCAGCGCGCGCAATTTTCTTGCCCATTCCCCAGGAGAAAAAGCCCATTATGTCCGCTCAGCATGTGTCCGCCGCCTTGAATCGTATCCAGCCGTCGGCCACGCTGGCCATGACGGCGCGCGTCGCCAAGCTGAAGGCCGAAGGGGTCGATGTCATCGGACTGTCGGCGGGCGAACCCGATTTCGACACGCCCGATTTTGTGAAGGAGGCCGCGATTGCCGCCATCCGCGCCGGGCAGACCAAATATACGCTGGTCGACGGCACCGTCGCGCTGAAAGAGGCGATAAGCGGCAAGTTCAAGCGCGACAATGGGCTGGACTATGGGCTGGACCAGATCACCGTCAATGTCGGCGGGAAACACACTTTGTTCAACGCGCTGGTCGCCACGGTCGATGCCGGGGACGAGGTGATCATCCCCGCCCCCTATTGGGTCAGCTATCCCGACATTGTCGCCTTTGCGGGCGGCGTGCCGGTGGTGATCGCCGCCGGGGCGAGCCAAAATTACAAGATCACCCCCGAACAACTCGACGCCGCGATCACGCCGCGCACCCGCTGGCTGATCCTCAATTCGCCGTCCAACCCCAGCGGCGCGGCCTATTCACCCGGCGAGTTGACTGCGCTGGGCGAAGTGCTGCGGCGGCATCCGCACGTCCTGCTGCTCAGCGACGATATGTATGAACATGTCTGGTATGCCGACTTCCCCTTTGCGACGATGGTTCAGCTGTGCCCCGACCTTTATGATCGCACGCTGACGATGAACGGCTGTTCTAAGGCCTATGCCATGACTGGCTGGCGCATCGGCTATGCCGGCGGCCCTTCGTGGCTGATCAAGGCGATGGGCAAATTGCAGTCGCAATCGACGTCCAACCCCTGTTCAATTGCGCAGGCGGCGGCGACCGCCGCGCTGGGCGGGCCGCAGGGCTTTCTGGATGATCGCAACGCCGCCTTTCGCAAGCGGCGCGACATGGTGGTCGCGATGCTCAACGACGCGCCGGGCCTTGCCTGCCCGATGCCAGAGGGGGCCTTTTACGTTTATCCCGACGCAGCCGGGTGCATCGGCAAACGCACGCCGGACGGCCTGGTGATCGACAGCGATGCCGCGCTGATCGACTATTTCCTGGATGCGGCGCGCGTCGCGGCGGTGCCCGGCGATGCCTTTGGCCTGTCGCCCGCGTTTCGTGTGTCCTATGCGACCAGCGAAGCGGTGCTCAAGGAGGCGTGCATCCGCATCCAGCAAGCCTGTGCGGCGCTGAAATGACGCGGCCCTCGCTCCTTGCCGCCGCGCTGCTGCTCGCCGCCTGCACCCCTGCGCAGGCGGAAAGCGTCGTCAAACTGCCCGCGGCGGCCTATGACCCGGCGGTCGCGGCACCGCGCGCGACGGCGGTGCTGGCGGGCGGCTGCTTCTGGGGCGTGGAGGGGGTGCTCGAACGGGTGAAGGGCGTCATCGCGGTCGAATCCGGCTATCATGGCGGGGCCAAGGAAACCGCGGTCTATGAAATCACCAACAATGGCCGCACCGGCCATGCCGAAGCGGTGCGCGTGACCTATGACCCGCGGGTCGTCAGCTATGGCACGCTGCTGCGCGTGCTGTTTTCGGTGATTGCCGACCCGACGCTGCGCAACCGCCAGGGCCCCGATGTCGGCAGCCAATATCGCGCCGCCATCGTCCCGCTGGACGCCACCCAGCGCGCCGTCGCCACCCGCTATCTGACGCAAATCGGCACGGGCAAGCATTTCGCCAGGCCGATTGTCGTGCCCATCGAACGCTACAAGGCCTTTTACCGCGCGGAAGATTATCATCAGGATTTCATGAAGCGAAACCCCGACCACGGCTATATCCGCCGCTGGGACGCGCCCAAGCTGGCGGCGCTCAAACGGCTGTTCCCGGATTTGGTGAACGCCAAACCAGCGGCCTGATCGACAACAGCGCCGACCCATAACCCCCTCCCCGTCAGGGGAGGGCAGCGAGACTTGGCAGCTTGCTGCCTAGTCGCAGCGGGAGGGGTGTCCCGCAGGTTCAGTCCGCCCACCCCGCTGCGACTAAGGCCCGGCTGCGCTGCGCCAAGTCTCGCTGCCCCTCCCCAATGGGGCGGAGGAGTTTCGTGCTACCCCGTGCTCACCCGTTCAATATCCGCGCCCACGGCCTGCAGCTTTTCCTCCAGCCGTTCATAGCCGCGGTCGAGGTGATAGACGCGGTTGACCTGCGTTTCGCCGCGCGCGGCCAGCCCGGCGATGATCAGGCTCATCGATGCGCGCAGGTCGGTTGCCATCACCGGCGCGCCGATCAGATGGTCGACGCCGCGCACCACCGCGCTGCGCCCGCGCACGTCGATGTCGCACCCCATGCGCGCCAGTTCGGGCACATGCATGTAGCGGTTCTCAAAAATTGTCTCGGTAAACAGCGACGCGCCGGTGCCCAGTGTTGCCATCGCCATGAACTGCGCCTGCATGTCGGTGGCAAAACCGGGGTAGGGGGCGGTGGACAGGGTGATGGGCTGCGCGCGCCCGCTCATCGCCACGCGAATGCCGCCCTTCACCTCCTCAACCGTCGCCCCCGCCTCGCGCAGTGCCTGCAGCGTGGCGGTCATTTCGTCGGCCTTGGCCCCGACCAGTTCGACGTCACCCTGGGTCATCACCGCAGCGCAGGCATAGCTGCCCGCTTCGATCCGGTCGGCCATCACGCGATAGGTCGCGCCGTGCAGCCGGTCGACCCCCTCGATGGTCAGCGTCTCGGTCCCGATGCCGTCAATCTGTGCGCCCATCGCCGCCAGGCAGTTGCACAGGTCGACAATTTCAGGCTCGCGCGCGGCATTGCCAAGCACGCATGTGCCCTTGGCCAGCACCGCCGCCATCAGCGCATTTTCGGTCGCCCCCACCGACACCACCGGAAAGCTGTAGGTGCCGCCGGGCAGGCGTCCGCCAGGTGCGGTCGCCTTCACATAGCCCGACGCCAGCTCAATCTCCGCGCCAAAGGCCTCCAGCGCCTTCAGATGCAGGTCGATGGGGCGGTTGCCGATGGCGCAGCCGCCGGGCAGGGACACTGTCGCCTCGCCTGCGCGGGCGAGCAGCGGGCCCAGCACCAGGATGGACGCGCGCATCTTGCGCACAATATCATAGGGCGCGACGGTGCTGGTCAGCGTCGTCGCGCGCGCGGTAAGCACGCGCCCGAAATCCTCGGGCCGCGACCCTTCCACCGTGGTCGCACAGCCCAGCTGGTTCAGCAAATGGCCAAAGCCATCGACATCGGCGAGCCGCGGCAGGTTGCGCAGTGTCAGCGGTTCATCGGTCAGCAGCGCGCAGGGGAGCAGCGTCAGCGCAGCGTTCTTGGCACCCGAAATGGGGATGCGGCCGGACAGGCGCTGGCCGCCGCGAATGATGATTTGATCCATTGCCGTTCTTTAACCGAAGTGTCTTGCGGTGCAAGTCAACCGAGCGCCGCTGCCACTTGGCCCAGCCGTTCCTTGCCAAAGAACATCGCATCACCAACGAAAAAGGTGGGGATGCCAAAGGCGCCGCGTGCGACGGCGGCCTCTGTGTTTTGGGCCAGCTCGGCCTTGACCGCCGGATCATCGGCGCGCGCGATCAGCGCCGCGCCGTTCAGCCCGGCGTCGTCGAGCTGCGCGACCACCGCGTCGCGGTCGCCAAGGTCGAGGCCCATTTCCCACACGCCGACCATGAACGCCTCAATCGCCTCCGCCTGGCATCCCAGCGCCGCCGCCCCGACGATGGTGCGCATGGCGAGCAGGCTGTTGGGCGGAAAATGCGGGTTCATGCGAAATTGGGTCAGCCCGTGCGCGGCAATGAAGCGGGTGAATTCCAACTGCTCATAGGCCCATTTCGCGGGCGCATCGGCATAGCGCATCAACGGCGGGCGATTGCCCGTCGCCTTGAACAGGCCGCCCAGCAGCACCGGTACATAGTCGGCCCGCGCGCCATGCTTGGCACAAAAGGCAGGCAACACCCGGTGCACCAAATAGCCATTGGGCCCGCCGACATCGAACAGGAATTGGAAATGTTTCATGGCACCCCTTAATCCCCTCCCCTTCAGGGGAGGGGCCGTGAGACTTGGTCCGGCATCGCCGGGCCTTAGGCGAGCGGGGTGGGGTCTCCCTGCATTGCGCTATGCCGACAGCCCCCACCCCAACCCCTCCCCTGAAGGGGAGGGGCTCAATTATCCTACCACCGCTCCCCCCATGGCCGCAGGTCCAGCTCGTGCGTCCAGGCGCTTTTCGGCTGCCGGTGCAGCATCACATATTGGGCGGCAATGGCGGCGGGCGAAAGGATCAGCTCCGCTGCCTTGGCAGCGTCGAAATCGGGGTGGCGCTGGCGGATGAACTCGGTGTCGATCGCGCCGTCGATGATGGCGTGAGCGACGTGGATGCCCTGCGGCCCCAGCTCGCGCGCCATGCTCTGCGCCAGCATGCGCAGCGCGCCCTTTGCTCCCGAAAAGGCGGCATAGCCAGACCCGCCGCGCAGCGACGCGGTCGCGCCCGTGAAAATGATGGTGCCGTGCCCGCGCGGGACCATGCGGCGCGCGGCCTCGCGCCCCATCAAAAATCCCGACAGGGAGGCCATTTCCCACACTTTGGTGTAAACGCGCGTGGTGGTTTCGGTGATCGGGAAATTGACGTTGGCGCCGATGTTGAACACCGCCACCGCGACTGGGCCCACCTCTGCCTCCACCTGATCAAACAGCGCGATCATCTCCTCCTCCACCCGCGCATCGGCGGGGAAAGCGCGCGCGGCATGGCCATCGGCGCGAATGGACGCGGCCAGCGCCTCCAGCGCGTCGGCACTTTTCGGGCGGCGGTTGACACAGGCGACGAGCCCGTCGGCGGCAAAGGCGCGCGCAATCGCGCCGCCCGTTGCATCGCCCGCGCCAATGATGACGGCGGCGGGCGATGGTCCGGTCATGGCGCCATCAGGCCTTTTCAAGCGTGCATTGCAGGGGGTGCTGGTTGGTGCGGGCGGCGTCCATCACCTGGTTCACCTTGGTTTCCGCCACCTCATAAGTGAACACGCCGCACACGCCGACGCCCTGTTGGTGGACGTGCAGCATCACCCGCGTCGCGGCCTCGATATCCATGTTGAAAAACCGCTGCAGCACGCCGACGACAAATTCCATCGGCGTATAATCGTCGTTCAGCATCAACACCTTGTACATCGACGGCTTTTTCGCCTTGGCGCGCGTGCGCGTCGCAACGCCGACGCCCGGGCTGCCGGGCTCGTCGCGCTTGTCGGCCATGCCGACGACATCGGAGCCGGCCATGCCGACGACGTCGGAGTCGGCCATGCCGATGGTGGGAGAGGGCTGGAGTCTGATCATTGCTAAGCGCCCGAATATCGCATCGCGGGCGCTGCAATCAAGAGGGTGGGTGGGAAATCCCTTGCCTTCGTCATGCGGACCATGTGGCGCGATGATCCCTTTGCCGTCCTTCCCGCGTCGCTGCGCTCGCAATGACCGGGGATTTTCTGCTGGCGGCGGCGACGGGGGCGTACGCCAACCTCGTTCGGGATAAACCATCATCCTTGGGTTCGTTGTCCTGAAACAAGTTCAGGACGACGGGGGTGGGGTTAGCGGCGGTTTGGCCTTCCGCACCCATTTCCGCACCCACTTCCGCACGCATAAAGAAAGAGCCGCCCGCCCCACAGGGGGACGGACGGCTCGATCAAGGCCGGCGCGCTTTGGGAGGGAGAGGGGCGCGCGCCGACGGGGGGAGGCAGCGCGGTTTACGCGGCCGCCTTCACCTTTGCGGTGATTTCCGAAACGCGGTTCGAAATCGGCGCGAAACTGTCGTTGGCGATCTTGACGACCATTTCGCTGGTCTTCGAGGTCTGGGCAACGGCGGTGTCGAACGCCTTCTTGCTGTTTTCGGCATAGAGCTGGAAGAATTCCACCGGCGTCTTGACGGCGGTGTAGCCCTTCAGCGACGCGGTCACGTCTTCAAAGCTCTTGCGGCCGAACGCCACGCCTTCTTCGGTCAGCGTCTGGACGCCCTTGGCAGCGATCTTGCCCGATTCGACGATGGCTTCGATGTTGGCCTTCTGGAATTCGACGGCTTCTTCGGCCAGCTTGCTGGCCTTTTCCATCGCTTCCTTGCTGCGGCCGTTCATGTCGGCGGTCAGCGTTTCAAAGCGGGTCTTGGCGTCGTTGGCGAATTTCGTGACGGTGTCGTTCATGGTCTTCAGTCCCTTCTGCGCGACGGCAACCGGCGAGGTCGCGGCCGTCTTGGTGGTGGTCTTGGCGGCCTTTACCGGCTTGGCGACTTTCGCCTTTACCGGGGCAACCTTTTTGGCAGCGGCCTTCACCACTGCAGGCTTTTTGGCGACCGGCTTGGCCTTGACAGCGACGGGCGCGGTCTTGGCGGCGACGGGCTTCTTGACTGCGGCCTTGACCGCCTTCACGGCGGGGGCAGCGGCCTGCTTCACCTCGGCCACCACGTCGGCGGCCTTGGTTTCAACGGCGGTTTTCACGGCACCAGCTTCGATGCTGGCGGCTTCAAAGGCTTTTTCAGCCGAATCGATCTTCGTGGCCATGGGTCACAAACTCCTTTATTGCTGCAGTGCACAATATAGCAGCGATTCGGGCTTTTCAAGTGTTTTTTGTGCAGTGCAGCAAAAAATGCTGCGGGCCACCGAATTTCAATGCGTTCGTCATCCTGAAACACGTTCAGGATGACGAGGAACGGCGCGTGTCACGGCATCCGCACATAGCGCCCCGGCGCATCTTCGATCGCCGGATTGCCCTTGCCGCCCGGAACACGCGCGCCCTTGGCCGCGACGTCGCCGTCATTGTGGCTGTTCAGCCAGGCGAGCCAGTGCGGCCACCAGCTGCCCTTGGTCTCGGCTGCGCCCGCGACAAAATCGGCCAGGCTTGCGGCGTCGCTGTCGCCGGTCCAATATTGATATTTTTGCGCGGCGGGCGGGTTGACCACCCCGGCGATATGGCCCGACCCGGCGAGCAAAAATGTCTTGGGGCCGGACAGGTGGTGCATGATCCGCCACACGCTTTCCGCCGGGGCAATATGGTCCTCGCGCCCCGCCTGGACATAGGCGGGCACGGCGATTTTGCGCAGGTCGATGGGCACGCCATGGGCGCTGAGCGATCCCGGCACGACCAGCCGATTGTCGCGATAGAGGTCGGTCAGATATTGCCGGTGCCATTTGGCGGGCAGGTTGGTGGTGTCACCGTTCCAATAGAGCAGGTCGAACGCCGGATAGTCGCTGCCCAGCAGATAATTGTTGACGACATAGTTCCAAATCAGGTCGCGCCCGCGCAGCATGTTGAACGTCGCGGCCATATAGCGGCCATCCAGGAATCCCGACGCCGAAAGCTGGTCCAGCAGCGCCAGCTGGCCATCATCGACGAACAATTTCAGGTCGCCCGCCAGCTCAAAATCCACCTGCGCGGTGAAGAAGGTGGCAGAGGCCACCCGGTCCGCCTCCCCCCGCGCCGCCAGCATCGCCAGCGTCGCCGCCAGCGTCGTGCCCGCCACGCAATAGCCGATGCAGTGCACGCTGGGCACTTCCAGCCGGGTGCGGACCGTGTCGATAGCGTCGACCTGCGCCGCGATATAATCGTCCCACACCACATCGGCCATGCTGGCATCGGCCGATTTCCAGCTGACCATGAACAGCGAAAGGCCATTGTCGACGCAATATTTGACAAAGCTTTTCGCGGGATTGAGATCAAGGATATAGAAGCGGTTGATCCACGGCGGAAAGACGATCAGCGGCGTTTTGCGCACCGTCGCGGTGGTCGGCGCATAATGGATGAGCTGATAGAGCGGCGTTTCATGCACCACCTTGCCGGGCGTTGCGGCGATATTGTCGCCGATGGTAAAGGCGCTGCGGTCCACATGCGTCATCTGGCCGCGCGCCATGTCGGCGAGCAGATGCTCCAGCCCCTTGAGTAGGCTTTGCCCCCGCGTCGCCAGCGCGCGTTCCACCACCTGCGGATTGGTCAGCGCCAAGTTGGTGGGGGCCATGGCATCGATCAGCGTCTGGGTGGCAAAGCGCAGCTTTGCCTTGGCCGCCGGGTCGATGCCGTCCACTGTGTCGGCCAGCCCCAGCATCTGATCCGCGACCGCGGCATAGCTTTGCCGCAGGATGGCGAGCACCGGATTGGCGGACCATTCGGGCGCGGCAAAGCGTTTGTCGCCGGGCGGCGGGGCCGGCGGGGTGAGCGCAGTCAGATCGCCCCCCGCCAGTTTCTGCATCGTCTCCAGCCCCTGCGCCCAGCCGCTGGCCATGGCCTGCGTCATCGCCGCCATGCCGGGCAGCGCCGCCCAGCGCGCGGGATCGAACAATTGGCCCAGATCGGGCACCGCGGCGGGCGCGCTCGCCATGCGCACCGCATGTTCCGCCAGCATCGTCTGGGCGCGGAGCATCACTTCGGTCCACGCCTGCACATCTTCGGCGCTCGGCATGGCGTCAAGGCTGGGGAAAAGGCTGGTGTCCTGCTCGTCTGCCATATGTCGTTCCCGCTGGCATGGTGCCGAAGCCCTGCCTATAGCGCATAGCCACGTCGATGTGTATCGCCGCAGTGCTCCGGCGCAGGCCGGAGCGTTGGCCGATAGGAGGGTGTTCGCCCGCCAAAGCTCCGGCCTACGCCGGAGCACCAAGAGCTAAGGAAGTTTGGGACCACGCAATGTCCGACGATGAATTTTACCGCATCAAGCGCCTGCCGCCCTATGTCATCGCCGAAGTCAATGCGATGCGGGCCGCCGCGCGGGCCAGCGGGGAGGATATCATCGACCTGGGCATGGGCAATCCCGACCTGCCGCCGCCGCCGCACGTCATCGAAAAATTGTGCGAAGTGGCCGCCAAGCCCGACGCGCATGGCTATTCGCAGTCGAAGGGCATTCCGGGGCTGCGCCGCGCGCAGGCCCAATATTATGCGCGCCGCTTTGGCGTCGAGCTCGACCCCGAAAGCGAAGTGGTGGTCACCATGGGGTCGAAGGAGGGGCTGGCCAGCCTGGCCACCGCGATTACCGGGCCGGGCGATGTCGTGCTGGCGCCCAACCCCGCCTATCCCATCCACACCTTCGGCTTCATCATCGCGGGCGCGACCATCCGCAGCGTGCCGACGACGCCCGATGACAATTATTGGCGCGCGCTCGACCGCGCCATGGCCTTCACCGTGCCGCGCCCCAGCATTTTGGTGGTCGGATATCCATCCAATCCCACCGCAGAGACGGTCGATCTGGCCTTTTACGAACGGTTGGTTGCCTGGGCCAGGGCCAACCAGGTTTGGGTGATTTCGGACCTTGCCTATTCCGAACTCTATTTTGACGGCCAACCGACGCCCTCGATCCTGCAAGTGCCGGGGGCAAAGGATGTCGCGATCGAATTTACCTCCATGTCAAAAACCTATTCGATGGCGGGCTGGCGCATGGGCTTTGCGGTGGGGAACAAGCGGCTGATTGCTGCGCTCACCCGCGTCAAATCCTACCTCGATTACGGGGCCTTTACCCCCATTCAGGCGGCGGCCTGCGCCGCATTGAACGGGCCGCAGGACATTGTGGAGCGGAACCGTGCGCTTTATCAAAAGCGCCGCGACGTGCTGATCGACAGCTTTGCCCGCGCCGGGTGGGACATCCCAAAGCCGCGCGCGTCGATGTTCTGCTGGGCCCCGCTGCCGCCTGCGCTCAAGGACATGGGCAGCCTGGAATTTGCCAAACAATTGCTGACCGAGGCGCATGTCGCGGTCGCCCCCGGCGTCGGCTATGGCGAGGATGGGGAGGGTTTTGTCCGCATCGCCATGGTCGAAAATGAACAGCGCATCCGCCAGGCCGCCCGCAATGTGCGCAAATTTCTGGCGAGCAAGGGCGTCAACACGCCGACGGTAACACAGGATTAGGGCGCAATTTGCCCGAAGGAATCGTCACCCTGAACTTGTTTCAGCATCCATGGCGCAAAAGTGCGACATTGCGCCATGGATGCTGAAACAGCGACCCGCTGGGAGCCAGCATGACGGAATTGACCAGTAGACATTGGTTCAGAAAGGGTTGGACATGACCGCCACCGGCATGATCGCGCAAACCATCCAGCTGTCCGTCGCGCCGGTCTTTTTGCTCGTGGCCACGGGCGCGCTGCTCAATGTGCTCACCGGGCGGCTGGCGCGGGTGGTGGACCGCAGCCGCGATCTCATCGACCGCTGGGCAGAGACGGAGGGCAAGGAGCATGACCGCCTGGTCGCCGAATTGCGCGCGGTCGACCGGCGGATGGATATCATCAACAACAGCATCATGTCGGCGGTCGGCTGCGGCATCACCGTGTGCCTGCTCGTCGCGCTGCTGTTTGTTCAGGAACTGCTGGCGCTCGACCTCGGTCTGGCGGTGTCGGCGGTGTTCGCGCTGGCCATGCTGCTGTTGCTCGGCTCGCTCATCCTGTTCCTGGTGGAGGTGCGCCTTGCCATTCGCACTATCCATGTCCCGATTGAGCTGCTGGAACTCGAAGAAATGGGCTGGCAACGGCGCAAGGACCGGCGGTAGGGCAACCAACAATCCCGTCCGTCACCCCGGCCCCCGAGCCGGGGTCCAGCCTGGTTGCCGCCAGTGAGGGCCAAAGCTGGGCCCCGGATCAAGTCCGGGGCGACGGGGATGGGGGTGGGTGCGAGGCGGCTCGCTCCCATCGCCCAACTGTTCATCCCTATCCGCAAACTTCCCAGGCCTACCTCCCAACCGACCAGCTCCATCCCCAATATTCGTCACCCCGGCCCCCGAGCCGGGGTCCAGCTTGGTCACCGTCAGTGAGGGCCAAAAGCTGGGCCCCGGATCACGTCCGGGGCGAGGGGGGGGCAAATCCAGCGCCGGGCGCGTTACGGTTGCACGCCTGTCCGGAACCCGGGCGCCACGCGCCGTTTGCTGGCCTGTTCATAGGCGTGGCCGACCGCCAGCACTTCGGCGTCGGACCATTGCTGGCCGATGAAGCTGATGCCGATGGGCAGCCCTTCGACCGCGCCCATCGGCACGGTCAGATGGGGGTAGCCCGCCACGGCGGGCAGCTGGCTGGCGGCGGGGCCGGTGAAATTGTCGCCATTGACCAGGTCGATGGTCCACGCCGGGCCGTTGGTGACGCCGACCAGCATCGTGACGTCATGCGCCGCGAGCAGCCGGTCGATCCCCTCCTTGCCCGCCAGCCGCGCCGCTTTGGCCTTCGCATCGCGATAGGCAGGGCTGTCGAGCCCGCCCTTGCTGTCGGCCAGGATAAAGGTTTCCTGCCCAAACCAGCGCGTTTCCGCTGGGTTGCCGGCGTTGAAGGCGATCAGATCGGCCAGCGTTTTGGGCATCCCCGCCTGGGGCAGCGACGCCAGATAGCTCGCCATTTCGGTCTTGAGCTCGGTCAGCAGCACCTCAAATTCGGCCGCGCTCAGCTCATTCAGCCCGGTGCGCGTGTCGGCGATGCGGACAATCTCTGCCCCCTCGGCCGCCATCACGGCCAGTGCCTGTTCCAGCAGCGCGGCGATATCGGCGCGGCCGCCGACGCGGTCCATCATCACGCCAATGCGCCGTCCTTTCAGCGCGTCGGGGCGAAGCGCGCGGACATAATCGCTCTGCACCTCGCGCGCCATTTTGGTGGCGGGGTCGGCCCGGTCGGTGCCCGCCATCACGGTCAGCATCGCGGCGGCATCGGCGACGGTCAGCGTCATGGGCCCCGCCGTGTCCTGGCTTGAACTGATCGGCACGATATGCGTGCGGCTGACCAGCCCGACGGTGGGTTTGAACCCGACAATGCCGTTCGCCCCGGCGGGGCAGGTGATCGACCCATCGGTTTCGGTGCCCACCGCCAGCGGCGCAAGGCTGGCCGCGACGCCCGCGCCGCTGCCCGAAGACGAGCCGCAGGCGCTGCGGCTCAGATCATGCGGGTTGCGCGTCAGGCCGCCCACCGCGCTCCACCCGCTGGTGGAATTGTTCGACCGGATATTGGCCCATTCGGACAAATTGGCCTTGCCCAGAATGACCGCGCCCGCCGCGCGCAGCCGCGCCACCAGAAAGGCATCGCGGTTCGTGACATTGTCCTTGAGTGCCAGCGATCCGGCGGTGGTGGGCAGCGGCCCGGCCACTTCGATATTGTCCTTGATCAGCACCGGAATGCCGTGCAGCGGCCCGCGCACCCGCCCCGCCGCCCGCTCGGCATCCAGCGCGCGCGCCTGCTCCAGCGCATCGGGAAAGGTCGCGATGACGGCGTTCAGCATCGGCCCGCCATCATCGAGCAAGCGGATGCGGTCGAGATAGGCCTGGGTGATGGCGACGCTGCTCAGCCCGTCGTTGGTCATCGCCGCTTGCAACCCCGCCGCATCGCGATTCGCGACATCGGGCAGGGCCGGCGGCGTGGCCAAAAGCGGCGCAGCGCCTAGCGCGAGCGCGGCCAGCAGCAGGACGATGAAACGAAGCATGAACAAAGCCTGCCAGTGATTCGCCGTGTAGGAAAGCGATTTTTTTGGGGGGCTATCGATCCCCACCCTCGTCACCCCGGCCCATCCCCAACCCTAGTCACCCCGGTCGTTCTCAACATCCGTCACCCCGGCCCTCGAGCCGGGGTCCAGCTTGGTTGCGTGCGCGGGAGAAGCTGGGCCCCGGATCAAGTCCGGGGCGACGGGGGAGGGGGAAGGGAGCGTCGCTCCGGCTTTGTTGCCCAACTATCGTCACCCCGGCCCCCGAGCCGGGATCCAGCTTGGTTGCGTGCGCGGGAGAAGCTGGGCCCCGGATCAAGTCCGGGGCGACGGGGAGGGGGAGGGCAGCGTCGCTTCGGCTTTGTTGCCCAAACCGCGTCACCCCGGCCTCCGAGCCGGGGTCCAGCTTGGCTGCGTCCGTGCCAAGGCAGCTGGGCCCCGGATCAGGTCCGGGGCGACGGCTAATGGGGGGTGGGGCGGATTTGGGCTGCCGCGCTTGCTGGCACGCTTGCCGCCGCCGCCTGACCCGCGTAGCCAGTGTGTCCCATGTCCGCCACCAG
>CAZKOW010000003.1:153506-158588 GCA_964554455.1 uncultured Sphingopyxis sp. | reverse complement strand
CGCTTGCCGCCGCCGCCTGACCCGCGTAGCCAGTGTGTCCCATGTCCGCCACCAGGGAGCCTGTCATGCGCATTTATCGCACCCCCGATGAGCGTTTCGCCAAGCTGCCCGATTGGCCCTTTGCGCCGCATTATCAGGCGATCGGCGGGGGGCTGCGCGTCCATTATGTCGATGTTGGCAACCCCAAAGACCGGCCCGTGCTGATGATGCATGGCGAACCGACCTGGGCCTATCTCTATCGCAAGATGATCGGTCCGGTGGCGGCGGCGGGGTATCGCGTGCTGGCCCCCGACCTCATCGGCTTTGGCCGGTCCGACAAGCCGCTGGCGCGCAGCGATTACAGCTATGCCGCGCAGGTCGGCTGGATGCGCGAATGGATTGAGGCGCTGGATTTGCGCGGCATCATCCTGGCGTGTCAGGATTGGGGATCGCTCATCGGCCTGCGGCTGGTGGCGGCCATGCCCGACCGTTTTGCCGGGGTGGCGCTCGCCAACGGCGGGCTGCCCGAGGGGCAGGTGCCGCCGCGCGCCTTTGCCATCTGGCGGGCTTTTTCACAGTTTAGCCCCGTCTTTCCCATCGGGCGCATCGTCAACCGTGGCAGTTTGCAACGGCTGAGCGCGGCAGAAATTGCGGCCTATGACGCGCCCTTTCCCACCCGCGCCAGCAAGGCCGGCGCGCGCGCCTTGCCCGCGCTGGTGCCGCTGGGCGACAATGTCGCGGTGCCCGACCAGCAAGCCGCATGGCGGGTGCTGGAGACATTTGACCGCCCCTTCCTATGCTGTTTTTCGGATCAGGACCCGATCACGCGCGGCGGCGATGTGCCGTTCCGCAGCCGCGTGCCGGGCGCGCGCGCCATGCCGCACCGCACCCTGTCGGGCGGGCATTTCATCCAGGAAAATGATCCCGAAGGCTTTGTCGCGGCAATATTGGCGGTGGCCGCACAGGCCGCCGATTGACAGGCCCCGCCCCGCCCGGCAGCTTGGCGGGCGGGAGAGATAAACCATGACCATTGCCACAGGTGCCGACGACCGGCCCGCCCAGGCCCCTGCGCCCGCGCCCGCGCTCAGTTCCGCGCCCGCGCCCGCGCTCACGCCTGCCCAGGTGCGCGTGATGATGTGGCTGCTCCTCCTGGTCTATATCCTTAACTTCCTCGACCGGCAGATTCTCAACATCCTCGCCGAGCCCATCAAGGCCGAACTCCAGCTCAGCGATACGCAGCTTGGCCTGCTCGCGGGCCCGGCCTTTGCGGTTTTCTATGCGGTGCTGGGCATTCCCATCGCCCGCTATGCCGACCGGACGAGCACCAACCGGGTGTCGCTGATTTCGCTGTCGCTGGCCGTCTGGTCGGCGATGACGGTGCTGTGCGGCTATGCCAACAGCTTTGCGCAAATGGCGCTCGCCCGCATCGGGGTGGGGGTGGGGGAGGCGGGGTGCACCCCCGCCGCCCACTCGCTGATTTCGGACAGCGTGGCCCCGGAAAAGCGCGCCTCGGCCATTGGCTTTTACGGCATGGGGGTGCCCATCGGCACGCTGCTGGGGCTGGTCATCGGCGGGGTGGTCAATGATCTGTACGGCTGGCGCGCCGCGCTGATGCTGGTCGGGCTGCCCGGCATTGGGCTCGCTTTCCTGCTTCCCTGGCTGATGCGCGAGCCGCGGCGGCTGGGGCTGGTGCGCGGGCAGGCGGTGGCCGCCAGCGCCCCCGCGCTCCCCGTCCGCGCCGCGATGGCCGAGATTTTTTCCTCGCGCGCCTATGTCCTGCTGCTCGTCGCCGCGTCGGTCGCGGCCTTCCTCAGCTATGGCAAGGGGCTGTGGACGATCAGCATGTTCATCCGCAGCCACGGCCTGTCGACGACCGAGGCGGGGCTGACCATGGCGGTCGCGCTGGGCCTAGCCGGGGTGCTCGGCACCTGGCTGGGCGGTTGGGCGGCGGACCGCTTTGGCCAGGTGAACCGGCGGCATATCTTGACGCTGCCCGCTATCGGCATGGCGGTCGCCGCGCCCATTCAGTTCCTGGGCTATGGCGCGCCCGACTGGCGGCTGGCGGTGCTGCTGATTCTGGTGCCGACGATCCTGAACGCGGCCTATTACGGCCCGGCCTATGCCTGTGTGCAGGGGCTGGTGCGCAAGGAGGCGCGCGCGGTCGCCGCGTCGGTGATGCTGTTCGGCCAGAATCTGATCGGCCTTGGCCTGGGCCCCTTTGTCTTTGGCGCGCTGTCCGACTGGCTGGCCCCGCAGGCGGGCAGCGAAAGCGTCCGCTGGGTCCTTTACGGTGCGGCGTGGCTGGGCTTCATCCCCGCCTTTTACTTCTGGCGGGCCAGCCTGCGCCTGGGCGCGGAGCTGAAGGCGTAATCCGCCCCCCTACCAGCCCTGCTTGCGGCGCAGCGGATCCAGGATGTTGGAAAAATCATCGGTCCAGACGCGAAAGTCCGCCGGGATTTCGGTGCGGTTCCAATCGGCATCGGCGGCGATGGTGCCGACCTGACCGGGGCTGCGCGCCGCGACCGCGACCTCGACCGGCGTTTTCAGCGTCTTCATGAAATCGCCGGTGCCGGGGGCGTCCTTGCGGTGCCAAGTGGTCAGCCCCGCCGCGCGCGACGATCCGGCAACGACATAGGACAGGACCATGTGCCGGTTCGACACGTTGAAGATCAGCGCGCCCTTGGGCGACAGTTTCGACGCATACATGGCCACCGCTTCCTTGGTCACCAGATGGACGGGCGGCGAGGCAGAGGAAAAGGCGTCGAGCATGATGAGGTCATAGCCGCCGGGTTCCTTGGCCAGCGTCAACCGGCCATCGCCCACCACGACGCGCGCGCCGGGGGTGCAGGCGGTAAAGGCGCGGAACAGGCGGGTGTCGCGGGCAATCCGCACCACCTCTGGGTCGATTTCAAAGAAATCCCACGTCTCGCCGGGTTTTGAGTGACAGGCGAGCGAGCCCATGCCCAGCCCGACCACCGCCACCTTGCCCAGCGTGCCGCCCTGCGCCGCGCGCACCTGTTCAATGGCCTGGTGATAGGCGCCGCCGACGTGGAAATAGCTGGCGGGTTCGGGCCGCGCGACGGCTGTGCCCGCGGCCTTGCCATCCGCCTGCGTCCCCGTCCACCGCTCGGCCCCGTGCAGCGTATTGCCATGCATCAGGTAACGGCCCTCGCCGCTGGGCGTGGCATAGACCGAATGCACCGCGAAAAAGGACCGCGTCCGTTCAATCAGATTGGCGGGCGTCGACACCGTCACGCACACCAGCATCCCGCCGATGGCCGCCGTCATCATCCGCATGGGCCGCGCCCAGGACAGGGCGGTCAGCGCCAGCGCAATGATCATCAGCATCACCGCCAGCCGGATGGGCAGCACGCTCTGGTTGATGATCCCGCGGTCGACCAGCAGGAACAGCAGCAGCGCGCTGCCCAGCCCGCCTGCGACCAGCCCGGGGTGGAGACGGCCCAGCGCTGCGCGCACGTCCGACCGGCACAGCAGCACGGCGAGCACCAGCAGCGGAAATTCCAGCAGCCGTTCAAAGACAAAGGGCGCAGCAAGCGAGGCAAGCGCCCCGCCGATGACGCCGCCCAGCGACATGAAGAAATAAAATTGCGTCAGATCGCCCACCGCCGGGCGGCGGGCATAAAGCTCGCGGTGGCACAGCGTCACGCTGACCGCAAAAAAGCTGAGGTTGAGGGCGAGCAGCGCATAGAAGGGCAGGTTGCCGGCAAAGGACAATGTCGCCATAACACAGGCCAGCAGCACCGGCTGGAGCGCGGACAAGAGCCGGTCCATCCCCGCGCCGCCCGCGCGAAAGGCGAGCGAAAAGGTCATGAGATACAGCGCCAGCGGCACCACCCACAGCAGCGGCACGGCGGCCACCTCGGTCGATACATGCGCCGTCGTGGCAACCAGCAGGGCGGAGGGGACGAGCGAGAGCAGGATCCACCCCATCCGGTCGCGCATCGTGACGGGCGCGGCGGGGACAGCGGCGGCGGCGCGCGCTTCGCTGGCACCGCCAACCGCTGCGCCAACCGCAATGCCGGGGCGCAGGAACAGCGCGGTCGCGGCAATGGCGATGAGCAGCGCGATAAAGCCCGCCGACCACAGCGCCGACTGGTTGTCGAGCGTCAGCTGGCTTTCAATGACAAAGGGATAGGCCAGCAGCGCCAGCAGCGAGCCGATGTTCGACGCGCCATAAAGGAAATAGGGGTCCTGTGCATGCGGGTGGCCGGTGCGCGCAAACCAGGCCTGGAGCAACGGGCCATTGGCCGACACCGCGAAAAAGGGCAGGCCGACCGACACGGTGAACACCCCGATCAGCCACAGCGCCTGGCCCTGTTCGGGCGGGGTCCCCCAATCATCGCCAAAGGCGATGGGCAGGCCAACCGCCAGCACCAGCAGCATCACGGCCAGATGCACCATCGCCGCCACGCGCGCATCGAGCCAGCGGGTCAGCCCATGGGCATAGCCATAGCCGAGCAGCAGCACCGCCTGGAAAAACACCATCGCGACCGACCAGACCGCAGGCGTCCCGCCCAGCACGGGCATCACCATTTTCGTAAACATCGGCTGGACGCCGAACAACAGGAAGGCCGACAGGAAAATCGTGACCGTATAAACCGGCAGGGCAATGGCGGTCAGGTTACCAAGGCGAAATTGCGCCGCGTTGACAGTGGCTTGGTTGCTCGTCGTCATGGGTCCGATGATCCTGCAATCCGAAGGGTGGGAACAGATTGCCAATCGCTTATCGGACAAGCGGTAACAAAGCGTTAAGCATGATTGGGAGGAAGAAGCGCCCGTTGTGCTTTTCCGCAAACCGTGGGCAACCCACCCAATATCGTCACCCCGGCCCCCGAGCCGGGGTCCAGCTTTTTGCTGCGACCAGCGTGAAGGAAGCTGGACCCCGGGTCGCGCCCGGGGTGACGGGTTGGGGTTTGGGGTTGAGGTGAGGTTGGGGTTTGGGGGGGCAGTTGCCTCACACCGGAGCCCTGAGCCTGTCGAAGGGCGCGGCGCGGATTTGAACCCGGGTCATTCGCTGCGTGGCGGGCTTCGACAGGCTCAGCCCTGCGGTGAGTTACCCAACCCCATCGTCACCCCGGCCCC
>CAZKOW010000003.1:98816-153406 GCA_964554455.1 uncultured Sphingopyxis sp. | reverse complement strand
TTCGACAGGCTCAGCCCTGCGGTGAGTTACCCAACCCCATCGTCACCCCGGCCCCTGCGCCGGGGTCCAGCTTTTTGCCGCGACCAGAGCGAAGGAAGCTGGACCCCGGGTCGCGCCCGGGGTGACGGGTTGGGGTTTGGGGTTGAGGTGAGGTTGGGGTTTGGGGGGGCAGTTGCCTCACACCGGAGCCCTGAGCCTGTCGAAGGGCGCGGCGCGGATTTGAACCCGGGTCATTCGCTGCGTGGCGGGCTTCGACAGGCTCAGCCCTGCGGTGAGTTACCCAACCCCATCGTCACCCCGGCCCCCGCGCCGGGGTCCAGCTATTTGCCGCGACCAAAGCGAAGGAAGCTGGACCCCGGGTCGCGCCCGAAGTGACGAACTTGCACGGTCGCCGCGCAGGCGCGCGTCAGTCGCTGAACGGGTCGCGGATCAGGATGGTGTCCTCGCGCTCGGGGCTGGTCGATACCAGCGCGATGGGGGTTTCGATCAGCTCTTGCACCCGCTGGATATATTTGATCGCCTGCGCGGGCAGGTCGGCATAGCTGCGCGCGCCTGCCGTCGTTTCCTGCCACCCGGCCATCTCTTCGTAAATGGGTTCAACCGCGGCCTGGTCGGCGGCGTGGGCGGGGAAATAATCGAGCACCTTGCCGCGCAGGCGGTAGCCGGTGCAGATGCGCACGCGGTCGAACCCGTCGAGCACGTCCAGCTTGGTCAGGGCAATGCCGGTCACCCCGGCAACGGCGCAGGCCTGGCGCACCAGCACCGCGTCGAACCAGCCGCAGCGGCGCTTGCGCCCGGTCACGGTGCCAAATTCATGCCCGCGCTGCCCCAGCCGCTCGCCAATCTCGTCGCTGAGTTCGGTGGGGAAGGGGCCGCTGCCGACCCGCGTCGTATAGGCCTTGGCAATGCCCAGCACAAAGCCCACCGCGCCGGGCCCCAGTCCCGAACCGCTCGCCGCCGTGCCGCTGACCGTGTTGGAACTGGTGACAAAGGGGTAGGTGCCATGGTCGATGTCGAGCAGCACCCCTTGCGCCCCTTCAAACAAGATGCGGGCCCCGGCCTTGCGCACTTTTTTCAGCCGCTTCCACACCGGCTGCGCAAATTGCAGGACGAAATCGGCAATTTCGGACAGCTCGGCGACCAGCGCCGCGCGGTCAATCGGCGGCTGACCAAAACCGGCACGCAGCGCGTCGTGATGCGCGGTCAACCGGTCAAGCTGTGGCCCCAGCTGGTCAAGATGCGCCAGATCGCACACGCGCAGCGCACGGCGGCCCACCTTGTCCTCATAGGCCGGGCCGATGCCGCGCCCCGTCGTGCCGATCTTGCCGCTGCCCGCCGCCGTTTCGCGTAAGCCATCGAGGTCGCGGTGAAAGGGCAGGATCAGCGCGCAATTGTCGGCAATGGCAAAATTTTCGGCGTTGATGTCGACGCCTTGCCCGCGCAGCTTGTCAATTTCATCGCGCAAGGCCCAGGGGTCAAGCACGACGCCATTGCCGATGATCGACAGCGTGCCGGTGACAATCCCGGAAGGCAGCAGCGACAATTTATACACCTGATCGCCGACGACCAGCGTGTGCCCGGCATTGTGCCCGCCCTGAAACCGGACAACGGCGTCGGCGCGGCTGGCCAGCCAGTCGACAATCTTCCCCTTGCCCTCGTCGCCCCACTGCGCGCCGATTACCGCGACATTCGCCATGCAATTAATCCTGCCCGATACCGATGGATGCCATTCTTCCCTCCGTCATGCTGAACTTATTTCAGCATCCATGGAGCAATGCCGCATCCTCGCGCCATGGACCCTGAAACGCGTTCGGGGTGACGATTTGGGCCCGGTCATCCTGTTGAACCGCGCGCGGCTTTAGCGGAACTGCTGCGGCTGGCAAGTCTTGCGACAATTTACGACCTGTTCAGCGCAGGGATGCGACAAGTGCGGGTCAGGCTTATTGCTGCAATAAGGGGCGCGCCGCGCCGATGGAAAAGGGATTTTGATGATGCGCACCCGTTTGATCGTCGCACTGGGGTTGACCGCAATGCTGGCCAGCACGGCTGCCGCCCAGATGCGCGACCGCGAAGGCCTGCGCGAGCGGCTGACCGACCGTCGCATGGGGCAGACGATGGGGAGCGCGCGGGCCGATGCGACCCTGGCCTATGGCGCGGCGGACAAGCAGCGCGTCGACCTGTATCGCCCCACCAGCGGCGGGAAGGGACAGCCGCTCATCCTCTATGTCCACGGCGGCGGCTGGGCCAACGGCAGCCATCGGCAGGTGGCGGAAAAGCCCGCCTGGGCCGATCGCATGGGCCTGTGGTTCGGCTCCATCGGTTATCGCTACCTGCCCGAGGCGCCGGTGGAAACGCAGGCCGCCGATGTCGGCGCGGCCATCCGCAAGGCGCGGGCAGAGGCGCGGCGGCACGGTTATGACCCCGACCGCATCATCCTGATGGGCCACAGCGCGGGCGCGCACCTGGCGGCGCTGGTGGCGGCGGATCCGCAATATGCCGGCGATGCCTTTGCCGCGATCAAGGCGGTCATCCCCATCGACGGCGCCTGCTATGACGTGCCGACGCAAATCAAGGCCGCGCCGATGATGGCCAAGCGCACCTATATTCCCGCCTTCGGCACCGACCCGGCCCGGCAAAAGGCGCTGTCGCCCATCACCCATGCGGGCGGGCGCGATGCGCCGCGCTGGCTGATCATCCATGTCGAAAGCCGGGCCGATGCCCGCGCGCAGTCCCGGGCGCTGTCAGCGGCGCTGCAACGCGGCGGCGCGCAAAGCAGCGTCAAGGCGATTGCGGGCAACCATATGACCGCCAACCGCGACTTCGGCAAAGCCGACTATCCCGCCCAAGCCGAAGTAGATGCGCTGGTGAAAGCGGTGGTGGGGTAGCCATGTTCGGGAACAGGCCCCATTAACTTCTCGTCGTCCTGGCTGCGGCGATGGCCTCGCTGTTTCAGGACAACAAGCAGGCGGCAGCGCGTTGTCCTGAAACAAGTTCAGGACAATGGCTAGATGTAAAGCTCACAGCTAGAGCGGTGCCGCCTAAACTGCGGCGACCCCATCGGGGCCCAGCCGGTGGGTGCAGCCCAGCGCATGGGCGTCATCCTTGTCCGACAAGGCTGCCAGCGTTTCCCACCCCTCCGCGCGCAGCCGGGCGGCGGCGTCGCGGTCGTGGTCCAGCGGCAAGAACAACCGTTGTGCCGCGCCCGTCTCGCTCCCCAGCCCGGCATCGATCAGCGGGTCGGGATAGAGCGAAAAGCCCACCGCCGCCTCGCCGCTGCCGTCGATGCGATAGGTGCCGCCGCGCCCGATGGCATCGCCCTGACCCGGCACGAACAGCGAAAATCCGAACCAGCTTTGATAGGCAAAGCCGTGCCGCTCGGTCGGGTCCAGCATCAACCGGGCGCGGCTGCCGATGCGCGCGGCAATGCTCTCCAGCGCCGCCAGCTGCGCGGTCAATTGGCCCGCGTGGTCAAATTGCCGCAGGGCCGCCAGCGCGGGGGCGAAATTGCCCGTCGCGGCGAGCAGGGGCAGCCATTCTCTAGCACCCAGCTGCGCCAGCGCCCCGGCGTCCTTGCCATCCAGCGCGGCGGCGATGGCGGCCAAATGATCCGGATCGGTGCCGGGTGCGGCCAGCCGCTCCAGCGCGTCGGGCAAGGTGAAATCAACCGTGACGGGGCCGATGCCCGCCGCCTCCAGCGCGTCGATGGCGATGGCGACCACTTCGCTCGCCGCAGGCACGCTGTCGCTGCCAATCAGTTCGGCCCCCACCTGCAGCATCTCGCGCGCGGGGCGCAGCTGGCTGGCGCGCAGCTTGACCACCTGCCCTGCATAGCACAGGCGCAACGGACGCGGCGCGCCCGCCAGCAGGGTCGCGGCGATCCGCCCCACCTGGCGCGTGATGTCGGGCCGAAAGGCCAGCGTGCGCTGCGACACTGGGTCGGTAAAGCGCAGCAGGTCGCGCCCCCCCGCATCGCCCGCCGCGCCGCTCAGTGTCTCGCGATATTCGGCGAGCGGCGGCGAGACGCGGGCATAGCCATGGCTGCGCAGCGCATCGATCATCGCCCGGGTCACGCGCGACGCCGCTTCGGCCTGCGGCGGCAAACGGTCGCGCAATCCTTCGGGGAGGAGGGTGGGGGTGGTCATGGTTTGGCCCTAGCGGAGGCGGTGCGGCCTGATAAGCCCCTCCCCTTCAGGGGAGGGGTTGGGGTGGGGACTGTCGGCATAGCGCCATGCCGCAACTCCCCACCCGCTGCAACTAGGCAGCAAGCTGCCAAGTTTCGCAGCCCTCCCCTGAAGGGGAGGGCTGTTTTCTTCAAAACCGCAACCCCTTCACCGTTTTCACGCCGGGGACATTGCACAGCTCCCACATCAGCGGTTCGGGCAGCGGCGTGTCGACCGACAGCAGCAGCACCGCCTCACCCCCCGCCGTGCGGCGGCCAAGGTGGAAGGTGCCGATGTTGATGCTGTTTTCGCCCAGCCGCGTGCCCAGCCGCCCGATGAAGCCCGGGGCATCCTCGTTGACGATATAGAGCATATGGCCATCAAGGTCGGCCTCTACCTTGATACCGAACAATTCCACCAGCCGCGGCGAGCCATTGGCGAAGAGCGTGCCGGCGACCGAACGGTCGCCCTGCGACGTGCCGACCGTCACGCGGATCAGCGTCTGATAATCGCCGCGCACATCATGGCGCACCTCGCGCACATCCAGCCCGCGGTCGCGCGCCATGTGCGGCGCATTGACCATGTTCACCGCGTCCGAATATTGCCGCATCAGGCCCGCCAGCACGGCGGCGGTGATCGGCTTCATGTTGAGCTCCGCCGCTGCGCCTTCGACCTCGATGGCGATTTTGGTCAGATTGTCGTGCGCCAGCTGCCCGACCAGCGTGCCCAGCTTTTCCGCCAGCGCCATATAGGGCTTCAGCTTGGGGGCCTCCTCCGCCGACAGGCTGGGGACGTTCAGCGCGTTGGTGATGCCGCCGGTCAGCAGATAATCGGAAATCTGCTCCGCCACCTGAATGGCGACATTGACTTGTGCCTCGTCGGTCGATGCGCCCAGATGCGGGGTGCAGATGAAATTGGCGGTGCCGAACAAGGGATGGTCCGCCGCCGGGGGTTCGGTCGCAAAGACGTCCAGCGCCGCGCCCGCGACATGGCCGCTATCGAGCGCCGCCTTGAGCGCCGCTTCGTCGATCAATCCGCCGCGCGCGCAATTGATGATCCGCACACCCGGCTTGCATTTGGCGATATTTGCCTCGGACAATATATTGCGCGTCTGGTCGGTCAGCGGGGTGTGCAGGGTGATGAAATCGGCGCGGGCCAGCAGGCCGTCCAAATCCACCTTTTCCACGCCCAATTGCGTCGCACGCTCCGGCGTCAGAAACGGGTCGAATGCGACCACCTTCATCCGCAGGCCCAGCGCGCGTTCGGCGACGATGCTGCCAATATTGCCGCACCCGATCAGGCCCAGCACCTTCGACGTCAGCTCGACGCCCATGAAATCATTCTTGGGCCATTTGCCCGCTTGCGTCAGCGTGTTGGCCGCCGGGATTTGCCGGGCCAGCGCGAACATCATGGCAATGGCATGTTCGGCGGTGGTGATGCTGTTGCCAAAGGGGGTGTTCATCACCACGACGCCCTTGGCCGATGCCGCCGGGATATCGACATTGTCGACGCCAATGCCGGCGCGCCCGACTACCTTTAGCTGGGTCGCAGCGGCGAGCACTTCGGCGGTCACCTTGGTCGCCGACCGGATGGCCAGCCCGTCATAGTCGCCGATGATGGCGATCAGCTCGTCCTTGGTCTTGCCAGTGATTTCGTCGACTTCGATCCCGCGCTCACGGAAAATCGCTGCGGCCTTCGGGTCCATTTTGTCGGAGATGAGAACTTTTGGCATTGGTCCGATCCTTGTGGGCTGACAATAATCGGGGACAGTCCCCAATTATTGAAGCAGTTTGATAATTAGGGACAGTCCCTAATAATCCGGGAAAGTTGGTGGCGTGGGAGAGCGGCGTATGCGGGATAATTAGGGACTGTCCCTAATTATCTGCTGGCCAGCGTTGCCCGCGCCCAGTCGAGCCACGGTCCCAGCGCCACGATATCGGCGGTGTCCACCGTTGCCCCGCACCAGATGCGCAGGCCCGGGGGGGCGTCGCGGTAACCGGCAATGTCAAAGGCCGCGCCTTCGCTCTCCAGCAGCGCCGCGAAACGCTTGATATCATCGGCATCCGCGCCCTCGACCGTCAGGCACACCGATGTGCGCGAGCGCGCCCTGGGATCGGCGGCCAGATGGCTCAGCCAGTCGCGGTCCGCGACAATGGCGTCCAGCGCCGCCGCATTGGCATCGCTGCGCGCCATCAGCGCATCGAGGCCGCCGAGCGATTGCGCCCATTCCAGCGCGAAGATGACATCCTCCACCGCCAGCATCGACGGGGTGTTGATCGTCTCGCCTTGAAACAGGCCTTCGGTCAGCTTGCCCTTTGCCATCAAGCGGAAGATTTTGGGCAGCGGCCAGGCGGGGGTGTGGCTTTCCAGCCGCGCCACCGCGCGCGGGCCCAGGATGATGACGCCGTGCGCGCCTTCGCCGCCCAGCACCTTTTGCCAGCTGAAGGTGGTGACGTCGAGCTTGTCCCACGGCATGGGGTAAGCGAACACGGCGCTCGTCGCGTCGTTGAACGACAGGCCCTCGCGGTCGTCGGCGATCCAGTCACCGTCCGGCACGCGCACGCCGCTGGTGGTGCCGTTCCAGGTGAACAGCACATCGTGCGACCAGTCGACCGCGCCCAGATCGGGCAGCGCGCCATAATCGGCGCGGATGATGGTGGGGTCCAGCTTCAGCTGCTTGGCGGCGTCAGTGACCCAGCCCTCGCCAAAGCTTTCCCATGCCAGCGCGGTGACTGGGCGAGCGCCCAGCATGGTCCACATCGCCATTTCATAGGCGCCGGTGTCCGACGCGGGCACAATGCCGATTCGGTGCGTGTCCGGCACCTGCAAAATTTCGCGCATCAATTGGATGGCATGGCCCAGCCGCGCCTTGCCAATCTTGGCCCGGTGCGAACGCCCCAGCGATTCGGTGGCCAGTTTTTCGGGGGACCAGCCCGGCGGCTTCGCGCAGGGGCCAGAGGAAAAAAAGGGGCGCGCAGGGCGCACCTGCGGCTTTGCTATGCTCGTCAATGTTTCTCTCCTTGCAGAGAGCTCGCGCGGCGTTGGGACCGCGTGGCCCGTCGCCGCGCATAGGGACGGCCCCACCATTGTCAAAGGAAAAGCAGTTTCATGCGATACCGGTTGCGCGGCTTAGCGAAGCATTAAGGATGATTTGCGACATAGGAGCGCGTGATGATGCCCCGCTCAGCCCCTCGTCTGCTTGCCTTGCTGCTGCCCCTGGCGCTGGCGGCCTGCGTGGGCGGCGGCGACCGGCGGAGCGATGGGAAAGCGCCGCAGACGGCGGTCAAACCGCGCGTTTCGGCCACCCCGGCCTTTGCCTCGCCCGAATCGCGCCAATGCGTGGCCGACCTCACCAAGGCGAAGGTTCGCTTCACCCCGCTGCCCAATCAGGAATTTGGCGGCGGCTGTTCGGCGATTGATGCGGTCAAGCTGATCGATGTCGGCACGCCCGTATCGAATTTGGGACCGATGACCTGTCCGCTGGCGCGCAACTTTGCCGCCTGGGTCCAATATGCCGTCCGCCCCGCCGCGCGCAAATTTCTGGATGAAGAGGTGGTGAAGGTCGAAACCTTTGGCACCTACAGCTGCCGGAATATTTACGGCGGGCGCTCTGGCCGCCTGTCGCAACATGCCTTTGCCAATGCGATCGACGTGTCGGCCTTTGTGCTGAAGGACGGCCGCCGCATCACCCTGACCGACGGGTGGAAGGGCCGCCGCGACGAACAGGAATTTCTGCGTGTGCTCCACACATCGGCCTGCAAACGCTTTGGCACGGTGCTGGGCCCCGAATATAATGCGGCGCACCATGACCATTTCCATTTCGACATGGGCGGCAACGGTTTCTGCCGCTGAGGTTCTTGGCGTTGACTTGGCATTTTCACGCGAAGCGGCTAGCCGCGATGGATGACCGATAAACATCCGCACCGCAGTGCCTTTCCCAAGGCGCAGGACGCCGCCGAATTTGCCAAGCACAATATCGCCACCCCGCAAACGGGCAGCGCCGCCTATAAGCTCGCCTTTCAGGACACCGATTTCCTCCTGCGCGAAGATTTGCGCCCGGTACGGTTTCAGCTGGAATTGCTCAAACCCGAATTGTTGCTCGACGAAGCGGGCATTGAATCCACGCTGGTCATTTATGGCTCGGCGCGCATCCCCGAACCCGACGCCGCGGACGCGGTGGAGGCCGCTGCCACCGATGATGCAAGCCGCAATATCGCCCGCAGCCTGAAGGCCAAGGCGCGCTATTATGACGAAGCGCGCACCCTGGCGCGGCTGGCCAGCGAAGTGCCATGCGACGACAGCGGCTGCCGCCATTTCGTCGTCTGCTCGGGCGGCGGCCCGTCGATTATGGAAGCGGCCAACCGGGGTGCGGCGGACGCGGGGCGCGAATCGATCGGGCTCAACATCGTCCTGCCGCACGAACAGGCACCAAACCGCTTCGTCACCCCCGCGCTCAGCTTTCAATTCCACTATTTCGCCCTGCGCAAAATGCACTTCCTGCTGCGCGCTCGCGCGGTCGCGGTGTTTCCGGGTGGCTTTGGCACGTTCGACGAAATGTTCGAGCTGCTGACGCTGGTGCAGACGGGCAAGATCAAGCCCATTCCCATCATCCTGTTCGGACGCGAATTCTGGCAGCGGGTCGTCAATTTCGACGCGCTGGTGGAGGAAGGGGTGGTGAGCGCGCGCGACCTCGACCTGTTCCGCTTCGTCGAAACGGCGGAAGAGGGCTGGGCGATTGTGCGGGACTTTTACGGCCTGACCTGATCGGCGGGGGGCCTGATCGTCCAATCTCATCGTCACCCCGGACTTGATCCTGGGTCCAGCTTGAAACCGGCTGCTCCGGAAGCAAAGCTGGATCCCGGGTCAAGCCCGGGATGACAGGTCAGGGAATGGACCCAAAGGGTAGCTGACCTGCCCTATTTCTGCGCGGCGAGATAGAGGATGACCGCCTTGCGCTCGGCGGCTTCGGGGATGCCGGCAAAGGCCATGCGGCCACCGGGCAGCGCCTGCGCCGGGGCCTTCAAATAGGTGTCGAGCGCAGCTTCGTCCCACACGCCGCCCTTGGCGCGCATTGCGGGGGAATAGGCAAAGCCGGGGTGGCTGCCCACCGCGCGGCCGACGACACCATGCAAATTGGGACCAACGCCGTTGCGCCCGCCCTTGTCGACGGTGTGGCAAGCGACACAGCGGCGAAAAATCGCCTCGCCCATTTGGGCGGTCACGACGACCGGCGCGTTTGGCGCGGAGTCTTCCACCGCAACCGGTGCCGATGGTTCGCTGCCGCATGCCGCCAGCATCATCGCCAGCGCGCCGGGCAGCAGCGGGCGGAGCATTATTTCGCGGCGGGCGCAGGCGCCGCCGGGGCCGCCGCTGCATCGGCAGCGGCAGGGGCCGCAGCATCCGCAGCCGGAGCCGCCGCTGCATCAGCGGGCGCCGCCGCAGCCGGAACCGGCGGCAGCGGCAGGTTCGACCCTTGCGTGTTCATCCACGCGATCAGGTTCGCACGCTCTTCCGGGTTCGACAGGCCGGCGAAGGACATGGTCGTGCCATTGGCAAATTTGCGCGGGCTGGCCAGCCAGGCGTCCATATTCTGAAAGCCCCAGGTGCCGCCCACCGCTTTCAGCGCGGAGGAATAGTTGAAGCCCGGCACGCTGGCGAGCGGCTTGCCCAGCTTGGCATGCAAATTGGGGCCAATGCCGTTGGCGCCGCCCGGCGTGATGGTGTGGCACGTCGCGCATTTAGCATAAACCGCCTCACCCTTGGTCAGATCGGCAGCGGCGAGCAGGGCTTCGAGCGGCGGGCCCTGTTCAACCGGGCCTTCGGTTTCGCCGACGATGGCAAAACCCGGCTTTTCCGGCGAATGACCCGAAAAGGCCATGCCCGACGCAATCGACAGGCCTAGGGCAGCAATGGCCGCGCCCAGCACCCAGCCAGCAATGGTATTGTTGCGATTGTCGTCACTCACGGCGCTTGATCCTTTTGCCCTGTCGCATGTGCGGCACCGCCAACCGGGTTGGGAAAGGGCGGTGCGAATGGCCGCTCCCTTACTGGCCCCCGCTGCGCCGCGCAAGGGCTGCTGGCGCATTGTTGCGCCGGGCCGCGCGGCCCGCTAACGCGCGCTGGGTACAGCGAATTTGGGGTGGGTATATGGCCAGCTATTCGGCGTCGGCGCAGGCATTGGTGGACAGCATGGCCGCCGCCGCACTGGCCGAACCCGCGCGCGCGCTCGCCTTTCAGGGCGCGCCCGGCGCGAACAGCCATATCGCCGCGCTGGAATATGACGCCGCCGCGCTGCCGCTGCCCTGCTATGCTTTTGAGGACGCGATTGATGCGGTGGTCGCCGGGCGTGCCGACCGCGCCATCATCCCCATCGAAAACAGCCTGCATGGCCGGGTGGCCGATATCCACTTCCTGCTCCCCGAATCGGGGCTGTTCATCACGGGCGAGCATTTCCTCCGCATCCGGCACGGGTTGATGAGCCGCAATCTGGCCCCGCCCGCGCGGGCGATGAGCCACCCCCAGGCGCTGGGCCAATGCCGCCACTGGCTGCGCGCGCACGGCATCGACCCGGTGGCGCACAGCGATACCGCGGGTGCCGCCGCATGGGTGGCCGATTCGGACGAAGCGGGCCTTGCCGCCATCGCCCCGCCCATGGCCGCCGACCTATATGGCCTGACCCTGCACGAAGCGGGGATAGAGGATGCGGACCATAATATGACGCGCTTTGTGGTGCTGGCGCGCAATGCGGCGGCTCCGGCGAACGGCGGCGCGCTGATGACCACATTTGTGTTCGAGGTGAAGAATATCCCCGCGGCGCTCTACAAGGCGCTCGGCGGCTTTGCGACCAATGGCGTCAACATGACCAAGCTGGAAAGCTATCAGGTCGGTGGCAGCTTTGCGGCGACCAAATTCTATGCCGACATTGTGGGTGCGCCGGGCGACGCGGCGGTGGACCGGGCGCTCGACGAGCTCAACTTCCACTGCAACGACGTTCGCCTGCTCGGCACCTATCCCATGGCGCGGCGGCGGGGTTAGCCGCCCTTTTCGGCCAGCAGCTTGGCCGTGATCGCCGTCTGCACCGCAAAAATGCCCAGCAATATGGCCGAAACCAGCAGGGCAAACATGTCGAACGCTGACAGGCCCGTGCCCAGCAATTTGTCGGGGCCGACAAAGAACATCGCCCCCGTCATCGCCATCAGCATCAGGCGCAGCTCAGTCGGCCCGCCCGCCAGATAGGTCAGCTTGAACGTGTCGATAACCTGCGCGCACAAATAGGTGTGGATGGACAGCAGCAGGTAAGCGACCACCGCGATCAGCGCGATTTCCAGCTCGACAAAGGGTCCCATGCCCAGCCCGCCAATCATCACCAGCGTCGCCACCGCATCGACACTATGGTCCAGGAAATAGCCAAAGCGCGGCCGTTCAATCCCGCGCCAGCGCGCCAGGCTGCCGTCCAGCGAGTCGCCGAACCAGTTGATGACATAGCCCGCCATCGCCAGCCACAGCCACGCGAGCGTCTGTCCCGACAGCATATAGGCCGCGCCCACCATCGCCGCGCCCAGAAAACCAAAGGCGGTCAGCATGTCCGGCGTCACCCACGCGGGCAGGCGCGGGCACAGCCAGTTGAGCAACCGGCGCTCATTGGCGGCCAGGATATTCTGCTGAATGCGGGGCGGGGTGGTCATGGCTGGCCCTTAGCGATGTCGGCCGGCTTTCGCTAGTGCGCCTCACCCCAGCTGCGGCCGATGCCGATTTCGACGTCGAGGGGAACGGACAGCGTCAGCGCGGGTTCGGCCGCGCCCATCATCACCGCTCGGATCACGGTGCCAGCGGCCTCCGCCTGCGCCTCGGGTGCCTCGAACACCAGTTCGTCGTGCACCTGAAGCAGCATCCGCACGTCGGCCAGCCCCGCCGCCGCGAGCGCGCCCGGCATCCGCGTCATCGCGCGCTTGATAAGGTCGGCGCTGGTGCCCTGGATGGGGGCGTTGATGGCGGCGCGCTCGCTGCCCTGGCGTTCGGCCTGATTGGGGGCCTTGATGCGCGGGAACCAGGTTTTGCGGCCAAACAGCGTTTCGGTGTAGCCCGTGGCGCGCACGCCCTCCAGCGTCGCCTGCATATAGTCGCTGATGCCCGGGAACCGTTCAAAATAGCGGCTGATCAGCGCCTGGGCCTCGTCGGGCGTCACCTCCATCCGCGCCGCCAGACCCCAGCGGGAAATGCCATAGAGGATGGAGAAATTGACCGTCTTGGCCTTGCCGCGCGTGTCGCGGTTCACCTCGCCGAACAATTCCTGCGCGGTGGCGGCGTGAATATCCTCGCCCTTGGCAAAGGCCGCCTTCAGTTCGGGCACATCGGCCATATGCGCGGCAAGGCGCAATTCGATCTGGCTATAGTCGGCGGCGATCAGCACATGGCCGGGCGCGGCGATAAAGGCATCGCGGATCTGCCGCCCCACTTCGGTGCGAATGGGGATATTCTGCAAATTGGGGTCGGTGGAGGATAGCCGCCCCGTCTGCGCGCCGACCAGGCTGTAACTGGTGTGGACGCGGCCCGTGACCGGATTAATCTGTTGCTGCAACGCGTCGGTGTAGGTGGATTTGAGCTTGGCGAGTTGCCGCCATTCCAGGATCATGCGCGCAATCGGCACGCCGTCGCGTTCCAGCCGCTCCAGCTCGCTCTGGTCGGTGGACCAGTCGCCCGACTTACCCTTGCGCCCGCCTTTCAGGCCCAGCTTGTCGAACAATATCTCGCCCAATTGCTTGGGGCTGCCAATGGCAAAGGGTTGCCCGGCCTCCGCATGGATGGCCGCTTCGATCCGCGCCATTTCGCTGGCAAATTCGCCCGACAGCCGCGCCAGATAATCGCGGTCGACCATGATGCCGGCGCGTTCCATCGCCTCGATAGTGGCGACCAGCGGGCGGTCCACCATGGCATAGACGCGCGTGCCGCCCTCACGCGGCAGGCGCTGCTTGAACCGCTGCCACAGCCGCAGCGTGACGTCGGCATCCTCGGCGGCATATTCGGTAGCGCGCGCCAGGGGGACTTCGGCAAAGCTGATCTGGCTTTTGCCCGTCCCGCACACCTCCTTGAACGACAGGCATTGGTGGTCGAGGTGGAGCTTGGCAAGCTCGTCCATCCCGTGCCCGTGCGCCCCGGCATCCAGCGCAAAGCTCATCACCAGCGTGTCGTCATAGGGGGCGATGGTGACGCCATGCTGCGCCAGCACCCCCATGTCATATTTCAGATTATGGCCGATTTTCAGCACCGCATCATCGGCCAGCAGCGGGCGGAGCAGCGCCAGCGCGTCATCGAGCGGGATTTGCGCGGGCGTTTCGGCAAACATGTCGGTGCCGCCGTGCCCCAGCGGGATATAGCAGGCCTGGCCCGGCGCGGTCGCGAGGCTGATCCCGACGAGCCGCCCGGTGACGCTGTCCAGGCTGGCGGTTTCGGTGTCGACCGCGACGATATGCGCGGCGCGCGCGGCGGCCACCCATTCGGCCAGCGCAGCCGCCGTGGTGACGCAGGCATAGCCGCTGCGGTCAATCGGCGGCGTCGCGGGCAGCGGCGGTGCGGCCACTGCGGGCGTCGCCACGGCCCCTTGCGTGGCGAGTGGGGATGGCCCCGGCGGCGGTGCCCCCGCGTCGAGCTTGGCCGCCAGCGACCGAAAGCCATGTTCGGTCAGGAAAGCGCGCAGCGGTTCGGGCGGAATGGCCCCCAGCCTCAGCGCATCGAGCGCGTCGGGCAGCGGCACATCGCGCTTCAGCTCAACCAGCACCCGCGACAGACGCGCCATTTCGGCATGGTCAATCAAATTGTCGCGCAGCTTGCCGGGCTTCATCGCCGGTGCCGCGGCCAGCGCGCACTCCATCGTGCCATGTTCGACAACCAGCTTGGTCGCGGTCTTGGGCCCGACGCCGGGAACGCCGGGGACATTGTCGACGCTGTCCCCCATCAACGCCAGCACATCGCCGACGCGGCCCGGCTCAACGCCGAATTTTTCGGCAACTGCCGCTTCGCCCAGCCGCAGGTTTTTCATTGTGTCGAGCATGTCGACGTGCGGTCCGTCCGCCGGTTCGCGCACCAGCTGCATCAAATCCTTGTCCGACGATACGATGGTGACGTCCCAGCCAGCGGCCACCGCCGCCTCGGTGTAACTGGCGATCAGGTCGTCGGCCTCATAATTGGCCAGCTCGATGCAGGGCAGCGAAAAGGCGCGGGTGGCATCGCGGATCAGGGGAAATTGCGGGCGCAAATCCTCCGGCGGTTCGGGGCGGTTGGCCTTGTACTGATCATAAATGTCGTTGCGGAACGACTGGCTGCTATGGTCGAGGATCACGGCCAGATGGGTTGGCCCGTCGGCCTCGTGCAGGTCCTTGGCCAGTTTCCAGAGCATGGTGGTATAGCCATAGACCGCCCCGACCGGGACCCCTTGCGGATTGGTGAGCGGCGGCAGGCGATGATAGGCGCGAAAGATATAGGCCGATCCATCGACCAGATAGAGATGATTCTTGGCGGTCATGGCCGTCGGTGTAGCAGCGCCGGGACGGGCGGCCTAGCGCGGCATAATATCGAAATGCAGCACATCTTCGCGGGTGCCAAGCTTGGTGTAAAGCGCGATGGCGGGATCATCGCCATGGTCGGCCTGCACATAAATCACCCATGCGCCCAGACTGGCCGCCATGTCCTGCAGCGCGCCAATCAGCGCGCTTGCCACCCCCCGCCGCCGGTGGCTGTCGGCAACAGCCAGGTCATAGATGTAAATCTCGCGGCGTTCCTGCTCCAGCTTGGACAGGATATAGGCCGTCAGCCCGCCGACCACGGCGTCATCGGCGCGCGCCACCAGGCTGATCATATTGGGGTCCGCCAGCCGCGCGCGCAGCCAGGCGTCGGACGGTGGGTGCGCATCATATTGGTCCGGCTCTTCAAAGGCCGCACCAAACATCGCGTTGAGCGCGCGCGCGCCCGCCACATCGTCGGCCCCCAGCCGGGCAATCACCACATCAGCCATAACGGATCTGCACCCTTGCGGCGGCGGCGACGGCGGCGGCGCGGGCCTCCTCCACCGTCCCGCCCACAACCTGCGCCAGCGCGACCCCCATGCGCCGCCCGGGCCGGGTGACCGGCTTGCCAAAAATCCGCACATCGACATGGGTGGCCGCATCGGGCGGGACCAGGGCATCGGGCAGGCCCGTGATGGCAAAATCGGCGGCGTCGCGGTCGGCCAATATGACGGCGCTGGCGCTGGCGTGCGGCACCGCCACCGGCGGGACGGGCAGGCCCAAAATGGCGCGCGCATGCAAATCAAATTCGCTGAGCGATTGGGACAATAGGGTCACCATGCCCGTATCGTGCGGGCGGGGGGACAGTTCGGAAAAAATGACCATGTCGCCCTTCACGAAAAATTCGACGCCGAAAATGCCGTAGCCGCCCAGCGCATCGACCACTGTTGTCGCCATCGCCTGCGCCGATTGCAGCGCGGCTGCCGACATGGCCGCTGGCTGCCAGCTTTCGCGGTAATCGCCGCTTTCCTGGCGGTGGCCAATGGGCGGACAAAAGGAAACACCGCCCCTGTGCCGAACGGTCAGCAGGGTAATTTCATAGTCGAAATCGACAAAAGCCTCGGCAATCACGCGCAGCCGGTCGCCGCGCATCCCGGCGGCGGCATAGTCCCAGGCCGCGTCAATCCCGTCGGCGCTGTGCACGGTGCTTTGTCCCTTGCCTGACGAGGACATGACGGGTTTGACCACCAGCGGAAAGCCCACCCGCTGCGCCGCTGCGGCCAGTTCGTCGCGGCTGGTGGCATATTCAAAGCGCGAGGTAACGAGGCCCAGCGCGCCCGCCGCCAGATCGCGAATGGCGTCGCGGTTCATGGTCAGCTGCGCCGCCCGCGCGCTCGGCACGACATGAAAGCCCGCCGCCTCCACCTCGGCCAGCACCTCGGTGCGGATCGCCTCAATCTCGGGCACGATATGGTCGGGGCGGTGCCGGTCAATCACGGCGTGCAGGGCATCGCCGTCCAGCATCGAAAACACCTCGCTGGCATCGGCCACCTGCATTGCCGGGGCGGCGGCATAGCTGTCGCAGGCGACAATATGGCATCCCAGCCGTTTGGCAGCGATCACAAATTCGCGGCCCAACTCGCCCGAACCAAGCAGCAGGATTTTGGCGGTCGGCGTCATCGGGGCCAGCTTTCGGTGTCATGGTCGGGATGTTGACGGTTGGTGGCGTGGATGGCCGCGACCTGCGCCGCCATTGTCGCCTCGGTCGTGCCCTCTTCGGGCAGAGCGGCGAGCGCGGTGACCCACGGCTGCCGCGCCTCCAGCCCGAACTGTGCCACGGGCGGCAGGCTGGCCGGGTCATCGAGCGAACCAAGCGTGACGTTCAGGTGGCGGCTGGCATGAAAGCTGTAGGTCAGCGGCGTGCCGCACTGCGCGCAAAAGCCGCGCTCGACACTATCGCTGCTGGCGAAGGTCGCGGGCGCGCCCCGCGTCCAGACCATGTCCGCCCGCGCGACATTGACCAGCGTGGCAAAGGCGCCGCCCACCGCCTTTTGGCACATGCGGCAATGACAGATGTGCGCGGTGTCGGCGCGCGCCATCGCGCGGTATCGCACCGCGCCGCACTGGCACCCGCCGCTGACCGCGATGACTTTGTCCGCCACCCACTTCCTCCCGCACCCGCAATGCGCCTATAGGGCCGATATGACCGCGCCCGCCATCCTTATCCTCACCACCGGGGGAACGATTGACAAAAATTATTTTGACGCCCTGTCGGAATATCAGATTGTCGAAAGCGGCATCCCGGACTTGCTGAAGGTAGCGCGCGTGACCATCCCCCACCGGGTGGAGGAGGTGTGCCGCAAGGACAGCCTGGACCTCACCGATGCCGACCGCGCCGAAATTGCCGCGCGCGCCGCAAAGGCCGCCGAAACGCGCATCGTCATCACCCACGGCACCGACACGATGACGGAAACGGCCAAGCTGCTCGCCGCCGCCGTGCCGGACAAGGTGATTGTGCTCACCGGCGCGCTGGCCCCGGCGCGGTTTGCCGACACCGATGCGCCGTTCAATCTGGGCATGGCGCTGGCCACGGCGCAGGTGGCCGCGCCCGGCGTCTATATTGCGATGAGCGGGCAGGTGTTCGACGGGCTGCACGTCCGCAAGGACCGCGCGGCGGGGCGCTTCGTCAGCCTGCCGTAAATGCTGCGGCGTAACACCGCAGCCCTGAGCTTGTCGAAGGGCGATTCGGTCTTGAAACCCTCCGTCTATGGCTGCGGTGCGGGCTTCGACAGGCTCAGCCCTTCGGTCTGATGGAGCGTCGACGAAGGTCAGAGCAAGCGCGGGCTTGCGGGGTCGAGCCCCAGGTCCGCGATGACCCTGGGCAATTTTGTCTTGAGCTTGAAAAAGCCCGCAGTTGCCAGCGGCCATAGCGCCGCATCCCACGGTCGCCGCACGGGCATCCATTGGCTGCCATGCGCTGCCAATTGCGGCGCAATCGCTGCCATTTGCCGCGATATCATGCCGGTTGGCAGGTCGCTGGTCACCAACGTCGTCAGCGCCTTGCCGCGCAGCCAGGCGGCAACCGTTTCTGCCGCGACGGTTTCGCAGCCTACGCCAAAATGCGCCGCCGCGCGCGCCGCTGCATCGGCCAGCGCCCCAGTGGAAAAAGTGGCCGCAGGGCTGCCAGGCGCATGGACCGTGGCGCTGGGCAACACGGCAATCGCCTGCACGTCGCCGGTGAGCGGCCAGCTTTCGGGATGCAAATCCTCCTCGGTCAGCAGCAGCGCGAGGGGGCCCGTCCCATGCGACGCGGGCGCGCGCAGCGGCATGGCGGGCGGGACGGGCTCCGCCTCGGTCAGCGGCGCTGCGGCTTCGTTAAGCTGGCCATAGGGCGCGAAGCGGCCGCGCGTGTTGCGGTCGATATTCTCCGCCCGCGCCAGATAATGTTTGCCCACGCTGTGCAGCCCCGCCACCCAGCGCCACGACAGGGTGTTGGACGCCGGGTCCGCGTCCAGCAAATGTTTGTAGAAATGATCCGCGCCCAGCTGCCACGGCAGGCCCAGCGTGAAAATCCAGATGCTGGCAAACCACATGCGCGCATGGTTGTGCAGCCAGCCCAGGGTGCGCAGCTCTTCGGCCCAGGCGTCGAAACAGGCAATGCCGGTCGCGCCATCGCATGCCTTGCGATAGCGCCGCTCCAGCCCCCGGTCGCGCGCCAATTGGTCGCGCAGCGCGATGCGTTCGCGGTCAAAACGGTCGAGCATGGCGGGGCGCAGCTGCAGCCAGCCCTTCCAATAGGTGCGCCAGGCCACCTCCTGCACAAATTTCTCGGCGGCCGCCTGGCTGTGGCGGCTCAGCACGGCGGCGACCACTTCCTCTTCGGTGATCATCCGGCGGCGAAGCCAGGGCGAAAGCGCCGACACATTGGACCGGTCGTCCGGCCCCAGATCGACATTGCGGGTCGCCGCATAGGCGCGCCCGGCGTCGGGCAGGAACGCCTGCAATCGCGCCAGCCCCGCAGCGCGGGTCGGCTCCCAGATCATCGCCGTGCGGCCCGCTGGGTCATTCCCATTCGATCGTGCCCGGCGGCTTGCTGGTGAAATCATAGACCACCCGGTTGATCCCCTGCACCTCGTTGATGATGCGGGTGGCGACGCGGCTCAGGAAGGCGGCGTCAAAGGGGTAGATGTCCGCCGTCATGCCGTCGGTGCTGGTCACCGCGCGCAGTGCGCAAACGCTGTCATAGGTGCGGTGATCGCCCATCACGCCGACCGTGCGCACGGGAAGCAGCACCGCAAACGCCTGCCAAATGGCGTCGTACAGCCCCGCTTTGCGGATTTCATCGAGGTAAATGGCGTCGGCTTTGCGCAAAATGTCGCAGCGTTCGCGCGTTACCTCGCCGGGGATGCGGATGGCCAGGCCCGGGCCGGGGAAGGGGTGGCGGCCGACGAACAGGTCGTTCAGCCCCAATTCGCGGCCCAGCGCGCGCACCTCGTCCTTGAACAATTCGCGTAAGGGTTCGACAAGCTGCATCTTCATCCGCTCGGGCAGGCCGCCGACATTATGGTGGCTCTTGATCGTCACCGATGGCCCGCCAGTGAAGGACACGCTTTCGATCACATCGGGATAGAGCGTGCCCTGTGCCAGGAAATCGGCGCCGCCCAGCCGCTTGGCCTCTTCCTCGAACACCGCGATAAATTCGCCGCCGATGAATTTGCGCTTGGCCTCCGGATCGGTCACCCCGGCGAGGCCCGCCATGAAGCGCGCCTCGGCGTCCACCACCACCAGCGGGATGTTATAATGGTCGCGGAACAGCCGCTCCACCTGTTCGCGCTCGCCCTGCCGCAACAGGCCATGGTCGACGAACACACAGGTCAGCTGGTCGCCCACCGCCTCGTGGATCAGGATGGCCGCAACCGAGCTGTCGACGCCGCCCGACAAGCCGCAGATGACTCGCCCGCTGCCCACCTGGGCGCGGATGTCGGCAATTTTCGTGGCGCGATATTCCGCCATGGTCCAATCGCCCGCCAGCCCGCAAATGCCGTGAACGAAATTGGCGATCAGCCGCCCGCCATCGGGCGTGTGCACCACCTCTGGATGGAACATGGTGGTGTAATAGCGCCGCGTCTCGTCCACACAGATGGCAAAGGGCGCATTGGGCGATGTCCCGATCACCTCAAAGCCTTCGGGCGCGATGGTGACGCGGTCGCCATGGCTCATCCACACCGGATATTGGCCGCCGACCTCCCAAATCCCAGCAAACAGCGGGCTGCTTTTCAGGATTTCCACGTCGGCGCGGCCAAATTCGGCGGCATGCCCGCCTTCGACCGTGCCGCCGAGCTGCGTGCACAGCACCTGCTGTCCATAGCAGATCGCCAGCAGGGGCAGGCCGCTGTCCAGAATCACCGCTGGAATTCGCGGGCTGCCGTCGCTGGTGACCGATGCCGGGCCGCCGGACAGGATGACGCCCTTGGGCCGCAGCCGAGCAAAGGCCCGGTCGGCGGCGTTGAAGGGGGCGATTTCGCAGTAAACGCCAGCCTCGCGGACGCGGCGGGCGATCAGCTGCGTCACCTGGCTGCCGAAGTCGACGATCAGGACGGTTTCGGGCGGGGCAGCGTCGGTCGAACGGGGTGCGGAAGGCTGAGCGGTCATCGCCCGCGCGATAGTCAAAGGGTGCGGCCGAGTCCAGCGGCGGCGGGGCGCGCGCGCGGCCGCGATGGCGTGCGGCATATGCTTGCCACGTTTTTGCGACAATTATCTGCCAACACGCGGGAACCTAGCGTCGGTCCGGGTGTTTGCCCTTTACCGGCTGGCGCGCAGCAAAAGCAAAAAAAGGCCGTTTCTCCCCATGAATTTTCGACTGAACACGGCGGCTCGGCTGTCCATCGCGCTGTTATCCGGGACCGCGCTAGCCGCCATGCCGCTGACTGCTGCGACCGACGGCGATGGTGACGCCGCGCCCCCGGCAACGCAGGAAGAGCGCGCGGCGACCGAAGCGGCCCCATCGCCGGACGCACCGGATGGCGAGTTGGGCGGGGGCGGCGAAATTGTCGTCACCGCGCCCCGGCTGGCGGGCCAGCTTGAGACCGATACACCGGTGGAAATCGAACTCGATGAAGCGGCGATCGCCAGCTATGGCGCGACGTCGGTGGGCGAACTGCTCCAGGCGCTCAGCCCGCAAACGCGCTCCGGTCGCGGGCGCGGCGGTGGTCAGCCGATTGTGCTGGTCAACGGGCGCCGCGTGTCGGGTTTCCAGGAAATCCGCAACATTCCCCCCGACGCCATCGCCAAAGTGGAGGTGTTCCCCGAAGAGGTCGCGCTGCAATATGGCTTTGCCGCCGAAGAGCGGGTGGTCAATTTCGTGCTCAAGCCCAATTTCCGCCAGCTGGCGATCGACCCTGAATATGGCGTCTATACCCAGGGCGGGCGCAGCCGGTTTGAACTCGACAATAATTTCCTCAGCATCGGGGAAAAAACGCGGCTCAACCTCAACGCCACCTATGAAACCGAAAGCCTGTTGACCGAGGCGGAGCGCGATCTGGTCCCGGTCAGCGGCGTCGCGGCGGATACGGTCGCGCGCAGCCTTTTGCCCGCCTTTGACCGCTATATTGCCGACATGAGCCTGCAATATTCGCTCGACAAGATTACGGCGCTGACCTTCACGGGGCGGTTTGAACAAACCGACAGCCTCAGCCTGTTGGGCCCCGGTGCGGGCGGGATTGCCGACCCGTTGGAGCGCGACAGCCGCAATCGCCAGATGTCGCTGGGGTCCAGCGCCAATGGCATGATCGGCAAATGGCGCTGGGTCCTTTCGGGCACATATCGCGATGCCGACCAGCGCATTTTCACCGACCGGCTGGCGGGCAGCGCCGACCGCTTTGACAGCAGCCAGCAATTTTTCGCGAGCAATGCCACCCTGTCGGGCACGGTGACGGAGGGCTGGGCGGGCCCCATTCGCGCGACCATTAGCGGCGATTATGACGGGCAACGCTTTGACAGCCGGTCGCAGCGGGCGGCGGCGGTTACCACGACCGATCTGGCGCGCGATGTGTTCGGCACGGCGGCGTCGGTCAATCTGACCTTGCTCGACCCCGATTATGATGTGGGCAATATTGGCCGGGTCGGGTTCAACGGCAATGTCGGCTATCGCGACGTGTCTGACTTTTCCGGGCTGACGTCGTGGGGGGCGGGCCTTAACTGGTCGCCCGCGCGCAACCTGACGCTCACGGCGGGCTATGCCAGCGATCAGGCGGCACCGGGGATTCAGCAGCTGGGCGCGGCCCCGCTGGTGACGCCGCAGGTTCCCTATTTTGACGCCGTGCGCGGCGAAACCGTCTTCATCGAAACGGTGTCGGGTGGCAATCCGCTGCTGAATGCCGAACAGCGGCGCGACCTGCGCTTTGGCATCAATTTTCAGCCGGGGCAGGACTGGAACCTGTCGGCGCAGTTCAACCGCAACCGCAGCGATGATACGACCAACGCCTTCCCCTTGCTGACCAGCGCGGTCGAGGCGGCCTTTCCGGGCCGCGCCGTGCGCGATGCCAGCGGGCGGCTGGTGCGCCTTGACCTGCGCCCCGTCAATTTTGCCCGAACCGAGACGCAGCAGCTGCGCTGGGGCGTCAATTTTGGCAAGAGCATTGGCCAGCCGCCGCGCGGTCCCGGGGCCGGTGGCGGTCCGCCCCCCGGCGTCGGCGCGCGCGGGGCAGGAGGCCCGCCCCCGGGCGCGGGTGGCGGGGCTGGCGCAGGCCCTCGGCCAGGCGGCGGCCCCCCGCCAGGCGCTGGACGCGGTGGTGGCGGTGGCCGCGGCATGGGCATGATGATGGGCGGCCCTGGCGGCGGCACCCGAATTCAAATGTCGCTTTATCATACGGTCAAATTCACCGAAGTGATCCAGATTGGCCCGGGCATTCCGGAGATCGACCTTTTGAACGGGTCGGCCATCGGTGACGGCGGCGGTTCGGCGCGCCATGCGCTGGAGCTGGATGGCGGCGTGTTTTCAAACGGCATCGGCATGCGCTTTTCGGGCCGCTATGACAGCGGCAGCCGCGTCGACGGCGGCCTGACCGGCACCGACCTGCGCTTTGCCGATCTGGCGACCTTCAACATGCGGACCTTCATCGATTTCGGGTCGCGGCCCGGCGTCATGAAGTCGGCCCCCTGGCTCAAGGGGTTCCGCCTGGCGCTGGTCGTCGACAATATCTTTGATGCGCAGCGCAAGATTACCGATGGGGCCGGTGCGGTGCCGCTGCGTTACCAGCCGGGCTATACCGACCCGCAGGGCCGCTATGTGGAAATCAGCTTGCGCAAGGCATTTTGATTTTCTGCTGCGGCTTGCCCAAACCCCCTCGTCATGCTGAACTTGTTTCAGCATAACACGTCGGCGTAGTTTGTTATGCTGAAACAAGTTCAGCATGACGATTGGCGGGCTAGGGGGTTTTGAACATGCGGGCCATCGCTCTTGTCACAGCGCTATCGCTGATCATCACCCCGGTCGCGGCGCAAACCGTGCCGCAGCCCGCGCCGAAGGATCAGGGCGACCGCTATTCGGGCGCGCCACACGCCAGCCGGTCGGCGGTGCTGGGCACCAGCGGCATGGTAGCGACCAGCCATCCGCTGGCGACCCAGATTGCGCTCGACATATTGAAGGCGGGCGGGACGGCGGTGGACGCGGCGATTGCGGGAAATGCCGCACTGGGCCTGCTGGAGCCGACGGGCAACGGCATTGGCGGCGATCTGTTCGCCATCATCTGGGACCCCAAATCGGGCAAGCTGCACGGGCTCAACGCATCGGGCCGCGCGCCGATGGGCATGACGGCGGACCAGTTTCGCGCCTGGGTGAAAAGCAAACCCCTGTCACAGCGCGATACCGCCGGCACCATTCCCGATTGGGGTGCGGCGTCGGTCACCATCCCGGGCACCGTCGACGGCTGGTTCGCGATGCACGGCCGGTTTGGCAAGCTGCCGATGCCCGACATATTGGCCCCCACCATCCGCTATGCCGAACAGGGTGCGCCTGTGCCCGAACTCATCGCCCGCTATTGGAAAACCAATACGGCGGGGTTTGAGGCGCTGCACAAGGAAGGCGTGATCGAGGAAGTGGCCAATATGCGCCGCGTCTTTCTGCCCGGCGGCAAGGCCCCGGCGGAGGGTGAGCTGTTCAAGAACCCCGATCTGGCGCGCACCTTGGCGGCCATTGCCAGCGGCGGGCGCGATGCCTTTTACACGGGCGATCTGGCCCGCGCGATGGACGGCTATTTCCGCCGCATCGGCGCGCCGCACAGGCTCGCCGATTTTGCCGCGCATAAAAGCGAATGGGTGGACCCGGTGGCGATCAACTACCGCGGCTATGACGTGTGGGAACTGCCCCCCAATGGCCAGGGCATCGCGGCGCTGCAAATGCTCAACATATTGGAGGGCTATGACCTGAAAGCCATGGGGCGCGGTTCCGCCGATTTCTGGCATGTGTTTGTGGAGGCAAAAAAGGCCGCCTTTGCCGACCGTGCGCGCTTCTATGCCGACCCCGCCTTTGCCAAAACCCCGCTCGCCGAACTGCTAAGCAAGGAGCGCGCCGCGCGGCAGCGCGCCGCCATCGCGATGGACAAGGCGGCGCTAACCGACATGCCGGGACTGCCTATCGACGGCGCGGGCAAGGACACCATCTACATGACCGTCGCTGACAAGGACGGGATGATGGTCAGCCTCATTCAATCCAACTATCGCGGCATGGGCTCGGGCCTGATCCCTGACGATGGCAAGGGCGCGACGCTGGGCTTCATGTTCCAGGATCGCGGCGCGCAATTCACGCTCGAACGCGGCCACGCCAATGAATGGCAACCGGGCAAACGCCCCTTCCACACCATCATCCCTGCCTTCATCACCAAGGACGGCAAACCGCTGATGTCCTTCGGCCTGATGGGCGGCGGCATGCAGCCGCAGGGTCATGCCCAGATTGTCGTCAACATGGTCGATTTCGGCATGACCGTGCAGGCCGCCGGCGACGCCGCGCGCTTCCACCACGACGGCTCAACCGACCCCGAAGGTGGCAAACCGATGACCGACGGCGGCGTGCTGGAACTCGAAAGCGGCGTGCCCACGGCAATCGCCGAGGAGCTCAAACGGCGCGGCCACAATGTGAAATACAGCGTCGGCCCCTATGGCGGCTATCAGGCGATCTGGCGCGATCCGGTGACCGGCGTGTACTGGGGCGCGAGCGAGTTTCGCAAGGACGGGCAAGCGGCGGGGTATTAGGATCATGACCCATTAACTGCCTGCAGATTGAGCAGCGTGGCTGTCAGTGGTCCCAGCCAAAGCGAGCAATGCAATGCCAGACCCATTTTGCCGTCTGATAATCCAATTGATTGTCTCGCACTCTGCCAATGTCCGCCGGCGTGCTGATCTTAAGCCGAGAAATCGCGTCGATCGCGGGTTTGGGCCGGAATCCCTCGTGAGCAAGCAGGCGATCAATCTGTAACCTGAAACCGTCATGCCATTCGACGGCGCATCCCAGCCGCATTGCCCATTTCTCGATTGCAGTGTGGCGATAGCTCGGATCAAGCACCAGCGCCTCAACGTCCTGGTCGATGCGCAGCGGTCCGTGCACATGGGCCTCGATGTAATTGTCGAGCACTGGATCAAGCCCAAGCGCGTTTTGTTGGGCAAGATCAATTAGCGCCATGCGATCCACGACTCCGAAAGCGTCCGGATTCAAATGACTGTCGGGATAGCAGAAAGTTGTTCGGGCAAGGACTTGCGGGCGCAAGCGCAAGTGACAAGACCCAAAGCGTGGCGACCCTCCGAACGCGCGATGCTGAAAGTTGAGGGCTCCGTATTTTGGGCGCAATGCAGAATCGGCCTCATCATATGCGCCCCCGAACATCCTGCTTTCCCACGTCCACCGATCCCCGCCTGAACGGGCGGTAACGCCACCGTTGCTGGTCCCTGTTTCAAATTGCGACCTATAGAAACCTTCGCGGGCAATATGCTCTATTGTGATTCCGCCTTGAACCCTCGTGTCGGGATGGAAATTCAACGTCACCGGCAGGGCATCAGCCATTGGAAGCCCAGAAACAAGTGAGCGGACATGATGCAGAGCATGTTCGACAGGCGACGACATTGGGCCTATCTATTCTGTTTCAACGGCCCTGTTAACTGCCGCCGCCTCGCGCGAACAGACCATTCGCTTCCCACCCAGTTTCTACCTCAGGCTCGGACACCTGGGAACGGCATGCCGACCATTCGTTGGGAATGACCTGCGATCCCGCGCGTTATACCCGCCTAATCAGCAGGTTCCTTACCTCGCTCATATCTTCCATGGCAAACCGCACCCCCTCGCGGCCCAGCCCGCTGTCCTTGACCCCGCCATAGGGCATATTGTCGACGCGGAAGCTCGACACATCGTTCACGCACACGCCGCCGACGTCGAGATGGTCCCACGCCTCCAGCACCTTGTGGATGTCGCGCGTGAACAGCCCGGCCTGCAGCCCGAACTTGCTGTCATTGACCTCGGCGAGCGCGGCGTCCCAGTCGGTGAAGGACGACAAGATGGCGAGCGGCCCGAACGCTTCCTCGCGATAGGCATCGGCGCTGCGGTCGACATTTTCGAGCAGCGTGGCCTCCAGCATATTGCCGTCGCACCCGCCGCCGCACAGCAGCCGCGCGCCGCCCGCGACCGCGCTGTCGATCCAGCCTTTCAGCCGCGCCGCCTCTTTCTCCGAGATCATCGGGCCGATGAAGGTCTTGCGATCCCGGGGGTCGCCCGCGACCAGCGCCTTCGTCCGCGCGACCAGCATGTCGCGGAACCGGTCATAGATTTGCGCGTGGATGATGATCCGCTGCACGCCGATGCACGACTGGCCCGACTGGTAAAAGGCACCAAAGATGATGCGGTCGAGGGCATGGTCCAAGTCGGCGTCGGCATCAACCACGACGGCGGCATTGCCGCCCAGTTCCAGCACCACCTTTTTCTTGCCGGCGCGCGCCTTAAGCGCCCAGCCGACATCGGGCGAGCCCGTGAAGGACAACAGCTTGAGCCGGTCGTCGGTCGTAAACAGGTCCGCGCCGTCGCGGCTGGCAGGCAGGATGCTGAACGCCCCCTCGGGCAGGTCAGTTTCGGCCAGCACCTCGCCCATGATGATCGCGCCCAGCGGGGTGAGCGAGGCGGGCTTCATGACAAAGGGGCAGCCCATGGCGATGGCGGGCGCAATTTTGTGCGCGGCAAGGTTGAGCGGGAAGTTGAAGGGCGAGATAAAGCTGCACGGCCCGATCGGCACCCGCTTCCACATGCCCAGATAGCCGCGCGCGCGGGGGGAGATGTCGAGCGGCTGCACCTCGCCATAGATGCGCGTTGCCTCCTCCGCCGCGATGCGGAAGGTGTCGATCAGCCGCGTCACCTCCCCCTCGGCATCATTGATCGGCTTGCCGGCCTCGATGCACAGCGCCAGCGCCAGTTCGTCGCGGCGTTCGCGAAAGCGCTGGACGCAGTGATCGAGTACCGCTTGGCGTTCATAAGCCGCCATGCGCGCCATCGGCTCGGCGGCGCGCACCGTGCCCGCAATGGCTTCGTCAATGACGTCGGGCGTGGCCAGCGCGGTGCGGAACGCAACCTTGCCCGTGAACTTGTCGGTGACGGCAAGATCGCTGTTCGGCTGCGCCGCGCGGTTGTTGAGATAGAGGGGGTAGGTGGATTTCAGGGTCATGCAAGCGTCTCCATCCCGGCCCGTCGCTCAATCGGCGTCGAACAGCCCCGCCAGCTGTTCCACCATGGTGCCGCCCAATTGTTCGGCATCCATGATGGTCACGGCGCGCGCATAATAGCGGGTGACGTCGTGGCCGATCCCGATGGCGCACAATTCGACGGGCGATTTTTTTTCAATCCAGTCAATCACCTGGCGCAGATGCTGGTCCAGATAGGCACCGTGGTTGACCGACAGGGTGCTGTCGTCAACCGGCGCGCCGTCGGAAATGATCATCAGGATGCGGCGATCCTCTGGCCGCGCGAGCAGGCGGCTGTGCGCCCACATCAGCGCCTCGCCGTCGATATTTTCTTTCAGCAGCCCTTCGCGCATCATCAGCCCCAATGATTTGCGCGCGCGGCGATAGGGCTCGTCGGCGGGCTTGTAGATGATGTGGCGCAGGTCATTGAGCCGTCCGGGGTGCGGTGGCCGCCCCGCCGCCAGCCAATCCTCGCGGCTTTGCCCGCCCTTCCAGGTGCGGGTGGTAAAGCCCAGAATTTCGGTCTTGACCCCGCAGCGTTCCAGCGTGCGGGCCATGATGTCGGCGGAAATGGCCGCGATGCTGATCGGTCGGCCGCGCATCGACCCCGAATTGTCGATCAACAGCGTGACGACCGTATCCTTGAAATCGGTATCGCGTTCGACCTTGTAGGACAGCGATTGCCCCGGCGCGACGACAATGCGCGCCAGCCGCGCGGCGTCCAGCAGGCCCTCTTCCTGGTCAAAGTCCCACGCGCGATTTTGCTGTGCCATCAACCGGCGTTGCAGGCGGTTGGCCAATTTGGTCACCGCGCTTTGCAGATGCGCCATTTGCTGGTCCAGGAAACCGCGCAGGCGGGCCAGTTCATCGGCGTCGCACAGGTCGGTCGCGCTCACCACCTCGTCATGCTTTTCGGTAAAGCGGCGATAGTCGAAATCGGGAATGTCGGCGGGCAGGCGGTTGGGCCGCACCGGCATCATGCCGTCTTCGCCATCCTCCGCCATGTCCCCGTCGGCGTCGCTGTCGATCTCGTCCAAATTGGGGTCGCTGTCGCCATCGTCTGCGGCATCGCCCGCCATTTCGGCGCGTGCTTCAACATCGCCGTCGCCGCCGTCGCCATCGTCGCTCTGGTCCTCGGCGGCCTCATCCTCTGGCTGATCCTCCGGATCCTCGCCATCATCCTCATTGCCGGCTTCAACCTGCTCGTCGGGCTGGATCAGGTTCAGATGCTCCAGCGCCAGCCGCGATGCGGCGGCAAAGGCGCGCTGGTCGTCGATCAGCAGCGCCAGGGCATCGAAATCGGCCCTGGCACCCGTTTCAATCCAGTCGGCGACATGCGCCAGCCCCTCGCGCGCACCCGGCGGCGGGGTGTCACCGGTCAGCGCCTGGCGCAGCAGCAATTCAATGGCGGTCGACACGGGCACATCGTCGCGGCTGCGCGCCCGGGCAATGGGGTCGCTGCGCACCCGCATCGCCAGGCTGGCCGACAGGTTGGCGCGCATTCCCGCCATGTTGCGCGCGCCCAGCGCCTCCACCCGCGCGTGCTCCATCGCGTCAAAGGCGGCGGCGGCCACCGGCTCGGCGGGCCGCGCGGCGGCGTGGACAGCGACGCTGTGATGCTTGATGCGCAGCGCCATGCCATCGGCAAAGCCGCGCGCTTCGGCGACCTGATCGGCGGGCAGGGCGCGCGAAGGGGTCGGCACCTTGATGGTCTTGCCAACGATGGTCGGGGCGTCGGCGGTAAAGCCCACCTCCACATCCCCGTCGCGCGTCACCGCCCGGGCCACGCCGGACAGGGCAGCCTTGAAATCGTCGAGGGCGGTGGGAGCAGTCATGCCACCGCCCTACCGAAGCTTAAGCGGCGATGGAAGCGTCTTGGCAGTGGCTTGGGGCAGGCGCGGTGAGCGCGGCCATGGCGGGCACGCGCCAGCGCAGACGGCGGGGCGCGCGGACCCAGCCGCGCGGGCCGCCGCGCACCCAGACATATTGCCACGGGCCCAGCCGCAGCCCGCCCATCTGGCCAATGACGATCAGGCCCATGCGGCGGTGCGCGCCCATCGACGCAACATTATAGTCGGCAATGGCGCTGATGCTCCATGCCAGCCCGCGCGCCGCCAGCCATTCGCCGACGGCGGCCCACAACGCCTGAAACGTCCGGCCCATCCGGTGGTCGGGGTGAATCCACATGCCCGTGTCCCATGCAGCGCCCGGCGGCGGCGTGGTGTGCAGCGCAATGTCCCCCTCGCTGCATCCATGCGCGCACAGCCATACCACGCCGGTGAGCGCGCCATCGGCATTGAAGGCGGCCAGGCATTCGATGCCCTGCGCCAGCCGCGCGGCCTGCTGTTCCGGCGAAATGTCGATGGGCTGCGCCGCCAGATCGGCCAGCGTTACGCGGCGCACGGTAAAGCGGCGCGGCATGGGCGGCATGCCGCTGCGCGGGATGGCCACAACATGGGCCCGGTGCCATTCGGCCCCGCGCACATGCGCAGTGAGCCGCGCCAGTGCATAGGACGCACTGCTCGCCAATCCCAATTGCTTGAAGGTCGTCAGCGACGGCATGGCGCTGCTGTAACGCCAAATGGCGAATTAAGGGTGAAAAGCGCGGGCCCACCTCTGGTCAAGGATCGCCTCCCATGACTTCGTAATCCCAGACCCGAGCGGAGGGTCCGCTACCGCTGCTTAGCCACTCGCGAAAAAGCGGGACCCCGGCTCAGTGGCCGGGGTGACGGTGGATTGCGTGATTTGCTCACAGGCGGCGATAACGACGCGGGTTAAGCCGCTATAACGAAGTCGGCATAGTCTGGTTCTCGTGCCCCTCGGCTGCGGAGCAGTGTAGCAAGGTCAAAAGGCTGTGCGGAAATCAGTCTGGCCCAATGGCATGCATCAACCTGCGCTTCGTCTAGTCGTGCCCGCCAAAGCCGATCATCGCCGAACCTCTTGTGAAGCCGTTGATGGCAGCTATCACATATCTCCATCCAGCTTTCGAGGGCGTAGTAGTCCTCGGCATGTTGACCGCGCGCATAGCGTCCACAGACATTGCATGACGAACCTTGCTGAACAGCGGCCTGCTTTGCCAGCCACTTCCAGATTTCAAAGGGGCGCAACCGTTCCTTCCCCGTGAACCCATTATAAGGCATCATGTCGCTGACGGAGCGTCTCTTTGGTAACGCCGTGTTGGCGGGCAACACCACTATGTCTCGGCGTGGCAGCGCCGCCAGCAACCGGTCCGGATCGAACCCCGTCATCCCTTCCCAACAACACTTTCCGGCAAATCCTCGCCGAACACGCGCTGATAATATTCGGCGACCAGCATCCGTTCGGCCTCGTCGCATTTGTTGAGGAACGAGAGGCGGAAGGCAAATCCGACCGAATTGAAAATCGCCGCATTCTGCGCCCAGCTGATCACGGTGCGCGGGCTCATCACGGTCGAGATATCGCCGCCGACAAAGCCCTGCCGCGTCAGTTCGGCGACCTTCACCATATTGGCGACCACATCGGCGCTCGCGCCCGTGGCCTTGCCCAGAATCACCTCGGCCTCCACCGCCGCGGGCAGATAGTTGAGCGTGACGACGATATTCCAGCGGTCCATCTGACCCTGGTTGATCTGCTGCGTGCCGTGATACAGGCCGCTGGTATCGCCCAGCCCGACGGTGTTTGCGGTGGCGAAGAGGCGGAAATGCGGGTTGGGCCGGATCACGCGATTCTGGTCGAGCAGGGTCAGCTTGCCTTCGGCCTCCAGCACGCGCTGAATGACGAACATCACGTCGGGGCGGCCGGCGTCATATTCGTCGAACACCAGCGCGGTCGGGGTTTGCAGCGCCCAGGGGAGCAGCCCCTCCCGAAACTCGGTCACCTGTTTGCCATCGCGCAGCACGATGGCGTCGCGCCCGACAAGGTCAATGCGGCTGATATGCGCGTCCAGGTTGATGCGGATGCACGGCCAGTTCAGCCGCGCCGCCACCTGTTCGATGTGGGTCGATTTGCCGGTGCCATGATAGCCCTGCACCATCACGCGGCGGTTATGCTTGAACCCCGCCAATATGGCGAGCGTCGTATCGCCATCAAAGACATAGCTGTCATCGCGGTCGGGCACGCGCTCGTCGGCTTCGCTGAAAGCCGGGACCATCATGTCGCTGTCCACGCCAAACAGCTCGCGGGCGCTGACCTCGATATCGGGGGCGGCGAGCAGGGTGGAGCCGCCGGGGACGGCCTGAGCGTTCGGAATGTCGGTCATCGCGTTTCTCATGCGGGAAGGGAGTGAAGCCCTTCGCGCAAAGCAGGCTGTGCCGCCCCCGTCAATGGCCTTGGGCGCAGCGCTGTGGGTCAGGGCGCGGTCGCAGCATCCCCTTCGGTCACCAGGGCGCGGGTGACGGCGCCCGCCAGCGAAGCCCGCTGCCGCCACTCCTGCTTGTTCGGATTGGCGGAATAGAGCGCCTTCAGATAAGCAAGGTCGGCTGCGGCCAGCCCGGCCATCGGCGCGCCTTCCGGCCCTTCAAACAGCGTCAAAATGCTCTCATCCCCGCGCAATTGCCGTTCGCGTCCGCCCATCGGCACGCCCGACAGTGCAATCAGCGCGACATGATCGGCCAGCGCGTCGATGCTGGTGCCCGCCGCGCGGTCGATATCGATTATCACCAGCACGCTGGCCATGCCCGCCGTCACCGGCTCGCGGATCAGGCTGGCGTCGCGGGCGATGACCACGGGCGCATCAATGGCGGGCCCGGCCTGTCCGGCAATGGTCAAGCCCGCTTCGCCGCCCGATCCGATCAGGCGGCCAACGGGCGGGCGCAAATCGGCGCGCGGCACCCATCGCACTGCCGCGTCGCCGCGCAGAAATTCATGCTTGGCATCATAGACGACATCGGTGAGCACCCGGGGGCGCTTGCGATAAATTTGCTGCGCCAGCCCCGGCCCATTGCTGGTCCACGCGACGACGACATTGCTCTCACACCCCGCCTTGGCAACCGGCGCGCCAACGGCGGTGGCCACCTCTTGCACCCGGGCGGCAAAACGCGCGCTCGCCGCTGTGTCCGTAATGCCCGATTGAAACAGGCACAGCGGCGTGTGCCAGCGCGGCAAATAACCCTGAAGCCGCGCGCGGCTCATCATCCGGCGATAGACATGCGCGCGCTCGCGTCCGGCCTCCACCACGATTTCGGCGACGGTGCCGTCCCCGCCCGCCAGATCGGGCGCTGGGGCAGGGGCAGGGGTTTGCGCTGTCGCGGCGGCGGCGAGCGTCAGCGGGGCGAGCAAGAAAGGAAGCGACTCCAGCATGTCCGGCAGGCTATCACTTATCCGCTGTCTTTCAACAGCGTATAGGCCGCGATGACGGCTTGAAGCCGCGCTTCGTGACGGCGGTCGCCGCCGTTGCGATCGGGGTGAAACCGGCGCACCAGCCGCGAATAGGCCGAACGAATGTCACGGCGGCTCGCCCCCGCTTCCAGTTCCAGCGTGGCAAAGGCGCGCCGCTGATCCGGGCTGATGCCGCGCGCCCGGTCCTGCGCCTCGCGCTTGGCTTCGTCCATGCGCTGGCGAAAGCGGGCGCCCAGCGCGTCAATCGGATCCTTGAAATCGGCCCAGCGCGGCGGCAGATCGGCGCTGCCCGCGGCGCGAAAGGCCCGGCTTTCGCTTTCCCAGCCATGGGTGGGCGATTGTGCGGCGTAAATCTGGTCGGCGCTCATGCCGGCGAAATAATCATAGCGCGCGTTAAATTCGCGCACATGGTCAAGGCACAGCCAGCGATAGGCGGGCGGCCCATCCTGGCTGGGCCGATGCCCCGAAGGCGCGCGAAATTCGCCCCCGTGCGGGCATCCAGGGACGGCACAGGGCTCGTCACGCGGCACACGGCCATGCAGGCGCGAAGGATGGGGGATGCGCGCCATATTCTCCTTAAACCGTCCCTCCTGAGCTTGTCGAAGGACCGTCCTTCCCCTTAGAAGCCAATTAAGAAAAGAACGGCCCTTCGACAAGCTCGGGGCAGGCGGTAAAGGGGAAAACAGATGCACAAAGGTCCGGCCCAGCAAGAGATGGAAGGCCTGCTCGCCGCCGCTTTCCCGGGCGCGGTCATCGCGCTGACCAATGACAGCGCCGCCCACCATGGCCACAGCGGTGACGACGGCTCGGGCGAATCGCATTTCAGCCTGCACATCATCTGGGACGGATTTGCCGGGCTGAACCGCGTCGCCCGCCAGCGCGCGGTCAATGCGGCCTTGGGCGACATCCCCGGCAATCGCGTTCACGCGCTTGCCATGAAAACCGAAACGCCACAGGAGGCCCAATGACCATCGCCAAGGTAAATCTCTCCCAAGCCTTTGCCAGCTTTGCTGACTATTGGAGCCCGCATGTCGGCGGGGACATCAACGATTCCCAGGTCAAGCTCGCCAAATTTGCTGGCAAATTTGACTGGCACCACCATGAACATGAAGACGAGTTGTTCCTCGTTATTTCGGGGGTAATGCGCATGGGCCTGCGCACCGGCGATATTGATGTGCATCCCGGCGAGTATATCATCATCCCCAGGGGTACCGAACATTGCCCCGAAGCCATCGGCGGAGAATGCCATGTCGTGCTACTCGAACCGAAAACCACTATTAACACCGGCAATGTCGTGACCGAAAAGACCAAGACCGAATTGGCGCGACTGTGACCGACCTGATTACCATCACGCCCACAACGCATGATCTGGGCGCGTTTGCGGTGCGGCGCACTTTGCCCTCGCGCCCGCGCACCATGGTTGGTCCTTTCATCTTCGTTGATCAATTTGGCCCGGCACATTTCGATGTTGGTGCGGGGATGGATGTGCGCCCGCATCCGCACATCAACCTCGCCACCGTCACCTATTTGTTCGACGGCGCGATCGAGCATCGCGACAGCCTGGGCACGCACGCTGTCATTCGCCCTGGTGCACTGAACCTGATGACCGCCGGGCGCGGGATCGTCCACAGCGAGCGAACCCCCGCCGCCGAACGCGCCAGCGGCTCGCCCATTTCGGGGATGCAGACCTGGCTCGCGCTCCCCGATGGCAAAGAGGAAATCGACCCAGCGTTCGAACATTTCGCTGCGAGTGATTTGCCGGTGGTAACGGGCGACGGCGTCCGCGCCACCGTCATCATGGGCGACCTGTGGGGCGCCAGCGCGCCGACCACGCAGCACGCCGCGACCATCTATGCGGACATCGCAATGTCGGCGGGCAGCAGCATCCCGATTGCTGCCGAAGCCGACGAGCGCGCGGTGCTCGTCGCGGTTGGCGACGCCCGGCTGGACGGCCAACCGCTCGACCGCCACAGCCTCCACATTCTCGCCCCCGGCATCCCAATGACCCTGACCGCCACCACTGACGCGCGCGTGATGCTGCTCGGCGGTGAGGCATTCGCCACCAAACGCCATGTCTGGTGGAATTTCGTCAGCAGCGACCGCGACCGCATCAACCAGGCCAAGGCAGACTGGAAAGCCGGGCGCTTTCCCATCGTGCCGGGCGATGAGGAGGAATTCATCCCCATCCCTGAGGTGCCATTGACGCGCAGCGAATGAACCGGCGCGTCAGAAATCCATTGAAATGTAAGAAATCTTGCTGTCGGTGAGCAAGTGTGGCGGCCTGTTCGCCGCGCCTGTCGCAGGGGTGTTCATGCTGCCCATTGGCGACGATCGTGAGTGAAGTTGCGCAGTTTTCGGCCATTTTCGCAAAGGACCTTTTGGTGGAACCGACATATCAGCAACTGGCCCTCGCCACGGGCGTGACCCTTGATGTCTGGACGGCGGGTGACGCGGCGCATCCGCCGCTCATCTTCCTCCATGGATTTCCGGAAAACCATCGCACCTGGCGGCATCAGGTCGCGCATCTGGCGGATCGCTTTTACTGCATCGCGCCCGACCAGCGCGGCTATGGCGGGTCGTCGAAGCCGCCGCTGGTCAGCGATTACAGCGCCGACAAGATTACCGCCGATGTGTTTGCGCTCGCCGACGCGCTGGGCATCGACCGCTTTACCATAATCGGTCATGACTGGGGCGGCGCGATTGCGTGGAGCGTCGCGCTGAATGGCCAGCCGGGCGCGCCGGACCCGGCCTGGGCGGGCCGAGTGGTGCGCGCCATTTTGGCCAATGCGCCGCACCCGATGATTTTTCAGCGGCTGTTGATCGACAATGCGGAGCAGCGTGCGGCGAGCCAATATATCCGCGCGTTTCGTGATATCCGGCACGATGATGACATCCGCGCCCATGGGCTGGGGCCGTTTCTGGCGAAAGTCACCCGCTGGCAGGACAGCGAACGGATGGAGCCTTGCGAGCGGGCCGCGCTCCACGCCGAGTGGGCCGATGGCGCGCGCGCCATTGCCATGCTCAACTGGTATCGCGCGACGCCGCTCTATGTCCCGGCCATGGGGGAGGCCGCCGCGCTCCCGCCCATGATGCTGGGCGATTTTCCACAATTGCACATCCCGACGCTGCTCATCTGGGCGATGGCGGACCTTGCGCTGCCGCCGGCCAATCTCGACGGCATTGACGCGATGGTGCCGAACCTGACGCTCGTGCCCATCCATGGCTGCGGCCATTTTGTGACCTGGCAGGCCCCCGATGCCGTCAATGCGGCAATGGATGGCTTTCTTTCGGGGGCATTCGGGGACAGTCCCTGAAGGGACAGTCCCCGGCTGAATTGGGCCACGGGGACTGTCCCTTCAGGGACTGTCCCCCAATATAGCCCCCCGCTATTCCGCCACGAGCAGACAGCCGCTTGCGCCGGCAAAGCGCGCGGACCGGCTGGCGAGCAGGGGCACCGATCCGGTCACGGTGCGCGTCGCGGGATCGTCGCTGATCGAGACGATTTCCATCCCCGGTTCAAAATCGGTGGTGCAGCTGTCGAGTGGCCGTCCCTGCACATAGCGGCACGAGCAACCGATCCGCGCGGCATAGGCCGACCCGGCCTCTGCCTGCGCCTTGAGCGCAGGATATTGCCAGACCGCAGCGGCAACGAGGAGCGCCAGCATGGCCCATGGCCAATAGCGGCGCGGGCGCGCCGCGACCGGCGGCGGGGCAGGCGGCGGAACCGGCGGCGACGTCGGGGCTGTTTCGCGGGCGGGGATGTTGCTATCCATGTCCCCATGAACCGCAAAATCATCTTGGCTGCAAGCGCGGTGCTGGGGTTGGCCACCGCGACGATATCGTTGCCCGTCCAATCGGACGTGCCGCCGCCCACCAGCAGCTGGCCCGAGGTCGCGCCGGTCAAGCCCGCCATCGATGCGCTGTTCACCGACCGCGCGGCCATGGGGGAGACGCGCGCGCTCCTCATCCTGCGCGATGGCAAGCTGATTTATCAGCGTTATGGCCCGGGCTATGATGCGGGCAGCAAGCTCATCAGCTGGTCGATGGCCAAAAGCATCACGGCGGCAGTTGTTGGCCTGCTGGTGGCCGATGGGCGGCTGGCGCTCGATGCCCCGGCGCCAGTTGCGGCCTGGCAGCGCAGCGGCGATCCGCGCGGCTCCATCACGCTGCGCCACCTGTTGCATATGGCCGACGGGCTCGACCATGTCGAAGCGGGTGATCCGGCGTGGAATGCCGATACGGTGGCGATGTTGTTTGGCGATGGCGCCGCCAATATGGCCGCGATGGCCACCGCCAAACCCGCCGTGGCAAAGGCCGGCGAACGGTTCAACTACAGCTCGGCGACCAGCGTCATCCTGTCCGACATCATTGCCGAGACATTGGCCCCGGGCGGCACCCCGACGGCGCGGCGCGATGCCGTGCTGGACTATCTGCGCGGGCGACTCGCCGAACCGGCAGGGATGCGCAGCCTTACCCCCGAATTCGACGCGGCGGGAACGATGATCGGCGGTTCCATCATGCACGCAACGGCGCGCGATTATGCCAAATTCGGCGAATTGCTGCGGCTGCGCGGCGTGGTGGGCGATCAACGGATTTTGCCCGAAAGCTGGATTGACTTCATGCTCGCCCCGTCGCCGACCGATGCAGGCTATGGCGGGCACATCTGGCTCAACCGGCGGCGACCGGTGGGGGCAGGGGCGGCGCTGTGGCCGCAGCGCGGGCCCAACGACCTGTTCGCCTGTCTGGGGCATCAGGGGCAGTTCATCATCGTGTCCCCGTCGCAGCGGTTGACCGTTGTGCGGCTGGGCATTTCGCGCGATGACACGCAATTGCCCAATGTCCGCGAACAGCTGCGCCAGATTGTGGCGGGGTTGTAAGCGCGTTTTCCGCTTCACTCACTCCGCCCGTCCTGAGCTTGTCGAAGGACTGTTTTTCCGTGTCCATTGCCGAAGGCAAGAACGGCCGCTGGCGCTCCGCGCCCTCTTCGAGTCCGACAAGCTCAGGGCAGGCGGTTTTTCAGAGAGGAAAGCTCAGGGAAACAGCAACCCTTCGTCCCATCCGGCGTCGTTGCGCGTGAACAATCGCCGTTCGTGCAGGCGGAAATCCTGGTCCTGCCAAAATTCAAACCGTTCGGGCGTGATGCGGAATCCTGACCAGTGCGGCGGGCGCGGCACCGCGCCCACGGCGTGGCGCACGCCAAATTCGGCCACGCGTTTCAGGAAATGGGCGCGGCTGGGCAGCGGGCGGGACTGGTCCGAAGCCCAGGCGCCGATCCGCGAATCGCGCGGGCGGGACGCGAAATAGGCATCGGCCTCGGCATCGCTGACGGGGGCGACGGGCCCCTCGATCCGGATCTGGCGGCGCAGGCTTTTCCAATGGAACAGCAAGGCGGCATGCGGATTGGCCAGCAGGGCCTGGCCCTTGCGGCTTTCAAAATTGGTGTAAAAGACAAATCCGCGCGCATCATGCCCTTTCAGCAGCACCATGCGCACCGACGGGCGGCCATCGGGATCGACGGTGGCCACGGCCATGGCGTTGGGATCATTGGGCTCGGCTGCGGTGGCCGCCGCGAACCATTGATCAAACAGGGCAAAGGGATCGTCGCGCATCGCCATGCCCCTAGGCCGACGGGGCTGCGCCATCAACCCGCTTGTCGCTGGCGCAATGTCTCCCTAGCTAGGGCGCATGGCGAACGACCCTTATCAGACGCTGGGAGTGGCGCGCGGCGCGAGCGAGGCCGAGATTAAATCGGCCTATCGCAAGCTCGCCAAGCAGCTGCATCCCGATGCGAACAAGGACAATCCCCGGGCGGCCGACCGCTTCTCCGACGTGACGCGCGCCTATGACCTGCTGAGTGACAAGGCCAAGCGCGCGCAATTTGACCGCGGGGAAATTGATGCCGATGGCAATCCGGCCATGCCCTTTGGCTATGGCGGCGGGGGCGGCGGCGGACGCGGCGGCTTTCGCGGTGATCCGCGCGGCAGCGGCGGCTTTGGCGGCGAAGGCGTCGATTTTTCGGACCTGTTTTCCGACCTGTTCGGCGGCGGGCGGGGCGGCGGCCCCTTTGGCGGGGCGCGCAGTGCGCCGCCGCCCAAGGGCGCGAATATCCCCTATCGCCTTGCGGTTTCCTTTGTCGACGCCGCCGCGCTAACGCCGCAGCGGATCACGCTGGTCGACGGGACGACCATCGATCTGAAACTGCCGGCGGGGGTGGAAACCGGCGCGCAGATGCGGCTGGCTGGCAAGGGGCAGGCGGGTCCCGGCGGCACGGGCGATGCCATTGTGACCATCGAGGTGCGCGACCATCCCCATTTTGTCCGCGACGGCACCCACATCCGCATCGATTTGCCGATCACGCTGCGCGAGGCAGTGCTGGGCGGCAAGGTCAAGGTGCCCACCGTTGACGGCCCCGTGCTGCTGTCCATCCCGCCCGGTTCGACATCGGGCAAGGTCATGCGGCTGAAAGGCAAGGGGTGGAGCAACAAGGGCGGCGGGCGCGGTGATCAGCTGGTGCGCCTGATGGTCGATCTGCCGCCCGATGATGCGGCGCTGGCGGCGTTTGCGGCGGGCTGGTCCAGCGCGCATGATCCGCGCGCGGGGATGAATGGCTGAACCCCAGCTGGCGGGCCGCGTTCGCGCGTGGTGGCGGCGAGCGGTGGGGCCGGACCGCTGGCTGTTTGCAGTGCTGCACCGGGCGGTGCTGGGCACCTATAATGACGGGTTCATGCACGCGGGCAATTTGGCCTATTTGTCGCTGATCGCGCTCTTCCCATTCTTCATCACGGCGGCGGCGATTGCCGGGTTGTTGGGACAGGGTGAAGCGGGGCGCGAGGCGGTGGAGGTGGTGCTGGCGACCATGCCCGCGGGGGTCGCAGCGGTGGTGCGCGAACCGCTGGCAGCGGTGCTGTCGGCGCGGACGGGCAATTTGCTGTGGATTGGTGCCATCGTCGGCCTGTGGACCGTCGGCAGCCTGATCGAAACGGTGCGCGACATTTTGCGCCGCGCCTATCGGACCCAATATGAACGCAGTTTCTGGCACTATCGGCTGGCGTCCATTGGCCTGATCGTCGGGGCCGTGCTGCTGATGATGCTCTCCTTCGCGGCCGAAGTGTTGCTGGTGGGGCTCGACGAATTCATTGACCGCGCCGCGCCACAGCTGGGCGCGCTGTTCGGTGATTTTGGCCTGTCGCGCTATGTGCCCCTGCTGGGCATGTTTCTGGCGATTTACCTCTTGTTCCTCTCGCTCACCCCGGCGCGCTACAAGGGGCGGCGCTATCCCAAATGGCCGGGGGCCTTGCTGACCGCGCTGTGGTGGGTGGCAACGCTGTGGGCGCTGCCCTTGGCGCTCGCCTATATGTTCAGCTATGACCTGACCTATGGCAGCCTGGCCGGGGTGATGGTCACCCTGTTGTTTTTCTATGTCGTGGGCCTGGGGCTGGTCATGGGGGCAGAGATTAATGCGGCGCTGGCGCAGCAGGCCGACGCCGAACGGACGGAAGTGGAACCGCTATGAACGGATTGATGCAGGGGAAACGCGGGTTGATCATGGGCCTGGCCAATGACAAGTCGCTGGCGTGGGGCATCGCCCAGGCATTGCATGCCCAGGGCGCGGAACTCGCCATCAGCTATCAGGGCGAGGTGATGGAAAAGCGCGTGCGGCCGCTGGCCGATCAGCTGGGCTGCGATTTCCTGATCGATTGCGATGTGTCGACCGAGGCGGAGCTCGACAAGGCGTTTGCGACGCTCGCCGCGCGCTGGCCGACCATCGATTTCATCGTTCACGCGATCGGCTATACGAACAAAGAGGCGCTGCGCGGCAAATATGCCGATGTCACGCTCGATGATTTCCTGATGACGATGAACATCAGCGTGTTCAGCTTCACCGCCGTGGCAAAGCGCGCTGCGGCGATGATGCCGGACGGCGGGGCTATGCTGACCCTGTCCTATTATGGCGCGGAAAAGGTCATCCCCCATTATAACGTCATGGGCGTGGCCAAGGCGGCGCTGGAGGCGAGCGTCAAATATCTCGCCAATGATTTTGGGCCGCAGGGAGTGCGGGTGAACGCCATTTCGGCGGGCCCCATCAAGACGCTCGCCGCGTCGGGTATTGGCGATTTCCGCCTGATCCTGAAATGGAACGAACATAATGCCCCGTTGCGCCGCAACGTGACCATTGGCGATGTCGGCGGCTCCGCCCTTTACCTGCTCAGCGACCTGGCGAGCGGGGTGACGGGCGAAACCCACCATGTTGATGCGGGCTATCATACCGTGGGCATGAAACAGGAAGATGCCCCGGACATCGCGCTTGTATGATGATGCCACCGGATTTCGCCAAGCTGCTGCTGATTGCGGTCATCGGCCTGATCGTCGCCCTTTATGGCTATGCGCACGCCCGCGCCTATCGCGAGGGATTGCCGCCGATCATGGATGCTGTCTTTTCCCTGGGTGCCTTTGCGATCATGTGCGCAGCCTTTGTCTATGGCGGCCGGATCGGGGAAGGCTTTGGCATGACAACCGAAGGCCGCATCGCCGGGCTTGGCATGGCCGTGATCGTGCTGCGCTGGCTGCGCGCGCGGCTGGGGATTGAACTGGCGGGATGGTCGGCAAAGAAGTGAGCGGCGACATGATTGCCGTGCGGTCCGCCGCCGCTGGGGATGGTGCGGCCATTGCGGCCATTGTCCACGCCGCCTTTGCCGCCAGCGCGCTTGGCCATCATGGTGAGGCCGAGCTGGTTCGCCGCTTGACCGACGATGGCGCGGTGGTGGTCTCGCTGCTGGCCTGGGACAGGGGCGAGCCCGTAGGCCATGCGCTGTTCAGCGCGATGGACGTGCAGGCCGACGGCGTGCGCTGGCGCGGTGCGGCGCTAGCACCCGTGGCCGTATTGCCGCACCTCCAGGGCCGGGGGATTGGCGCTGCGCTCATCAAGGCGGGGCTGGCGCAGCTAGCGGTCGAAGGCGTGCAAATCTGTTTCGTGCTTGGCTATCCGGCCTATTATCCCCGCTTTGGTTTTTCGGCAGCGGCGGCAACGCCCTTTGCCTCGCCCTATGCCGGGCCACATTTCATGGCGCTGCTGCTGGACAAAAGCCTGCAAATCCCCAAAAGCGGGCGCGCGGACTATGCCGCCGCCTTTTCGCGTTAGGACGCCATGTCGGTCAACAGCTTCGGCCATTTGTTGCGCTTCACCACCTGGGGGGAAAGCCATGGCCCGGCGATTGGCGCGGTTGTCGATGGCTGCCCGCCCGGACTGGCGCTGAGCGCCGAGGATATTCAGCCTTTCCTCGACAAGCGTCGCCCCGGCACCAGCAAATATACGACCCAGCGGCAGGAGCCGGACGCAGTGCGCATCCTGTCCGGCGTGTTTGACGGGCGGACCACGGGCACGCCGATCGCCTTGATGATCGACAATGTTGACCAGCGGTCCAAGGACTATGCGGACGTTGCGCAGGCCTATCGCCCCGGCCATGCCGATTATGCCTATGACGCCAAATATGGCTTTCGCGATTATCGCGGCGGCGGACGGTCGAGCGCCCGTGAAACCGCGTCACGCGTCGCGGCGGGGGCGGTTGCCCGCCTCGTCATCCCCGAAGTGCGGATCCATGCCTGGGTCGCCGAAATCGGCGGCGATGCGATAGACCGTGACAATTTTGATTTGGAAGAGGTTGATCGCAATCCCTTTTTCTGTCCCGACCCGGTCGCGGCGCAGCGGTGGGAAAAGCTGGTGGACGAGGCGCGGCTGGCGGGCAGTTCGCTGGGCGCGGTCATCGAATGTGCGGCGACGGGCGTCCCTGCGGGCTGGGGCGCGCCGCTCTATGCCAAGCTGGACGCCGAACTGGCGCATGCGATGATGGGCATCAACGCCGTCAAGGGTGTGGAAATTGGCGCAGGCTTTGCCGCCGCCGCGCTTCGCGGAGAGGATAATGCCGACCGGATGCGCCCCGCGCAGGACGGCAGCAACCGCCCCGAATTTCTGAGCAACAACAGCGGCGGGATCGCGGGCGGCATTTCAACGGGACAGCCGGTGGTGGTGCGGGTTGCCTTCAAACCCACCAGCAGCATCCTGACGCCCGTCGAAACCATCACCCGCAGCGGCGACGCGACCGACATTGTGACCAAGGGACGGCATGACCCCTGCGTCGGCATTCGCGGGGCGCCGGTGGTTGCGGCGATGATGGCGCTGGTGCTGGCCGATCAGAAATTGCTGCACCGCGCCCAATGCGGGTGACGACCAACATTTTGCCAGCTACGTCATGGCGAACGCAGCAAGGCAATCCAGCACTTGCGCAAACCGCTCTGGATTGCTTCGCTGCGCGCGCAATGACAAACAAGGGGACGGGACGGGCGCATGGATAAGAAATTGACCTGGTATATTCTGGCCGGGATGATCCTGGGCGTGGTGGCGGGCTATATCCTGCACATCAGCCTGCCCGCGGACAGCGATGCCTTTGTTGCGATGTCCAAGAGTTTCAAGCTCTTGTCGGACATATTTCTGAACCTCATCAAATTGCTGGTGGCCCCGCTCATCCTGTCCACCATCGTCGTCGGCATTGCGCATATGGGCGACAGCAGCGCGCTGGGACGGATCGGCACCCGCGCGATCATCTGGTTCATCATCGCCAGCTTTATCTCGATTGGGCTGGGTTTGTTGATGGTCAATCTGTTCCAGCCCGGCGTCGGCGCGCCGGTCGACACGGTCGCGTCTGCGGCTGGGTCCATCGGCGAGGTAAAGAAGCTGGATTTCTGGGAATTCATCCTTTCAATCTTCCCCAAAAATGCCATCGATGCGATGGCGACCAACAATATTCTGCAGATTTTGGTCTTTTCGCTGTTCGCCGGGGTCGCGCTGTCGGCGCTGGGGGAAAAGGGCGCGCCGTTGGTGCGCGGGGCCGACGCGCTCGCCGAAATGATGCTGCAAATTACCCATTATGTGATGCGCTTTGCCCCCTTTGCCGTGTTCGGCGCGCTGGCGGCGGTCGTCGCGAAAAGCGGGCTGGGGATTTTGCAGACCTATGCCACGCTGGTGCTGGAATTTTACCTGTCGCTGGGCATTTTGTGGGCCATATTGCTGTCGATTGGCGCGCTGTTCCTGGGGCGGCGGATCTGGACGCTGATCCGCTATATCCGCGAACCGATGCTGATTGCCTTTTCCACCGCATCGTCCGAAGCCGCACTGCCCAAGCTGTTTGAACAGCTCGACCGGTTCGGCGTTCCGCGCCGCATTTCGGGCTTCATGCTGCCGCTCGGCTACAGCTTCAACCTTGACGGGTCGATGATGTATATGAGCTTTGCGACGATCTTCATCGCGCAGGCCTATGGCATCCCGCTGGACATCGGGACGCAGATTTTGATCCTGCTCACCTTGATGATCTCGTCAAAGGGTGTGGCGGCGGTGCCGCGCGCGTCGCTGGTTGTCATCACCGGCACGCTGGCGATGTTCGACTTGCCCGTTGAGGGCGTCGCGCTCATCCTGGCCATTGACCAGTTCCTCGACATGGGCCGCACCGCCACCAATGTCGTCGGCAATGCGGTCGCCACTAGCGTCATCACCAAATGGGAGGGGATGCTGGAGGTAGAAGAGCCAGAGAGTGGCGGCCAGCCCAAGGCCCCGACGCAGACCGTCCACGGCGGCGCGCGCGGGCTGGAGCTGGCCGAGGATATGGTCGCCGACGAACGGTCAAAGCCTGTTTAGGGCAATGCTGCGTTAGGTCGGTTGATCGCCTCGCACCTGCGGCCACCCAGCCGCGTGCGGCCTAATCCTCGCGGATTGGGCCGCCATGGTCGCGGCTGGGTGCTTCGCTCCGCACAGCGGGCGGTGGCGGCGGCGTGTAGCTTTCGGTCGGCACATAACGCGGCGCGGCGGGCATGCGCGGCGCGGCCTGAGGCGGCGCGGGTCGCGGCTGAACCGGAACATCGGTCACGCCGCTATTGCCTATGGTCGGCGGGCTATAGCGCGGCATCCGCGCCGGGCGCACGGGTTCGGCCGCTGGCGGCGGCGTATAGCTGACCGGCGGCGTGTAAGGGACTGGCGGCTGCGCGGCGGCGGGCGGTGGTGACCAATTGCCATTGCCGGTCCAGCCATTGGCCCCGCCGCGGCGCGGGCGCATGGCGGGCGGCGGCGGCGAGGCAGCATCATTGCCGGGACTGGCGACATTGCCCGGATTGCCGATCGGAGGCACGGCATTGCCGACCGCATCATTGCGCGGCCGCCCGCGCCAGCCTTCGCTGCGGGGCCGTTCGCGGGGGGTCGGCAGTGCGGCTGGCCCATTGTTCCAGCCATTTTGCACCCCCGGCGGCGGCGGGGCCGCACCCGCGCCCTGGCCATAGCCGCGCCCGGGACGCCGCCCGTCGTGCCGCCCGTCATGACGGCCATCGCCGCGCCGCCAGTCATTCCGATGACCGCCGCGATGACCATGATGCTTCCACCACGCCCGGCGGCCACCCCAATAGCTCAGATATTCATGGCTCATGGCATGGCGACGGCCATAGCGGTCAAACAGGACCAGGCCATAGCCGGGGTAATAAAGCTGTTGATACCAGCCACCGTCAAAGCCGATCTGCAAGAAACCCGCCCGGTAATCGGCCCCATCATAGCAATCATAGCCATAATAGCCGTCGTCATAGGCATAGGGATCGCGCGACCAATAGCTGTCGCCATAGCGCACCGAACAGTCGGCATCGGCATAGCTGGCACCATAGACATCGCCATAATAGCAGCCGCCCAGCGACAGGCTGGCAAGGGCAGCAAGCGAAAGGTTGCGCAAGGCGTGTGGCGATTTCATGTCCTGGTCTTTTCCCAACAACGGCACCGAGTCGCACGGCCGCCAACCATCTGCCGCCGCAATTGCACGGCGCGGCTTGAATTGCGGATGAATGGGGAACGGACGGGCGGCGGAAATGCTTACTTGCATCATTGTCAGTAACCGCATAGCCATTGCGCCACCGCAATCGCGACGATGGAGAGTTTGCCGCCATGAATGCCCCTGCCAAGGCCACCAGCTTCAACCCCCTGCGCGCCGAATTTGAACCGCACTGGATGCCGTTGCCGCCGCCATCGACGCTGGACGACATTCCGGGCGAGGACGGCAGCCCGATTGTTGGCAATACGCTGCGGATGCTCAGCGACCCCTTGGGGTTTCAGCGGCGCATGGTCGCGACCTATGGCAAGGTGTATCGCAACAGGGCCTTTGGCGGGCGCGCGGTCCAGCTGGTCGGGGCCGAGGCGAATGAGCTGGTGCTGTTCGACCGCGACAAGATTTTCTCGTCCGAACAGGGCTGGGGCCCGGTGCTCAACCTGTTGTTCCCGCGCGGGTTGATGTTGATGGATTTTGAAAAGCACCGGGCCGACCGCCGGGTGCTGTCGGTCGCGTTCAAACCCGAACCGATGCGGCTATATGCCGATGCGCTGAACGAGGGCATTGCCAGCCGGGTGGCGCAATGGTCCGGGACGACATTCCTTTTCTACCCCGCCATCAAGCAATTGACGCTGGACCTTGCGGCGACCAGCTTTCTGGGCATCCCCTGGGGGCCAGAGGCCGACAAGATCAACCAGGCCTTTGTCGACATGGTCCAGGCGTCGGTTGGCTTTGTGCGCAAACCCCTGCCCTTCACTGCCATGGGGCGCGGGGTCGCGGGGCGCAACTATCTCATTGGCTATTTCTCGCCCATGGTCGAGGTGCGGCGGGCCTCCGATGGCGAGGATATTTTTACGCAGATCTGCAAGGCGACCGACGAAAATGGCCAATATCTGTCGGTGGACGCCATTGTCGATCATATGAATTTCCTGATGATGGCCGCGCATGACACCATCACCTCGTCGGTGACGTCGCTCGTCTGGCTGCTCGCCCAGAATCCCGAATGGCAGGATCGGCTGCGCGCCGAAATGCTGGCGGTCGCGCCGGCGGGGCAGGGGATTGGCCACAATGCACTGGGTGAGCTGGAGCTGACTGAAATGGCGTTCAAGGAAAGCCTGCGCCTGATTCCGCCGGTGCCCAGCATTCCGCGCCGCGCGCTCAAGGCGTTTGAATTTGGCGGCTACCGCATCCCTGCGGGCACGCCCGTGGGCATCAACGTCAACTATACCCACCATATGGAAGAATATTTCCCCGACCCGGAAAAATTCGATCCCATGCGCTTTGCACCCGAAGCAGTGCGCGCGCGGCACAAATATGCCTGGGTCCCCTTTGGCGGCGGTGCGCACATGTGCCTGGGGCTTCACTTTGCCTATATGCAGGCCAAGATTTTCCTGCACCATGTGCTGACCACCAACCGGATCACCCTCGAACCCGGCTACGCCCCCGAATGGCAAGCCTGGCCGATCCCCAAGCCTGCGGACGGCTTGCCCGTTACCTTTGAACGGATCTGATTCATAAGCGGGAAAAGGGCTGGCAAAGCGGTTGCGCAGCGGCCCGCACATTGCCCGAAACGACAGGGCACCGGATCCGTCGTCACCCCGGGCTTGACCCGGGGTCCAGCTGTATCCTGCGGTTACCGAACAGCCAAAGCTGGACCCCGGCTCGGGGGCCGGGGTGACGGAATTTTGGATATCTGAGCCGCGTTCAGACCGTAAAGCTCTCACCGCAGCCGCAGGCACCCTTGGCATTGGGATTGGCAAAGACGAAACCGGCGGAAAAATCATCCTCCACCCAGTCCATCGTGCTGCCGATCAGATAGAGGACGGACGCACCGTCGATGAAGAATGTGCCGCCCGGCGTGTCGATGCGCTCATCAAAGGCGGCGGCCTCGGTCACATAGTCGACCGAATAGGCCAGGCCCGAACAGCCGCGCCGCGGGGTCGACAGTTTGACGCCAATGGCATCGGCGGGCGCGCTGGCCATCAGCGCCGCGATGCGCGCTTCGGCGGCGGGCGTCAGGATGACGGCGGCGGGGCGGCTGCGGGTGGTGGCTTCGGTCATTTGATGATCCCTTTTCCGTTCGTGTCGAGCGCAGTCGAGACACCATGAAGGTGCGCCGGACCGAGGGGCCTCTCGACTTCGCTCGAGGCGAACGGTTGTTCTTGCGAAAGTCGGTTCACAGCATCCCCAGTTCCAGCCGCGCCTCGTCGCTCATCGTCGCCGGGCTCCATGGCGGGTCCCAGACCAGATTGACCTCGCAATCGCCGACCCCCGGCACGCTGCCGACGCGCAATTCAACCTCGGCGGGCATGGATTCGGCCACGGGGCAATGCGGCGTCGTCAGGGTCATGGTCACCACCACATGCCCTTCATCAATTTCGACATTATAGATAAGGCCAAGGTCATAGATATTGACCGGAATTTCCGGGTCATAAATATCCTTGATCGCGGCAATGACCGCTTCATACAGGTCGCCGCCGACGCCGTGGGGGTCGGGGGCAGGGGGCGTCGCCGCCAGAAATCCGGTCAGATAGTCGCGCTTGCGCTCCAGCTTCGCGGCTGCCGTTTCGGGCGCAGCATCCTCCACCCGCGCGCGCGGCGGCGTCGGGACATGGTCCACTTCTTCGACTTTGATTGGTTCGCCCATTACCACTCCTCGTCGTGCTGACCTTGTTTCAGCACAACAAACTGCTGTTGCCGGTTATCCTGAAACAGCTTCAGGATGACGAAAGATTTTTGGATCATCCGAAGATCCTTTTCACGCGGTGCAGCCCGTCAACCAGTGCCGCAACATCATCGCCGTCGCTGTAGAGCGCGAAACTGGCGCGGGCCGTGGCGGGCACCCCCAGATGCGCCATCAATGGCTGCGCACAATGGTGGCCCGCACGGATCGCCACGCCGCCTTCGTCCAATATGGTGGCGACATCGTGCGGATGCACCCCCGCCACCGCAAAACTGACGATGCCGGTGCCATCATCGGGCCCAAACAGCTGAACCCCGCCCATCGCCTGCAACGCCGCGCGGCATTCGCGCACCAACGTTTGTTCATGCGCATGGATCGCACCGACACCAATGGCGGCGACATAATCCATCGCGGCGTGCAGGCCGATCGCCTCGACAATCGCAGGTGTCCCCGCCTCAAACCGGGTGGGCGCGGGGGCATAGCTGGTCTGGTCAAAGGTCACACGGTCGATCATCGATCCGCCCCCCTGCCACGGCGGCAGCTCGGCAAGCTTGCGGCTCCACAGCACGCCGATGCCCGTGGGCCCATAGAGCTTGTGCCCCGAAAACACATAATGATCACAGCCCAGCGCCGCGACATCGACCGGCAGGCGCGGCACCGCCTGGCACCCGTCGATCAACAGTTCGGCCCCCACCGCATGCGCCAGCTCCGCCACCCGCGCCACATCCAGCGTGCTGCCCAGCACGTTGGAGACATGGGCCAGCGCGACCATCCGATGCTCTGGCGTCAGCATGGCCGCAGCGGCATCAAGATCAATGCAGCCATCGGCAGTGAGCGGACAGACATCAACCTGCCAGCCCGCCAGCTGCCACGGCACAATATTGCTGTGATGTTCCAGCACCGACAGCAGCACCCGCCCTTTGGCCGGATGCGTCTGGGCGATCAGATTAATGCCCTCGGTCGCGCCGCGCACAAAGACAATCTCTTCGTCGCGCCCGCCAATGAAGGCCGCCACGCGCCGCCGTGCCGCCTCATAGGCCAGGGTCATGTTCGCCGACCGGGCATAAACACCGCGGTGCACCGATGCATAATCGCGGCCCATGGCGGCGGCGACGGCGTCAATCACAACCTGCGGCTTCTGCGCAGTGACGGCGCTGTCGAGATAATGCCAGCCGGGGGTCAGGCCGGGGAAGTCGGCCTTGAAGCCCCTCCCCTGCAGGGGAGGGGTTGGGGTGGGGTCTGTCGGCATGGCGCTAGGTTGACAATCCCCACCCTCGGCCCCTCCCCTGACAGGGAGGGGAGAAGAAAGTGCCCCGCTCACACCAATGCCTCCAGCTTCGCCAAGGCCCGCGCTTGCAGCGCCTCGGCGTCCGCCGCGCCATCAAACACCCCCGCGACAAAGGCCTGGAGCAGCAACGTCTTGGCCTCTCCCGGGGGCAAGCCACGCGATTGCAGATAGAAGAGCGCGGCGGCATCCAGCTCGCCAATCGCACAGCCATGCGCGCATTTCACATCATCGGCATAGATTTCCAGTTCGGGCTTGGCATTGGCGGTGGCGCTGCGATGGAGCAGCATTGCCTTCACATCCTGTTCGCTGTCGGTCCCCTGCGCGCCGCGCGCGACGGCGACCTTGCCCAAATAGGTGACGGTGGCCGTATCGGCGGCGACCGACCGCACCATTTGCCGCGATGTCGCCCCGGGCTCGGCGTGGTGGACAGTGGTGACAATCTCCAGCGTCTGGCTGCCTCCGCCGATTTGGGCCACGCCCAGTTGGAAATCCGCCCCTTCGTGCAGCGTCACGTCCAGTTCCACCCGGCCATAATCGCCGCCGCAATTCAGCACATGGACCGCGCCCGCTGCATGCCGCCCAATGCTCAGCGCCAGCTGCACGACCCCGCCCGCGTCCTGCACAATGGCGCGGTCAAAGCGCGATCCAGGAGGCACAATGACGGCCTCTGCCGCGGGCAGCGGCCACAGCGCCGCCAGCGCCTCCAGATCAGCGTAGCGCCAGGCTTCATCCTTGCGGGTGGGCAGGTTGGTCAATTTTTGCGGCCCCTGACCCAGCGCGCGACGACATGGTCGCGCCGCTTGTCGAGACAGGCCTGCATGGCTTCCAGCGGCAGCGGCTTGGCCTTCACGCATTTCACCGATTCGCGGCACATCACCTCGTCCAGCCGGTCATCGCCGGTCGATGTGTCGATGCGGCACGCGGTGCGGCCTTGTTCATCTCGCCCAAGCGTCATGCGGATGCGCTCAATCTGCGCGGTCACGACAATCTCCGCATCGGGCGTAGCCATGGCGAGCATCATTGCGGACAACATCATGCGATTACCTCCCCATATCCTTCGCGTTCCAATTCCAGCGCCAGTTCGGGGCCGCCGGTCCGGACAATGCGTCCCCCCGCCAGCACATGGACGAAATCGGGCCGCACATAATCGAGCAGCCGCTGATAATGGGTGATCAGCAGCACCGCCTTGTCGGGGCGGCGCATGATGCGGTTGATGCCGTCGCCGACAATGCGCAGCGCGTCGATGTCGAGCCCGCTGTCGGTTTCATCCAGCACCGCGAGCGCGGGGTCGAGGATACCCATCTGCACCATCTCGTTCCGCTTTTTCTCGCCGCCCGAAAAGCCCACGTTCACCGGGCGCTTGAGCATCTCCATATCCATGCCCATCGCGTCGGCCTGTGCGCGCGCGCGTTTGAGGAATTCGCCGCCGGACAGCGGCTCCTCCCCCCGCGCCTTGCGCTGCGCATTGAGGGCTTCGCGCAGGAATTGCACATTCGACACGCCGGGGATTTCGACCGGATATTGAAAGCCAAGGAACAGGCCCGCCGCCGCGCGTTCATGGGGGTCGAGGGACAGGAGGTCCACTTCCCCCAAACCCGTCTGTCCTGAGCTTGTCGAAGGACTGTTCTTCCCTTCTCCATCGCTCGAAGACAAGGACGGCCCTTCGACAAGCTCAGGGCGGGCGGCGGTGGGGGTGAGGGTGACGGAGCCCCCCGTCACCGCATATCCAGGCCGACCGCCGAGCACGTAGGACAGCGTCGATTTGCCCGCGCCATTGGGACCCATAATCGCATGGATTTCCCCCGCATTGATGGAGAGCGACAGGCCTTTCAGGATGGGCTTGTCCGCGACAGTGGCGTGGAGGTTATTTATTTGGAGCATGTTCTCAATCCCAAAATCCAAAGCCAGCAAACAGAGATGCCAATGCGAAAAGCCACCCGATTACCGCTCCAAGAACTAACGATGCTACACCGATCCAGAAGAGCAATGGATTACGGCTTCGCTGATATCCCGCTGGCTTAACTAACAAAAATGATCCCAAATAGAATTGGCCGCTAAGGATTGTGCTTCTGACACCCTTTGTCAGGATCAATGCAATGAGTGCGCAAAATGCGCTCACTACGAATGGGATAATCTGATTGTTCACCCCACGCTCCCCTCAAGCGAAGTCCCTTCCTTAAGCCCCTCCCTTTCAGGGGAGGGGTTGGGGTGGGGTCTCTCGGCCTGTCGCAATGCTTCAGACAAATGCCGCAGCACGCCGTCCATATTGTGCATCACATCTTCATTGGTCACGCGCAGAACACGGTAGCCGCGCTGCGCCAAATCATTATCGCGAACCCGGTCTTTCGCCACGTGATGCGTGTCGCCATCAACCTCGACGACCAACTTGGCTTGCGGGCAAACAAAATCGGCGATGAACCAGCCGATCACCTGCTGGCGGCGGAACTTGTGACCATCCATTTGACCGTTAGAAAGGTGCCGCCACAGCCGCTTTTCCGGCTCGGTCGGGTTGTTGCGCATGTGGCGGGCGCGGCGTTGCAACTCTTCCAAGTCTGAGGCCGATAGACCCCAATTCTTGCCGCGACCAATGGACGGAGCCGCTCCAGATCGCCTGTCCGTATCCTGCGGCGTCGAGCCCCTCCCCTTCAGGGGAGGGGTTGGGGTGGGGAGGTGCGGCATGGCGCAAGGCCGCGATTCCCCACCCGCTGCGACTAGGCGGCGAGCCGCCAAGTCTCGCTGCCCTCCCCTGAAGGGGAGGGGTTGGTTTGCCTGTTTACGGTCGCCGGTCATCCAACCGACCCCTCAAGCGAAATCCCCAGCAACTTCTGAGCCTCCACGGCAAATTCCATCGGCAGTTGCTGCAGCACTTCCTTCGCAAAGCCGTTGACGATCAGCGCCACCGCTTCCTCTGCGTCCAGCCCGCGTTGCATGGCGTAGAACAACTGGTCGTCCGAGATTTTGCTCGTCGTCGCCTCATGCTCGATCTGAGCCGAGGGGTTACGCACCTCGATATAGGGCACGGTGTGCGCGCCGCAGTCTGACCCCAGCAACAGGCTGTCGCACTGGGTGAAATTGCGTACGCCTTCGGCATTGGGCGCAACGCGCACCAACCCACGGTAGGTATTGTTCGACCGCCCCGCGCTGATCCCCTTCGACACGATCGTCGACCGCGTGCGCTTGCCATTGTGGATCATCTTGGTGCCGGTGTCGGCCTGCTGATAATTGTTGGTCACTGCGACCGAGTAGAACTCACCCACGCTGTCGTCGCCGTTGAGCACGCAGCTCGGATATTTCCACGTCACCGCGCTGCCCGTTTCCACCTGCGTCCAGCTCACCTTGCTGCGTGCGCCCTGGCACAGCGCGCGTTTGGTGACGAAGTTATAGATGCCGCCCCGCCCTTCCGCATCGCCGGGATACCAGTTTTGCACGGTCGAATATTTGATTTCGGCATCGTCCATGGCGACCAGTTCGACCACGGCGGCATGGAGCTGATTTTCGTCGCGCATGGGCGCGGTGCAGCCTTCCAGATAGCTGACGTAGCTGCCCTTGTCGGCGACGATGAGCGTGCGTTCAAACTGCCCCGTATTTTCCGCATTGATGCGGAAATAGGTGGAGAGCTCCATCGGGCAGCGCACGCCTTCGGGGATGTAGACAAAGGTCCCGTCCGAAAAGACCGCGCAGTTGAGCGTTGCAAAATAATTGTCGTGCATCGGTACGACCTTGCCCAGCCATTTGCGGACCAGGTCGGGATAGTCCTTGATCGCTTCGCTGATGCTGCGGAAAATCACGCCGGCGCGTTCCAGCTCGGCGCGGAAGGTGGTCGCCACCGACACACTGTCGAACACCGCATCGACCGCGACCTTGCGCGCGCCTTCCACCCCCGCGAGCACCTTTTGCTCCTCGATGGGAATACCGAGTTTTTCATAGACGCGCAGGATTTCGGGGTCGACCTCGTCCAGGCTGCCCAGCTTGGGCTTGGCCTTGGGTGCGGCGTAATAATAGGCGTCCTGATAATCGATCGGCGGAATGTCCAGCTTGGCCCAATCGGGCGGCGTCATTGTCTGCCACATCCGAAACGCCTTCAGCCGCCAGTCGAGCATCCATTCGGGCTCGCCCTTTTTGGCGCTGATGAAGCGCACCGTGTCCTCGCTCAATCCCTTGGGCGCAAATTCGGTATCGATATCGCTGGCCCAGCCATGCTCATAATCGGCCACTTTTGCAGCGGCCTCATGCGCGGCGGCGTCCTTGACGGGGCTGTCGGTCATAGGGGTGTCAGTCATCGGTTTAATACCCCGCCTGTCCTGAGCTTGTCGAAGGACTGTTCTTCTCTTCACCCATGGCCGAAAGAAAAAACGGCCCTTCGACAAGCTCGGGGCGGGCGGAGCGGTGAACAGGGGGGCGAACCAAGCTCGCCAAACTTACCCCGTCCAGCGCGCCGCGCACGGCGTTGTTCACCGCGCCCCAGTGCGGCTGGACGCGGCAATTGCCCTCCAGCGCGCAATCATGGCGCGTCTGGTCAACACAGGCGGTCATGGCAATGGGGCCTTCGACCGCCTCGATAATGGCGGCCAGGCTGATCGCGGCTGCGGGCCGGGCCAGCCGGATGCCACCGCCGCTGCCCCGGGTTGCGATCAGCAAGCCAGCGCGGGTGAGCAGGCTGACCAATTTCTGCGCGGTCGGCGGCGGCACGCCGGTTTCCGCCGCCAGGCTGCTGGCGTTGACCCGCGCGCCGCCACAGTGGCGGGCAGCGGCAGACATCAGCACCACGGCATAGTCGGCAAGGTGAGACAAGCGCATGAAAGGTCGGTCTTTTTCAACTGAGTCGATAAATTGGACAAAAATACTCCGATTAAATAGGCGCGCGGTGCGACTTTGGCAAGGCGGCGTCGCGGGCCCCCCGCGCGCACGGCGTCAGCTATTGGTGATCAGCGGGCTGACGCGGCCCTTCAGTCTGCGGCGGCCCTCGATCGTGGCGCGGGTCAGCGCGGTGGGCGGGGCGAACCCTGCCCCGCAGCGAGTGGTGGACGTCGTCGCCGTCCACCGCAACGCCCCCTCAGCCCGCGCCGCGAAATGGCCATGACTTGC
>CAZKOW010000003.1:93945-98716 GCA_964554455.1 uncultured Sphingopyxis sp. | reverse complement strand
TCGCCGTCCACCGCAACGCCCCCTCAGCCCGCGCCGCGAAATGGCCATGACTTGCGGCCACGGCATTGGATGGACCCACCATCCACGAGCCGGGATAGGCAATTTACTTGCGCTCCTCGGCGACCAGCCAGGCTTCAACGCGCCGGTCCAGCACATCCAGTGGCATGGGACCGCCGAGCAGGATGACGTCGTGGAAACGCCGCCAGTCGAACCGCTTGCCCAGCCGCTCCTTGGCCCGCTGCCGCAGCTCCATGATCTTGATCTTGCCGATGGTATAGGCCGTGGCCTGCCCCGGATAGACGATATAGCGTTCAATGGCCTTGACGATATCGCCATCGGGGTTGGGGGTATTGTCCTTCAGATATTGGATGGCCTTTTCCCGGCTCCACCTTTTGTCGTGGATGCCGGTATCGACCACCAGCCGGCAGGCGCGCCACAGCTCCATCCCCAGCCGGCCAAAATCGCTGTAGGGATCGGTGTAAAAGCCCATGTCCTTGCCCAGCTCTTCGGAATAAAGGCCCCAGCCTTCGGTATAGGCCGTGAAACCGGCAAAGCGGCGGAAGGGCGGCACATCCTTCAGCTCGGTTTGGATCGCGCGCTGCAAATGATGCCCGGGCACGCCTTCATGATAGGCCAGCGCCTCCAGCTCGGTAATCGGCATGTCGCGCAGATTATAGAGGTTGGCGTAGTAAGTGCCGGGCCGCGATCCATCGGGTGCGGGCGACTGGTAAAAGGCCTTGCCCGCCGATTTCTCGCGAAATGCCTCCACCGCCTTGATGACCAGCGGCGATTTGGGCAGCACGCCAAAAAATTCGGGCAGCTTCGCCGTCATCGCCGCCATCTTGGCCTCGGCATCGGCGATATAGGCTTCGCGGCTGGTGTGATAAAATTTGGGATCAGTGCGGACATAGGTGAAAAAGTCGTTCAGGCTGCCCTTGAACCCGACCTTGGCCATGATCGCGCGCATCTCGCCGTGAATGCGCTTCACCTCGGACAGCCCCAGCTGGTGGATCTGTTCAGCGGTCATGTCGGTGGTCGTATATTGGCTGAGCAGCGCGCGGTAATAATTGGCCCCATCGGGGAAGCGCCACACGCCGTCGTCGGTGGGCGCAAGACCCTGCTGCCGCACCATTTCATCGCGCAGGCGGCGGTAGGCGGGGCCCGCGCTTTCGCTCCACGCGGCCACGGCGGCCATGTTCAGCGCCTGGCGCTGTTCCGGCGTGATGTCCAGTTTGGCAATCTTGCTGCGGAAATCATCCAGCAGGGTCTGGCCGGACAGCTGCATGTCGCGCCCGCTGCGCGACAGATTGTCGATGTCGGAAATGACATAGGGATAGACCCATTTGGGCGCCTGAATCCCATTGGCAAAGCGGCGCGCGCTCTCCGCCGACAGCGCGTCGATTTGCGGCCCCAGGCCCCGCAGGCGGCTGATATACGCCTCTGCCTCCGCGACGGTGGTCACGCGGTGAATGTTGATCAGAAAGGCGGGCAACTGGCTGTGCGCGCCGTTCATCTGGTCGAAGATATAACCATGGTTGCGATAGGGAAACAGCGCCGCCGACCGGCGGGCGATATCGTCGAACAGCTGCACCGACAGCTGTTCATCGGCGCTGAGCGTGTCGAGCGCAAAGCTGGACCGCATGCCTGCGGCGGTCGCTTGCAGCAGCTTTTCCTGCGCAATCTGGGCCTCGTCCCCTACTGGATTCCAGCGGCCATAATCGGTATCGCGCAGCCCGCGAAAGGATTTGCTGACCGGAGAGAGCGACAATTGCGCTGCGTCATAGGCGTTGAAAAAAGCGGCAAGCCCCGCCCCTTGCGGCGCAGTGGCGGCAGGCGCGGGTGCTGTCCCGCTTTCCGGTGCCGTCCCGCCGGTGGCCGCGCATCCCGCAGCAAGCAGCGCCAACGGCGAAAGGGTCAGCAGGGGCAGTCGGGCAAGGCGCGGCATGGGTATCTCCACCAATCGTTAACCGGCAAAGGCTTGCCATAGCCCCTGCGCGCGCGCAATGGCCGCGCCATGACCCTGCTTGCCTCGTTCGCCGACACGCTGTTTTCGCTGGCCCGTCCGCTGGTCCACGCCAGCGATGCCGAGGCGGCCCACGGCCTGACCATCACCGCGCTCGAACGCATGCCCCGCGCGCGGTGCGCGGTCACCTCACCGATGCTGGAAACCACCGTGGCAGGGATCCCGTTTCCCAACCCCGTTGGCCTCGCACCCGGTTTTGACAAGGATGGGCGCGTTCCCTCCGTCATGCCGCATTTCGGCTTTGGCTTTGTGGAGGTCGGCACGCTGACCCCGCTGCCGCAAGCAGGCAATCCGCGCCCCCGGCTGTTCCGCCTGACGCAGGACCGGGCGGTCATCAACCGGCTGGGTTTCAACAATGGCGGTCAATCCGCAGCCGTGCCGCGCCTCGCCCGCGCGCGGCGCTCCGGGCTCGCCGTGCCGCTGGGCGTCAATATCGGCGCGAACAAGGATGCCGCCGACCGCATCCTTGATTATGTGAACGGACTGGCGGCCATGGCGGACCTGGCCGATTATATCACGGTCAATATTTCCTCGCCCAACACGCTGGGCCTGCGCGCCTTGCAGGATAAGGGCGCTTTGGAGGAATTGCTGGACGGCGTGCTGGGTCTGCGCAGCGCGCCCGATTATGCGGTGCCCGTTTTCCTGAAGGTTGCGCCCGACCTGACTGCCGCCGACATTGACGACATTACTCACATTGCGCTGCGGCGCGGGCTCGATGCGCTGATCGTGTCGAACACCACCATCACCCGCCCGCCACTGGCCGATGCGCAGGGCAGCGAAACGGGCGGCCTGTCGGGCGCGCCCTTGCGCGATCTGGCGCAGCAGCGGCTCGTCGATTTCCGCAAGGCCAGCGGCGGGGCCATCCCGCTGATCGGCGTGGGCGGCATCGCCAGCGCCGATGATGCCTGGGCGCGGATTCGCGCCGGGGCATCGCTGGTCCAGCTCTATTCGGCGCTGGTGTTTGAAGGGCCGGGGCTCGCCGGGCGGATTGCGCGCGGGCTGGAGGCGCTGGCCCGGCGCGATGGCTTTGCGCGAGTGGCCGATGCCGTCGGCGTCGATGGCTGACAGGCTTGCGCCCCGCGCCGGGGCGCGCCAATGTCCGGACATGATGAAACGACTCCTGACCCTGTTCGCTGCGCTCCTCTTGGCGCTCCCTCCCTTGGCATTGGCGCAAGGGGTGACCAGCTCGGCCGATCCCCGGGCCACCCAGGCGGGGCGCGAAATATTGGCCAAGGGCGGGTCGGCGACCGACGCGGCGCTGGCAATGATGCTGGTGCTGACCCTGGTGGAACCGCAATCGAGCGGCATTGGCGGCGGCGGGTTCCTGGTCCACCACAATGCCGCCGACGGCAGCATCGCGACCATAGACGGACGCGAAAAGGCACCGGCGAGTGCCACCGCCGACCGCTTCCTGGGCAAGGATGGCAAGCCGCGCGGGTTTATGGAGGTTGTGCCCGGCGGGCTGTCGGTCGGGGTGCCCGGCAATATGCGCCTGGCGGAGGCCGCGCACAAACGCTGGGGCAAGCTGCCATGGGCGGCGCTCTTTGCCCCGGCCATCCGCTTGGCGGATGAGGGGTTTGAGGTTACCGAGGCGATGCGCAGCTGGCTGGTGCGGTTTGAACCGCTGTGGAAGGATTTTCCGCAAGCCCGCGCGCTTTATTATGTGGATGGCAAGGTCCCGCCGCTTGGCACCCGCATCCGCAATCCCGCTTATGCCGCGCTGCTCCGCGACATGGCGGCGCGCGGGGCCGATGCCTTTTACACTGGTGCCAATGCCAAGGCGATTATCGACGCCGTGGCCAGCGCGCCGCGCAATCCGGCCACCATCACGGCAGCTGACCTGACCGGCTATGCGGCGCGCCCGCGCGATGCGGTCTGCACCAGCTATCGCCAATATCGGGTGTGCGGCATGGGCCCGCCATCGTCCGGCGCGACCACTGTATTCGGCATTTTGGGGATGCTCGAAGGCTTTGACATGCAGGCCATGGGCCGCGACAATCCCATGAGCTGGCATGTGCTGGGCGAAGCCATGCAGCTCGCCTATGCCGACCGTGAACTCTATCTGGGCGATGCCGACTTTGTCGACGTGCCGGTCAAGGGATTGCTGGACAAGGCCTATCTGGCGGGCCGCGCCCAGCTGATTTCGCCTTACCGGGCGGCGGGCAGCTATCTGCCCGGCAAACCCCCGGGCGCGCCCGAGCGCAGCAAGCCGGCCCCGGTGCAGGAGGAGGGAACGACCCACTTTGTTGCGGTGGACCGCGCGGGCAATGTCGCCAACTACACCTCGACCATCGAAAGTGTCTTTGGCAGCCATCTGGTCGCCAACGGCTATTTTCTGAACAATGAACTGACCGACTTTGACCATAGCCCGGTCAGCGCGCGGGATGGGGCGCTGGCCGCCAACCGCGTGGCACCGGGCAAGCGGCCATTGTCGTCCATGTCACCCACCATCGTCTATGGCCCGGATGGAAAGGTCGTGCTGGCGGTCGGTTCGGCGGGCGGCAAGCGCATCATCATGCATGTCACCAAGACATTGATCGGGGTGCTCGATTGGGGGTTGACCGCGCAGGAAGCGATCAACCTGCCCAACATCTATTTTGGCCGCGCGGGCCTGCTGCTTGAGGATGATGATGCGGGCAAGGCAATGGCCGAAAAGATGAAGGCCTTTGGCTATAGCCCGGTGCCGACCGATCTGGGGTCGAAACTCAACGCGGTCGAACGCGTTGGGGACGTGTGGCGCGGTGCCGC
>CAZKOW010000003.1:7898-93845 GCA_964554455.1 uncultured Sphingopyxis sp. | reverse complement strand
TGGGGTCGAAACTCAACGCGGTCGAACGCGTTGGGGACGTGTGGCGCGGTGCCGCTGACCCGCGCGGCCCCGGCAGCGCAGCGGTCGATGACGCCCCGCCGCAAGGATAGAAATTTTACCCCGTCCCCATCAGGGGAGGGGCAGCGAGACACGGTTCGGCACAGCCGGGCCTTAGGCGAGCGGGGTGGGGAGTCGCGGCATTGCGCCATGCGGACCAACCCCACCCCAAACCCCTCCCCTGAAGGGGAGGGGCTTGAACAGAGATACCTCCCCGGGAGAGAAGAGGCCGCATGAAACTGGATAACCCCCACCTCGACCAGTTCCCAAGCTTGGTCGCGATGTTCTTTGACCGTGCCGAAAAGGGCGGAGAGACCCCGTTCCTGTGGCGCAAGGCCGACCGGGTCTGGCAACCGCTGAGCTGGCGGCAAGTGGCCAATCAGGTCGCGGCGCTCGCCAACAACCTGCGCGGGATGGGGCTGACGGACGGGGACCGGGTGGTGCTGGTCAGCGAAAACCGGCCCGAATGGTGCATCGCCGATCTGGCCATCATGGCGGCGGGCTGTGTGACCGTGCCGACCTATACCACCAACACCGAACGCGACCATCAGCATATCCTGGACAACAGCGGCGCGCGCGCCGTGATCGTGTCGACCGCCAAATTGGCGCGCACCCTGATGCCCGCCGTCATGCGGTCGGATGCGCATATCGTGATCGCCATGGAATCGCTGCGCGTGGGTCAACAGGGCGATGTGGCGGTGCATGACTGGGCCCCGCTGGTGACGGGCGGAGAAGCCCATCTGGCCACCGCGCGTGCGCGCGCGGACGCAATGCAGCGCGGCGACCTCGCCTGCCTCATCTATACCAGCGGCACCGGCGGCGCGCCGCGCGGGGTGATGCAGCATCATGGCGCGATCCTGCACAATGCGGCGGGCGCAGCCGAGGTGCTGGTGAATGATTTCGGCATCGGCGATGAAGAGGCGTTTTTGTCCTTCCTCCCGCTCAGCCACGCCTATGAACATTCGGGCGGGCAGTTTTTACCGATCATGGTCGGCGCGCAAATCTATTACAGCGAGGGGCTGGAAAAGCTGGTCGCCAATATCGAAGAGACGCGGCCCACCATCATGGTCGTCGTCCCCCGCCTGTTCGAAGTCATCCGCGCGCGGATGATCAAGAATGTCGAAAAGCAGGGCAAGGTCGCCAATTTCATGCTGAAACAGGCGATGCGCGTCGGCGCCAAGGATTATGAAGGGCGCAAGGGGCTGATCGACCGCCCGCTCGACAAGCTGCTCGACCGGCTGTTCCGGCCCAAGATTCAGGCGAAATTCGGTGGGCGGCTCAAGGCGCTGGTGTCGGGCGGCGCGCCGCTCAATCCCGAAATCGGCGTGTTCTTCCACTCCATCGGCCTCACCCTGTTGCAGGGCTATGGCCAGACCGAGGCGGGCCCAGTGATCAGCTGCAATCGTCCTGCGGCGGGCATCAAGATGGAAACGGTCGGTCCGCCGCTGATGAACACCGAAGTGCGCATTGCCGATGACGGCGAAATTTGTGTGCGCGGTGAATTGGTGATGCACGGTTATTGGCACAATGAAGCCGAAAGCGCGCGTGTGTTGATCCCCGATCCCAAAGAGCCCGAAAAGGGCCCTTGGCTGCACACCGGCGATATCGGCCATATCGACGAAGCCGGACGCATTGTCATCACCGACCGCAAGAAGGACCTGATCGTCAATGACAAGGGCGACAATGTCTCGCCGCAGCGGGTGGAAGGGATGCTGACGCTGCAACCCGAAATCCTTCAGGCGATGGTCTATGGCGACAAACGACCGCATCTGGTCGGCATTGTCATGCCCGATCCTGAATGGATGAACGAATGGGCCGAGGCCAATGGCCTGCCGCAGGATTACCGCTTGCTGCGCGAACATGACAAATTCCGCAGCGCGGTGCGCGCCGCGGTTGACCGCGTGAACGAACAGCTGTCGGTGATTGAAAAGGTGCGCAAGTTCGACTTCGCCGACGAAGCCTTCACCATCGAAAATGAACAGATGACGCCGTCGATGAAGATTCGCCGCCACGTCCTGCGCGAGGTTTATGGCGACCGGATCAGCGCCCTATATGGCGGCTAAGCCAAAGCCCCCCCATTGGCAGGCAGGGGCGCGACCCGGCATGAACGCATGTGCAAACCGGACCCCTGCCTGCCGCTGAGCGAACTCAGCGCCCGTCCCCGCTCGGTTTGCGATAGGGGACGAATTCACCAAAGACACAGGTCGGGCCGCGAATGCCGCTGGCCCGGTCGACGAGGTGGAAGAAATCGCCGCGGCAGGTGCCGGTGCCGTGCGACTGGACCACCATGATGTCATTGTCGCGGGCAAGGCCGGGGCAACTGCCGCTGAGCGTGTTGCGATACACCAGCTTGCCCGATGCGCGGTAGAGCAGGATGTCATCCGACACGCGGATCGTCTGATAACTGCGGCTGTTGGCGTTGAGGCAGGTGACCGGTTCGCCCGCCACCTTGCCCGCCAATTGCTTGTCAAGCGTCGCGGCCTGTTTGGGGGTCAGCGCCGCCGCACCCGGCTCCACCGACCCAGCCGGGGCACAGGAAGCCAGCAGAGCGGCCAGCGGGGCCAAAGCCGTCAGGGAAAAGGTTCGCAACGTCATCGCCGACCTCCACTCGTCAATGCTTGCGCCATGGCGCGCAGATGATGAACGAAGGCTGAAGCGGATGGGTTCCCGCGCAAGCGGAATGGACTCTAGGCCGCATCCTTTGCCGCGCGAATTTCGCCCAGCCGCTCGGCACTCGCCGCGCGGAAAAAGGGGTTGGTCGCGCGTTCGGCGCCAATGCTCGTCGGCACCGTCGGCTCGCCCCGTTCGCGCATGGCTGCAACCTCATCCAGTCGGGCGGCCAGCGCCGCATTGTCCGGCTCGACGGTAACGGCAAAGCGCGCGTTCGACAGCGTATATTCGTGCGCACAATAAACGCGGGTGGCGTCGGGCAGGGCGGCCAGCGCCTGCATATTGGCAAACATCTGCTGCGCCGTGCCCTCGAACAAACGCCCGCAGCCCATGGCGAACAGCGTATCGCCCACAAAAATGGCAGCGTCGGCAGCTAAGTGAAAGGCGATATGGCCCGCCGTATGGGCAGGCACATCCCACACATCCGCGACGACCGCGCCCAGCATCACTTGGTCCCCGCCCACGACATGGCGGTCCAACGTGGGGATGCGCGCGGCTTCGCTCGCCGGGCCAGTGATGGTGCAGCCCGTGGCGGCCTTGATCGCCGCATTGCCGCCGGTGTGGTCGGGGTGCCAGTGGGTGTTCCAGATATCGGTGATGGTCCAGCCGCGCGCCGCCGCCTCCGCCAGCACCGGGTCGGCGACGGCAGGGTCAACGACCATTGTGGCGCCGCTCGCCGGTTCATGGACCAGCCAGACATAATTGTCGCTGAGCACCGGGATGCGGACGATTTCGAGCGCCATGGCGGTCACCACTCCCCTACATTGGGCATGGAGGCCCAGGGTTCGGCAACGGGCAGCGCCGCGCCATTTTGCAGCAGCTCGATGGAAATGGCATCAGGCGTCCGGATGAAGGCCATGCGCCCGTCGCGCGGTGGCCGGTTGATGACGATGCCTGCGTCCGCCAGCCGCTGGCAGGTTGCATAAATATCGTCGACGCCATAGGCCAGATGGCCGAAATTGCGGCCACCGCCATAGGCCTCGGGCGCGCTGCCGTCGGCGGGCGGCCAATTGTAGGTTAGCTCCACCTCGGCAATCCCTTCCTGCCCCGAGCAAGCGAGAAAGATGAGGGTAAAGCGCCCCGCTTCGCTGTCATAACGGCGCACTTCGTTCAGCCCGATGAGCCGGAAAAAGGCGACAGTAGCGTCGGGGTCGCTGACGCGGATCATGGTGTGGAGATAGCGGGTCATGCCCCACCCATAGGCCGCAATGGCGCCGATGAAAACAGCCGTTCCCAGCTTCGTCGCCTTCGCTTATGGCATCCCCGCGATGTTCTCTGTGGCCGCCCTCTATCGCTTTGCGCCCTTTGACGACCCGGCGGCGCTGCGCGCGCCGCTGCGCGCTGTTGCGGCGGCGTGGGATGTGCGCGGCACGCTGCTGCTGGCCCGCGAAGGCGTCAACGGCACCATCGCTGGAACGCGCGAGGGGGTGGACGCCGTGGTGGCGCATATCCGCGCGCTGCCGGGCTGCGGCGCGCTCGACGTCAAATATTCCACCGCGTCAGCCCCGCCCTTTGGCAAGCTGAAGGTGCGGTTGAAGCGCGAAATTGTGACGATGAACGTGCCCGGCATTGATCCTGCGCGCGACGTCGGAACCTATGTTGACCCGCGCGACTGGAACGCGGTGATCGATGATCCCGATACGGTGGTCATTGACACCCGCAATCATTTTGAGGTGCGCTATGGCAGCTTCGCTGGGGCAATAGACCCTGGCACGGCCAGCTTTGGCGGCTTTCCCGACTGGTGGCGCGCCAACGCGCCGCGTTTTGCAGGCAAGCGGATCGCCATGTTCTGCACCGGTGGCATCCGCTGCGAAAAATCCACCGCTTTCCTGCGGGCCGAGGGGGTGGATGATGTGGTCCATCTGAAGGGCGGTATCCTCCGCTATCTGGAACAGGTGCCGGAAACCGACAGCCGCTGGCACGGCAGCTGCTTCGTTTTTGACGAACGGGTGAGCGTCGGGCACGGGCTGGTCGAGGTTGGCGAACCCGACCAACGCTAAGTCGGGCGCGCGATGCCATATTCCACCCATGCCATCGGGCGCGGCGATTTGGGCATGAACCCTTCGCCCAGCTTGTCGACGGTAAAGCCCGCCACAGCATAAGCATCGGCAATGGGGCGCGTCAGGTGGCAATTGCCGCCAATCCGCTTCCACACGGGTTCGATCCGGCGTTGCCAGCGCGCCACCTCGGCCAGCGGGGCCGCGCCATGTTCCAGAAACAGGGCCGTGCCGCCGGGCCTCAGCACGCGGCGGATTTCACCGAGCACAGCAGCAGGATCGGTGACGGAGCAGAGGGTGAAGGTGGTCACCACCGTGTCAAAGCTGGCGTCGGCAAAGGGCGTCGCCTCGCCCACGCCGCCGCGAATATCCGCCGCAATGCCCCGCGCCGCCGCAGCGTCGCGCGTCATTGCCAGCAATTTGGGTGACGGGTCGATGCCCGCCAGGCTAGTGACGCGGGCGGGGTCATAAAATTCCATGTTAATCCCGCCGCCACAGCCCATTTCCAGCACATCGCCCCTGGCCAGCGGCACGACCTTGCTGCGCATCTTCATCACCTGACCCTGCGCGCAGGCGCATCGGATCAGGCGCGGCACCATGTGACGTTCCCACCATCCCGCCATTTCCCGTTCCCTTCGCGCTTCACCCCTTGGCCCGCACTGTGCCAGTTGCTAGCGGACATGGCGAGGGGCGAGTCTCGCCCGCCATGTCATCAGATTGGACGTCCATGCCCACCACGCACACCACGCGCTGCCTTATCATCGGGTCGGGGCCCGCTGGCTATACCGCCGCCATCTATGCCGCGCGCGCCGGGATGGCGCCGATTGTGGTCCAGGGCATCCAGCCCGGCGGTCAGCTGACCATCACCACTGATGTCGAAAATTATCCCGGCTTTCGCTCGGTCATTCAGGGGCCGTGGTTGATGGAGGAGATGCAGGCACAGGCCGAACATGTCGGCACCCGCATGATCTGGGACACGGTCGTCAGCGTCGATCTGGCGCAGCGCCCGTTCACGGCAGTGGGCGACGGCGGCGACGTCTATGTCGGCGATACGCTGATCATTGCGACGGGGGCGCAGGCCAAATGGCTGGGCGTGCAGGGCGAGGCGGAATTGGGCGGCAAGGGCGTTTCCGCCTGTGCCACCTGCGACGGGTTTTTCTATCGCGGCAAAAAGGTGGTGGTCATCGGCGGCGGCAATACGGCGGTGGAAGAGGCGCTGTATCTGACCAACCACAGCGATGACGTGACCCTGATCCACCGGCGCGATGCGCTGCGCTGCGAAAAGATTCTGGCCGACCGCCTGTTCGCCAATCCGAAAATTTCGGTGGTGTGGAACAAGCGCGTTGACCGGTTCGTGGCGGGGGAGGGGGCCGCCGGGCTGGTCGGCGTCGACCTGACCGATACCGTCACCGGGGCCGCGAGCCATATCGCCACCGACGGCGCTTTTGTCGCCATTGGCCATAAGCCGTCGACCGAGCTGTTTGCGGGCAAATTGCCGCTTGACGATGGCGGCTATCTGCAGGTCGAAGCGGGCAGCGCGCGGACAAATATCGCGGGCGTCTTTGCGGCGGGCGATGTCGCCGACCATGTCTATCGCCAGGCGGTAACGGCGGCGGGCATGGGGTGCATGGCCGCGCTGGACGCTGAACGCTTTCTGGCCGAGGCCGAATTTCACGCTGGCTGACCCAGAGCGCATCCAGAAAAAAGGCCCCCGGCATGCCAAAGCATGCGGGGGGCCGACAAACCCGGCGGCCGGGTCGCAATGCCCGCCGGGTGTGCAAAAAGGCGCGGCATGCATGGGCAAGACCTGACTGCCATGCGAGTCGCGCTTTTTACATAGCGACGTTATGTAACATCGCGTTGAATGCCGTCAAGCATCTGATACTATGCCCATACCGACCCGTAATTGCGGGCGGCTGCGGGAGAGTGAGCAATGGCGCGGCGCAGCGTTGCCGATGCGGCGGCGACCCGAACCCGGATCCTGGCATCCGCGCGATCCCTGTTCGCGGCACAGGGCTATGCGGCCGCCTCGGCGCGGGAAATTGCGGCGGCAGCGGGCGTGACCGTGGGCGCGCTGTTCCACCATTTCGGGTCAAAGGCCGGGCTGTTTCGGGCCGTTTTTGAAATATTGGTGGATGAATTGAACCGCGCGGCCATGGCCGCCTTTCGCGCCATGCCCGAAGCCGACCCGCTTGACGCCATTGTCGCGTCGCTGCACGTGGCGCTCAGCTTTGCCGAAAAGGCCGATTTTCATCAGATTGTGACCGTCGATGGCCCCGTGGTGCTGGGCGCGGACGAATGGCGCAAGATTGATTCGCGCATGGGCCTGACCACCGTGGCGGGCGGCGTGGAGATGCTGAAGGCCAAGGGACGGATCGCCGATCTGCCCACCATGCCGCTGGCCGTGCTCATCATGGGGGCCATGAACAATGCCGGATTTGCGCTGGCGCGGCGCGAACCCGGGATTGATGCGGACGCGCTGCTGGCCGCTTTTCGCCGCTTGCTCGAAGGATTGGCGCCCGCCACCCGATCTTAACCCCTTGCCGTTAACGGCAGGGCCATGGTGTTCCAAGCGGCCAGACGGGATGGGGATCGGCACGGCGGCCAGGCCGCGGGCGTGCGCGTGATGGACCCGCTGGCGATTGATGGCGCACTGGCGGCGGCGTGGGATGCATTGGCCGACGATGCCAGCGAGCCCAATGCCTTTGCCGAACGCTGGTGCCTGGCCCCTGCGCTCCAACTGCTCGACCATGACCGGCGGGCGCGGTTGCTGGTGGTGGAGCTCGGCGGGCAGCTCATCGGGGTTGCGGCGCTGACCGAGGCGCGCAGCTATGGCCCGCTGCCGCTGCGCCACTGGACCAACTGGACGCACAGCAATCATTTTCATGGCGCACCGCTGGTCCGGGCGGGGCAAGAGCTGCTGTTCTGGCAAGCCGTGCTGGATTGGTGTGCCGCGCGCGGGCATTTTGTCCTGCAATGGCAGAAATTGACCGCTGGCGGGCCGCTGCAAGCCGCGCTGGACCAGCTGCTGGCGCTATCGCAAGCCATCGCGCCCGAGGGGATTCGGCAAAGCCGCGCGCTGCTGGCCAGCGACCTATCGCCGGCGGCCTATTGGGAGGCCGCAGTGCGCGGCAAAAAGCGCAAGGAGCTGCGGCGGCAGGCCAACCGGCTCGCTGACCTTGGCCCCACCGCGCATCGCCATTGGCAGCGCGATGAGCCCATTGGGCCGTGGGTCGACGCGCTGTTGCAGCTGGAGGCCGAGGGGTGGAAGGGCCGCGAAGGATCAGCGCTCGCGTCGGACAGCGCGACCGAGGCGTGGGTGCGCACCATCCTGGCCGGAGCGCGCGATGCGGGCCGCCTGGATATGCGGATGACGACGCAGGCGGGCCGTCCCATTGCGATGCTGGTCAATTTCCTCTGTCCGCCGGGCGGATTCAGTTTCAAGACCGCCTATGCCGAGGATCTGGCCCGCTTTTCCCCCGGCGTGCTGCTGCAACAGGCCAATCTGGATTTGCTTGAGCGCCCGGACCTGCGCTGGGTCGACAGCTGCGCTGCGCCCGATCATCCGATGATCGACAGCATCTGGCGCGAACGCCGCGACCTCGTCTGGGTCAATATTCCGCTGGGTGGCCGCTGGTCGCGCCTGCGCTTTGCCGCGCTGATGCGCGCCGAAGGCCTGTGGCACAAGCTGCGCCGCCCCCCAGTGCCAACGCCATCGGACATCGCCACATGACCGTTCACCAGCCCCTGCCGCGCACCATTTTTGATGATGGCGCCCGCGCTGCCTTTGCGGCGCTCTATCCCTTGGCTGCCGGGCCGCTGCGCCATCGGCTGGCCAGCCACCCGCTGCTCAGCCTGGAGGCCCTGGCCACGCTGGGCGAGGGGCTGCCCCCGGACCAGGTGGAATATAACAAAAGCCTGCTGCCTGTCGGGATTGCGCCAGAGGATATTCCCGCCAACGGGCTGGGCATTGGCGAGACCATTCGCACCATTGCCGCCAATCAAAGCTGGGCGGTGCTCAAAAATGTCGAGTCCCATCCCGATTATGCCGCGCTCCTCGCCAACCTGCTCGGCGAGCTGGCCGACATTGTGACGCCGCGCACTGGCGCCATGCTGAACGCCCAGGCCTTTATCTTCATCTCATCGCCGCGCTCCATCACCCCGTTTCACTTTGATCCGGAGCATAATATCCTCCTCAACATCTGGGGCGACAAGGTGATGCATGTGTGGCCGGCGGGGGATGAGCGTTTTGCCCCGGCGCGCGAGCATGAACGCTATCACGGTGGCGGGCACCGCAATCTGCCGTGGCAGGATGATTTCGCAGGACAGCAGCGATCGGTCCCGCTGGGTCCGGGGGATGCGGTGCACATGCCCGTGATGGCCCCCCATTATGTGCAGGTCGGCGAGGCGCCCGCGCTGTCGCTGTCGATTACCTGGCGGTCGGAGTGGAGCTACCGCGAGGCCGAGGCCCACGCCGCCAACGCCTGGCTCCGCCGCTTTGGCCTCAACCCGCCCATGCCACCGCGCTGGCCCGCCCATGCCCGCGCGCGTTCGCTGCTGTGGCGGATGGTGCGGCGGCTGTCGCGCTGATTCCTGCTTGCTCGCCAGAGGCGTAGGCGGGATATTGCCCCTGCGAATCAGCGGGGGACATGATGCGCCGGGGTTGGTTTTTCGCGTTGCTGGCGGCCATGGTTTTGGGCAGCCAGGGGGCGCTCGCACAGGGCAGTGCGGTGGTGCTGCCCGCCGCAGCCGAACCGCGGCCCGAGCGGATTGTTACGGCCGACTTTGCCCGGCTTCCCGACTTTTCCGATGCCAAACTGTCCCCCGACGGCCGCCGCGTGCTGTTTCAATTGCGCCAAGCGGGCAAGGTCCAGATTGGCTATCGTCCGGTCGAAGGGGGAAAGACCAGCGGCTTTGCCATGCCCGATGGGCTGGACCTCAACTGGATTCGCTGGGCCGGGGACCAACAGATATTGCTGGGCGTTCAGACGCTGACCGTGATTTATGGCATGGAATTGCCGCGCACATCGCTGTTGCTGCACAATGTCGAAACCGGTGCGACCCAGTGGGTGATGCGCAATTTCAAGGGCAAAGAGGCCGAACAGGGACTGATCGGCGACGATGTGCTCTACATTGCTCCGGATGGGTCCTATTTGTTGCTGGCCCTGTCGAAAGATGTGTTTTCAACGCCAACGGTGTTTCGCGTCAGCCTGCCCGACGGCACCATGACGGAAATGGTCAAGGCGCGGGCCAATATCTGGGATTGGTATGCCGATGAAGCCGGCGTGGTGCGCGCCGGGACGGGGTGGCAGCATGGCAAATTGCGGTTCCTGTATCGCAGCGGGGCGGACAGCGATTTTGAACTGATCGGCAAGATTGATCCGAAGAAGGAAGAAACCTGGTTTTCGCTGGCCCAGATCGTCACCGGTTCGGATCAGGGTTTTGTGCTGACCGATGAAAAAACGGGGCGCACCGCGCTCCACCGCTTTGATTACCGCACGCGCGAGATTGGCGAATTGGTGCATGGGCATGATCGCTATGACATTGATGGGTATAGCCTGACCGACGATGGCAAAGCCCTGCGCGCCGTTACCTTCACCGACGACCGCGACCGGGTGCAATGGTTTGATCCCGCGGAAAAGCGCATCCAGGCGCTGATCGACCGGGCCGTGCCGCATTTGCAGGCCTGGGTCACGTCGCGCAGCCGCGATCAGCGGACTTTGCTCGTTTATGGCACCGCGCCCAATGATCCCGGTGTCTATTATGTGCTCAACCGGGATACGCGGCAGATGGCGATTCTGGCCGTCGAGGTCGAAGGCCTGCCGCCCGAAAAGCTGAGCGTGACGCAGGCCGTGACCTATAAGGCGCGCGACGGCACCGAGATTCCAGCCTTTTTGACCCTGCCCAAGGGGCGCGCTGCCAAAGGGCTGCCGCTGATCATTCACCCGCATGGCGGCCCCTATGGCGTTCGCGACAAGCTGAGCTATGACCCGCAGGTGCAGTTTTTTGCCAATCGCGGCTATGCGGTGCTGCAACCCAATTACCGGGGTTCGGGCGGCTATGGCACGGCCTTTGGCGATGCCGGCATTGGCCAGATTGGCCGGGCGATGCAGGATGATCTGGACGATGGCATGGATTGGCTGGCCGGGCAGGGGATTGTCGATCCTGCCCGCGTGTGCATCGTGGGTGCCAGCTATGGGGGCTATGCCGCCATGTGGGGCGTGATCCGCAATCCCGAACGCTATCGCTGCGCCGCCAGCTATGCCGGGGTGGCTGATTGGGAAACGATGCTGAAATATGACCGCCGCTACCTGACGAAGCGGGCAAGCGACCGGTGGCGCGCGCGGGTAACCGGCGACGGCGATCTGGCGCTGAACAGCGTGTCGCCCACCCGCCAAGCCGCCAATGTGCAGCGCCCCATATTGCTGGCGCACGGCGCGCAGGACAGCAATGTGCCGATCAGCCAGTCCAAGAAGTTCGTTGCGGCGCTGCCGCGCACCGCCAAATCGCTGGTCACCCTGCATGTCTATGGCGACGAAGGCCACAGCTTTGCCAATCCCAAGAATTTTGAGGATTGGCTGAACCGGCTCGATGGCTTTCTGGCGCAGCATAATCCAGCGGACTGACTTTTGCTGGCCAATCCCCGTTGCTCCGCTGCGTCCAGCGCCTATATGCGGGGCCATGCTGAACATCATCCTGAATGGCGAGCCGCGCCGCGTTGAACCGGGCAGCATTGCGGCGCTCGTCGCGGCCCTGGGCCTGCCGCTGGCCAAGGTGGCGGTGGAGCGCAATTTGGAAATCGTGCCGCGCTCGACCCTGACCGATGTGGCGCTGGCCGAGGGCGATGTCCTGGAAATCGTGCATTTTGTTGGGGGAGGTTAGCGCGGCAATGACAATGGACTTGGCACCCGCCGACACCTGGACCGTCGCCGGTCGCACCTTTTCCTCGCGCCTGATTGTCGGCACGGGCAAATATCGCGATTTTGCGCAAAATGCCGCGGCGGTCGCCGCATCGGGCGCGGAAATCGTCACTGTCGCGGTGCGCCGGGTCAATGTGTCGGACCCGTCGGCCCCGATGCTGACCGACTATATCGACCCGGCCAAAATCACCTATCTGCCCAACACGGCGGGCTGCTTTACCGCCGATGACGCCATCCGGACGTTACGGTTGGCGCGCGAGGCAGGGGGCTGGGACCTCGTCAAGCTGGAGGTGCTGGGCGAGGCGCGCACGCTTTACCCCGACATGCGCGAAACGCTGCGCGCGACCGAGATTCTGGCCAAGGAGGGCTTTTTGCCCATGGTCTATTGCGTCGATGATCCGATTGCGGCGCAGCAACTGGAACAGGCGGGGGCCGTGGCGATCATGCCGCTGGGCGCACCGATCGGGTCGGGTCTGGGGATCCAGAACCGCGTGACCATCCGCCTGATCGTCGAAGGGGCCAGGGTGCCCGTGCTCGTCGATGCTGGCGTCGGCACGGCGAGCGACGCGGCAGTGGCGATGGAATTGGGCTGCGACGGCGTGCTGATGAACACCGCCATTGCAGAGGCCAAGGACCCCGTCCGCATGGCCCGCGCGATGAAACTGGCGGTGGAGGCGGGCCGCGATGCCTATCTGGCCGGGCGCATGGGCACGCGCAAATATGCCGATCCGTCCAGCCCGCTCGCTGGGCTCATCTGACCCGCCCTAGCCCATTTAACCCGGCACCGATGGCCCTTGGACACGCCCAGGGCAGGCGGAGTAGAGGCGCAGGCGGGGTGTGGGGCAGGAAGGGCTTAACGCCCGCCCGACGCCACCAGATCGACGTCGGTCATGCCGCCATCTGTGCGCAGCATGATGACATAGGCCAGATTGCCCTTGGTCCCGCCCAGCATATGTTCGCCGCCCTGCACCCGGTGATCGCTGCTATAGCCCGCGCGCGTGGCCATGGTGTGGTAATAGTTGAGCACGGCCTGCTTTGACGCGGCGGTCTGGAAATTGACGACGCGGACGTTGCATTTGGCGTTGGAGGCACCTGCCGCTTCGCGGATCAGGGCGCGGGGATAAACGCGGAAGGCAGCGGGCAGGCGATCGGCCCATTCATTGCCATAGGCAAGCTTGGCATCGCAGCTGCCGCCCTGCTGCCGCGCCATCGCACCCAGCGTGACGGGCCGCGCAGCGGCGCAATCGGTGCAATCTTCCATGGGAAGCGCTTCGGGCGCAGCGATCAACGCGCCGCCAGCGGCGGCCTTGCCCGCCGCATCGGCGTCGGCGGTCGCCTTGCTGCCACGGATGGCGGGGACGCCGCCATCGACCGGCTGGTTGCCCGGCGTCGCGGCATTCTGATTGGCCTGGCCCGACAATTTGGGATCGACGATGATCTTGTCTTCCAGCGCGCCCTTGACCACCGGGTCGGCCGACGTCAATTCGTCGTTCAGGGGGTCAAGCTCGGCCTTGGCGGCGGGTTGGTCGCGGCACGCCGACAGCATCACCGTCGACGCCAGCATTGCCGAAAGGATCAATTTGCCGCCACGCTTCATCGCTAATACTCCCTTAATCTATCGCCGGAATTGCCGCCGAAAGGTTAAGAAGGTGTAAGGATAAAGCGTTAACGGGTAAGGATTTATTAGCCAAAAACCGTCCCGCTATGGGAATCCAGCGAAAGCGGCGCGGTGCGGATCAGCCGCGATGTCAGCACCGCCGCCTGGCGATGCACCACCGCCAGCCGATAGTCGGGATCAGTGACCATGGCCATAAAGGCCCCGGCATGCGGATATTCGGCGATAAAGGCCATGTCCCAGCGCTCTTCGGCGGGGCCGATCAGCACCATTTCGGGGGTGCCACGCCACACAATCCGCCCGCCCAGCCGCTGAAACACTGGGCCGCTGTCCTGCCCATAATGGGCATAGGCCTCGCGCCCCGACAGGCCCGCATCGGCAAGCGGATGATCGGCTGGATAAGCCGCCCGTTCGCGAAAGCGCAGCAGGTTGATCATGTGAATGGGCGTGTCGCGCGGCAGCACCTTGAACGCGTCAAAAGCGGCGCGGGTCGGATCGACATGGGCATCAGACATGGCTCATCTCCTTGCGCCGGGCGCGCCACGCGTCGGCGCTTTGCACCCACAGATCAATGGCCGCGTCTTCAAAGGGAGGTGCCAGGCGCGACGGCCCGCTGTTGGTGCAGCCCAGCCGCTCGGCCAGCTTTTGCGACCGAATGTTGGTCGGCGCGATGCAGTGCGCCAGCTGGTCCCATTTCAGAAATTCGACAGCAAAATCGCACGCCGCCACCGCCGCTTCATAGGCATAGCCCTGCCCGGCATATTGGCGGAGCACGGCATAACCGATTTCCTTGGTGGGCCAGCCGTCGGGCTCCCAGGGGCCCACGCGGCCGACCCATGCGCCGGTCGTGCGTTCAATGACCGAAAAAACCGAAAAGCCGCGAATATGCCATGCGCCAGCCAGCGTGCACCACAGCCGCCAGGCGGTGCCGCGCGGCACGACGCCGCCGATATGCTCCATCGTATCTTCCTCGGTGCACATGACGGCAAAGGCGTCGAAATCCTCCGCCGCCGGTGGGCGCAGGATTAGGCGCCGGGTGACCAGCAAGGGTCCGTTGAGCATGGCATTCATCCCTCCATGGCGGCGCGCTGCCGCCCTTTGCCCTGGCTTTTACGGCGGCGGGCCTTGAAAGCAACCTTGGTGCATGCGACATAGTGTCCATGTTGAACATCCTCTCCATCCTCATCGGCCTGATGGCGCTGCTGCTGGCCATTCCGGCAACCATTCCCTTTCTGGGCTGGGCCAATTGGATCATCCTGCCAATCGCGGGCTTTGGGTTGCTGCTGGGGCTGATCTCCGACAAGAAATCGGGCCAATATTTCTGCGCCATCGTCATGGGCCTTTGCGCACTGCGCCTGTTCATTGGCGGCGGATTGATCTGATCCAGCGGTGACGGGGGGAAATGCAACGGTCGCAGCGCGCGGCCCCGACCGGGGTGCGCTGGCGCAGGCGATGGGTGCCTATTTCATCTGGGGCTTTTTGCCCGTCTATTTCAATCTGCTGAAAGCGGTGCCGCCGCTGGAAGTGGTCAGCCACCGGGTGGTCTGGTCGGTGTTGTTGCTGCTCGTCATGCTGTGGCTGCGCCAGCGGCTGGCGGCGCTGCGAGAGGCGTTGACCACCGCGCGCATGCTGGTGCCCATGGTGGGGTCGGCGCTGCTGATCGGAGCCAATTGGCTGATTTACATCTGGGCGGTGACCAACGGCCATATCGCTGCTGCCAGCCTCGGCTATTTCCTCAACCCGCTGCTCAATGTGCTGCTCGGTTTTTTGTTCCTCAAGGAACGGCTGACCCGGTGGCAGGGCTTTGCCGTGGCGCTAGCCGGGGTGGGGGTGGCCATATTGGCCACGGGCGCATTGGAGGCGCTGTGGATATCGCTGTCGCTGGCGCTGACCTTTGGTTTCTATGGCTTGATTCGCAAGGTTGCGCCGGTGGGGCCGATGGTTGGGCTGGCGAGCGAGACCATCATCCTGCTGCCCGCGGCGCTGGCTGCACTCTGGTGGTGGAGCCACACGGCAACCGGCCATTTCGGGACGCTGGGTCCCGTCACCGACGCGCTGTTGATCGCGGGCGGGGTGGTGACGGCGGTGCCGCTGCTCCTCTTTGCCTCAGCCGCGCGGCGGATGCGCTATGCGACCATTGGCCTCATTCAATATATTGGCCCGACCATCCAGTTCCTGCTGGCGATTTTCCTGTATCGCGAGGCGCTGACGACCACGCACCTAGTCACCTTCCCGCTCATTTGGGCGGGGCTGGTGATCTATAGCTGGGATGCCTGGCGGCAATCACGCTTGGTGCAGGAACTGCCAGCCTAACGTCTCGCCAGCGTGAAAGGGCACAATCTCGCTGTCGCCCAGGGGATAGGATTGCGGCACAACGCTTGCCCCGCGCACCAGCGTCACCCGCGCTTCATTGACGGGAAGGCCATAAAAGGCGGGGCCGTGCAGGCTGGCAAAGCCTTCAAACCGCTCCAGCGTGCCCTCTTCGTCAAACACGGTGATATAGCTTTCCAGCGCAAAGGGGGCGTTGAAAATGCCCGCGCAGCCACAGGCCGATTCCTTGGCATCGCGGGCGTGCGGCGCGCTGTCGGTGCCCAGAAAAAATTTGGGGTTGCCTGACGTTGCCGCCGCGCGCAGCGCCAGCCGGTGCCCTTCTCGCTTGGCGACGGGCAGGCAATAGGCGTGGGGGCGGATGCCGCCCGCGAACATGGCGTTGCGGTTGATGTGCAGATGCTGCGGCGTGATGGTGGCGGCGACATGCGCGCCCGATGCCATGACGAAATCCACCGCCTCGCGCGTCGTGATATGTTCAAAGACCATCTTCAGCGCAGGGAAATCCCGGACCAGCCTGGTCAGCACGCGGTCAATGAACACCGCCTCGCGGTCAAAGATATCGACGTCGTGATCGGTCACTTCGCCATGGATCAACAGCGGCATGCCGATATCCTGCATCCGCGCCAATACGGGATAAAGGGCGGCGATATCGGTCACGCCATGCGAGCTGCCGGTGGTCGCATGCGCCGGATAGAGTTTGGCGGCCGTGAACACGCCACTTGCATGGCCATGGGCCAGATCGCCCGCATCGCTGTGGTCGGTCAGATAGGCGATGATCAGCGGGGTGAAATCGACACCCGGCGGCACCGCGGCAACAATCCGTTCGCGATAGGCCGCCCCCATTGCCGTGGTGGTTACCGGCGGCGACAAATTGGGCATGACAATCGCGCGCGCAAACTGCCGCGCCGTATGCGGGACAATGTCGGCGAGCACCGCGCCGTCGCGGAAATGCAGGTGCCAGTCATCGGGGCGACGGATGGTGATGCGATCGGTCATGTCGTGCCTCCCTTCCACAAGCGGCGGGGGGTTTCAAGCGCGGCCCGATGCGGCTATCTTTTTGGCCATGCCCGACACCATCCTGATCCAGCGCGCGTTGCTGCGCCTGTCCGGCGACGATCCGCGCGGCTTTCTCCAGGCGTTGGTGACCAATGACGTCATGGGACCGTTGCCGTGCTGGGCCGCGCTGCTGACCCCGCAGGGCAAATGCCTGTTCGACTTTCTGCTGTGGGCGGACGGCGACGATGTGCTCATCGATTGTGAACGCGAAGCAGCGGGCGACCTCGCCCGGCGGCTGACGCTTTACCGCCTGCGCCGCGCCATCGTGATTGCGCGTGAAGAGGAATTGGTGGTCCACTGGTCGGCCACCGGTGATGACGGGGTGGCCGATCCCCGGCTCGCCGCGCTCGGGCGGCGCTGGCTGGCCCCGGCGACGGGCGGCGCGGCTGTGGACGATGGCTGGCGCGCCCACCGCCTGGCGCACGGCGTGGCCGAGGGCCGCGCCGAACTGGGCAGCGACAAATTGCTGTGGCTGGAATGCAATGCGGCAGAGCTCAACGGCGTCAGCTTTGCCAAGGGCTGCTATGTGGGGCAGGAGAATACCGCGCGCATGAATTGGCGGCAAAAGGTCAACCGCCGGATTGTTGTGGTCCCGCTTTCCGCCGCCGATCTCGCGCGCCAGCTGGCGGCCTACCCCGATCTGGGCTGGTCGGTCGAGCATCGGCGGGTGGAGGCGATTGACCCGGCCCTTTCGCCGCCCTGGCTGGCCGAAGCGTTGGCCGGTTCATCGCCGGGTCAGCCAGTATAGGGAAAAGGACGGCGATATGGCACTTTGTTCAACCTTTGCGCTGCTGTGCGCCATGCCGGTGGTGCAGGCGCAGCTCGCCATTCCGCCTGCAGAAGCGGCCACTCCCTCGCGCCTCGCCCCGCTGGCCAGCGATTCGCCCTGGCTGCCCCGCTTTGATGCCGTTGCCGCGCAGCTGCGCCCGGCGCTGGCGGGTTCCGAAGCGCAATGGGCTCCCCATTTTGGCGGACAATGGCTGACGGCAGCGGATCGCGCGCGGATCGCGGCGCTGCTCGCCCGCTCCGATGCGGCCTTTGCGCGAACACTGGGCGGCGGCGCGGCGGCGGATCATGTGGTGCTGGGCTGGCAACCGCCGGGCGGCAGCGATGCCTTTGCCGCGCTCGCCGACCGGCCCGAGGGTGACGCCATTCTGTGCTGGCGCGCGGCGGGGAGCGAGGCGGCCTGGCCCACCACGCTGGCCGAGGCAGAGGATCGGCAGGCGCACGCGTGCGTCCGGGTGAGTTACAGCGTGCGGTTTGAAACGCCGCTGTGGCGGGCCTTTCTGGATGCGCCCGCGGATTAACGGGTCGCCAACCAGTGGCGGGTAAACAGCGGGCGATGCTGCAACGCTACGCCGCCCTCGCCCTGTTCCTTGCCGTCCTGTCGGTCGGCGTCGGCGGCTTTGCGGGCAAATCGGGCGTGGAGGCCATGCACGCCGCTGGCGACGCGGGGACCGAGGCCGATGACCCCGGCCCCTGGTTCCGCAGCGAAAGCCGCCGTAGCTCGTCCATCCCCGACCGCAACGGCGGCGAGGTGCAAATCGACCGCGCGGGCGATTCGCATTTCTATGCAACCACCCGGATCAATGGCACCGACGTGCGGATGATGGTGGACAGCGGCGCATCCATGATTGCCCTGACGCGCGCCGACGCCGAAGCCATTGGGCTGGACGTCGATGCGCTGGCCGTGGCGGGCAGCGCTGCGACCGCAGGGGGCGTCGTGCCGGTCCGCCCAGTGGAGTTGGACCGTGTCGCCATCGACGGGCTGGAAGTTAGCCGGGTGCAGGCCGCCGTCATCGACGCCGACATGCCCCACAGCCTGCTGGGGCAAAGCTTTCTGGCGCGGCTGCAAAGCGTGAAGGTAGAGGGCGACCGGATGACGCTGCGCTGATCGCCTGCGTCCCCGGCCTTGCCATCGGCGGGCGTGCGCGGCACATAGCGCCGCATGAACCAGCCCCCATCGCCCGCTCAACCCCCGCTCAAGGCGGTCATCATTCCCGTGACGCCGCTCCAGCAAAATTGCACCCTGCTGTGGTGCACTGCGACCAACAAGGCCGCCTTTGTCGATCCCGGCGGCGATCTGGACCGGTTGAAATCGGTGGCGGCGCAGCATAGGGTGGAGCTGGAGAAAATTCTCGTCACCCACGGCCACCTTGATCATTGCGGGCAAGCGGGCATGCTCGCCAAGGAATTGGCGCTGCCGATCGAGGGCCCGCATGAGGATGATCGTTTCTGGATCGACCAGCTGGATGACGATGGTCCGCGTTGGGGCATGGTCGCGCAGAGCTTTTTGCCCGACCGCTGGCTGGTCGATGGCGATACGGTGACGGTTGGCAATCTGGTGCTGGATGTCGTCCACTGCCCGGGTCACACGCCCGGCCATGTCGTCTTCGTCCACCGCCCGTCGCGCCTGGCCATGGTCGGCGATGTGCTGTTTCAAGGCTCCATCGGCCGCACCGATTTCCCGCGCGGCAACCATGGCGAGCTGATTGCGTCGATCACGACCAAATTATGGCCCTTTGGCAATGACATCACCTTTGTCCCCGGCCACGGCCCGACGAGCAATTTCGGCCATGAACGCCGCACCAATCCTTATGTCGCGGACAGCGTGACGGGCATCGCCTGAGGGCAAACCAACGGGCCGGTCTGGCGAGGACGGGGGAGTGGTGCCGCTTAGGTGACTCGAACACCTGACCCCATCATTACGAATGATGTGCTCTACCAACTGAGCTAAAGCGGCAACGCCGCGCGCAATAGCGGGCGGGGCGGGGGATGACAAGCGCCTATCCGCCGCGTGGGCGCTTCGGCGGTTGCCGCGCGCTGGGCCGGGCAAATTTGCTATCGTTTACGCGCAATTTACCAGTCATCGCCCATAGCAGGGTCGACCGATTTTTTGGGGACCTGATGATGGACAGCATGCGCGGATTGCTTTCCGGCGGCGATGAACGGATGGATGGCGCGATTGAAGCGCCGCCCGCCATTGGCGTCGATGAACGGCGGATGCAGGTGCGCGCCTATAATTTCTGGGCGGCGATGCTGGTCGACCGGGCCTATCCCTCGGTTGAGGATCTGAACATCGAAGAGGTTGAGGATTTCGGGCCGCATTCGGTGCTGCTCGATTTCACGGCTGGTATCGAGGACCCCGCCATCGTTTTTCTGGGCGACCGGCTGCGCGCCGAATCGTCAGTGGACGAAGAGGTGCAATATATCAGCCAGGTGCCCAGCCGGTCCGTGCTGAGCCGTCTGACCGACCATTATCTGCAAATCATCGCCAACCGCGCACCCATCGGCTTTGAAGCCGAATTTGTGAACGACCGCGACGTGACAATCATGTATCGCGGCATCCTCCTGCCCTTCAGCTCGGATGACGACACCATCGATTTCATCATGGGCGTCATCAACTGGAAGGAAGCCGTCCCGGCGCAGGAAGCGGAAGAATTGCTGCTGGAGGTGGAACAATCGCTGCGCGCGCCCGCCAGCCCGCTGCTCAGTGCGCCGGTGCCGGTGTGGGCCGATGGCCCGGACAGCGAGCATATGGACGATGAAATCGACGCGGTGCTGCCCAGCCTGTCGGCCTATGCCGATGCGCCTTCGGTGGCCCCGGCGGCCTATGATGCGCCCTTTGATGCGCCGCTAGAATCGCCGCTGGGCGATGATGCCGATTTGGCCGACTGGCTGGCGGCGGCCCGGGAAACCGCGGCGGCCGCGCTCGCCGCCGACAGCCGCAGCCGCTCGGCGCTCTATGCCGCAGTGGGCCGCGCCTATGATTTTGCGCTGGCCGCCGAAGCCCATCCTGATGCCTTTGCCGAACTGGTCGAGGATGCGGGCCTGACGGTGCAGGACCGTGCGCCGATGACGCCGGTTGTGAAGCTGGTTTTCGGCGCCCATTATGACAAGACGCGGCTGGCCGAATATGCCTGTGTGCTGGGCCATGCCCGCGAGGCTGGGGTCGAGCGCGGCGCACTGCCCGCCTATCTCGACCGCTATACCGGCGGGCTGAAGGCGCTGGTCCGCGACAAACGCGCGCGCAAGCGCGGTGACGCGCCGGCGGGGACGAACAAGCAGGATGCGGCCTTTGCATCGTTGCGCACGCTGGACCCGGTGGCCATGCTGCCGATTGCCGGAGACGCGGAATTTGTGCTGCTCGTGGCGCGCCGGGTGGATGCCGATCATGTCGGCCTGGTCGCTGCCCTGACCCCGGACGCCGGGCTGTGGGCAAAGCTGGTGGCCAAGGCGCAGCCGCTGGGCTAACCCAGCCACGGCGCGCCCCACCGGGCGCAATAGTCGGTCGCACGAGTGAAATAATCGTTCGCCAATGCCACGCAGGGGGTTGAGCCTTTGCGTGGCAGCGCGCATAGCATATCCCATAGACATGGCCGGGACTGGGTACAGCCGATCACTGTGCTGGTTCACATGCCGGGGATGCAGGATTTTATGCCCAAAGAAACGGACAGCTTGACCGTCGCGGCCCGCGTGGACGCGGCGGATGTGCCGCACCATTTGCTCGACATGCTGGCAAGGGCGCTGTCCGCCAGCGCGCTGCCCGGCGAAGCCGACGGCTTTGGCGGCGATGCGCTGGCCGATGCGGCGCAGTTTCTGGCGCGCGCCGCGCTGCACCGGGCGGCGGGGACGACGGTGGTGTTGCTCGAACCGCTGCCCGGCGATGGCCCCAACCGGCGGATGCGGCTGGCGCTGATCAACGACGACATGCCGTTTCTGGTGGATTCGGCCTCGCTGCTGGTGTCGGGCGAGGGGCTGGCGGTGGAGCGTATCCTGCACCCCGTGTTGACGGTGCGGCGCGACGTTGACGGCAATCTGACCGGGCTGAGCATCGAGAAGGAAAGCGGTGAGCGCCGCGAGTCCATGATTTATCTGGAGCTGGAACGCGCCGACGCGCGGGCGCGGCGGCGGTTGACGGCGGCGCTGGAGGCCGGGATGGCCGATGTGCGCGCGGCGGTGCGCGACTGGCCTGCGCTCCAGGCGGCGATGCGCGCCAATGCCGATGGCCTGCAAGATGGTGAGGCGGCGGCGTTGCTGCGCTGGTTTGTTGACGGGTCGATGACCCAGCTCGGCCATCTGGTCATCGACCGGGCGGGTGGCGCGCGCGACCCCATCGGCATTTGCGCCGGGGGCAGCGAACCCCTCTTATCGCAAACCGCGCTGGACGCGGCCTTTGCCTGGTTTGATCGGGGCGGGCGGGTGCCGCTGCTCGTCAAGTCCAACCGATTGTCGTCGGTGCATCGCCGGGTGCTGCTCGACCTGGCCATCCTGCCGATCCGCGACGGGGCCGAACTGACCCACCTGTCGATCCATGCGGGGCTGTGGACCAGCGCGGCATTGTCGTCACCGCCGGCCAAGGTGCCGATGCTGCGGATGCAGCTGGCGCAGCTGATGGACAAATATGGGTTCGACCCATCGGGCCATGCGGGCAAGGCGCTGGTCCATGCGCTGACCGCGTTGCCGCACGACCTGTTGATCGCCTTTTCCCCGGCGGCGCTGGAGCAATTGGCGCTAACCGCCATGTCGATTACCGATCGGCCGCGGCCAAAGCTGGTGACGGCGGTGGATGCGCTGGAACGGCATCTTTTCGCCTTTGTCTGGCTGCCGCGCGATGAAGTGTCGACCGGTCGCCGCCTGGCGATCGAAGCGATGCTGGCCGATGCCGCACGCGCCAAGGTGCTGGGGTGGAGCATCGCCATGGAAGACGGCGGTGCGGCCTTGCTGCGCTATACGCTCGACCTGCGCGGTGGGGGCATGGTGCCGGATACGGCGGCGCTGGATGACCGGCTGAAACAGATGGTGCGCGGCTGGGTGCCAGAGGTGGAGGCCGCGCTCGGCGCCCATGGGGAAGAGGGGCGCGCGGCGGTGCTGGCGCAGCGTTTTGGCGCGCTGCTCCCCGCCCATTACCGCAATCAATATTCGCCCGAAGAGGCGGCGCGTGACATTTTGCGCCTGCGCGACCTGACCGCAGAGGCACCGCGCAGCGTGCGGCTGGTCGCCAATGCTGGCGATGCTGCCGGTCAGCTGGGGCTCAAGGTTTACAATCATGATGGCGCGCTGGCGCTGTCCGATGTCGTGCCGGTGCTGGAGCATTTTGGCTTTACTGTGCTGGAGGAAATGCCGACCGAGCTGGCGCGGCCCGAGGGCGAAAGCGCCGCCATCCACATCCATGATTTCCTGCTCGCCCTGCCGCAGCAGGTTGACCGCAGCGCCGTTGCCGCCCGCGCCGATATTATCGAGCGAGCGGTGCGCGCCGTGCTCGACGGCAAGGCGGAAAATGACGCCTTCAACCAGCTGTTGATTACCAGCAGCATCGAGCCGCGCGCGATCGTCTGGCTGCGCGCCTGGTTCCGCTATCTGCGGCAGACGGGCATGGCCTTTGGCATGGATACGGTGGTGGCTGCGCTGCGCGGCGCGCCGTCCATCATGCTGGGGCTGGTCGCACGCTTCAAATGGCTGAACGACCCGTCGGCGCAGGACGATGCGGCGGCAGCCGCCGAGCAGCAAGCGATTGACGCCGCCTTTGCCCATGTCAGCGGCATTGATGACGACCGCATCCTACGGCTGTTCGGCGCGGTCATCGATGCGACGCTGCGCACCAACGCCTTTGCCCCCGCCGCGCGTGAGGCGCTGGCGTTCAAGATTGATAGCGCGCGCGTGCCCGGCCTGCCCAAACCGCTGCCCTGGCGCGAGATTTTTGTCTATTCGCCCCGGGTGGAGGGCATCCATCTGCGGTCCGGGCCGGTGGCGCGCGGCGGGCTGCGCTGGTCCGACCGGCGCGATGATTTCCGCACCGAAATTTTGGGCCTGATGAAGGCACAGCGGGTGAAGAACGCCGTCATCGTGCCCACCGGGGCCAAGGGCGGCTTTTATCCCAAGGCGCTGCCCGACATGGCGGCGGACCGCGATGCCTGGTTTGCCGAAGGGACAGAATGCTATCGCATCTTCATCCGCGCGCTGTTGTCGGTGACCGACAATCTGGTGGCGGGGAAGGTCGTGCACCCGGACGCGGTGCATATTCGCGACGGCGAGGATCCCTATTTCGTGGTGGCGGCGGACAAGGGCACGGCGACCTTTTCCGACGTTGCCAATGCGCTCGCCATGGAGCGCGATTTCTGGCTGGGCGATGCCTTTGCGAGCGGCGGGTCCAAGGGCTATGACCACAAGGCGATGGGCATCACGGCCAAGGGCGCGTGGGTGTCGGTGCAGCGCCACTTTGCCGAAATGGGCGTTGATGTGCAGCGCGACAGCATCAGCGTCGCGGGATGCGGCGACATGTCGGGCGACGTGTTCGGCAATGGTATGCTGCTGAGCAAGGCCATTCGGCTGGTCGCGGCCTTTGACCATCGCCACATCTTCTTTGACCCCGATCCCGATCCGGCGGCCAGCTGGGCCGAGCGCAGCCGCATGTTCAATCTGCCGCGATCCAGCTGGGCCGATTATGATGCGGCCTTGATTTCCAAGGGTGGCGGCGTGTTTCCGCGCAGCCAGAAAAGCATTCCCTTGTCCGCGCCCGTGCAGGCGATGCTGGGGCTGGACGTGGCAGAGGCCGACCCCGCCACCATCATTTCCGCTATCCTGCGGGCGCAGGTTGACCTCATTTGGTTCGGGGGCATTGGCACCTATGTGAAGGCGGCGGCCCAGAACAATGCCGACGTCGGCGATCCGGCCAACGACCGGCTGCGCGTCAATGCCGAGGAACTGCGTTGCAAGGCGATTGGCGAGGGAGCGAATTTGGGCATGACCCAGGCCGCCCGCATCGCCTTTGCCGCGCGGGGTGGGCGGGTGAACACCGATTTCATCGACAACAGCGCCGGGGTCGATTGTTCGGACAATGAAGTGAACATCAAAATCGCGCTGAACCGCGAAATGGCCGAAGGGCGGCTGGCGCAGGATGACCGCGACGCGCTGCTGCTCGCCATGACCGACGATGTCGGCGCGCTGGTGCTGGAGGATAACCGGCTCCAGGCGCTGGCGCTGTCCATCGCCGAACAGGGCGGCGCGGCGGCGGTGCCATCCACGCTCCGCCTGATCGAGGGGTTTGAAGCGACAGGGCGGCTCGACCGCCAGGTCGAGGGGCTGGCGGCGAACGACGAACTGCAACGCCGGGCGCAGGACGGTCACGGTCTCTATCGCCCTGAACTGGCCGTGCTGCTTTCCACGGCCAAGCTGGCGCTGCAGGATGCCATCGAGGTCAGCCCGCTGGCCGAGGACGCGGCGCTGGGCAGCGACCTGGCGGCGGCCTTTCCGCGCGCCATGCAGGACCGCTTTGCCGGGGCCATTGCCGCCCACCAGCTGCGCCGCGAAATTGTCGCGACGAAATTGGCGAACCGCATCGTCAACCGGCTGGGCATCATCCATCCGTTCGAGCTGATCGAGGAAGAGGGCTGCGCGCCCGCCGACATGGCGGCGGCCTTTGCGGTCGCCGAACGGCTGTTCGCCATGCCCGATCTGTGGGCGCGGCTGGATACGGCGGCGGTGTCGGAAACAACCCGGCTGGCGCTCTTCGCGCATGCCGCCGCGGGCATGACATCGCAGATGGCCGACATCTTGCGGATCGCCCCCGCCGGCACGTCGCCTGCCGTGCTGGTTGACGGGCTGCGGCCCGGCGTCGAACGGCTGACCGAAACGCTGGATGCGCTGCTCAGCGATACCGTGCGCCAGCAATGGGATCAGCTCGCCGCGCGGCTCGTCGATGGCGGGGCGCCCGCCGATTTGACCGATGCGGTGACGCGCCTGTTCAAGCTGGACGGGGTGATCGGCCTTGCCGACCTGGCCGCGCGTCGGGGGGCAGAGGTTATCGATGCCACCCGCGCCTTCACGCGGCTGGGCGAGGCACTGGGGCTCGACTGGGCGCAGACGCTGGCGGCGCGCATGTCGCCCGCTGATCCGTGGGAGCGCCTGTTGGTCAACAGCCTGGCGCGCGATTTTCAGCAGATGCGCCTCGATTTCCTGGCGCGGCTCGATGCGGCGCGGCTGGCGGCGGGCGTGGAGGACTGGCTCGCCGGACAGGCCGGGCGCATCACCATGTTCCGCAGCACCGTTGACCGCGCGCGCACCATCGCCAATCCCAACGGCGCGATGCTTTCGCACCTGGCGGGGCAGGCACGGAATCTGTTGCTGCGCTAAAGGCGATAAATGCCCACTCAACTCCGCATTGCCATCCTCGTCCCGCCGCATGATCATCCCGAGGATTGGCAGACCGGCTATGCGCGCAAGCAACAGGCGCTGACCGCCGCCGGGCTGGCGGTGGAGCAGCGGCTGTGGACCGATCCGGGCGACCTCAGCGGTTTTGACCTGGTGACCACCCTCTTTGCCTGGGGGTATCAGCGCGATGTGCCACGCTGGTATGCGCTGCTCGACCGGCTGGAGCGCGAGGCGCTGCCCGTGGTCAACCCCGTGCCGCTGATGCGGTGGAACAGCGACAAGGCCTATCTGGCGGACCTGGCGGCCAAGGGCGTGGCCGTCGTGCCCACCCGCTTTGTCGAGGCGCTGGACGCGGCCAGCTTTGCGGGCGCGTGCGCTGCGCTGGGCAGCGCCGATATCGTCATCAAGCCCGCCATCTCCGCCGGGGCCGATGGCACGCACCGGCTGCACGCGGGCGACCCGCTGCCCCCCGACGCGCTAGGCCAGCGGCGGTTGGTGCAACCGATGATGCCGGGCGTCGTGCGCGACGGCGAATTTTCGCTCTTCCTGTTCGACGGTGTCGTCAGCCATGCCATCGTCAAACGACCGGCCATTGGCGATTTCCGCGTGCAGGAACAATTTGGCGGGCGGGAATTTGCCTGGCCCCCGACGGATGCTGCCCGCGCGCTGGCCGAAGCGGCGCTGGCGGCCTGCCCGGTGCCGCCGGTTTATGCGCGCGTCGACATGGTCGGCGATGCGGCGGGGACGCTCCACATCATGGAGCTGGAACTGATCGAACCGTCGCTGTTCCTGGGCTTCGCGCCCGACAAGGGCGCGGCCTTTGCCGCCGCCTTCACCCGCGCCGCAACCACAGCCACTGGCGGATAGCGCTGGTCAGATTGGGCGGGTGCGCCGCCGCCATCCGTTCGACATCAATATTGGCCACCAGCGCGTTGATGGGCAAACCAGCCGCAACCGCCGCATCCTCCAGCGCGGCCCAGAATATCGGCTCCAGACTGATGCTGGTCGGATGCCCCGCAATCGTCACGCTGCGCTTGACGGGGGGGTGGAGGGGGTGCGTCATCTGATTGACCTGATAAAGCCCCTCCCGTGAAGGGGAGGGGGCTAAAGACCCCTCTCAATACATATGCTGGCCGCCGTTGATGCTCATCGTCGAACCCGTCATGAAGCCCCCATTTTCGGAGGTCAGGAAGGCGACGGCTCGCGCGATTTCCTCGGCTTGGCCCAGGCGGCCGACCGGGATTTTGGCGACGATTTTTTCCAGCACGGGCGCGGGCACGGCAGCGACCATGTCGGTGTCGATATAGCCTGGGGCGATGGCGTTGACGGTGACGCCGAATTTCGCCCCTTCCTGCGCCAGCGCCTTGGTAAAGCCGTGGATCCCGCTTTTCGCCGCCGCATAATTCACCTGGCCATATTGGCCCGCCTGGCCGTTGATGGACCCGATGTTGACGATTCGGCCCCAGCCGCGTTCGCGCATCCCGGGAAAGGTCGCCTTGGCCATGTTGAAACAGCCGCCCAGATTGATGCGCATGACGTCGTGCCAATCGTCATAGCTCATCTTGTGCAGCGTCCCGTCGCGCGTGATGCCGGCGTTGTTGACGACGATGTCGATGGGGCCATGGTCGGCGGCCACCTGCGCGCAGCCCGCGATGCAGGCTTCATGATCGCCAACGTCCCAGCGATAGGCGGCAATGCCGTGCGCCTCGGTAAAGGCGCGGGCCTTTTCCTCATTCCCCGCATAGTTGGCGATGACCGTGTGACCCTGCTTCTTCAGGCGCAGGCAAATCGCCTCGCCAATACCGCGCGTTCCGCCGGTGACAATCGCAACACGTCCCATCTGTCCTCTCCCGCTTTTGCTTTCGGCCTGATTATCGGCGCGCGCGGGCAGGGGCAAGTTGACCGGAACGTCAACTGCATAGCTATTCATTGCTTCGCAGGCTGTGCGGCGATGGGCTGGAGATCAAAAAACATCGTCATCCCCGCGAAGGCGGGGATCCAGCTCCTGCTGCTTCAAAAATCAACGTCCGGAGCTGGGTCCCCTCTTTCGCGGGGGTGACGAAGCCTTTCTCGCGGCAAATCCCAACCACCCTCTAATTGCTGATCTGCACCAGCACCTTGTCCCAATGCCCGGCGGCCAGGTCGGCCTTTTTCATCGTCACCACCAGATGGTAACAATCGCCGAACATCCAGTCGACCAGATGGCCCGTCGGAATTTCGATGAGGGTGACATCGGTTGCCGGGTCAAAATCGTGGACATAGCCAAAGGGGACATGCCCCATGCTGGGCATTTCGTGCCGCGCCTGGGCTTGCCAACGCGGTTCATAATGCGCCCGCTGCGGTGCGGGCAGGCTGGCGGGGTCGGCGCAATAGGTGCGCTTGGCAAGGTCGGCGTGGCGCTGGTCATAGGCATAGACCCATGACGTTGCATCCATGTCGTGCCGGGTGAGCGGCAAGCGCAGCGTGCGCACCTGCGCGGCCCCATGATTGTCGTCACGCATGACGCGCACCCATTCGATGGCACCCAGCGCGTCAACAACGGCAGCGGCGTCATTGGCCGAAAATGGCTCGCCCGCCGCATGGGTTTCGCGCACAATGGCGATAATCTCCTCGGCGCGCGCGCGGCTTTCGTCATTGGCAAGGCGGGCGGCGTCGGTGGCGGCGATCAGCGTGGGCAGAAAGGCGATATTCTGCTCAATCCGCTGGCGGTCCCCCATTGATAGGTCGGGGTCGGCCAATCGCGCCTTGCTCTTGCGAAGCTGTTCCGCGAGCGGCGATGGCTGCTCGGGATCGACCGGCTTCCACATGTCGGCCATCCACGCCTCCAGCACGTCGCACAGGGCCAGGAGCGAGGTCCAATCAAAGGGATGCAAACCCGCCTCGCGCAGGTCATAGCCCGCCTTGTAGCGGCTATGCTGCCCTTCAAAACTGCCCTCGACATAGGGGTCGGGATCGCCCGGGCGCACGGCAACCGGCACGACCGGCCATTGCGGCCACAGGCGCGGCAGATGCGCGATCTGGCCAGCGCGCGGTTCGCTCTGCGACCAGCAATAGGCGGGGCCGACGGGCCGGGGCGGGGCGTGATAGACATCGGCCGTCGGCAGATGCTGCACCCGGACGTTCCAGCTGTCGGGATGGGCCAGCAGCAACAGCCAGCCGGTGCGCGGCCCCAGCCCGTCCCACACATCGGCGGGCAGGTCGGCCAGGCTGATCTGCGCGAGCACACAGGCGTCGACCCCGTCCATCCGGGGCCAGGCCATGCCCGCTGGCAGGCGCGCGCCGCCGCCCAGCCAGCTGCGCGGGTTTGCGGCATTGCGGATGGGAACCTGCGGCACGAGGCGGACGGCGCAGGCCTCTGTTCCGCGCGCGGCCACCATATCCTCTTCGTGGGCGAGCTGCGCCAGCATTCCGTCCATAATCTGGCTAACCAGGTCGCGGTCCGCCTGGGTCAAGGGCTGGGCCGATGGGGTCAGGCCGCGCTTGCGCGCCGGCGCAGGGGCGGGAGCCGCAGGCGCGGGCTGTTTCGCTTGGGCAATGGCGGTGGCGACATTGCCAAAGCTTTTCAGCGTCAGCCGCACCGCCGCATAAAGCAAGCCCGCGAGCAGCACCAGAAAGACGAGCGGGACGAGCAATTCGGCCATGGCAAGGCGACTTGGTTCAGGCGGCGGCGGCTGCTGCATGCGCCGCATTGGCACGGCGCAGCGCGGTCAGCGCCTCTGCCACCCACAGCGGCGCTTCGGGATCATGGCGGGTCAGCGGCATCGTCCGCTTTTCAATCTGGCCATCGCGCACCACCAGCGCCATCCATTCAATGTCACCCAGGCCCGCCATCACGGCCCCGCAATCCTGTGCTGAAAAGGGCGCGCTGTGCGCAAATTCGCGCACGACGGCGACGATTTCGGCGGCCTGTTCGCGCGCGGCGCTGTTGATGGTGCGGGCAAGGTCCGTTGCGGCCAGCTGTGCCGACAGCGAACGGCAGTTCAGGCAATCGTCGACTTCATCCCCGGCAGCGGCGCGCGCGGCGTCGAGCCGGACGCGCAGCGACGGGGCCAGATGATCCTCGCTCCAGCTCCGCTTCAACGCGCCGTCGAGCACGTCGATAATCGCCACCAGCCCATCCCAATTGTGGGGATGATGGGCGGGATGGGACAGGTCAACCGGCTCGGCGGGTTCGGGTATCGACCACAAGGATGCGGCTTCTGGGGCTTCTACAGGTTCTTCGGCGGGCACAGGTTCATCCTGTTCGGCAACCGGGTCCCCATCCAGCGCGGCGCTTACCGTTTCATCGGCAGCTTCGGCGGCAGTATCGCCTGCATCGTCGCGCACCTGGTGGTCGGCGGTGTCCAGTGCGGGCGATTCATCCCATGCGCCAGCGGCAGCCGTTTCGCTCGCGTCTGCGCTCCAGGGGTCGGCGGCCAATGCTGCGTCATCGTCTGATGCGGGCGCAGCGTCCCACGGTTCATCATCGGCGACGGCTTCGCTGTCCACGGTGACGGCGATGCTATCCTCCGCAACCGGCTGAGCGATTTCGGCCAGCCGCTCGCTCAGTTCGTCCGCTTCCTCATCCATTGTGCTGGACGGGGCGGGCACGGCTTCCCCCTCGCTGCGCGCGCCGATGCGCGACAGGCGGCTGGAGGCGACGGGGGCGGCGATGGCGGCTTCGGCCTGTTTGACCGCTTCCTTGCGCGCCTTTTGCTGGTCCATTTTTTCCTTGGCGGCCTTGACGACATCGCCGGGCTTTTTGGCGCCCCGGCGGACGAGCTTCAGCACCCACAGGCCGATGACCGCGCCGACGAGCAGCACCAGCAGGGCGATCCAGACCACCGGGTTCAACTGGCTGAAAATATTGGACATGGGACGCAATCCTCCGATTGCTGCCGGTCCTAAACCCAAGAAGTGAAGATCAGGTTAGCCATCCAGCGAGTTCGCGGCGCACCAGCGCCTCCAGCATCGCCATGCCCGGCGCGCTGTCGTTGAGGCAGGAAAGGTAGGCAAAGCGTTCGCCCCCCGCCGCAACAAAGGCGTCGCGGCCCTGCATCGCCAGTTCCTCCAGCGTTTCCAGGCAATCGGCGGCAAAGCCCGGCGCGACAATGGCCAGGCGCTTCACGCCTTCGCCCGCCAGCCGCTCGATGGTGGCATCGGTCGCTGGCTCCAGCCATTTGGCGCGGCCAAAGCGCGACTGAAAGCTGACCGCAATGGGCCGCCCCATCGCCTCGCTAAGCAGCCGCGCCGTCTTGACGCACTGGCAATGATAGGGGTCGCCCTTGTGCAAGGTGCGGTCCGGCATGCCGTGAAAGCTGGCGAGCAGGACATCGGGTTCGAAATCGAGCGTCGCCAGCTGGGCCGTCACCGACTGTTGCAAGGCGGCGATATAGGCCGGATCGTCATGATAGGGCGGCAAGGAGCGCAGCGCCGGTTGCCAGCGCAGGCCCGCCAGATGCTCATGCACGGCGTCCATCACTGTCGCGGTCGTCGCGCTGCAATATTGGGGGTAAAGCGGCGCGACCATTATGCGGCGACAGCCCGCCGCCAGCAGCTCGTCCAGCACCGTGCCGATGGCCGGATTGCCATAGCGCATGGCGTGCCGGACCACGACTGCGTCGCCCAATGTCGGTTGCAGCGCGCGCGCCTGCCGCGCGGTGATGGCGGCGAGGGGGGAGCCTTCTTCGGTCCACACCTGCGCATAGGCATGGGCCGATTTGCGCGGGCGGGTGTTGAGGATGATACCGCGCAGGATCGGCTGCCACAGCAGCGCGGGCAGCTCCACCACCCGCTGGTCGGACAAAAATTGTTTGAGGTAACGGCGCACCGCCGCCGGGGTTGGCGCATCCGGCGTGCCCAGATTGATGAGCAATAGGCCGATGCGCGGCGCAGCGACCGGCGGGTGATTGGCAGGCAGGGGGGATGTCATAGCTTCGCCGGAGACAACGGTAGGCGGCGGATGCGGTTCCCCGTCGCGGAAAAAAGCGCGTTGGCAATGGCAGGGGCCACGACGGGCACCGCCAGTTCGCCAATGCCGCCGGGTTCGCGGTCGCTCTCCAAAATCTCGATGCTGATCTCGGGCGATTGGGCGAGGGTCGGCAGGCCAAGCTGGCCCAGCGTGCGCGCGCGCGCCACACCGCCGCGATAATCGGTCGTGGCCCCCACCGCGGCCGCCAGCCCGAAAATCAGCCCGCCCTCAATCTGCTGGCGCAGCACGATGGGATTGACGACGCGCCCACAATCGACGGCAGCGACCAGCTGGCTGACGCGCAGGCCGCCCGGGCCCATTTTGGCATCGGCCATCACCGCAATATGGCTGCCGCGCATCGAATGACAGGCAATCCCCTGCGACGTGCCCGCAGCGCCGCCCTCCCATCCGCCCAGCGTCGTCGCGGTAATCAGACAACGGGCGAGTTCGGGCGCGCCCGATAACATGCCCATGCGATAGGACAGGGGGTCGATGCCCGCATGCGCCGCCAGTTCGTCGATGAAGGATTCGATGAAGAACGCGGCGTAACTATCGCTATTCCCACGCCATCGGCCAACAGGCAGGCCGATGTCGGCGGGGAAATGATCCACGCTGACATGCGGAATGGCATAGGGGGGCAGCGCGCCCGCCACCGCCGCCGCGTCCGATGCGCCGGCGGCCCCGCGCTGCGCTGCGTCGGGCCGCGCGGCATCGACCAGCCGCGCCGTCAGTTCGTGGCGGGCGGCGGGGGCCGCGATGCGCACCGCCAGCGCGTCGATGCCGCCCGCCGTGTTCAAACTGGCGGTCAACCGCGCCTGCGCGGGCGCGCGGGGCAGGTCGCGCATGATTTCCTCTGCGCGCGACCAGACGAGCTGCACCGGCTTGTCGATGGTCCGCGCGATGATGGCGGCCTGCACCGCCGCGTCATGCTCCAGCGCGATGCCAAAGCTGCCGCCTGCGGGCATGGGAAACAGGGTGATGGCTTCCTCTGCCAGGCCCGTTGCCTTGGCGACGGCGGCGCGGCACTGCGCCGGGGCCTGCGTCGCCACCCACAGGCGCAGGCGGCTGCCATCGGGTGCGGCGGTCACGCTGCGCGTTTCGATGGCGGCGTGCAAAGCCGGTTGAACGCGGTAGGCCCCGCTGAGCAGCCGCCGCCCGGCAAAGGCGGCGGCAATATCGCCCCGACTGTGGATGCGCGTGCCATCGCCCTTCAGCGCCAGCTCCAGTGCGCCGGTGATGCTGTCGCTCGACACCGCGGCCCCGCTGGTTTCAAACACGGGGGCGAACCGGTCGAGCGCGCGATTGGCGGCCCACCAGTTGCGCCCGACAGTCGCCAGCCAGCGTTCGGTGCGCACATAATGGAGCAGCCCGGGGCTTTTCAGTCCTGCCGCCTTGTTGATGCGGATCAGGCGCGTGTCGCCGACCGGCCCCTGGCGAATGGCGGCATAGACCAGCCCGGGCAGGCGGATATCGCCTGCATAATTCATGCTGCCGTCCACCTTGGCCGGCAGGTCGAGGCGCATCACCTCTTCGCCATAGAGCGGTTCGGCGTTGGCGGCGCGATATTGCGGTTCCACTGGCGGCACCTGGCGCGCGGCATCCTCTGCCAGTTCGCCAAAGCGCAGCTTGCGGTCCCCCAGCGTGACAAAGCCCGCCGCCGTGTCGCAGGCCGTCCAGTCGGCATCCCAGCGGGCCGCCGCCGCCATCATCAGCATCGCCCGCGCCTGCGCGGCGGCGGCGCGGCACGGCCCTTCAAACATCTGCACCGACGATGACCCGGCGGTCAGCATCATGGCTTGGCGGGTCGCATATTCGTGGCGCGCCCAGCGGCGCACATCGCCCACCATGTCGGGCAGCATCGCGCGCGGCGTGACCAGCGCGCTGTCCGCTTCCACCAGCGCGATATTGGTGTAGAGCGGATTGATGGGCGCGCTTTCGACCGCGATGGTGCGCCAATCCGCGCCCAGTTCATCCGCCATGATTTGCGGCAACAGGGTTGTCACCCCTTGACCCATTTCGCATTGGGGCACCACCACAGACACCCGCCCGTCGCGCGCGATTTTCAGGAAAGCGTTGAAGATGCTTTCATCGTCCGCCGCCGCCAGCGTGACGGCATAGTCGCGCGGCCAGATGGTCCAGGCGAGCGCCAGCCCGCCCGCTGCGCCAACGCCGACGAGCAGCGTCCGGCGGCTAATTGCGGGCAGGCGGCGTTTGCTGGTCGGCAGGCTGTCGCGAAAGCGGTTCATGCGCCGGTGCTGATAGGTTGGCCGCTGGCTTCACGCAAAGCTTTTTGCGCGGGCGAGGCGGTCCCCTTACCAGCCCCACGGCGGGGGCGGCGCAGGCACCGGGCGGGTGAGGTCAAAGGCGACGCGAAACTGCCGCCCCTCGCGCCGCAGTTCGTAAACATAGCTGTCGGCATCCAGCGCGACCGACCAGATATTGGTCACCGACGCCAGCCGGTTGTTGGCGCGGAACAGGGCGATGGATTCGGCGTCGACCGGGAAATCCTGGCGCCCTGCCGATCCGGCATCGGCGGTGTCGCCGCCATACATGGTCAGCACGTCGGCGCTGCCATCGGCGTGGCGGTGGTCATGCTTCAGCCGCAGGCCCGTGCCCGTGCGCGTGATGACCCAGGTGCGTGACCGGTCCCAATCGCCGCCGGGGCCAATGCCGCCGATGTGGAAGGGGATTTCGATCCGGTCGGCGGAACAGCTGCGCACATGCATCACCATCGGCTTGCCCTGCATGTCCGCATCAGCAGCATCGGTGGACACCAATGCGCCGGGAAAAGCGAGGCCGCACAGGCGGCTGAGCTGCTTGAAAAAAGCCGCCTGCGGATCGGTGGGGGCAGCGACGGGGGTGAATGTGCCCGCGCAGCCGGCCAGCAGCAGGGACGCAAGCATAGCAAAATTTCGGTTCATCGCAGCAACCCTAGGCGCGGAATTTCAATTTTCGGGCATCGGTCCATGACGACGACCAACCCCGCCGCCTCGGCCCGGGCCGCCGCCGCTGCGTTGACGACCCCCAGTTGCAACCACACGGCGCGCCCGCCATGGGCAATGGCGGCATCGACCGCTGCCCCCGCCGCATCGCTGTTGCGAAAGATGTCGACGATGTCTGCGGGCGGGTCGATGGCGGCAAGGTCGGCCACCACCGGCGCGCCGTGGATGGTCGTGCCCGCATGGCCGGGGTTGACCGCAAACACATCATGCCCCTGCGCCACCAGAAAGGCGAGCACCCGGTTGGAATCGCGCGCGGGGTTGGGCGATGCGCCCACCACGGCAATCCGCCGCGGCTGGCCGAGCAAGGCACGAATGGCGGTGTCGTCGTTAAGGGCCATGGCCTGATGCTATCCCCCCACGCGCGTCCAGCCAAGCCCCGATGCGCACTGCGATGGCGGCAAAGGGCTGCGCCATCAGCCCATCGCTGGCGGCAGGGGGCGCGCCATCGTCGCTGGCGGTGCGGATGGCGATGTCCAGCGGGACGCGACCCAGAAATTCCAGCCCCTGGTCGCGCGCCGCCGCCTCTGCACCGCCATGGCCAAAGGGATCGGAAATTTCCCCGCAATGCGGGCACAGATAACCCGCCATATTTTCGACCACGCCAAGGATGGGAACCTGCATCTGGTCGAACAGGCCGATGGCGCGCTGTGCGTCCATCAGCGCCAGGTCCTGCGGCGTGGAAATGATCACCGCGCCCACCGGCTTGTGCTTTTGCAGCATCGACAATTGCACATCGCCGGTGCCGGGGGGCAGGTCGACGATCAACAGGTCGGCATCGCCCCATTCAGCGTCAATCAACTGCTCCAGCGCGCGGCCCGCCATCGGCCCGCGCCAGGCAATCGCCTGTCCCGGCGTGGCGATCTGGCCGGTGGAGAGCATCGGCACGCCAAAGCGGCTTTGCACGGGGATCAGGCGGTTGCCGCGCGCTTGCGGCTTCAAATCCTCTGCCCCGAACAGGCGCGGCTGCGATGGGCCATAAATATCGGCGTCGACCAGCCCCACCTTGCGCCCCTGCCGCGCCAGCGCGATGGCGATATTGGCCGACAGGGTGGATTTGCCGACGCCGCCCTTGCCGCTGCCCACGGCGATGATGCGCCGCGTGATGCGCGCGCGGGTCATGGCAATGCGCACGGCAGTGACGCCGGGCGCGGTGCTCAGTCCCTCGCGCAATGCACTCTCCGCCGCCTCGCGTTCGGCATCGGTCAGGCCGGTGATGTCCAGCACGAGCGCCAGCGTGCCGTCGCCATCGGCCCAGCGCAGGCCGCTCACCCGGCCCTGGGACAGGGTGGCGGCAAGGTCGGTGAGCGCGGCGAGATCGGGCAGTGCAGGGGTGGTCATTCACGCCAAATAGGTCGCATCGCCCGCATTGCCACAGCATTTCGCATCGCCCCCCTGTTTTTCGGCGCGCGCATCCCTATAAATGCCAGCATGGCAACGACACATGACGCGAATCCGCCCGCACGCCCGAACAAGGGGTTGCGGCGGCTATGGACCGGCCTCAGCCAGATGGCGGGCAGCCCGTGGGGCAGCCCCGATGACGGCGGCAAAAAGGATGGCGGGGGCAGCGGCCCGCGCAACCCGTGGACGCAACCGATCGAGGACCGCGCCGGGCGCACGCCCAAGGCGCGCGGCCCCTCTGCGCTGGATGAATTGCTGAAGCGCGGGCGCGGCTCGAGCGGCGGCGGTGGCGGCGGCATTGGTGGCGGTCTGCCCCCCATGCCCTCAGCGCGGCTGATCAGCTGGGGCGTCATCGGCTTTCTGTTGCTGTGGGTCGTCTTTTCCAGCTTTCATGTGGTGCCCCCCGAAAAGGAAGGCGTGGTGACCCGCCTCGGCAGCTATTCGCGCACCGTTGGCCCGGGCGTCAAATTCACGCTGCCCGCGCCGATTGAGCGCATCCAGATGGAGGACGTTCGCCAGATCCGGACCATGGACATCGGCTCGCCCAATGCGGCGGACGAAAATTTCGTGCTGACGCGCGATCAGAGCATCGTCGATTTGGCCTATGGCGTACGCTGGTCGATCCGCGACCCCGAACTCTTCATCTTCCAGCTCGCCGATCCCGAAGGCACGATCCGCGAGGTTGCCGAAAGCGCCATGCGCGCCTCGGTCGCCAATTTTGATCTGGTGCAGGCCATCGGGCCGGGCCGTGTCGAAATCGAACGCCAGGTTCAGGCGCGGATGCAGGAATTGCTCGACGAATATCGCGCCGGCGTGACGGTGCAGGGCATCGCCATCCGCCAGGCCGACCCGCCGAGCAAGGTGGACGAAGCGTTCAAGGAAGTAACCGCCGCCCGGCAGGACCGCGAAGCCGCCATCAACTTGGCCCGCGCCTATGAACAGCAGGTGCTGGAGCGCGCGCGCGGCGACACGGCGGCCTTCGACAAAATTTATGAACAATATAAGCTCGCCCCAGGGGTGACTCGCCAGCGGCTCTATTATGAAACGATGGAAAATGTGCTCGCCAATGTCGACAAGACGATTGTCGAACCGCGCGGCGTGACCCCCTATCTTCCGCTCAATGAACTGCGTCGCAGCACTCCTACGCCCGATGCTGCCCGAGGAGGCCAGTGATGCTCGACCAACTGATGCAACGTCCGCTGCGCCTGCTGTTCGGGGTCATCGTCGCACTGGTGCTGCTCACCTCGACCTTTGCCGTGGTGCCAGAGGACAAGCAGGCGCTGGTCCTGCGCTTCGGCGAAATTCAGGGGCAGAAGAATGTCTATGATCCCAAGGAGGATTTTGGCCGTTCGGGGGCCGGGCCGCTGATCCGCGTGCCCTTTGTCGACAGCCTGGTGTTCATCAACAAAAAGGTGATGGGCGTGAATATGGAGCGCCAGCAGGTGCTCTCCACCGACCAGCAGCGGTTGCAGGTCGACGCCTTTGCGCGGTTCCGCATCACCAACCCGGTGCGCATGTATACCGCGATCCGGACCGAGGAGCGGCTGACCGAACAGCTCAAGACCATCCTGGGCTCGTCGCTGCGCAACGAACTGGGCAAGCGCACCTTTGCCTCGCTCCTGTCCGCTGAGCGCGGGGCGGTGATGGAAAATATCCAGAAGGCACTGAACGTCGAGGCGCGCAAATATGGTGCCGAAGTCATCGATGTGCGCATCAAGCGCGCTGACCTGCCCGAAGGGCCGACGCTGGAGGCGGCCTATAATCGCATGCGCACCGCGCGGCAGCAGGAAGCGATCACCATCCGCGCCGAAGGGCAAAAGGAGGCGCAGATCATCCGCGGTAACGCCGATGGCGAAGCCGCGCGCATCTATGCCGCCAGCTTTGGCAAGGACCCGGAGTTTTACGATTTCTACCGCGCCATGCAGAGCTATCGTCAGACTTTCCTGGGTGAGGGCAACAAGGGGACGACCAGCATCGTCCTGTCGCCCGACAATGATTATCTGCGCCGTTTCCGGGGGAACTGACCAAGCGGCAACCGCGTTCGACCAACAACAGGCCCGCGCCCCCGTCTGCTGCGTCCATTCAATTGGCGTTCAGGCGGCCAGCCGCACCTAGGCCGCCGATTTTCGCCAGTTTTGCGCTGGCCAGCAAGAGGATGATGTCCGTGCGTTACGTCTATGGAATTACCACCGCTTTGCTGCTCGGCGGGACCGCTTTGGCCGTCACCAGCCAGGCCCCCGTCGGCGCGCAGATCGCCCAGAATGAAAGCAGCGCGATGGACCGCGTGGTCCCGCGCAGCGGCGCGCCGACCAGCTTCGCCGATCTGGTCGATCAGCTCCAGCCCGCCGTCGTCAACATCTCGACCAAGCAGCAAGTGACGCTCGGCACCCGCGTCGACCCCTTTGCCGGGACGCGGGAACCGGTGACGCAGGAACAGCAGGGCGGCGGCAGCGGCTTTCTCATCTCTGCCGACGGCTATATCGTCACCAACAACCATGTCGTCTCCGGCGGCCCGCGTGGCGCGGCGGTGGATACGGTGACCGTGACCATGACCGACCGGCGCGAATTTCGCGCGCGCATCGTTGGCCGCGACGCGGCGTCGGACCTGGCGCTGCTGAAGATAGAGGCGACGGGCCTGCCCTTCGTCAAATTTGCCGATTCGACCAAGGCGCGGGTCGGCGACTGGGTGGTGGCCATCGGCAATCCGCTCGGGCTCGGCTCGACGGTGACCGCAGGCATCATCTCGGCGTTGCAACGCAACATCGGCCAGGGCGGGGCCTATGACCGCTATATTCAGACCGACACCGCCATCAACCGTGGCAACAGCGGTGGCCCGCTGTTCGACCTGAATGGCAATGTCGTCGGCGTGAACAATATGCTGATCTCGCCCGTGGGCGCGAATATCGGCGTGAACTTCGCCATTCCGGCTGACGCCGCCATTCCGGTGATCGAGGCGCTGCGCAATGGCGAACGACCGCAGCGCGGCTATCTGGGCATCAGCATCGTTCAGGTGGACGAGGATCTGGCCGCAGCGCTCGGCATCGAAAAGGGGCGCGGTGAATTTGTGCAGCGGGTGGAACCGGGCGAGGGCGGTGAAAAGGCCGGGCTGAAGCGCGGCGATGTCGTGCTCAAGGTCAATGGCCGCGACGTGCGTCCCGATCAGACGCTATCGTTCATCGTCGCCAATACCAAGCCAGGCACGCGCATCCCGCTGGAGGTGATCCGCGATGGCAAGACGATCACGCTGAACGCCGTCGTCGGCACCCGGCCGACCGATGAACAGCTCGCCCGGAACGACAATTTCGACCCGGAGGCGCAGGAAGAGCTGCCCGAAAATCCGTCGGCGGGGGCCAATGAGACGATCCAGAACGAACTCGGTCTGGCCCTTCAGCCGCTGACCCCGGCCATTGCGCGCTCCTGCGGCGTCGCGCCGGATACCAAGGGGCTGGTGGTCGCCATTGCAGCCGCCAGCAGCGATGCCGGGCGGCGCGGCGTCCGGCGCTGCGACGTCGTCCTGTCGGCCAATCGCGCCCCGGTGACGAGCGTCGAGGCACTGGCCAAGGCGGTCGCCGATGCCAAGGCGGCGGGCCGCGAGGCAGTGCTGCTGGAGGTGCTCCGGCGCGGCGGTCCATCGCAATTCCTGCCGGTGCGTTTGCGCCGCTGATGCCTTGACGATAGCTCATGTTCCTGCTATGTTCCTATTTCCAGATTCGGAAGAGGAGCAAGCAGCATGATCGGCTATGTCACTTTGGGCACCAACGACCTGGCGCGCGCGGCGGTTTTTTATGACGCGGTGTGCGGCGAATTGGGCGTCGGGCGAATGATGGAATTTGACGGATTCATCGCCTGGGGCGTGCCCGGCGGCGGCTGTGGTGTCGGCCTGACCAAACCCTTTGACGGCGCGCCTGCAACGGTCGGCAACGGCGTGATGGTCGCGCTGGAGGCCAAGGACCAGGCGCAGGTCCAGCGCGTCTATGACATTGCGCTGGCCAATGGCGGCACCTGCGAAGGCGCACCGGGACCGCGCGGCGATGGCGGGTTTTACGCAGGCTATTTCCGCGACCCCGATGGCAACAAGCTCAACGCCTTCATCATGGGGTGATCGGCAGGGGACGGTCCCGAGCGAAACGACGAGGGCTGTCCCCTTATGCAGGATTGCCGTGCAATCGCGCTTGAGGTTGTGCCATTTTCTGGGGTTTTTGTTTCGCGCAGAGGGCGCGGAGTTTCGGCGAGACCGCAATGAAATTGTCATCACGCTCTAATCCAACCGTTGCGGCAAAGGTGGACGTGGATTGGAACGCCGCTTCGCGGCCGATGGTTTCCCCTTGCGGTCTCTGCGAAACTCTGCGCCTTCTGCGCGAAACCTCCCGCTGCCACTCACCCTAAGTCCAATTGCGCGCAGCCTGCCTTGATTTCCTTCCCCCGCCCGATAGGGATGGCAGACGATCCAGCCGGGAGAATGGTGTGACCGACGCGACTGAACTTTATATCGGCCTGGGCGGCGGCGGGGCTGCGGATGGCCCGCGCCAGGCACTGGTGATGAAACGCGCCAATCGCCATGGGCTGATCGCCGGGGCCACCGGCACGGGCAAGACCGTGACGCTTCAGGGGCTGGCCGAGGGGTTTTCGGCGGCGGGCGTGCCGGTGTTTGTCGCCGATGTGAAGGGCGATTTGTCCGGCCTTGCCATGGCGGGCAGCCCGATGGGCAAGCTGCACGAGATTTTTGCCAAGCGCGCCGCCGACATTGGGCAAAGCGATTGGGCCTATGCCGACAATCCGGTCATCTTCTGGGACTTGTTCGGTCAGCAGGGTCACCCGGTTCGCACCACCATTTCCGAAATGGGGCCGCTGCTGCTCGCGCGGCTCATGGGGCTGAACGAGGTGCAGGAGGGCGTGCTCGCCATTGCCTTTCGCGTGGCCGATGAACAGGGGATGCTGCTCCTTGACCTCGGCGACCTCCAGGCGATGCTCAGCTGGTGCGGCGAGAATGCCGACGAACTGACCACAAAATATGGCAATGTGTCAAAGGCGACGGTCGGCACCATCCAGCGCCAATTGCTGACGCTGGAAACGCAGGGCGGCGACCATTTCTTTGGCGAACCCGCGCTCGACATCATGGACATGATCCGCACCGACGACAATGGGCGCGGCTACATCAACATATTGGCCGCCGACAAATTGATGGCCAGCCCCAAACTTTACGCCACTTTCCTTTTGTGGCTGCTGGCCGAAATGTTTGAAACGCTGCCGGAGGTGGGCGATCCGGACAAGCCGAAGCTGGTGTTCTTTTTTGACGAAGCGCATCTGCTGTTCGACGATGCGCCCGCTGCGTTGCAGGACAAGATTGAACAGGTCGTCCGGCTGATCCGGTCCAAGGGTGTTGGCGTCTATTTCGTGACCCAAAATCCCATCGACATTCCCGAAGAGGTCGCGGGGCAACTGGGCAATCGGGTGCAGCACGCGCTGCGCGCCTTTACCCCGCGCGACCAAAAGGCCGTGAAGGCCGCCGCCGAAACCTTCCGACCCAACCCCAAGGTGGACGTGGAGCGCGAGATTACCGAGCTGCGCGTGGGCGAGGCGCTGGTATCGGTGCTGATGGCCGATGGCGCGCCGTCGCCGGTGGAGCGCACATTGATCCGCGCGCCTGCGTCGCGTGTCGCGCCGCTGGAGCCAAAGGAGCGCGCCATCATCCAGTCCATTTCGCCGCTTGCTGGCAAATATGACGACGCTGTCGACCGCGAAAGCGCCGAAGAGCTGATCGCCGCCAAGCGCGAGCAGGCCGTTGCCGCCGCCGCCGAGGCCAAGGCGCAGGCGGAGGCCGACAAGCAGGCCGCCATTCAGGCCAAGGAAGACGCCAAGCGCAAAGCCGCCGAGGAAAAGGAACGGCTGCGCGCCGAGGCCACCGCGGCGCGCGAAGCCGCGAAGCCCGGCATTGCCGAGAAAATGGTGCAATCCGCAGCGCGATCGGCGGCCACCAGCATCGGCCGTCAAATTGCCGGGCGCGCCGGGGCCAGTCTGGTGCGCGGCATTTTGGGCAGCCTGTTCAAATAAGCGGACCCTGGCTGCGCCGATGACATAAACCTGACCCGCGTCCGTCACCCTTTGGTCACGGCTGTGCAGGCGCAGGGTCTTTTTCCGTGCCTAGGCGCCGATGGCGAAGGTCGCATCCGACCGATTCTGCCAGGGGCCACATCATGTCATCCGTCACCGTTAAAGCCGTGTCTGCCGCTATTTTGCTCGCCGGCACCAGTCTGGGTTCGCCTGCCTTTGCGCAGGGTATGGCGGTTGCGGCCGCCGCCACCGCAGCCGACAGTATCATTGTTAGCGGGCGGGTCCTTGACGAAGACGGCCGCGCCCTGCCGGGCGCCGAAGTGCGGATCGACGCGCTGGGCCTGGCCACGCGCACGGGGGTGCAGGGTGAATTTTCGCTGGTGGTCCCGGTGGGTGACCACAGCCTGACCGTTGACTATATCGGCAAGGCCAATTTGATGCGCGACATCAGCGCCGGAGCCGACTCCCGCGCGCTGGAATTGGTGATGCTGGCCGATGATGCCATTGTCGTCACGGGTGCCATTCTGGGCGGCACCGCGCGCGCGCTGAACCAGCAGCGCACTGCCGATAACGGCGTTGTTGTGCTGTCTGCCGACGATGTTGGCCGCTTTCCCGACCCCAATATTGCGGAGGCCTTGCAGCGTGTGGCCGGGGTTTCGGTCGAGCGCGATCAGGGTGAAGGCCGCTACGTCAACGTGCGCGGCGCACCGGCGGAATTTTCGACGGTATCGGTCGATGGCGTGACCATTTCGGCGGTCGATCCGACGACACGCGCCGTCGACCTCGACACCATTCCGTCCGACATCGTCAACAATCTGGAAATTACCAAGACACTGCTCCCCAGCCAGGGGGCGGACTCGATCAGCGGCGCCATCAACATCAAGACGCGTTCGCCCTTTGACAGCAAACGGACGCGGGTGAACCTGTCGGGTGGCGGCAGCATTAACCAGTTCGGCGGCCATGATGTCCGCGCATCGGGCGTGGTGTCGACCCGCTTTGGCGGCGACAGCAATTTCGGCATACTGGTCAACGCCAGCTATTCGCGCACCGATCGCCGCCCTGACAATGTCGAAAATGTCTGGGTGCGGCTGAACCGTCCAGAGGGCGGACAAATCTTTGGCATCGAAGAAACGTTGTTCAAGGATTATGATACCCGCCGCGAACGGCTCGCCTTTGCGGGCAGCCTGGAATATCAATCGGATGGCGGCGACAAGCTGTATGTCCGCGCGAATTTCAACCGGTTCGAGGATGATGAATTCCGCAACACGCTGGGCATCATCTGGGCGGATGGGACGCTGCTCCCCGGTGCGACGAACAGCAGCGCGCGTTTCAGCAGCGGCCGCATCCAGAAACAATTCCGCCACCGCGTGCAGCGCAACGAAATCCTGTCGCTGACCGGCGGCGGGGAGCATCAGCTGGGCCTGGCCGAAATCGACTATCATGTCGGCTATACGACGTCGGAACAGAATTTCCCCTCGCGCAACGAGCTGCTGTATCGCTCATCCCTGCGCCCGACGCTCAGCTATGACACGGCCAATCCCAACACGCCGACCTATTCGCTGTTCACCAGCAACGAACATCTGGATGTCAGCCGTTATGGCTTTCGCGAAAATGCCTTTCGCGACAACATCACCGAAAATGAGGAATGGTCGGGCGGCGTCAATCTGAAGGTGCCGATGGGACAGGTGCAATGGCAGGCCGGCGTCCATGTTCGCGACCGCACTGTCGAAGCCGATGAAGAGCGTTTTCGCGACCGCGCCGCCGGGGCGGCACCCGCCACGTCGTTTGTGAACCTGCTCGGCTCGGTCCCCTCGGTCAATTATGACTATCTGCTGGGCCGCAAGTTCAATCCCGGGCTGGTCATCGACTATTTCGACAGCGCGCGCCCGCGCTCGCCGCGCCGTGTGCCCGAATCGACGATTGCGGACTATCAGGCCGAAGAACAGATTATTGCGGGCTATGTCATGGCGCGCGCCGATCTGGGCGCGACCGATATCATCGCCGGGGTGCGGGTTGAGCGCACCCGCTTTGACGGGACCGCACCAACGTTGAACAGCAACACGGGTGTGTTTGGCGTTGCCAATGCCAGCGCTCGCTATACCGAATGGTTCCCGAATTTGACGCTGCGCCACGCCTTCACCGAACAGCTGATCGGGCGCATTGCGCTGACGCGCGGCATCAACCGGCCCAATTTTATCGAGATTGTCCCGCGCGCGGTGGAAAATACCGAAGCGACCACGCGGCGGGTGACACTGGGGAACCCAGCACTGGAACCGACGCTGTCGAACAATGCCGATGCCAGCCTGGAATATTATCTGCCCTCGCTGGGGCTGATTTCGGCAGGCGTGTTTTACAAGGACATCAGCGATTATCGGTATGAAGTGACGCGCACCGGCAGCTTCCTTGGCGCGCCCGCGCTGCTGACGCAGGCGGAAAATGCCCCGGATGGAAAGCTTTACGGGTTCGAGGTCAACTGGAACCAGCGGTTCGATTTCCTGCCCGGAGAGCTCGCCAATTTCGGTATCTTCGCCAACTATACCTATACCAAGGCGCGGATCGAATTGGCGCAGGCCTATGCCGGTCGCCAGCGGTTTCCGTTGCCCGGCCAGTCAAAGCACACCTGGAACGCCTCGCTCTTCTATGAAAGCAAGGTCATTTCGGCGCGCATCTCTTATACCAAGCGGTCGGACTATCTGGACGAAATCAACGCCGACGACGGCGCGCTGGATTTCTTCTGGGAAGGGCGCGGCCAGCTGGACTTTACCGCCAGTGCCGAGGTGACGAAGAATTTCAGCGTCTTTTTTGAAGGCAAGAATCTCACCAACTCCGCCGGGGTCCGCTATTATGGCGACCGCAACAGGGTCGGCGAATATGAAAAATTTGGCTACACGATGTTCACCGGCATCAAGCTGAACTTTTGATCTGGCGGGGCGATAGAGGGAGTTGCTGATGCGCGGCTGGCGACGGACATGCACGGGGGCCGGGCTGGCGGCGATGCTGTCGCTGGCTGGCGCGGGGCCGACATGGGCACAGGATGCGGCAGCGGTGGCCGCGCCCATTCCGCACGCACCGGGCAAACCCTATGGCGCGCGCAACCTGCCCGACCGCATCGTGGTCACCCCCGGGGCCGATGCGGCGACCGAATTGGGGCTGGCGTGGCGCACCGACGCGGCGCAGGCAACGGCGGACGTCGAGCTGGCGCCGGCCATTGACGGCCCCAATATTGCCGCCGTTGCCAAGGCCTATCGCGGCACGACCCGGGCGCTGAGCACGGAAAATGGCCCGGCGCATTTTCACGCGATGCGGTGGACGGGGCTGACCCCCGACACGGCCTATCTTTACCGCGTCAAGGGTGCCGCCGGGTGGAGCGAATGGTATCAAGTGCGCACCGCCGCGCGCGAGGCCCGCCCGTTCAGCTTCCTTTATTTCGGGGACACCCAGAACGGGATTCTGTCGCACGGCTCACGCGTTATCCGCCGCGCGTTTCTGGACAATGGCCGCATTGCCCTGGCGCTGCACGCGGGCGATCTGGTGGCGCAGCGCGACGAGCTGGTCCACGACGATGAATGGGGCGAATGGTTCGCGGCGGGGGGCTATGCCTTTGCCATGATCCCGCAGGTGCCTGCGCCGGGCAATCATGAGTATGTCGACGATGTGCAGCCCGATGGCAGTGAAAAGCGGCGGCTGGGCCCGCACTGGCCGCTCAGCTTCGCGCTGCCCGCCAATGGTGCGCCGGGGGCAGAGGCGACCAGCTATGTCACCGATTATCAGGGGGTTCGCTTCATCATCCTCGACGGCACATCGGCCATCGATTTGGGCACCAGCGCCAGCCAGTCGGCGTGGCTGGACCGCAAACTGGCCGAAAAGGGGCCGAAGTGGCGCATTGTGCTGTTCCACCAACCCATTTTCACTTGCGCCCGGCCCAATGATACGGCGGCGTTGAAGGCCGCGTGGAAGCCGCTGTTTGATAAGCACCGCGTTGACCTGGTGCTCCAGGGGCACGACCATTGCTATGGCCGGTTGAGCGAAGAGCGTGGGGCCGCCATTGGCCGCGACAAACGCGCGGGCGGCGCGGCGCAGGGTCCCGTCTATGTCGTGTCGGTGACGGGCAAGAAAATGTATGGCCTCAACAATCGCGCGATGACCCAGCCCGATCGCGTGGCCGAGGACACGGAGCTGTATCAGCGCATTGATGTGGAGGCCGACCGGCTGGTGTTTCGCGCCTTTACCCCGGTGGGCGGCCTTTATGACCAATTTACGCTGGTCCGCGCCGCCGATGGCCGCAACCGGTTGCTCGACGGCCCGGCAGACCTGCCCGCGCTGCGCCGCTGTTCAGGCGGGGTTGGCCCGGATGGCGTGCCCTGCACCGCCGAACCCAAGGATTGATCGCAGCCAACCCGCAGGCGTTGGGGCTTGCGTTGCGCTGGAGGAGAGGGCATCGGCGATGCGCATGTCCGTGCCCATCCGCCTGTTTTCCGACAATGCCGCCGCCGTCCATCCGGCGGTGATGGCGGCGCTGGCGGCAGCGAACCATGTCGATACCGCCTATGACGGTGACGCCCAGTCACTGGCGCTGGACGCGGCCTTCAGCGATCTGTTCGACGCACCCTGTGAGGTTATCTGGGTGGCGACTGGCACCGCAGCGAACAGCATCGCGCTCGCGCACTTTGTCCGGCCCTGGCAGGCCGTGCTGTGCCATGAAGAGGCGCATATCGAGGTGGATGAATGCGGGGCGCCTGGTTTCTATTCGGGCGGGGCCAAGCTCCTCCTGCTGCCTGGGGAGGGGGCCAAGATTTCGGCAGATGCGCTGCGCGCACGGCTCGCCGCAATCCGCAGCGATGTGCATCAGGTGCAGCCAGCGGCAGTCAGCATCACCAACGCGTCCGAATATGGCCTGGTCTGGCGGCCCGACGAAGTGGCGGCGATCAGCGCGATCGCGCGCGCCCACGGCCTGAAGCTCCATATGGACGGCGCGCGCTTTGCCAATGCGGTCGCCCATCTGGGCTGCCATCCCGCTGATGTCACCTGGCGCGCGGGCGTCGATGCGCTGTCCTTTGGCTTTACCAAAAATGGCGCGATGCTGGCCGAGGCGCTGGTGTTCTTTGGCGGCAGCGGCAGCGGCGGCGCGGGCGTGCGCGAATTGCGCAAGCGCGGCGGCCATCTGCTCAGCAAGGGGCGGTTCGTGGCGGCGCAAATCTTGGCCATGTTGCGCGATGATCTGTGGCTGACCAATGCCCGGGCGGCCAATGCGGGTGCGGCGGTATTGGCGGCGGCGTGCGGCGAGCGGCTGCTCCACCCGGTTGAGGCGAACGAGATTTTCCTGCGTTTGTCGGCGGCAGAGGCGGCACAGCTGCGCGCGGCGGGCTTTGATTTTTATGACTGGGGCGACGGCGCGGCACGGCTGGTGGTCAGCTGGAATCAGGATGCCGCCGCGCTGGCACCCATGGCGGCGGCCATCGCGGCGCTGTGACGACGCCCGTCAGCCTGCTTGCGCCGCGCGTTGCGGTGCCCTTTGCGCTGGTGACGCTCATCTGGGGTTCGACCTGGATCGTCATCCGCGACCAGCTGGGCACGGTGCCGCCCAGCTGGTCGGTCACCTATCGCTTTGGCATTGCTGCCCTGGCCATGTTCGCCATTGCCGCATGGCGGCGTGAGCGGTTGATGCTCGACAGCCGCGCCATGGGCTTTGCGGCGCTGCTCGGCCTCGCCCAGTTCGGGTTCAACTTCAATTTCGTCTATCGGGCAGAGGCCTATATCACCTCGGGGTTGGTGGCGGTGTTGTTCGCGCTGCTGATTGTTCCCAACACGTTGCTGGGGCGCCTGTTTCTGGGCACGCCGCTGGAGCGGAAGTTTCTGATGGGCGGCGCGATTGCGCTGGTCGGCATCGGCATGATGATCGCGCATGAAGTGGACCTTGCCAATCGGGGTCCGGACATTGTGCTCGCGGGCACGCTGCTGACGCTGGCCGGGGTGCTGAGCGCGTCCATTGCCAATGTGATGCAGGGCAGCCAGCTCGCCAAGGCACAGCCGATGGCCACGATGGTTGCCTGGGCGATGCTGTTCGGGACGCTGGCCGATGCGGCCTTCGCCTGGGCCACCGCCGGGCCGCCGGTGTGGGACGCGCGCCCGGGATATTGGTTGGGCGTCCTGTATCTGGGCATCATCGGCAGCGCGGTGACCTTTCCCCTCTATTTCGGGATCATCCGGGCGGTTGGTCCGGGTCCGGCGGCGTGGGGCAGCGTGCTCATCCCCATCATCGCCATGGGGTTCTCGACGCTGATCGAGGGCTATGTCTGGTCGCCGCTGTCGGTGGCAGGGGGCATCATCACGCTGGTCGGGATGGTGATTGCCTTGCGACGTTCCGACTGACCGGCTCAACTGGTCGCGGTCAAAGAATCGTTCGTCGCAAACCATCCTCATCCGGGGTGCAGCCGACGGCGGGTCCGGCTAACCAAAGGCGATGATCAGTTACCAAGGCCCGCAGCGGGCCGGACTTGCGATATGGGCCTTGATCCTGACCGGGTGTGTAGCGGGCAATGCACCCGCCGCCCCTCCCCAAGTCAAGGCAGCCCCCGCGCCCACCGCCAGCACCGCCCCCAAGCCAGCGACCAGACCAGCGACTGGCCCGACAGCCCCTACGGCCACGCCAGTGGTGGCCGCGCCGACCGCTCCCGTGGTGGATCCCGGCTTTTCCCGCCCGCCGCCGGGCCTATCCGAAGAACTGTTCGAGCTGTGGCGCAAATTTCCCGGCAAGACGGGGATTGCGGTCGTCCGGATTGACGGCGACTGGCAATTGGCGTGGCGCGGCGATGATTTGTTCCCGCAGCAGAGCGTGTCCAAGCTGTGGGTGACGCTGGCCGCGCTGGATGCCGTTGATCGCGGGCGGGTGTCGCTGGATGATCAAGTGCGGATCGCGCCCGATGACCTGACGCTGTTCAGCCAGCCCATTGCTAGCCGCGTGCGGCGCGAGGGCGAAGTGCGCGAAAGCGTCGCCAGCCTGATTGCCCAGGCGATCAACCGCAGCGACAATACCGCGAACGACAGCCTGCTGCGTCACATTGGCGGGCCAAAAACCGTGCGCGATTTTCTGGCGCGCAAGAAATTGGGTGCCATCCGCTTTGGCCCCGGCGAACGGCTGTTGCAGGCGGGGATTGCCGGGCTGGAATGGCAACAGGCGATGTCCGCCGACAATTCGTTCCAGGCGGCCCGCGCGCAGCTGCCGCTGGAAGCGCGCAAGGCGGCCATGGACCGCTATCTGAGCGATCCGGTGGACGGGGCGAGCCCGGCGGCAACGGCGCGGGCGCTGGCCCGGCTGGCGCGCGGCGAGCTGTTGTCAGAGGCGATGACCAAATATGCGCTGGACACGCTGGAAAAAACCCGCACCGGGCCCAACCGCCTCCGCGGGGGATTGCCGCCCGGCTGGCGCTTTGGCAACAAGACCGGGACAGGGCAAAATCTGGACCCGATAACCGCGGGTTATAATGATATCGGTATCGCCACCGCGCCCGATGGCACGCGCTATGCCATTGTCGTGTTTCTGGCCGATACGACGGCGGCGGTGCCCGCGCGGATGCAATTGATGCAGGCGGTGTCGCGCGCCGTCGCCACCAGACATGGGACATGATGATGCCGAACAAGCCAATCATTGCCGCTCTCTTGCTCCCCGCGTTGCTCCTGTCGGCTTGTGCCACGCCAGAGACGCGGCTGCGGACCGGGCTGGTCGATGCCGGTTTGCCGCAGGGGGTGGCGGCCTGCATGGCCGAACGGATGGTGGACCGCCTGTCGCTGCTGCAGCTGCGCCGGATTGCCGCATTGGGCAGCCTGGGGGACAAGCCGCTGCGCGAGCTGACGCCTGAACAATTTCTGCGCAAGGTCCGCGCGCTTAAAGATGCCGAGATATTGGGCGTGGCGACCAGTTCGGCGGTGATCTGCGCGTTCAGCTAGATATAGCTGTCGACGGTTTCAAATAGCGCCATGATGGCGCGCTGGTCCGCCGCCGGCACTTCGGGCCGCCAAATGTCGAAAATCAGCACGATGCGGTCGCGGTCGGCGTCGTTCCACGCGGTATGTTCGATGCTGTCGTCAAAGATCAACAGCTTCCCACGTTCCCACATCCGCGCCTCGCCGCCGACGGACAAGGCACCAGCGCCGGGGATGACCAGCGGCAGGTGACAGATCAGCCGCGCGTTGATCGCCCCGTGATGCGGGTCAATCCGTGCGCCGGGTTGCAGAAGCGAAAACATGACATTGGGCGCGCGCACCGAAATCTGGCACAGCGGAAGCGCGGCCAGCGCCGCCAGGGTCGCTGGAAAGCGCGCGGCCAGCGCCACATCGCTGGTCCCATCCTTGATCAGGTGGAGCGCGGACCAGGCCGGATCGTCCACAAGCCGCGCCCCGGCCATGACCGGACGGCCCGGGACATGCCCCAGATAGGGTTTGAACAGGGCCGGGTCGGCAAGGGCCGCCTCCAGCTCGCGCGCGATGGCGTCGGTCGCAGCCTCAAGCGCCGGTGCCCAGGCAAATTCCTCGCGCTCGTAATAGCGGCGCTGGGGCAATCCGGGGTAGAAATAGCTGGCCGGTCGCTGAAGGTCGAGCGTTGCCGCCTCCGCCCCGCGCAGGATGGCAAGCGACTGGCGAAAGGCGGGCGAACAATCGGCCAGGGAAATGCCCCGCGCCGCCAGACCATCGTCGATGGCGGCGGCAAAGCCCTGATCCAGCCGGGCGGTGGCCGCACCGACCATGTCTTGCAGCTGAGCCAGCGAGGGCGGCAGGGAGGGCAGGGCGGCCAAAGCCTTTTGCGTGGCCCGATACCATGCGGCGGCGGCGCGTCGGTCACCGGCCCCTTCGCGGCATTGCCCCTTCCAGGCGAGCGCGCGGGGCTGCGCCGGGTCGGCGGCCAGCAGCGCGTCGGCGGCTCGCTCTTGCGCCCCGCTGTCGCCCGCCAGCCGCGCCGCCTCGCCAAAGAGCAGCCACAGCTGTGGCTGGTTGACCCCAGCCGCGATCAGCGGGGACAGGCAGGCCAGCGCGGCGCTGCCATCGCCAGCCTGCACCGCCGCGCCGCCGCGCCGCATCAGGGCAATGGCCTCATCCTGGCTCAGCGCGGCCATGGCCGATCAGGCCTGGCGATAATCGGCAATCACGTCGCCGCATGCGCGCAATTCGGCCTCATGCGCCTCTTCGCGCCAGCTTTCGGCCAGCGCCTGTCGCTCCCATTCGCGCATTGCGGGGTGGGCCAGGATGGTCTCCACCCACTGCGCGCCTGCTGGGCCGACGTCCAGGCCATAGGTCCGCACGCGAAAGGCAACGGGGGCGTGAAAGGCGTCGACGGCGCTGAACGCCTCTCCGGCCAGCCACGGGCCGCCAAAGCGCGTCAGCCCCTCGGCCCACAGCTCCGCGATGCGCGCGACATTGGCGCGCAGGGCAGGCGACATGGGCTTGGGCTTGACCCGCACGCCGACATTCATCGTGCAATCGCTGCGCAGCGCCGCAAAGCCGCTGTGCATTTCGCAGGTCGCGCTTTGGGCCCAGCCGCGCGCGGCGGGGTGGGCGGGCCAAACGCCCTCGTGCCGGTCAGCAAGGTAGAGCGCGATGGCCAGCGAATCCCAAATCGTCCGGGGCCCGTCGGCGGGAGCATTGTCAATCAACGCCGGGACTTGACCGGTTGGAGAAAATTCGCGGAACTTATGGTCGTTCTTTGGCCCGACGAACAACTCGATCCGGTCCTCAAAATCAATGTCGAGCGCCGCCATGAGCAGCCAGGGCCGCAGCGACCAGCTCGAATAGTTGCGATTGGCGGTGATCAGGGTGTAGGTCATGGCTGAAGGCATAAACCGCCTTGGCGAAGCGTCAAGGCATGTGCCGCCACGGGAGAGCATGTGTCATGTCCATCTTTGCTGCGCTGATGCTGGTCGCCGCCCAATCGGCACCGGCCATCGTCACCGATTGCGACCGGCTCGCCGCCCACCCCAATGATCCCGACCGGGTGACCGCCGGGGTGCCCGAGCGCCAGGTGGATACCGCCGCCGCCATCGCCGCGTGCAAAGTGGCGGTGGCCGCTGACCCCGGCAATGGGCGGCTCAACTACCAGCTCGCCCGCGCACTGGGCTATGCGGGACGCGGGGCGGAGGCGGCACCCTATCGCGACGCAGCGGTGAAGGCCGATTATCCGCAGGCGCTTTTCGTCGTGGGCTATATCCATCTGTTCGGCCTGAATGACGCGGCGCAGGACGCGTGCAAGGCAGGCGCGCTGATCCACCGTTCGGCGCTGAAAGGGCGGCAGGCCGGGCTGGTCGCCTTTCCCCACTGGACGCTGGCAGGCAAGTTCAAGGGCTGTGCAGTGCCGCAGGACAAGGCCGAAATGCAGGCCTTTGTCGTCAAAGCCAAGGCGATGGCGGCGGGCGATTTTTATCAGACGTTGCTGGTCGAGGGGCTGGAGGCGCGGCTGGCTGCGTTGCCGTAACCCCGCTGCCTAGCGCGCGGCGACAGCAGGGGGCAGCGGCGCAGTCGGCACGGTCGGCGGCGGCGGTGGGACATCACTGAGGTCAAACCAGTTGCTGCCCGGCATGCGGTGATAATCGTCGAGCACCGCAAAGGGGATGCGAAAGGGAACGCCCCAATTGCTGTTCCACATCGCCACCACGCCGGTGCGCGTGGCGGGTTCAAAAATCATCGTGGCGCGGTACCCGGCGACGGCGCCCGAATGCCCCGCCAGCATCCGGCCCCGGTACGAAAAGCTGCGCCAGCCAAGTCCATAATGCGCCGCGCTGAGCGCCCGGGCCAGGGCCCCGCTATAGGGCCGATCGGTCACGACGCGCGGGCGATGCGCGATGGCCAGCGTTTCGGGTGGCAATATGTCCGGGCGCGTGCCCATCATCGCCTGCATCCAGACGGCAAAATCGACGATATTGCTGTCAATGCCAGCGGCGGCTGGGACGCGCCAATAGGCTTCCTTGACCGGGCGGACGAGGCCCTGATGGTGCGGGCGCGCCCAATTGCGCGCGCTGGTCAGCCGGGCCATGCCGAACCCGGCACTCGCCATGCCCAGCGGGCGAAACAGCCGCGCCTCGACCGCCGCGGCAAAGGGCTGGTCCGCCGCTTGGCCCACAATTTCGCTCGCTGCGTCAAAGGCGATATTCTGATAGGTATAGCAAGTGCCGGGCAGGCATTGCTGCGGCGCATTGGCCAGCTGGGCCCGGATCAGCGCGGGGTCCTGCCCATCCTCCAGCCGCTCATCATAGGCATTTTTGGTAAGGCCGGTTTGCTGGGCGAGCAGCTGGGCCAGCGAGAGGCGGGCTTCCGCCCCGCCGGGCAAGCGCAGGGTGGTGCGCCAGCGGGTGACAGGCTGGTCGAGGTCCAGCGATCCGGCTGCAGCCAACTGGGCCGCGATGACACCGGTGGCTGTCTTGCTGACCGATGCCCAGCGAAACAGCGTCTCAGGTGTCACTGGTGCGCCAGTGGAGCGGTTGGCAGCGCCATAGGTGCCGACAAAGCGCAGCGCCCCATCCTCGACCACCGCCACCGCCAGCCCGGCCATTTCCGGGCGCAGCGAGAGGGTCAGCAGGTCGCGGTCCAGCCGCCGGTAATCCACGCGGCCCTGCCATTCGGCGGGCGTGTCGGGAATGGCAAAGGGCGCGGGCGCGGCAATCGGCACGCGCGCCACCTGCCGCCGCTCACCCAGCACCTGCCACGCAGCGAGACCCATCCCGCTCAGCAGGACGAGCGCAATCAGCAAGAACGGCCAGCGGCGCATCCCGTCAGGCTCTGGCTAGAGGGCGACCTCATAATGCGCGGTGGTGCGGGCGGCGATGGCGTCTGCGGTCACGCCCGGGGCCAGCTCAATCAGGCGAAAGGGGCTGGCATGATCGGTGCGCTTGAACACGCCCAAATCGGTGATGATCATGTCGACAACCCCCTTGCCGGTCAGCGGCAGGGTGCAGGCCGGAATGAATTTCGGGTCCCCGTTCTTGGCGCAATGTTCCATCACCACGATGATTTTCTTGACCCCCGCCACCAGGTCCATCGCGCCGCCCATGCCCTTGATCATCTTGCCCGGGATCATCCAATTGGCGATGTCGCCATTTTCGGCGACTTCCATCGCCCCCAGCACGGTCAGGTCGATGTGCCCGCCGCGAATCATCGCAAAGCTGTCCGATGAGCTGAAATAGGCGGTCGAGGGCAGCTCGCTGATCGTCTGCTTGCCTGCGTTGATCAGATCGGGGTCCTCTTCGCCCTCAAAGGGGAAAGGGCCGATGCCCAGCATGCCATTTTCGGATTGCAGGGTAACCTCCATCCCCGCCGGGATGTGATTGGCGACCAGCGTCGGAATGCCGATGCCCAGGTTGACATAAAAGCCATCCTGCAATTCCTGCGCCGCGCGGGCGGCCATTTGATCGCGGGTCCAGCCGCTGATCAGGGCATCGGGAGTGGTCATGGCAGGCCTATCCTTGTCACAAAAATTTCCAGCGTTGCACGGTGCCAATGGCAAAGGGCAGCGCCATCGCCAGCACATAGAGCGAAGACCAGAATTTGAAACCAGCGCTCAGGTCGGGCCGCCACAAATGCGGGACGAAAATCAACAGGCCGCGCGCGATCAGCACCGCCGATATCAGCACCAGCGCCAACGCGAGCAGGGGCAGGCGGGTGATGACCGCCGCACCCGCCAGCGCATAGGCCGCCCAGATCAGCAAGACGGTGGCTATCCCCGCAGTCAGCAGCGCGGGAATCGGAGAGCCTCGCTCTGCCATTCGCGCCATGGGTTCACCTGCGCCGAAAGCGCGATACCAATCGGGGCCGCCAATGATGCAGGCGATGTGCAGGGCGCTGCCCAACACCGACAGCGCCGCCGCGATGATCAGCCAGCGGTTGGCATCGGGCAAAGCGGACCAGAGCGTCATGGGGTGACCACCGGCAATGGCGGCGCGGGCAACAGGAACCAGCCTTCACCCCAATTGCTGTCAATCGGCAGCGTCGCGGTGCTGCTGCGCAAATAGCCATAGGCCTCGTCGGCGTCGGCCCTGACATCGCCGACCACCGCCAACACACAGGAGTCGCGCGCAATGTCCTGCCGCATCAACTGTTTGCGGCCCGCGCTGGACGATTTCAGCATCAGCCGGTCGGCAGCCGCCGGGTCGAGCGCGGACTGGACCAGCGCGGTGCGCAAGCGATCGGCCATCGCGGCGGGCGCATCGCTGACCCACACAATCCCGACATCATGGGCGCGCAGCGCGGCAAGCGTCGCGGGCCAGGCGGCGACCTCGCCCGTTGTGGCGGCAGAGGGATCGCGGTCCAGATCGACGATGACCACGGGTGGCCGCCGGGCACAGCCGACCGCAACCGGATTGAGCACCGATTGCCGCGCGTCGAGCACCAGCGAATTGATGGGCGCACCCTCGCGCCACAATGTTGCGCGGCGCTGGACATGGGCAACCAGCGCGTCAAATGCGGGGTTCACCTGGCTGTTGCTGCCACTGGGGACGGCTGGTGCTGCCGGGGCGACACTGGGCCCGGGCAAGCCACTGGTGCGGGGCCCTGATCCCGGCAATGCGGTCGGCGCTGCAGCGGACGTTGCGGTTGCGGCGGGCTGCGCCTGCTTTGGCTTTTGCTTTTGCTTGCGCTGTTGTTCGCTGCCGACGACAGCCGCACCCGCCACCACTGGCACCGCCGCTATGACGCATCCCGACAACGGAATTGCGGCCATCGCGGCGATCAGCGTGGGCAGCGCCCCGCGCATCGCTCAGGCGCTTTCCCGGCTGCGCGTCATGCGAAATTCGATTTTCTTGTCATAGGGCGCACCGACAATCATCCGCTTCACATAGATGCCGGGCAAGTGGATGGCGTCCGGGTCCAGGCTGCCGACCGGCACCACTTCCTCCACCTCGGCGACGCAGATTTTGGCGGCGGTCGCCATGGGCGCGTTGAAATTGCGCGCGGTCTTGCGGAACATCAGATTGCCGGCGGTGTCGGCCTTCCATCCCTTGATGATGGCCAGATCGGCAAAGATGCCGCGTTCCAGGATATAGTCCTGCCCGTCAAACTGCTTCACTTCCTTGCCCTCGGCCACTGCGGTGCCGACGCCGGTTTTGGTGTAAAAGCCCGGAATGCCCGCGCCGCCCGCGCGGCAGCGTTCGGCCAGCGTGCCTTGCGGGCAGAATTCGACCTCCAGCTCACCCGCCAGATATTGGCGTTCAAATTCCTTGTTTTCGCCGACATAGCTGGAGATCATTTTCCGGATCTGGCGCGTGCGCAGCAGCTTGCCCAGCCCCTCGCCATCAATCCCGGCGTTGTTCGATGCCACGGTGATGCCAGTGATGCCGCTGTCGCGAATGGCATCGATCAACCGTTCAGGAATACCGCACAGCCCAAATCCGCCCGCGCAGATATGCATGCCGTCAAACAACAGACCGTCGAGCGCGGCGGCGGCATCGGGATAAAGTTTCTGCATCGGCGGCGCTTCCCCACGGCTGGATGAATGCCCCGGCGATAGGCAGGCCATTCCCCAGCGTCAACCGGCTGTCAGGCAAAACCGACCATCCGTCCGGCGGCTGCGGCAGGTTACATCCGGAACACGCCAAAGCCACCTTCGGCAATCGGCGCCTCGAGCGTTGCCGCCAACGCCAGCCCCAGCACATCCCGCGTCTGCGCCGGGTCAATGATCCCGTCATCCCACAGGCGGGCGGTCGCGTAATAGGGGTTGCCTTCATCCTCATATTTCTGGCGCACCGGGGCCTTGAACGCCTCGGCCTGTTCTGCTGTCCAGGTGGCGGCGTCGCGGTGGACGGTGGCGAGCACGCTGGCGGCCTGTTCGCCGCCCATCACGCTGATCCGCGCATTGGGCCAGGTGAAGAGGAAGCGGGGGGCGTAGGCGCGGCCGCACATGCCATAATTGCCTGCGCCAAAACTGCCGCCGATCAGCACGGTGAGTTTGGGCACGGTCGCGGTGGCAACGGCGGTGACCAGCTTGGCACCATGTTTGGCGATCCCTTCGGCCTCATATTTGCCGCCGACCATGAAGCCGCTGATATTCTGAAGGAACAGCAGCGGGATTTTGCGCTGCTGGGCCAGCTGGATGAAATGCGCGCCTTTCACTGCGCTTTCCGAAAACAGCACGCCATTGTTGGCCAGGATGGCAACCGGCATTCCCCAGATATGGGCAAAACCACAGACCAGGGTGGTGCCATAGAGCGCCTTGAATTCATGAAATTCGGACGCGTCCACCAACCGCGCGATGACTTCGCGCACGTCATAGGGGGCGCGGACATCGTCCGGGATGATGCCATAAAGTTCCTCTGCGGCGTAGCGCGGCGGGCGGGGAGGCAATAAATCGGGGACAGTCCCCGATTTCGCGCGAGCTGGTAAAGGGCGAGCAAATGGTCTATCGAAATCGGGGACTGTCCCCGATTTATTGCCCAGATGGCTGACAATATCCCGCACAATCGTCAGTGCATGTTCGTCATTTTCCGCGACATGGTCGACGACGCCCGATTTGCGGCCATGCAGGTCGCCGCCGCCCAGATCCTCGGCGCTGATTTCCTCGCCCGTCGCCGCCTTGACCAGCGGCGGGCCAGCCAGAAAGATTGTGCCCTGACCCCGGACGATGACCGTTTCGTCGGACATGGCGGGGACATAGGCCCCGCCCGCGGTGCAGCTGCCCATCACGCAGGCAATTTGCGGAATGCCGCGTGCCGACATGGTGGCCTGATTGAAGAAGATGCGCCCGAAATGATCGCGGTCGGGAAAGACTTCGGCCTGATGCGGCAGGTTCGCCCCGCCACTGTCGACCAGATAGATGCAGGGCAGGTGGTTTTCGAGCGCAATTTCCTGCGCGCGGAGGTGCTTCTTGACCGTCAGCGGATAATAGGTGCCGCCCTTGACCGTCGCATCGTTGCAGACGATCATCACCTGCCGCCCCGACACGCGCCCGATGCCGCAGATGAGCGACGCACCATGCACATCGCCTTCATACATGCCGTTCGCCGCCAGCTGGCCGATTTCTAGAAAGGGCGAGCCCGGATCGAGCAGCCGTTCGACCCGGTCGCGCGGCAGCAGCTTGCCGCGCGCGACATGGCGCTCGCGCGACTTTTCATTGCCGCCCAGCGCGGCTTCGGCGACCTTCGCCCACAGCGCGTCCTTCAGCGCGCGATTGTGCGCAGCGCGGGCCTGGGCGGCTGCATCATCGGCGCGATAGGCCGTGATCAGGACAGGGGCAGTCATCGCAGCGCCTCCACTGGCGGGGTGTAAAATACCTGCGCTCCGGGCCCGAGCGGCAAGTCGAACGTGACCCAGCTGACCGTCATCAACAGCCCGACCGCCATGAAACACAGCGCATAAGGCAGCATCAGCGCAAGCAACGAGCCCACGCCAAGCCCATGGTCGTAGCGCCGCGCGAAGGCGAGGATCAGCGGGAAATAGCTCATCAGCGGCGTCATGATATTGGTGTAGCTGTCGCCCATGCGATAGGCGGCGGTGGTCATTTCGGGGCTGATGCCCAGCAGCATGAATTTGGGCACGACGACAGGGGCCATCGCGCTCCACTTCGCCGCCGCCGAGCCGATAAACAGGTCGAGGAAGGACGAGACAAATTGCACGCCCGCCAGCAGCAGGGGCGCAGGCACATCCATCGCCTGCAACACGGTGGCCCCGTCGATGGCGAAGATGGGGCCCAGCCGCGACCAGTTGAACATGGCGACGAAATGCGCCGCGAAAAAGACGAACATGATATAGGGGGCCAGTGTCCGCACCCCTTCGGTCATCATCGCGATGACGTCGCGCGATGACCCAACGGTGCCCGCGCCGACGCCATAGGCCGTGCCCGTGGCCAGGAAGAGCAGAAAAAAGCCGGCCACCAGCCCGGCATAAAAGGGCTGCAACTGCGCCGTGCCTTCCTTTGTCTCATCGATCAGCGGGGTGTAGCCGGACGATAGGCTGAGAAAGGCGTAGAGGCCGACGATGGCAAGCGCCGCCACCCCGGCAAGGCGCAGCCCGCGCCGTTCCGCGTCGGTCAGGGCCGATTTGGCCAGTTCGGCCTTGAGCGCCTCGTCGGGTTCGCTGCCCCACTGGCCAAGCCGGGGTTCGACGATGCGGTCGGTGATGAACCAGATGATGGGCGTGAAAACCACCACGATGGACAGGATGAACCACCAATTGCCCAGCGGGTTCATGGTCCAGCCCGGTTCGATGATCCGCGCGGCTTCCTGCGTAAAGCCGAACAGCAGCACGTCCATCTGTCCCGGCGTGATATTGCCGGCAAAGCCGCCCGACACGCCGGCAAAGGCCGCCGCCAATCCGGCAAGCGGGTGCCGCCCGACACTGGCATAGAGGATGGCGGCCAGCGGGATGAAGACGACATAGGCGGCGTCCGACGCATGGTGCGACACCATGCCGATCACCGCGACAAGGGGCGTCAGAATGGCGCGCGGGGAATTGCGTAGCGATGCCCGGATCAGCGCGGAAAACATGCCGCTGCGCTCTGCCACTGCGGCACCGAGGATGAGGGTCAGCACCAGCCCCAGCGGCGCAAAACTGGTCAGCGTGCGGGGCATTTCGGTAATCAGCCGCGCCATATTTTCTTCAGAAAACAGGCTAGTCGCGGTGTAGGTCAGCACGCCATTTTCCAGGCTGCCCCACTGCGGCGCTTCGTCACCGGTATAGTTGAGCGACGCCGACCAGCCGAGCCATTGGGCGAGCGCCGACAACAGCATCAACACGCCGATCAGATAGACAAAGATCATCGCGGGTTCGGGCAATTTGTTGCCAACCCGCTCCACAAAGGCAAGGAAGCCGCGCTGGCGGTTGTTGGCGGGTGTCGCGGCGGCGGTTTCGGTCATTGCCCCGCGCCGATCAGTTCGCGCCCGATCAGCATCCGGCGAATCTCGTTGGTGCCCGCGCCGATGTCGAGCAATTTGGCATCGCGCCAATAGCGTTCGACCGGCCAATCCTTGGTATAGCCCGCGCCGCCCAGCGCCTGGATCGCCTCGCCCGCGACTTTCACCGCGCTTTCGCTCGCCAGCAGGATGGCCCCTGCCGCGTCAAAGCGAGTCGTCTGTCCCGCGTCACAGGCGCGCGCGACGTTGTAGACATAGGAGCGCGCCGAATTGAGCGCGACATACATGTCGGCGACCTTGGCCTGCATCAGCTGGAACGAGCCGATGGGTTTGCCAAATTGTTTGCGCTCGCGGACGTAGGGGATGACGACATCGAGGCACGCCTGCATAATGCCGAGTTGCAGCCCCGCGAGCACCACGCGTTCATAGTCAAGCCCGCTCATCAACACGCCGACACCGCCGTGCAGGGGGCCCATGACGCGATCCTCGGCGACGAAACAGTCGTTAAACACCAGCTCTGCCGTGGGCGAACCGCGCATGCCGACCTTGTCGATTTTTTGCCCGATGCTGAATCCGTCATCGCCCTTTTCAATCAGAAAGGCGGAAATCCCGCGTGATCCCGCCTCGGGCGCGGTCTTGGCATAGACGACCAGCGTGTCGGCATAGGGCGCGTTGGTAATCCAATATTTGGTGCCGTTCAGCACATAGCCGCCCTGGACGGCGTCGGCCTTCAGCTTCATCGACACGACGTCGGATCCCGCACCGGCTTCCGACATCGCCAGGCTGCCGACATGCTCGCCCGAAATGAGCTGGGGGAGATAATTCGCCTTTTGCTCGTCCGTGCCCCAGCGGCGGATCTGGTTGACGCACAAATTGCTGTGCGCACCATAGGACAGGCCAATGCCGCCCGATGCGCGGCTGACCTCTTCCACCGCGATCACATGCTCCAGATATCCCAGGCCAAGCCCGCCCCATTCCTCCTCCACCGTAATGCCGTGCAGCCCCAGCTCACCCATGCGCGTCCACAAGGCCTCGCGCGGGAACCAGTCCTCTGCATCCGCCCGCGCCGCCAGCGGAGCGATTTGCTCCGCCGCAAAACGCATGGTGGTATCGCGGATCATGTCGGCGGTCTCGCCAAGCGCAAAATCGAACATCGGCAAGCTGGTCATCATCGGTCCTGTCAAAGCGGCGTTATTTTGTTTCATCCGATATCAGATGGACGCGCAAGGGCAAGGGCAACGGGCAAGGGGCGGGCGGCGGTGACCCGCCCCATAACGACAAGAAAAAGGGCCCCGGATCATGACGATCCGAGGCCCATTTTCGTTAGCCTTGCGGCGCAGCCGGGTTCAGCCCTGCGCGTCGTCCGTGGCCGAGGCAGCGTCGCCCGCGACAGCGCCTTCGCCATCATCTTCGCTATCGGGCTCCAGCGCGCTGGCAGCGGCTTCGGCCTGGTCTTCTTCAAACATCGCCTGGATGACGTCGATGCCCTGCTTCTGCAGGTCGGCTTCTTCCGGCGAACGGGCGACATTAACACCGACGGACACGACCACTTCGGGGTGCAGGCGCACCTTGACGTCGGACAGGCCCAGCGCCTTGATCGGGCGGTCCAGTTCGATCATCGACTTGGACAGGCCGGTGACACCATCGGCGGCCAGCGCGTCCAAAATGTCGCGCACCGACACCGACCCATAAAGCTGGCCCGTGTTCGATGCCTGACGGATCAGGACCACCTGTTTGCCGTCGATGTCGGCCGAGCGGCCCTGCGCCGCGGTGCGGCGTTCGGCATTGTCGGCTTCGATCTTGGCGCGGTTGGCCTCGAACAGCTTTTTGTTGCTGTCGTTGGCGCGCAGCGCCTTGTTGTTGGGGAGCAGGTAATTGCGTGCGAAACCGTTCTTCACGGTGACGACATCGCCAATACCGCCCAGCTTCTCGACGCGTTCGAGCAGGATGACTTCCATCGTCGCTACTCCTTATTGAACGACATAGGGAAGCAGGCCAATGTGGCGGGCGCGCTTGATCGCTTGCGCCAGCTCACGCTGCTTCTTGGTGGACACCGCGGTAATCCGCGACGGGACGATCTTGCCGCGCTCCGACAGGTAACCCTGGAGCAGGCGGACATCCTTATAATCAATGACCGGTGCGTCCTTCGCGCTGAAGGGGCAGGTCTTGCGGCGGCGGAAAAAGGGTCGTGCCATGGTCGTTCTTCCTTATTCTTCGCCGTCGCGGTCACGGCCGCGACCACCGCGCCGGTCGCCCTTGCGCATCATCACCGACGGGCCCTTTTCCAGCTCGTCCACGCGGATCGTCATCCAACGGATGATGTCTTCGCTGATGGCGGCCTGGCGCTCCAGTTCGGCAACGCACGTGCCGGGGGCTTCGATCGCCAGCATGGCGAAATGGCCCTTGCGGTTCTTTTCAATCTTATAGGCCAGCTGCTTCAGGCCCCAGGTTTCGGTCTTGTGGACCTTGCCACCGAAATCCTCGGTGACCACTTTGGTGGCGGTTTCCGCCAGCGCATCGACCTGTGTCTGGGACAGGTCCTGACGCGCGATAAAGACATGCTCGTAAAACGGCATGGTTTGCGTCCTTGTTCTTTGGCCGATCGCTGGTCCTGCGCCAATCGCAGGCCCCCTCCGGCTGTCGTCGCTGTCCTGCGATACCGGTGCAAGACAAACGGGGCGACGGCATAGGCCTCGCCCCGATGCGATGGGCCAATACAGCAATTGCCGCGCGAATCAAGCGGAGTCTGGCGCAACAGGTTCGCGCGACCCCCTCACAATTGCGTCAGGAGCGCGCGGGCAAACTCCGTGAGCGTGTCGTCGCGCGCGCCCAGCACGAAAATGCGGTCGCCGGGGCGGGCTTCAGCCAGAATCGCCGCGCCGCATGCGTCGCGGGTGGGAAGATAGGTTGCCTGCCCGCCGATGGCAGCGACAAAGTCGGCGCTGCCGACACTCCGGTCCACCGAACCGCCAAAATAGACGGGGTCGCAGACCCACAGCCGGTCATCCGCGCGCAGCCCCGCCGCAAAGCTGGCCGCCAGCTCGCGCCCCATCTGCCGCAGCGGGCCATAGCCATGCGGCTGAAAAAAGATGAGCGCGCGGCCCGGCAACTCGGCGGCGGCGGCCAGCGTTGCGGCGACTTTGTCCGGATTATGCGCAAAATCGTCAATCACGGTTACCCCGCCCGCGCTGCCCACCACTTCATAGCGGCGCGCAATCCCGGAAAAATCGGCTAGCGCGGCAACGGCGTCGCTGGCTGCGACGCCCGCCGCGCGCACCGCCGCCAGCGCCGCCAGCGCATTGGCGACATTGTGCCGCCCGGGCAGCGACAGGTGCGCGGGATGCGCCGCCCCATCCACATGCACCGTGAAGGTGCAACCATCGGGCAGGGGGGCATAGCCGCTCGCCCGCACGTCGGCCCCAGCGGCAAAGCCAAAGGTCACGCGGCCCGGCGCGGCCAGCGCCGCGCTTTCGGGGTCGTCGGCGTTGATGATGGCCATGCGTGCCTTGGCCGCAAAATCCCCGAACAGGCCGCGCAGCTCGTCCAGACTTTTGTGATCCAGGCTGATGTTGGTGACGACAGCGATATCGGGTTTGTAGAGCGCGATGCTGCCATCGCTTTCATCAACTTCGCTGACATAGGTCGCATTGCCGCCGACCAGCGCACTGGTGAAGGGGTCGGCGGCGCTGGCAAAATTGCGCATCACTGCGCCGTTCATCACGGTGGGAGCCAGCCCGGCACGGTGCAGCAGCCAGGCGATCATCGCGGTTACCGTCGATTTGCCGCTGGTCCCGCCGACCCCGATCCCGCGCGATGCGGAATTGAACAGGGCCGCGTTGAGCTCCGCCCGCGTCAGTCGCGGCAGGCCGAGCGCAGCGGCCTGGGCCGCGTCGGGGACGCTGTCCTCTACGGCGGCGGAGGCCACGAAAATCTGCCCTGCGACAACCCCCGTGCCGTCCTGCGGATGAAGGGCAATGCCCTGGGCCGCCAGCCAGGCAAATTTGTCCGCGCTCCGCCCCTGATCATGCCCACGGTCCGATCCGGCGACGGCGGCCCCGCGCGCCATGGCAATCAGGGCCAACGGCAACATGCCCGACCCACCGATGCCGCAGAAGAAATAGGATTTGTCTTCGTCCATTGCGCGGGCGATATGGGCTAACTGTGGCAATGGCAACGCCCCTCTCCCGTCGGGCGAGGGTTGCGGAGACTTGCTGCATCGCAGCTAGTCGCAGCTGGGTGAGGGGTGCTGCGGTCGCTTTGTCATCCAAATTGGGTGGCCCTCATCCAGCTTCGCCTGGTCGGCAAGCCGACAAGGCTGCGTCTCCTTGTCCCGCAGGGAGAAGCTTTGGAGATTTTTATGCGTATCGGCATTGTCGCCCCTGCTTGCCCAATTACGGTCGATGATGCCGACGCGGTCACGGCGCTGGCGCGGTTCAGCCACCCGCAGGCCGATCTGATCTTTGCCGACCAATGTTTTGCCATTGATGGCCATTTCGCGGGCCCCGATGGGCTGCGCCGCGATGCGTTGGTGGCCATGGCCAACCGTGCTGACATTGACGCCATCTGGTTTGCGCGTGGCGGCTATGGTGCGTGCCGGATAGCGGGCGAAGCGGTGGCGGCGATGGAACCGACCGCGCGCGGCAAGGCGTTTCTGGGCTATAGCGACCAAGGCAATATATTGGCCGCACTATACCGCGATGGTTTTGACCATGTCGCGCACGGGCCGCTGGTCGGCGATATCCGCCGCGAGGGGGGCGAGGCGGCGGTGGCGCGCGCGCTCGACTGGCTGGTCAGCCGCAGTCCCGCGCTGGTGTGCGCCAGCATCCAGCCCGGCGAGCGCGCCGCCGCGTTCAACCTGATGACCTTGTCGATGCTGCTCGGCACGCCGCTGGAGCCCGATCTGGCCGGGCATGTGCTGCTTGTCGAAGAGGTGAGCGAGCATCTCTATGCCTTCGACCGGGCGATGTTTCATGTCACCAGCGTGCTGGGCCCGCGCGGCCTGGCCGGGCTGCGACTGGGGCGGGTGACGCAGGTGCCCGACAACGACCGCCCGTTCGGCATGGAGGCCGAGGATATTGCGCAGCATTGGTGCAGCGTCCACGGCATCGCCTATCTGGGCCGCGCCGATATCGGCCATGATGCGGACAACAAGATTGTGCCGTTTGGGTTGCATGGGAGTTGATGGTCGCTAAAGCACCGTAGCCCTGAGCCTGTCGAAGGGCGCGTGGAAGCTGCGGGCACCAGCATATTGATGCGCCACGTGCTTCGACAAGCTCAGCACTACGGTATGATCGCGGGGCTACAATCATGATTGCATTCATTTTTCCGGGACAGGGCAGCCAGAGCGTCGGCATGGGCAAAGAGCTGGCCGATGCCTCGCCGGTCGCGCGCCAGCTGTTTGAAGAGGTTGACGACGCGCTGGGCCAGCATCTGTTCAAGCTGATGACCGAGGGGCCGGAGGATCAGCTGACGCTGACCGAAAATGCGCAGCCCGCGATCATGGCCAATGCCATCGCCACGCTGCGCGTGCTGGAGCAAGAGGGCGGCATCTCACTGGCCAGCAAAGCGAGCTTTGTTTCTGGCCACAGCCTGGGCGAATATAGCGCGCTGTGCGCGGCAGGGGCGTTCGACCTGATGACCACCGCGCGGTTGCTCAAAATCCGGGGGCAAGCGATGCAGGCAGCGGTGCCGGTCGGCGTTGGCGCGATGGCGGCGCTGCTCGGCGCGGGCGTTGACGCGGCACAGGCGCTCGCCGATGCCGCCGCTGACGGCGAAGTCTGCACCGTCGCCAACGACAATGACCCGACGCAGGTGGTGATTTCGGGTCACAAAGGCGCGATTGAGCGCGCGGTCGCGATGGTGAAGGAGCATGGCATCAAGCGCGGCGTGCTGTTGCCTGTTTCGGCCCCATTTCACTGTCCATTGATGCAACCCGCCGCCGACGCCATGGCCGACGCGCTGGGCCGATTCCCGCCGCGCGCGGTGCTGGTGCCGCTGTTCGCTAACGTGACCGCCAGCCCGGTGAGCGAGCCTGCCGAGGTTGCGCGCTTGCTCGTCGAACAGGTCACGGGCCGCGTTCGCTGGCGCGAAAGCGTGGCGGCGATGGAGGCGGCTGGCGTGACCCATTTTGTTGAATTTGGCGGCAAGGTGCTGGGCCCAATGGTCAAGCGCAGCGCGGGCGGTGAGGTCAATGTCACGAGCCTGATGTCGATGGACGATATCGAGGCGCTGTTGAAAGAGCTCTGACCGCAGCCTCCGCGTGAACGGAAAAAAGGAATGTGAAGCATGTTTGATCTGACCGGTATGACGGCGCTTGTGACCGGCGCCTCTGGTGGCATTGGCAGTGCGATTGCGCACGCCCTCGCGGCGCAGGGCGCGCGGCTCGCGGTGTCGGGATCGAATGCCGAGAAGCTGGCGGCGTTTCGCGATACGCTGGGCGGGGAGCATTTGGCGCTGCCCTGCAATCTGTCCGACGGCGCGGCGGTCGATGCGCTGGTGCCGGCAGCGGTCGAGGCGCTGGGCGGCAAGCTTGACATATTGGTCAACAATGCCGGGGTGACGCGCGACAATCTGATCCTGCGGATGAAGGATGACGAGTGGCAAGACGTGATCCGCGTCAATCTGGAGGCCGCATTCCGGCTGGCGCGCGCAGCATCCAAACCGATGATGAAGGCGCGGCATGGCCGCATCATTTCCGTCACCAGCGTGGTCGGCGCGACTGGCAATCCGGGGCAGGCCAATTATGCAGCATCCAAGGCCGGGCTGGTGGGCATGTCAAAGGCTTTGGCGCAGGAATTGGCCAGCCGGAACATCACCGTTAATTGCGTTGCCCCGGGCTTTATCGTGTCGGCGATGACCGACGCGCTGCCCGACGCGCAAAAGGAGGCGCTGAACGCGCGCATCCCGGCGGGCCGCATGGGCGAAGGAGCGGACATTGGCGCGGCGGTTGTTTATCTGGCGAGCCGCGAGGCCGGCTATGTCACTGGCCAGACGCTGCACGTGAACGGCGGCATGGCGATGCTGGGATAAGGTGGCGAGCAAAGGGAGTTGGCGTTTAACCTGTCCGCATCCGCAGCCGCTCAATCCTTCGTCATTGCGAGCGTAGCGAAGCAATCCAGTGTGACCTGAACCGCTCTGGATTGCGTCGCTGCGCTCGCAATGACAACAAAGGGGTTAATTGCGAACGGGGCAGGGGACTGTCCTGATCGGGACAGTCCTCCTTGGCGTCCTTAGAAGCTCACCCGTGCGGTCACGCGGATGTCGCGTCCGGCGAGCGGCACGAAATCCTTCGTATAGCTTGCATGGCGGCGGGCGTTCACGTCAAAGATATTGTTGGCCGTCAGCATCAGCGTCAGCCGGTCCTTGTCGGCGAGCGGGCGCCACGCGACCGAGGCATTGACCATCGTGAACCCTTCGGTCGGCGTTTCAAAGGCGGCGACCCGGTTCTGATCGTCCGTCCATTCGACTTCACCGCGCAGGTCGAGCCGTTCCCCTTGCAGTTCCAGCCCGCCGAGCAGACGCAGCGGCGGAATGCGCGGGACATGATCGCCGCTCTTGATCTTCGCCCGGGTCAGATCGGCCACGGCATCGGCGTTCAGGTTGAACCCGCCAAATTGCGCCAGCCGGGCGCTGGCCTCTGCTTCGAAGCCCCACACGCGCGCATCGCGCTGGCGATAGACGAACAGCGGCAGCTCATCCTCTTCCAGCCCGGTGTCATCGGCAAAGATGAAGCCGTCGAACCAGTTGGCATAGCCGGTGAGCGCGAAGGAAAAGGCATCGCCGCGCAGCTTGAAGTTTGCCTCCGCGCCCCAGCTTCTTTCCTTGGAGAAGGTCGGATCGCCCAGTTCATAGGCGGCGGTCGCAATGTGCGGGCCGTCGGAGAAGAGCTCCTCAGGCGATGGCGCACGCACGGCGCGCGAAAAGGACACGCCAAAGCTCGACCGTTCGCCAAAGTCATAGCGGGCGCCGAGAGCGGCCGAAACGGCATTGAAGCTGCGGCTGATGCCCAGTGTATTGGCTTCCACCCGGGTTGCTTCATAGCGCGCGGCGGCCTCCAGCCCCAATGCGCCAAGCGTCCATTCCTGGAGCGTGAAGATGGCGAGCTGCTCCGACAAATTGGGCGGCACAAAGGCTTCGGCGCCAACCGCGTCGAAATCGCGCGAGACATATTGCAGGCCCGATGCGCCGCGCCAGCCATTGCGGTCGGCCTGGGTCAATTCCGCGCGCGCCTCTATCCCGCGGTTGGTGAAGCGGGTGCCGATTTCGTCGCCTTCAAATTCGATATGCTGATAATCGGCAAAGCCGCCGCGAATGCGCAGCTTGTCAAAAAAGCCATCGCCCAGTTCCACCTCGCCGCGCACATCGACGCGCCATTGTTTCAGGCCGATGGTGACGGGCGCTTCGCCCTCTTCCTCTTCTTCGCCCTCATGCTCCTCGCCTTCATGCTCTTCCTCATGATGGTGATGCGCGCCCGGGCGGGTGGGGACGCCATAATTGCTGTCGAAATAGGACAGGGCGATGCCCAGCTGGCCGCCTTCGTCGATGAAGGCCAGACCGCCCGATGCGGTCCAGCTTTCGCTGGCGGTGTTGCGCACGCGGCCCCGCGCGACGGCGGCTTCCAGCAGCTCGTCGGCTTCCTCGCTATTGCCTTCCTCCAGCTCTTCGGCGGCGGCCTCAAACACCTCGAACTGCAGCAGCGGGGCCAGGGTAAAGCCGCCGACGCGCACATCGCCCGACTTGCGCCAGCTGCCGTCCACATGCGCCACCAGCTTGGGCGTCAGCGCCAGATCGAGCGACACGCCGCCGCTTCGGTCGTCCGCCGCGCTGCCATAGCCGGCAATAGCGTCCAGATGCGGATGGTCCTGCGGCACGGCGCGGGGAATGCGGTTGTCGAACAGGTTGACCGCGCCGCCAATTGCCTGGCTGCCGAACAGCAGCACCGCCGGGCCGCGCAGGATTTCCACCCGCTCGACCGTCAGCGGATCGATGGTGACGCCATGGTCGGCGGACAGGTTCGACACGTCAATCGCGCCAATGCCGTCGTTCAGCACGCGGATACGGTCGCCCTGAAACCCGCGCAGCACCGGACGCGAGGCACCCGGGGCAAAGCTGGTCGCCGACACCCCCGCCTGACGCGTCAGCACATCGCCAATCTGGCCGCGCAGGTCGCGCACCAGCTCGTCGCCCTCAACCACGGTCACATTGCCCAGAATGTCGAGGCTGCGGACATAGGGGGCGGTGATGACGATGGGGTCCTGGGTGTGGAAATCATCGCCGTCGCCGCGCGCGCTGTCCTGCGCCCAGGCCGGCGTGGCGAGCGCCGCGCCCAAAGCCAGCAAGGGGAGAGCCGAAAAGCGTGTCATGTGAAAGGACCCTGTCTGCAATTGCGTCAAACCGCCGCCAGTAATGATATATGATTACCCCGACAAGCCCCCTTTCCCCAAGCGGGCGGCCATTGGTCGCGGTCTGACGGCTGATCGTCGAATGGCCAGGGAAGGGCCAAACGGGCGCGGACGTGGCCGCGGAGGAGGGGCGTTGCTACCCTTGCGGCCTGCGCCACTGCGGCCTAGGGAACTGCCATGGCTGTCCATCATCATTCGCTGGATTTGATTGGCAATACGCCGCTGGTGCTGCTGCGCGGGCCCAGCGCGGCGACGGGCTGCGAAATCTGGGCCAAATGCGAATTTGCCAATCCGGGCGCGTCGATCAAGGACCGCGCGGCGCTCTACATCGTGCGCGATGCCGAAGCGCGCGGTGCCCTGCGGCCTGGCGGCACGATCGTGGAGGGGACGGCGGGCAACACCGGCATCGGGCTGGCGCTGGTGGCCAATGCGCTGGGGTATAAGACCATCATCGTCATGCCCGACACGCAAAGCCGCGAGAAAATGGACACATTGCGGGCATTGGGCGCAGAATTGGTGCTGGTGCCGCCCGCACCTTTTGCCAATCCGGGGCATTTCGTTCACACCTCGCGCCGCATTGCCGAGGAAACCGACAATGCCGTCTGGGCCAATCAATTTGACAATATCGCCAACCGCAAGGCGCATATTCAGGGGACGGCCGAGGAAATTTGGGCCCAGATGGATGGGCGCATCGACGGTTTTACCTGCGCGGCTGGCACCGGGGGCACCATCGCCGGGGTGGGGCTAGGGTTGAAATCGCACAACCCCGACATCGTCATTGCGCTGACCGACCCGCATGGGGCGGCGCTTTACAATTATTTTGCCTGCGGCGAGCTGAGCGCGGAAGGGAGCAGTGTCGCCGAAGGTATCGGGCAAAGCCGCATCACCGCCAATCTGGAAGGCGCGCCGATCGACACGCAATTTCGCATTTCGGATGCCGAGGGGCTGGCCGTGGTGCGGCAGTTGCTGGCGGAGGAGGGGCTGTGCCTGGGCCTGTCGTCGGGCATCAATGTCGCGGGTGCCATGGCGCTCGCCCGCCAAATGGGGCCGGGCAAGCGCATCGCCACCATTTTGTGCGACACGGGTTTTCGCTATCTGTCCACGCTTTACAATGATGAATGGCTCGCGTCGAAAGGCCTGGATTCGAAAGGAATGGCACCGGCATGACACCCCCATCAGACCCGAGCGCCAAGCAGATGCAGCCCGCGCGGCCCAGTGACATGGTGCTGCGACTGCAAATCGGGATTGGCGGGGTGCTGGCGGTGCTGTTGCTGGTGGGGCTGGCCAGCATCATTGGCGAACGGGCGGTCGACAATGCCGCGAGCGAAGCCGCCGCATCGGGCGCCGCACCGCCCGCTGCGCCCGCTGCAGAGGCCGATCAGCCGCTCATCGATCTGGGTGTGCAACCGGCGGACCCGGCCGCCGCCGCTCCGCCAGCGGCTGCGCCAGCCACGGCGCCCGTGGAAACGGTCACCGACCTGCCCGCCAGTCCGACGACCGCTCCCCCCCCCAAATCGACGCGATGACGTGGCCGCTGGCCGATCGCGGCCGCCCGATTGCACTGGCGGCGGCTTTCGCCGTCATGGGTGTGGCGGGTGGACAATGGCTGGGTGGCGGCTGGGCGCTGGAACGGAGTGACCTTGCCCTGGCGGTCCCGACGCTGCTGGTCTTCGCGCTGGTCTATGGCAAGCTGAGCGCGCTTTTGGGGGTGCCCGCCAGGCGGGTCATCGGCCTTGGCGCGGCTGCCGCTGGGGTGGCGGCGCTGGTCAGCATGGCGACCGCGTCGACGCCGTGGGCCGACACGCTGACCTTTTTGGCGGCAACGCTCGCGGCGCTGTTGGTGGCCGCGGGGCTTCGCAGCCTGCTCAACGGACGCCCGTTGTGGCTGGCTTTGCCCGTGCTGGCGCTGGCGGCGGGCCTGTGGTGGCTGAGCGGGCATGTGGGGCTCGCGCGGCTTTATGGACCCAATCCACAGGCAGCGAGCGGGCGGACCATCCTGCTCACGGGCCTGCCGCTGCGCCAATGGGCGCGGGCGGGCCAGGCCGATTACGCCGATGATCCGGCGCTCACGGCCCTCGGCCAGCAGCTCGCAAGGCCGGTGGTGCTGCAGGACGCGCTGGCCGCCAATATGTTGGCACCTTCGGACCGCCTGCTGCTGGCGCACCCGCTCGCGCTCTCCCCCGCCACATTGGTGGAGGTGGACCGCTTTGTCCGGCGCGGGGGACGCGCGGTTATCCTTGCCGATGGCCTGTCGGGCTGGCCGCCGCCCTATCGCTTTGGCGATCCGCGCAATCCGCCGGTGACCAGCCTTTTGACCCCGCTCCTTGACCATTGGGGCCTGACCCTGGCGGCTCCCGCCCCGGACGGTCCAGCGGCAGGGGCAGTCGGCGTGCGCGATGGCGGACAGCGGCTCGCGCTCCACTCGCCGGGCTATTTTGCCGCAGTTCCCGGCACCTGCCGGACATCAGCCATTGTGGCGGGGCAGGGGCCAAGTGTCGCCACGTGCCGCATCGGGGCGGGAACGGCGGTGCTGCTCGCCGACGCCGATTTGCTCTATGCCCCGCTCTGGCAGCCGCAGCCGGCATGGGCGGCCCATTTGCGGCCCGCCGACAATATCGCCTGGGTCGCCGCCCAGCTGAACGGACCCGATGCCGGGCCAGCTTGGGGATTGCGCCCCACCTGGCGCTGAACAGCGCGCCTTTTCATCCAATAGGCCCGAAATCAGCGGGGGTTCAGTGCCTTGGCGTGCGCCTTCGGCTGCTGTCATGCCCCCTTCGTTGCGCTGAATTGCCCCGGCGGGGGTTGTCAATCCCGCGAAGCTGTGGGTAAATGGTGCAGTTGCCCCATTGGTGGAGCAATTTCCCCTTTCATCCCCACTCAACTGCTGTTAGTCAGGCTCCAGGAGAGGGGCATTCTCCATCCCGATGAGTCGGCGCGGGCCGCATGCGATTCCGCGAACGGGAAAGCTGTGCCCCTCAGCGAGCGGGGAAGGGGGCGCAAACAGTGGCACTGGTCAGGCCTGGGATTTACTCGGGAACCAGCTTTGCCCTGATCGATGGCAAGGGCCGCATTGCCGTGCCCTCCTCGCTGCGCAAAAACATCCCGGCGCATATCGAAGATGGCAAGAGCGAGACGGTGCTGTGGGTCGGCTATGACCCCGAATGGCCCTGCCTCATCGCCTTTGGGCAGGACCAATATGACAAGCTGGACGCCGAAATTGAGCGGCGCCGCGAAGAAGCCCGCAATCTGAAAGTCCCGTTCGACGAGCAAGCGGAGGAGCGCAAACGCTTCCGCTGGCTCGAATCCTATGTCCTTGACGGCAGCGGGCGGTTCAGCCCCTCGGACTCGCTGCGCCGTCGTTCGGGCAAGGCCGGGCCGCTGGCCTTTGTCGGCGCGGGCAGCCGCTTTGAAATCTGGTCCTGCGCCAAGCTGGTGGATTGCAAGGACGCCGATGCCGACCTGCGCGAGATGGCGGCGGAAGAGCTGGCGGCCTGGGCGGCCAAGGGCGGCGGGCAATGACGGCGGCGGCCCGGCACCTTCCCGTGATGGTGGACGAAGTGATTGCGGCATTGGCGATTCGCGCGGGCGAAACCCATGTCGATGCGACCTTTGGTGCGGGCGGCTATAGCCGCGCGATGCTGGCCGCTGGCGCGCGGGTGATGGCCTGCGACCGCGATCCCGATGCCCTGGCGGGCGGTGCCGAGCTGGTCGCGGCAAGCGCGGGGCGGCTGACCCTGTTGCCGGGCCGCTTTGCCGAGATTGACCAGCTGGTGACCGCCAGCGGGACCGATGCCGTCGACGGTGTGGTGTTCGACATTGGCGTGTCGTCGATGCAGCTGGACCAGGCCGAGCGCGGCTTTTCCTTCCAGGCGGATGGCCCGCTCGACATGCGGATGAGCCAGGATGGCGAAACCGCCGCCGACTGGCTGAACCGCGCGGACGAGGCGGACATTGCCGATGTCCTGTTTCATTATGGGGATGAACGCCAGTCGCGGCGGGTGGCGCGCGCCATTGTCGCCGCACGTCCGCTGACCCGGACCAGCCAGCTGGCGATGGTCATCCGGTCGGCGCTGCGCCACCCGCCGGGTGCGCCCAAGGACCCGGCCACGCGCAGCTTTCAGGCCATCCGCATCCACATCAATGGCGAATTTGACGAACTGGTGGCGGGGCTGGACGCTGCCGAACGGCTGCTGCGGCCCGGCGGGCGGTTGGTGGTCGTCAGTTTTCACAGCAGTGAAGATCGGATCGTCAAAAACTTCCTGCGCGAACGGTCGGGCGGGCAGGGGCAGGGGTCCCGCCACGTGCCGCTGGCGCGCGATGACCGCCCCCGGCCCAGCTTTGCCAGCCCCGCGCGCAAGCTGCGTCCGGGTGCCGCCGAACTGGCGCGCAACCCGCGCGCGCGGTCGGCCACCTTGCGGTCGGCGGTGCGCACCGATGCCCCAGCCTGGGCAGCCACACTGTCAGTCAAGGAGCATAGCCCATGTTGATGGCGGCGCGAAAATTGCAGGGCATTGGCCTGGTTTTGCTCGTCCTGGCCTTTGCCATGACGCTCTATCTCTTGTCGGTGAATGTCGCCGCGACGCGCAGCGAGCTCGCCCGCGTCAACAGCGACATTGCCAAGGCGCGGTCGGCCATCCGCTATCTGGAATCCGAATATGCCGTGCGCGCGTCCATGCGCCAGCTGGAGCGGTGGAATGCCGACAATTTCGGCTATTCCGCGCCCGTTGCGGGCCAATATCTGCACGGCGAACGCGAACTGGCGTCGCTGGGCAATTTGCCGCGGGCGCGGGGGGCGAATGATGTTGCCCCCGTGCTGATGGCGATGGTGTCGCCCGTGGACCTGACCGCGCCAGAGGTGACGGTTGCCGACGCGCCGGGCGCCAGCAACGCCGCCAATGACGCCGCGCCCGGCGATGTGGCGCGCCGCCATCAGGTCAAGGTGGCAATGATCGAAGACAAGCTGCTCGCCGCCGAAACCCTGCGCCCGCGGGGCAGTGCGCCCAAGCCCGACGACAAGCCAAAGGGCCAAGCCAAAGACGGGGCAAAGCCCGCCACCGCCGATGAAGGCCAGCGCCCGTGAACTCCATCGTCATCCGCCCCGTCCGCATTCGCACCGCTGGCGTCCGTCAACAGCATCTGAACACCGCGCAGCAGCGGATGATGATCCTGATGCTGATTTTCGGGGCGGTGATGCTGCTGATCGCCTCGCGGTTGATGTTTGTGGCGCTGTTCGATGGTCCGGCCACCGGGCACCGTGCTGCCGGTGCGGATGTCCCGGCGCGCGCCGACATCGTTGACCGGCATGGGGTGCCGCTGGCGCGGACGATCAACGCCTATGCGATCCGCGTGAATCCGGGCAAGCTGATCAACGACCCTGACTTTGTGGCGGGGGAATTGGCACGCATTTTCCCCGAGATGGACTATGCTAATCTGCGGGCCAAGCTGGTGGCGGACAAGCCCAGCTATATTCGCCGCCGCGCGCTGCCCGATCAGGTGAAGGCAGTGAACGCCATTGGCGATGTCGCCTTTGACTTTCCGCGCGAGCAGGACCGGCTGTATCCGCAACTGTCGCTGGGGTCGCACCTCATCGGCTTTACCAACGCCGATTCGCGCGGGGTGATGGGGATTGAAGGTGCGTTTGACGCGCGGCTGCGCGATGCGGCCCAGCGCGGCGTGCCGCTGCCGCTGTCCATCGACGCGCGGGCGCAGGGCGTGCTGGAAAGCGAGCTCGGGGCGGCGGTCTTTAATCTGGAAGCAATCGGCGGCGCGGGCGTGATCCTGGACGTGCAGTCGGGCGAGATTTTGGCGATGGCGTCGCTGCCCACCTTCAACCCCAACAAGGTGGGTGAAACAGCGCTCGCCGCGCGGCGCAACGCGATGACCCACAATCTGTATGAACTGGGGTCGACCTTCAAACCGCTGACGGTGGCGGCGGCGATTGATGCGGGCACGGTGACCGACATGGCGCGCCGCTATGATGCCACCGCGCCCGTGGCCATTGCCGGATTCCAGATCCGCGACGTCCATCCGCAGCGCCGCTGGCTCAACGTGCCCGAAACGCTGGTCCACAGCTCCAACATCGTCACGGCGCGCATTTCCGATGACCTGGGCATCGCGCGGATGCAGCAGTTGATGGAGGCGCTGGAATTTCGCAATCGCCCGCACATCGAGATTAAAGAGCGCGCCAAGCCCATCTGGCCCAAAAGCTGGGGCCGCCTGACCAACATGACGGTGGGCTTTGGCCACGGCATTGCCGTGACCCCGCTGCATCTCGCCAGCGCCTATGCCGCGCTGGTCAATGGCGGCGTGTGGCGTCCGGCGACGCTGCTCAAGGTCGATGGTGCGTTGCCCAAGGGGCGACAGGTGTTCAAACCCGCCACCAGCGCACGGATGCGGCAATTGCTGCGCATGATTGTGGTCGACGGCACCGGGAAACAGGCCGACGCCCCCGGCTTTCGCGTTGGCGGCAAAACCGGGTCGGCGGAAAAGCCCGCAGAGGGCGGCTATAACCGCAGCTCGGTCGTGGCGACCTTTGCCGCGGCCTTTCCCATGGACAATCCGCGCTATGTCGTGCTGGTGATGATCGACGAACCGAAGGGCAATGCTTATAGCTCGGGCCAGCGCACCGCAGGCTGGACGGCGGCGCCGGTGGTGCGCAAGGTGGTGATGCGCGCTGGCCCGATGCTGGGCGTTATTCCCGACCAGAGCCGCGATGTCGACGTGTCGGAACTCACCCCGCTCCTCTGGAAGAACCGCGCCGAAGCTGGCAGCGGCGAGGATGAATGATGGACCTTGGCACGCTGATCGGAACCAGCGCCGGGGCGGCCGCCAATGCGCGGGTAACGGGGATGGCGATTGACCATCGCAAGGTCGCCCCCGGCTGTGTCTTTGGGGCGTTCAGGGGCGCGCGCTTCAATGGCGAGGATTATATTCCCGCCGCCGTCGCCGCCGGTGCCATTGCCGTGGTCGCCCGGCCCGAGGCAAAGGTGGCGGGTGCCGCACATGTCGCTGACGCCGAACCGCGCCGCGCCTTTGCCGCGCTCGCAGCGCGTTTCTTTGGCCGGTTCCCGGCGCAGACAGTGGCGGTCACCGGCACCAATGGCAAGACGTCGACGGTCGAGCTGACCCGCCAGCTGTGGCATATGGCGGGGCACAAGGCCGCGTCCATCGGCACTTTGGGCGTCACCACCGCGCAGGACCAGGTAACAACCGGGCTGACCACGCCCGACATCGTCACCTTTCTGGCGAATATGAGCGGGCTGGCCGCCGAAGGCATCACCCATGCCGCCTATGAAGCGTCGAGCCACGGCCTTGATCAATATCGCGCCGAGGGGCTGCCGGTGGCGGCGGCGGCCTTTACCAATCTGACCCGCGACCATCTGGATTATCACGGCACCATGGACGCTTATCGCGCGGCGAAGCTGCGGCTGGTGACCGAGGTGGTGGCCGATGGCGGGGTGTTGGTGCTGTGGGCGGATGACGCCGCCAGCCCCGCCTTTGCCCAGGCGGCCATGGCGCGCGGGCTGCGCATCATCCGGGTGGGGAGCAAGGGCACCGACCTGCGGCTTGTGTCGCGCACGCCGACGCAACTGGGCCAGACGCTTTTGATCAGCGGCGATGCGGGCGAGGTGTCGGTCAACCTCCCGCTGATCGGCGGCTATCAAGCCGCCAATGCGCTGGTGGCGGCGGGGCTGGTCATCGCCACGGGCGGAGATCCGGCGGCGACGCTGGCGGCGCTGGCGCGGGTGCAGCCAGTGCGTGGGCGGCTGGAGCGGGCGGCCATCGCGCGCAGCGGCGCGCCCATCTATGTCGATTATGCCCATACACCGGATGCGGTTGCCGCCGCGCTCGATGCGCTGCGTCCGCATGCGCGCGGGCAGCTGATCATCGTGCTGGGCGCGGGCGGCGACCGCGATGCCGGCAAACGGGCGGCCATGGGCGCGATTGCGGCGCAAAAGGCAGAGGTGGTCATCGTGACGGACGACAATCCGCGCAGCGAGGATCCCGCCGCCATCCGCGCGGCGGTGCGCGGCGGAGCCCCCGATGCACAGGACATTGGCGATCGGCGCGAAGCCATTGCCGCCGCCATTGCCGCCGCAGGGCCCGACGATATCGTCTGCATTGCGGGCAAGGGGCATGAACAGGGCCAGATTTTGGGTGCGGGACCGACCATGCGGGTCATCCCCTTTGATGATGTGACGATAGCGCGGGAGTGTGCGGCATGAGTGCCTTGTGGAATGCCGGAGCCATTGCAGATGCGACGGGCGGAACCCTGTCGGTGCCGTTCAATGTGCACGGCGTCGCCTTTGATTCGCGGGAGGTGCAGCCGGGCGACCTGTTCATCGCGATGCGCGGCGAAACCACCGATGGCCATCGCTTCATCGACGCGGCGCTCGCGGCTGGCGCTGCCGGGGTGCTGTGCGAAACGCCGATTGATGGGCCGCATGTGCTGGTTCCCGATGCCGCCGCGGCTATGGCCGCACTGGGGCTGGCGGCCCGCGCGCGCTGTGCCGGGCGGATCATCGGGGTGACGGGGTCGGTGGGCAAGACGGGCACGAAAGAGGCGCTGTTTGCCGCGCTCGATCGCCATCGCCCGGGCCGGGCGCACCGCTCGGTCAAAAGCTATAACAACCATACGGGCGTCCCGCTCAGCCTGGCGCGCATGCCCGCGCGCAGTGCCTATGGCGTGTTTGAAATGGGCATGAACCATGCGGGCGAAATCGCCGCGTTGACGCGGCAAGTGCGCCCGCACGTCGCGGTCATCACCACCATCGCCCCCGCGCATATCGAAAATCTGGGCAGCATCGAGGCGATTGCCGATGCAAAGGCCGAGATTTTTGAGGGGCTGGAACCCGGCGGCATCGCCATATTGCCGTTCGACAGCCCGCATTATCCGCAATTGCGCCGCGCCGCCGAGCGGCTGGGCGTCGCCATCGTCAGCTTTGGCCTGACCGAGGGGGCCGATGTCCGCGCGCTCGATTGGCTGGACGATGGCCATGGCGCGACGCTGGTGACGGCGCAGGTGCAGGACCATCTCTTGTGCTTCACCCTGTCGCAGACGGGCGAGCATTGGGTGGCGAATGCCATGGCCGTGCTGGCGGCGGTGAAAGCGGTCGGCGGCGACCTGGCGGCGGCGGGCCTGGCGCTGGCCGAAATGGCCGGGCTGGCCGGGCGCGGCGCGCGCCACCGCCTGCCGCGCGGTGCGGGCGAGGTGCTGCTGATCGACGAAAGCTATAATGCCAATCCGGCATCGATGGCCGCGACATTGTCGGGCCTGGCGCGTGAAGGCGGCGGGCGGCGGGTCGCCGTGCTGGGCGCGATGAAGGAATTGGGCGATCATTCAGACGCCTTCCATGCCGAGCTTGCCGACCCGGTGACTCAGGCGGGCGTGGACTATGCCCTGCTCGTCGGGCCCGAAATGGAACCGCTGGCAAAGAGGCTTGAGGGGCGCATGAAATTCGCGCATGTGCCCGATGCAGCGGCGGCGCAGGCGATTCTGGCTTCGGCGACCCGCGCGGGGGATATCATCCTGGTCAAGGGATCTAATTCGGTCGGTCTGTCGCGTCTGGTGACGGCGATGACGGGCGGGGAAATCTGATGCTGTTCTGGCTGGCGGAATATCTGGGCTTTCCCGGGGTTTTGAATCTGTTCCGCTATTTGAGTTTTCGGTCGGGCGCGGCGGTCGCGACAGCAATGGTCATCGGCATGATCATCGGCCCGCGCTTCATCGCGATGCTGCGCGTGCGGCAGGGCAAGGGCCAGCCGATCCGCGAAGATGGGCCGCAATCGCACCTTTCCAAACGCGGCACGCCGACGATGGGCGGGCTGATGATCCTGATCTCGCTGATGATCTCGGCGCTCTTGTGGATGGACCTGTCCAACCGCTTTGTGTGGGCGTGCCTGTTCGTCACCGCCGGTTTCGCCGTCGTCGGCTTCATGGACGATCTCGACAAGGTTACCAAGTCCAGCCACCGGGGCATTCCGGGGCGGGTCCGCCTGCTCATCGAATTCATCATTGCGGGCGTCGCGGTGTTCCTGATCGTGTCGCGCACAGGCACCGACCTGTATCTGCCCTTTTTCAACGATGTCGTCATCCCGCTGGGGCCATTTTACTATGTCTTTGCGATGGTGCTGATCGTCGGGTTCGGCAATGCGGTCAATCTGACCGACGGGCTGGATGGCCTCGCGACCTTTCCGGTCATCATCGCGTGCCTGGCCTTTTTCGTGATCGTCTATCTGACCGGCAATGCGAAGTTTGCCAATTATCTGGGTATCCCTTTTGTGCGCGGGGCAGGGGAGCTGGCGATTTTTGCCGCCGCCATCATGGGCGCGTGCCTCGCCTTCCTGTGGTTCAACGCGCCCCCGGCGGCGGTGTTCATGGGCGATACGGGCAGCCTGGCGCTGGGCGGCGCGCTCGCCACCATTGCAGTGACGGCGCAGCATGAACTGGTGCTGGTCCTGATCGGCGGTCTGTTCGTGGCCGAAGCGCTGTCGGTCATCATCCAGGTGTTCTGGTATAAACGCACCGGCAAACGCGTCTTTCGCATGGCCCCCATCCACCATCATTTTGAACAATTGGGCTGGCCGGAAAGCACCGTTGTCATCCGTTTCTGGATCATCTCCATCGTGCTTGCGCTGGCGGGCCTGGCGACGTTGAAGCTGCGGTGATCCTGTCGCGCGCCTGGGCCGGGAAACGCTATGCGGTGCTGGGCCTCGCGCGCTCGGGGCTGGCAACAGCGCGCGCCTTGCTGGCGAGCGGGGCCGAGGTGGTGGCGTGGGATGAACGATCGGAAGCGTGCGCGGCCTTGAAGCCCCTCCCCTTCAGGGGAGGGGTTGGGGGTGGGGTCGGTCCTTCTGACACTTTGGTTGCCGACATACCCCACCCCAACCCCTCCCCTGAAGGGGAGGGGCTTAGCTTTGCCGATCCCTTGACACTCGACCTCTCCGGTTTTGCAGGCGTCGTCGTGTCGCCCGGCGTGCCGCTCAACACCCACCCGATCGCGCCGCATGCGGCTAAGTTCGGCGTGCCAGTCATAGGCGACATCGAACTGTTCGCCCAGGCGCGCGGCGAGCTGCCGCCGCACAAGGTGGTCGGGATTACCGGCACCAACGGCAAATCGACGACGACCGCGCTGGTGCATCATATCCTGAAAACGGCGGGCGTGCCGACGACGATGGGCGGCAATATCGGCCTGCCGATTTTGGGGCAGGAGCCCTTGCCCGAAGGCGGGGTCTATGTGCTCGAATTATCGAGCTACCAGATTGACCTGACCTTCAGTCTCGATTGCGATGTGGCGGTGCTGCTCAATATCACGCCGGATCATCTCGACCGTTATGATGGGTTTGAAGCCTATGCGGCGGCGAAAGAGCGGCTGCTCTATATGCAATCGGCGGACCATCTCGCCTATGTCGATTGGCGACTGGTCGAGCAGGGGGTCATTTTCGATGGTCCGGAGCCGCCCGAGGTTGGCTTCAATGGCATCCTGCTCCCCGAGTGGGACGACCAGACAGCTTATCCAGCTCTGGCTGGCCCGCATAATGCCCAGAATGCTGGAGCGGCGATCGACTCCTGCAAATGGCTTGGTGTCAGCGACGCCGCCATCGACGCAGGATTGCGCACTTACCCCGGCTTACCGCACCGCATGGAGCGCGTCGGCGAGCGGAACGGCGTGGCGTTCGTCAACGACAGCAAAGCGACCAATGCCGAGGCGGCCGCGCCTGCGCTCGCCGCGTTCCGCGCGGTGCGCTGGATTTTGGGCGGGAAGGCCAAGACGGCGGAGCTTGACGCCTGTCTGCCGCACCTTGGGGCTGTCCGCTCCGCCTATACGATTGGCGAGGCGGGGCCGATGCTGGCCGAGCTGCTGCGCCCGACACTGCCGGTGACGGAGGCGGGGACGCTCGACCGCGCCGTTGCGGCGGCGGCGGCGGATGCGCAAAGCGGGGACACGGTGCTCCTGTCCCCCGCTTGTGCCTCGTTCGACCAGTTTCGCGATTTTGAAGATCGCGGGGACCAGTTTCGCGCGCTTGTGAAAGGGCTGATGGCATGATTGACGGCACCCAGCTGGACGGCAACCGCCCCGTCATCGTCGCCACCCGGTCGGGGCGGCGGGGGCCGCGCCTGAGCCGCGCCGACCGCACGCCGCTGGGCCTCTGGTTCTGGGAATTGGACCGCGTCCTCTTGCTGCTGGTGTCGATGCTGATCGCCATCGGCCTCGTCGCCATCGCCGCGTCGTCACCGGTGTCGGCGCAGAAATTGTCGACCACCACGGCCAGCCTCGATCCGCTCTATTTCTTTTACCGCCAGATTTTGTGGGTCATCGTCGGCGTGCCGGTGATGCTGGCGGTGTCGATGCTGCCCAAGGCGCAGACGCGGCGCTTTGCCATCTGGGGCACGATCGGCTTTCTGGGCCTGCTGTTTCTGGTGCCGATCGTCGGCAATGAAGTGAATGGGGCGCAGCGCTGGCTGGGGTCGGGCGTGATGCGGTTGCAGCCGTCCGAATTTCTAAAGCCCATGTTCGCGGTGTCGGTGGCCTGGCTTTTGTCGCTGCGGATGCAGGATAGCGGCCTGCCGGTCATTCCGCTGACCTTTGTGCTCACTGGCATCATCGCACTGTTGCTGATGGGCCAGCCGGACCTGGGCCAGACGCTGGTGTTCACTGGCACCTGGCTGGTGCTGGTGCTGGTGGCCGGCCTGTCGATGCGGATCATGGGGATGCTCGCGGGCGGCGGCGTGCTGGCGATTGTCCTGGCCTATTTCCTCTATCCGGTGGCGACCAAGCGCATCAACATCTGGCTGTTCGGCGAAGGCGACGCCTTTCAGGTAGAGCGCGCGCATGCGACGCTCACCGGCGGCGGGCTGATTGGCACGGGGCCGGGCGCGGGCATTGCCAAATTCCAGCTGCCCGAGGCGCATACCGACTATATCTTCTCGGTCATCGGCGAGGAATTGGGGCTGCTCGCCTGCATCGCCATCGCCTGCCTTTATTTCGCGATCATCGTGCGCGTGCTGGTGCGCTTGCTGGATGAAGAGGATGGGTTCATCGTTTTGGCCGCCACCGGGCTGGTCGCCCAATTTGGGGGTCAGGCCGTGATCAACATGGCGGTCAATACTCAGCTGTTCCCGTCAAAGGGCATGACATTACCCTTCATCAGCTATGGAGGCTCGTCCTTCCTGGCGCTGTGCGTGGGGATGGGGATGCTGCTGTCGCTGACGCGGCGCAATCCCTATGCCGTGCGCACCTCGCTGACCGCGAGCTGGAACCGGCGGCGGGCCGACACGCCATGACGGTTGCGCGCCACTTCATCCTGACGGCAGGCGGCACGGGCGGGCATATGCTGCCCGCTTATGCGCTGGGCGCGGAGTTGATGGCGCGCGGGCATCAGGTGGCGTTGATTACCGACGAACGCGGCACGCGCATCCCGGGCGTGCCCGACGGCATGGCGGTGCATGTGATGGAGGCCGGGCGGCTGGGCACCGGCATTTTGCGCGGCGGACCGCTGGGCTGGGCGCGCGCCGCCAACGCCATTCGCAAGGGCCGGGCACAGGCCATGGCATTGATCGACGATGTGGCGCCATCGGCGGTGGTCGGCTTTGGCGGCTACCCCAGCTTTCCCGGTCTGCTGGCGGCGCGCGCGCGCGGTGTCCCGGCGATGCTGCACGAACAAAATGCGGTGCTGGGCCGGGTCAACCGCCTGATGGCCAAGCGGGTGGAGGCGATTGCGGTCGCCTATGCCGATGTGGCGCGGATGCCCGCGGGCTGCGCCGACAAGGTGCATCTGGTCGGCAATCCGGTGCGCGAGATTTTCGTCACCATTCGCGGCGAGCCCTATCCGCCGCTGGGGCCCGACGGCATTTTCCGCCTGCTGGTCGTGGGCGGCAGCCTGGGCGCGACCATTCTGGCCGATGTGGTGCCGCAGGCGGTGGCGATGCTCCCCCCGGCGCTGCTCGCCCGGTTGCAGGTGGTGCAACAGGGGCGCACCGACGATGTCGAGGCGACGCGCGCGCGCTATGCCGAGCTGGGCGTGGCGGCAGAGGTGGCGACCTATTTCACCGATCTTCCCGACCGGATTCGCTGGGCGCATCTGTTCATCGGGCGGTCGGGCGCGTCGACGGTGGCGGAACTCAGCTGCGCGGGGCGGCCAGCGATTTTCGTGCCCCTGCCGGGCGCAGTGCACGACCACCAGACCCACAATGTCCGCGAACTGGTCAGCGCGGGCGGCGCGCGGGCCATTGCCCAGCCCAGCTTTACCCCCGCCGAACTGGCCAAGCAGATTCAGCGCATGGCGCTGGAGCCCGGCGCGCTGGAGGTGGCAGCGGAGCGCGCCGCCGAATGCGGGCGGCCCTATGCGACGCGCGACCTTGCCGATCTGGTGGAGCGCGTGGGCGGCGCGCCGATGATGGACGTCATCCGCGTCGGTGCCGCCTCGGGGCGCAGCCGGTCGGCCGCGCGCGCCGCCGGTGCCGCAGGAAAAATGGCCGCCAAGGAAGCGGCAGGGGAGAGGCAGGACTGATGCGCGGCGTAGCGACGGATATTGGCACCATTCACTTCATCGGCATCGGCGGCATCGGCATGTCGGGCATTGCCGAGGTGATGCACAATCTGGGTTACCGCGTGCAGGGCAGCGATATCGCCGACGGCTATGTGGTTCAGGGGCTGCGCGATCGCGGCATAACGGTGGCGATTGGCCATGATGCGGCCAATCTGGGTGATGCAGCGGTGGTGGTGACCTCAACAGCCGTGCAGCGCGGCAATCCGGAGGTGGAGGCCGCACTCGCCCGCCGCATCCCGGTGGTGCGCCGCGCGGAAATGCTGGCCGAACTCATGCGGCTCAAATCCACTGTCGCGGTGGCGGGGACGCATGGCAAGACGACGACGACCAGCATGGTCGCGGCGCTGCTCGACGCGGGCGGCATTGATCCCACCGTCATCAATGGCGGCATCATCAACAGCTATGGCAGCAACGCGCGGCTGGGTGACAGCGAATGGATGGTGGTGGAGGCCGACGAAAGCGACGGCAGCTTCCTCCGGCTCGACGGCACCATTGCGGTGGTCACCAACATCGATCCCGAACATCTGGACCATTGGGGCGATTTCGACGCGGTGAAGGACGGCTTTGTCGAATTTATCGAAAATGTCCCCTTCTATGGGGCGGCGATCCTGTGCCTGGACCATCCCGAGGTTCAGGCGATCATCCCGCGCATCCGCGACCGGCGCATCGTCACCTATGGCTTTTCGGCCCAAGCGGACGTGCGCGGCCAGAATTTGCGCCCCGAAATTGGCGGCACCCGCTTTGACGTGGTGGTGCGCGACCGTGACGGAAGCGCGCGCGACATTCGCAACATCTTTCTGCCGATGCCGGGGCGGCACAATGTGCAAAATGCGCTGGCGGCCATTGCGGTGGCGCTCCAGCTGCACGTCGCCGACGACCGCATTGCCAGCGGGTTCGACCGTTTTGCCGGGGTCAAGCGCCGCTTTACCAAGGTCGGCGAAATTGCCGTCGGCGGCGGTGTGGCCACGGTAATCGACGATTATGCGCACCACCCGGTGGAAATTCGCGCGGTGCTGTCGGCGGCGCGCGAAACGGCGTCTGCAGGCGAGCCGGCGGGGCGCGTCATCGCCGTGGTGCAGCCGCACCGCTTCACCCGGCTGGGCAATTTGATGGATGATTTTGCGGGCGCCTTCAACGACGCCGACATGGTGTATGCGCTGCCCGTCTATACCGCAGGCGAGGCGCCGATAGCTGGCGTGTCGTCGGATGTGCTCGCCGAAAAATTGCGCGAACGCGGGCACCGCGATGCCGCATCGCTGACGGATGCCGCCGCGCTGACGACGCAGCTGCGCGGTGTGGTGCAGCCGGGCGATCTGATCGTCTGCCTGGGCGCGGGGGATATCACCAAGATTGCCGCTGGGCTGGCGGCGGCGGTTGAGGGAGCGCGCGGGTGATGGCGGCGGACAAAATTCACCCCTCCCCTTCAGGGGAGGGGCCGGGGGCGGGGTCTGTCGGGCCAAGCCAGCTTTTGCCGACAGACCCCACCCCAACCCCTCCCCTGAAGGGGAGGGGCCATACACCGCGCGGCAAACTCACTCCGAACGCCCCGCTCGCCCCCCTGGTGTGGTTCAAGACCGGCGGGCCCGCGCAGTGGCTGTTCGAGCCTGCCGATGCCGATGATCTGGCCGCATTCCTTGCGGCGCTGGACCCGGCGGTGCCAGTCATGGCGCTGGGGCTCGGCTCCAACCTGATTGTGCGCGACGGCGGCTGGCCCGGCGTGGTGGTGCGGCTGGGCAAGGCTTTTGCCAAAGTGGGTGCCGATGGGATGATGCTGCAATGCGGTGGCGGGGCTTCCGGCATTTTGGTGTCGTCTACCGCGCGCGATGCGGGGATTGCGGGCCTCGAGTTTCTGCGCTCCATCCCCGGCACGGTCGGCGGTTTTGTGCGGATGAACGGCGGAGCCTATGGCCGCGAGACGTGCGACATTTTGGTCGATTGCGATGTGGTGCTGCGCTCGGGCGAGCGCGTGACGCTGCGCGC
>CAZKOW010000003.1:0-7798 GCA_964554455.1 uncultured Sphingopyxis sp. | reverse complement strand
GAGAAGCACACCAATTTCCTGATCAACACCGGCACCGCCACCAGCGCGGATATCGAGGCGCTGGGCGAAGAGGTGCGGCGGCGGGTCAAGGCCCAGAGCGGAGTCGATTTGCAGTGGGAGATTCAGCGCGTGGGGGAAAGCCAATGAACCGGGCTCTGTCCACACCGCCCGCCCTTAGCTTGTCGAAGGGCTGCCTTTTCTTGGCAATGTTGAACGACAAGCACAGCCCTTCGACAAGCTCAGGGCAGGCGGTGTTGGTGGAAGGTTTGAACTCATGAGCAAGCGCGGCCCCTGGCATGTCGCGGTCCTGATGGGCGGCTGGTCGAACGAACGGTCCGTATCGTTGATGAGCGGCAATGGCGTGGCCGACGCGCTGGAATCGCGCGGGCACCGGGTGACGCGGATTGACATGGGGCGCGATGTGGCGGCGCGGATTGCCGCTGCTGCGCCCGATGTCGTGTTCAACGCGCTGCACGGCACCCCGGGCGAGGATGGGACGGTGCAGGGGATGCTCGACCTGATGGGGGTACCCTATACCCATTCGGGCATGGTCACGTCGGTCATCGCCATTGACAAGCAATTGACCAAGCAGCGGCTAGTCCCGGCGGGCATCCCCATGCCGGGCGGCCATATTGTCGCGAGCGAGAGCCTGTTTGCCGGCGACCCGTTGCCGCGCCCCTATGTGCTGAAACCCGTCAACGAAGGGTCGTCGGTGGGCGTCGCCATCGTGACCGACGGGGGCAATTACGGCAATCCGATCGCGCGCGATGCGGCGGGGCCGTGGCAGGATTTTGCCGAGCTGCTCGCCGAACCCTTTATCAAGGGGCGCGAGCTGACCGTCGCGGTGCTGGGCGGGCGGGCGCTGGCCGTGACCGAGCTTCGCCCCAAGAGCGGCTTTTACGATTTCGACGCCAAATATACCGACGGGATGACCGACCATATTTGCCCGGCAGAGGTGCCGCAGGATATTGCCGACACGATGATGGAGCTGGCGCTGCGCTGTCACCAGCTGCTGGGGTGCAAGGGCGCGTCGCGGACCGATTTTCGCTGGGACGATGCATTGGGCCGCGATGGCATTTTCGTGCTGGAAACCAATACCCAGCCGGGGATGACCCCGCTCAGCCTGGTCCCCGAACAGGCCCGGCATCTGGGCATGGATTATGCCGAACTGGTGGAATTGATTGTGGAGGAAGCGCTGTGAGCAAGGCAAAGGTCAAACGCGGCAAGGCCCCGGTTCGGCGGCCCATGCGCACGCCGCAGCGCGGCAAAAGCTATGGCCCGTCGCGGCTCGACCAGCTGATTGCCGCTCTGCCGGTCAGCGCGGCGACGCTGCAGCGCGCGGCCAATGTCACCATCGGCGGCGTGCTGGTGGTGGCGGCGGGCTTTGCCGCCCATTTTGGCGGCGTCACGGCCTGGGCCCATGATGAATGGGCAGGCTTGGTCAGCCGCGCGGGATTTCAGGTCAAGCGCGTCGAGGTGGTTGGCGCCAACCGCATCGATTATATCAAAGTCTATGACATTGCGCTGGGCCAGCAAAACCGCTCGATGGCGGCGGTGGACCTGGAAGGCGTGCGCAGCGACCTGCTGCGCTATGGCTGGATCAAGGATGCGCGCGTGTCGCGGCGCTTGCCCGAAACCCTGGTCATCGACATCGTCGAACGCGCGCCCGCCGCCGTGTGGCAGCACAACCGCCGCCTGTCGCTGATCGATGATCAGGGGGTGGTGCTGGAACCCGTCACGCCCGCCACCATGCCCGACCTGCCGCTGGTCATCGGTCCGCGCGCCAATGAACAATCAAAGGAATTGGCCGCGCTCCTGGAGGGCAGCCGCTCGATCAAGCCGCTGCTCGCCGGGGCGACCTGGGTTGGCAACCGCCGCTGGGACCTGCGCTTTCAAAGCGGCGAGACATTGTCGCTGCCCGAAGGCGATGCCGAGGCGAAAAAGGCGCTGGCCAAATTCACCCATATGGAGGGCAGCAACCGCTTGCTGGGGCGCGGCATCCTGCGCTTTGACATGCGCGATCCCACCCGTTTTGTCTTGCGCATGCCGCCCGAGGGGCAGATCAAGGCGGACCCCGCACCCGCCAGCGGGGCCGCCGCCGCCGATACCGCAGCGACCAGCGACAGGGAGGTTTGAACCATGGCCGCACCGCGCATCGAAAAACTGATTACCGCGCTGGACGTCGGATCGTGGAAGGTCGCGGCGCTGATTGCCGGGGTGGAGGCCGATGGCAAGCTGCACGTGCTGGGCACCGGCCAGCGCGAAAGCCGGGGCATCCGGCGCGGCTATGTCGCCGACATGGACAAGGTCGAGCAAGTCGTGCGCGAGGCGATTGAACAGGCCGAACGGATCGCCGGGCTGAACATCGACGATGTCTGGGTTGCCTTTTCCGCGGGCGGGCTGACCAGCGATGTCGCCCCGGTGGAAAGCGAACTCGGCGGTCATCGCATCGAGCAGGAGGATATCGACGATCTGCTCGCCGCCGGGCGCAGCGGCATCGACCCCGAAGGCCGCATGGTCCTGCATGCACAGCCCGCGCTCTATACGCTTGATGGCCTGAATGGCGTGAAGAACCCCATCGGCCTGCATGCCGACCGGCTGGCGGTCGATATTCATGTCATCATGGCCGATGGCGCGCCGGTGCGGAATCTGGAATCGGCGGTGCGCGCGGCGCATCTGGATGTGCGCGCGGTGGTTGCGGCACCCATGGCGGCGGGGCTCGCCTGCCTGTCGGACGAGGAACGCGATCTGGGGGTGGCGCTCGTCGAAATCGGTGCGGCGGTGACGACGGTGGCGCTGTTCGCGGGCGGCATGCTGGTCGAGCTTGCCTCCCTGCCCTTTGGTGCGGGCGACATCACCGACGACATCGCCTCGGCCTTTGGCATCCGCCGCAGCCAGGCGCAGCGCGCGCAAAGCTATTATGGTTCGGCGCTGGCCAGCCCGCGCGATAATAATGACGTCATCGACGTCGACCCTGGCGCGCCCGAAGGGGCGGACAAGCCGCGCATCACCCGCGCGCAGCTGGTCGCGGTCATTCGCCAGCGGCTGGACCATATGATGGGCGAAATTGGCCGCACGCTCAAGGAACTGCACTTCGTCGGTCCCATCGGGCGGCAAGTGGTGCTGACCGGCGGCGGGGCGGACCTTAAGGGCATTGCCGAATATGCCCAGGTCGCGCTGGGCCGCGCCGCGCGCGTTGGGCGGCCGCAGGGGCTCATCGGCCTGCCGGAGGCGCACAGCGGCCCGGCCTTTGCCACGCTGGCGGGGCTCGCCATTTATGGTGCATCGGACCCTTTTGACCTGCGCGACATGCCGCTGATGTCGCAGGATATTTATCGCCCGCAGCGCGGCGCCCTGCTCGGACGGCTGGTTGCCGCCCTCAAAAATGGCTTTTGATGGACGCGATGGTCAAAACGGTTAATTTTTTGAGTGAAAAGCTTGCAACAATGGTGCAATGCTGGTGCCATTCCAAGGGTTGCAGCGCCGCACCGACCTGTGCGTCACTGTGGGGAGATTGAAACAATGAGCATCAATATCGGCCCGCCGACGGTGGACGAACTCAAACCGCGCATCGCGGTGATCGGTGTCGGCGGCGCGGGCGGCAACGCCATCGCCAACATGATCGCGGCCAGGGTAGAGGGCGTGGATTTCATCGTCGCCAACACCGATGCGCAGGCGCTCAACGCGTCCCCGGCGGAACGGCGGATCCAGCTTGGCACCCACATCACCCAGGGCCTTGGCGCGGGATCCCGGCCAGAGGTTGGCCGCGCTGCCGCCGAAGAAACCATCGCGACGGTGGAAGAGGCGCTGGAGGGCGCGCATATGTGCTTCGTCGCGGCGGGCATGGGCGGGGGCACCGGCACCGGTGCGGCCCCGGTCATTGCCAAGGCGGCGCGCGATCGCGGCATCCTGACCGTCGGCGTCGTCACCAAGCCGTTCAGCTTTGAAGGCTCGCGCCGCATGAAATCGGCCGAAGCCGGGATTGCCGAACTGCAAGAGCATGTCGACACGCTGATCGTCATTCCCAACCAGAATCTGTTTCTGGTGGCGAACCCCAACACGACGTTCAAAGAAGCCTTCACCATGGCGGATGAAGTGCTGCAACAGGGGGTGCGCGGCATCACCGACCTGATGGTCATGCCGGGCCTCATCAACCTCGACTTTGCCGATGTGCGCAGCGTGATGCGCGAAATGGGCAAGGCGATGATGGGCACGGGCGAGGCCGAAGGCGATAGCCGCGCGCTGGAGGCCGCGCAGCAGGCGATCAACAACCCGCTGCTCGACGGGGTCAGCATGGCGGGGGCCAAGGGCGTCATCATCTCCATCACCGGCGGCGAGGACATGCGCCTGATGGAAGTCGACGAGGCGGCGAACCATATTCGCGAGCTGGTCGACCCCGACGCCAATATCATCTGGGGCAGCGCATTTAACCCTGCGCTGGAAGGCCGCATTCGCGTGTCGGTCGTGGCCACCGGGATCGAAGGCGGCGAAAGTGCCGCCGCGCCGCAGCCTGCGCGCAGCTTTGCCTTTCAGCCCGCCGCCCGGCCCATCGTGGCACCCGAACCGGAACCGCTCGCCGAAGTGGCGGCTCCCGAAGCCGCGGCGGCAGCCGATGAATTTGCCGCCGAGCCCGATGTCGCCCCCGGCTTCACCCCGGCACCCGAGGCGCCTGCGGCCCGCTATGACGATCTCACGGGTGCCGTCGATGGCGATGGCCTTGGCGGCGAAGGCGGCAGCGGTGAGCCCGACGAGCTGGTGCTCGACGCGCCGGAGGATGGCAGCCTGACGCTCGACACCCCGGTTGCGCCGCCGCCTGCGCCTGCGCCTGCGGTGAGCAGCGGCCCGGCGGACCTGGGGGCCAGCGATGGTGCGGCTGCGCCTGCCGCGCGGCCCAGCGGCGGCGGCACGCTGTTTGAACGCATGTCGCGCCTGTCGCGCGGCAACGCGACCAAGCCCGAAGGCGACGGCGATGGCGATGATGACAATGATGGCGGCGGCGGGGTCGACATTCCCCGTTTCCTGAACCGCCAGAATAATCAGTAAGCCGCGACCAATTGGCCAATTGCTGCGACCAGCCCCGTTTTCAGCGGGGCTGGCGTGCGCTATGGCGCGGTCAGCATGATCCGGAAAAATCCCCCTCCGCAGGTGCGGCATAGCAGGTTGGCGGCATGGCTGGGCGCAGCGGCGCTGCTGGCCGTGACCGCGCCCGCGCTGGCCCAGCAGGGCGCCGAACCCGATCCCTTCACCCGCGCGGCGATGGAAAAGCGGCGCGATGCCGAAGCCACGCTGGCTTCGGCCATGGCGCGGATTGGCACCGACCGGACTGATGTGGCCGCGTTGATCGACGCGGGGCGCGCATCGCTGACGCTCGACAATCCGCAGGCCGCGCTGGGCTTTCTGACGCGCGCGGGACAGTTGCGCGCCGACGATGGCCAGATTGTCGCGCTGACCGGCGCCGCGATGGTGCAGATGGAGCGGCCTGCCGAAGCGATGGAGCTGTTCGCCCGCGCCGCCCGGCTGGGCGCGCCCGAGCGCATTTATCTGGCCGACCGCGGGCTGGCGCAGGATTTGCTGGGGCAGCAAGGCGCAGCGCAGCGCGATTATGAGGCTGCGCTGACCCAGACCAATGATCCCGACATCACCCGCCGCTATGCGCTGTCGCTGGGCATCAGCGGACAAGTCGACCGCGCGGTCCAGGTGCTGACCCCGCAGCTGCGTGCGCAGGACCGGGCGGCATGGCGCACGCGCGCGATGGTGCTGGCCATCGCCGGGCGGCAGAGCGAGGCGCAGGAGATTGTAAAGGCCACCATGCCGCCGGCGCTGGCGAGCAATATCACCCCCTTTCTGGCCCGTCTGTCGGGACTGACGCCCGCGCAGCAGGCGGCGGCGGCGCATTTCGGCGCGCTGCCCGGCGGCACCAAGCCCGGCCTGCCAACGCCGCCCGCCGCGCGGCCCAAGCCCGTGGTGGTGGCCGCCGCGCCCCCGTCAGCGAGCCCCGCCGTGCGCCCTGCCGCTACTGCCGCCTCGACACCCGCACCGGCATCGCCGCCGCCCGCCGCCACGCGCCCGGTCGCAGGGCCGCAGATTGTGACCGCGCCCGCGACGTCGCCCGCTCCGCCTGCGACCCGCCCGGTCATTGTCGCCGCCGCTGCGCCGCAGCCGCGTCCCGCGCCGCCGCCCGCCGCTGCATCCCCGCCTGCCGCCGCTGCTGCCGCGCCGCCCGCGCGGGTGCCCGGCGCGCTTGCGGCCCTCATGGCGTCGCTGGAGATTCCGGCCACCGAACTTGCCCCGACCGAAGGCGCGCTCGATGCCGCCGCGCTGGAGGCGGTGAAGGAGGAGCAGCGCAAGGCCGCGCTCGCCGCCGCCGAGGAGCGCAAGAATGAGGTCGCCGCCGCCCGCGCCAAGGCAGAGGCCGATGCCGCCGCCAAGGCGGAGGCAGACCGGAAAAAGGCCAACCCCGCGCGTATCTGGGTCCAGGTAGCGACGGGGGCCAATGCGGCAGCGCTGGGCGGCGATTTTGGCCGGTTGGCGCGCAAATATCCCGATGCCTTCAAGGGGCAGCGCGGGGCGACCGCCGAATGGGGCCGCACCCGGCGGCTGGTGACCGGGCCCTTCGCCAGCAGCAAGGCGGCCACTGCCTGGCTTGCCGCGCTCAAGAAGGCGGGGGGCGACGGCTTTGTCTGGTCGAGCGATGCGGGCGAGGAAGTGACGCCGGTCCGATGAACCCGGTTCTGCGCTGCGCCGCCGATCCGGCGAACAGCCGCGGGCGGCAGCATGGCGAGGCGGCCCACCCCGTGCGCGGGCCGCGCGACATGTTTCAACGCGACCGCGACCGGATCATCCACTCCATTGCCTTTCGCCGGTTGCGCCACAAGACACAGGTGTTCATCGCCCCCGATGGCGATCATTACCGCGTCCGCCTGACCCACAGTATCGAGGTGGCCCAGATCGGCCGCGCCATGGCCCGCGCGCTGGGCCTGAACGAGGATTTGACCGAGGCGCTCTGCCTGGCGCATGACATTGGCCACCCGCCCTTTGGCCATGCGGGCGAGGCGGCGCTGGCCACCGCGATGGGCCCGGCGGGCGCGGATGCCGGGGGCTTTGACCACAATGGTCATACGCTGCGCACGCTGACGCAGCTGGAATGCCCTTATCCGGGCTTTGACGGGCTCAATCTGACCTGGGAAACGCTGGAGGGGCTGGCGAAGCACAATGGCCCTGTTGCCGCGCCGCAATGGGCGCTGGCGGCGGTGGACCGGGCCATCGGGCTCGACCTTGGCTCCCACGCGTCGCTGGAGGCGCAGATTGCGGCGGTCGCCGACGACATCGCCTATGACAATCACGACATTGACGATGGCTTGCGCGCCGGGCTGCTGACGCTCGACATGCTGATGGACCAGCCGTGGGTGGCCGACAATTTCCGGCGGGTAGAGGCGCGCCATCGCGGGGCCCCGCGCGACCGCCTGCTGCGCGAATTGGTGCGCGATCAGATCGGCCTGATGGTCAATGACGTCATCGCCGAAACGCGCGCGCGGGTGGCACAGGCGGGGGTCGACAGCGCCGATGCGGTGCGCGCCGCGGGGCGGTCCCTGGCGGGATTTTCGCCCGCGCTGGCGGCGTCGGAACGCGCGCTCAAATCCTTCATGTATCGCCAGCTTTATCATCACCCCAGCCAGGTCGACGCGGCGGCGGGGGCGCAGCGGGTGGTGTCGCGCCTGTTCGCGGCCTATGCGCACGAAGGCCGGTCCATGGGCGGCGATTGGGACGAACGATGCCCGGCGGACCCGGTGGACCGCGC
>CAZKOW010000002.1:0-292763 GCA_964554455.1 uncultured Sphingopyxis sp. | reverse complement strand
TGCCAGGGGCGATTGCAGAGAGGTGGTGAGCCCTGCTGGGTTCGAACCAGCGACCAATCGGCAACGACGATTCGGCCAACGATGCTCGCTGGTTCGCCAGAGCCTGTTGAGAGGTGGTGAGCCCTGCTGGGTTCGAACCAGCGACCTACTGATTAAAAGTCAGTTGCTCTACCGACTGAGCTAAGGGCCCCCGTGGGGAAGGTGGCGAAGGGCCGCTGGCGGCCCGCGCTGTCGGCAGCCCCTAGTGCGGCGGGCCAGACCGGTCAACCGGCTTTCGACGATGCAGCCGGGCGTGAAGCTGGCGCACCGTGTGGCCAGTCACCGGGTCGTGCCATTCCGGGGCCAGCGCAAGCAGTGGTCCCAGCACAAAGGCGCGGGTGCGAAAGGCGCGGTGCGGCACGACCAGATCGTCCGCCGCAAAGCTGCCCTCTGACCACAGGATCAGGTCGAGGTCGATCCGGCGCGGCCCCCAGCGGCGCGCGCGGCGGCGGCCCAGCGCATCCTCGATGGCGTGAAGCTGCGCCATCATCGCATCGGGCAGCAGGCGGCTGGCCACCAGGGCCGCGCCATTGGCATAGCGGCGGCGGCTAGGGCCCTGCGGCGCGCTGTCCATCACCGGGCTGGCGTCGAGCAGGGTGAGCGGGCCATCGTCCAGCGCCGCCAGCGCCGCCGCGACCATGGCGCGTGGCGTGCTGCCGCCGGGCCCGGCCATATTGCTGCCCAGCGCAACCGCATACAGATAGGACAGGCCAGTCATCCCCGGATCAAGGGCAGAAATTCATCCACCAGATCGCGGTATAGCTGCTGTTTGAAGGGCACGATCAGGTCGGGCAGCGATGCGGGATCGGTCCAGCGCCACGCGCGAAATTCGGGGTGCGGGGTGGCGATATTAATGTCGGCATCACGGCCCAGAAAGCGCGCGAGATACCAAATCTGGCGCTGGCCGCGAAACCGCCCGCCCCACATGCGGCCCATCAGCTGCGGTGGCAGGTCATAGAAATGCTCGCGCGCGCTGGTCGCCAGGATGGTGACGAGCGTTGGCGCAATTCCGGCCTCTTCGCCCAATTCACGCAAGGCCGCCGCTTGCGCTGTCTCGCCGGGGTCGATCCCACCCTGCGGCATCTGCCACGCTTCGCTGCTGCTATCGAGCCGCTGCCCGACAAAGACCAGCCCTGCGCCATTCACCAGCATGACCCCCGCGCAGGGGCGGTAGGGCAGATGGGCAAAAGCGTCGGTCGGTTCGCCGGTCAGTTCCTGGGTCATCGCCGCCCCTTGTCACAATTTCCTTGTCGCGGCGATATTATTTCTGAATTGCGGCTTGGGGCGCTTGCTTCTAATCGGCTGACATAAAGGTCAGCAACGATGGCGGACCACGGCAGTATCTTAAGGACGAAGCATGGCAAGTTTGGCTGAGGCACCGGCGGGGACGACCGAGCGGGCGTCCGATGCGGTGGTGGTGCGCTTTGCCGGGGACAGCGGCGATGGGATGCAGCTGACGGGGGGGCAGTTCACCCTGTCGTCGGCGCTCGCGGGCAATGATTTTGCGACCTTCCCCGACTTCCCCGCCGAGATCCGCGCGCCGCAGGGCACATTGTTCGGCGTGTCGGCCTTTCAGATCAATTTCGGGTCGACCGCCATCGACACGGCGGGCGATGCGCCCGATGTGCTGGTGGCGATGAACCCGGCGGCGCTCAAGACCAATGTCGGCGCGCTGAAACCCGGCGGCCTGATCATCGCGGACGAGGGCGAATTTGGCGCCCGCAATCTGGAAAAGGCCAAATATGCCGCCAACCCGCTGGAGGATGGCAGCCTGGCGAAGTGGCAGCTGCTGAAACTGAACATCAGCCAGGCGACGCTGGACGCGGTCAAGCCCTTTGGGCTGGGCAACAAGGAAGCGCTGCGCTGCAAGAATATGTGGACGCTGGGACTGGCGCTGTGGATGTTCGACCGCGACCGCCAGCCCCTGATGGACTGGCTGAAACAGAAATTCGCCAAAAACCCGGTGCTGGCGGATGCGAATATCGCCGCGCTCAACGCCGGCCATGCCTTTGGCGAAACGGCGGAGCTTGCCGGGCCGCTGCGCCAGTATCAGATCGGCCCCGCCGCCGCCGCGCCGGGCCTTTACCGCACGTTGACGGGGGCAGAGGGGATTGCGCTCGGCCTGGTCGCGGGCGCGCAGCTCGCCGGATTGCCCATGTTCTTTGGCGGCTATCCGATCACGCCGGCCTCGGCCATCCTCCACCATCTGTCGCGGCTCAAGGAATTTGGCGTCACGACCTTTCAGGCAGAGGATGAAATTGCCGCCATCTGTTCGGCCATTGGCGCAAGCTATGCCGGGCAACTTGGTGTCACCTCTTCATCCGGCCCCGGCATTGCGCTGAAGGGGGAGGCCATGGGCCTGGCCATCATGACCGAACTGCCGCTGGTCATCGTCAATTCGCAGCGTGGCGGCCCGTCGACCGGCCTGCCGACCAAGACCGAACAGTCGGACCTGTATCAGGCGGTCTATGGCCGCAATGGCGATGCACCGATGCCCGTCATCGCCGCGCGCTCGCCGGGCGATGCGTTCGACTGCGCGATTGAAGCGGTGCGGATTGCGGTCGAATATATGACGCCGGTGATGCTGCTCACCGATGGCTATATCGCCAATGCCGCCGAACCCTGGGCGGTGCCCGATCTGGGGGCGCTGACACCCTTTCCCGTGCAGTTTCTGGATCATGTGCCTGAGGGCGGCTTCAAACCCTATGGCCGCGATGCCAAGCTGGCGCGGCCCTGGGTCAAGCCAGGGACACCGGGCCTGCTCCACCGCATCGGCGGGATCGAGAAAGAGGTCGATACCGGCCATATCAACTATAGCCCGGCCAATCACCAGGCGATGACCGACCTGCGCCAGGCCAAGGTGAACGGCGTGGCTGACCGCATCCCGGACCAGCCGTGCGAACTGGGCAGCGCGGGCGCAAAGCTCGCCATCGTCGGCTGGGGCTCCACCTATGGCCCCATCCACCAGGCGGTGGGACGCGCGCGGGCCAGGGGGCAGGATGTCGCGCATGTCCATATCCGCCACATCTGGCCGACGCCCAAGAATCTGGGCGAGTTGCTGCACAGTTTTGACCGGGTGATCGTGCCCGAAATGAACACGGGCCAGCTGAAAACACTGCTGCGCGACCAGTTTCTGGTTGATGCCAAGCCGCTCAACAAAGTGTCGGGCCAGCCCTTCACCATTGCCGAGATTGCCGCTGCCATCGACGGGGCGCTTGCGGGATGACGGGCCTGCACACCGGAGTCATGCTGGCCTTTCTGGTGGCGGCGGCGCTGTTTGGCTGGTTCATGATGGCGGACATGCCGCGCGGGGCGCTGCTGTTCGGGCTGTTGCTGGGTGCGGGCGGGGCCGGAGCGATGGTGCCGTCGCTCGCCGCCTTGCCCGCGCGGCCCGCGCTGATGCTGGCGCTGGGCTTCGGGCTTTTTGCGGTGTTGCTCTATGCGATGACGGCGCGCGACATGGGCATGATGGATTTGGGGCTGACCGAGCCCAGGGTGATGGGCACCGCCAGTGCCATCGCCGGACTATTTGGTGGGCTGGCCGTGCGCGCGGCGACCCAGGCGGCCTTTGGCCGGAAGGAAGACCAATGAACGACATGACCCCCATCGCCAAAGGCACGAGCCCCAAGGATTGGGAAACCGATCAGGAAGTGCGCTGGTGCCCCGGCTGCGGCGATTATGCGATCCTGAAGGCGATGCAGCGGACCATGCCCGAAATCGGCGCAGTGCCCGAAAAGACGGTGTTCGTCAGCGGCATCGGCTGCTCGTCGCGCTTTCCTTATTATATGGAAACATATGGCTTTCACACCATCCACGGGCGGGCGCCTGCCGTGGCGACCGGGCTGAAACTCGCCAATCCGGATCTGGATGTGTGGATCATCACTGGCGATGGCGACGCGCTGTCCATCGGCGGCAACCACACCATGCATTTGCTGCGCCGCAATCTGGATTGCCAGATCATGCTGTTCAACAATGAAATCTATGGCCTGACCAAGGGGCAATATTCGCCGACCAGCCGGGTGGGCACGCAAAGCCCGTCGACGCCCTTTGGCTCGGTGGACCGGCCCGCAGCCCCATGCGCCTTTGCCTTGGGTGCGGGCGCGCGGTGTGTGGCGCGCGGCTTTGACGTGTCCAAAAATCTGCCCCAGGTACTGAAAGCCGCCCATGCGCACCGGGGCGCGGCCTTTATCGAGATTTTCCAGAATTGCATCGTCTATAACAAGGATGTGTTCGAGGATTTCGCCGCCCCCAAGGGCGCGGAGGACCGCCAGCTGTGGCTGGAGCATGGGCAGCCGATGCTGTTCGCCAAGGGGGCCAAGGGCATTGCCCTCGACAGCGCGGCGCTGGAGTTGAAAGTCGTCGATGTTGTCGATGGCGATTGGCAGGCCGCCGGGGTCATCGTCCACAATGTCACCAACCGGTCGATCGCGCACATGCTGGTCGAAATGCGCTTTGGCGAATTTCCGATGGCGCTGGGGGTGCTTTATGACGATCCGCGCCCGACCTTTGAGGCCGAAGTGATTGCCCAGAACCAGGCCGCCGCCGCAGGCAAGATTGGCGACCTGGGCAAGCTGCTCAGCAAGGGCCAGACCTGGACCGTGGAATGATCGCGGCGCGGCACAGGGCGGCGGCGCGCGCATGGACAATCTGACGCACAGCCTGGTCGGCGCGCTGCTGGGGCAGGCGGGGCTGAAACGCAAAACCGCGCTGGCGATGCCGACGCTGATCATCGCGGCTAATGTGCCCGACATTGATGCCGCCTGCCTGTTCTGGCTGCAAGGGGCGGAGCATCTGGCGTTTCGGCGCGGAATTACCCACGGGCCGCTGGCAATGCTGATCCTGCCCGTGCTGCTCTGGGCGCTTATGCTCGCCTGGGATGGGTGGCGGCGGCGGCGCCATGCCGACCGCCCGGCGGTGCATCGCGGCTGGCTGCTGGCGCTCGCCTATATCGGCACGCTCAGCCATCCGGCGCTCGACTGGCTCAACACCTATGGCGTGCGCCTGCTGGAACCGTTCAGCAGCCATTGGTCCTATGGCGACAGCATTTTCATCATCGACCTGTGGCTGTGGATCGGGATGGGCGGCGCGATGGCGCTGTCGCGCTGGTCCGAACGGCGCGGACGCCCGGGCTGGCAGCGGCAGGCGGCGATCGCGCTGATCGCCGTATCGGCCTATGTCTTTGCCAATGGCGTCGTCACCGGCCTGACCGAACAGCGCGCCGCGACGGCGCTGCGCGCGGTGGGGGTGGAGCCGACGCTGGTCGTGGCCAGCCCGCCCCCCATTGCGTCGTGGCAGCGCGACGTGTTCTGGCGCAACGACCTTTATTACGGCCAATATGCCGAAGCGGGGGGCGACGCAAAGCCCGGTGCGCCCATCACCAAGGCGCGCCACAATGCCGGTGACCCGCGCCTGGCGCAAATCGCCGCAAACAATGCCGAAGTGCGCGCATTTCTGTTCTGGTCGCGCATGCCCGTCGCCGAATTTGCCGCCGATGGCACCTTGACCCTGACCGACCAGCGCTATCGTCATGCGCTGGCCGTCAGCCGCTTTATCGTGATCGCCAAACCCGAAGGACGCTAATCATGGCCGCCCCACAGATTGTCTGGTTGCGGCAGGATTTGCGCTTGGCGGATCAGGCGGCCCTTGCGGCGGCGGCAGCGGCGGGGCCCGTCGTCCCCGTCTATGTGCTCGACGACGATACACCCGCGCATCGCCGCATGGGCGGGGCGTCGCGCTGGTGGCTGCACCATAGTCTCGCCAGCCTGAGCGCCGATCTGGCGGCGGCGGGATCGCGCCTCATCCTGCGGCGCGGGCGCGCCGATGCGGTGCTGGCACAGCTGGCCGAGGAGCTGGGCGCCGGGACGATCCATGCGCTGCGTCATGTCGAACCCTGGTGGCGCAATGCCGAACGCGCGCTGGCCAAGCGGCTGCCCGTTCATTGCCCGCTGGTGCGGCACGATGGCCATTATCTCGCCCCGCCGGGCAGCATCGTCACGGGCGGCGGCACCCCGTTCAAGATTTACACGCCCTTCTGGCGCGCGCTGTCGGCGACCATGCCGCCCGCGCTGCCCCAGGGCGCGCCGACTGAGCTTGCTGCGCCCGCCGCCTGGCCCGCCAGCGATGTCCTCACCGATTGGGGCCTGCGCCCCACGCGCCCCGACTGGGCAGGCGGCATGCGCGCGATGTGGACGCCAGGCGAGGCGGGGGCGCAGGAGCGACTCGCGGCCTTTCTGCCCAAGGCCGCGCGCTATGACGAGCGACGCAATTTCCCTGCCGATCCGGGCACCAGCTGTCTGTCCCCGCACCTTCATTTTGGGGAGATTTCGCCTGCGGCCTGCTGGCACGCAGCGATGGACCAGGGCGGGTCGGTGGAGGTGTTTCTGAAGGAGCTGGTGTGGCGCGATTATGGTGCCAACATTATCCACCAATATCCGGACTATGGCAGCCGCAATGCGCGCGACGCCTTTGACGCCTTTGCCTGGCGCGATCCGGCGCAGGCGGACGTCGCCGCCGACCTGGCCGCATGGCAGCAGGGCCGCACCGGCTATCCCATCGTCGATGCGGGGATGCGCGAGCTGTGGGCGACGGGGTGGATGCACAATCGCGTGCGGATGATTGCGGCCAGTTTCCTGATCAAGCATCTGCTCATCGACTGGCGGGTGGGCGAGGCATGGTTCTGGGACACGCTGGTCGACGCCGACTATGGCTCCAACGCCACCAATTGGCAGTGGACGGCGGGCACTGGCGTGGACAGCAACATGTTCGTGCGGATCATGGCGCCGCTGACCCAGTCGGAAAAATTCGCGGCGGGCGATTATATTCGCCGCTGGGTGCCCGAACTGGCGGGGGTGTCGGACCCCTATGTCCACGACCCCGAAGCCTTTGGCGTCCGCCCGCGCGCCTATCCGGCCAAGCTGGTCGACCACCGCTTCGCCCGCGACCGCGCGCTGGCCGCACATGCCACGATGAAGGATGGCGCGGAGTAGGGCCCTGAGCACGTCGGGGCAGCTGGGGGACAAAGCTGGGCCCCGGGTCAAGCCCGGGGCGACGGGGTGCGGGGAGGTTCTCAGCCGGTCACCCTGGCCCCCTAACCAAAGTCCGTCACCCCGGCCTCCGAGCCGGGGTCCAGCTTTCTCTGCCAACTATGTCAAGGTAGCTGGGCCCCGGGTCACGCCCGGGGCGACGAGGTGGGGACAAAGGGCGCAGCGTCGCTCCGGCCTTCCATCACTCCCAGCCGACCACCGTCGCTTTTTCCGTCGCCGCCGATTGCGCCGCATCGCAGATTGCGACACTATGACGCCATGAACACACAGCCCCGGTCGAAGCGCGGTCAGCATCTGGTGAGGGCCGACGCGGGTTTTGCGCGCGGCGGGGCGGTCGCGCGGTTGCTGGCCAGGGCCCCGGCGGCCTGGTTCCACCGGCAGCTTGACCGGATCGACAGCGGGCTCGCGCATGGCGCGCTGGAGGGGCATTTGCCCGATGGCAGCGTCCGCATCCTGGGCGGGCGTGGGCCGGGCCCGATGGCGGTGGTGCATGTGACGAGCTGGGCCGCGCTCGTGCGGCTGGCGCTGTCGGGGTCGGTCGGCTGGTATGCGGCGTGGGAAAAGGGCGAATGGACCAGCCCCGATCCGGTGCCGCTGTTCGACCTGTTCATGCGCAATGCGGCGACTTTGGGCGGCGCGGCGCGGGCAAAGGGGCCGTGGCGTGCGCTGCTGACGCTGGGGCACCGGCTGCGGCGCAACAATCGGTCGGGGTCGCGGCGCAACATCCATGCCCATTATGACCTGGGCAATGATTTTTACGCCGCGTGGCTCGACGAGACGCTGACCTATAGCAGCGCGCTCTTTATCGAGCCCGACCTGACCCTGGCCGAGGCGCAACTGGCCAAGATTGACGCGGTGCTCGACCGGCTGCGGCTGCGCTCGGGCAGCCGCCTGCTCGAAATCGGCTGCGGCTGGGGCAGCCTGGCCGCGCGCGCGGTCGACCGGCACGACGCCATCGTCCATGCGCTGACCCTGTCAGAGGAGCAGGCGCGCGTCGCGGGGGCCCGCCTGACCGCGCTCGACCCCGGCGGGCGCAGCCGCGTCAGCCTGACCGATTATCGCGACGCCAGCGGGCAATTTGACGCCATCGCCAGCGTGGAAATGGTGGAGGCGGTGGGGCGCGATTACTGGCCGGGCTATCTGGACCAGATTGCCGCGCTGCTGCGCCCCGGCGGACGCGCGGCGCTGCAATTCATCGCCATTCGCGACGGCCTGTTCGGTGCCTATGCCGCCAGCCGCGATTTCATTCAGACCTTTGTCTTTCCCGGCGGCTGTCTGCTCAGCGAGAGCGAATTTCGCGCGCTGGCCGAGGCGCGCGGGCTGCGCTGGCACGATGCGGAGCATTTTGGTGGCGATTATGCCGAAACGCTGAAAATCTGGCGCGAGCGGTTTGACGCGGCGGTTGCGGAGGGGCGCTTGCCCCCCGGCTTTGACGATGATTTTGTCCGGCTGTGGCGCTATTATCTGCAATATTGCGAGGGCGGCTTTCGCGGCGGCGGCATCACCGTGGCGCAGGTGACGCTGGTGAAGGCGGCTTAGGGCCCTAGCTTGCGCTCCGGCCTGCGCCGGAGTGAAGCTTTGGGTTAGGGCAGGGCGGGGCTGGCCAAGGGAGGGGACAATATATGCGGCAACTTCGATGGGCAATGGCGGCGGCAGCGATGCTGCTGGTGGCGGGATGCGGGGGCACAGCGCCCGCCAGTGACAGCGAATTGCCAAAGGATCAGAATGTGCTCTTCTGGAAACAGGACCAACGCGACGCCGCCTTTCGCCAGATGGAGAAATTGGCCAAAACCAACGCGATTGCCGCGGGCGATGCCGTCTATCCCTTGCCCGCGGGCGCGCCGCTGACGGTGCCGGGCGTGGACCTTGTCGCCTATATGGCCGAGCAGCGCAACGCCGGCCTTATCATCCTGCACGACGGCAAGGTGCGCTTTGAACGCTATGCGCTGGGCTTTGACGCGGCGGGGCGCTGGACCAGCTTTTCGGTTGCCAAATCGCTCACCTCCACGCTGGTCGGCGCGGCGGTGAAGGATGGCTATATCAAGAGCCTGGATGACAAGGTGACCGATTATATCAAGGGGCTGGCGGGGTCCGCCTATGACGATGTCACCGTCCGCCAGCTGCTCACCATGACGTCAGGGGTAAAGTGGAACGAGGATTATACCGACCCCAAATCGGACGTCGCGCTGTTCAACCTGCACAAGGCGGCGGCGGGCGAGGATGTCACCGTCGGCTATATGAAGGGATTGGCGCGCGAGGCGCCGGCGGGCTCCAAATGGGTGTATAAGACGGGCGAGACCAATTTGATCGGCGTGCTGGTGTCAAGCGCGACGGGCAAGACGGTGTCGGCCTATCTGGCCGAAAAAATCTGGGGTCCGTTCGGGATGGAACAGGATGCGGTGTGGATGCTGGGGTCCACCGGCCATGAAATCAGCGGCTGCTGCATCTCCGCAAGCCTGCGCGATTATGCGCGCTTTGGCCAGTTCATGCTGACCGGCGGAAGGGTGGATGGCCAGGCGATCCTGCCCGACGGCTGGGTCGCGGCGGCGACCGGCAAACAGGCCGATATCGGCGCGCCGGGGCGCGGCTATGGCTATCAATGGTGGACCAATGACGACGGCAGCTATGCCGCGCAGGGCATTTTCGGCCAGGGCATCTTCATCGACCCGGCGCGCAAGCTGGTCATCGCCAGCAACGGCAATTGGCCGACCGCAACCGACCCCGATGGCGTTGGCGCGGCGCGCGAACGCTTTTACAAGGCCGTGCAGGCCGCCGTGGACGCGGAAAAATAGCGGGGGTTATTCGGCCAGATTGACCGCGCGGCTGGCAAGCCAGGCGGCGGCGATGGGCAGCAGAAATCCTGCGGCGACCACCCAGGCGGCATCGCCGATGGTGATGGCGCGGTAAACCGCCGTGCCCACCACCGCCCCCGCGACGACCCAGCCGGGCCCGGCGCTGCCGGCAATGCGCATCGCCAGCCAGCTGCCCGCAAAGCCGCCGACAAACCAGCCGATGAACAGCGCCAACGTCGCGCCCAGCGGGATCAGCACCTCTTCGGCCACCGGATCATAGACGGCGGGCGACACCAGATTGCCGACATATTGGGCCAGCATGATCGCCGCAAAGACGAGCACCGCCCCGGCGATGGTTCCCAATATTGATTTGCCCATGATGACTGTCCCGCTGTCTGGAATATCCCGATTGGCGGGGGTCATAGCGCGGTGATTGGAAAAAAGCGGTTAACCGAGGGGGGGACGTCAATAGGACCACCCGCCGCTCCGTCACCCCGGCCCTCGGCCTCCATCACCCATCTTCGTCACCCCGGCCCCCGAGCCGGGGTCCAGCTATTGTCACCTCCGGCGCGACGAAAGCTGGACCCCGGGTCAAGCCCGGGGTGACGGGTTGGGGTAGGGGGGTGTGGACCGCGTGGTTAAGCTAAGCGGAGCCCTGAGCCTGTCGAAGGGCGTGGCACGGGCGGGCGCTGTTCGCAGCCAACTGCCCAGCGGGCTTCGACAGGCTCAGCCCTGCGGTGGAAAAATCGTGCCCGTTTGTCAGTCCGCCCACCACGCGAGTGGCCGGGGTCAGCCAGTCGATCCACCCCAGCCCCCATCACCCCGCTTCGTCACCCCGGCCCCCGAGCCGGGGTCCAGCTTTTTGTCACCTCCGGCGCGTCGAAAGCTGGACCCCGGGTCAAGCCCGGGGTGACGGGGGTGGGACGTCCGGCGGGTGGCTGAACCGCGCTGCGGTGCCGTCGGCCCAGCCTAGCCCTGTTTGCCCAGGGCCACGAAATGGGTGCTGTCAAAGCCGGTGGTGCACAGCGCCGCGATGCTGGCGGCGACGACGGCGGGGTCCTTGACCGATGCGGCATCCTCGCCGGGGAAGGCGCGGGCGCGCATTTGGGTGCGGGTGGCGCCGGGGTCGACGATGGCGGTGCGCACGGTTGAGATATTGGCCATTTCCGCGCCATAGCTGGTCACCAGCACCTCCAGCGCCGCCTTCGACGCGCCATAGGCACCCCAATAGGCGCGCGGCGCGCGGGCGACTGACGAGGTGAGCGCGATCAGCTTGCCCGCCGCCGACCGGCGCAGCAGCGGGTCGAAATTGGCGATCAGCGCCTGCTGCGCCACCAGATTGAGCGTCAGGACGCGGTTGAATTCCTTGCCATCAATTGCCGCCACCGGGGTCAGCGTGCCCAGCATGGCGGCATTGGCGACCAATATGTCCAGCCGTTCCCAGCGTTCGGCAATCGCCGCCGCCAGCCGCGCAATCGCATCGCCGTCGACCAGGTCGAGCGGCGCGATGGTCGCGGTGCCGCCCGCATCATGGATGCGATCCTCCAGCTCCTCTAGCCCCGCAGCCGTGCGCGCGGTGATGATGACATGCGCGCCCGCCGCTGCCAGTGCGGCAGCCGTCGCCTCGCCAATGCCGCGGCTGGCGCCCGTGACAAGCGCGATTTGGCCGGCAAGCGGCTTGGTGGTTTCGTCGGTCATGATGGTTACACTACCCGTTCGGCCAGCAGCGCAAATTGGTCCTGCGGCGCAGTTTCGTCGTGATCGGTCAGCCGCGTGGGATAATCCCCGGTGAAACAGGCATCGCAATATTGCGGCCGATCATGGTCGCGGCGCGCCTCGCCCAGCGCCTTGTACAGGCCGTCGATGGACAGAAAGGCCAGGCTGTCGGCGTTGATAAAATTGCCCATCTGGCCCACGGTCATTTGCGCGGCGAGCAATTTGGCGCGTTCGGGCGTATCGACCCCGTAAAAGCAGCTGTGCGATGTCGGCGGGCTGGCGATGCGCATATGCACTTCGCTGGCACCCGCCTCGCGCATCATCTGGACGATTTTCAGGCTGGTCGTCCCGCGCACGATGCTGTCGTCGATCAGCACGATGCGCTTGCCGCCGATCAGCGCGCGGTTGGCATTATGCTTAAGCTTGACGCCCAGATGGCGAACCTTGTCCCCCGGTTGGATGAAGGTGCGGCCGACATAGTGCGAGCGGATGATGCCCAGTTCAAAGGGGATGCCCGACGCCTGCGCATAGCCGATGGCGGCGGGAACCCCCGAATCGGGGACGGGGATCACCAGATCGGCCTCCACTGGCGATTCCTGCGCTAGCTGCGCGCCGATCGACTTGCGCACCGAATAGACGCTGGTGCCGTCAACAATCGAATCGGGGCGCGAAAAATAGACATATTCAAAGATGCAGGGCCGCGCCCCAACCTCGGCAAAGGGGCGCAGCGAGGTCATGTCGCCGTCCCGCACAATCACCATTTCGCCCGGATCGACCGAGCGGATGAACTCCGCCCCCACCACATCCAGCGCCACGGTTTCGGAAGCAAAGATGATATTGTCGTTGAGCCGCCCGATCACCAGCGGGCGGATGCCCAGCGGGTCGCGGCACCCGATCATCCCCTCCGCCGTCAGGCAGATGAGCGAATAAGCGCCCTCCACCTGTTTCAGCGCGTCGATGAAGCGGTCGAGCAGGGTGCGGTAATTGCTGGTCGCAACCAGATGGATGATGACTTCGGTGTCGCTGGTCGATTGAAAAATCGCCCCGCGCCGCACCAGATTGCGGCGCAGCGCCATGGCGTTGGAAATATTGCCATTGTGGGCAATGGCAAAGCCGCCGGTCGCGAGCTCAGCAAACAGCGGCTGGACATTGCGCAGCGCGGTTTCACCCGTGGTCGAATAGCGGACATGGCCAATCGCCCCCGTCCCCTCCAGCGCGCGCATGATGTCGTCGCGATCGAAATTGCCCGCGACATGGCCCATCGCCCGGTGGCTGTGAAAATCCTGCCCGTCAAAGCTGGTGATGCCGGCGGCTTCCTGCCCGCGATGCTGGAGCGCGTGGAGCCCCAATGCCACGACCGCCGCCGCCGCTTCGGCCCCGTGAATCCCGAAAATGCCGCACTCTTCGCGCAGCTTGTCATCGTCAAAGGGATTGGTGGTGAGCATCGTCGGTCCTGGGCGGGAGGCGGGCTGACGGCGCTATAGGAAGGGGCGGGCGGTTTGTCGCCTGTTAAGTTGCAAAAGGCATGGCAGGCACGCCGCACCAGCGGCATCCACGCGCCTCCGCCGGGCGCGCGGATGCGGCGCCCGGTGAGGGGGGGACTAGGGACGGTCGGTGCGGCCGCGCATGGGCTGCAGCGCGGCTTCGGGGGCGGACTTTGGTTGGCTGCAGCGTCCCGAACGCGTTGCTACGGCAGCCGCCAATTCTGTGGGGGGTCCGGCCAAGCGCGGGGGCGCGAAGAATTGGCGTCCCGACAAGACGACGCCCCCGACAGGTGCCCGGTGTGATGGGGCACAAGGACAGCGAATGGCTCCGCTGCCGCTTTCGAACCGTTCGGCTTTGCGCGGGTGGGGGAGAGCGGGCTATATCGAAAGCGCCCATTCCCGTAACGCGACAGCATGGCCCACCGCACCGACCGTTGCCGACCCGGGCTGTCCTTGAAAAAGGGGTAGGCCCAGACCAACGTCCCATTGGCGCGGGGACAGGGTTCCGGACCAAAGCCCTGCGCCAAGGGGGAGGCGTATAACCTATATGGTTATATTTGTCAAGAGGGAAAGGTGGGGCATCGACGCGCTCAGGTTCGTTCCCGCGCCCCGGGCTTCGACAAGCTCAGCCCTGCGGTGAAAGTCCGCCCCTGCGTCGGCCCGGCGCATCTCTGTTTCGTCGCTCCGGTGCATCCCCTTGTCGTCACCCCGGCGTGTCTCTGTTTCGTCACCCCGGCGTATCCTCTTGCCGTCACCCCGGACTTGATCCGGGGTCCAGCTTTTGCCGTAACCCGCGCCAAGGCAGCTGGGCCCCGGATCAAGTCCGGGGCGACGAGGTTGGGGGTGCGGTGCGGTGGGGTCAAGCGCGGGGTGTCGGGTGGGGATGATTTTCCTGATTGGCGGCTGCTTGCACGCCGCACGGGTGCTTGGTCTTTGGGGCGTGCGGGGATAAGGGTGGGCGGATGGCACAGGATGTTGAGCAGGGACGGGCCTTTACGCCGCGCTTTGATGCGGCGGGGTTGGTGACGGCGGTGGTGACCGACGCCGGCGATGGGGCGGTGCTGATGGTTGCGCATATGAACCGCGCGGCGCTGGACGCGACGCTGGCGACGGGGCGGGTGCATTTCTGGTCGCGGTCGCGCCAGGCGCTGTGGCTGAAGGGCGAAACATCCGGGCATTTTCTCGACATGGTCGATATGCGCGTCGATTGTGATCAGGATGCGCTGTGGATCCGCGCGCGTCCCGCCGGGCCGACCTGTCACACGGGCGCGCGCAGTTGTTTCTATCGCACTGTGGTTGATGCAGAAACATTATCATATGATTAGAATAATTTGGCCGCTGCTCTTGCTAAGCGCTTGCGGTCGCGAGGCGCCGGTGGCGGAGGGCAATCCCGACAATGTGCTGGAGGCGGCGGCGCGCGATCGCGGGCTGGTGCGGGCCGATCGCGCGGCACCCAGCGGCGCCTTTGAACGCCGCCATGAACTGGGCCGCGACGCGCTGTGCATCGTTCCGGCGGGGGATGGCTATCGCTTTGCGCTCACCGCTTCCTATGGCCCGGGGCTGGTGTGCCAGGGGCAGGGGCAGCTGAGCGATGAGGATGGCGAATGGACGTTCCGCTTTGCCGGGGACAGCGGGTGCCGTTTTACCGCCAGCGAGCGCGACGATGAGCTGCGCATCCCCGGGCTGCTTCCCGAATCCTGCGCGCGGCTGTGCCCCAATCGCGCCTCCATCTCGGGCCTGCGCCTGCCGCGCGCCAGCTGGGACGCGCGCGAGGCAGCGCGCATCCGCTATGCCCGCCCCGACGGCAAGCCCGGTGTCGGCTGTGCGCCGTAGCGTCGCGCGAGGCTTATTGACGTTCACGTAAACGGCAATTAGCGTGGCGGCATGACGACGGAATTTGGCCATTCGCACATCGACACCCCCGACCTGCTCGACCGGGATCAATATAGCATCACTGACCTGTCGGCGGAATTTGGGGTCACGGCCCGCGCGCTGCGCTTTTACGAGGATGAAGGGCTGATCAGCCCGTCGCGCCGGGGCCTGGCCCGGATTTACAGCAAGCGCGACCGCGCCCGGCTTGCCTGGATCCTGCGCGCCAAGCGGGTGGGGTTCAGCCTGGCCGATATTCGCGAGATGATCGACCTTTATGATATTGGCGATGATCGCCGCAAACAGCGGCAGGTGACGATTGAAAAATGCCGGGCGCGCATCGACCTGCTGACCCGGCAGCGCGCCGATATCGACAGCGCCATTGCCGAATTGACCCGCTTTGTCGAAACGGTCGAAAGAGTGGTGCAGCAACCGGGCTGACACATCCGGGCGGCCGCGCCAAAAATTGCAACAATAACCCCATAAGGACTCTTCCCATGCCTCAGTATCGCGCCCCTGTAAAAGACACTTTGTTCGTGCTGAACGAGGTGATCGGGCTGGACCGCTATGCCAATCTGCCCGGCTTTGCCAATGCCACGCCCGACATGGTCGAGGCGGTGCTGACCGAGGCCGGCCGCTTTTGCAGCGAGGTGCTCGCACCGCTCAACCTGGTTGGCGACCGCGAAGGCTGCACCCGCCATGCCGATGGCAGCGTGACGACGCCGACGGGCTTCAAGGCCGCCTATGACGCCTTTGTCGAGGCGGGCTGGCCGCTGCTGACCGCGCCGGAGGAATTTGGCGGGCAGGGCATGCCGCACGTGCTGGGCATGATCATGGAGGAATATCTGAACGGCGCGAACCAGGCCTTTGCCATGTATCCCGGCCTGACGCAGGGGGCATCGGCGGCGCTGCTGGTCAAGGGATCGCCCGAGCAGCAGGCGACCTATCTGCCCAATATGCTGAGCGGCAAATGGGGCGGGACGATGAACCTGACCGAGCCGCATTGCGGCACCGATCTGGGCCTCATCCGCACCCGCGCGGTGCCCAATGGCGATGGCAGCTATGCCGTGACGGGCACCAAAATCTTCATCTCGTCGGGCGAGCATGACCTTACCGAAAACATCATCCATCTGGTGCTGGCCAAGACGCCCGACGCGCCCGACAGCGTGAAGGGCATCAGCCTGTTCATCGTGCCCAAATTTCTGGTGGAGGCCGACGGATCGCTGGGCGCGCGCAACACGCTGTCCTGCGGGTCGCTGGAGCATAAGATGGGCATCCATGGCAATGCGACCTGCGTCATGAATTATGACGGCGCGACCGGCTATATGGTGGGCGAGGAGAATAAGGGGCTGGCGGCCATGTTCATCATGATGAACGCCGCGAGGCTGGGCGTGGGCATTCAGGGCATGGCCGTCGCCGACGCCGCCTTCCAAAATGCCGTTGCCTATGCCCAGGACCGCCGCCAGGGCCGCGCGCTGACCGGGCCCGCCGATCCGGCGGCCAAGGCTGACCCGCTGTTCGTCCATCCCGACGTCCGCCGCATGTTGATGGATGCCAAGGCGATGACCGAGGGGCTGCGCGCGCTGTGCATCTGGGGCGGCATCAACATCGACCTGTCGCACAATGCCGCGACCGAGGAGGAGCGCCAGGCCGCCGACGATCTGGTCAGCCTGTTGACCCCGGTCATCAAGGGCTTTGGCACCGACAAGGGCTATGACATCGCCACCAATGCGCAGCAGGTGTTCGGCGGCCATGGCTATATCGAGGAATGGGGGATGAGCCAATTTGTCCGCGATGCCCGCATTGCCATGATTTATGAGGGCGCCAATGGCGTCCAGGCGATGGACCTGGTGGGGCGCAAGCTGGCGCAAAATGGCGGGCGCGCCGTGCAGGCGCTGTTCGCGCTGATCGACGCCGAATGCGCGGAGGCCAAGGGCGATCCCGCGCTCGCCGACTTTGCCGGGCGGCTGGAGAAAGCCAATGGCGAGCTGAAGGCCGCGACCATGTGGTTCATGACCAACGGCATGGCCAACCCCAATCAGGTCGGCGCGGGCGCGCATCATTATATGCACATCATGGGCCTGGTCGCCGTCGGTTCCATGTGGCTGATGATGGCCGGTGCCGCGAACAAGGCGCTGGCGGCAGGCACCGGCGACAAGGCTTTTTACGAGGCCAAGCTGGTCACCGCGCGCTATTATGCCGAACGGATGCTGCCCGAAACCGGGGCGCTGCGCCGCAAGATCGAAGCGGGCAGCGAGGCGATGATGGCGCTGGAACCGGCGCAATTTGCCTTTGCCTGATGCCTATGACAACGTATGACATAAACCACCCGCCGCGGTGCGCGCGGGCTGGTTTGTGGGAGTGCTTCCATCCCGTTCGCATCGTCACATCGTCTTTGCGAGCGCAGCGAAGCAATCCAGGGCGGTTGGCGCCACGCTGGATTGCGTCGCTCCGCTCGCAATGACGGGGTTTTTGTCGATTGGGAAGCCTTCGGAATAATCGCCTATGGGAGTGCGGGCAATGACGGCGGATCAGTTCAAGGGCTTTGGCGGCGTCCGCCTGAACGCCGATCGGCTGGGCGATGGCGATCAGAGCGCCGTCTTGCTCCTCCACGATCGCGGCAAATCGCGCGAGGATTGGGGGCCGGTCGCCGATGCGCTGAGCATGGCCGGGCGCCATGTCATCAACCTGGACCTGCGGGGCCATGGCAGCAGCGAATGGCCGCCCGAGGGCCGCTATGGCTTTGACGCCTTTGTCGAAGATGTGCGCGCGGTGCTGGCGCAGCTGCCTTCGCGCCCCGCCATCGTCGCGGTCGGGCTGGGCGCGCTGGCGGCGACCTGCGCGCTGGGCGAAGATGGCGGGCACCTGGCCTCGGCGCTGGTGATGGTCAGCGGGTCGCCCGCGCCGCTGGGCGATCCCGACGAAATGCTCTTCTCGCTCACCGGCACCGGCTCGGCGCGCTTCGACCCGCGCGTCGCCAAGGTGCAGGATGGCGAGGCGGCGCTGACCCGCGCGGCGGAGGCGGCGGCGCGGCTCAGCCTGCCCGTGCTGATGGTCGGCGCAGGCGAATATAGCGCGGCGATGGCGCGGCTCGCGGCGGCCATGCCGGCGGCCGAACATGCGCGCACCGGCGGCACGGGCGCCTTTGCTGGGGCCGAACGCTCGGACGAATTGGGCGGTCTGCTGCTCGATTTCCTCGAACGGCGGGTGCCGCTCGCCCCGCCCGAATATCGCGAGGGCAGCGACGCGCGCACCTTTCGCGATGCGCTGGGCTGTTTCGCGACGGGCATCACCGTGATTACCGCGATGACGCCGGGCGGCGTGCCGGTGGGCCTGACCGCCAACAGCTTCACCTCGGTCTCGCTCGATCCGCCGCTGCTGCTGGTGTGCATCGCCAACAGCGTCAGTTCCGCCGACATCATCCGCAGCGCGCCGCGCTTTGCGGTCAATGTGCTGCAAATCGGCCAGCAACCGACATCGAACCGCTTTGCCGGCAAGGGCGAGGACCGCTTTGCCGCCACCCCCTGGGCCGTCGGTGAATATGGCACGCCAGTGCTGACCGGCAGCCTCAGCAGCTTTGAATGCGACCGCTATGCCGTGCACGAAGGGGGCGACCATTTCATCCTGGTCGGCCATGTGCTGAAAGCGATGTTTGAACCGCAGCGCGACCCGCTGCTCTATTTCCGCGGCAAATATCGCCGCCTGCATTTCGCCTGAACGAGAGGGGCCAGCGCATGAGCGACACCGACGAACCCGTCCTGTTTGACCAGCGCGGCGGCATCGCCATCGCGACGCTGAACCGGCCTGCGGCGCGCAATGCCGTCAATGGCGCGGTCACCGCCGCGCTGGCCGCCATCGCCGAACGGGTGGAGGGTGATGCCAGCATCCGCGTCGCCATTTTGGCGTCGAGCGATCCGCGCGCTTTCTGCGCCGGGGCGGACCTTGCCGAAGTCGCGCGCGGCAACCGGGCCAGCCTGTCGCACCCCGACTATGGCTTTGGCGGCTTTGTCCGCTTTCCGCGCACCAAGCCGTGGATCGCTGCGGTCAATGGCTTTGCCATGGGCGGCGGCTTTGAACTGGCGATCAGCTGCGATCTGATTGTCGCGGGGGAAGGGGCGCAGTTCGGCCTGCCCGAAAGCCTGCGCGGCCTGTTCGCGGCGGCGGGCGGCGCGTTCCGGCTGGCGCGGCTGATCCCGCGCGCCATTGCCAATGAAGTGCTGGTCACGGGCCTCAGGCTCGATGCGCCGCGTGCCGCTGCGCTGGGGCTGGTCAACCGCGTGGTGGCCGAGGATGCGGTGCTCGAAACCGCCATCGCCATGGCGGACAGCATCGCCGCGTCGGCGCCGCTGTCGGTGACCGCCAGCCTGGACCTGGCGCGCCGCGCGCTGGACCATGACGAGGCGGCACTGTGGGCACTTTCCGACCAGCATGCGCAGCGGGTGATGCGCTCCGCCGACGCCGTGGAGGGCGCGACGGCCTTCATCCAGAAACGCGCGCCCAACTGGACGGGGGCCTGACGTGGCGGGGACCGCAGCCGGGATTTCGGTGGACCTTTCCGGGCGCACCGCGCTGATCACCGGGGCATCGTCGGGGCTGGGCGAAAATTTCGCGCGCGCGCTGGCGGCGGCGGGGGCGCAGGTGGTGGTGGCGGCGCGCCGGGCCGACCGGCTGGACGCGCTGGTGAGCGAGCTGCGCGCGGCGGGGCACGCGGCCCATGCCGTGACCATGGATGTGGCCGATCCCGCCTCGGTGGCGGCGGGCTTTGCCGCAGCGGTCGCCGCCGCCGGGCCCATTAACACGCTGGTCGCCAACGCCGGGGTGGCGACCGAAACGATGAGTCTGGACCAGCCGGTGGCGGATATGGACGCCCTGTTGTCGGTCAATCTGCGCGGTGTGATGCTGACCGCGCAGGCCGCCGCGCAGCATATGGTGGCGAGCGGCAGCCCCGAGCGCGGGGACGGGCGCATCATCCTCATCGGCTCCATCACCGCCGACAAGATTTTTGCGGGCGCGGCGCTTTATGGTGCGACCAAGGCGGCGGTGCGCCATCTGGGGCGCAAGCCTGGCGCGCGAATGGGCGCGCAAGGGCATCAATGTGAACGTCATTCAGCCGGGCTATTTCCGCTCTGAAATGACTGCGAAGATGATGGATTCGCCGCTGGGCGAGCGGCTGGTGGCCAGCTTCCCGCGCCGCCGCCTGCGCCCGATGACTGATTTGAACGCGCCGCTGCTATGGCTGGCGTCGGATGCGGCGGCGGGGATTACCGGCACGGTCATCACCGTCGATGATGGGCAGTCGCTATAGGCTTTGGGTTTCGTGTTGGCATAACTGCAGGGCAGAGCTTGTCGAAGCCCGTCGCGCGGCGGGAGCCATTGGTGCAGTCACGCGCGGCGGGCTTCGACAAGCTCAGCCCTTCGGTATAGCGTGGGGGAAAGAGAGGCTAAACCATCCCCGCCAGGCGGCGCGCGGCGTCCAGATAGTCGCGGGCATAGGCCTTTGCCACCCGGCTGCCGGCCATCATCTGGAACCCGTGCACGGCCCCGGCATAGCTGGTGAACTCCACCGGCACCCCGGCAGCGACCAGGCGACGGGCGTAATCGATATTCTCGTCAAAAAACAGGTCGAGCGAGCCGGTGAGCAGCACCGTGGGGGGCAGCCCGGCCAGCGTGTCGGCCAGCGCCGGGGAAAACCAGCCGCGCCGGGCGTCGTCCACTGCATAATCCCCGCGCAGCGCGTCCCAGCCAAATTGGTTGCGCGCGGCGGTCCACATAAATTCGCCGCACACCGGGTTGCGCCACACACAAGCGGGCCCGCCAGTGCGGTGGTCGAGCATGGGGTAGGTCAGCAGCTGCCCCGCCAGCGCCGGGCCGCCGCGATCGCGCGCCATCTGCGCCACCGCCGCCGCCAGTCCGCCGCCCGCACTTTCGCCCGCGATGAGGATGCGCGCGGGATCGATGCCCAGCGCCTCGGCCTGGTCCGTCAGCCAGCACAGCGCGGCGTAGCAATCCTCCTGCGGACCCGGAAAGGGCGTCTCGGGCGCCAGGCGATAGTCGACCGACACGACCAGCATGTCGAGCGCCAGCGCGGTCAGCGCCGGGCCCCGGCGAAAGCCATGCGCCGTCCCCATCACCATGCCGCCGCCGTGGATATAAAGCATGGCGGGCCGCCGCCGCTCCCCTTCGGGCGCAAAAACCAGGAGGGGGACAGCGGGTGCCCCCGCCGCCCCGGGCGCCTCGGCGCGGCGATAGGCCAGCGGCACGTCGGGCAAATGGTCAAGCCGCCCGTCGGACAGCGCGCGGATGGCGGGCAGATTGTCGCGGGTCAGCGCAAAATCGGGGACGCTATCGATGAGCGGGTAGAGCTCCGGATCAACCAGCGGGCGGGATGTCATGCGCAGGTTCCTGTCGTGCCAAGGTTGCCCAGCCACCCTGGAGGCGGCGGGGGGCCAGCGTCAAGCCGGGGCCGCATCACCCACCGGCGTATATCTGGCAATGCCAAGCTGCCTGTCCCCCTTATCGTCACCCCGGCCCCCGAGCCGGGGTCCAGCTTCCTCTGGGACCAGCGCGAAGGGAGCTGGACCCCGGGTCAAGCCCGGGGTGACGAAGGGTGGACGCGGGGAAGTTGGTGGGGTGGACAGGGATGGGCGTTCAGCCGCTCAGCTGCCAAGCACCGCAGCGTCGTTGCGGCTTTGCGCCTTAGCACCTTAGCGTGAACCCCAACTCGTCACCCCGGCCCCCGCGCCGGGGTCCAGATTCCTCTAGGGCCAGCGCGAAGGGAGCTGGACCCCGGGTCGAGCCCGGGGTGACGAGGGGTGGTGGGGCGGGAACGCGCGATGTCAGCGTTTCATGCACTGGCGCTTGTCATCGCGCGGAAATTCCTTGCAGTTCCAGAGCGCCTTTTCAAAGCCTTCGGCGGTGTTGCGCAGGAAGGAAAAGCTCATGGCGGTGCGCTGGGCGTCGCTCATGGCTTCGCTGCCGGGTTTGAGCGCAGGGTCGGTCCAGCCGAAAAGCTTGCAATAATCGCGCGCGCCGCATGCTCGCAGCGCATAGGCAGTGAAGGCTTCGGCTTGCGCGCGGCGGTCGAGCACGACGAGGAGCGTGTCGCGCCCCGTGCCAGCGATGGGCCCTTCCTCGCGCCGCACCACCGGTTCGCCAATCACCGGGGCGGCAACTTCGGCCACCAGCTGGTCCACGAGCGTCGGCGATGCGGCGTGCAGCGGGGACAGCGCGGCCAGCTTGGCAACCAGCGGTTCGCTACCGCTGGTGCCGCCGCGAAAGGCGCGCGGCGTGCCCCAATGGCCGGGCCAGCGGAAGAAGAGATGCGTGTCGACCTGCGCGATTTTTTCCAGGCTGTCGGACCAATAGGGGCGCACCCAGTCGGTGTGATAATGGGTGGCAAGGCCGACGCTAGGATCGACGCTGCCCGTCAGCGCGGCGAGCGCGACCGATTGCGCGCGCAGCCAGACCAGATCGGCGTAGCGCCGCGCCAGCGCGCCGTCGCAGGTAAAGGTGAATTGGCACCCGGTGCGGCGTTCGGACCCCTGAAACACCACGGCGCAGACGCTGGCCGGAAAGGCAGGGTGGCGCGCGCGGTTGAGCACGACTTGCGCCACCGCGCGCTGCCCCTTTTGATCGTCACCCGCTTCGTATAGGACGGCGGCGGCCAGGCAATCGCGCGCGCGGGCAAAATCGGCGTCGCTGCCCATGAAGCGAAAGGGCGCGGCAGCGACGACATCGCGCGTGACAAAGGGCACGCGCGCATTGGCGGCCACCGCATCATCGGGGGCAAGCGGGGCCAGCTCCACCGGCGCAACCACCGGGACGATGGAGGCGGGCAGGGGCTTGGGCGGGGGTGGCGGCACCAGTTCTGACCGGCGCGCCGCCCCGCCGCTCGCCCCCAGCACGGCGACCAGCGCCGCCGCAGCGATCAGCAGGAAGAGCCAGCCCGTCCAGTCGCGGTGCAGGGGGACGGCAGGGGCCATCGCAATCCGTCCGGCTATACCTCGGGCAGAAAATCGGGGACCGACAGATAGCGTTCGCCGGTGTCATAGTTGAAGCCCAGCACGCGCGATCCGGCGGGCAGCTCGGCCAGTTTCTGGGCGATGGCGGCGAGTGTCGCGCCCGAGGAAATGCCGACCAGCATCCCCTCTTCGCGCGCTGCGCGCCGCGCCATCTCCTTGGCATCGGCGGGGTCCACCTGCACCACGCCGTCGAGCAGGCCGGTGTGGAGGTTGGCGGGAATGAAGCCCGCGCCAATCCCCTGAATGGGGTGCGGCGCGGGCTGGCCGCCCGAAATGACTGGCGAGAGCGTTGGTTCGACCGCAAAAATCTTAAGCGCGGGCCAATGCGCCTTCAAAAACTGCGCGCAGCCAGTGATATGGCCGCCGGTGCCCACCCCGGTGATAATGGCGTCAATCGGCGTGTCGGCAAAATCGGCCAATATCTCGGGGCCCGTCGTGCGGACATGGACGTCGACATTGGCGGGATTTTCAAACTGCTGCGGCATCCACGCCCCCGGCGTGGTGGCGACCAGCTCAATGGCGCGCTCGATCGCGCCTTTCATCCCCTTTTCGCGCGGGGTGAGGTCAAAGGTCGCGCCATAGGCGAGCATCAGGCGGCGGCGCTCCAGGCTCATGCTTTCGGGCATGACGAGCACGAGCTTATAGCCCTTGACCGCCGCCGCCATGGCAAGGCCGATGCCCGTGTTGCCCGATGTCGGTTCGACGATGACGCCGCCGGGGGCCAGGCTGCCGTCTGCCTCCGCCGCCTCGATCATCGCCAGGCCGATGCGGTCCTTGATCGACCCGCCGGGATTGCTGCGTTCGGATTTAATCCATACCTCGGCATCGGGGAACAGGCGATTCAAGCGGATATGCGGCGTTGCTCCAATGGTTTCGAGGATGGATTGGGCTTTCATGGGTCCGGGTTCCTGAATTGCGGTTCAAAGGTGCGCGCGCGGCGCAGTTCGGGGAAGCTATAGGCCCACAGGGCGGTGACGACAATGGCCGCCACACCGCCGCTGACCACCGCCGCGACTGGTCCGATCAGCGCCGCCATCGCGCCGCAGCGCATTTCGCCCAGCTCGTTCGACGCCGATATGGCCAGGCCCGACACCGCGCTGACCCGCCCGCGCATCGCGTCCGGCGTGTTGAGCTGCACCAGCGAGCTGCGCACATAGACCGACAGCATGTCCGCCGCGCCCATCAGCACGAGCATGGCAAGCGACAGGGCAAAATCGCGCGACAGGCCAAAGCCGATGGTGCCCAGCCCGAAAATCACCACCGCCTACAGCATCTTGACCCCAACATTGTGGCGGAGCGGGCGGAAAGCGAACCACAGCGCCACCACCGCCGCGCCCACCGCCGGGGCGGCGCGGAGCTGGCCCAGCCCCTCTGTCCCCACCATCAAGATATCGCGCGCAAAGACGGGCAGCATCGCCACCGCGCTGCCCAGCAGCACCGCGAACAGGTCGAGCGTGATCGCACCCAACAGGAATCGCTCACGCCAGGTATAGGCCAGGCCATCGGCCATTTCCTTGAGCGGATGGCGGCGCGCGGCCCCTGGCGGCGGGTAGACGGGACGCACAAAGCTGAGCGCGACGGTGGCAAAGGCGAGCAGCGCGGCGGCCACCCAATAGGTGAGCGCGGGATCGGCGGCATAGAGAAATCCGCCAGCCGCCGGGCCGATGACCGATCCCGATTGCCAGGCGATGGAGCTGAGCGCGATGGCCTGGGGCAGCGCGGCGGGCGGCACGATATTGGGCGCAATCGCCGCCATTGCGGGCCCGACAAAGGTGCGCGCCACGCCGTGCAGCGCGGCCAGCAGGAACAGGATGGGCAGGGTCAGCTGGTCGACCCAGGTGAACCAGCCCAGCGCCAGCGCGACCGCCATGTCGATGATATTGGCAAAGCGGGCGACGGTCCGCCGCTCCATCCGGTCGGCCAGCCACCCCGCGACGGGGGTCATCAGCGCGAGCGGCACAAATTGCACCAGCCCAACCAGGCCTAGCTGCAACGACGCCTCGCGCACGCTCATCCCATAATCGTCGCGCGCCACGTCATAGACCTGATACCCGATGATGACGACCATCGCCATCGTCGCGATGACCGCTGAAAAACGGGCCAGCCAGTAAAGCCGGAAATCGGGAATGCGCAGCGGCGACAGCTCGCCCGCCGCCCCGTCCGCTGATGTCGCCGCGCTACCCTGTGCCATTTTGCCCCCGTTGCACCGGCTTGCCGGTGACAAGCCGGAAATTGCGTGGCAGAAAGCAACGGGGTTGGGGAGAGGCTATATGCGCAAAATGCGGCTTTGGGGGGCGGCGTCGGTCGCCGCGATGCTGGTGGGGGGCTGCACCAGCCCGTCGACGGTCCCGGGCACATCGGTGGCGGCGGATGCTGAGGTGGCCGAGGCTCCTTATCCGCAGCGGCCCTATTGGGGCGACACGCACCTCCATACCAGCAACAGCATCGACGCCTTTGGCTTTGGCGTCCGGCTCGACCCCGAAGCCGCGCTGCGCTTTGCCAAGGGCGAGGAAGTGGTGGCGACCAGCGGGATGAAGGCGCGGCTCGACCGTCCGCTCGATTTCCTGGTCATTGCCGATCACAGCGACGGGTTGGGCGCGACCCGGCGGCTCTATGATGCGCCCCGCGCGCTGATCCGCGATCCGGCGCTGCGGCGCTGGCACGATATCATGCACGCCTCGCCCGACGGGCCGGGCCGGGTGACCGCCGAAATCATCGACCAGGCCGCCAATGGCACCTTGCCCCCCGCGCTGCGCGACCCGGCGGCGAATGAAGAGGGGACGCGGACCATCTGGCGCAGCAGCGCGAAAATCGTCGAACGCTATAACCGCCCGGGCAAATTCACGGCCTTTCACGGTTTTGAATGGACGTCGATGCCAGGCGGCAACAATTTGCACCGCGTCGTCATGTTCCGCGACGGTTTTGCCGAAGCGGTGCAGGTCATCCCCTTTGGCAGCCAGCCGCCGCTCGACCAGGTGGCGAAACTTTATGACTATATGGATCGCTATGAACGGCTGACCGGCGGCAAGGCGCTGGCCATTCCGCACAACAGCAATTTGTCGAATGGCATCATGTTCGACATGGTCGGCCCCGATGGCGGGCCGATGACCGCCGCCTTTGCCCGCCGCCGCGCCCAGCGCGAACCGGTGGTCGAAATCACCCAGATCAAGGGCGACAGCGAGGCCCACCCCTTTCTGTCCCCCAATGACGAATTTGCCGGCTATGGCGTCAAGGGGTGGGAATTGGGCAATTTGCCGATGACGGCGGGCAAGACGCCCGACATGTTCGCGGGCGAATATGTGCGCGAGGCGCTGAAGCGCGGGCTGGCCATCGAGGCGCGCACTGGCGTCAATCCCTATAAATTCGGGGTCATCGGATCGACCGACAGCCACACCGCGCTGGCCACGGGCGATGAGGATAATTTTTTTGGCAAGCACAGCGGCAATGAACCGGGTGCCGCGCGGGCCAGCGATCCGCAGAATCTGGGCACGCGCGAAGGGCGGATCGGCTGGCATTATCTTGCCGGGGGCTATGCGGCGGTGTGGGCCACCGCGAACAGCCGCAGCGCCATTTTCGACGCGATGGTGCGGCGCGAGGTTTATGCGACCACGGGCCCGCGCATGACGCTGCGCTTCTTTGGCGGCTGGGATTTTGCCAGCGGCGACCTGACCGGCGACTGGGTGGCGGCGGGTTATCGGCGCGGCGTGCCGATGGGGGGCGAGCTCAGGAGCAAAGGCGCGCCCGCCGCCCCGCGCTTCATCATTTCTGCGCTGAAAGACCCGTTGGGCGCCAATTTGGACCGTGCGCAGGTGATCAAGGGCTGGGTCGATGCCAGCGGCACGCTGCGCGAGAAAGTGTTCGACGTCAGCTGGTCCAGCCCCGCGACGCGGCGGCCCGGCGCGGATGGCAAATTGCCAGCCGTCGGCAATACGGTGGACCTCGCCAAAGCGCGCTATCGCAACAGCATCGGCGCGGCGCAACTGCAAACGGTGTGGACCGACCCCGAATTCGATCCCGCCCAGCGCGCCTTTTACTATGTCCGCGTGCTGGAAATCCCGACGCCGCGCTGGGTGGTTTATGACGCGGTGCGCTATGGGGCCAAATTGCCCGCCGATGCCGAATTGGTGGCCCAGGAGCGCGCCTATAGCTCGCCCATCTGGTATGTGCCGCGCGGTTAAGCCGTTGTGCGTCTTTTGGGGGTAGTCCAGACGCTGCGCTCCGGCGCAGGCCGGAGCTTTGGCAGGCAGGAACAGCTGTTTCGGCCAAAGCTCCGGCCTGCGCCGGAGCACAGCGGGAGCCGATGGCAGCCGCGCGCCGCCCGATTACCTGATGACTGTCCAACCTGGAACCGATTGCGCAACCCGCCATGCCCCACCCGCCGCTGACCGTCATCATGCCGATGTTCAACGCCGCGCCCTTTGTCCGCGCGGCGGTGGACAGCGTGCTGGCGCAGACCTTCACCGATTTCGACTTTCTGATCGTCGATGATGGATCGACCGATGGCTCGGCGGACATCGTCCGTGACCTGGCGGCAGGAGACGCGCGCATCCAGCTGATCGTGCAGGATAATCAGGGTATCGTCCCCAGCCTTAATCGCATGATCGCGCGGGCGCAGGGGCGCTATATCGCGCGGATGGATGCTGACGATTTGTGCCTGCCCGAACGCTTTGCCCGGCAAATCGCGTGTCTGGAGGCGCGACCCGAGCTGGGCGCGGTCGGCACCCAATTCATCGAAATCGACGCGCGCGGCGCGGTCCGCGACGCCCATTTCCGTCACCCGGTGGGCAGCGATGCGGTCCATGCCCAATTGCTGATGGGCCAGCCGCTGGCCAACCCCACCGTCATGTTTCGCGCCGATGCCTTGCGCGCGGCGGGGGGCTATCGCGCCGCCTTTCGCTATTGCGAGGATTATGACCTGTTCCTGCGCCTATCGCGCGTGGCGCGGCTCGACAATCTGCCCGATGTGCTGTTCCATTATCGCCGCTCGGCGGGGCAGATGAGCGTGGCGGCCAATGCGCGCCAGACGCGCCAGTCGGTCAAGGCGCGCTTTGCCCATCATGAGGTGCTGGCCGGACGCCCCGACCCGTTTGACGGGCTGGCGACGCTGCCCACGGTCGATCAGCTTGACGCGCTGGTCGGGCGCGCAGGCGTTGGCGCGGCGGTGGGGCGCGAGATTGCGCTGCGCCTGCTCCACAACCGCCGCGCGCTGCGGGGCGAAGAATTTGCCATCATCACCGCTGCGGCGGCCAGCCCGGCGCGGTTGCCTGGCGGGTGGCGCGCGGTGCTGCGCTGCCTGCGCTTTGGCATGCCGCTGCGCGCGGCGCGGCTCGCCCTGGCGCTGGTGGCGGGGGCAGCGGTGGCGGCGCTGGAAGTGGGATCGGCTTAGGGCGTGATGACGTTAAATTGAATCGTCACCCTGAACTTGTTTCAGGGTCCATGGCGCAAGGATGCGGCATTGCTCCATGGATGCTGAAACAAGTTCAGCATGACGGACTGGATCAACCTAATCTCATCACGCTCTAGGGGCATCGGTCAAACCCCTCCCCTTTAGGAGTGCGGGGTCGAATGTGCTCCTAGCACATTCTTGGATTTCCGGGGGAAATCCAACCCCGCACAGGGTTGGGGTGGTGTCTGTCGGCATAAAGCTAGGCCGCTAGACCCCACCCCGCTGCGACTAGGCAGCAAGCTGCCAAGTCTCCCTGCCCCTCCCCTGAAGGGGAGGGGGTGGCTTACGGCTGGAACGTCAAGCGTGCGGCGAAAAAGCCGTCGAAGCCGCCTTCGTCCGCCAGCATGCCGGGCAGGGTGCGGACACAGCCGGTGGCGGTGGGCGCGATGCCGGCGGGGAGGTCATCGGCGCGGACCGGGTCGATTGTCCAGCCGCCATGCGCCGCCAGGAAATCGGCCACAATCGCCTCTCCCTCCGCCGGTTCCAGCGAGCAGGTGGCAAAGACCAAATGCCCCCCGGGTGCCGCCCACGACGCGGCGCGCGCCAGCATTGTGGCTTGCTGCGCGGCGAGGAGGGCGATGGCCGCGTCGTCGATGCGGTGGAGCACATCGGGGTGCCGCCGCCAGGTGCCCGTCGCGCTGCACGGCGCATCGAGCAGGATGGCATCAAAGCGCGCGGCGGGCGCATAATCGGCCATGTCGGCAATCACCAGCTGCGCGCTGAGCCCGGTGCGCGCCAGATTGCCGCGCAGCCGCTCCGCCCGCCGCGCACTGATGTCGAGCGCGGTCACGCCCCAGCCAGCGGCGGCGAGCTGCATCGTCTTGCCCCCCGGTGCGGCGCACAGGTCGAGCGCGCGGCGGCCCGCGCCATTGCCCAGCAGCGCCGCCGGGATGCTGGCGGCCAGATCCTGCACCCACCAGTCGCCCTCGCCATAGCCGGGCAAGGCTTCGACCCGGCCACTGCGCGGCAAGCGACGGTGGCGGGGGGCGAGCGCAGCGCCATCGGGGAAGGCATCGGCGGCGGCCTGGCTTTTGAACATCAGGTCGATGGGCGGCGGTTCGCGCCAGCCGCTCGCGGCGGACTGTGCCACCGCCTCGCCCCATGCGGCGATCCAGCGCGCGGCGGCGGCCTCGGGCAAGGCAGGCGTTGCGGGGAGCGTCCAGCCATCGCGCTGCGCCCGCGAGAGGATCGCGTGGGCCAGGCGGCGCGGGCCGCCGACCAGCAGCGCCAGGCTGGTCGCCACCACCGCATGCGGGGCGATGCCCAGCCCGATGAGCTGCACCAGCGCGATGCGCAGCACCCCGCGCACCTTGCTGTCATCGGGGAGGCGCTCGCTGGTCGCGCTGTCGATCAGCGTATCGAGTGCCCCCAACCAGCGCAGCGCATCGCCCGCGATGGCAATTGCCAGCGCGCGGTCGTCGCTGGGCAGCCGCTGGCAAGCGGCGTGGGCGGCCTGCTCCATCGGCTCGCCGCGCCGCAGCACGGCGTCGAGCAGCGCCAGCGCAGCCTTGCGCGCGGGCAAACCGGCAACATCCCCCCCCGGAGTGTGACGTCGGGGCCGCCGGTCAGTCCCCACGCATGGGGTCCAGCGCGCTCCGGCGCGGACGCGCCGCGGGGCGCTGGTTCAGCCCGCTCGCTGGCGGCGGCGGCATCGTCGCTGCCAATTCCTCCAGCGCGGCAATCCGGTCTTCGGTCGCCGGGTGGGTGGAAAACAGCCCGCGCACGGACAAGGGCGCGATATACAGCTGCGCCGCCGCCGGAATGCGTTCGGCGGTGCGATTGGGGATGCGCGCGGCAGGCCCGGATATACGGGCCAGCGCCGAGGCCAGCGCGCGCGGATTGCCCGAAATGGCCGCGCCGGTTGCGTCCGCACCAAATTCGCGGTTGCGGCTGATCGCCATCTGGACGAGCATCGCGGCAAAAGGGGCAAGGATGACGGCCGCCAGCCCGGCAATTCCCGCGCTGCGGCTGTCCCCGCGAAAGAACATGCCGAAATTGGCCAGCATCGAAATGGCCCCGGCAATGGTCGCCACCATGGTCATCACCAGCGTGTCGCGGTTTTTCACATGCGCCAGCTCATGCGCCATCACGCCCTCCACCTCTTCGGGGGTCAGCATGGCGAGCAGGCCAGTGGTCGCGGCGACCGCCGCATTTTCCGGGTTGCGCCCGGTGGCAAAGGCGTTGGGGTTGGCATCCTCGACAATATAGACGCGCGGCATGGGCAGGTCAGCGCGCTGCGCCAGCCGTGCCACCATGCTGAAAAATTGCGGATGGCTTCGCGCGTCCACTTCGCGCGCATTGTGCATTTTCAGCACGATCTTGTCGGCGTTCCAATAGGTGAAAAAATTCATGCCCACGGCGACCAGCAGCGCGATCACCATGCCCGACCGCCCGCCGATCATCAGGCCCATGGCCATGAACAGTGCGGTCAGCATCGCCAGCAAAATGGTGGTTTTCAGCCCGTTCATCGTCACAAATCCCTTGTGCCCAGCCCATGCCGGACAGCGTGTCAGCCATGATATGCGCCACCTTGAGCGCCGCTGCATCGCCCCTATATGGAGGGTGCGGGGCGGTCAGCAAGGTGGCACGATGAATCAACCAACAACAGCGGCAAAGGGTTCCAGCATCGGCACCGGCGCCGTAACGGCGCGCGCCACGCAGCGGCCCGCCACGGTGCAGGCACCCGCCCATTGGCAAGCGAGCGCGCCGCCCGCGCCGCAGCACCGCGATCCCGACCCCGATGCCGACCAGCCCGGCGGGCGCAACCCGGTGCGCTATGGCGACTGGGAATATAAGGGGCTGGCGATCGATTTCTGAGTGGTGGGTGCGCGCGGCGGCCCCGACCACCGCAGGGCTGAGCCTGTCGAAGCCCGTGCGCGAACGCTAGCCATGGTCCTTGTCAGCGATACGCCCTTCGACAGGCTCAGGGCTTCGGTAATCCGACAAAAACAAGCTGATGCGCGCGACCCAGCCCTTAGCCGGCGGCAACCTCAGGGATTGCGGGCATTTTGCCCTGATTGACCTGTGCCGAGAAAATTTCGCGCATCAGCTGCAATGAGAAGAGATGCGCGAAGATCAGTGCCAGCATGCCATTCTGCGTCATCTTGCGCAGCACATCGCCGCGCAGTTCGCGCAGCTTCGCCTCGTCCACCATGCGGAAACCGCGATAGACGAAGGGCTGCGGCGCATTTTCCACCTCGATGGACACTTCGCCGTCCATCAGCAGACCCGACTTCACCAATTCGTCCATGAATTGGCCAGTCCGCTGGCCAGCCTGTTCAAATTGCTCACAAAAGCCCAAAATGGCCTGGGTATGCTCCGACGGTTTGCCGTCGACGAACAACGGGTCGCCATCGTCAAACGCGCCAATCGCTTCGGCGGTCGGGTCGAAGCACAGCGACAGATCCTCTTGATCGGGGCGCAGCTTGGCCAGCAGGAAGGGATAGCGGCGGATATAGGCCGGGACATAGACGGGGTTGATCAGCGCGCCTTCGGCATCGACAAAGGTGTTCACGCCTTCATTAAGGCCCATCAGCGCCAGCGGCACCGGATTGTCGCCCGCCGAAAAGACGATGGGATAGTGGCGCGAGGCCGAGATGAATTCGTCGCTGGTCAGCGGCACCGCATGCTGGCCGACCAAGAAGGGCGCCTTGTCGAGCGCGCGGGCCTTCCACGTCGCATGGTCCTGCGACGACAGCGGCAGCAGGTCCTTGAAGAAAATCGGCAGATTGGCGTTTTGCGGCGCGCTGGCCATGGTCAAATGCTCCGGATAATGCGGCATCCGGCCTGACCGGACCCTGAAAAAAGCGATGGCGCGCCTTATGCGCGGGGGGCGGGGAAGGCAAGAGGGCAGATTGTGCGGGCAGCAGGTGCCGCTCCCTGTCCGCGAATCACGGGCTCAGGGCACCAGCTTGCCGGGGTTCAACAGCCCCAGCGGGTCCAGCCCCGCCTTTACCCCGCGCAGCATGGCAATACGCGCCGGGTCCGACAGGCGGGCCAGCATGGCGCGCTTCATCTGGCCAATGCCATGTTCGGCGGACAGCGACCCGCCAAGGTCAATGACATGGGTATAGACCAGCTCGCTCACCGCCGCGCCATGCGCCGCGATCCAGGCCACGCCGTCGACGCCAGGGGGCGGCTGGACATGATGATGGATATTGCCGTCGCCCAAATGGCCAAAGCTGATCGCGCGCGCGCCGGGGAAGGCGGCGGCGAGGCGGGCGGGATTGTCGGCGATGAACGTCGGCATGGCGGCAACCGGCACGCTGACGTCATGCTGAATGGCAGGACCAGCGGCGCGCTCCGCCTCTGATATCGCATCGCGGATGCGCCACCAGGCGTCACCCTCTGCTGCCGATTTGGCGAGCACCATGTCGCTGGCCAGGCCCGCCGCCATGGCGTCGGCGCCTGCGTGCAGCAGCAGGTCGCCTGCGCGGTCATCATCCCCGGCCACTTCGATGAGCACATGCCAGCCGCGATGCGCGGGCAGCGGCGCGCGCGTGCCCGCAATATGCGCCAGCACGGCATCGACGCAGCTTTGCGGGATCAGCTCAAACCCCTCCAGCATCGCGCCCAGCCGCGCCTCCAGCCGGCGGAGCAGGGCGAGCGCAGCATCGGGGCTGGCCACGCCCACCCAGCCGGTCAGCCGGTGGGCGATCGCGGGCACCAGCCGCAGCCGCGCTGCCGTCACAATCCCCAGCGTCCCCTCGGCCCCGCACAGGAGGTGCTTGAGGTCATAGCCCCGATTATCCTTCTTGAGCGCGGCCAGGCCCTCGAACAGCGAGCCGTCGGGCAGCACGGCCTCCACCCCCTCGACCAGCGCGCGCATCGTCCCGTGGCGCAGCACCTGCGTCCCCCCCGCATTGGTGGACACCAGCCCGCCAATCGTCGCCGATCCCTTCCCGCCTAGCGTCAGCGGAAAGCGCAGGCCCACCGCCTCCACCCGCTCGTGCAGCGTCTGGAGGATGACCCCGGCCTCGGCCACGACCGACTGGGCGGCGGGGTCGATGCTGCGAATCTGGTTCATCCGGCGCAGCGAGAGCAGCAATTGCCCGCCGCTGGCATCGGGCGTCGCGCCGCCGACCATCCCGCTATTGCCCCCCTGCGGCACCAGCGGCGTGCGCGCGGCGGCGCATAGGCGGACGATATCGACCACTTCGGCGGCGGTGGCGGGCGACAGCATGGCGGCGGCGCGGCCATGATATTTGCCGCGCCAATCGGTCAGCCATGGCCGCATGACGTCATCATCCATGGTGAAGCCGCGCGGCCCCAGCCGCTGTTCCAATGCCGTCAGCAACGCCGCCGGGGGCGAGGCCCAGGAAGCCGCGGGGGCAGCGGCGGGGGCAGCGCCCTGATGGTCAGACGGGGCAGGCGGGTTCATCATGGGTTCAAGCCATTTGCCCTACCGCCGCGCTTCGGGCAAGCTGTGCCCGCGTCATGACGGCGCCGCGCGGGTGCCCGGCGGGGCGGATGGATGGGAGCGGGTTTCAGGTGATCGGGCAATCCTGGCTGATGGGGCTGGCGCTGCTGTTCCCCGGCGCGGCGGTCGATAGCGGGCCGGACGCGGCGGCGCGTGCCTTCGCCGATGCCGTCACCATCGAAATCCCCGGCGTCGCCGAAACCGACGCGCATTTTTACCAGCTGGTCATCGAACGCCAGCTGATCATCCGCATCCCGGCGCGGCCCAGCAGCATCAACAATTTTTCCGCAGCCGAAGCAGGCACCATCCAGCGCCGCGCCCCGCCGCCACCGCCGATTGTGTGGAAGGAAAGCAAGGCCCCCAAATGTGTGCCGATGCGCTCGCTGGTCGGTATTCAGGCGGTTCAGCGCGATAGCATCGACCTGATTACCCGGGAAAATCAGCGGCTTCGGGCGCGGTTGAACCGCGGCTGCCGCGCGCTCGATTTTTATTCGGGCTTTTACATGAAGGCGTCGAAGGACGGCCGCCTGTGCGCCGACCGCGATGCACTGCACGCGCGGTCGGGGGCGGAGTGCGAGGTGGAACGCTTTCGCCTGATGGTCCCGGCGGGGCAGGGCGACTAAGGCGCGCGCAGCGGCCCGGCACAAAGCGCGCCATTTCCTTGACTTTTGACGGCGATGCGCCATAGCGCGCGGCGGCACCGCAGGTTGGTGCGAGCACCACGGCCAGCCCCCTCTGTCGGGCAGCCCACCCGGAAATTGCACCGCTTATGAAATTTGCCGACCTCGGCCTGTCCGATGAATTGCTGAAAGCCATCGACGAATCGGGCTATACCGAAGCCACGCCCATCCAGGCCGGGGCCATTCCCCCGGTGCTGATGATGCGCGACATGATTGGCATTGCCCAAACGGGGACGGGCAAAACCGCGTCCTTTGTGCTGCCGATGATCGACATACTGGCACAGGGGCGCGCGCGGGCGCGGATGCCGCGCTCGTTGATCCTGGAGCCGACGCGCGAGCTGGCGGCGCAGGTCGCCGAAAACTTCGAAAAATATGGCAAATATCACAAATTGTCGATGGCGCTGCTGATTGGCGGCGTGCAGATGGGCGATCAGGTCAAGGCGCTGGAAAAGGGCGTCGATGTGCTGATCGCCACGCCGGGCCGCCTGATGGACCTGTTTGAGCGCGGCAAGATTCTGCTCACCGGCTGCAACCTCCTGGTGATTGATGAGGCGGACCGGATGCTCGACATGGGGTTCATCCCCGACATCGAACATATTTGCACCAAATTGCCGGCACAGCGCCAGACGCTGCTCTTCTCGGCCACCATGCCGCCGCCCATCAAGAAATTGGCCGACAAATTCCTGACCAATCCCAAAATGGTCGAAGTGTCGCGCCCGGCGTCGACCAATTTGAACATTGCCCAGCATCTGATCAAGACCAGCGAACGGTCCAAGCGCGAAGTGCTCCGCCGCCTGATCGACGCCGAACGCATCCACACCGCCATCATTTTCTGCAACCGCAAGACGACGGTGCGCGACCTGGCCAAGGATCTGAAATCCCGCGGCTATCGCGCCGGGGAAATCCATGGCGACATGGATCAATCGTCGCGCATCGCCGAATTGGACCGGTTCAAGGCGGGCGATATCAACATCCTGGTCGCCTCTGACGTCGCCGCGCGCGGGCTGGATATCAAGGGCGTCAGCCATGTGTTCAACTTTGACGCGCCGTGGCACCCCGATGATTATGTCCACCGCATCGGGCGCACGGGCCGCGCCGGGGCCAAGGGCCGCGCCTTCACGCTCATCACCCCCGCCGACGCCGAAGCGGTGGACAATATTCAAAAGCTGACCGGGCAGAATATCCCGACTTTCAGCGTCGATCCGGACGCGATGAAGGCGGGCAGCGACGCCCCGCGCGACGACGAACCGCGCCGCGCCCCGCGCGAGCGCGCGCCCCGCCGGGACGAGCGCAGCAGCGAAGATCGTGCCCCGCGCCCGGCCCGCGCGCGCGATGATCGCCAGCGCGAGGATCGACCCCGCGATGATCGCCCGCGCGATGCTGGCCGCAAACCGCGCCGCGATGCTGCGCCGCAGGATGATGGCCCCGACGATGGCTGGAACGGGCCCATGCCCGGCTTTCTGGACATCAAACTGGGCCGCTGAGGCCTGCGGGGCGAAGCGGGTTACCTTTAGCCCAGGATCGTCATTCTGAACTTGTTTCAGGATAACAGACCCATGGCAGCCCGTTGTCCTGAAACAAGTTCAGGACGACGATTCATCGCGTACGGGGCGTTCCCAAGAACGGCAGTCGCGGCTTCTCACACCCGCACCAGCATCTTGCCCATATTGGCCCCGGAAAACAGGCCCAGAAACGCGTCGGGCGCGGCTTCGATGCCGTGGTGAACGGTTTCGCGCATGGTAACCGCGCCGCTGGCGATCAGGCCCGCCATGTCGGCGTAAAATTCGTCGATACAGGCGGAAAACTGGTCGGTGTAGATAAAGCCTTCCATCCGGATGCGCGCCGGGATGGTGCGGATCAGATATTGGAACGCCTGCGCCTTGCCGTCATTATAGACGTCGATCATGCCGCAAATGGCAAAGCGCGCGAAATCATTGGCAGTGGCAAAAGCGGCGTCGAGATGGTCGCCGCCGACATTGTCGAAATAAATGTCAATGCCGCCCTTGCCCAGGTCGCGCAGCGCCGCCGCCAATTGGGGCAGCACCGGCCCAGCCTTATAATCAATGGCAGCGTCGGCCCCCAACTCCATGACCCAGCCGCATTTTTCGGCTCCGCCTGCGGACCCGATGACGGTCAGCTCGCGCGCCTTGGCCAGTTGCACCACCGCCGCGCCCACCGCCCCGGCGGCGGCGGAGACGAACAGCACGTCGCCCTGCTTGGCCTGCGCCACGCGGTTGAGGCCAATCCAGGCAGTGCCGCCGGTCAGGCCCAGATTGTGGAGGAAGGATTGCGGCGCGATGCCGGCGTCCAGCAGCGGCGCAGGCAATTTGGTCGGCATCATGTCGAGGCCGATCAGCCCGCCATCGCGCCAGCCGCCCATGTGCAGGATCAAATCCCCCGCCGCAAAGCCGTCAAGGCGGCTGTCCACCACCTCGCCAATCGCGCCGCCGGTCATCGGTTCATCGAGCTGGAACGCGGCGGCATAGCTTTTGGCATCGTTCATCCGCCCGCGCATATAGGGGTCGACCGACAGCCAATGGTTACGCACGCTCAGCTGCCCTTCGCCCGGCGGGCCATCGGCGATGGCGCGCAGCGCAAAGTCGGCAGAGGTGGGCAGGCCCGATGGGCGGCGGATAAGATGCCAAGCTTTGGCCATGGTTCGTCCCCTGCGATGGCGAAAAGCCGTTGCACGTCCCGACAAGCGCCGTTATTGCGCCGCTGTCGCGGGGCCGTAGCTCAGATGGGAGAGCGCTGCAATCGCACTGCAGAGGTCAGGGGTTCGATTCCCCTCGGCTCCACCAGCGACCCTCTTCTTTTCTCCCACCATCGTCACCCCGGGCTTGACCCGGGGTTCAGCTTTCATCGGCACCGCAGCCAGCGAAGCTGGACCCCGGGTCGAGCCCGGGGTGACGAGGGGGCGGGCTGAATCAGTGCGGCAAAGGCCCTAACCCGCCGCATCGCGCAGCATATTCTTGGCGATCACCAGCTGCTGAATCTGCGTGGTGCCTTCGTAAATGCGATAGATGCGGCAATCGCGGTAGAAGCGTTCGGCGCGATATTCCTTGAGATAGCCTGCGCCGCCATGGATTTGCACCACGCGGTCGGCGACGCGGCCGCACATTTCGGAGGCGAACATTTTGGCGGCGGCGGCTTCAATAATGATTTTCTCGCCCCGGTCGGCGCGGGCACAGGCATCGCGCACCATGCATTCGGCGGCGTAAATTTCGGCCTTGCTGTCGGCCAGCATCGCCTGAATCAGCTGAAAATTGGCAATGGGTTCGCCAAAGGCCTTGCGTTCGCGCGCATATTGGAGGCCGCAGTCGAGCATCCGCCGCGCATAGCCCACGCTCGCCCCCGCCACCGACAGGCGGCCATTGTCGAGGCTCTGCATCGCGGCGCGAAAACCATTGCCCTCTTCCCCGCCCAGCAGCGCATCGCCGTCGACATGGACATTGTCGAGGATGACATCGGCAATTTGGGACCCTGCCTGGCCCATTTTCGCATCGGGTTTGCCGATGCTGACCCCCGGCGTGTCGCGCGGCACCAGAAAGGCGGAGACATGCGCATTTTTGGGCAGCGCATCGGCATGGGTGCGCGCCATCACCAGGATCATGTCGGCAAAGGGCGCGTTGGTGATATAGCGTTTGGTGCCATTGAGCACATAGCCATTGCCGTCGCGCACCGCGCGCGTTTTCATCGCCGCGCTGTCCGATCCGCTGTCGGGTTCGGTGAGGCCAAAGGCGGCAATGGCCCCGCCCGCCAATTTGGGGAGCCAGTGCGCCTGCTGCGTCGCGGTGCCAAAGGTGACCAGCGCCTTGCACACCATGCCGATGTTGATCGACACGATCGAGCGATAGGCAGGCGCGGCATAGGCAATCGCCTCCACAAAGGCGATATATTGGCTGATGTTCATGCCCGCGCCGCCGTGGCTTTCGGGGATGGTGACGCCGAACAGGCCCATGTCGCGCATTTCGGCCAATATGTCGTCCGGCACCCGGCCCAATTCTTCGAGCTGATCCTCGGCAGGGATCAACCGGTCGCGGACATAGCGGTGCAGTTGGTCCATGAAGGCGGCGAAGATGTCGGCGTCCATGCCTGGGTTCATGTCAAAGTCCCTTTTCCGCGTGCACCGCAGTGCTCAGCCTGTCGAAGCACGGAGCGCGGCCGAGCGCAACGCCCTTCGACACACGCAGGGCTGTCGTTTGTGGCCGCTAATTTACGTCATAATCGTCAATCGCGGCAAAGATGCGGGTGAGCATCGCGCGTTCCTCGTCGCTCAGGTCGGGCCGCCAGATTTCAAACAACAGCACGGTGCGGTCGCTGCTCCCCCGATTCCACGCTTCATGTTCAAAACTGTCATCGAAAATGGTCAGCCGCCCGCGCTGCCACGCGCGCGTTTCGCCGCCAACGCGCAAGCCGCAGCCTTCGGGCACGATCAACGGCAGATGACAGATAAGGCGGGTGTTGAGCATGCCATTGTGCGGCAGGATGTGCGTCCCCGGCCTGAGCCGCGAAAATAGCGCAAGCGGCGCGCGGCCCGCGATGACCGGCTGCGGCGCATGCGCCAGCGCCGCGAGGGTGGCGGGGCAGGCCGCCGCCATGCCGTCAGCAACAACGCCATCCTTCAGCAGCCAGGCCGCCCCCCAATTGTCGCTGTCCAGCAGCGGATTGTTGGGCGGCGGGCGGTCGGCGCTGGCCTGAACATAGGGGGTGAAGGCGTCCGCGCCCGCCAGCAACGCGGTCAATTCGGTGGTGATGGCGTCGGTTGCCGATTCGAGCGCCGCGGCCCAGGCAAATTCCGCCGCATCCCACCAGGACCGCTGGGCGAGGCCGGGGAAATAGAACATGCTGGGTTGCTGGAGGTAGAGCGGCTGCTCGCCGCTCAGCAGGCGCAGCGCTTCGGCGACGCGCGGGGGTGTGCCGCTCGCCGTTACCCCGGCGGCGGCGAGCTCAGCCAGCAAATGATCGGCAAATTCAAGCTCCGCCTGCGCCGCAAAAGCCTCGGCGCGGGTCAGGGCAGGGGCCAGGGCAGGGGGAACGCCGCCGCCCTGCGCCGCGGTCGCCAGCGCCAATTTGTAGAAGGACAGCGCCGCGCGCGTGTCGCCGCCGCGCCGCTTGGCCTCTGCCATCGCCAGCAACGCGCCCATATCGCCGCGCACCGCGCGAATGCGCGCGGCGAGCGCCGCTTCCTCGCCCGCCGCATCGCCCGCGTCGAAACAGGCGCGGGCGAGTTGCATCCAGGGGATTTGGGCCTGATCCTGTGCCAAGGCAAAGGCCGCCGCGGCGCCCGCGCGGTCACCCGCCGCCAGCGCGCGCTGGCCCAGTTCGAGGGCGTCGGCGGAACCGCTCATCGCGCGCTACCCCAGCCGCACAAAGCTATCCAGCACCCGCTTGGTCCCGGCGCTTTCAAACGCTACCTCCAGCTTGTTGCCGTCGATGTCGGCAATGGCACCATAGCCGAATTTTTCGTGAAACACGCGCATGCCGATGGCAAGGTCGCTGCGCGGCTTTGCCCCGATGGCGGCGGCGGGGGCGTTTTCCGATGGCGCGCGGGTCAGGGTGGCTGGGGCGCTGGCGGCGCGCTGCCAGGCGGGGCCGCGCGCGGCGCTGCGGGCGGCGGCGACATGGGCAAAGGGGTCGGCGTGCTGCGCCATATTGGCGCGCCACAGGCTGGCCCCGCCGCCCAGGCTGTCCTCTGACTCCACATGCGCGGGCGGCAGTTCGGCGATGAAGCGGCTGGGGATGCTGCTCATCCACTGGCCATAAATGCGGCGGTTGGCGGCGTGCCAGATGGTTGCATGTTGCCGGGCGCGGGTGATGGCAACATAGGCGAGGCGGCGCTCCTCCTCCAGGCTCGCGAGGCCCCCTTCGTCCAGCGCGCGCTGGGAAGGGAAAACGCCTTCTTCCCATCCGGCGAGGTGGACATGGTCAAATTCCAGCCCCTTGGCGGCGTGGATGGTCATGATGGTCACCTGATCGACATCCTGGCTTTCGTCGCGGTCCATGACCAGGCTGACATGCTCCAGAAACGCCTCCAGGCTCTCATATTCCTCCATCGCGCGGACAAGTTCGGAAAGATTCTCAAGGCGCCCCCCCGCCTCGGCGCTGCGGTCGGCCTGCAACATCGCGGTATAGCCCGATTCATCGAGGATGAGCTGCGCCAGTTCAGCGTGGGGCAGCGTGTCGCGCCGCTCCTGCCACCCGCGCAATTGCTGCACAAAGCTGGTCAGCGTGCGGCGCGCCTGCGGGGTCAGCTCGTCGCTTTCGACGATGCGCGCGGCGGCGCGGGCCAAAGGCATTTGTTCGGCGCGCGCCAGCGTATGAATGCGCTGCAACGCCTTGTCCCCCAGCCCCCGTTTCGGGGTGTTGACGATGCGTTCAAAGGCCAGATCATCGGCCAGCGACTGGACAAGGCGCAGATAGGCAAGCGCATCGCGGATTTCCGCCCGCTCGTAAAAGCGAAAGCCGCCGATGATGCGATAGGGCATGCCGATGGCAATGAAGCGGTCCTCCAGCTCGCGCGTCTGAAACTGCGCGCGCACCAAAATCGCCGCCTGGTTCAGGCTGCCGCCCCGGATTTGCAGCGATTCGAGCGCTTCGCCAATCCGCCGCGCCTCTTCGGGGCCGTCCCACACGCCGCGCACCTGTACCTTGTCGCCGCTGTCGATTGCGGTCCACAGCGTCTTGCCCAGCCGGTCGCCGTTCTGCGCAATCAGCCCCGACGCGGCGGCCAATATGTGCGGGGTGGAGCGATAATTTTGTTCCAGCCGGATGACGACGGCGCCCGGAAAATCCCGCTCAAAACGCAGGATATTGGCGACCTCGGCCCCCCGCCAGCTATAGATGGACTGGTCGTCATCGCCGACGCAGCAGATATTCTTGCGGCTCTGCGCGAGCAGGCGCAGCCACAGATATTGGCTGGCATTGGTGTCCTGATATTCGTCGACCAGGATATATTTGAACCGCTGCTGATACCCCTCCAGCACGTCGCGGTGCGTTTTCAGGATCACCAGCATGTGCAGCAGCAAATCGCCGAAATCGCAGGCGTTCAGGGTTTTGAGCCGCGCCTGATAGAGCGCATAGAAATGCCGCCCCTTGCCGTCGGCCCATGCCTCATTGTCGGCGGCGTCGAGGTCTGCGGGGGTCAGCCCGCGATTCTTCCACCGGTCAATCAGGCTGGCGAGTAACTTGGGCGGCCAGCGTTTTTCGTCCAGCCCCTCCGCCTGGAGCAATTGTTTGAGCACGCGCAGCTGGTCATCGGTGTCCAGGATGGTGAAATTGCTGTGCAGCCCGACCAGTTCGGCGTGGCGGCGCAGCATTTTGGCGGCGATGCTGTGAAAGGTGCCCAGCCACGGCATCCCCTCCACTGCGTCGCCGATCATCGCGCCGATGCGGTGCTTCATCTCGCGCGCCGCCTTGTTGGTGAAGGTGACCGCCAGGATTTCGGACGGCCAGGCGCGGCGCGTGGCGATGAGGTGCGCCAGCCGCGCGGTCAGCGCCGCCGTCTTGCCCGTGCCCGCGCCCGCCAGCACCAGCACTGGGCCGTCGCTGGTCAGCACCGCCTCGCGCTGCGGCGGGTTGAGGCCGGTCAGATAGGGCGGATCGCTGGCAAGGGTATCGGGCTGAGTCACAAGCGAACGATTAGGGAACAGCGCGGCGCAGTGCAAGCCGGGCGACAAGCCGCCCGTCAATGATGATGAGGCCGGTCAGGATGAGCGCCAGTCCCAGGAGCTGCCCCCCGGTCAGCGTTTCATTGAGGAACAAGACGCCCAGCCCGATGGCCACCGGCGGCATCAGCAGCGCAATCAGCATCGCATTGCTCGCCCCGGCGGTCGCGATCAGGCGGAAATAGAGAAGATAGGTAAAGCTGGTCGCGACGATGGCGAGGGTCAGCAGCGCCGCCACCGCCGTCAGCGACGGAGCGGCGGCAAAGGGCGTTTCAAACAGCAGGGGCAGGGGGAGGAGCATCACCGCTGCGGTCATCATCTGCCCCGTCGCGGCGGCGAGCGGTTGCACATGGCTGCCCAGCCGCCGGGCCCAGACGGCGGCGGCGGCAAAGCAGGCGGTGGCGAGCAGGCACGCCAGCTGCGCCGCGACATCCTGGCCCACCCCGGCCAGCGCGTCAGGGCCGACCATGACCACCAGCCCGGCAAAGCCGATGACCACGCCCATGACCTTGGCCGGGGTCGCGCGTTCGTCGCGGGTGAAATAATGCGCCATCACCACCCCCCACAAAGGCACGGTGGCGTTGAGGATGGAAGACAGGCCGCTGTCGATCCGTGTCTGCGCCCAAAAGAATAGCGCCTGCGAAAAGGCAAGGTTGAGGAAGCCGATAATCGTAAGCTGCCACCAGCTGTGCGCGTCGCGCGGCAGGCGCTGGCCCGCCACGCGCATTGCCACCAGCATCAACGGCACCGCCAGCGCGATCCGCAGAAACACCAGCGTCAGCGGGCCAAAGCCGGTCAGCCCCAGTTCGATCAGCAGAAACGAGCTGCCCCACACCAGCGCCAGCACCGCCAAAATGCCCCAGTCGCGGCTGGTGAGCGAGGGTGCGGCGCTCATGCCGCTGGGTCCGCGCGGAGCAGGGTCAGCTTTGCCTTGCCCACCCGCCGTTCGGTGTCGACGGTGAAGCCGCCGACCGCAACCCGCTCATCCGCTGCGGTTTCGATGGAAATCCAGCTGGCGGGGCCCGTCCAGCCCAGCCGGGCCAGCTTGTCGAGCGCCACTGCGCCCGCCCCGGTGCCATAGGGCGGGTCCATCAGGATGACGTCATAGGGGCGCGGGGCGGGGCCCAGCGACAGGACCGACGCTGCGCGCACATCGCAGCGCGGCTTGGCGGCCAGCGCGTCGATATTGGCGCGCAGGGCATCGAGCGCGGCGCGGTCCTGTTCGGCAAACAGGCACGACGCCGCGCCGCGCGAGAGTGCCTCCAGCCCCAATGCGCCCGATCCCGCGAACAGGTCGGCGACCACCAGCCCGTCAAAACTGCCCAGGCGGCTGACCAGCATGGACAACAGCGTCTCGCGCGTGCGGTCTGCCGTGGGCCGGGTTGTATCGCCCTTGGGCGCGGAAATCCTGCGCCCGCGCCATTCGCCTGCGATGATCCGCATCTACTGAAATCCTAATTCCAAAGCCGCTTGCCCTGAGCTTGTCGAAGGGCCGTCTTTGCCTTTTCTGTCGCGAAGAAAGGACAGACCTTCGACAAGCTCAGGGCAGGCGGGACATTGGTAACTCACCCCATCCGCCGCCGAAACTGAAACAATTGGTCGCGCGGGACCAGATCGACGTCGCCCGCCGCCATGTCCTGAATGTCAAAGGGGCCGTAGCGGGTGCGGATCAGACGGCTGACCTGCAAGCCGAAATGTTCCAGCACCTTGCGCACTTCGCGATTCTTGCCCTCGGTCAGCGTCATTTCCACCCACTGGTTGCGCCCGGTGCGCCGTTCCAAATTGGCGTCAATCTTGCCATAGCGCACGCCGTCGATGGTGATGCCCTCCACCAGTTCCTCCAGCTGCGCCTGGCTAATGTCGCCAAAGGCGCGGGCGCGATAGGTGCGCTCAACCCCGCTGGCGGGCAGTTCGAGCAACCGCTTAAACTCGCCATCATTGGTCAGCAGCAGCAGCCCTTCGGTGTTATAGTCGAGCCGCCCGACCGGCATCAGCCGCGGCAAATCGCGCGGCAGCAGGTCGTAAATCGTCTTGCGGCCCTTGGGATCGCGCGCTGCGGTCAAACAGCCGACGGGCTTGTAAAAGCGGTAGAGGCGCGTCGACACCGGCTTTGCCACCGCGACGCCATCGACGGTCAGCCCCTCCAGCGAGCTGAGCAGCGGCGCGGGGTGGATGATGGCAACACCGTTCAGCGCGATGCGGCCTTCCTCCACCATCCGTTCGACATCGCGCCGCGAGCCGACCCCGGCGCGGGCGAGCAATTTGGCGATGCGCTGCGGCCCTTCGGCAGGCGGCGGCGCAGCGGCACCGGCGGGCGCGGCGGGCAATTTGCGACCTGCCCCGCGCCGGGCGGGACGCGGCGCAGCGGCGTCGGCAGCGGCTGGTTGCGGTCGCGGCGGCTTCCCCCCGGCTGCACGGGGGCGGCGGGGCGGTTGCGGGGGCCGGGGCGGCGGGGTGCGGGGCATGGCGTAAGTCTCTTTCCCGCTGCGACAATCGGGCAACGGTTGCCGGGCAATAAAGTCACGCTTCATCGCGGTAAAGCCTGCGCCCGCTTGCAGACCGCCGACGCGCTCGCCATGGCCGCAATCCAGCGCCATGGCAATCTTCTTCTCTCGCCGATCCGGGGCCGCCGCGCCACGGTGCATCCGCCGCCTGTTGGTGGTGGAGGATGATGCGCTGGTCGCCTTTGACCATGAATATGACTTGAAATCGGCGGGTTATGAGGTGGTCGCCACCGTCGGCAGCGGCGAAGCCGCCGTGCCCGTGCTGGCGGAGGCAGAGGTTGATGCCATCATCCTGGACCTCCACCTGTCCGGCGCGATGCAAGGCGCCGATATCGCCCGGCTGGCGCATGACCGGGGCGTCGCGGTGCTGCTGGTCAGCGGCGACGTGCCCGACCCGGCGACGGCGGCTTATGCCTTTGGTCATTTGGCCAAGCCAACCGCCAAGCGCGCCTTGATCGCGGCGCTGCAAGCGATGGACGCGCGCCTGTGCCAGCAAAAGACGCCGCGTCCCGTCCCCGGGTTGACGATCTGGGCCGGGCAGGATGAAGGGCCCTGAGCATCGCCAGGGCGGACTCCGCGCGGCGCAAGCCGGGGGCGCGGTGCAATTAGCCGCTTTTCTTTTGTCCCGAACCCATTAGGCCCAGGGCAGACCGGCCAGGCCCAACGGGGATGCGCCAAAGGGGGATATGCGTGATGGCAAATGAGCAGGTGGTGAAAGCGTCATGGGTGGATGCCATCGCACCCTATTTCCGGCGCGGTCCGCTCGCGGCGCTCCTGCTCGGCATATCGTCGGGCTTTCCCTATGCGATGATTGCCGCGACGCTGACGACGCGGCTGTCGCAGGATGGCTTTGACAAAAAGTCGATAACCGCCTTTTCGATCGCCTTTCTTGTCTACAATTTCAAGCCGCTTTGGGCGTGGGTGGTCGACACGGCGAAGCTGCCCTTGCTGCACCATTGGGGCCAGCGGCGGTCGTGGATGGTGTTTGCTGCGGTGCTGGTGGTGGCCGCCGTCGTCAATCTGGGCATGGTCGACCCCAAGGCGGTGGGCCAATCACCCGTTGGCCAGTTGATGATCTGGCTGGGCATGGGACAAGAGGGTGAGCTGGCCGCCCTGTTTGAAATGGCGGTCGGCGCGGTGCTGGTGGGCTTTGCCGGGGCAACATTTGACATCGTCATCGACGCGGTGCGGATCGAGATTCTGTCGCCCGAAGAGCTGGGCATCGGATCGGGCATGTCGCAATATGGCTGGCGGATCGGGTCAGCGGGGGCGGCGGCGCTCGCCCTCTTCGTTGCGGCCCGCAGCGGGTGGGAGGCGGCCTATATCAGCTGCGCCGCACTCGCGCTGCCCGCCGTCATCGCCATATTGTGGGTGGGCGAACCCAAACGGCACCGCGATGCCGTTGAACGCAAGGGCGCATCGGCCGTGTGGCAAGGGATAGCGGGGCCCTTTGTCGAATTTTTCAGCCGCAATGGTGCCTGGTTGGTCCTGCTGTTCATTCTGGTGCACAAGATTGGCGACACGCTGGCCAATCTCACGCTGCGGTTGTTGCTCGACGATTTGGCCTTCACCAACGACGAGATTGCCATTTACGACGTCGCCACTGGCTTTTGGGGATATTTGATCGGCATTTTCATCGGCGGCGTGCTCTATTCCAAGGTCGGCATGAAACGATCGGTGCTGATCAGCCTGTTCCTGATGGGCGTGTCCAACCTCAGCTTTGCGCTGCTGGCCGCGTCCGGACACAGCAATGTGGGGCTGGCCGCGACCATGGCGTTTGAAACCGTGGCCAGCGGGATCGGCGGGGTGGTCGTGACCGCCTATTTCTCGGCGCTGTGCGACCTGCGCTTTACCGCTGCCCATTTCGCGCTGATCAGCTCGGCTTCCAGCATTGTGGGGCGGTTCCTGACGGGAACCACCGCCGGGACGTTGATGGAAAGCCTGGGCAATGTCGGCTTTTACTTGTTGACGACCGCCGCCGCCGTGCCCGGCATCTTGCTGTTCTGGTGGATGATCCGGTCGGGGCTGGCCGACGACAGCATGGGCTCGGCGGGTTCAGCGGCGCGGTAGAGCCGCACCCTAATCCGGCAGCTCGTCGTTGAGGCGCAGCACGTCGCCCGCCAGATAGAGCGAGCCCATGATGGCGACGCCGCGCGCCGGGCGTTCCTTGCGCGCCAGCGTGGCGATGATGGCCAGCGCCGACGGGACATCGGTGGCCTGGCCGAAATGGCGAATGCCGCTGTCGCGGGCCAGCGCGGTCAGCGCTTCGGGGGCGTGATGGGCATGGCCAGGGACGGGCACCGCCACCAATGTGCGGGTGACCGGCGCCATGGCCGCCAGAAATTCCCCCGCATCCTTGTTCGCCAGCATTCCCATGATCAGGTCAATCGGTCCGCGTTCATCGAGGTCGCGGGCGAAATGCGCGGCGATGCGCCGGGCGGCATCACCATTATGCCCGCCGTCGAGCCACAATTCGCCCAGCGGTGCGCGCGCCGCCAAGGGGCCGGGGCGCAGCCGGTGCAGCCGCGCGGGCCAGCGCGCGCCCAGCAGCCCTGCCGACAGCGCGGCAGGGTCCACCGCCAGCCGGTCCTGCGCGCGCAGCATGGCGACGGCCAAACCGGCATTGTCCAGCTGATGCGCCCCCGCCAGCGCCGGTTGCGGCAGGAAAATGCTGCCCCGCCGGTCGCGATAGACATGGTGATCGGCGGCAGGGGACAGGTCCCAGTCGCGGTTTTGCACCAGCAGGGGCGCGCCCACCGCAGCGGCCTGTCCGGCGACGGCCTGCGCCGCCGCTTCGCCATAGGCCAGCGTCACCAGCGGCACCCCCGCCTTTGCTATCCCCGCCTTTTCAAAGGCGATGCGCGCCATCGGATCGGTTGGCGTCCCCGCTTCGGGGGCCAGCAGAAATTCGCTATGGTCGATGCCCAGGCTGGCAATGCCGGTGACCAGCGGCCCGGGCAAAATATTGGTGGCGTCCAGCCGCCCGCCCAGTCCCACCTCGATCACCGCCGCATCGGCGGGGGTGCGGGCAAAGGCCAGGAAGGCCGCTGCGGACGTCGCCTCGAAAAAGCTGGGCGCGATATCGCCGCCCGCGTCAATCACTTCGGCGAGCAGTGGGGCAAGCGCGGCATCGTCGATCAGCTGGCCCGCGATGCGGACACGCTCGTTGAAGCGCACCAGATGCGGGCTGGTATAGGCATGGACGCGCAGGCCCGCCGCCTCCAGCGCGGCGCGCAGAAAGGCCGCCGTCGATCCCTTGCCATTGGTGCCGGCAATGTGGAACGCGGGCGGCAGCGCGTTCTGCGGATGGCCGAGCCGGGCGAGCAACCGCGCAATCCGGTCCAGCCCCAGCACATCGCGCCCGGGCGACAGCCAGCTCAATCGGTCAAGCTGGGCCTGGACGGCGGGGTCGCTGCTGATGGCATGGTCGGGCATGGGCGCAGTTTACCGCTCCAATGGCTTATGACAGCTTAATTCCGCCCCTGCCAATTGGGCTTAGGCCGCCTTGGCCGGGGCCAGAAAATCAATCAGCTGCGCGAGCGTCGCGGCCAGATCCTTGCGCTCCACCACCATGTCGACCATCCCGTGATCGAGCAGATATTCGGCGCGCTGAAACCCTTCGGGCAGCTTTTCGCGAATCGTGTTTTCAATCACACGCTGGCCCGCAAAGCCGATCAGCGCCTTGGGCTCAGCAATATGGATATCGCCCAGCATCGCATAGCTGGCGGTGACGCCGCCCGTCGTCGGATCGGTCAGCACGACAATATAGGGCAGGCCCGCGCGGCGCAGCCGATGCAGCGCCACGGTGGTGCGCGGCATTTGCATCAGCGACAAAATCCCCTCCTGCATCCGCGCGCCGCCCGCGGCGGTGATGGCGATGAAGGGTGCCTTGCGCTTCAATGCGGTTTCGACGCCAGCAATGAACGCCTCGCCCACCGCGACGCCCATCGACCCGCCCATGAAGGCGAAATCCTGCACCCCGATCACGGCCTCGCGCCCGCCAATCCGGCCATGCGCGCTGGCAAAGGCATCGCGGTCGCCCGTGCTGGCGCGCGCTGCCTTGAGCCGGTCGACATATTTCTTGCTGTCCTTGAACTTCAGCGGATCGTCGGCGGTGACGGGGGCGGGGATGGCCTTGTAAATGCCATCGTCGAACAGCTGCGCAAACCGCTCCTTGGCCCCGATCCGGTCATGATGGCCGCAGCGGGGGCAGACCGACAGATTGTCCTGCCACTCCTTGACGAACACCATCTGCCCGCACGCCCGGCATTTGTGCCACAAATTGTCAGGCGTATCGCGCTTGGCCCCAAAGGGCAGGGCATTGCGCACGCGGTTGAGCCAGCTCATCTCATTATCCCTGTTTTCACACCCGTCTGTGCTGAGCTTGTCGAAGCACTGTTCTTGTCTTTAACTGGTGTAAAGAAAGGTCAGTCCTTCGACAAGCTCAGGACATTCGGGGGAGGGGGTCAGGTCCGGGCTGTCCGAACGGCCTGGGCCAAAGCCGATACATGGTTTTCGAGGAAGCTGGGCGCATCCGTGCCATATTCCGCCACCAGCTCCACCAATGCCGATCCCACCACCACGCCGTCGGCCACGCGCGCGATGGCGGCGGCCTGGTCGGGGGTGCGCACGCCAAAGCCCACGGCGATGGGCAGGGGGGTTGCGGCCTTGAGCCGGGCGACGGCGGCATCGATGCTGGCCTGTGCCGCCTGCTGCTTGCCGGTGATTCCGGCGACCGAGACATAATAGACAAAGCCGCTGGCCCCCGCCAAAATCTGCGGCAGGCGCGCGGCATCGCTGGTGGGGGTCGCAAGGCGGATGGGGGCAATGCCCGCCGCGCGCAGGGCCGGGCCCAGGCTGTCATCCTCTTCGGGCGGGATATCGACGCAGATGACGCCATCAACGCCCGCATCGCGGCACTGCGCCGCAAACCAGTCGGCCCCTCTGATCGTCATGGGGTTGGCATAGCCCATCAGGACGAGCGGCGTTTCGGGGTGACGCGCGCGGAAATCGCGGGCCAGTTGCAGGATATCGGCGGTGGTGGTGCCGGCATCGAGGCTGCGGATATTGGCGAGCTGAATCGCCGGGCCATCGGCCATCGGGTCGGTAAAGGGCATCCCCAGCTCAATGACATCCGCCCCGCCCGCGACCAGCGCGTCGAGATTGGCGGCGGTGTCGCCATCGCCCGCCGTGATGAAGGTGACGAGTGCAGGGTGCGCCTTGGCAAAGGCAGCGGCAAGGCGGGTCATAAAGCCCTTTGTCCCCCGCTTTCGTCATGCTGAACTTGTTTCAGCATAAAGCTGCTTGGCCCGTTATCCTGAAACAAGTTCAGGATGACGAAAATCTTGCTCGGCACGATCATATCGCCGTCCCCAGCGCCGCTGCGACCGTGAAGATATCCTTGTCCCCCCTGCCGCACAGATTGGCGAGGATGATTTGATCGTCGTTCATATTCAGTGCGATGCGCTCCACTGCTGCTATCGCATGCGAAGGTTCGAGCGCAGGGATGATGCCTTCGGTGCGGCACAGCAGCTGGAAGGCGGCCAGCGCCTCGTCGTCGGTCACGCTGGTATAGGTGACGCGGCCGATATCGCGCAGCCAGGCATGTTCGGGGCCGATACCCGGATAATCGAGGCCCGCCGAAATCGAATGCGCCTCGTCAATCTGGCCATCGGCGTCCTGGAGCAGATAGGTTTTGTTGCCGTGCAGAATCCCGGGACGCCCGCCGGAGAGCGAGGCGGCGTGGCGGCGGTCGAGCCCTTCGCCCGCTGCCTCCACGCCCAGCATGGCAACCTCGGCATCGTCGAGGAAGGGGTGGAACAGGCCGATGGCGTTGCTGCCCCCGCCAATCGCCGCGACCAGCAGGTCGGGCAGGCGACCGGTGCGCTCCAGCATCTGCGCGCGCGCCTCGCGCCCGATCACGCTCTGAAAATCGCGGACCAGTTCGGGGTAGGGGTGCGGCCCCGCCGCCGTGCCGATGATATAGAATGTGTCATGGACGTTGGCGACCCAGTCGCGCAGCGCCTCATTCATCGCGTCTTTCAGTGTGCGCGCGCCCGATTCCACGCCAACCACCTCGGCACCGAGCAGCTTCATGCGAAACACATTGGGCTGCTGCCGCTCCATATCGCGCGCGCCCATATAGATGACGCAGGGCAGACCAAAGCGCGCGCAGACGGTGGCGGTTGCGACGCCATGCTGGCCCGCGCCGGTCTCGGCAATAATCCGCGTCTTGCCCATGCGGCGCGCCAACAAAATCTGGCCAATGCAATTGTTGATCTTGTGCGCGCCGGTGTGGTTGAGCTCGTCGCGCTTGAACCAGATGGCCGCGCCCTTGCCCGGTGCGGCACGGCTGCGGATATCGGCGGTCAGCCGTTCAGCGAAATAAAGCGGGCTGGGGCGGCCGACATAATGGGTCAGCAGATCGTCAAATTCCTCGGCGAACGCCGGGTCGGCCTGGCTCTTACGATATTCGCGCTCCAGGTCGAGCACCAGTGGCATCAGCGTTTCGGCGACAAAGCGCCCGCCGAATTCGCCAAAATGGCCGCGTTCGTCCGGTTGGGTGCGGAAACTGTTGGTTGGCTTGTTCATTGTTTCCATTACCGTAGCGCTGAGCCTGTCGAAGCGCGCTTCGCCGTGACATGCCCTTCGACAAGTTTAAGGCTACGGTGATTTTGCGCTACATCAGGTGGTGCGAACCGCCTTAATGAATGCCGCAATCTTGTCCACATCCTTGACGCCCGGCGCGCTTTCGACGCCCGATGAAACATCGACCAGCGGCGCTCCGGTCGCGGCGACGGCGGCGGCGACATTGCTGGGGTCCAGCCCGCCGGCCAGGCCCCAATCGAGCGGGTGGTCATAGCCCCTCAGCAAATCCCAATCAAAGCGCGTGCCAGTGCCGCCTGGCAGCGCCTGCGCCGGGGCGTCGAACAGGATGCGGTCGGCGGCCCCCGCAAAGGCGGCGGCGCGGGTCAGCGCCGCGCGATCCTTCAGGCCAAAGGCTTTCCACACCCCCACCGGCGCATGTTGGCGCACGGCGGCCAGCCACTGCGGACTTTCGTTGCCGTGAAACTGGATGATGTCCGGGCGCACGGCAGCGATGGCGTCGATCACCGCCTGCGGCTCGGCATTGACCAGCAGCAGCGCCACCTTCACCTTGCCATGCGCCTGATCGCGCAGGCGCCGCGCGGCGGCCAGCTCCAGGTGGCGGGGGCTCGGCGCATAATGGACCAGGCCGATGTGGCTCGCCCCATGCGCAATCGCCGCGTCAACGGCGGCGGGGGTGGTCAGCCCGCAAATCTTGATCTGCACGGCCATGGGCTAAAGCGTCGCCTCGATCGCACGTGCGGCCAGGTCGGGGTCGGCGGCCTGGCTGATCGGGCGGCCGACAACCAGGATGGACGCGCCATCGTTCATGGCCTGCTGCGGCGTGACGATGCGCTTCTGGTCACCGACCTTGCCGTCGACGGGGCGGACGCCGGGGACGACAAAGAAGCCGCCGGGCCAGGCGCGGCGCGCGGCGCGCACCTCCCGCCCCGAACAGACGATGCCATCGCAGCCCGATTCGCGTGCCAGCCGGGCCAGCCGCTCCACCTGATCATGCGGGGTGCCGCCGACACCGATATCGGTCAGGTCCACGCTGTCGAGGCTGGTCAGCACCGTCACGGCGACGATGCGGGTGTGGTGGCCCGCCGCCGCCTTGGCTTCTTCCAGCATCGCGCGGCCACCGGCGGCGTGGACGGTCAATATGGCGGGTTCGAGCGGACGCAGCGCCTGCACCGCCTTGGCCACCGTATTGGGGATGTCGTGGAGCTTGAGGTCGAGAAAGATGGGCAGGCCCAGCTTGGCGATTTCATGCACGCCATGATGCCCATTGGCGCAGAAAAATTCGAGGCCGAGCTTATAGCCGCCGACATGGTTGCGCACCTTGGCCGCCAGCGTTTGCGCGGCGTCCAGATGCGGCGTGTCGATGGCCAGATAGAGCGGCGAGCTCATGGCGTCAGTCCCTCAATCGCCTGTGTCGGCGGCGGGGGCGGCGGGGGCGGCGGGGGCGGTTCGGGCGGCCGATTGGCCAGCGCGCGCAGGTCCGCCAGCTGCCGTTCGCTGTTTTCCAGCCGCCGGGTCAGCGACCAGCGCGCCGCGCGCAGCATCACCCACATCGGCAGCGCGCCCGCCAGAAACGCGATGATGATCAGCGCGGGCAGGCGCGTCTCCAGCGTCAGGCCGGGCCACACCAGCACGTCGATGGCATACCAGTTCGCCATGGAAAACAAGGCGATGCCCACCGCAATGACCACCCACATCAATGTTTTCAGCGCGCCCATGCCGATCCTCTCCCTCCCGCAGTGCGGCGACAGGCTAAGCCAGCCGCGCCGCTTTTTCCAGTCCGCGCGCTATTCGCCGAAAACCCGCGCAAAAATCGTGTCGACGTGTCGCAGATGATAGCCAAGGTCAAAGCGCGCAGCGATTTCGCTGGCGGGGAGCAGCGCGGTCACCTCCTCATCCTGTTGCAACAGGTCGAGCAGCGATAGCGCGCCGTCGGATTCCCACACCTTCATCGCGTTGCGCTGCACCAGCGCATAGGCATGTTCGCGGCTCGCCCCCGCTTGCGTCAGGGCCAGGAGGACGCGCTGCGAATGGACAAGGCCGCCCATGCGGTCGAGATTCTTCTGCATCCGCGCCGGGTAAACGACCAGCTTGTCAATCACGCCGGTCAGCCGCGCGAGCGCGAAGTCCAGCGTGATGGTCGCATCGGGGCCGATATAGCGTTCGACCGACGAATGGCTGATATCGCGTTCGTGCCACAGCGCGACATTTTCGAGCGCCGGGGTGACATAAGCGCGCACCATCCGCGCCAGCCCGGTCAGATTTTCGGTCAGCACCGGGTTGCGCTTGTGCGGCATGGCCGACGACCCCTTTTGCCCGGGGCTGAAATATTCCTCTGCCTCCAGCACTTCGGTGCGCTGCAAATGGCGGATCTCGGTGGCCAGCCGCTCAATTGACGACGCAATGACGCCAAGCGTCGCAAAATACATCGCGTGCCGGTCGCGCGGGATGACCTGGGTGGAGACAGGCTCGACGCTCAGCCCCAGCTTGGCGGCAACATGCGCCTCCACCGCCGGGTCGATATTGGCAAAAGTGCCGACCGCGCCCGAAATGGCGCAGGTCGCAATGTCGGCCCGCGCCGCCACCAGCCGCGCGCGGCAGCGGCTGAACTCGGCATAGGCCTCTGCCATTTTCAGGCCAAAGGTGACGGGTTCGGCATGGATGCCGTGGCTGCGCCCGATGCAGGGGGTCAATTTATGCTCCAGCGCGCGGCGCTTGAGCGCGGCGAGCAGGGCATCAAGGTCGGCGAGCAGCAGGTCGCTCGCCCGCGCCAGCTGCACCGCCAGACAGGTGTCGAGCACATCGGACGACGTCATCCCCTGGTGCATGAAGCGGGCCTGGTCACCGACATTGTCCGCGACCCAGGTCAGAAAGGCGATGACGTCATGCTTCGTTACCGCCTCGATCGCGTCGATGGCGGCAACATCGATGGCCGGGTTCGTCGCCCACCAATCCCACAGCGCCTGCGCCGCCGCCTGCGGGACGACGCCCAGATCAGCCAGCGCGTCGGTGGCGTGCGCCTCAATTTCAAACCAGATGCGAAAGCGCGCTTCGGCGTCCCAGATTGCGGTCATCGCCGGGCGGGCATAGCGGGGAACCATCATCGGCCTTTCAACAAGGAATCATTGCACCGCCGCGCCGTTAGCAGCGCAGGCGCAGCGCGTCCAATCGGTGCGCAGGTCCCTGTCTGCTCGGCTGCCCTACAGCAGGCCCGCGCCGCGAAAGCTGTAATGCCCGTCGCCGCCGATGATGACATGGTCGTGCAGCGCGATGCCCAGCTTGCCCAGCGCGTCGGCAATGGCGCGGGTCAAGGCGATATCCTGGCGGCTGGGGTCGGGGCTGCCGCTGGGGTGGTTGTGGACCAGGATGATGGCAGAGGAGGCCAGTTCCAGCGCGCGGCGGGCGATTTCGCGGACATAGATGGCGGACTGATCGACCGTCCCCTCGCTCACCACTTCGGCGCGGATCAGCTGGTTGCGCGCGTCAAGGTGGAGGACGCGGATCCGCTCAACCGCCAGCGGCCCCATGTCGGCGCGCAGCCAGTCGAGCAGCGCGGACCAGCTCGCCAATATGGGCCGCCCGGTGACGCGGCCCTGCAACAGGCGCAGGCTGGTCGCCTGCACAATCTTGAGCGCGGCCACCGTGCTGTCGCCCATCCCCGGCACGCGGCGCAGCGATTCGGGGTCGGCGCTGACCAGTTCGGCCAGGCTGCCAAATTCGGCCAGCAGCGCCTTGGCCAGCGGTTTCATGTCGCGGCGCGGCACCGCCAGCATCAGCAGATATTCGACCAGTTCATAATCAGCGAGCGCGTCGCCGCTGGACGCCAGCAAGCGGTCGCGCAGGCGGGCGCGGTGGCCAAGATGGTCGGGCGGGCTGTCGTCGCGGGTCACCGGACCAGCGATAACCTGCTTGTCGCTGACGCTCAACGCCCATAGACAGGCGCGCGATGGACGACGCCGCCACAGATCCAGCGCCGCAAGCGGCCCCGGCGGTCCGGCGTCGGCGCGGCTGGTTGTGGGCGGGCGGTGCGCTGCTGCTGGTGGGTGGCGGCCTGTGGCTGATGCGCGGCTCGCTCGCCGACCGGCTGGTGGCCGACCAGCTGAGCAAGCGCGGGGTTGTCGCCACCTACCGCATCGACAGCATTGGCCTGCGCACCCAGCGATTGTCCGACATTGTGCTGGGCGATCCCAAGCGCCCCGATCTGGTCGCCCGCAGCGCCGAGCTGGACATTGGCTGGACCTGGCAGGGCCCGGTGGTGGAAGCGGTGCGCGCGCGCGGCGTTCGCCTCTATGGCCGCTGGGATGGGCAGCGGCTGCGGCTGGGCGAGGTGGACAAATTGCTACCGCCGCCCAGTGACAAGGCGTTCGAGCTGCCCGATCTGGTGCTGGGGCTGGACGATGCGCGGGCGCGAATCGACACGCCCTGGGGCGCGCTGGGCCTGAGCATCGACGGGTCGGGGCCGCTGCGCCGCAACTTTCTGGGCACGGCAGCGGTCACAGCGACAGAGCTGACGGTGGCCGATTGCGGCCTGACCGCGCCATCCGCCTATGGCCGCATCCGGACCGAGGGCGGGGTGGTGCGTTTTGCCGGTCCGGTGCGCTTTGCCGGATTGGCCTGCGCCAACGCAGGGGTGCGCGCGGGCCGGGGCGATATCGATGCGGCGCTGACCCTGTCGAGCGATCTGGCGCGCTGGTCAGGCAATTTGGCGGGCGGTGTGGACGGCATCCGGGCCGCCGACGCGGCTATCGCCCGCACCACGCTCGACACCGCTTTTCAGGGGAGCGCGGCGGGTCAGCAGGCGACCTTCACGCTTGGCGGCAACCGCGTGGCGCTGGCGGGCTCGACCATCGCCAGCGCCACGCTGCGCGGGTCCGCCACCCTGGCAAAGAGCGATGTCACCGGAACGGCCGCGCTGCGCTTTACCGGCGCCGCGCTCGACCCGGCGCAGCGCCGGCCCTGGACCGCGGCGCTGGCGGGTGAGGGGCATCCGCTGGTGGCGCTGGGCCGCCGCTACGGCCGCGCCGCCATCGACGCGCTGGGTGATGTCGCGGGCACGGCCGATCTGGCCCTTGCCGACCAGGCATTGACCATCACCAATGTGACCGGGTCCGGGCGCGGCGGCGTGCGGCTGAGCGGCGATGCCACCAGCCGGATTCGGATCGCGCGCGGTGCAAAAGGGCTCGACTGGCAAGCCGATGGCCGCTGGCAGCTCGCTGGCGGCGGCATTCCGCGCACCGCGCTGGCGCTGCGCGTCGGCGCTGGCGGTTCGCTCGACGGGCGATTGACGCTCGCGCCGCTGGTGGCCGGGGCAACGCGCCTGACGCTGACGCCGGTGACGCTGACGCGGCGCGGGCAAGGGCCGGTGCGGCTCACCAGCCGGGCGCTGTTCAGCGGGCCGGTGGCGGGCGGGCAAGTCAACGGCCTGGCCATGGCGCTGGATGTCAGCATCGACCGCGCGGGCCAAATCGCGCTGGCCGGGGGATGTCAGCGCGTGACCGTGGCCAGCGCGGCGCTGGCGGGGGCGCGGCTGGGCGGCACCGCGCTGCAACTCTGCTCGGCACCAGGCCAGCCGCTGATCGGCTGGCGCGGCGGCCAACTGGTTGGCGAAGTGCGCGTGCCGCAACCGCGCCTGACCGGGCGAACCGGGGACAGCGCCTTTGTCGCCACCGCCACCCGCTTTGCCTATCGGCTCGCGGGCGGTCAGCTTGCGCTCGATGCGCTGGCGGTGGCGGTGGGGGAGGGCGATGCCGCCACCAACTTTACCGCGCTGCGCATCGATGGCGCGGCGACCGCCAGCGGCTTTGCCGGGCGGCTGGAGCAGGCGGCGGGCGAAATTGGCACCATCCCGCTTTCCATGACCGAAATCGGCGGCGATTGGCAGTGGGATGGCGGCCTGCTGACGCTGAACGGCGGGCTGACGGTCAGCGACCAGCAAGCCCCGCCGCGCATCAATCCGTTGATCAGCACCGATGCAAGCTTACGCTTTCAGGACGGCGTGATCGACGCCGCCGCCAGCTTTGCCGAAAAGGAAACGGGCACGCCCATTGGCCGCAGCGAATTGCGCCACGCCTTTGCCAGCAGCAGCGGCGGGGCCGATCTCCTCATCATGTCGATGCGCTTTAACGACGGGTTTCAGCCGGTCGACCTTACGCCGCTGGCGCTGGGGGTGATTGCCAACGCCGAAGGCACTCTGGCCGGTCGCGGGCGGATCGACTGGACGCCCGACGGCGTGACCTCGACGGGCACCTTCACCACGGCGGGCAGCAATTTCGCCGCCGCCTTTGGGTCGGTGCGCGGGGCGAGCACGACCATCGTGTTCGATGATCTGCTGGGGCTGCGCTCTGCACCGGGTCAGCGCATCAGCCTGGATGAAGTCAATCCTGGCTTTCCGGTGTTTGGCGGGACCATTGACTATCAGCTGCTCGACGCGACGCGGATCCAGATCGAAGGCGGGCGCTGGCCCTTTGCCGGGGGCGAATTGGTGCTGAAGCCGTCGGTGCTGGATTTCGACGTAAACGCCGTGCGGCGGCTGGAATTTGAGCTGCGCGGCGTCGATGCGGCGGTGTTCCTGACCGAGCTTGGCTTTGAAAATATCAACGCCAGCGGCGTGTTTGACGGCGTGTTGCCGGTGGAATTCAGCGGGTTGGGCGGGCGCATTGTCGATGGCAAGCTTGTGGCGCGGCCCGGCGGCGGGCAGGTCGCCTATGTCGGGGAACTCAGCAATTACAATCTGGGCACCTTCGCCAATTTCGCCTTCAACATGCTGAAGGCGCTGCGCTATGAGGATATGACGATCACGCTGAACGGCGACCTCGATGGCGAAATGGCCACGGACGTCAAGATTGTCGGGCTGAAACAGGGCGATGGCGCCAGCCGCAACCTGATCACGTGCCAGATTGAAAAGCTGCCCATCGTGTTCAATGTCCGGATCAACGCGCCCTTTCGCCAATTGCTGAGCTCGGCGAAAAGCTTCTATGACCCCTCTATCCTGATCGACCAGAATTTGCCGGCGCTGATCGCTGCGCAAAAATCGAGCCAAGACCCGCCCGTTCAGCCTGCGGAAAGTGAGACTGTGCCATGACATCGCCCCATGAAGCGCGCGACGTATCTTTTTGGTTCAAGAGCCTGGGAGCCGTAATGATGGCCACCGTCTTGCCGGCCTGTGTTCAGATCGACACGCCCGACAAGCCGATTGAGATCAACCTCAACATCAACATCCGGCAGGAAATTGTGTACCGACTGGACGGCGATGCGCGCAAATTGATTGAACAGAATAGCGAGATTTTCTGATGGAGACGACGATGAACAGCCCGAAATTGATGGCCCTGGCCGCCATGGGTGCGGCTTTGATGCTGGGCAGCGCCGCGCAGGCGCAGCGCGACCCGGCCTATGAAGCGGCGCGCACCAGCGGCCTGATCGGGGAAAAGACCGACGGCTATTTGGGCCATGTGACGCCGCCGACCCCGGAAATCCGCGCGCTGGTGCTCGACCTCAACATCAAGCGCAAGGATGCCTATACCCGCAGCGCGGCGGCGAGCAGTTCGACGGTGGAGCAATTTGCCTTCACCAGCGGCTGTAATCTGATTGCCCGCACCAAACCGGGTGAGAAATATCAGGGCCCGGCCGGCAATTGGCTGACCCGCGACGCCGGGCCGCCCGAGCGCGACCCGCGCTGCCCCTGACCCCAACGCTTTTGACAAGCGGGTTGGACCGCCGTGGGCCCTGCCTGCGGCGGTCCCTTTTTTGTGCGCTGCAACCACATGCGGTTGACTTCATGCAGACGCATTTCTAAACGGGCCGCGCCTTAGGGGCCCTGTGCCTTTTTCGGGCTGTTTCGGCATAGCTGGTATTCGTTGGAAAGCCGGTTTTTGCAGGGGTTTGCACGAAATGACAGGGACCGGCAGCGATCCGGAAAAGCCTTCGGAGGATTCGCGCCTGACGTCGCTGGAACAGCGGCTGGATCGGGCCGAAGCCGCCGAAGCGGAGCGGACGGCTGCATCCGCCGGGGTGGAAACCGATGCCAATTACCGGCTCGGCAACCGCGTCCTGGCCGAGCTGTTGGGCGGATTGATTGGCGGGGCCCTGTTCGGCTGGCTGATCGACCGTTTCTTCGGCACGACCCCCTGGGGCCTGCTCGTCATGCTGGTGCTGGGCATCATCGTGGCGTTCAGAAACATCATCCGGCTGTCGGCCCCGCCGAAGAAATAGCCGGTTGCTCAATTCACTGCGGGCCATGGTTCAGGCCCGTTCGCGTTTCAGGTGGAGTGATTGTCCGTGGCCGCAGAAGAATCCGGCAAGATCGACCCCATGTCGCAATTTGAAGTGACCCCGCTGGGCAGCTTCAACCTTGCGGGCTATGACATTGTGTTCACGAACAGCGCCCTGTGGATGCTGGTCGCGGCGGTGCTGCTTGGCCTGTTCATGTGGGGCGGGATGCGCCGCGAGCTGGTGCCTGGCCGCTGGCAGGCCGCTGTCGAAGGCTTCACGGGCTTTATCTCCAGCATGATGACGGCGAATATTGGTCAGGAAGGGCGCAAATTCACGCCCTATGTCTTTTCGCTGTTCATGTTCATCCTCTTCTGCAACCTGCTCGGCATGCTGCCGCTCGGCGTGCTCGGGCTGCACCCCTTCACCGTCACCAGTCATATTGCGGTGACCGGCATCTTGGCGGTGCTCAGCTTCTCGATCGTGCTGGTCGTCGGCTTCTGGCGGCACGGCCTCCACTTCTTTTCGCTCTTTGTGCCGCACGGCACGCCGCTGCCGATGATCCCCTTCATCGCCGTGATCGAGTTCATCTCGTTCATGATCCGGCCCTTTTCGCTCGGCCTGCGGCTGTTCGTCGCGATGACCGCGGGGCACGTCCTGCTCAAGGTGCTGTCGGGCTTTGTCATCAACGGTTTCAACGCCGACAATTTGGTGGTCGGCTCGGTCGTCTCGGTGCTCAGCTTCACGTTGATGATCGGGATCAGCGCGCTTGAACTGCTCGTCGCGGGCATTCAGGCCTATGTTTTCGCTCTGCTCACGTCGCTCTATCTGAACGACGCGGTCAATCTTCACTAATCCTACCAACCCATTATTTCCTTAAGGAGTTTTATCATGGACGCAGAAGCAGCAAAGCTGATCGGGGCCGGTCTGGCCGCCATCGGTGCCGGTATGGCCGCCATCGGCGTGGGCAATGTTTTCGGCAGCTTCCTGGAAAGCGCGCTGCGCAATCCGGCGGCCGCTGATGGTCAGCAGGGCCGTCTGTTCATCGGCTTCGCCGCTGCCGAATTGCTCGGCCTGCTGGCGTTCGTGGTTGCGATGATCCTGCTGTTCGTCGTCTGATTGGCGGGTCCGGGCGCGGCGGCTTTGCCCGTTGCTGCCCGGACCAGCCCCTGAACATTTCCCAACGCGCAAGGCCCACACCCATGCCCCAGATCGCTCAGCTTAGCGAAGACAGCTGGTATCTGCTGTCGCAGCTGTTCTGGCTGCTCGTCGTTTTCGGCGGCATTTATGTTGTCATTGGTCGCGGGATGCTTCCCAAGATTGAAGCGACGGTGGACTTGCGGGACCGCAAGATTGCCGATGATCTGGCAGCGGCGAAAGCGGCGCATGCCGACGCCGATGCGCTGGACGCGCAATATCGCGCAACGCTTGATAGCAGCCGTGCCGAAGCCGCCAAGGCGGTGCAGGCCGCCAAGGACAGCGCCGCGCGCGAGGCCGAAAAGAAATTGGCCAAGACCGACGCCGACCTTGCCGCCAAGCTGAGCGCCGCCGAAATGGCGCTGGGTGAAGCCAAGGCGTCGGCGCTGGCCGAGGTGGAGGCCGTGGCCGCCGAAGCGGCGGCGGATATCGTCGCCCGGCTGACCGGCGCGAAAGTTTCGGCGGCCGAAGCGGGCAAGGCAGTGAAGGCGGTGATGCATGGTTGATATGCTGGTCCTGTTCGCAGCGGAAGGCGCCAAGCCCAAGGCATTCGGCCTGGACGCGACCGTGTGGGTGTCCATCGCGATGCTGGTGTTCCTGGGCATTTTGCTCTGGAAAAAGGTGCCGGCGATGATTGCCGCCGGGCTTGATGCCAAAATTGCCGCCATCAGCGCGCAATTGACCGAGGCGAACAAACTGCGCGCCGAGGCCGAGGCGCTCAAGGGCGAATATGCCGCCAAAATTGCTGGTGCCGAAGCCGAAGCGGCCGAAATGCGCAGCCGGGCCGAGGCCGAAGCCGCCGCCTTGCTGGACAAGGCCAAGGCCGACACTAGCGCGCTGATCGCCCGGCGCAAGAAAATGGCCGAGGATCGCATCAGCGCCGCCGAGGCCGCCGCGCTGGCCGAAGTCCGCGCCGCCGCCGCCCGCGCGGCCACGGGAGCCGCCGCCGCCCTGATTGCCGCCAAGCACGACGCCGCCGCCGACAAGGCGCAGGTCGACAAGGCCATCAAGGCCCTGGCGAAGGGCTGAGCGTCGCCCCTGTGCAGGGGAGACCTGATTCCCGAACCATCGTCGTCCTGAACTTGTTTCAGGACAACGAACGACTGGCTGCTTGTTGTCCTGAAACAAGTTCAGGACGACGATAAGTGGGTTTAATGGGTCCTGACCCTAGAGCATGATGACATTAGGTTGATCCAGTCCGTCATGCTGAACTTGTTTCAGCATCCATGGAGCGATGCCGCACCCTTGCGCCATGGACCCTGAAACAAGTTCAGGGTGACGATTCAATCTAACGTCATCCTGATCTAATGGGTCCTGACCCTAAAACCCGATCATCACCCGCCGGGCAAGCGCGGGGGAGATGCTGTTGACCAGCTGCAACAGCTTGACCATGCCCACATTGATTTCGGTCTTGTTCGCCTGAATGCCCCGCACAATTTCGGCGGCGCAGGCGGCGGCGGGCATTTTGCGGCTGGCGCGGCCCGCCGTCATCTTGGTGTCGACAACGGGCGGCAACGCCTCAATCACCCGCACATTGCTGTCCTTGAGCAGGTGGCGCAGCGCCTGGGTATAGCTGCGCAGCCCCGCCTTGGTCGCGCAATAGACCGACCCGCCCGCACGCGGCGCAAGGGCAAGGCCCGAGGTGACATTGACGATGGCCGCGACCGGCTGCGCGCGGAGCCGGGACAGGAGGTGGGTAATAAGCCGGATGGGCGCATCGAGGTTGAGCCGAATGCACGCCGATGCATCCTCCAGCGAACAGATGCGGTCGGGTTCATAAATGCTGCCCGACCCGGCATTGTTGACCAGCACCGCCAGCGGCCGCTCCCCCACGGCGGTAACCAGCGTGTCGATGCCCGCCGGGGTCGACAGATCGGCCTCGATCGCCTCAAACCCCGCCTCGCGCATCGCGGCAAGCCGGTCGTGCGACCGCCCGCTGACCAGCAGCGTCGCCCCCGCCGCCCGCATCTGCAACGCCAGTTCGCGGCCAATGCCGTCGGTGCCGCCGGTGACCAGCACCAGCTTTCCTGCCAAATCCATCGCGATCCCCATCTTTGTTGTTGGCACAGCTATGGCATGAAGCGCGCGGCTCGCCTAATGAAACCATGATGCATCGCCCGCACGCCCCCGACCGCTTTCATGAGGACAAGGCCACCTATGTCGTGCGCGGCGAGGGCGGCGGTGATCAGCCGGACCTGGAGCGCGGGGCAGCAATCATTCGCGGGGTCGTGCGCACCTTGCCCGTGCGCCCCGGCGTTTACCGCATGCTCGATGCGCGCGGCGAGGTGCTCTATGTCGGCAAGGCGCGCGCGCTGAAAAGCCGGGTGACCAACTATACCCAGATTGCGCGCCTGCCATCGCGGCTCCAGCGGATGGTGGCGCAGACGCGCAGCATGGAAATCGTCACCACGGGCAGCGAGGCCGAGGCGCTGCTGCTCGAAGCCCAGCTCATCAAACGCTACCGCCCGCCCTATAATGTGCTGCTGCGCGACGACAAAAGCTTCCCCTTCATCCTGCTGCGCGCCGACCATGAATTTCCGCGCATTCAAAAACATCGCGGCGCGCGCAAGGCAAAGGGGCGCTATTATGGCCCCTTCGCCAGCGCGGGGTCGGTGAATCGGACGCTCAATGCGCTGCAAAAAACCTTTCTGCTGCGCAGCTGCACCGACAGCTTCTTTGCCAATCGTTCGCGTCCGTGCCTGCTCTATCAAATCCGCCGATGCAGCGCGCCGTGCGTCGGGCGCATTTCCAGCGCCGATTATGCTGATCTGATTGCCGATGCGCAGGATTTTCTGGGCGGCAAGTCAACCGCCGTGCAAAAGCGGCTGGGCGCGGCGATGGACCGGGCGGCAGAGGCGATGGATTATGAGCTGGCGGCGGTTTACCGCGACCGGCTGAAATCCCTAACCTTCATCCAAGGGTCGCAGGCGGTGAACGCCGACGGGCTGGGCGATGTCGATGTCTTTGCGCTGGCGGCCAAGGGCGGGTCGCTGTGCATCAGCGCCTTTTTCATTCGCGGCGGCCAGAATTGGGGGCACCGCAGCTTTGTGCCCGCGCATGTCGGCGGCGTGCCCGAGGCCGAAGTGCTCGCCAGCTTTCTGGTGCAATTTTACGAAGCCGTGCCGCCGCCGCCGCTGATCCTGGTGGATCGCAATCCCGATGAGGCGGCGCTGCTGGCCGAGGCGCTGGGCAGCATCGCCGACCGCAAGGTGGACATCAGCGTGCCGCAGCGCGGCCAGCGCCGCCGCCTGATTGAACAGGCATCGCGCAACGCCGCCGAAGAGCTGGACCGGCGGCTCGCGGAAACAACGACGCAGGCGCGACTGGGCCGCGAACTGGCCGATCTGTTCGACCTGCCCGCGCCGCCCGAACGGATTGAGGTTTACGACAACAGCCATATTCAGGGCACCAATGCGCTGGGCGCGATGGTGGTTGCGGGCCCCAATGGCTGGATCAAGGGCGCCTATCGCAAGTTCAATATCAAGTCCGACAGCACCACCCCCGGCGACGATTTTGCGATGATGCGCGAGGTGTTTGCGCGGCGCTTTTCGCGCGCGATGGAGGAGGACCCCGACCGCGACAAGGGCGAATGGCCCGATCTGGTGCTGATTGACGGCGGCAAGGGGCAGGTGTCGGCGGCAGGAGCCATGCTGGCCGAGCTGGGGATCGACGATCTGCCCTATATCGGGGTGGCGAAGGGCCCCGACCGCAATGCCGGGCGCGAGACATTTTATTTGCCCGATGGCCGCGAATTCACGCTGCCGCCGAACCATGCCGTGCTCTTCTACATCCAGCGGCTGCGCGACGAAGCGCACCGCTTTGCCATTGGTGCGCACCGGCAAAAGCGGGCCAAGGCGATGGCCAGTTCGCCGCTGGACGAGGTGCCCGGCATCGGTCCGGCGCGCAAAAAGGCGCTGCTGATGCATTTTGGCACGGCGCGCGCGGTGCGCAACGCCAGCCTGGAGGATTTGCAGCGCGCGCCTGGGGTCAGCGCCACGGTGGCGCAGCAGATCTATGATCATTTTCACCCCGAAGCGCGCTGAATGGCGGCGCTGAAGGCCGAAGCGATTGTCTGCGCGGTGCGTGCGCACGGCGAACATGGGGCGATTGTCCGGTTGATGACGCGCGATGCCGGGCTGGTGCCGGCCTATGTGCGCGGCGGGCGATCGCGCACGATGCGGCCCATTTTGGTGCCCGGCAATGTGGTGACCGCCGAATTGCGCGCCCGCACCGAAGGGCAACTCGCCGGGGCAACGGTGGATTTGCTGACCAGCCGCGCCCCGCTGCTCGACGAGCCCTTGCCAGCGGCGGCGATTGACTGGGCGACGGCGCTGACCGCGGCGACGCTGCCCGACGCCATGCCGATGCCGCGCCTCCACGCCATGCTGGCCGCGCTGCTTGATGCCATTGTGGCGGCACCGGCGGCGCGCGGCTGGGCCGGGTCGCTGGCGCGCTTTGAACTGCTGCTGCTGGCGGAGCTGGGCTTTGGGCTGTCGCTGGAGGAATGTGTAGCGACGGGCGCGCGCAGCGATCTCGCCTATGTCAGCCCCAAATCGGGCGGCGCGGTGTCGCGCGCGGCCGCCATGGGCATGGAGGCGCGGCTGTTGCCCCTGCCGCCCTTTTTGCTGGGCGGCGGCGAAGCGGATGGGGCAGCGGCACTGACGGCGCTGCGCCTGACCGGCCATTTTCTGGCCCGCGACCTGCTCGCCGGTCGCCGCGATGCCCTCGCCGAAACGCGCGCGCGGCTGATCGAGCGGCTGGAAAGGGCGGTTGCGTGAAAGAGGATGGCTGGATAGGGACATGTCGGCAAACCAAGACCCCATCCCCTTCCGCTTGTGCTGAGCTTGTCGAAGCACCGTCCTTTCTTTGACGGTGTCAAAGACAAGAACAGCCCTTCGACAAGCCCAGGGCAAACGGGGTAGAGGGATGAATTGGAATGAAAATCCTGGCCCTTCCCGGGGACGGCATTGGCCCTGAAATCATGGCGCAGGCGCTGCGCGTGCTGGACGCGCTTGGCGTGGAGGTGGCGGTGGAGCATGCGCTGGTCGGCGGCGCGGCCTATGCCGAAACCGGCCACCCCCTGCCGCCCGAAACCCTGGCCAAGGCGAAGGCCGCCGATGCCATCTTGTTTGGCGCGGTGGGCGATCCGCGCTTTGACGCGGTTGACCGCCATCTGCGCCCCGAACAGGCCATATTGGGCCTGCGCGCCGAATTGGGGCTGTTCGCCAATTTGCGCCCGGCGAAGCTGTTCGCGGGCCTGGAGGATGCCTCGGCGCTGCGGCCCGAGGTGGCGCGCGCCATTGACCTCTTGATCGTGCGCGAGCTGAACGGCGATGTCTATTTCGGTGAAAAGGGGATGCGCACCACCCCTGCGGGCGAGCGGCAGGGCTATGACGTCATGGCATATAGCGAGAGCGAGGTCCGCCGCATCACCCATGTCGCCTTTCGCGCGGCACAGGGGCGCGGCAAGCGGCTGTGTTCGGTGGACAAGGCAAATGTGCTGGAAACATCTCAGCTGTGGCGCGAGGTGGTGATTGGCGTCGCGGCGGACTATCCCGATGTCGCGCTGACCCACATGTATGTCGACAATGCCGCGATGCAGCTGGTGCGCAATCCGGGCCAGTTTGACGTGATCGTCACTGGCAATTTGTTCGGCGACATTTTGTCGGATCAGGCGAGCATGTGCGTCGGCTCCATTGGCCTGCTCGCCAGCGCGTCGCTCGGCGCGGGCACGCAGGGCCTGTATGAACCCATTCACGGCAGCGCACCGGACATTGCGGGACAAGGGGTGGCCAATCCGCTGGCGATGATATTGTCGCTGGCCATGCTGCTGCGCCATTCGGGCGGGGCAGAGGCCCAGGCCGCGCGGATTGAGCGCGCGGTGGCGGCGGCGCTGGCAGGCGGCGCGCGCGGGGCCGATCTGGGCGGAACGATGAACACCGAAGCACTGGGCGATGCCGTGCTGCGGGCCTTGGAAACGGATGGGGCGGCATGAAGAAGCATACAGGATTGGACCGGTCGGTCACCCGCAACTGGCGGCCCGCGACACAGGCCGTGCGCGGCGGCACCTGGCGCAGCGAGCATGGCGAGACGTCGGAGGCGCTGTTTCTCTCCTCCGGCTATACCTATGACAATGCCGAAACCGTCGCCGCGCGCTTTGCCGGCGATGAAGAGGGGATGACCTATTCCCGGCTGCAAAACCCGACGGTGGCGATGCTGGAGGAACGCATCGCGCTGATGGAGGGGGCAGAGGCGTGCCGGGTCCAGGCCACCGGCATGGCGGCGATGACGACTGCGCTGCTGTGCCAGCTGTCGGCCGGCGACCATCTGGTGGCGGCGAAGGCGGCCTTTGGCTCGTGCCGCTGGCTGGTCGATTCGCTGCTGCCGCGTTTTGGCATTGCCACCACGGTCGTCGACGGGCGCAACAATGCGGCCTGGGAAGCCTCCATCCGTCCCAACACCAAGGTGTTTTTCTTTGAAACCCCGGCCAATCCGACGATGGATATCGTCGACATGGCCTTTGTCTGTGGCCTGGCGCGCGCGCATGGCATCGTGACGGTGGTCGACAATGCCTTTGCGACCAGCGCGCTGCAACGGCCGCTGGAGTTCGGTGCCGACGTCATCGCCTATTCCGCCACCAAATTGATGGAGGGGCAGGGGCGCGTGCTGGCCGGGGCCGTGTGCGGCAGCGCGGCTTTCATCAACGATGTGCTCCTTCCCTTTCAGCGCAACACCGGCCCCAATTTGTCGCCATTCAACGCCTGGGTGGTGCACAAGGGGCTGGAAACGCTGGAATTGCGCGCGATGCGGCAATCGGACAATGCGCTGGCGGTGGGCCGGTTTCTGGAGGGTCGCGTGGCCCAGATGCTCCACCCGGGTCTGCCCAGCCATCCGCAGCACAATCTGGCCGCCGCGCAAATGCGCGCCTGCGGCCCGATTTTCAGCTTTGTCATCGACGGCGGGCGCGCGCAGGCCATGGCGCTGCTCAATGCGCTCGACCTCATCGACATTTCCAACAATATCGGCGACTCGCGCAGCCTGATGTGCCACCCGGCGTCCACCACCCATCACAGTGTGGGGGAGGAGGCACGCGCCGACATGGGCGTGGTCGAAGGAATGCTGCGGATGAATGTCGGGCTGGAGGATCCCGCCGATCTGATCGAGGACCTGGACCGGGCATTGACCCGCGCGGGACTTTAGGCGAACCTGTCGCCATGCTCGATGCGCTCTTCCCCTTTGCTCAGACGACCGATGGCGTCACCGTGCGCGTGTCAGTGTCCTTTCTGCCCGAACAGTCGCAGCCGGGGCTGAAACGCTGGTTCTGGGCCTATCATATCCGCATCGAAAATGACGGCGAGCTGCCGGTGCAATTGCTCAACCGCCATTGGCGGATCATCGACGGCACGGGCGAGGTGCACGAGGTGATGGGCGAAGGCGTGGTCGGGGTGCAGCCGATCATCGCGCCGGGCAGCAGCTATGATTATGTGTCCGGATGCCCGCTGACCACCGCCGAAGGATCGATGGTCGGCAGCTATGAAATGGTCGATGGCGACGACCGCCATTTCCTGGTCGCCATTCCGCATTTCCCGCTGGTTGCGCCCACGCTGGCGTCATGAAGCGCACCCATTTGCCGCTCAATGGGCTGCGCGTGTTTGACGCGGCGGCGCGGCACCTCAGCTTTACCAAGGCGGCTGACGAGCTTGCGGTCACTCCTGCCGCCGTGGGGCAACAGATCCGCGCGCTGGAGGATATGCTGGGCCTGGTGCTGTTTCGCCGCACGTCCAAGGGGCTGGAGCTGACGGGCGAGGCCGAGGCAGGGCTGGATGCCCTGCGTCAGGGGTTCCTGATGTTCGAGGAATCGGTGCGCGCAATGCAGGCGGGGCAAAGCTCGCAATCGCTGACCATCGCTGCGCCGCGTGACTTTACCGCAAAATGGCTCGCCCCCCGCCTCGCGCGCTTCAGCCAGCAGGTGCCCGATGTCCGCTTCACCCTGGTCGCCGCCGATCAGCCGATTGATTTTACCGAGGCCAATCTGGACCTTGCCATCTGGCTGGCCGATGGGCCGGGGGAGCATGAAGGCACGGCATTGGCTGCGGGCGCGATGGTGATGGTCGCCGGTCCCGGGGCCGCCGTCGGCACCCGGATCGCCTGGCCGGGATGCCCCATCGCCAAGAGCGAGGCCGCGCTGCGACTGGCGGACGCCGGGCTTGCCATCGACGCGGCGGCCAATGGCCTGGGGCAGGCCTGCGTGCCCGCACTGCTGGCTGAGGCCGATCTTGCGGCGGGCCGGGTGCTGGCACTGGGCGATGCCCAGCCAAGCCGCCTTGGCTATTGGCTGGTCGCGCCGACGCCGCAGTGGCGGCAGAAAAAGGTCAAGGCGCTGGTGGCAGCGCTCACCGCCTGACCCATAGGGTGCGAAGAAACTTGCTCGAATCGTCACCCCGGCCCCCGAGCCGGGGTCCAGCTTGCCTCCGCGCCGTTGCCCGACAAAGCTGGACCCCGGGTCGCGCCCGGGGTGACGGGATTGGGTGCTGATGCTGTGACTTAACGCGCAGCCCCATCTTCCCGTGCCAATTGGTCGGCCATGCGCTGCATCAGTGCGGCGAATTGGGCATTGTCCACGGGCGCGGCGCTGTTGTTCCAGCTGCCCGTCAGCGCATACCAGCGTCCCGATTGGCCCTTGAGCAAATAGCTCATCGAAATGACCCCGGCCTCGCTGCCGCCCTTGTAACCGACATAGGACCAGCGCTGCGCCGCATCGCGCGTCAGGCCGGGGTTGATGGCCATCAAACCGTGCGCCATCGGCCCGCCGCTGACGCGCAGATGGTCGAGCAGGCGCACCAGATCCTGGCCGCTGGCAAACCATTCGATGCTGTCGATGTGCAGCGGCTTGCCAACGAACATGTCACCGCTGATCGCCTCGAGCGTCAGGCGGTCGGCGGCGGTGTCGAGCAGAGCGCGCTGCCGCCGTTCGTCGGCGGCCAGAAATTCGCTGCGCAGCGCGTCATTGGCCGACGCCTTGAGCGCATAGGCCTCTACCGTGTTCAGCAAGGGCAGGTTGCGGGCGGCGACGCTGTTGCCGATGGCGGTCAGCCGCCGGCCCACGGCATCGCGGCCCAGCACGTCAAGCAGGCTGTCGGTCGCGCCATTGTCGCTGACCGAAATCATCCAGCTGGCCAGGGTGTGGAGCGTGACCGGCGCGTCGGTTGGCCAGTTTTCGGTGGCCTTCGACGAAAAGCTTTTCCGCGACACGGTGGTGACATGGTCCCACCCCAGCTTGCGGCGGCGCACCTGATCGGCCAGCTCAGCGAGCAGATAAAGTTTGAAGGTCGACCCAATGGCATGGACCGTATCGGCCCGGTGCGCATGGAGCAGGCGCGGGGCATCGCTGCCCAATTCGGCCACCACCATAGTGCTGCTGCCCGGCAGCGCGGCCAGTTCGGCGATGATCGCCTCGGCGCTGTCGCCGCTGCTTTCAAAGCCCGCGACCAGCAATCCGGCGACCAGCCCGCCCTGCGCGGGGTCAATCGTCATGCGGAATTGGCCGACGCCCTTGGGAAAGGCGATCAACACGGTGCCGCTGGTGGCGTCGCGCGCCTCCACCTTGGCCACCGCCTGCGCGTCGCCATATTGCGCCTTCAGGCTGGCGTTGACCGCCTCCAGCTGGCTGGCGGGGACAGCGGCCAGAAATTCGGGCGTGAAAAAGGCGGTGAAGCCCATTTCCCCGCGCAGCACAGCGAGCAGCTGCGCCGCGCGATCCGTCAGGCTGGCCAAGGGTGCGGGGGCGGGCGCGGGGGTGGGGGCCGGTGGCGCGGCTGGGCCAGGCTGTGCAGCGAGCGGGACGGGCGCGACCACCGCAGCAGCCATGGCAAGGCTCAGCAGCCGCCGCGAACGCGCGCGCCGGGTCATGCGTCAATCGCCTCAACATCAATGCTGGCGGCATTGGCCTGAATGAACTGGAACCGATGCTCGGGATGCTTGCCCATCAACCGGTCGACTAGATCCTTCACCTGATGCCGCCCTTCATATTCCTGCGGCAGGATCACTTGCAGCATCCCGCGCGTCGCCGGGTCCATTGTCGTTTCGCGCAATTGCCCAGGGTTCATTTCGCCCAGCCCCTTGAAACGGCCCACCTCGACGCGCTTGCCCTTGAACAGCGTCGCTTCCAATTCGGCGCGGTGCGCATCGTCGCGGGCATAGGCCGACAGGCTGCCCGCCGACAAACGATAGAGCGGCGGCTGCGCCAGATACAGGTGCCCGCGCCGGACAATGTCGGGCATTTCCTGAAAGAAAAAGGTCATCAGCAAGGTTGCGATATGCGCGCCGTCGACATCGGCGTCGGTCATGATGACAATTTTTTCATAGCGCAGCCGGTCGGCATCGCAATCCTTGCGCGTGCCGCACCCCAGCGCCAGTGTCAGATCGGCAATTTCCTGATTGGCGCGGATTTTGTCGGCGCTGGCGCTGGCGACATTCAAAATCTTGCCGCGAATGGGCAGGATGGCCTGGGTCTTGCGGTCGCGCGCCTGTTTGGCGCTGCCGCCTGCGCTGTCGCCTTCGACGATAAACAATTCCGTGCCTTCGGGCCCGTCATTGGCACAATCGGTGAGCTTGCCGGGCAGGCGCAGCTTGCGGCCGCTGGTCGCCGTCTTGCGCTTCACTTCCCGTTCGGCCTTGCGCTTCAGCCGCTCGTCCATCCGGTCGAGCACCAGGCCCAGCAGCGCGCGGCCCCGGTCCATATTGTCGGACAGAAAATGGTCAAAATGGTCGCGCACCGCATTTTCGACCAGCCGCGCCGCCTCGGGCGAGGTTAGCCGGTCCTTGGTCTGGCTTTGAAATTGGGGATCGCGGATGAACACCGACAGCATCAGCTCGCAGCCGTTGAACACATCATCGGCGGTAATTTGCGCTGCCTTTTTCTGCCCCACCAGTTCGCCAAAGCCGCGCAGGCCCTTGGTCAAGGCCGCGCGCAGCCCCGCCTCATGCGTCCCGCCCGCAGGCGTCGGGATGGTGTTGCAATACCAGCTATAGCTGCCGTCCGACCACAGCGGCCAGGCAATGGCCCATTCGGCGCGCCCGCCCTCGTCGGGGAAATCCTGACGCCCGACAAAGGGTTCGGCGCTGGCGCATTCGCGGCTGCCCAACTGATCGCGCAGATGGTCGGCCAGCCCGCCCGGAAATTGAAAGACGGCCTCGGTGGGCGTATCGTCCCCGATCAACTCGGGCGCGCATTTCCAGCGGATTTCGACGCCCGCGAACAAATAGGCCTTGGACCGCGCCAGCCGGTGCAGCCGCGCCGGTTTGAACCGACCATGTTCGCCAAAAATGTCCGGGTCGGGCACAAAGCTGACCGATGTGCCGCGCCGATTGGGGGTGGGGCCCAGTTCGGCAACAGGGCCCAGCGCCACACCGCGTGCAAAACTCTGCCGGAACAGCGTCTTGGCCCGCGCCACCTCCACCACCGTTTCGGATGACAGAGCGTTGACGACGCTGATTCCCACGCCGTGCAGCCCGCCCGAGGTGGCATAGGCCTTGCCCTCAAACTTGCCGCCCGAATGGAGCGTGGTCATGATGACCTCCAGCGCCGATTGGCCGGGATATTTGGGGTGCGGATCGACGGGAATCCCCCGGCCATTGTCGGTGATGGTCAGCCGGTTGCCCGCCTCCAGCGTCACCTCGATCCGCGTGGCATGGCCCGCGACAGCCTCGTCCATGCTGTTGTCGAGCACTTCGGCGGCGAGATGGTGGAGCGCGCGCTCGTCGGTTCCGCCGATATACATGCCGGGACGGCGGCGGACGGGCTCCAGCCCCTCCAACACCTCGATCTGCGAGGCATTGTAGCTATCGGCGGCGGTCGCCTTGCTGTCGAACAAATCATGACTCATGCCGTTGCTATAGGGTGCGCGCGGCGCGCCTGTCCAGCGGCGTCACCGGCCCGATCAATCAACGTCTTTGGCCAGCGCAGCACGAATAGCGCGCCGCACCCCACGCAGTTTCCCTTGCAAGCGGGCGGCTGTTAACGGACGCGCGGGCCGCCAAAGGGCGGCGGCGGCGGCGGGCGGCGGGTGCCGCGCGGCATTTGCGCCTGATACGCGCGGCCGCAATGTTCGACGCAATAGGGAAAGCCTGGATTGACCGGGTTCCCGCAGAAATGAAAATCGGGCTCGCCCGGGTGCCCCATCGGCCAGCGGCAGATGCGGTCGTTAAGGTCGAGCAGGCTGGTTTTGCCCGCAATTTCCGGGCTGGGCTTGGCCGGGACCAGGCGGCGCGGCGGGGCCGGGGGGATGGGGGCCTGTTGCTCGCCGGGACCCTGGCGAATGAAGCCGCCGGGGCCGATGGACACGATGCGCGGCGTATCAGCGCGCAGCGTTTCGGCCGCAGCAGGCGCAGGCGGCGCTGCGGGCGTGGCGGGTTGCGGGGCAGGCACGGGTGCCGGGGCCGGGGCCGCCGGTCGCGCCGGAGCGGCCGCGCGCGGAGCGGGAGCCGCCGGGGCAGGGGCTGCCGCGCGCGGGGCGGGCGCAGGCTTGGCGGCCTTGGCGCTATCGGCGGCCTTGACGGGCGAAGGCCGGGCCTTCAGCCCCAGGCGATGCGCCTTGCCAATCACGGCGTTGCGGCTGACCCCGCCCAGTTCGTCGGCGATCTGGCTGGCGGTCAGCCCTTTTTCCCACATGGTGCGCAATTGGTCGATGCGCTCGTCGGTCCAAGACATGGCAATTCCTGTTCAATAGCAGCGGGGTCGGCGGGTCATGTGCCGCCCCGTCCGCAGCGCCGCAAAGACTTGCAGCACCGTCCGCGACCCGATAGGCGAGCTTGGCATGAACGACCAGCCCCAAATTGCAGCGCCCACCAGCCGAAATCCCCCGCCTTTTCCGGAACCGGGGGTTCCGCAAATCCAGGGGGTCAATCGCGCGGGGCTTTATGCTCTCTATGTCAAAGAGGTGCGCCGCTTTTTCAAGGTGCAGCTGCAAACAATCTGGGCACCGGCGATCACCACCTTGTTGTTCCTGGTGATTTTCAGCGTGGCGCTGGGCGGGTCAGGGCGCACCATTTTGGGCGTATCCTACCCCGACTTTCTGGCACCGGGCCTCATCGTCATGGCAATGCTGCAAAACAGCTTTGCCAACAGCAGCTTTTCGCTGCTGGTCGGCAAGATCCAGGGGACGATTGTCGACTATCTGATGCCCCCGCTGGGGATTGGCGAGCTGATCGGCGCTCTGGTCGGTGCGGCGGTGACCCGCGCCGTGCTCGTTGGACTGGCGCTGTGGCTGGCGATGCTGCTGTGGCCGGGGGTGCATGTCGCGCCCAAATATCTTTGGGCGCTCATCCTGTTCGGCTTGCTGGGTTCGGCGATGCTGGGCTTTTTCGGCGTCATTGCGTCCATCTGGGCGGAAAAGTTCGATCATGCCGCCGCCGTTACCAATTTTGTGGTTGCGCCATTGGCGCTGCTGTCGGGCACCTTCTATTCGGTGGATCGCCTATCGCCGCTGTTCCAGGCGATCAGCCACGCCAACCCCTTTTATTATGTCATCATGGGCTTTCGCTATGGCTTCATTGGCCAGAGCGATTCGACGCTGGCGCAGCCGCTGCTCACCGGCGCGCTGGTGCTGGTTGGCATGAACCTGTTGCTGGCCGCCATTGCTTGGCGGCTGCTCGCGAGTGGCTGGAAGATCAAGCCATAGCGCCTTGAATTGGCGCTGGCTTAGAGCGTGATGAGATAAGGTTGATCCACCGTGATTGCTTTTGGCGGTTTGTCGGCGAGGAGCGGTGCGCAGCGGCGGGCTGGGTGCCCGTCCAAGCAGCGCGACGACGTCCGACGGACCGCCAAAAGCAACCGCGAAGCGGCGGGCCCCTTTTGGCCGATCACGTCGTCCCTCGTCGGTCACTATGCGTCAGCATGGCTCCCTCCTCGCTCCTCGTGCTCGGCCAAAATCGGCTCCGTCACGGTGGGTCAACCTTATCTCATCACGCTCTAGTGCTTCAGCTGCGGACGCAGGCGATAGCGGCCATCGGCTAGGCATTCGAACATTTCGCCAATTTGCGGGTGGTCCACCGGCCCGCCCTCCTCATCGGGCACCAGATTCTGCTGGCTGACATAGGCGATATAGGCCGAATCCTCATTTTCGGCGAGCAGGTGGTAAAAGGGCTGGTCCTTGGACGGCCGCATCGGTTCCGGGATGGCCTGATACCATTCCTCGCTGTTCGCAAAGACCGGATCAATGTCGAAAATCACCCCGCGAAAGCCGAACAGGCGGTGGCGCACGATTTCCCCGGGCGCAAACCGCGCCTTGCCGACCAGCGGCGCCAGCGGTTGAGCAGCGGACTCGGGGGAGGGAGCGAAGGTCGGTTGCTTCATGACGCCAATCTATGCCGCCCGCCCCGCATTGCAAGGGGTGACCCGCCCGGCCTTCACTATCCGCTTGGCAAGCCCCCCCGCTTTCGCTAGGGGACGCGTCCCGACCGGCGGGGGCGATTGGCCCCCGTCAGCAAGTTCCGCGCGAACCCTCGACGGAGAGGTGGCTGAGAGGTCGAAAGCACCGCACTCGAAATGCGGCGTGCCGGCAACGGTACCGTGGGTTCGAATCCCACCCTCTCCGCCACACAGCGCAGGCTTTGCAACATCCGTGACGCCGGGTTTGCGCTTTTGCCCCGGCTTCATCGGTCTTGATTTTTCTGTCGCATCACGATTGATTTGTTGGGTAAGGCGTTCGGGGAGGGGGGCCGAGGTATCCAGCCTGTGCCGCTTCCACCGCGCCGATGCGGGGGATGGGCGATGGTGCGAGCGAAAGACCAGTTCGCCGACGGCAAACGGCTTGTCGTCCTCGACGTGCTGCGCGGCATTGCCATATTGGGCGTCATGTTCCTGCACGTACCATGGATGGGCAATCTGTCCTGGGGCATCACCGATCCCAAGCTCATTGGTTGGAGCGGGCTTGACCCGCTGGTTTATGCCATTCTGGCTGTGCCGTTCGAGGGCAGTTTCCGCGGTCTGCTGGAACTGATGTTCGGGGCCGGGGCCGCGCTGATGCTGTGGCGGACGCGCGATGCCAGCGGCCCGGTGGGGGACGCCGACATTTTTTGCGCCGCTGCTTGCTGCTCATCGCATTTGGCGCGGTGCATGCCACCGTGCTGTTGCAGGTGGGTGATATCCTGTTGACCTATGGGGTGGTGGGGTTTGCCGTCTATGCTTTGCGCAATTTGTCACCCAGGCTGATGCTGATTGTAGGGGCGGTGGTCCTGGCGGCCAACGCCTTGCCGCGGATCAATGATTATCGCGACAATCTGGCACTGCAACAGCGGGTGGAGGCCATGGGGCCGATGCACGATGCCAGTCGCCTGACACAGGCGCAGCAAGACGATCTGAAGGCGTGGCAAGCACTGAATGCGCATGACCCGGAGCGCGACAAGGAAATCGCCAAGGAACGCGCAGCCATTACGGGCGATTATGCCGCCAATTTGCGCTTTGCCCTGGAATTTTGGCGCGAGCGGTTCAAGGCTTTGGAAACGGCGCACCAATTGACGCCCTATGGTGAAGCCTTGGGAACGATGCTCATTGGTATGGCTCTGTTCCGCCTCGGCTTTTTCGCAGGGCATTGGCCGTTGCTTGGCTATGCCGCTGTGCTCTTGGTGGGATATGTTGTGGGACTGACGCTGCGGGGACTTGAGCTGTCGCGCTTTTATGCTGCCGACTTTCACCCGGCGGTTGTTTTCGGGCTCAATCCCTTTTCGACAAGCTATGATCTTGCCCGGATAGCGATAACTTTGGGCCACGCGTCGCTGGTGATGCTGATGGTCCGTTCGGCCTGGACGGCGGACTGGCTACGATATTTTGCGGCACCGGGCCGTATGGCGCTCAGCATCTATGTCGGCCAGACATTGATCTGCATGTGGCTGCTGTTTCCAGGCTTTGGCCTTGGACTATGGGGGCAGTTCAGCTGGACTGGACTGTTCCTCATCGCCGTGCTGATCAATCTGGTCATGGCAGCCGCGGCGCATGTCTGGCTGCGATATTTTGCCATGGGCCCGCTCGAATGGGCATTGCGCACGGGGAGCCGCCTGACCCGCACACCGCTGCGGCTAAACAGGCGCACTGGCACCGAGAGCCGTTCTTAGGGGCTTGGCTGACGGTCTCAGAAACTGCGCCGGGCGAGCCAGGACCTTTGCAGCACGGTCAACAGGCACAGTGCGGCATAGCCCCATGCCAGAGGGGCGAACCAGGCGGGGGCCAGGCACATCAGGACGAAGACCGCAATTGTTTCTGCGCCCTCGGCAAGCCCTGTGGAGTAGAAAAAGCTCTTGGTGCCATGGGCGCGGGTTTCCAGCCCGCGTTTGGCGGCGATGGTGGCGAAGGCAAGGAAGCTGATACCCGTCAGGGTGAAGCTGGCGAGCAGCACGGCCGCGGGCAGCTGGTTGGCCGGCTCCGCCAGCGCAAAGCCCAAGGGCACGGCGACATAGAAGGCAAAATCAGCCAGGCTGTCGAGATAGCCGCCAAAATCGCTGGGCCCCTGTGCCCGGGCCACCGCGCCGTCCAAGCCGTCGAGCAGGCGGTTGATGAGGATCAGCGCCAGCGCCAGCCATGGCAGGTCCCAGGCGATGGCGGCGGCGGCGGCGACCGCCACTGGCACCCCCGCCAGCGTGACCGCATTGGCGCTGATGCCGCGCCGCGCAAGCCACTGCCCGGCGGCGTTCAGCGGTGGATCGATGAGCGGACGGAGGCGGGCGTCGAACATCTTAGCTGCGCCTAGGGCCCGACCGGGGTGACCAGCCCGACCATCGCTGCCGTCAGCGCGGTGGCGGCATTGCCCGCCAGCCAGCTTTTCATGCCCAGCGCCGCAGCTTCGGCCCGGCGGGCGGGCACCAAAGTGCCGATGGTCGACACCAGCAAGCCGACGCTGGCGAGATTGGCCACGCCGCACAGCGCATAGGTGGTGATGAGCAGCGCGCGCGGATCGAGCGTCCCGGCGGGCAGGGATGCGAGGTCGAGATAGGCGACATATTCGTTGAGCACGGCCTTTGTCCCCATCAACGCGCCCGCCGCCGGGGCCTGATCCCAAGGCACACCCAGCGTCCAGAGCAGCGGCGCGAGCAGCCAGCCGAGCGCGCGGCGCAGCGTCACCGCCTGCCCCTCGACCAGCGGCAGGAGGGCGAGCAGCTGATCCACCAGATTGACCAGCGCAAAGACGACGATGATGATGCCGATCACCGCCAGAAACAATTGCACCCCGTCCATCGTCCCGCGCACAATGGCGTCGATGCTGCCTTCATAGCGGATGGCGTCGGTTTCCGCGCCATCCTCCTCTGGCTGCGCTGCCGCCTCCGGCGTTGCCACGCCCGGCACCATCAACCGCGCGACCAAAATGGCCGCAGGCAGCGAAATCAGCGACGCGGCAATCATATGTCCCACGGCGTCGGGCAGAATCCGGCTGAGCGTCGTGGCGTAAAGCACCAGGATGGCCCCTGAAATTGTCGCCATGATCAGCGTCATCGCGGCAAACAGGTCCGCGCGCGACATGCGGGCCAGCGCGCCGCGCAGCACCAGCGGCGTTTCGACCACGCCCAGGAACAGCGTTGCCCCGCCCGCCAGCCCGACCGGGCCGCTGACCCCCAGCGTCCGGCGCAAGGCGCGGTCAATCTGGCGGATCAGCCAGCGCAGCACGCCCCAGTGCCACAGCAGCGCCGAAAGCGCCGAAAAGACGATCACCAGCGGCAAAATCTGAAAGGCGATGACGAGCGGTGGGGTCGCGCCCGCCGCCAGGACAAAGGGCAGGGGTGCGCCGCCGAGATAGCCGAACATATAGCTCGACCCCGCCAGCGTCGCGCGCTCAATCGCCGCGACCGCATGGTTGGCCATGCTTACCCCATCCCAAATAATGGGCACGCGCACGATGAGCAGCGCGAGGAGGAGTTGCACCCCCAGCGCCACGCCCAGCCAGCGCCAGCCGGGACGCGCCGCGCGGTCCTCGCTCACCAGCCAGCACAGCAGCAGGATGAGGGCGATCCCCACCAGACCTTGCAGTTGTGCCAGGACGGCCATGGCCCGCGCCTAGCCCCGCCGCCAGCGGTGATAGCGGTCAACCAGCGCCAGCAGCCGTTCGGGCTTGCGCGCCTGTTTCCATTGGCCGGCGACATATTTGTTCGCCTCGGCCATGGTGGGATAGCTGTGGATGGTGGCGAGCACCTTGTTGGCCCCCAGACCGAATTTCATCGCCATGACAAATTCGCTCAGCATTTCGCCGGCCTGCGCGCCAACGATGGTCGCGCCGACAATCCGGTCCTTGCCCGCCGCCGTCAGCAGTTTGACAAAGCCATGGGCGGTCCCGTCGGCAATGGCCCGGTCCAGGTCATCAAGGCCATAGGTGGTGACGTCAACGGCGATGCCCTGCGCCGCCGCCTCGCGCTCGTTCAGGCCGACGCGGGCAATTTCGGGGTCGAGAAAGGTGACGGCAGGAATGACCCGGTAATCGGCCTTGAACCGCTTGAATTGACCGAACAGTGCATTGACCGTCGCAAACCAGGCCTGGTGCGAGGCGACATGGGTCAGTTGATAGGGCCCCGCGACATCGCCCGCAGCATAGATATTGGGGTAGAGCGTCGCCAGATAATCATCGGTTGCCACCGTCCGGTCGGTGTCGATGCCCAGCGCCTCCAGCCCATAGCCGGTCAGCCGCGCCTGCCGCCCCACCGCGACCAGCAACGCGTCATAGGGCAGGGCGGTCTCGCTGCCGTCCGCCGCCGCTATTACCAGCCGCCGGTCGCCCTGGCCCCCTTCGCAGCGGACGGCGCGGCTGTTCAGGCGGACGTCCACCCCGACGGCCTGCTGGCTGGCCAGCGCAGCGGCGCTCACATCATCATCCTCGCGCAGCAACAGCCGGGGTGCCACTTCAACCTGCGTCACCGATGCGCCCAGCAGCGCAAAGGCCTGCGCCAGCTCGCAGCCAATGGGCCCTCCGCCCAGCACCACCAACCGCTCTGGAATATGGTCCAGCGCCGCGAACCGCTCCCACAATGTGTCGCTGGTCACATAGCCGCTATCGGCCAGCCCGGGGATATCCGGAATGGCGGGCGCGGCCCCGGCGGCGATGACAATCGACCGGGTGGTCAGCCGCTGGATACTGCCGTCATGGCGGCGGATGTCGACGGTCCAGGGATCGACGATGGTGGCATGACCCTGTTCGACATCGACGCCCAGCCCGGTGAAGCGTTCGACGCTGTCGTGTGGTTCGATGGCGGCGACAATCTGCTCCACCCGCGCCATGATCGCGCGGAAATCGGGGCGCGGGTCGGTGGCGGTCAGGCCATATTGGTCGGCGGTGCGCATGGTGCGCGCTACCTTCGCGCTTTTGATCAGCGCCTTGGACGGGACACAGCCGAAATTCAGGCAATCGCCGCCCATTTTGTGATTTTCGACCAGCGTCACCTTGGCCCGCACCGTGGCGGCGATATAGCTGGAGACCAGGCCCGCTGCCCCTGCACCAATCACCACCAGATTGCGGTCATAGCGTTTTGGCCGCGTGAAGCGCGCATAAACGCGGCGGCGCTTGATGGCCGCCATCACCGCCTTGCCCGCCCAGGGCAACAGCCCGAGCGCGGTGAAGGAGAGGAGCAGGCCGGGCGACACAATATCCGACAGGCTGGTGATCGCCGCCAGCTGTGTGCCCGCATTCACATAGACGATGGTGCCCAGCAACATGCCCAGCTGGCTGACCCAGTAAAAGGTCCAGGTGCGAATGGCCGTCAGCCCCATCAGCAGATTGACGATGAAAAAGGGAAAGGCGGGAACCAGTCGGAGCGAAAAGAGATAGAAGGCGCCGTCGCGCGCAATCCCCGCGTCGATCGCCTTCAATCGTGCGCCGAATTTGGCCTGAACCAGATCGCGGAACAAATGGCGCGAGACCAGAAAGGCCAGCGTCGCGCCGATGGTCGAGGCAAAGGAGACGATGACCGTCCCCGTCACCACCCCGAACAAGGCTCCCGCCGCCAGCGTCAATATCGCGGCACCCGGCAGTGACGCCGCCGTGACGGCGATATAAAGCGCCATAAACCCGGCGATGATCGGCACCGGATCGGCGGCATAGCGCGCGGCAAAGCCCGCTTGCTGCGCCTTGAGCGCCTCCAGCGTCAAATAGCTGCCGAGGTCGAACCAGACAAAGGCCGCAATGGCCAGCGCCACCAGAGCAGCCGTCAAAATGCGCGACATGATGGACCATCCCCCGTTCTGGCCGCCACCGCCGGGACGCCCGCCAGCGATGGTTAGGCGCTCGCGCCACCGGGAGCAATGGCGGACAGGGTGGGATTCGAACCCACGGTGAGCTTGCACCCACGGCGGTTTTCAAGACCGCTGCCTTAAACCACTCGGCCACCTGTCCGTTATCAGCGCGCATAGCAAGGCCGCCGCGCGCGACAAGCAAAAACGCCCATGGGTCCGCGCAACGCTACGCCGCACCAGCGACTCGGCTGGTCGCGGTGTGGCAACAAGGCACTGGCCAAATCGCGCCGCTTCATGGCAAGGGAAGGGGGATGTTGGACCTTCGCTCGCCCCTGCGCCGCCGCTGCGCCGCTTTCCTTTTGCCCCTCGCGGCGCTGGCCGGGGCAATCGCGCTGAGCGGCGCGAGCAGCCCGGTACTGGCGCAGGACCGCGATGCCGCCTTTACCGCCTATGTCGAATCGCTGTGGCCCAAGGCGCGCGACAAGGGCGTGTCGCGGACGACCTTTGACACGATGGTGCGCGGGCTCAGCTATAATCCGCGCGTCATCGCGCTCGACAAGGATAATCTGGCGGGCGGCGCGACTGCGGCCAACCCCATCCCGCCCTTTGCCCCCTATCGCGCCCGGCATGTCGATGCGGCGCGGATCAATGGCGGGCGGGCGGCCTATGCGCGGCTGGCCCCGTTGACCGCGCGCATCGAGCGCGAAACCGGGGTGCCGTCGCAGGTGATGATCGCCATTTACGGCCATGAAACGGCCTATGGCAAAGTGACGGGCAGTTTCGACCTGCCCCAGGCGCTGGCGACGCTCGCCTTTGATGGCCGTCGCCGCAGCCTGTTTGAACCGGAATTGATCGCCACCATGCAGATGGTGGAGCGCGGCGTGCCGCGTTCGGTGCTGGTTGGCAGCTGGGCCGGGGCCTTTGGCTATCCGCAGTTTTTGCCCTCGGTCTATCTGCGGGTCGCGCGCGACGGCGACGGCGATGGTCAGGCGCGCATCTGGTCCAGCGAGGCCGACGCCATCGCGTCCATCGGCTGGTATCTGCATCAGGCCGGATGGCGGCGCAGCGAACCATGGGGCGTCGCGGTGCGCGTTCCCGATGATCTGAACCGGGCGGCGCTGGCTAGCCGGATGCAGCCCACTCGCTGCGCGCGGGTGTTCAGCCGCCACAGCCGCTGGTTGTCGATGGCCGAATGGCGGCGGCTGGGCATCGCGCCGGTGGATGGCCGCTGGCCCGGCGATGGGGTCCAGGCGACGCTGATGGAACCCGATGGTCCGGGCAAAACCGCCTATTTGCTAACCGGCAATTATCGGGCCATATTGGATTATAATTGTTCCAATTTTTACGCCCTCTCGGTGGGATTGCTGGCTGATGAAATCAAATAAGCGCGCGCTGTTTTCGCTGGCCCTCATGGCGGCGACGCTTTCGGGCTGTGGCAGCTTTGACGGCGTCCGCGATGGCAAGGACGCGCGGCCATCGCCTGTCGGCGACCGCCCGGCACCCGATCGCACGACCGTGGGGCCCGGTGCGTCGATGGCGGGGGTGAATGACGGTGTGCCAGTGCTCGGCCAACCCTTCACCATCGATGGCGTGACCCACACGCCAGCGGATGTGGTCGATTATGACGATGTCGGCTTTGCCAGCTGGTATGGGGCGGAATTTGCCGGACGGCCCACTGCCAACGGCGAACCCTTTAACCCGGCAGGCTTTACCGCCGCGCACAAGACGCTGCCGCTGCCGAGCTATGTCGAGGTGACCGCGCTCGACAATGGGCGGACGATTTTGGTGCGGGTGAATGACCGCGGGCCGATGGACAATGGCCGGATTATCGACCTGTCGCAGGCCGCCGCGCAGGCGCTGGGGATTGCCGATCGCCCGTCGGCGGTGCGCGTCCGCCGCGTCAGCCCGCCCGAAAGCGAGCGGGCTGAGCTGCGCGCTGGGCGTTCGGTGCCCGAACGGCTCGCCACGCCCGAATCGCTGCTGGCCATCTTGCGCAGCAAGGCCGCAGCGCTGCCCGCACCGCGCGGTGCGGCCGCCGTCGCCGCTAGCCCGCGCCCGGCCCCGCCGGAGGACAGCCGCACTGCCGCCGGGCCCCCGCCAACGGGGGACCGCTTCATCGTTGAAGGGGGCAGCAGCAGCGCATCGCCGCGCAGCACCCCGCCGCGCCCGGCACCGGCCCGCGCAGCGCCCACGCCATCCGCTGCGTTAGCCGACACCGCCGCCACGACCGGCGATTATATCGTTCAGGTCGCGGCCTTTGGCACCAAATCGCGCGCCGATGCCGCCGCGCGGCGCGTTGGCGGCACGGTGGTGCAGGGCGGCAATGTCTGGCGCGTCCGGCTGGGCCCCTTCCGCGATGAAAAGGGTGCACAGGCCGCGCTCGCGTCCGCGCGGGCCAAGGGCTATCCCGAAGCACGGATCATGCGTGATCGATAAGGCGCGGGTCGGCCGGTGTGGCCGCCCTTTGCTGGCGGCGGCGCTGGTCCTGCTGATGGCGTCCCCCGCGCTGGGTCAGACGCAGGGCGGAACCAGGCTCACCGGATATCAGGGAAGCGCACCCGTGGCGCTGGTGCACGATATGAGCAGCGGCACCGACCTGTTCGCGCGCGGTGAGCGCACCCATTTCGTTCCCGCATCGCTCGTCAAGCTGATGACCGCCTATGTGGTGCTTGAACAGGTCAAGGCCGGCAAGCTGTCGCTCGATCAGACCGTCACGGTGCCCGCCGCGCTCGTCCGCCGCTGGCAGCAATGGCCGCGCGCATCGTTGATGCGGCTGCGCGGCGGCGAGGTTGTGAGCATTGCGCAGCTGCTCGATGGCATGATCACCGCATCGGGCAATGATGCCGCCGAATTGCTGGCGGCGCAGGTGGATGCGGAGCTGCCCAGCTTTCTGGCGCGCATGAACCGCACCGCGCAGCGGCTGGGCATGGCCGACAGCCGCTTTGTCACGGTGACGGGCTGGCCCGATGGCGGCAAGACGCGGGTCACTGCGCGCGACATGGCGCGGCTGGCCGAACGGCTGATTCGCGATCATCCGGCGGCCTATGCCCGCTTTTTCGGCAATCGGTCGCTGGACCGGCCCGGCGGCGTGCGGCTTGCCAACCGCAATCCCCTGCTGGGGCGGGTCGCGGGGGCCGATGGCCTGAAAACCGGGCATATCAGCACGGCGGGCTATACGCTGGTGGGGTCGGCGCAGCGCGGCGGGCGCCGCTTGATTGTCGTGCTCGGCGGCGCGCAGAGCCAGGCACAGCGCGCGCAAGAGGCAGCAGCATTGCTCGACGCCGGCTTTGCCGCCATGACGGCCGCCAAGGGCAAGGCGACACCATGACAGGCGGCAAATTCATCACCTTGGAAGGCGGCGAGGGGGTGGGCAAATCCACCCAGCTCGCCGCGCTGGCGGCGGCGCTGCGCCAGCGCGGCCTGTCGGTTGTGACCACGCGCGAACCGGGCGGCACCGAGGGGGCCGAGGCGATCCGCGCGCTGCTGCTGACGGGGGACGAGGCGCGGTGGGACGCGCGCAGCGAGGCGCTGTTGTTCGCGGCCGCGCGCGGCGACCATGTGGCCAAGCTGATCGCCCCGGCGCTGGCGCGCGGCGATTGGGTGCTGAGCGACCGCTTTGTCGATTCGACGCGCGCTTATCAAGGCGGCGGGGGCGGCCTGTCCGATGCCGACATCATGGATTTGCACCGGATCGGGTCGCGCGGCCTGTTGCCCGACCGGACGCTGCTGCTGACGCTGGCGCCGGGGGCTGCGGCAGAGCGGTTGGCCGCGCGCGATGGCGGGCAGGCGGACCGGATGGGGGCCAAACCCGCCGATTATCAGGCGCGGCTCGCGGCACGCTTTGCCGAATTGGCGGCGACCGAGCCCGGGCGATGGCGCACCATCGCAGCGGATGGCGCATCGTCCGACGTGACGGCGGCGCTGATGGCCGCGCTGGCGGACCTCTTGCCATGATGATGGGGCATGACGCGGCCGAGCGGGCCTTTCTCGACAGTTGGCAGGCCGGGCGGCTCCACCACGCCTGGCTGCTCGCGGGGGCGCAGGGGCTGGGCAAGGCCGCGCTGGCCCGCCGGATTGCCCGCTTTTTGCTGACCCGCCCCGACGCCGCCGTGTCTGATGCGCCCGCCGGGTTGGAAAGCGCGGGCGATGCAGTTGCGGCCAAACTGCTCGACGCAGGGAATCACCCGGAACTCATCTGGCTCGAACGGCTGAGCAAGGAAGCGGGGAAGGACCCGGCGCGCAACATCACCGTCGACCAGGTCCGCGAACTGACCGGGCGGATGCAATATACGATTGCGCTGGGTGCCTGGCGCGTTGCCGTGATCGACGCCATCGACGATCTGGAGGCGGGGGCCGCCAACGCCTTGCTCAAGACGCTAGAGGAACCCCCGGCGCAGACCATCTTTCTGCTGGTCAGCCATTCGCCGGGGCGGTTGTTGCCCACCATCCGGTCGCGCTGCCGCCTGCTGCGCTTTCAGCCCATCGACGATGGCGCCATGGCCGCCTGGTTGCAGGCGCAGCGCCCGATTGCCGAACATCGCCAGATTCAGGCGGCGGTGACGGCGGCGGGCGGCATTCCGGGCCGCGCGCTGGAACTGGTCGATGGCGACACCGCGCAGATGGAGGCGCGGCTGGTGAAAATCGCCGAAACCGGCGACCCGGGCAACCGGCTGCGCGAGGCGCTGGCGCGCGATGTGGCGGGGGCGGCGGGGAAGGCGCGCTTTCGCCTGCTCGTCGACCTCGCCCCGCGCCTGCTGTTGCGGCTGGCGCGCGAAGCGGGGGCACCCCGCGCACCGCAGCTGCTCGCCGCCTGGGATGCCGTGCAAGCCATCATCCGCAACGCGATTTCGGGCAGCTATGATCCCGCCATGGTCGCCTTTGACATTGGCAACAGCTTTGCCGCGCTGGCCGATGTCGGCGCTTCCCCTGCCGCCGCTTAGTCGGTAAGTGGCGCGGCATGACCACGCCCTTCTATGTCACCACCGCCATCAGCTATCCCAACGGCCGACCGCATATCGGCCATGCCTATGAAGCCATTGCCGCCGATGTCATTGCCCGGTTTCACCGGATGCAGGGACGCGACGTCCGCCTGATTACCGGCACCGACGAACATGGGCTGAAAATGGCGCAAACGGCCCGCGCGGCGGGGCGCGACACGTTGGAATTTGCTGATGAAATGTCGGGATATTTCCGGGAGATGTCGGCCAAGTTGAACATCAGCCATGATCGCTTTGTGCGCACTAGCGAGGCCGGGCACAAGGCCGCTTCCACCGCGCTGTGGGAGGCGATGGTGGCGTCGGGCGATCTCTATCTCGACCGCTACGAAGGCTGGTATTCGGTGCGCGACGAGGCCTTTTACGACGAAAGCGAGCTGACCGCCGGGCCCGACGGCGTGAAAGTGTCGCCGCAGGGCACGCCGGTGGAATGGACCGCCGAGGAAAGCTGGTTTTTCCGGCTGTCCGCCTATCAGGACCGGTTGCTGGCCCATTATGCGGCCAACCCGGATTTCATCCGCCCCGACAGCCGCAAGAATGAAGTTCTGCGCTTTGTCGAGGCGGGGCTGCGCGACCTGTCGGTCTCGCGCACCAGTTTCGACTGGGGCGTGCCCGTCCCTGGCTCACCGGGCCATGTCATGTATGTGTGGGTCGATGCGCTGACCACCTATTTGACCGGCATCGGCTATCCGGTGCGAGGCGGGGACTTCGACCGGTTCTGGCCAGCGGACATCCATCTGATTGGCAAGGATATTGTCCGCTTTCATACGGTCTATTGGCCCGCCTTCCTGATGAGCGCGGGGCTGCCGCTGCCGAAACAGATTTTCGGCCATGGCTTTCTGCTCAATCGCGGCGAGAAAATGTCGAAGTCGGTGGGCAATGTCGTCGATCCGATGGAGCTGGCCGACCGCTTTGGCGTTGACGCACTGCGCTATTATCTGCTGCGCGAGGTCAGCTTTGGTCAGGATGGCAGCTATAGCGCGGAGGCGATTGTGCGCTGCGCCAATGCCGATCTGGCGAACAGCTTCGGCAACCTTGCCCAGCGCAGCTTATCCATGATTTTCAAGAATATGGGCGGCACATTGAAGGCGGTGGAGCGCAGCGACGCGGATCAGCAACTCGCCGCGAAAGTGCTGGCCGCGACGACGGACGAATTGCCGCAGGGATTCGCCGCCCTCAATTTCTCGGGCGGGATCGAGGCTTGGCTGCGCGCCGTGTTCGCGTGCAACCAATATGTCGATGATCAAGCGCCGTGGACGCTGCGCAAGACCGACCCGGCGCGGATGGAGGCGGTGCTGATGACTTTGTTCACGGTCATCCGCGATCTGGCAATGGCCATCCGCCCGGTGGTGCCCGCCTCCGCAGACCGCTTGCTGGACCAGATGGGCATTGCCGCCGATGCGCGCGACAGTGCCGCGCTGATGGATGCGGGCTGGTTTGACAGGCTAGTCGCCAGCGGCTTCACCCTGGCCCAGCCCACCCCCATCTTCCCCCGGCTGGAACTGGCCGAAGGGGAAGGGGACGGGGAGCGCGCCGACTGATGCTCGTCGATTCGCACTGTCACCTCAATTACAAGGGCCTGGTGGAACAGCAGCGCGACGTTCTGGACCGCGCCCGGGCACGCGGCGTCACCGCCATGCTCAATATCGCGACGCGCGAAAGCGAATGGGACGCGGTGCTGGCGGCGGCGGAGGCGCATAGCGATGTGTGGGCCAGCGTCGGCATTCACCCGCACGACGCCGATCAGCATCCCGATGTCGACACCGACAAATTGACGCAGCGCGCGCAGCATCCGCGCGTGGTGGGCATCGGCGAAACCGGGCTCGATTATTTCTATGACAAGAGCGACCGCGAGCGGCAGCGCGCCAGTTTCCGCACCCATTTGGTCGCGGCGCAGCAAAGCGGGCTTCCCGTCATCGTCCACACCCGCGATGCCGAAGAGGACACGCTGGCGCTGCTCACCCAGGCAAAGGCAGACGAGGATTTTGGCGGGGTCATCCACTGCTTTACCGCCAGCGCCGATTTTGCCCGCGCGGCGCTGGACCTGGGGCTCTATATCTCGCTGTCGGGCATCGTGACGTTCAAGAACGCCGCCGATTTGCAAGCCACGGCGCGCTGGTTGCCGCTCGACCGGCTGCTCGTTGAGACCGATGCGCCCTTTCTGGCCCCCGTTCCGCACCGCGGCAAGACCGGCGAGCCGGGGTTTGTCGCCGACACATTGGCCTTTCTGGCGGCGCTGCGCGGGGACGATCCGGCGATGCTGGCCGAGCAGACCGCACAGAATTTCTACCGGTTGTTCGCGAAAGCGCAGCCATGATCAAGGTGCGCATCCTGGGGTGCGGAACCTCCTCGGGGGTGCCCCGGATCGGCAATGATTGGGGCCAGTGCGATCCCGCCAACCCGCGCAACGCGCGCACCCGGTCCTCCATCCTGGTCAGCGGCGGCGATTACCGCTTGCTGGTCGATACCTCACCCGACCTGCGCCACCAATTGCTGGCGGCGCAGCTGTCGACCATCAACGCCTGTATCTGGACGCATGACCATGCCGACCATTGCCACGGGCTAGATGACCTGCGCCAGCTCGCGCACAATGGTGGCGGCCCGATCTTGAGCTATGCGCGGCAGGACGTGCTGGATCGGCTACACCAGCGGTTCCGCTATGCCTTTGACGGCAATTTTGGCTATCCACCGCTGATTGAAGCGCAGCCATTGCTTGATACGCAGCGCATGGGGCCTTTTACCGTCACTGCCGTCGAAATGCCGCATGGGCCGGTTCGCGCCAGTGGCCTGCGGTTCACCATCGGTGACAAATCCATTGGCTATGCAACGGATTTTTCAGAGTTTACAGACGATATGGTTACGCTGTTCACTGGCGTCGATCTGTTCGTCATCGATGCGCTGCGCCGCCATCCGCACCCGACGCACCCGCATCTGGCGATGACGCTGGCAGGCCTGGACCGCTGCGGCGTATCCCGCGCGGTGCTGGTGCATATGGACAATACGATGGATTATGACGATCTGGTCGGCGAATTGCCGGGTGGGATCGAACCGGGCTTTGACGGACAGGAGCTTTGGCTGTGACCATGGACGATGGCATGTCGCTGATCTGGTTCGCGATGGCGTTCACGCTGGTGCTGAGCGGATTTGTGGCGCGGCGCATTCCCATGGCGACCACCTTGCGCATGGCGCTAGCATGGGTGGGCATTTTCGGCGTTGTGTTCCTGATCGTCTGGGGATGGCAGCTGGTGCGATAAGCCCGCTGGGTCGCTCTATTATTTTACATAATATATATTATCGGATTTATTGATGGATTTGCGTGACCCGTCCCCTCCAGCATTTTCGCCCACCGAAACAGGCATAGACCGCTTGCTGAACGTCATGCGCCGCCTGCGCGATCCCGAACGGGGCTGCGAGTGGGATTTGGCGCAGAGCTTTGCGACCATAGCGCCCTATACTATTGAGGAGGCCTATGAACTGGCCGACGCCATTGCCGATGGCGCCCCCGGCAAGATTCGCGACGAGCTGGGCGATCTGCTGCTGCAAGTGGTTTTCCACGCCCAGATTGCGTCCGACGCCGCGCTCTTCGATTTTGACGCTGTGGCGCATGGCATCGCCGACAAGATGATCCGCCGCCACCCGCATATTTTCGGCGACGGCCACAGCCTGCCACAAAAAGACGCGTGGGAAGCGATCAAGGCCGATGAGCGCCAGCATGCGGGCGAAGCCGGGGCGCTCGCCGGGGTTGCGCTTGCCCTGCCCGCGCTCAAGCGGTCCGACAAGCTGCAGGCGCGCGCCGCGCGGGTCGGCTTTGACTGGCCCGACGCCGCTGGACCGCGCGCCAAGGTGGAGGAAGAATTGGCCGAACTCGCCGCCGCCCGCGATGCCAGCGCGCGGTTTGAGGAAATGGGCGACCTCCTCTTTGCCGCCGCCAATCTGGCGCGGAAGCTGGATATCGATCCCGAAGCCGCACTCGCCGCCGCAAACCGCAAATTTGAAACGCGCTTTGCGGCCATGGAGGTCAAGGCGGGCGGCAGTCTGGCGGGCCTCTCACTGGCCGAGCAAGAATCGCTATGGCAGGCCGTCAAAGCGGACGAAGGCTGACCGCCACCGCTGGCCAAAGCGCGGCAAAACGGTCCCAATCACGGGGGGCCAAGCGGGCTGTCAGCATCTGGCCATGTTCATCGGCCCGCGCCACCTCCACTCGCCCATGCGCATGCAGCCAGGCCGCCGCCTCGCCTGCGCTGAGCGGCAGGGTGACGCTCCTTTCGACAAAATCCCGGGTCAGCCAGGCACCAATGCTGGCGCGCGCCGCGTCCATCCCCTCGCCCGTCAGCGCCGAGATGAGCACGACATCATCCCGCGCCGCCGCGCGCTGCTGCAACAGGGCGCGGCGGTCGGGATCGCAGGCGTCAAGCTTGTTCCACAGCTCAATGCGCGGCACCGGCGCCCCGTCCTCCTCGCGCAGCCCCGTCACGCCCAGGTCGGTCAGGATCGCCTCGACATCGGCAAATTGCGCCTCGCTGTCGGGATGCGACATGTCACGCACATGCGCGATCAGGTCGGCGGTGGTCACCTCCTCCAGCGTGGCGCGAAAGGCAGCGACCAGCTCGGTCGGCAGGTCGGAGACAAAGCCGACGGTGTCCGACACAATCGCCTTGTCGATATCGGGCAGGCGGATTTTGCGCATCGTGGGGTCCAATGTCGCGAACAACATGTCCGCCGCCATGACGTCACCGTGGGTCAACCGATTGAACAGGGTTGATTTTCCGGCATTGGTATAGCCAACCAGCGCGACGACTGGCCACGGGGCTTTTTGCCGCCGATCGCGTTGCAGGCCGCGGGTGCGGCGCGCTTCGTCCAGCTGGCGGCGGATGCGGGCCATCCGGTCGCGGATCATCCGCCGGTCCGCCTCAATCTGCGTCTCGCCGGGCCCGCCCAGAAAGCCAAAACCGCCGCGCTGACGTTCCAGGTGGGTCCAGCTGCGCACCAGCCGCCCGGCCTGATAGTCGAGATGCGCGAGCTCGACCTGCAACCGCCCCTCCGCCGTTGCCGCGCGCTCACCAAAGATTTCGAGGATCAGGCCGGTGCGGTCAATCACCTTGGTCTTGAAGGCGGTTTCCAAATTGCGCTGCTGGATGGCGGTCAGCGCGGCGTCCACGACGACCAGCTCAATCGCGAGGTCGGCAATTTGCGGGGCCAGCGCCTCGATTTGACCCGAACCCAGCAAGGTGGCGGCACGTGTTTGCCGCAGCCGCAAGGGGTGCACCGCGCGGATGTCGAGCGCGATGGCACGCGCCAGACCCGCCGCCTCTGCCGCCCGCGCGTCAAGATCGCGGCGCAGCCCCTGCCCGCGCCATTCGGGCACAATCAACAGTGCCCGGGCCCCCGCTCCGCTGCTCTGCCGGTCGATCAGCCTTCGCCTTCTGCGGTGTCTTCGTCGGTCAGATTGACCGGGCCATTGGGCTGAACGGTCGAAATGGCATGTTTATAGACCAGCTGCACCTGCCGATCGCGCTCCAGCAACACACAGAAAAGGTCAAAGGCGGCAATGTCGCCCTGCAGCATCACGCCGTTGACCAGGAACATGGTCACCGATTCCTCCGACCGCTGCACCGCGCCCAGGAAAATTTCCTGCAGGCTCTTGGCCTTGGCCGTCACCACCGGAAAGGTGGCGCGCAATTGGTCGAAATCAAAGCCGTGGGCGGGCATGATCGTCGAAATCGCATGTTTATAGACCAGCTGCGATTGGCCATCGCGGCGCAGCAACAGCGAGAAATTGTCGAACCAGGTCACAATCCCCTGGAGCTTCACGCCCTTGACCAGGAACATGGTCACCGGCGTCTTGCTGCGCCGCAAATGGTTGAGAAACAGGTCTTGAAGGCTCTGGCTTTTTTCGGACATTGACCATTCCTGTGTTTTTGGCGGGGTTCCCCGCATTGCTTTCGGACACCCGCCCGGGCGTCCCCCGCTACCTAGCAAAGCTGACCGCGCCGTCCAGAGGGCAAATCGCCCGCTGACCGTCCCCGCGTCAGTCATCCTCGCGCAGGTCGGTGAGGCCGAGCAGCTTGAGTTTGCGGTGCAGGGCCGAGCGTTCCATGCCGACGAAGGTCGCGGTGCGCGACACATTGCCCGAGAAGCGGCGGATCTGGATGCGCAGATATTCCCGCTCAAAATGCTCGCGCGCCTCTTTCAGCGGGGTCGCCATGATCGCTTCGGCGCTGGGCAAATTTTCGCTGCCCGCGCGCAGGATTTCGCTGGGCAGCATGTCGAGTTCAATCCGTTGCAACCGGTCGCCCGGCGCCAGAATCATGATGCGTTCGATGACATTGCGCAGCTCGCGCACATTGCCTGGCCAGTCATGCGCCTGGAGCGCGGCCAGCGCCTCAGGCGCAATGTCGGGCGGTGCAATCCGGCGTTCGGCGGCAAAGCGCATGACGAAATGATCGCACAGCGCGCCAATATCATCGCTGCGTTCGCGCAGCGGTGGGATGTGCACCGGCACGACGTTCAGCCGGTAATAAAGGTCCTCGCGAAACGAGCGATCGGCAATAGCGGCGAGCAGGTCGCGCGCACTTCCCGAAATTATCCGCACATCGACGCGGATTTGCGTGGTGCCGCCGACGCGCATGAAGCTCTGATCGGTGAGCACGCGCAAAATCTTGCCCTGCGTGGTCAGCGGCATGTCGCCAACTTCGTCCAGGAACAGCGTCCCGCCATGCGCCTGTTCGAGCAAGCCGGGCCGGATGCTGCCATCGCCGGCCTCGGTCCCGAACAATTCCTGTTCGACGGTTTCGGGGTCCATCCGCGCGGACGAGATGACGCGGAACGGCCCGTTGGTGCGCCCGCTCCATTGGTGCAGCACGCGCGCAGCCACTTCCTTGCCCGTGCCAGGGCCTCCGGTAATCAGCACGCGGCTGCCGGTGTTGGCAACGCGCTTCAACGTGGCGCGCACCTGATTGATGGCGGCGCTGGTGCCGTTGAGCTCGTCGGCCTGCCCTGCCCGTTCGCGCAGCACCTCAACCTCGCTGCGCAGCCGTTCGGTCTCGGTCGCGCGCGCAACCAGGTGCAGCAGGCGGCTTGCCTCAAACGGCTTTTCGATGAAGTCAAACGCACCCCGGCGGATGGCCGCGACCGCCGTGTCGATGCCGCCATGGCCCGAAATCACGATAACGGGAATGGTGGGGTCCATCGCCTTGACCGCCTCCACCAGCCCCAGCCCGTCGAGCCGCGACCCCTGCAGCCAGACGTCGATCAGGACCAGCGAGGGGCGGCGCTGGCGAATGGCGTCGAGCGCGGCATCGCTGTTCGCGGCCGTGCGCGCTTCATAGCCCTCATCCTCCATGACGCCGGCCACCAGCTCGCAAATGTCGCGTTCGTCATCGACGATCAAAATATCAAGCGCCATCATTCTGTCTTTCTGTTGCGCCCTGCGCCAGGCGCGAGCGCCCGGGCACCGTTTCTGCCGCCGCTTCGATCAATGAACCCGATTGCCCCGCCAGCCCGGCCAACCGGTCGGGATAGAGAGTGATGCGCACGCGCGCGCCGCCGCCAGGGGCGTCGGCAAAGTCCATCTCGCCCAGATGATCCTCGACAATCTTCTTCACGATGGCGAGTCCCAGCCCCGTGCCCGACTGACGCGTCGTCATATAGGGTTCGGCAATGCGGTCGCGCTGCGGCGGCAGGCCGACGCCGTCATCTTCCACCACCAGTTGCAGCGTGCGGGCATCCTGCGCCACCGTCACCGCGATGCGCCCTGCGCCTGCGCCCTTTTCATCAATGGCTTCGACCGCATTCTTGACGACATTGGTAATCGCCTGCGACAACAAGCGCCGGTCACACACCAGCGCGTCGCCATCGTCGGGCACCGTCACGACAAAGCGCAGGTCCGGGCGCGCCACTTCAAACAGGAACACCGATTGGCGGACGATATCGCGCACATCCTCTGGCCCAAAGGTCGGCGCGGGCATGCGCGCGAAGCTCGAAAATTCATCGACCATGCGGCGCACATCGGCCACCTGGCGGATGATGGTCGCGGTCAGTTTGGCAAAGACCCCGGCATCGGCCTCCAGCTTCGGACCAAAGCGGCGCTGCAGCCGTTCGGCGGCGAGCTGAATGGGCGTCAGCGGGTTTTTGATTTCATGCGCAATCCGCCGCGCGACATCGGCCCAGGCGGCCCGGCGCTGGTCGTGGAGCTGCTGGGTAATATCCTCAAAACTCAGCACATGGCCGTCGTTCAGCGCCACCGCCTTTGCCGCCACCGTCGCCGGTTCACGCCCCGGCAGCGCCAGGCGCAGCACCGATTCGGGCGCTTCGCCGTCCACCAGCCGCGCCAATTCGGGCGACACCGCAACCAGCGGCCTGCCCGCCAGCTGCGCGGCGCTCTGGCCCAGCAGATCCTCTGCCGCGGCATTGGCCAGCCGGATGCGCCCGTCGCTGTCCAGCGACACCACCGCCGCCGACACCCCCGACAGCACCGTTTCGATAAAGGCGCGGCGCGCCTCCAGCTGGTCATTGGCGCGCAGCAGGGCCCCGGTCTGCCCCTGCAATTGTTCGGTCATGCTGTTGAACGCGCGGGCCAGAACGGCGATTTCATCGTCGCGCCATGATGGCTCCACCCGCACCGACAAATCGCCGCCCGCCGCCGTGCGCGCCGCATCGACCAATATGCCGAGCGGGCGGACCATGCGGTCGGCCACCACGATCGCGGCAATCACCGCCAGCGACAACAGCAGCAGCGACCCCAGATACAGCGCGATGTTGAATTGATATTGCAGCCAGCGGGAATCGTCGAACAGCGCGTTATAGTCGGCGAGCACGCTGCGGGCGCGTTCAAACTGGTTGAGGCCGGGGACATTGGAATCGCGCGAGGCATAGAGGTAGATGCGCCGCGCCGGGTCCAGCCGGGTGGCCGCTTCAATGCGGTCGCCGCTGCGCGCCACCACCACGTCGCGCCCTTGGTCGAGCTGCGCAATGGTTGCGGCCGAAATGCGGCTTTCGGCGGCGCGATTGTCGGGATCGACCATCGCCGGCGTGCGCGCAACGCCATCGCGGCCAATTTCGATGATCGCCGATTCATTCAGGTTCCGGACCACCACCTGTTGCAGATAATAATCGGCAAAGCGCGGGTCGGCGATGGGCACCTGCGCCAGAAAGGTGCGCAAATCGGTGGCCATGGCGATAGCATTCGCGCCCACTTCGCGCTGATTTTCCTGATAATAGCCCTCAGCCAGCCCTGCCGCATTTTCAAACATGCCGCGCGATTTGTCGGAAAACCAGAAATCGACTCCCTGCTGAAACAGCAGTGAGGCAAAGATGACGACCAGAAATGTGGGCGCTGCCGCAATTAGCGAGAAAAGCGCCACCAGCCGGACGTGCAGGCGGCCATTGGCGCCCGACAGCGAGGTCGCGGCGCGCGCGCGCGCAATGCGGCTGCCGATCATCACAATCAAGGCCATCGCCGGCACCAGATTGGCCACCATCAGGGCGGCAACCATGGCCGGGTTGAGCAATTGCTGGCTTTGCCGGTCGCCCGTCACATAAAGATAGGTCGCCAGCGCAACGCTGACCATCGCGGCGATGGCATACCATTCGGGCGGCGCAAATCGCCACAGACGCCCGCTGGCCCCGGCAGCAGAGGCAGGGTCAGCGGCGGCTTGGGCCATGATTGTTGCATGGATACGACATGGATGTTGCGCAGAAAGCACAATCCCGCCGCAAAGGCCAGCGCCTTTTGCGCCGCGCTATTCCGCCGCGCGCGGCGCCGTTGCGGCGGGATGCAGCCCCAGTTCGGCCAGCCGCTTGCGCAGCGTATTGCGATTGATGCCCAAGAGGCGCGCAGCGGCAAGCTGGTTGCCCGCGACATGATCGAGGACGGCGCGCAACAAGGCGGCATCGCTGATATCGGCCAGCGCGGCGTGAAGCTCATGGGCCGACCCATTCGCCAGCAAGGGCCCAACCCAGCGGGCCACGGCATTCTGGAGCAGCGCCGCCGCATCGGCCTGCGCGCCGTCGCTGCTTCCCCCGACCGCCGCGGTGCCACCGCCAGTTCCGCCCAGCACCAGGTCAATGTCATCGGGCGACACCAGATCATCACGCGCCAGCACCGCCAGCCGCTGGATGACATTGGCCAACTCGCGCACATTGCCGGGCCAGTCATGGGCCTCCAGCCGGGCAATGCTGGCGGGCGGATAGCTGCGCCGCGGCAAGCCGGCGGCCTGTCCCTCGGTCACCAGATGGTCGACCAGCGCCGCCAGATCGCTGCGCCGTTCGCGCAAGGGCGGCATGTGCAGCGGAATGACGGCAAGCCGGTAATAAAGGTCCTCGCGAAACGCGCCGGCTTGCACCATCTGGCCAATATCGCGGTGCGTGGCGGCGACGATCCGCACATCGGCGCTCAGCACCTCATGCCCGCCAATGCGGCTATATTCATTGCTTTGCAGCACGCGCAGCAGGCGTGTCTGCGCCTCCACCGGCATGTCGCCAATTTCATCGAGGAACAGCGTGCCGCCGCGCGCCTGTTCAAAGCGGCCCGCCTTGCGCGCCACAGCGCCGGTAAAGGCCCCTTTTTCATGCCCGAACAGCTCGGCCTCGATCAGGTCGCGCGGGATCGCCGCCATGTTGATGGCGACAAAGGGCCCATCGCGGCGCAATCCCGTCGCGTGAATGGCGCGCGCGGCCAATTCCTTGCCTGTCCCCGATTCGCCCAGGATCAGCACGGCAAGGTCGTTGGACGCCAGCCGCGCGATGGTCCGGTACACCGCCTGCATGGCTGGAGCGCGACCAACCAGCCCATGGCTGACCGGTGCTGCGTCACCCGCCACGGGGGCATTGGCGCGCGACCGCCGCCGGGCGATGGCCGCGCGCACGCTGGCGATAAGTTCGCCAAGGTCAAAAGGCTTGGGCAGATAGTCATAGCTGCCCCGGTCCGCCGCGCGCACGGCGGTGTCGAGCGTGTTTTGCGCCGACAGGACAATCACCGGCACATCGCCGCTGGTCAGCGCGGGGGGCAGGCTGTCGATGCCATCGCCGTCGGGCAGGACGACATCGGTGATGACCAGATCGGGCAATTGCTGGGCCAGCGCACGGTCGCGTTCGGCGATGCTGGCGACGGTCGTCACGGCGTCGGCCTCGTCGCGCAGCGCCTCCACCACGATCATTGCAATGGCGGGATCATCTTCGACGATCAATATCTGGACCGGACCGTCCATCACTCCCCCTCCCGGCGGCGGCCTGCGCCGGGCAGATGCAGCCGAAACTGCGTCCAGCCATCTCTGCGCCGATATTGCACCGCGCCGTTCATGTCGCGCGCCAGCCGGGCGACAAGCGCCAGCCCCAACCCCTGCCCGTCCCGCTTGGTGGTGACAAAGGGTTCAAACATGGCCTCAACCAGGTCCTGATCGACGCCGGGACCATTGTCGGCCACGCAAATTTCGATGGGCACCGCCGTGCGCCCGCCGCTGCCGCTATGGTCCAGCAACAGGCCGTGGCGAAAGCTGGTGCTGATCCGCACCATCGCTTCCGCCTGACCCGCCAGCGCGTCGGCGGCATTGCCCAGCAGGTTCATCAAAATCTGAACCACTGCATCATGGTTGGCATGGGCGAGCGGGATGGAGGGATCGAAATCCTCGACCAGGCGGATGGTCGGATGCGCGGCGCGAAGACTGTCGGCACCCTGGGCAATGGCGGGATAGATGTTGGTGGCAACACAGGCGAGCGGCTGCCCGCGCGAGAAATGCTGCATCCGGTCGATCAGCGCGGCGATACGGTCCACCTCGGCGACGATCAGGTCCGTGAAACGCTGCACCTCGCCCCCCGGCTGGCGCGCGATCAACTGTGCCGCGCCGCGAATGCCCGCGAGCGGATTTTTGATTTCATGGGCCAGCAGCGACGCGGCCGCCGCCGCCGACCGCCCACCGCTCTTGCTGCCCAGCGCCAGAAATTCACCTGCACCAATGACCGGTGCCAGCGTCAGCAACCGGTTACCGCTTTCGCCCAGCGGGACAAATTGCAGGTCGATAAGTTCGCTGCTCCCCTGCCCCACCGTCATCGACAGGCCGTGCGCCAGATAGGCGCGCTGGTCGAGCGCGCGCAGACGGCTTTCCTGTTCGGCATCCAGCCGGACAATGTCGAACAGCGACCGCCCGACGAGCGCCGCGCGGCCCATATTGGCCAATTGCTCGGCGGCCTGATTGACCAGCAGGATGATGGCGTTGCGGCTGACCAGAAATGTCGCGACGGGATGCGCCTGCAACAGCTCATCGGAGGACAGTGGCTGCGTCCGCATCGCCATGTCCGCCGCTGCCGCCACGCCATCCGCCACAGTCAGGCCGCAGCGCGCGTTAAAAAGGGGTCGTAAAAGGCCGCCAGCGCCGCCAGCACGTCGCGGCTGTCCGGAATCTGGTTCACCCGGTTGCGGAATTCGGCGGACCCCGTCAGCCCCTTGGTATACCAGCCCAGATGCTTGCGCGCCATATTGACGCCGGTCATTTCACCATAATGGTCGAGCATCGCGCGGTAATGGTCGGTAATCAGGTAATATTGTTCCGCCAGCCCCGGGTCAGGCCGCACCGCCCTCCCGGCCAGCGCGTCCATCACTTGGCCCAGCAGCCAGGGGCGACCATAGGCCCCACGCCCGATCATGACGCCGTCCGCACCGCTTTGCGCCAATGCGGTGCGCGCATCGTCCACCGAACAAATATCGCCATTGACGATGACGGGCACCTTCACGGCGTCCTTGACCCGGCGGACGAAGGCCCAATCGGCGCTGCCGCGATACATTTGGTTGCGCGTCCGCCCGTGCACGGTGATGAGCCGCGCCCCCAGATCCTCTGCAATATGCGCCAGTTCGGGGGCGTTCAGGCTGTCATGGTCCCACCCCATGCGCATCTTGACTGTCACCGGCACCGACACCGCCTTCACCGTCGCATCAATCAGCCGCGCGGCGAGCGGCAGATCGCGCATCAGCGCCGATCCCGCGTCCCCATTGACGACCTTTTTCACCGGGCAGCCCATGTTGATGTCGATAATCGCCGCGCCGCGATCTTCGTTCAGCTTCGCCGCCTCGGCCATCTCGGTCGGGCTGCATCCGGCCAGCTGCATCGACACGGGCTCCTCGACCCGGTCCCATGCCGCCTTTTGCAGCGACTGGCGCGTTTCGCGGATCATTGCCGCCGACGCGATCATCTCGGTGACGTTGAGGCCAGAGCCATAGCGGCGGACGAGCGTGCGAAACGGCATGTCCGTCACCCCGGTCATGGGGGCCAGAATGACCGGTTCGGCGATGGTCACAGGACCGATGTGAATGGGCGCAAGCGGCGTCATGGCGGGTGGCTGCCTAAAAATTAAGCAGTGCCGCTACACATATCCGTGCTTTTCCGCAAGCCCGCGCTGCGCTAGGCGGCGGCGTCATGAGCATTGTGCCTGCCCCTTCGCTTGCCGTCATCCTGCTCGCGGGCGGCAGCGGGCAGCGCGCGGCGCTGGGTCAGCCCAAGCAAATGGCGATGCTGAACGGCAAACCGGTGCTGCGCTGGAGCTTTGATGGTTTCGCCGCGCGCGCCGATGTGGCGGCCATCGCGCTGGTTGGCGATGCCGACAGCCAGGCGCTGGTCGCCGATCGTCCCGGGCTGCGGCGCACGGCGGGCGGGGCCAGCCGTCGGGCATCGGTCGCCGCCGGATTGGCGCTGCTGGACGATCTGTCCCCCGACACCATCGTCCTGGTTCACGACAGCGCGCGCCCCGGCATTACGGGCGCGGTGGTCGACCGGCTGGTCGCCGCATTGGCCAGCGGGGCGGAGGCCGCCATGCCCGCGATTCCCGTCGCCGACACGCTGGTCCACGCCGCCGCAGGGGTGGCGGGGGCGGTGGTGGACCGCAGCACGCTGGTGCGCGTGCAAACGCCGCAGGCCTTTCGGCTGGGCCGGTTGCGTGCCGCCCATGCCGGCTGGACGGGCGACGAGCCGACCGACGATGCCCAGATGGTTCGCGCGCTGGGCGTGGAGGTTGCGCTTGTCGAAGGCGCGGCGGCGCTGCACAAGCTGACCTGGGCCGAGGATTTGACGATCATCGCCGCATTGATGGGAGCACCCGCCGTGACCGACCGCCGCATCGCCACGGGCACCGGCTATGACGTCCACCGTCTGGTGGCGGGCAAGCCGCTCTGGCTGGGCGGGATTGAAATAGCGCACAGCCACGGCCTGTCGGGGCACAGCGACGCCGATGTCGCGCTCCACGCGCTGACCGATGCGATATTGGGCGCGCTGGCGGAGGGCGACATTGGCGCGCATTTCTCGCCCAGCGACAATCAATGGCGCGGTGCGGCGTCGGACCGGTTCGTGCGCTTTGCCGCCGAACGGGTGGCCGCGCGCGGGGGCCGGATCGAGCATGTTGATGTCACCATCATTGCCGAAGCGCCCAAGGTAGGGCCGCACCGCGACGCCATGCGCGCCGCCATCGCCGCCATGCTGGATGTGCCGCTGGACCATGTCAGCGTGAAAGCGACAACCACCGAAGGCCTGGGCTTTACCGGGCGGCGCGAAGGCATCGCCGCCATGGCCAGCGCGACGCTGAGCCTGCCGCGCTGATGCTCACCGACCCGCTGCTTGCGCTTGCCGCCGATACACTCGCCGCCAACCGCGCTGCCGGGCGGCGCGTTGCGACGGCGGAAAGCTGCACGGGCGGGCTGGTCATGGCCGCGCTGACCGCGCTGCCAGGGTCATCGGACGTGGTGGAGGCGGGCTTTGTGACCTATGCCAATGCCGCCAAGACGCAGCTGCTGGGCGTGGACGCGGCGCTGATTGCCCAGCATGGCGCGGTGTCCGCCCCTGTAGCGCTCGCGATGGCGGCTGGCGCGCTGGCGCGGTGTGATGCCGATGTCGCCGTTGCCATCACCGGGGTCGCGGGCCCGGGGGGCGGCTCACCCGACAAGCCGGTGGGGCTGGTGGTCTTTGCGCGCGCCTGGCGCGGGGCACAGCCCATGGCGCATCATGTGCAGCGCGTGCAGTTTCGCGCGAATGACCGCACCATCATCCGGCTGGCGGCGGCGCACCATGCGCTGACGCTGCTTCAGCCCGCCGCCGACATATTGCTCGCCGCACCCGACATCGAACTGGACGTGCCGTAAAGCCCGTCAGCGCGGGTTTCAAAGGCCGCAATCATCTTGCGCAGCGCGCGGTCGAACATCTGGCCCGCCATGCGTTCAAACAGCGACGAGCGAAAGGCGAAGTCCACCATGAAATCGACGCGGCACCCGCCCGTTTCGGTGGGGGTGAAGCGCCATTCATTGTGCAGGTGGCGCATCGGCCCATCCAGATAATCGACGCTGATCGCCTCCCCCGGGGTTTTGACCACGCGCGAGGAAAAGCTTTCGCGCAGCCCCTTGAACCCCACGATCATGTCGGCAATCGTCTCGGTCGCGCTGTCGCTGCGGATGCGCATGGCGACAACCCAGGGCAGAAATTCGGGATAGCTGCGAACGTCGGCGACCAGCGCATACATTTGTGCGGCGCTGTGCGGAACCAGCCGGGTTTCGCTGTGGCGCGGCATGGGCGCGTCAGGCCGCCCCGGCGCGGGCCAGCTGCGCGGCACGGGCAGCGCGCATCGCCTCAAAATCCTCGCCCGCATGATAGCTGGAGCGCGTGAGCGGCGACGACGCCACCTGCAAAAAGCCCTTGGCCCGGGCGATCTGGCCATAGGCGGTAAAGGCCTGCGGCGTCACAAAATCCATCACCTTGGCATGGCGCGGGGTGGGCTGAAGATATTGGCCCATGGTCAGGAAATCGATATCCGCGCTGCGCATATCGTCCATGACCTGGTGCACCTCCAGCCGCTCCTCGCCCAGCCCCAGCATGATGCCCGATTTGGTGAAGATCGACGGGTCGCGCCGCTTGACGCTTTCCAGCAGCCGCAGCGAGGCGAAATAGCGCGCGCCGGGCCGGATGGTTGGGTAAAGCCGGGGGACGGTTTCCAGATTATGGTTATACACATCGGGGCGCGCATCGACGATGCTGGCAACCGCGCTGTCGGGCTTGTTGCGGAAATCGGGGGTCAGAATTTCGATGGTCGTTGCGGGGGTTTCGCGGCGCAGCGCCTCGATCACCTTGACGAACTGGCTGGCCCCGCCGTCGGGCAGGTCGTCGCGATCGACCGAGGTGATGACGATATGGCTGAGCCCCATCTTGGCCGCCGCAATGGCGACGTTGGTCGGCTCCATTGCGTCCACCGCGCGCGGCATCCCCGTCTTGACGTTGCAAAAGGCACAGGCGCGGGTGCAGGTATCGCCCAGGATCATCACCGTCGCATGCTTTTTGGTCCAGCATTCGCCGATATTGGGGCACGCCGCCTCTTCGCACACCGTGGCGAGGCCCAAATCGCGCATCAGCTTGCGCGTTTCGGTATAACCAGGGCTGGTCGGCGCCTTGACGCGGATCCAGTCGGGTTTGCGCGGGCGAACGGCGGAGGGCGCGGCTTGGGTCATCCGCGCCGAAATAGCGATGCGCGGGGCACTTGCCAACCTCCGCCATGCTGCTAACGCTGGCACCGCAAACTACGGGAGGATGCCATGATCGTTGATACCCTCACCTCCCCCGTCATCCTCTTCTTTGTGCTGGGTTTTCTGGCGGCGCTGGCGAAATCGGACCTGTCCATTCCAGAGGCCTTTGCCAAGGCCATGTCCATTTACCTGATGGCGGCCATCGGGTTGAAGGGCGGCGTGTCGGTTGCCGACAGCGGCTTTACACCCGATCTGGCCTGGGCGGCGCTGGTGGGCATCGCGCTCTCCTTTCTGCTCCCCTACCCCGCATTCTTCTTGCTGACCCGCTTTGGCGGCCTGTCGCGGATCGACGCCGGGGCGGTTGCAGCGCATTATGGGTCGGTCAGCGTCGTCACCTATGTCACCGCGCAGGAACTGCTCACGGGTCAGGGGCTGGGTCCCGCGGGCTATATGGTCGCGGTGCTGGCACTAATGGAGACGCCGGCCATCATCTCAGGCCTGATGCTGGCCAAGGCGGGGCAGCCGCGCGGGGAATCAGCGGCGGCGAGTGGCGGCGGGTCGATGCTGCACGAGGTGTTCACCAACGCGTCGGTCATCCTGCTGGTCGGCAGCTTTGCCATCGGGCTGGTCGCGGGGTCCGACGGCTTTGCGGCGGTCAAACCGCTGTTCGACACTGGCTTTCGCGGGGTATTGTGCCTCTTCCTCCTCGACATGGGGCTGATTGCGGCGCGGCGGCTCACCCAGTCGCGCAAGCTCAACGCGTCGCTGGTGGCGATTGCCATCATCCTGCCGCTGGTCAACGGCACGCTGGGCACATTGGCCGGGGCGGCCATCGGGTTGGATGCCGGATCGGCGGCGGCGCTCGGCGTGCTGGCGGCCAGTGCCAGCTATATCGCCGTGCCCGCCGCCATGCGCCTGGCGCTGCCCGAGGCGGACCCCGGCATTTACCTGGCCATGTCGCTGGGCATCACCTTTCCCTTCAACATCATTTTCGGGATCAGCATTTTCGCGGCCCTCGCAACGCAGGTGAGCTGACATGGTCGAAACGGTGAACCGCAAACGCATTGAAATCCTGGCCGACACGCCGCTGGTGCCGCGCGTCGTCAGCATCATGAAGGCGGTGGACATCAGCGGATGGAGCCTGATCCACGTCGATGGCGGCGCGGGCCGCGCGGGAAGCTGGCAGGATGATGATTTCACCGGCGCGTCGGCGAAAACCATCATCATTGCCATTGCCGCAGCCGAGCGCGCGGCACTGCTGACCGACCGGATTGCACCGCTGCTCGACAGCCACCGCTTGCTGCTGACCATCGGCGATGTCGCGGTCGTGCGCGGTGATCGTTTCTGATGCCCGAATTTGCGGAGTTGGTGCGCGGCTATCGGCGGTTTCGCAAGGGCGGCTATCTGGCGCAAAAAGCGCGTTATGATGCCCTGTCCAACAATGGTCAGGCGCCGCCGGTGATGGTGGTCAGCTGCTGCGACAGCCGCGTCGACCCGGCGACCATTTTCGACACCATCCCGGGCCAGCTGTTCGCGCTGCGCAATGTCGCCAATCTGGTTCCGCCCTACGAGATCGGCGGCGGCCTGCACGGTGCGTCGGCGGCCATCGAATTCGGGGTGTGCGGGTTGAAGGTCAAACATATTGTCGTGCTGGGCCATGGCCAGTGCGGCGGCATTGGTGCGGCGCTGTCGGGCGCGGACCTGGGCCTGCCCGGCCCCAGCTTCATCGACGATTGGATGACCATCATCGGCGACGCGCGCGACCGGGTGGTGGCCAGCGGCTGCGACCACCCCCAGCGCGCATTGGAGCTGGAAGCGATCAAGGTCAGCATCGCCAATTTGCGCAGCTTTCCCTTCATTGCCGAGCGCGAAGCGGCGGGCGAGCTCAAGCTGCACGGCGCGTGGTTTGCCATCGGCGACGGCGAACTGCACCTGCTCGATGAAGCCAGCGGGGAATTTGTCGCGGCGGCATAGGGCCTTGCGGCGCGCCGGCGCGGGGCCATGAAAAAAACGCTTTCCTACACCGCGCGAATCTGGCTTAGCCTTGTGGATGACACTGCTGCCCCGCCCCTTGTTTGTTGATCGCCACGCCGCCGATGTGCGGCCGGGCAACGGGGGAGTGACCCGCCCATGAACAGCTTCACGCTTGCCGCCGTCGGCCTCTATTTCGCGGTGATGATCGCCATCGGCGCCTATGCCTGGCGCAAGGCGACGCGCAGCAGCGCGGAATATCAGCTGGGCGGCCGCCAGCTGGGCCCCGCTGTCACGGCGCTCGCTGCCGGGGCCAGCGACATGTCGGGCTGGCTGATGCTCGGTCTGCCCGGCGCGCTGTTTGTTTCTGGGCTATCGCAAAGCTGGATCGCCATTGGGCTGTTTATGGGGGCCTGGGCCAATTGGGTCATCGTCGCCCCGCGCCTGCGCGAACAGACCGAACGCTATGGCAATGCGCTGACCATCCCCGAATTTCTGGGCAACCGCTTTGCCGACCGGCGGCATGTGCTGCGCCTGACCGCCAGCCTGATCATCGTCATCTTCTTTGCGCTCTACAGCGCATCCGGCCTGGTGGCGGGCGGCAAGCTTTTTGAAAGCGCCTTTGGGGCAAGCTATCAGACGGGTCTGTGGATCACTGCGGGCGTGGTTGTCGCCTATGTCGTGCTCGGCGGCTTTCTGGCGGTCAGCCTGACCGATTTTGTGCAAGGGATCATCATGATGCTCGCGCTGATCGTCGTGCCGCTGGTTGCCTGGGGCGCGCTTGACGCCGATGCCGGGCCCTGGACCTTGCTCCAGCGCATCGATCCGGCGCTGACCAGCCTGGTCGCGGGGACGACGGTGTTGGGGGTCATTTCCACCATGGCCTGGGGCCTGGGCTATTTCGGCCAGCCGCATATCATCGTCCGCTTCATGGCCATTCGAAGCGTCGCGGATATTCCGACCGCGCGGCGCATTGGCCTTGGCTGGATGGCGCTATCGCTGGTGGGAGCCTGCGCCGTGGGCCTGATTGGCAAGGCCTATCTTGCCTATCATGGCAAGGGGATTGCCGACCCCGAAACGGTGCTGATCGCGCTGGGCGGGCTGCTGCTTCATCCGCTGCTCTTTGGCCTGCTGCTTGCGGCGATATTGGCGGCGGTGATGAGCACCTTGTCCGCGCAATTGCTGGTCACCGGGGCGTCGTTGACGGAGGATTTCTACCGCCTGTTCGTCCGCCGCCAGGCCAGCGAGCGCGAGGTGGTGACGGTGGGCCGCCTGTCCGTCATTCTGGTGGCCGCCGTCGCCATGCTGCTGGCGCAAAATCCGCAAGGGTCTGTGCTCAGCCTGGTCTCCAACGCCTGGGCCGGGTTCGGCGCGGCGTTCGGCCCCGTCATCCTGCTCGCGCTCACCTGGCCGCGCATGACGCTGGCGGGCGCGCTAGCAGGGATGGCAATGGGGGCCGCCGTCGTCATCGGCTGGATCATCGCGGGGTGGAGCGGCTGGCTCTATGAAATCGTGCCGGGCTTTGCCGCAGCGATGGTGGCGATTGTGGGGGTCAGCTTGCTCTATCCCGCCAACGCCTCAAAGCAGCCTGCTGCGTAACACGCCACAACCCACATACCCCGCCTGCCCTGAGCTTGTCGAAGCCCGGACCGCGACGAAAAGCTTTGGAACAGGTGTGCGCCACGCCCTTCGACAGGCTCAGGGCTTCGGTGTAGGGGAGCAGGTTCGGCGCTAACGCGTCAGCTTCTTATATGCCAGCGCGGTCGGCCGATCTGCCGCATCGCCCAGGCGGCGGCGCTTGTCCTCTTCATAGGCTTCAAAATTGCCCTCGAACCATTCGACATGGCTGTTGCCTTCAAACGCCAAAATATGCGTCGCCAGCCGGTCGAGGAAAAAGCGGTCGTGGCTGATGACCACGGCGCAGCCCGCAAAATTTTCCAGCGCTTCCTCCAGCGCGGCGAGCGTTTCGGTGTCGAGGTCGTTGGTCGGCTCGTCGAGTAGCAGCACATTGCCGCCCGCCTTCAGCATCTTGGCCATGTGCACGCGGTTGCGCTCACCACCCGACAGCTGGCCGACCTTCTTCTGCTGATCGACGCCCTTGAAGTTGAAGGCGCCGACATAGGCGCGCGTCTGCATTTCATGCTTGCCGATGGACATCATGTCGTGGCCGCCCGAAATTTCTTCCCAGACATTCTTATTGGGGTCGAGCGCGTCGCGGCTCTGGTCGACATAGCCCAGCCGGACTGTGTCCCCAATGCTGACTGTGCCGCTGTCGGGCGCTTCCTTGCCGGTAATCAGCTTGAACAGCGTCGATTTGCCCGCGCCATTGGGGCCGATCACGCCCACGATGCCCCCCGGCGGCAGGGTGAAGGACAAATCTTCAAACAGCAATTTGTCGCCATAGGCTTTTGAGATATTGCTTACCTCAATCACCTTGCCGCCCAGCCGCTCGGGCACCTGGATGACGATTTGCGCCTTGCCAGGAGTGCGGTTTTCCTGCGCCTCCACCAGCTGGTCAAAGCTCTTGATACGCGCCTTGGATTTGGCCTGACGCGCCTTGGGGCTTTGCCGGATCCATTCCAGCTCGTCGCGGATCGCTTTCTGGCGCCCCTGGTCCTCGCGCGATTCTTGTTCGAGCCGCTTGGCCTTTTTGTCCAAATAGGTCGAATAATTGCCTTCATAGACAAAATAGCGCCCGCGATCGAGCTCCAGGATCCAGCCGACGACATTGTCGAGGAAATAGCGATCGTGGGTCACCAGAATGACATTGCCCGGATAATCGACCAGATGCTTTTCCAGCCAGGCGACGCTTTCGGCGTCCAGATGGTTGGTGGGCTCGTCCAGCAGCAGGATCGACGGTTTTTCCAGCAGCAGACGGGTCAGCGCAATGCGGCGCTTTTCCCCGCCTGACAGCGTGTCCACCGACCAGTCACCTGGTGGGCAGCGCAGCGCCTCCATGGCGATTTCCAGCTGGTTGTCGAGCGTCCAGCCATCGACCGCGTCAATCTTTTCCTGGAGCGTGCCCATTTCTTCCATCAGCGCGTCAAAGTCGCAATCCTCGGGCGGGTCGCCCATCATCATGCTGATTTCGTTAAAGCGGTCGATCATGTCGGCCACCGCGCGCACGCCGTCCTTCACATTTTCCAGCACGGTCTTGCTGGCGTCGAGTTCGGGCTCCTGCGGCAGATAACCGACGGTGATGCCATCGCCAGCCCAGGCTTCACCGGTAAATTCGGTATCGATCCCCGCCATGATTTTCATCAGCGTCGATTTGCCGGTGCCGTTGGGACCGACGATGCCGATCTTGGCATCGGGATAAAATTGCAGATGGATGCCGTTCAGAACGGGCTTTTGCGCGCCGGGAAAGGTCTTGGTCAGACCCTTCATCACAAAGCTATATTGAGCGGCCATGGTCGGGATTCTCCGGCAAAGGATGTGGGCTTTGGCGACGGCTCCCGCCGCCGGGTCGCGCGCCGGTTAGCGAATGGCGAACAGGATGGCAATTGCGGCGCGCATGCGCCCCGATTCTTGGCGCGACTCCAGCCGCGCCCATGGCCATTGCGCGGGCGAATTTACGCAGTTTTCCGTGACTTTTCAGCTTACTCAATTATTTTTGTTGACGTTTCATTGCGAGTCTCTAAATCCCCCGCCTCGCGGAGGGAGACTTTTCTTCTAACGCGGGAACAAAGTCTCTTAGGGAGCCAAGAGTCATGAAGAAGTTTGCTGTTATCGCCGCTGCTGCCGGCATGTTCGCCCTCGCCGCTTGCGGTGAAAAGCCTGCTGAAGAAGCTGCTCCGGCCGACGCCACGACCGAAGCCGTTGCTGAAGAAGCCGCTCCGGCCGACGCGATGGCCCCGGCTGCTGACGCCGCTGCTCCGGCTGCCGACGCTGCCGCTCCGGCCGCTGACGCCGCTGCTCCGGCCGCTGACGCCGCTGCTGCTCCGGCGGAAGAAGCCAAGAAGTAATTCTTGGCGCCTTCACCGGCGTGAAAAAAGGGCGGTCAACCTTTGGGTTGGCCGCCTTTTTTCGTGAGGGACTGGGCAAGTCGGTCATGGACTTCGCCCCCCGCCATGATTAAGGGCCGGGCTGTCGGGGAGTAGCGCAGCCTGGTAGCGCATCTGCTTTGGGAGCAGAGGGTCGCAGGTTCGAATCCTGTCTCCCCGACCAAATTCCCAATGAACCACTCACAGCGCTACCCCGCAGCGGTGGCCACCAGCGTGGCATAGAAATCGATCATCCGTTTCAGATTGGCGAGCGACATATGTTCGTTGGTGCCGTGGATCATCCGGGCGCTTTCGATGGTGAAGTGCATCGGCATGAAGCGATAGACATCATCCGACACCCCCTCCAGAAACCGGCTGTCGGTGCCGCCGACCACCAGATAGGGGCTGATAGGAGCACCGGGCGCATGCGGCTTGGCCGCCGCCGCGACCAGGTTCCAGCCCGGCGAATTGCTGGACGACACGCGTGACGGCTCGCGCGGTGGTTTCACCCAGGCCAGATCCACCTTCATCCCGCGCGTCGCATCCTTGGCCCGCGCCATAATGTCTGCCGACCGGTTCCACGGCGCGATGCGGTAATTGATGAGCGCGCTGGCCGATTGCGGCAGCACATTTTCCTTGGGACTGCCGCTCAGCATGGTGGGCGCGATGGTGGTGTGAAAGGCCGCCGCCCCCGCAGGCGTGGCCGCCACCTGTTCACGCAGCAGCGGGCCGAACAGCCATTGATTGGCGACCGCCATCTTGGTCACGCCGCCCGCCTGCCCGCCCAGAACGGCCAACATGTCGGCGGCGGGCCCGCGCAGCTCGATGGGAAAGGCCGCGTCGTTGATCGCCAGCACGGCCCGCGCCAGATTGACGACGCCGGTTTCGGTCGGCGGCATGCTGCTGTGCCCGCCCGCAGCGTTGGCGGTCAGTTGCAGCGTCGCATAGCCCTTTTCCGCAACACCGATCAAAATGGCGGGGCCATTGACGATGGGCGCATCGAGGATGATGGCGCTGCCCTCGTCCAGGGTGAACAGCGCGCGCACCTTGCGTTCGGCGAGCCAGGCCGCCGCTGCCTCGGCCCCGCCGCCCGACACTTCCTCGTCATTGGCGGAGACCAGATAGACGGACCGGCGCGGAGCAAAACCGCTGGCTGCCAGCCCTTCAAACGCCTCGAACAGCGCGATCAGCGACCCCTTGTCATCCACGGTGCCGCGGCCCCACACCGCATCATCGGCGATGACGCCGCCAAAGGGCGGATGCTTCCAATCGGCTTCGGTCCCTGCGGTGACTGGCACCACATCCTGGTGCGCCATCAGGATGATGGGTTGCAGCGCAGGGTCGCTACCCGGCCAATGATAGATGAGCGTCCCTTCAGCAATCACCTCGCGCTGCATGGCCCGGTGCGCGGCGGGGTAAGTCGCCACCAGCCAGGCGCGCAGCTTGTCCCATTCGGCGACGATATTGTCGGCCTTGTCCTGGTTGGAAATGGTCTGAAAGCGCACCGCTTCGCCCAGCCGCGCCGCCGCCGCGCGCACATCGACGCTGGGTGCTGCGGCCAGCGCAATGCCGCTGCCATTGCCCACCAATGCCGGCTGATGATTGGCCGTGCGCACCGCGACCGTGGTGGCGGCAATGGCGGCAACCGCCCCTGCCCCCAGCAGCATTTTTCGGATATATCCCATGTTTGCCCCTCCCCTGCCGCCGTTCCGGCAGGGTGATGCTGGCAAGCACGGACGCGAAAGCCAAGCCTTTTCGGTGATGGCGTCGGTAGGCCCGGAGGGACTCGAACCCCCAACCAAGCCGTTATGAGCGGCTAGCTCTAACCATTGAGCTACGGGCCCCTACCGATCCTGCGGGCGCTGGCGGGGTTAGCGTGACTGACGCGCGGCTGCAACCACCTCTGCCACGGTCGTGGGAGCAACGCCTAGTCGCGCCAGATGCGCCAGCACAACATCCCACCAGCGATAAAAATCGGCCAAATCGGCCTCCGTCCGCACATAGGGCGTATGCCCCGCCTCAAGCGACGGCGAGTGAAAGGAAAAGTTGAGCAGCGGCAGCCCCTCCCCCACCGCGACATCAATGGCGGCGCAGGCGCGGTCCGCCGGGATCCCTTCGGGCGTCAGCGCGACCCGCTCCACCAGTCCCACGCGCGACGCCAGCGACAGCGCCCGCTTGCTGATGCTGGCCAGCCGGTGGTAACCGCGCTCACCCAACAGCCCCAGAAAGAGGGTGGTCAGCGGCGCTTCGAGCAAATCGGGATGCGCGGCGGACCAGTAGGGCCGCAGCGGCATGAAACGGTAATCGGGGCCGCCGCCCGCCGTATAGCTAAAGCCCGACCGCACCGACGTGTCACAGGCAAAGCCCAGCTGTGCCAACATGTGCGAACTGGCGCTGCCCAGGCCATAGCGTCCGGCGCGATAGGACAGGGGCGCGCTGCCGATCACCTCGGCAATGCGGTCGCGCAACATGGTAAGCTTGGCGCGCTGCAAGGCTTCGGGCAGGTTGCCGGTATAGCTGTTGCGGCTGTTGACCACCTCTTCGAACGGCGGCGTGACCCAGGGGTGCAGCTGTGCCCCCACCTCGGCCATGCCCGCCGCGACATAGCTGCGCAGCATCGCGCCCGCGTCGGCGTTGTCGATGACCGGCCAGTCGACCAGATAGATGGGCTTGACGCCATGCCCAGAAAAATATTGCTGGCAATCGGCCAGGCGCGGGACCGAATCCAGGCTGTGATGCGTGCGCGAAAAGGGTTTGTCCCAGTCAAAATCCTCCTCGGTATCGATGGATACCCAGAATTTTGTGCCGAAATCGCCGGGAAAGCGGGCCATGCGCCCTTCATCCGGTGGCGTCAGCATCGCCGCACCCGAAAAAGTCCGATCACCTGAAAAGCCCCTCTTGCCGGGGCAAGCCTGTTCAGCCGCCCTGTGCCCCGTCCAACGCGGCTACATGGCCTGTCGGTAGGCGCAAGGTCAAGGCATTCGCGCCAATATCCAGCTTGCCGCCGCAGCCGCGCGCCAGGCTGTCAACCAGGCGGAGCGAGAAGCCCAGGCTGAGCATGGCCGCGCCGGGCGCATCGCCGCGCGGATTATAGCCGGGATCCAGCAACTCGGCCGCTGCGCTGTGGCGAATGGCGCGGGGCCGCACAATGCGCAGCTCGGCACGGTCGCGGCCCTCCCCGGCGATCAGCTGCGCCAGCACCGTCTCGCCGCTTTCGGTAATGTCGACCACGGCGGTCAGCAGGCGGCCAACCATGCGCCGCACGCTATCCTGTGGCAGGCGCACGGCAAAATCGCTGCCGACACGGGTGACCGACCACATGACCGACCGTTCGGTGACCAGCGGGGCCAGCTCGCCCTCTACCATGGTCAACAGCGCGTTGAGGTCGAGCAGGTCCGCCGCGCCCGTGTCGACGGGCACGACGCCGCGCGCCGAGCTGTCGATATCCTCGATCATCTCCTGCAGCATCGCGGCATCATTGACGATGCTGCCCGCAATGCCGCGATAGCGGTGATTGACCGGCCCGAACATCTGGCCCGCGATAATCTGACCAAAGCCCGAAATGGCGTTGAGCGGTGAGCGCAGTTCGTGGATCAACTGGCGCACCGAATCGCCGCCGCCGCTGGCCACGGGCGTGCCATAAGCGATTTCATTGCGGCGCGGGCGGCGGACATTGCCGCGATAGCCGCGAAACTGACCGGTCGCCGGATCGAACCAGGGCAGCGCCGACATCCGCCATTCGCCGTCCAGATCGCCCGTGCCCGCCAACTGCAGCCGCGCGCTGATAATCTCGCTGCGCCGCCGAAAGGCCCCCGCCACCGCGCCATCGACGCCGGGTTCCAGCCCGAGCGCCGGTTCGGCCAGCGAAATGCCAATCACCGCGCCGCGCGCAATCCCCTCGGCCCAACAAATCACGCCGTCGGGGCCGCTTTCAAACAGGAAATTCTGCACCTGGCGCGCAAAGCCCCCGTCGCGGCGGCGCGCGCGATAGCTGTCGATCCGGCGGACCAGATCGCGGATCTGGGTCGATTCGGTGCTCGGTTCGGCAGCTGCATTGTCGTCGGCCCGCTGCGCGCCGGACCCGGCGTCATCGCTGGCGGCGGTATCGGCAGCATTGGCAGCGGCGGGCAATGCGGCTGCACCTGCCCCCAGGCTGACCAACGCGCGCCGCACTGTCGGCGGCAGATCGGCGCGTTCGGCCAGCATCGCGCGCGATGCCGGCGTGGTGGACGGAAGCAGCGCCAGCCAGTCCGCCTCGGCCAATTGCACCCGGTTCAGCATCGCGGCGGCGATTGCGGGCTGGTCGACGGCATAAAGGGCGACGAGCGGAGCAAAACGGCAATGGCTGGCCAGCGCCTGGCCCGTGTCGCGGCGCACCGTTTCGCTGACCTGAGGCCGCAGTAAGGCCAAACCATGCAAAGCGTGGCGGGCATCCGATTCGGACAATTGATTGCCGCGCTGCGCCAGAATATCAGCCAGCTGTCTCCAGGCCGCCGTGCGCGTGCGCTGATCCGCCGGAGCCTGGCGGAAAATGGTGGCAAGCATGGCATCGTCAAACACGTGGCTGTCGGCTCCGCTTTCGCCCGGGGACATTGGTTAGCAGGTCGTTACCGGCTAGCGTGAATCCTTTGCTGACGAAAGTGTGCCGCACAGGGCGTTGCAATGTGGGACAATTGCATTAGCCTGAAATAATATTATGAAGCAGAGCCAGTAATCATGAAGGATGTTGCCGGACATGGCCCAGACCAAATATGATGCCATCGACCTGCAAATCATGCGGGAATTGCAGGATAATGGCCGCATGACCAATGTCGAGCTGGCCGAGCGCGTCGGGCTGACCGCCCCGCCCTGTCTGCGCCGCGTCCGCGCGCTGGAAGAAAGCGGCGTCATCCGGTCCTATCACGCCGATCTCGACCCCGGCAAATTGGGCTATAGCATCACGGTGTTTGCGATGGTCAGCCTGCGCAGCCAAGCAGAGGCCGACCTGCGCGCCTTTGAGGATTATGTCGGCACCCTGCCCGAAGTGCGCGAATGCTATATGCTGAACGGTGAAATCGACTTTATCTTGAAGGTGGTAGCGCGCGATTTGCAGTCGTTTCAGAGCTTTTTGACGACGCATCTGACCGCCGCCCCCAATGTGTCGAGCGTCAAGACGTCGCTGACTATCCGCACTGCCAAACAGCTGAGCGGCGTGCCCGTCGACGGCTGAGCGTGTGGACGGCTTGGCGGCTTGGCGTAATCCACCCCACCTCGTCACCCCGGCCCCCGAGCCGGGGTCCAGCTTCTTCTTGCGCTTGTGGCCGGGAAAAGCTGGACCCCGGGTCGAGCCTGGGGTCACGCGGGGGTGTGTCCCCTTGATGAAACAGAAAAAGGGCCGGGACCGCAAATACGGCCCGGCCCTTCTTGTCTGATGGGTTTGCGCGGGTCAGCGACCGGTCGTCGGCGCTGCTGCTGCTGGCGCGGCGGCGGGCGCAGCGGCCCGGGTCTGCTGGTCAATGAAGGTGGTCCACAGCCCAGCGAGCCGTTGCCGCGTGCCGCCAACCTTGGCCAGCGTTGCGCGCGCAGCGGCGGCATCGCCCGCCAGATATTGGTTCACGCCCAGCCGCAGCATCGATACGTCGGCCGCCGTGTCATTCTTGTCGAGCGCCACCTGATATAATTTGGCCGCCGAGGCGAATTCACTGTAGCCATAGAGCGCATCGGCGCTGTTACGCGCCAGCCGGGCATTCGCCAGCGAGGGGCCCTTGGCCACATCCGCCTTCATCGACGCCAGATTGTCCGACGCCGCGCGGTCGCGCTGGGTGTTGTAAATGGCGTCAATCTTGTCGTCCTTGGCGCCGATCACCTTGCTGCTCCGCCCCGCATCAATGGCGACCAAAACCTCCTTTGGCAGGCCGTTCTTTGTGGCGAGCGCGGCATATTCCTCCACCTCGGCGCGCTGCTTGATCGCGCCAGCGTGTTTCATCAGGCGATAGATATCGAGCGACAATTCCTCATCCGCGCCGTTCATCAAGATGCGCAGCGTGTTGTTCCAGATGTTGGTTTGCGGATAATCCTGCACGCGCATGGCGAGGATATCGAGCACATCGTCGCGGCGCTTGGCTTCGCTCATCGCGCGGGCCAGCCGCACATAATAATCCTCCAGCGGCACCTTACCCGCAGCGCGTTCGGCGGTAATCGCGGCCTTGCCCACCGCGAGCGCCTGGTCCAACTGGTTCAGCCGCAAATGGCTGTCGACGATCATCAGGTCAAGGTTCGCGCCGGTGGAGTTCGCTGCTTTGGCCGCGGTCAACCGCCTGATCGCCTTTTCATAGTCCTTCTGGAAATAGGAGGTTTCGCCCGAGAAGAAATTATACCGGGCGGTATCCGCCGCGGGCATCAGCCCGGAATCGATCATGGTATCGACGGCGGCGAGCTGCCCCGGCTTGTTGCCAGTGCCCAGCGCGACATCGAGGCGGAACCGCGCCTGATAATATTTGTCGTCGGGCTTGGTTGCGGCGGGCTCGGCCTCCGCAATTGCGGCATCGGCGGCGGCGAAGTCCTTCTTCGCCAGGGCGTCCTGAATCTTCTTTGCGACCTTCGCATATTCCTTGCTGACCGTCAGCTGCGGGCCAGTGGCGGCAGCAGCGGCCTCTGCGGCTTCCTTTTCCTTTTTCTTGTCGCGCTTTTGCGCCGTCGCGGGCGATGCAGTCAGGGACAAGGCCCCCATGACAGCGACCAAGGCCGAACGCGACACCAACGGATTGAACCGCATATTCACTCTCCTGTTCCCGCTGCATCCGGCGGGCTTGAATCCCTAGCGCGGGCTAGCGCCCATGGCGCGGCTTGACAAGCCGAACCCGCGCCGGAGCGATGGCAGGAACAGGCTGAACGGTGATTGAACTGCGCGCGCGGCGTCAATTCAGCTTGGCGACGACCGCGCGAATATCGCGGATGACGGCGGGATCGCCAGGCGCGCCCGCCATCGCCGCTTCGGCCAGCTGAATGAGCGGCACGACGCCAAAGGTCGCGGCCAACCCCTTCAACCGCAGCGCCGCCATCGACCAATTGGCATCGCAGCGCGCCCGCTGGAGCAGGTCGGCAAGCTCGCCCGCACTGGCGATGAAGGTTGCGCGAAGCTCGGCGGCAACGGCGGGATCATCGCCTACCGCGCTGCTGATATACCGGTCGAGGGGGCCACTATCGAAGGACATGCCAAAGGAGTGAACGCTGATGGTTAACTTTCCGTTCCCCTGCGACCGAAAACTGATACAATGGCGGGCATGACAGGGGAAAAAAAGATCATCGGCCTGTGGCGCGACCGCAGCGACGAAGCGGATGGCAGCGGCGGTGCGGCGCCCGAGGTTGCTGCACCGGGCGACGCTGAAGCCATGGCCGCTGCCAGTCCGCCCGCCGAGGCCGCCCCGCCGCCGCGCGGCTGGCTCGACCCGCTGCCCAAAGAGGAAGCGGACGCCTTGATGGCCGAAGCGGATGCCAAAACGCCGCCAGCCTTGCGCAGTGACAGGTGGCTGGCCGGGCTTCTGATCGTCCTGGCGCTCGCCTGGTGCGCCGTGGTTGGCTGGACGGTCAGCGTGGCCGGAACCCGCATTCCCGCCATGGCCGACGTGCCGCAAATCGGCCTGACCCTGGCCGGGCCGCTGGCCATTTTGCTGTTGCTGTGGATTGCCCGGCTGTTGTCGAGCAAGGCCCGGACCGACCAGTTTGCGCGGGCCGCGCGCGCGCTGCGCCAGGAAAATGAGGCGCTTACCGCGTCGGTCGGCGCGCTGGCCGGACAGCTTGACGCCGCGCGCGGCGCGCTCGCCGAACAGGGTCAGGCGCTGCAGAATTATGGGCTGGATGCCGCCGCCCGGCTGCACGACAGCAGCGCCAGCCTGACCGCCAGCGCAGACAAGCTGACTGCCGCGCATGACCGGATGGCCGCATCGGGCAATGTGGCCCAGCAGCGGATGGACGGCCTGCTCGCCGGTCTGCCCCGGGTGGACGATGTGGCGCAGCGGCTGGCCGAGAATTTTGCGCAGGCTGGCCGCGTCGCGCACCAGCATGGCGCGAATCTGGAGGCGCAGCTGGCCCTGCTGACCGAGCGCGCCGCCGCCGCCGATGCCGCCGTCCTGACGCTGATGGACCAATTGTCGGGCGGCTTCCGCGCGATGGAGGGCCATGTCGAAAAATTGTGCAACACCGTCAGCCTGCGGTCGGATGCTGCCGCAGCCGTGCAGAAGCGCGCGCTGGGCCTGATTGCCAAGGAACAGGAAGCCATTGAGGCGCGCGTTGCCGAAACGCTGGGCGCGCTGACGCGCGTCACCGAAGAGGCGCGCGCGCGGCTGGCAGACGGCTGCGAAGAAAGCGTCAGCGATCTGGAAGCGCGGCTGGCCACGGCCACCGAAACCAGCCAGGCATTGGCCACGCAATTGGCCGCCCACGCCGGGGTCGCCGAACAGCTGGTGGCCGGGCTGGGCGAAGCGGTGAGCGATGTCGATGGCCGCCTGACGGCGCTCGACGAGCAGGTGCGCGCCCGCTCCGACGCCATTGGCACGGCGCTGACCGCATTGGGCGGCACGGTGGACAGCTTTGCCGACCGGTCAGCGCGCGGGGCCGACACGGTTCAGGCGCTGGTGACCGGCACGGAGGCGTTGATTACCGCGCTCGACAGCGCGGCGCGCGAGTTGGACGAGGCGCTGCCCGCTGCCTTTGCGCGGCTGGAGGCAAGCGCCGGGTCGGCACGCGCCATGGTCAGCGGCCTGGGCGCGCCGCTGGCCGCCAACGCCGAACTGGCCAGCACCGTCGAGGCGCGGCTGGAACAAAGCCGCAAGCTGACCCAACTGGTCCGCTCCGAGTTGGAGGCGGTGCAAGAGGACCGGGTCGGCGCTCTGGAAGCGTTGCAGGCGGGCCTTGCGGCGGCAGAGGCACAGTTGCGCGACCTTGCCGCGCAAAGCCACACGGAGGCGCGCGATGGCGGCACGGCGATGCTGGCCGCCCTTGAGGAGGTCCGCGCGGCATCGCAGAGCGCGGCGCGCGACGCCCGCGCCTTGATCGAGGCGGCGGTGGACGAGGCGGGCGGCACGCTGCGCGAGCGCGCGGCGGGCGCGCTGGATGCGGCGCTCAAGAGCGAGATTGACACTCAGCTGCGCGCGATCGAGGCCGCCGCCGACCGCGCCGTTGCCGCCGCCAATGGCGCCGCTGAGAAGCTGATGCGCCAACTTATCACCATCATGGACGCCAGCGCGTCGGTGGAGCAGCGGCTGGCCGAGGCCGAAACCGTGATCGCCAGTTCGGACCGTGACACGCTGGCCAAGCAGGTGGTGGTGCTCACGGACTCGCTCAAATCCACCGCCATCGACCTCACCAAAATCCTCTCGCTGGATGTCAGCGATACGGCATGGGATGCCTATCTGAAGGGCGATCGGGGGATTTTTGCGCGGCGCGCGGTGCAGCTCATCGACAAGAGCGAAGCGCGCGAAATCCTGCGCCGCTATCAATCCGATATGGAGTTTCAGCGCCACGTCAATCATTATATCCATGATTTCGAGGCGATTTTGCGCGTGTTGATGGGGACGCGCGATGGCCAGGCGATCAGCGTCACCCTGCTGTCGTCAGACATTGGCAAGCTGTATGTTGTGCTGGCGCAGGCCATCGACCGCCTGCGCAGCTGAGCCTATTCGGGCGGTGCGATGACGGTGACGTAGAGCGCATAATAGGCCGCAAAGCTGATCACCGACACGATGCTAATCTGTTTCAGGATGCGGCCAACGGGCAGCGTTTCGGGCGCGCCCGGTTCGGCACCCGCCACCGTATTCTCGGCAGAATCCGCGCGCCGACCGTGAAAGGGCAGCACGAAAAAGGCGCACATCACCCAGAAGAGCAGATAGATGGCGAGCGCAGAGGTCCACTTCATCGCGCGTCAGCTCCCCAGCAACAGCACATCGACGATGGGCTTTTTGCCGGTCCACTGCATCGCCACCCGCCGGACCGCGAGCCGCACCGCCTCGCGCAGCTTGTCGCGGTCTGCAGGGCCGCCGCTGGCGGCGTCCAGCGCCGCGCTGGCCATTTCGCTGATGAAGGTGTCGCGCTCATCCTCCACCGGGACGCCGCGATAGCGCACATCGGCATCGCGCGCGCGGCCCTTGGCCAGCGAGACCGCCACCGAAATCTGACCATAAAGCGCCAGCCGCCGCCGTTCGTTGATGGTTTCGCCATCGGCGGGCAGCAGGACATTGCCGTCAAGCGCCAGCCGACCGGACCGCACCTCGGTCACGCGGCGCGGCTGGCCCGGGGCCAGTTGCACCAGATCACCATTTTTCTGGACCAGCGTGTCGGGCACCCCCTGCGCGCGGGCAAAGCGGGCCTGTTCGTGCATATGGCGGATCTCGCCATGCACGGGCAGCACCAGCGCGGGTTTCAGCCAGTCGTAAAGGGCGGCAAGTTCGGGCTGACCGGGATGGCCGCTGACATGGATATGCGCCTGTTTTTCGGTCACGGTCAGCACACCCTTGGCCGCCAGCTGGTTCATGATGCGGCCAATGGCGAGCTCATTGCCCGGAATCTGCTTGGACGAGAAAATGACGCTGTCGCCCAGTTCCAGGCGGATGGGGTGATTGTCGTCTGCCATCCGCGCCAGGGCGGCGCGCGGTTCCCCCTGCCCGCCCGTGGCGATGACCATCAATTTGCCGCGCGGCAGCGTCATCGCCGTGTCGAAATCGACCGTTTCGGGAAAGTCGGTCAAAAAGCCATTGGCCTGCGCCACGCCCAGGATTCGGTCGAGCGAGCGGCCCGCGACGCACAGGGTGCGGCCTGCTTCCCGCGCCACTTCTCCCAATGTCTGCAGCCTTGCGGCGTTGCTGGCAAAGGTGGTGACGATGGCGCGGCCCTTTGCCTCGCTGACGGCCTTTAGCAGGCCGGCGCGGACGCTGCCCTCGCTGCCCGAACTTTGCGGATTGAAGGCGTTGGTGGAATCGCAGACCAGCACATCGACGCCTTCCGCCCCGATGGCGCGCAACGCCGCTTCTGCCGTTGGCTTGCCCAGCACGGGATCATCGTCCAGCTTCCAGTCGCCGCTGTGAAAGATGCGGCCATGCGGCGTGTCGATCACCACCGCGCTCATTTCGGGAATGCTGTGCGCCAACGGGATGAAGCGCAGGCCAAAGGGCCCGATGCGAAACTGCGCATCGACGTCCAGCGCGTGCAGCTTCACCCGGTCGCCCAGCCCCTGTTCCGCGAGCTTGCCGGCAATCAGACCAGCCGTGAAGCGGTTGGCATAGAGCGGCACGCCCAAATCGCCCGCCAGCCAGGGTAGCGCCCCAATATGGTCCTCATGCCCATGGGTCAGCACAATGGCGAGCAGGTCGTCGATCCGATCCTCGATAAAATCAAGGTCGGGCATGATGAGGTCAATGCCCGGATACTCCTGTGACCCAAAGGACACCCCCAGGTCGACCATGATGAATTTGCCGTCGCAGCCATAAAGATTGGCGTTCATGCCAATTTCGCCCGACCCGCCGAGCGCCAGAAACTGCAATCCCTGGTCGCGATTCTGTTTGGCCATCATGCGGCGTCCCGCTGACGCTGGGCATAAAGCTGCGCCAGACCATTCAGCGTCAGATCGGGGTGGATAATGTCAAACAAAGCACCTTGCTCCTGAAACAAACCGGCCAGGCCGCCGGTGGCGATGACCGTCATCGGCGCGCCGACTTCGGCCTTCATGCGCGCGGTCAATCCTTCGACCATCGCGACATAGCCCCAATAAATGCCGATCAGCATCTGGCTTTCGGTTGTGCGCCCGATCACACTTGCGCTGGTGGGCGCTTCGATCGCAATGCGCGGCAGCTTGGCGGCGGCGGCGACCAGCGCCTCCAGCGACAAATTCACCCCAGGCGCAATGATGCCGCCCAGATAGGCCCCATCGCCGCCGATATGGTCATAGGTGGTGGCGGTGCCGAAACTGATGACCAGCTTGTCCCTGCCGGGAGCCAGCGCCTGCGCGGCAATGGCGTTGACCGCGCGGTCGGCGCCCACAGCATGCGGTTCATCCACCTTGAGCTGAATGCCCCAGCCAACCGCGCCGCGGCCGGCGATCAGCGGTTCGACGCCGAAATATTTCTGCGCGAGCAATTGCAGATTGTGGAGCGCGCGCGGGACCACGGTGGCGATGATGACATCGGTGACGGCGGTGCGCTCATGCCCCTCCATCCGCAGCAGCTGGTGCAGCCACACCGCATATTCATCCGCCGTGCGCCGATCATCGGTGGCAATACGCCAGCGGGCCACCAGCCGATCCTGTTCAAAAAGAGCGAATTTGGCGTTGGTGTTGCCAACATCAATGGCGAGCAGCATCGGGCGTCTTTCTTTTGTCAAATCAGCGCAACGTCGGCGGCGTGAATGGCACGGACCGAGCCGTCATCCAAGCGCAACCGCAACGACCCGTCGGGTTCCAGGCCATCAAATTGTCCGGTCAGCGCGCCGCCGCCCGCACCCGGCCCCTCCCCTTGCACGCTCAGCGGTGTGCCGCGCGGATGCGCCTGCGCCTCCCACTGCGCCAGCGTGGCGGCCAATCCGTGCGCGCGCCACGCGTGAACCCGGCGCGCAAAATGCTCCGAAAGCAGCGTCAACGCTTCCGCCGGACTTGGTGCGGCGCGACCGTTTAACCGGGCCAGATGGGTTGTCGCCCGATCGGGCAAGTCCGGTGCCTGGGCCAGATTGACGCCAATGCCGACAACCACCGAGCGCGCGACCTGTTCGAGCAGGATGCCGCTGATCTTCGCCCCGTCCACCAACACATCATTGGGCCATTTGAGGCGGCATGATGGCCGCAGCGGCGGAATTAGCAGGTCCAGCAGCATGTCGTGAACCGCCAGCGCCGCGACAAAGGACAGGCTGGCCGCCGGCGGATCGCCCTCGCCCAGCGTGACAATGCTGCTGGCCATCATATTGCCGCTGGGTCCGTCCCAGGTGCGCCCGCGTCGTCCGCGTCCGGCGGTTTGGCGGTCGGCCCGCAGCCAATATCCCTCGGCCAGCGCCTCGCCACCGCGCAGCCGCGCGACCAGATCGGCGTTGGTCGAACCCGTTTCCGCAACCGCTTCGATAAATAGGGTCAGAACAGCACCGCCGCTGCATGCCGGGTCACCGCCGCAAGCGGCAGGATGAACAAATAGCCGATGACCGACAACCACAAGGCGCTGACCGCAATCAAGGCGCGTTCAAACAGCGGGCCGCGTGCGCCCCAGCGGACGTTCGCCACATCGTCGAAATACATCGTCTTGATGATGGCGATATAATAGAAACAGCCGATGACCGACGCGACAATGCCCGCAATGGCGAGCGGCACCAGGTCCGCCATCACGGCGGCCTCGAACACCAGATATTTGGGCCAGAAGCCAAAGAGCGGCGGGATGCCCGCCAGGCTGAACAGGAACACGGCCAGGGCCGCCGCCATGCCGCCCTGGCGTTCAGACAGCCCCGCCAGCGCACCAATATCCTCCACCGGCTCGCCCGCCTCATCGCGCAGATTGAGCACGACCAGGAAAGCGCCCAGCGTCGTCACCAGATAGACGAGCAAATAGGTCAGCACCGCCTCCACCCCCGCGCGCGACCCCGCCGCAACCCCGATGAGCATGAAGCCGACATTGTTGATCGAGCTATAAGCGAGCAGGCGTTTGATATTCTTTTGCCCAATCGCCCCGACCGCGCCCAGGATGATGGAGGCCAGCGCCAGGAAAATCACAATCTGTTGCCATGCGACAATGCCAGGGCCCATCGCATCCACCGCCACGCGCGTGAACAGCGCCAGCGCCGCCACCTTGGGCGCGCTAGCGAAAAAGGCCGTGACGGGGGTGGGAGCCCCTTCGTAAACGTCGGGCGTCCACATGTGAAAGGGCACGGCGCTAATCTTGAACGCCAGCCCTGCGAGCACGAACACCAGCCCCAGGAGCAGGCCCATGTTCATCTCGCCCGCAAAGGCCGCGGCAATCCCGTCAAAGCCCGTGGTGCCCGAAAAGCCGTAGAGCAGCGAAATGCCATAGAGCAGCATGCCGCTCGCCAGCGCCCCGAGCACGAAATATTTGAGCCCCGCCTCGCTCGACCGATCGTCGCTGCGCATAAAGCTGGCAAGGACATAAGCGGCCAGGCTGTTGAGTTCGAGCCCGATATACAGCGTCACCAGATCGCGCGCCGCCGCCATCATCCCCATGCCCAGTGCGGCAAAGACGATCAGCACCGGATATTCGCCGCGCATGCCATCGCGGAAAAAGCGCGGCGCAATCAGGATGCAGATGACGCTGGCGGCATAAATGAGCAATTTGGCGAAGCTGCCAAAGGCGTCGATGGTCACCGTGCCCATGAAGGCGGTGGCGGGCGCATGGCCAAAGGTTGACCCAACCACGGCCATGGCGGCGAGCAAGGTGACGACCGCGCTCGTCTGCCATGCGGTGACCGCGCGGTCCCCGGCAAAGGTTGCGATCATCAGGGTGATGAGGCCGCCCACCGTCAAGATGATCTCGGGCAGCACCAGCATCAGGTCACCGGTCATTGGCCGCCTCCTGTGGCTGGCATGCTTGCCGCGCCCGGTTCCGCATCGGCCTTGGCGGCGGCAGCGGGTTTGCCCAGCGTAATGGCAGCATCGCTGGGGGCGCGGCTGTCGGCCACGCGGGCGACCAGCGTCTGCACATCCTGGCGCATCGGGGCCAGGAAGCTTTCGGGATAAACCCCCATCCACAAGGTAACGGCGGCCAGCGGCACCATGATGGCCCATTCGCGCGGGTTGAGATCGGGCATGGCGCGCACATCATCCTTGGTCAATTCGCCAAACACCACGCGGCGATAAAGATAGAGCATATAGGCCGCACCCAGGATAATCCCGGTGGTCGCGACAAAAGCGGCCCAGCTCGACGCTTCGTAAATGCCCGCCAGGCTCAGAAATTCGCCGACAAAGCCGCTGGTGCCGGGCAGGCCAATGGACGCCATGGTGAACAGCATGAAGAACAGCGAATAGACCGGCATGTTGACGGCCAGCCCGCCGTAGCGGTCAATCTCGCGCGTGTGCAACCGGTCGTAAATCACGCCAACGCAGAAGAAGAGCGCCGCCGAGACGAAGCCGTGGCTGAGCATGACGATCAGCGCGCCCTCTATCCCCTGCTGGTTCATCGCGAACAGGCCCGCCGTGACAATCCCCATATGCGCGACCGAGCTATAGGCGATCAGCTTTTTCATATCGCCCTGCACCAGCGCGACCAGGCTGGTGTAAACCACCGCCACCATGGACAGCCCAAAGACCAGCCACATCAGCTGCCCCGATGCATCGGGGAACATCGGCAGGCTGAAGCGCAGAAAGCCATAGCCGCCCATTTTCAGGAGCACGCCCGCCAAGATCATCGACCCGGCGGTGGGCGCCTGCACATGCGCGTCCGGGAGCCAGGTGTGCACCGGCCACATCGGCATCTTCACGGCAAAGCTGGCGAAAAAGGCGAGCCACAGCCATGTCTGCATCCCGGTTGGGAAATCATAGCTGAGCAGGGTCGGAATGTCGGTCGTCCCGGCCTCGGCAATCATCGCGATCATCGCGACTAGCATCAACACCGAACCCAGCAGCGTGTAGAGGAAGAATTTGAACGCCGCATATTTGCGGTTGGCCCCGCCCCAGATGCCGATGATGAAATACATCGGGATCAGGCCCGCTTCAAAAAAGATGTAGAAGAGCAGCAAATCCTGCGCCGCGAACACGCCGATCATGACGATTTCCATCACCAGGAACATCGCCATATAGAGGGGCACCCGCTTGGTCACTGCGTCCCAGCTTGCGAGGATGCACAGCGGCATCAGGAACACGCTCAGCAAAATGAGCATCAGCGCCATGCCGTCGATGCCCAGCGCCCAGCTGAACCGGCCAAACAGGTCCGCCCGCTCGACAAATTGCCACTGCGGCCCGCCAATGTCGAAACCCAGCCACAGCTGAATGCCGAGACCCAGATTGATGAGCGTCGCAGCAAGCGCCGTCCAGCGCGCCGCGCGCGCATCCACGAACAGGCAGGCAATGGCCGCGACCAGCGGCACCGCCAGCATCAGCGACAACAGGGGAATGGAACCACTCATTGAAACTTCACCATTGCCCAGGTCACAATCGCCACCAGCCCCAGCAGCATGACAAAGGCATAGCCATAGACATAGCCCGACTGAAATTTGACCGCGAGCCGCGTCCCGCCCTGAACCAGCGCCGCGACCCCATTGGGGCCAAAGCGATCGATCGTGCCTTCATCCCCCTGTTTCCAGAAAATCCGCCCGAACCAAAAGGCCGGCTTGACGAAGAGCCAGTCATACAGCTCGTCAAAATACCATTTGCGGTAGAGGAAATTGTGGATGACGCCGAATTGTTCGACAAACTTGGCGGGCAGCGCCGGGTTGCGGACATAATTGTTCCACGCAATCAGCAGCCCCAGCGCCATCACGGCAAAGGGCGTCCATTTCACCCACAGCGGCACATTGTGCGCCGCCTCCATCAACACCGCGTCAAAGGCGATGCTGCTGCCCCAGAAAGCGGCCCCTTCCTCGGCGTAGATAAAGGGTTTGTGGAAGACAAAGCCCGCAAAAACCGCACCGATGGACAGGAGGATGAGCGGCACCAGGATTGGCCAGGGGCTTTCATGCGGGTGATAGCCCGCCGTGCCATCATCGGACGCCGCATGATGCGCGGCACCGTGATGTGCGGCATCATGATGGGCGTCTGGCGCGGCATGCTCATCTTCATGCGCGCCGTGGTGATCGTCATGCACCGCGTGCTGGATATGCTCGGACTGGTCCCAGCGCGCCTTGCCAAAGAAGGTCAGGAAAATCAGCCGCCAGCTGTAAAAGCTGGTCAACAGCGCGGCGAAAATACCGACCCAGAAAGCGACCACACCGCCGCCGCCACTGGCAAAGGCCGCCTCCAAAATGCCGTCCTTGGAATAAAAGCCGGCAAAGCCGAACACGCCATAAATGCCGACGCCGGTGATCGCCAGCGTCCCCATGATCATCGCCCAAAAGGTGATGGGGATATGGCGGCGCAGCGCGCCATAATAGCGCATATCCTGTTCATGGTGCATCGCGTGAATGACGCTGCCCGCGCCCAGGAACAGCAGCGCCTTGAAAAAGGCATGGGTGAAAAGGTGGAACATCGCCGCGCCATAAGCGCCAACGCCCGCCGCAAAGAACATATAGCCCAGCTGCGAACAGGTCGAATAGGCGATGACGCGCTTGATATCCCACTGGGTGGTGCCGACCGTCGCGGCAAACAGGCAGGTCGCCGCACCGACAAAGGTCACGACGCCCAGTGCCACATCGCTGGCTTCGAACATCGGCGACAGGCGGCATACCATGAACACCCCGGCGGTGACCATCGTGGCGGCGTGGATCAGCGCGCTGACCGGCGTCGGCCCTTCCATCGCGTCGGGGAGCCAGGTGTGCAGGCCGAGCTGCGCCGATTTGCCCATCGCCCCGATGAACAGCAGCAGGCACAGGATGGTCATCGTATCGAGCCGCATGCCCAGAAAGCCGATGGTCGATCCCGCCATGCCCGGCGCGGCGTCCAATATTTCGGGAATGGACACGGTGCCGAACACCAGGAAGGTGCCGAAAATGCCCAGCATGAAGCCCAGATCGCCCACGCGGTTGACGACAAAGGCCTTGATCGCGGCGGCGTTGGCGGTGGATTTCTTGTACCAGAAGCCAATGAGCAAATAGGAGGCCAGGCCCACGCCTTCCCAGCCGAAGAACATCTGGACCAGATTGTTCGCGGTCACCAGCATCAGCATGGCAAAGGTGAAGAGCGACAGATAGGCAAAGAAACGCGCCTGATCGGGGTCTTCCTCCATATAGCTCCAGCTATACAGGTGGACGAGCGCCGACACGGTCGTGATGACGACCAGCATCACCGCGGTCAGCGTATCGACGCGCAATTCCCAATCGAAGGACAGCGCGCCCGATTGCACCCATTGCAGCACCGGGACGACCCCCGCCTCCCCCATCCCCGCGACGAAGGACAGGAAGATGGGCCAGCTGAGCGCGCAGCTGGTGAACAGCGCGCCCGTCGTGACGACCTTTGCCGCGGTCGCGCCGATCCAGCGCTGACCCAGGCCAGCAACCAGAGCCGCGAGCAGCGGCAGGAAAACAATGGCGATAATGGACGTCACGCGGCCAATCCCAGGATTTCGTCATCCCGGACTTGATCCGGGATACCGAGCAGCAGGGGCGTGTTATCCCGGATCACGTCCGGGATCACGATTGATTGTGTCAGCACCGGTTACCCCTTCATCCGGTTGGCGTCATCGACCGCAATGGTCCCGCGGCCCCGGAAATAAATCACCAAAATGGCAAGGCCGATGGCAGCTTCCCCCGCCGCCACGGTCAGCACGAACATCGAAAACACCTGGCCCACCATGTCGCCCAGCGCCTGGCTGAACGCCACCAGATTGATATTCACGGCCAGCAAGATGAGCTCAATCGCCATCAGGATGACGATCACATTTTTGCGATTGATGAAAATCCCCAGCACGCCCAGCGTGAACAGCACGGCCGACACCGCCAGATAATGGCCAATTCCGATCACAGCTCCACCCCCTGCCCAACCGGCGGGTTCACGAGCCGCGTTGCCTCTTCGGGGCGGCGCTGGTTTTGCTGGCTGATATTCTGGATGCGCACCCCGCCGCGTGCGCGGTGCGTCAGAGCGATGGCACCAATCATGGCGACCAGCAGGATAATCCCCGCAGCTTCAAACAGAAAAATATAGCGGGTGTAGAGCAGCTCGCCCAGCTGTTCGATATTGCTCTTGTTGGCCGTGATGGGTGCGGCGCGCTGCGCCAGGTCAATCCCGCCCGCGCTCCACGCGCCCAGCGCAAACACCAGTTCGGCGGCAAGAACAATGGCCACCAACGCGCCGACGGGCAGATATTTGACGAACCCCGCGCGCAACTCGGCAAAATCAATGTCGAGCATCATCACGACAAACAGGAACAACACCGCGACCGCGCCCACGTAAACGATGACAAGCAGCATCGCGATGAACTCCGCCCCCGCGAGCAGCATCAGCCCCGCCGCGTTGAAAAAGGCGAGGATCAGCCACATCACGCTGTGCACCGGATTGCGCGCCAATATGACCATCGTTGCCGAGGCAATGACGATGGTGGCGAAGAGGTAAAAGGCGACGAGCTGGATCATGCCTCATATCCAGAAAAACCGTTTGCCCTGAGCCTGTCGAAGGGCTGTCCTGCTTCTTCCCAGTTGCGGCAAGACAAGAACAGGGCGTCGATGAGCTCAGCCCAGACGGTGTGGGAATCGATGGGCATGGCCATTACCGATACGGTGCATCGGCGGCAAGGTTTGCGGCAATCGCCCGCTCCCATTTGTCGCCATTGGCGAGGAGCTTGGCTTTGTCATACAGCAGCTCTTCACGCGTTTCGGTCGCATATTCGAAATTGGGGCCCTCGACGATGGCATCGACCGGGCACGCCTCCTGACAAAAGCCGCAATAAATGCACTTCGTCATATCGATGTCATAGCGGGTGGTGCGGCGCGACCCATCGTCGCGCGGCTCGGCCTCGATCGTGATCGCCTGCGCGGGGCACACCGCCTCGCACAGCTTGCACGCGATGCAGCGTTCCTCGCCATTGGGATAGCGGCGTAGCGCATGTTCGCCCCGGAAACGCGGCGAAATCGGGTTCTTCTCGAACGGATAGTTGATCGTCGCCTTGGGCTTGAAGAAATATTTGAGCGTCAGGCGGTGCGCCTTGACGAATTCCCACAAGGTGAAGCTTTTGATGAGGTGGGCGATGGTGGTCATGGATGGCAGCTTCTATCTTCGTCACCCTGAACTTGTTTCAGGGTCCATGGCGCGATGCCGCACCCTTGCGCCATGGATGCTGAATCCAGTTCAACATGACGTTGGCGCGAGGACGGAGCGATGAAATGAGCGATCGGGGTCATCCGTGCCTCGTCAGCATCAGATAGCCCGACACCAGGAATACCCAGAGCAGCGAAATCGGCAGGAACACCTTCCACCCCAGCCGCATCAGCTGGTCATAGCGGTAGCGCGGCACCGTCGCCTTCACCCAGCTGAAAATGAAGAAGAACAGCAGGATTTTCGCGAACAGCCAGATGATCCCCGGCACGGCATAGAGCGGTTCCCAGTCCACTGGCGGCAGCCAGCCTCCCCAGAAGAGGATGGCATTGAGCGTGCACATCAGCAGGACATTGGCATATTCGCCGAGCCAGAAGAGTGCGAAGGCCATCGACGAATATTCGGTCTGATAGCCCGCCACCAGCTCGCTTTCGGCCTCAGTCAGGTCAAAGGGCGCGCGCGCGGTTTCGGCCAGTGCCGAGATCAGGAACATCACCGCCATGGGGAACAACAGCAGGTTGAAGCCAAAGGCGTTGATGAAGCCCAGGCCATGGCCCTGCTGCGCCTTGACAATATCATTCATGTTGAAGCTGTCGGCGAACAGCACCACCGAAATCAGGATGAAGCCGATGGAGACTTCATAGCTGATCATCTGCGCCGATGCGCGCATCGCGCTGAAAAACGGATATTTTGAGTTGGACGCCCAGCCCGACAAGATGACGCCATAAACCCCCAGCGAGCTGATCGCGAGGACATAGAGCAGCCCGACATTGATGTCGCTGAGCACTGCGCCCGAGTTGAAGGGAATGACCGCCCACGCCAGCAGCGCGACCGTGAAGGTGATAATCGGGGCAATCAGGAACAGGCCACGGTTCGCACCGGACGGGATGATCGTTTCCTGAAGAAAAACCTTCAACCCGTCGGCAAAGCTCTGCAAAATGCCGAATGGTCCAACGACGTTGGGTCCCTTGCGCAGCGCCATCGCCGCCCAGATTTTCCGGTCCGCATAAATGATCAGCGCAACGGCAAGCATCAGCGGCAACGCAATGAGCAAAATGCCCGCAATGGTCGCGGTCAGCCATGCGGCATTATAGGTCATGCCGAGGTCTTGGAAAAAGGCGGTCATTGACAAGCCCCCTTCCCCGTCTGGGCTGAGCTTGTCGAAGCCCTGTTCTTTTCTTGCAACGGTGCAAAGAAAGGACGGCCCTTCGACAAGCTCAGGGCAGACGGTGTTCGGAAACAGCAAGGCATCGCCATCATTCCGCCGCCTCCGCAAACACCGCCCCGTGGATCAGTTCGTCCGAACAGCGCTGCATCGTTGGCGACGCGCGGCAGATGGCGTTGGTCAGATAGAAATCCTTGATCGGCGACGGGATCGGCCCGCTTTCGGGCTTGGCGGGGAGCGTTGGGGCGGCCCAGCCATAGTCGGCCAGCCCCTCGATGCCCAGCGCCGGCACTGCCGCGATCATTGCCGCGCGGCATTGGTCAAAACTGTCAAAGCCCACCGACACGCCCAGCGCATCGGCGAGGGCGCGAAAGATGCTCCAATCCTCGCGCGCGTCGCCCGGCGCAAACACCGCCTTGTCGCTGCGCTGCACGCGGCCCTCGGTGTTGACGGTCGTAAAGGCCTTTTCGGTCCAGGCGGCGGCGGGCAGGATGATGTCGGCGGCATGCGCCCCCTTGTCGCCATGATGGCCGACATAGACTTTGAGCGTTTTCTTGAAGCTCGCAAAGTCCACCTCGTCGGCGCCAAGGAAGAAGGCGAGCTTGGGCTTGGCCGCGACAATATCGGCAATCCCGCCCGGCTGCGCATAGCCCAGCATCAGGCCGCCCATGCGGCTGGCGGCCATGTGCACGACGTTGAACCCGTTCCAATCATCACGCACCGCGCCAATCTTGTCCGCCAGCGCCAGCGCCGCGCCATGCACCCCGGGCACCGCCAGCGCGCCGCCGCCCAGGATGATCATCGGCCGCGCGGCCTTGGTCAACGCATCAAGCACCGCTGTCGGCAATTTGGCCACCAGCGCCGCATCATTGCCCAGCCAGTCATGGGCGTAGGTCAGGTCGACTTGAGGCCCAATGGCGAAGACTTTCGCGCGCTTTTTCCACACCGCCTTGCGCAGCCGCGTGTTGATGAGCGGCGCTTCCCAGCGCAAATTGGTGCCGACCAGCAGGATGACGTCGGAACTTTCCGCATCCGCGATGGTCGTGTTGAAATTGACGGCGGAGAGGCTGGATACGTCATAGGACAGGCCCGTCTGCCGCCCCTCCAGCATGGCCGAGCCCAGCGCGCCCACTAGCGCCTTGGCCGCGAACATGGTCTCGCAATCCACCAGATCGCCCGCAATTGCGGCAACCGATGCCCCCGCCTTGACGGCGGCAATGGCGGCGAAGGCCTCCTGCCAGCTTGCGGGTTCCAGCTTGCCATCGCGCCGCACGAACGGCTGATCCAGGCGGCGGCGGGTCAGGCCGTCGACATGGTGGCGCGTCTTGTCGTGCGCCCATTCCTCGTTCACATCATCATTGACGCGCGGCAGCACGCGCAGCACCTGTCGCCCGCGGCTGTCAATCCGCACATTGGTGCCGACCGCATCCATCATGTCGATGCCCAGCGTCTTGGTCAGCTCCCACGGCCGCGCCTCGAACGCATAGGGTTTGCTGGTCAGCGCGCCGACCGGGCATAAATCGACGATATTCCCCGAAAGTTCACTCTGAACCGCGTGCTCCAGATAGCTGGTGATCTGCATATTTTCGCCGCGATAGATGGCGCCGATATCCTCCACGCCCGCCACCTCTTCGGCAAAGCGGACGCAGCGGGTGCACTGGATGCACCGCGTCATCACCGTCTTGACGATGGGGCCCATATATTTTTCGGTCACCGCGCGCTTATTTTCATCATAGCGTGAGACGCCGCGGCCATAGGCAACCGACTGGTCCTGCAAATCGCACTCGCCGCCCTGATCGCAAATCGGGCAATCGAGCGGGTGGTTGATGAGCAGAAACTCCATCACCCCTTCGCGCGCCTTTTTGACCATCGGGCTGTCGGTCTTGATGACCTGGCCTTCAGTGGCGGGCAGCGCGCACGACGCCTGCGGCTTGGGCGGGCCGGGCGACACTTCGACCAGACACATGCGGCAATTGCCCGCGATGGACAGCCGTTCATGATAGCAGAAGCGCGGAATTTCCTTCCCCGCCAGCTCGCATGCCTGGAGGACGGTAGCGCCCGCCGGGACGTCGATTTCCGCGCCATCGATGGTGACTTTAGGCATTACTGGGCCTTCTTCTGCATATCGTCATGCTGAACTTGTTTCAGCATCCATAGGGCCGCGACTGGAACAGGCGATGCACTGTCCGCGATGGCGCGCCGTGGACCCTGAAACAAGTTCAGGGTGACGGAAAAATGGCAGCCGCCTTGCATCACGCCCCTGCACTCATCCGGTAAAGCGCGTCGGCCACGTGGTTGCGGACGTCGCGGATGTTGAGCGAATAGGCGACGCCTTCGGGCATGCATGCCTTCAGCGGCTCGCCAATGGCCATCATCGCGCGCTTTTCATCGTCGCTGCCGTGTGGGGTGGCGATCAACGACACCGCCTGCGCGGGTGCCGCGCCCGCTAGGCACTGGCCATAAGCAATCACAAAGGGCCGCGTCCCCGCCGCGCGCTCGGTAATGCGTGCTGGCGCAAGACCGGCACGGGCGGTGAGCGATGCCAGCTTGGCCGTATCGCGCTTCAACGCCGCCTCGGCCAGCGCACCGCGCATTTCCCCGGTCCGCGCGCTTACAAAGCTGCGCCCCCGGGTGCAGCTTTCCAGTCCGGTGAATTTGCGCAGCGCCAGCCCTTCTTCGCGCGTGCCTGGCTGGGTTGCGAGCAGCTCGGCCGTCCGCTCGGGTGCCTGCGCGATGACGCAATCGGCGAAGTCGGCCAGCGCGGCTTGTTTGTTTTCAAGACCGGCAGCAGCCAGCACCATCGTGAAAAGCGTTATCACTCCGCCGCCTCCATCAACCCGCCATTTTCGCGAATGCGCCGCTCCATTTCGGGGCGGAAATGCTTGATCAGGCCCTGAATCGGCCACGCGGCGGCGTCGCCCAGCGCGCAGATCGTGTGGCCTTCCACCTGCTTCGTGACGTCATAGAGCGTATCGATTTCGCTGATGTCGGCATCGCCCGTGCGCATCCGTTCCATGACGCGCCACATCCAGCCGGTGCCTTCGCGGCACGGCGTGCATTGGCCGCAGCTTTCATGCTTGTAGAAATAGCTGATGCGGCTGATCGCCTGAACGACATCGGTGGATTTATCCATGACGATGATCGCGGCGGTGCCCAGCCCCGAACCTTGCTCTTTCAGCCCGTCAAAATCCATCGGGCAATCGATGATGTCCTTGGCGGGGACCAGCGGCACCGACGACCCGCCCGGGATGACCGCGAGCAGATTGTCCCAGCCGCCGTGGATGCCGCCGCAATGTTTTTCAATGAGTTCGCGGAAGGAAATGCTCATTTCCTCCTCCACCACGCACGGCTTGTCGACATGGCCGGAAATCTGGAACAGCTTGGTGCCGTGGTTATTCTCGCGGCCAAAGCCTTTGAACCAGGGCGCGCCGCGCCGCAGGATCGTCGGCACCACCGCGATGCTCTCGACATTGTTGACCGTGGTCGGGCAGCCATAAAGCCCCGCGCCCGCCGGAAAGGGCGGTTTCAGGCGCGGCTGGCCCTTTTTGCCCTCCAGGCTTTCGATCATCGCGGTCTCTTCGCCGCAAATATAGGCACCCGCGCCGCGGTGCACGAACACGTCGAAATCATAGCCCGACTTGGCCGCATTCTTGCCCAGCAAGCCCGCGTCATAGGCCTGTTGCACGGCAGCGAACAATGTTTCGGCCTCGCGGATATATTCGCCGCGAATATAGATATAGGCCGCCCGCGCGCGCATCGCGAAACCGGCGATCAGCGCCCCTTCGATCAGCTTGTGGGGATCATGGCGGATAATCTCACGGTCCTTGCAGCTGCCAGGTTCGGACTCGTCGGCGTTGATGACCAGAAAGCTCGGCCGCTCCGGCGTCGGATTTTTGGGCATGAACGACCATTTGAGGCCGGTGGGGAAGCCCGCTCCGCCGCGACCGCGCAGGCCCGACGCCTTAATCTCCTCGATAATCGCGTCCTGCCCGCGCTTCATCAGCGCGGCGGTCTTGTCCCAATCGCCGCGCGCCTGCGCTGCCTTCAGGCCCCAGTCCTGAAAACCATAGACGTTCGTGAAAATGCGGTCTTTGTCGAGCAGGCTCATGCGGTCGTCTCCCCTTCTCCCTGAAGGGAGAAGGATACGCAGCCTTGCGCGCTTGCCGCGCTAGGCGAAGTTGGATGAGGGTGTGGGACGGATGCGGACGAAGGAGACACCCGCCCCCCCTCACCCCAGCCCTCTCCCCCCTGGGGAGAGGGAGCAATGATGTGATAGCCGATAGCAATATAACCCATCACCGTCCCCTTCCGAACAGGCGTTCGGCGACGAAATACAAACCGGCGATGACCACCACGATCAGCGCAATCTGGGCCAGCCCGATGGCAAGACCCAGCACCAGGCGCAGCACCGCCAACGCGATGATGATGACGACGATCAGGCCGACGAGTTGAAGGAGTTTATTGGAGTCCATGGGTCAGCCTCCCCTCACGCGTCGTGCTGAACTTGTTTCAGCACCACGCACCGCGACCTGCGGCCGGTTATCCTGAAACAAGTTCAGGATGACGACGGTTGGGCAATCGATGCGCGCCATCACCAGCTTTTCCGATAATCATGGTTGGCGGTGACCATCTCGACCAGCGTCGTTGGCCCGCCCTCGGGCTCGCTGGTATGGCGGCCCGCCAGCTGCGAGCCCGCCTTGGGGGTTTCGCCCGCCGCGAGCGCATCCAGAATGCGGGTCATGCTGTCATAATCCAGGTCTTCATAATTATCGTCGTTGATCTGGACCATCGGCGCATTGGCGCAATTGCCCATGCATTCCACCTCGGTCAGCGTGAACAGGCCGTCGGGCGTCGTCTTGCCTTTGGTCATCCCCTTGTTCTTGCACGCCGCCATCACATCATCGGACCCGCGCAGCAGGCACGGGGTCGTCCCGCACACCTGCACATGAAAGCGGCCAACGGGCGCCAGGTTGTACATGGTGTAAAAGGTGGCGACCTCAAAAGCGCGCATGAACGGCATGTCGAGCTGTGCCGCGACATATTCGATGACGGGAACGGGCAACCAGCCCTGCGTCTGCGTTTCCGCGCCCACCTGGCGCTGGGCGAGGTCAAGCAGCGGCATCACCGCGCTGCGCTGCCGCCCTTCGGGATAGCGCGCGATGATGGCCGCGGCTTGCGCGGCATTGGCCTTCGTCCACGCAAAATCGCCCCAGCGCGCGCGGACTTCGGCTTCATCGGGGATGGTGGTTGCATCTGCCATTTAGGATGCGTCCCGCAAATCCAGGCGGCGCTCCACGCGCGACAAACGCTCGTCGAAACGGTCCATGCGTGCATTCAACCCGGCCATACTCGTCGATAAGCTGTTCACATGCTCATCCAGTGCAGTGACCCGAAACTTCAGGTCCTGCAGATCACCTTCGATATTGCCAAGCCGCTCGTCAATCCGGCGCAAGCGTTCGATGATGATGTTGCTAACATTATCGTTCATTGGACTTGCTCCAAGACTTGCGCAAAAACGCGGACTTCGGCTTCGTCGGGCATGGGGGATGCATCAGCCATTGCCTTTGCCCTCCCGGTTTTCAATTGCCGCCTCACCGCCGAAAATGCGACTGGCTTTATCCTGTTCGAGATAGGGCCTGTCCGCTCGCGCAAACAGGTAGAGAATAATCGCCCATATCCCGATGGTTAGCGCAACGCCGACAGCGGCCCAGAGCAAAAACGTCACCGGTCACACTCCCCAAACACCACGTCAATCGCGCCGATGATGGCGGTCGTGTCGGCGAGCATGTGGCCCTTGCACATCATGTCCATCGCCTGCAGGTGGCTGAACGCCGTCGGGCGGATTTTGCAGCGATAGGGTTTGTTGGTGCCATCGCTGACCAGATAGACGCCGAATTCGCCCTTGGGGCTTTCGGTGGCGACATAGACTTCGCCAGCGGGGACATGGAAACCCTCGGTATAAAGTTTGAAGTGATGGATCAGGCTTTCCATCGACTGCTTCATCTCGGCGCGCTTCGGCGGCACCACCTTGCGGTCAAGGCTGGCGATGGGGCCGGTCGGCATGTCGCGCAGGCATTGTTTGATGATGCGCGCCGATTGATAGACTTCATCCACGCGGACCTTGAACCGGTCATAGCAATCGCCGCGCGTGCCGACGGGGATGTCGAAATCCATCTTCGCATAGGCATCATAGGGTTGCGACTTGCGCAAATCCCAGGCGATGCCGCTGCCCCGGATCATCGGGCCCGAAAAGCCCCACGCCAGCGCGTCTTCCTTGCTGACCGTCGCGATATCGACATTGCGCTGTTTGAAGATGCGGTTGTCGAGCACCAGGCTCATCGCATCGCCGAACAGTTCGGGCAGCCGCTTGTCCACCCACTCGCCAATGTCGACGAGGAGCTTTTCAGGGACATCCTGATGCACCCCGCCGGGCCGGAACCAGGCGCTGTGCATCCGCGCACCGCTCGCGCGTTCAAAGAAGTTGAGGCAATCCTCGCGCAGCTCGAAAATCCACAGGTTCGGCGTCATCGCACCGACGTCCATCACATGGCTGCCGATGTTCAGCATGTGATTGCAAATACGCGTTAGCTCGGCGAACAGCACGCGCAGATATTGCGCGCGGGCGGGCACCTCCAGATCCAGCAGCTTTTCGACGGCGAGCACATAGCTGTGCTCCATCGCCAGCGGCGAACAATAATCCAGCCGGTCGAAATAGGGCAGCGCCTGCAGATAGGTTTTATATTCGATCAGCTTTTCGGTGCCGCGATGGAGCAGGCCAACGTGCGGATCGACGCGCTCGATAATCTCGCCATCCAGTTCCAGGATCATGCGCAGCACGCCGTGCGCCGCCGGATGCTGGGGCCCGAAATTGATGGTATAGTTGGTGACCTCCTGATCACCCGGCGTGTTCGCCGTGTCGACCGGATAGCCCTCAAACATATCGCTGCCGTGGTGCTTGACGGTGGTGGCGGGCGCGTCGCTCATGCGTCACCTCCCTTTTTCGCGGCGGGCTTGCGCGGCGCGCGGGGCTTGGCCGGGGCTTTGGCCGTACCCTTGCTGACCTTGGCTGCGGCCTGGTTGGCGGCTTTGCCAGCGCCAGTGTCAGCGGGTTTTTCGGTCACCTTGGGGGTTGGCGGCGAAGGCGCGGGCGGCGGTGCCTTTTCATCGCCGGGAAGCACATAATCCGCGCCTTCCCAAGGCGACAGGAAATCAAAGCTGCGGAAATCCTGCGCCAGCTTCACGGGTTCATACACGACCCGCTTCTGCTCTTCGGAATAGCGCATTTCGACAAAGCCCGTCAGCGGGAAATCCTTGCGAAACGGATGCCCTTCGAAGCCATAGTCGGTCAAAATGCGGCGCAGGTCGGCATTGCCGCTGAACAGCACGCCGTAGAGGTCAAACACCTCGCGCTCCAGCCAGCCAGCGTTTGGCCAGACGCCGGTAATGCTGGGCACCGGCGTCGTCTCGCTGGCGGTCACCCGCACGCGCAGCCGGTGGTTGCGGGTCACGCTGAGCAGGTGATAGACCACCTCGAACCGCTCCGCCCGCTCGGGATAGTCAACCCCGGCAATCTCCATCAACTGTTGATAGGCCATGCGATCGCGCAGCGCGACCATGACCCCCGCGAGGTCAGCGCGCGCCACATCGATGCTGTCCTCGTCATGCGCATGGACCAGCGCGCGCAAATCCTTGCCCAGAACCGCTTTCAGTTCCTTGGCCAGGTTCTTGCGCGGAGCAATGGCGGGTGCAGCGTGGCTCATCGCTCAATCGTCCCCACGCGGCGGATCTTGCGCTGCAACTGCATTACGCCATAGAGCAGCGCCTCAGCCGTCGGCGGACAGCCGGGGACATAAATATCCACCGGCACAATCCGGTCGCACCCGCGCACGACGCTGTAGCTATAGTGATAATAGCCGCCGCCATTGGCGCAGCTGCCCATCGAAATCACATATTTTGGGTTCGACATCTGGTCGTAAACGCGGCGCAGCGCGGGGGCCATTTTGTTGCACAGCGTGCCCGCAACAATCATCACGTCGGATTGGCGCGGGGATGCGCGCGGTGCGACGCCAAAACGCTCCATGTCATAGCGCGGCATGTTGACGTGGATCATCTCCACGGCGCAGCAGGCAAGCCCAAAGGTCATCCACCACAGGCTACCCGTCCGCGCCCAATTGAACAGGTCCTCGGTCGAGGTGACCAGAAAGCCCTTGTCGCCCACTTCGGACGTCAGATCGTTGAAATAGGCGGCGTCCGGGGCCGTTCCCGGCGCAACTGGCAGGCCAGCGGGCGGCATGATCAGCTGGTTGCTCATTCCCAGTCCAAAGCTCCCTTTTTCCAGGCATAGACCAGGCCAATGCCCAGTTCCGCCAGGAACACCATCATCGTCGCCCATCCGGCCCAGCCGATCGTGTCAAGGCTGACCGCCCAGGGGAAAAGATAGGCCGCTTCCAGATCGAAGATGATGAACAAAATCGCGACCAGATAGAAACGCACGTCAAACTGGCTGCGCGCATCCTCAAACGCCGGAAAGCCGCATTCATATTCGGTCAGCTTCGCCGGATCGGGTTGATGCGCACCCGTCAGCCGCGACACGCCCATGGGCAGAAAGACGAACAGGGTCGAAATGCCCAGCGCGATCCCCAGAAAGATCAGGATCGGCAGATATTGCGATAAATCGAGCATGTTGCGCCGCGTTCCCCGCCACTATCACGAGTCCGGACCAGCCGGATATCGCCGCGCTTTAGGCCAGCGCGCTTGACCCCGCAAGCCGCAGCGGCAGGAAAAATCAGCAAAGTTGATGGCTTCAGCTGTTCCTTGCCGAGTCGCCGAACACGGCCCCGTCAGGCTGGTTGCACGACCCTCAGCTGCCGCGCAGCGCGCCCGCGACCAGCTTTTGGAGCTTGCTGTGCACCGCCGCGCTGCCCGCCAGAAATTCGCTGCGCTCCATGGCACGATCACCGCCGCGAAAATCGCTGACGAAACCGCCCGCTTCGCGTACCAGCAACATGCCAGCGGCGACGTCCCACGGGGCCAGATCACTCTCCCAAAAGCCGTCAAAGCGCCCCGCCGCAACCCAGGCTAGGTCCAGGCTGGCCGCGCCAAAGCGCCGGATTCCCGCAACCTCCGGGGCAACGGCACCGAAAATGCGGCTCCACTGCGCAAAATCGCCATGGCCCAGATAGGGGATACCCGTGGCGACCAGACATTCGTTGAGCTGGCGGCGTGCACCCACGCGCAGGCGCCGGTCATGCAGCCAAGCCCCGCGCCCGCGTTCGGCCCAATAGCTTTCGTCGGTAACGGGCTGATAGACGAGCGCCGCCGTCACATCGCCCCAGCCGCCGCCCAGCGCCGGTTCTTGCACGGCAATGGAAATGGCAAAATGCGGAATGGCGTGCAGGAAATTGGACGTGCCGTCGAGCGGATCGACGATGAAGCGCGGCTTGCCCGGCTCACCGGCGATATCGCCGCCCTCTTCCATCAAAAACCCCCAACCGGGCCGCGCATAGGATAATTCGTCATACAGCGTGCGCTCGGCGGCCTGATCGGCCTTGGACACGAAATCGGCGGGGCCCTTTTGCGACACCTGCAAATGCTCGACCTCGCCAAAGTCGCGGCGCAGCTTGGACCCCGCCTTGCGCGCGGCGCGCTCCATGACGGTGATGATGCCGGAAATAGCGGCCATGGGTCAGTCCTTAATCAGCCCGCCGAACATATTCTCGGTCATAGACATTGACTACGATGCGCGTCCCGCTGCCGATGTGCGGCGGCACCATCACGCGCACGCCATTGTCCAGAATTGCGGGCTTGTAGGACGACGACGCCGTCTGACCCTTGACCACTGCGTCGGCCTCGACAATCGTCGCTTCGACCTGTTCGGGCAGTTCGACCGAAATCGGGCGCTCTTCCCACAGTTCCAGCACCACATCCATGCCATCCTGAAGGAATTCGGCGGCTTCGCCGACAATGTCCTTGGCAATGGTGATCTGTTCGTAGCTGTCCTTGTCCATGAAAACCAGATCGTCGCCCTCGGCATAGAGATACTGGAAATCCTTGGTGTCCAGCCGGACTTTTTCCACCGTGTCGGCGCTGCGGAAGCGGACGTTCGTCTTGCGCCCGTCGATCAGGTTCTTCATTTCAACCTGCATATAGGCGCCGCCCTTGCCCGGCTGGGTGTGCTGGATCTTCGCAACTTTCCAGATGCCGCCTTCATATTCCAATATGTTGCCGGGACGGATTTCGACGCCGCTGATCTTCATTGCTGCACACTCGCATGGAAAGGGGAAAAGAGCTGGGACGCGCTGCGCCTGGGCGGCAGCGGCTTGGCGCAGGCCCCTAGCTGTGCGGGGCGCAAAGCGCAAGGGTTGGCGATGATCTTGCACGTTCTCCGAGCTCCGGCGCAGGCCGGCGCGTTGGCGCGGCAAGACGGTGCTATCGGCCAAGGCTCCGGACTGCGCCGGAGCACGGAGGGGGATCGTCGCTGAGAAAGGTTCAGCCGCGCATCGCCGCGAGCATCGCCTGCACGCCTGCGGCGGGGCCATCGGGATGCTGCCACACCGCGCCCGACACGGCCAGAAAATCGGCCCCCGCCTTCACCAGCTCGCCAGCATTGGCCGGCGTGATGCCGCCGATCGCCACACAGGGCAGTTCAAACAGCCCCTGCCACCAGCTGAGCAGATCGGGTTCGGCGCGGTGCTCGGTCGCCTTGGTCGACGATGGGAAAAAGGCGCCAAAGGCGACATAATTGGCCCCCGCCTCCCCCGCCTGCATGGCAAGGTGGCGGCTGTTGTGACAGGTCACACCGATTTGTGCATCGGGACCCAGAACGGCACGCGCTTCGGCAGCATCGCCGTCGCCCTGCCCCAGATGGACGCCATCGGCCTTCAGCCGTTTGGTCAGCGCGACGCTGTCATTGACGATGAAAGCCACGTCATGATCGGAGCAAATGTCCTGCAACGGGGCCGCCAGCCGCGCAGCTTCATGCTGGTCCATGCCCTTAACCCGAAACTGAAACGCCGCCACCGGCCCTGCGGCCAGCGCGGCACGCAGCCTGTCCGGGAAGTGGCCGCCCACGTCGAGCGGCGAGATGAGGTAGAGCTGGCAATCGTTGGTCATCATGGTCCTGCGTTCCATACCCCGTCTGGGCTGAGCCTGTCGAAGCCCTGCCCTTTACTTGACGCTATCAGGAAGAACGGCCCTTCGACAAGCTCAGGGCGGACGGGGTTAGAGAGCAGCTGCGCGTTATGCCACCGATGCCGCGTGGATCGCGTCAATGGCCTCGCCCAGCGCGGCGTCAAATTCCGCATCGCTCATCCCGGCGCGCAAATCTTCGAGCAGCGCGCGGCTGAAGCTGGCAATAATCCCGCGATTTTTGGCCAGTTCGGTGCAGGCATCCGGGCGGTTGTAGCCGCCCGACAGCGCCACGACGCGCAGGACGGCAGGGTGATCCACCAGCGCATCGAAATGCCCCGGCACGACGGGCAGCGAGAGTTTCAGCATCACCTGCTGACCACCGGACAAGGCGTCAAGCTGGCGCAGGATTTCATCACGCAATATGGTATCGCATTCGGCGCGGGTCGCGCTCTTGATGTTCACCTCGGGCTCGATAATCGGCATCATGCCGTGCGCCAACACTTGCTGGCCTACCACAAATTGCTGGGCAACCGCCGCCGCAATCCCCTCGGCATCCGCCGAATTGATGACCGAGCGTTCCTTGGTGCCAAACACGCCCAGCGCCCGCGCTTTGGTCAGCAGCGCGTCAAGGTCGGGCATCGGCTTCATCAGCTGGACGCCGCGCGCTTCATCCTCCAGCCCCTTGTCAATCTTGATGAAGGGGACGACGCCCTTGGCAATCAACGCTGCGGGAACCGGCTGCCCATCGATCAGGCCGTCCATCGTGCGCTCAAACAGGATCGCGCCGATGACCTTGTCGCCCGTGAACGCGGGCGAGCGGATGATGCGGCACCGCATGGCGTGGATCAGGTCGAACATGCCGGCCTCGTCGCTCCATGCGCCCTCGTCGATGCCATATCCCTTCAGCGCCTTGGGCGTCGAACCGCCGGATTGGTCGAGCGCCGCGATAAAGCCGCGCCCGGCGGCCATTTTTGCGGTCATTTCGGCGCTGTTCATAATCACTCCTTGGGCTGTGCATACGTATGTTGCGCGCGGCCTTAGCGGTCGCTCCGCACGCGCGCAACCGGGGTAAAGGGTTAATTGGCAGCGGACTCCAGGGCCATCACGCCCGGCAACGGCTTGCCCTCCATCCATTCCAGAAAAGCCCCGCCCGCCGTCGATACAAAGCTGAACCCGGCGGCGGCACCGGCATGGTTGAGCGCCGCGACCGTATCGCCGCCGCCAGCCACCGACACCAGCGACCCATCGCCAGTCAGCGCCGCTGCCGTGCGCGCCAACGCCACGGTGGCGGTGTCAAACGGGGCGAGCTCAAACGCGCCCAGCGGCCCATTCCACACCAGCGTCCGGCAGTTTTTGAGCACATCGGCCAGCGCCTCGACCGCGGCGGGGCCGATGTCGAGGATCATCTCATCCGCCGCCACCTCATGCACATTGCAATGGCGCAGACTGGCCGGATGGGCCGCAAATTCGCGCGCCACCACCACATCATAGGGCAAGTGGATGGTGCAACCCGCCTTGTCAGCGGCATCAAAAATGGCCTCGGCGGTCGGGATCAGCTCATGTTCGCACAGCGACTTGCCCACCGCGACGCCGCGCGCCGCCAGAAAGGTGTTGGCCATGCCGCCGCCGATGATCAGATGATCCACCTTGCCCACCAAATGGGTGAGCACGTCAATCTTGCTCGACACTTTCGCGCCGCCCACGACCGCAGCGACGGGATGGGCCGGATTGCCGAGGGCTGCGTCCAGCGCCTTGAGCTCCGCCTCCATCGCGCGCCCGGCAAAGCTAGGGAGCAACCGCGCAATCCCCTCGGTTGACCCATGCGCGCGGTGCGCCGCCGAAAAGGCATCATTGACATAAAAGTCGCCGATTTCGGCGAGCGCAGCAGCAAAGGCGGGGTCATTGGCCTCTTCGCCAGCATGAAAGCGGGTGTTTTCCAGCACCGCAATGTCGCCGGGTGCCAGCACGGTCAGCCCAGCCCGCGCCCCTTCGCCCACACAGTCGGGGATGAACATCACACTGCGGCCCAGCACATCGCTAAGCCCGCCAATGACGAGCGACAGCGACTGGGTCGGGTTTTTCGCGCCCTTGGGCCGCCCGAAATGGGCGAGCAACAGGACGATGGCCCCGCGGTCCGCCAGTTCGGTGATTGTCGGCATCGCCGCCACCATTCGCGTCGCATCGGTCACCGCGCCATCGGCCATGGGGACGTTCAGATCGACCCGGACCAGCACATGCTTACCGTGCACATCGCCCATATCGTCGAGCGTCTTGAACCGTCCCATAAGCTAACTCCGTCTGGGCTGGGCTTGTCGAAGCCCCGTCTGTTCCTAAGGCAAAAACGACCCTTCGACAGGCTCAGGATGAGCGGGCAGGGCTAGATCAGCTTGCCCATCGCCCCGGCGGTGTCGACCATCCGGTTGGAAAAGCCCCATTCATTGTCATACCAGCTGAGCACGCGGACGAGCTTGCCGTCGATGACGCTGGTTTCCAGGCTGTCGATGGTCGAGCTGGCGGGGCAATGGTTGTAATCGATGGACACCAAAGGTTCGTCGGACACGGCGAGCACGCCCTTGAGCGCGCCGTCCGCAGCGGCCTTCAGCAGCGCGTTGACCTCTTCCTTGGTCGTGTCGCGCTTGGGCTGAAAGGTCAGGTCGACGACCGAAACATTGGGCGTCGGCACGCGAATGGCCGAGCCATCGAGCTTGCCCTTCAATTCAGGCAGCACCTCGCCCACCGCGCGCGCCGCGCCGGTGGTGGTGGGGATCATCGACATCGCCGCTGCGCGCGCCCGGCGCGGATCCTCGTGAATTTGGTCCAGGATTTTCTGGTCGTTGGTATAGGCGTGGACGGTGGTCATCAGCCCGCGTTCGATACCGATGGCATCGTTGAGCACCTTGGCAAAGGGCGCCAGGCAGTTGGTGGTGCATGACGCATTGGACACAATGACATGGTCCGCGGTCAGCTTGTCATGATTCACCCCGAACACGACGGTGAGGTCGACATTCTTGCCGGGTGCGGAGATGAGCACGCGCTTGGCCCCTGCCGCCAGATGCTTTTCGCACGACGCGCGATCGGTGAAAAAGCCGGTGCATTCCAGTGCGATGTCAACGCCGTTCGCAGCGTGCGGCAGGTTGGCGGGGTCGCGCTCTGCCGTCACTTTGATCCGTTTGCCGTTGATGACAAGGTCGTCGCCATCGACGGTCACGCTGCCCGAAAAGGGGCCGTGCACCGAATCGCGCTGGAACAGCATGGCATTGGCCTTTGCCGAGGCCAGATCGTTGATCGACACCAGTTCCAGGTCATGGTCGTCACGCTCCAAAATGGCGCGGGCAACATTGCGCCCGATGCGGCCAAAGCCGTTGATGGCAACTTTGGTGGTCATCGCTAGTCTCCTGCTGTTTTAGTGGCCCAGCCGGGCCTTGATCTTGGGCACAATTGCCGCGGCGGTCAGGCCGAAATGGGCATAAAGGGCCTCGGCTGGCGCCGATGCCCCGAAACGGTCGATGCCGATGGTCAGGCCATCGGTGCCGGTAAAGCGTTCCCAGCCCAGCGTGACGCCGGCTTCGATTGACACTTTCAGCGCGTCGGCGGGCAGCAATGCCGCGCGATAGGCCGCATCCTGTTCCAGAAACAGCTCGGCGCAGGGCATGGACACCACGTCGGTGCCAATTCCATCCGCCTCCAGCGCCGCCGCGCAGGCCAGCGCGACTTCGACCTCTGACCCCGTGGCAATCAGCACTACGGCACGCGCCCCGGTGGCGGCTTTGAGCAGATAGGCCCCCTTGGCGCTGCGCATCTCCGCATCAACGCGCACCGGCGGCAAATTCTGGCGCGTCAGGGCCAGCACCGATGGGCGGTCGGGCTGGCGCAGCGCCAATGCCCAGCATTCGGCGGTCTCAATGGCATCGGCAGGCCGGAAAACGAGCAGATCGGGAATCGCGCGCAGGCTCATTACATGCTCAACCGGCTGGTGCGTAGGCCCATCCTCGCCCAGCCCGATGCTGTCGTGGGTCATGACATAGACCACGCGCTGCCGCTGAATCGCCGACATGCGGATGGCGTTGCGGCAATAGTCCGAAAAGACCAGGAACGTGCCGCCATAAGGGATGATGCCGCCATGCAGCGCCATGCCGTTCATCGCCGCCGCCATGCCGAATTCGCGAATGCCATAATAGACATAGCGCCCGGCATAGGCATCGCGGCCAAAGGGCAAGGTGGCCTTGGTCTTGGTATTGTTGCTGCCCGTCAGGTCGGCCGAACCACCCATCATTTCGGGCAAGGCGGCGGTAAGCGCCTCCAGCGCCATTTCGCTCGACTTGCGCGTGGCGACCTTGGGCGGATTGGCGACCAACGTCGCCATATAATCGTCCAGCGCGCCATCCAGCGCAGCCGTGTCGCCAGCCATCCGGCGCGCAAATTCGGTCGCATCGGGATGCGCGTCTAACCGCGCCTGCCAAGCCTGACGCGCGGCGCTGCCCCGGCGGCCAATCGCGCGCCAGGCGGCCAATATGTCGTCCGGAACGACAAAGGGTTCGGCCGTCCAGCCCAGTTCGGCGCGCGCCGCAGCAATTTCGTCACCGCCGAGCGGCGCGCCATGGACATGGTGGGTGCCCTGCTTGTTGGGTGCGCCTTTGCCAATGATGGTCCGGCACGCGACGAGCGACGGCCGCGGATCGGCCTTCGCTTCACCAATGGCGCGCGCGATATCGACAAAGTCATGCCCATCGCAGCCTGTGACATGCCAGCCGGTGGCGGCAAAGCGCGCGGCAATGTCCTCACTCGTCGACAGGCTGGTGGCCCCGTCGATGGTAATCCTGTTATCATCCCACAGCACAATCAGGCGGCCCAGGCCGAAATGGCCCGCCAGCCCAATGGCTTCGTGGTTGATGCCCTCCATCAGGCATCCGTCGCCCGCCACGACATAGGTGTGATGGTCGACCAGCGCGTCGCCAAACACCGCGTTCAAATGCCGTTCGGCCATGGCCATGCCCACCGCCATGGCCAGCCCCTGCCCCAGCGGCCCGGTGGTGCATTCGACGCCCGCCAGTTCGGTATTTTCCGGATGCCCCGCACACACGCTGTGCAACTGGCGGAAATTGCGGATGTCATCGATCGTTGGCGCGGCATAGCCGGTCAGATAAAGCGCAGCATAAGCCAGCATCGACCCATGGCCAGCCGACAGAATGAAACGGTCGCGGTCGGGCCAGGCCGGGTCGTCTGCGTCGAATTTCAGGAAATCGCGGTAGAGGACCGTGGCGACATCGGCCATACCCATCGGCATGCCAGGATGCCCGCTGTTCGCCGCCTGCACCGCATCCATCGCCAGAGCCCGGATGGCATTGGCTAACGAGCGGTCGGCGACGGTCATGGCAATGGGCCTCCGGCGGGATGGCGGGGTGGTGCCGGGCTGGAATCGGCCCGGCGCGCGTTGCGAACGCCCTTTGCGGCAGCGCGGGGCAGAGTCAACCATGTCGCTTGGCATGGCGCGCAAAATCCGGCCAAGTCGATGGAATTGCAGAGCGGGCAAAGCGCTGCTAATCGCTGTGGTCATGGAACTTGATGCTGCCAGCCTTGCCATTGGCCGGATTGAGCGCGCGCTCAGCCGGCTGGAACGTGCCAATCTGTCGCCTGCCGCCACGACGCCCCGTCAGGGTGACCTGCTGGCCCCGCCCGTGGCTGCCCCGCCACCGGCCAATGACGCGCTGCGCAGCGAAGTGAAGGCCGTGATTGCCGAACTGGACAAGCTGATTGCGGAGGCGGGCCGTGGCTGACGTCCGCCTGACCATCTGTTCGCGCCAATATGATGTGCACTGTGCCGATGGGCAGGAGGCGCAGCTGCAACGGCTGGCCGAACTGGTCGATGCCAAGGCGCGCGACGTCGGCGGCGGGACCGAGGTGCGCCAGCTGCTGTTCGCTGCGTTGATGCTGGCCGATGAGGCGCAAGAGGGCCGCGCCAAACTGGCCGAGGCGATGCCCGCCATCGACACGGTCCGCACGCAGATCGAAGCGCTGACCGCGCGCAGTGCCGAACTGAGCGCGGCGCTTGCGGCGGCAGAAGCGCGCGAAGCGGCGGCACTGACCCGGATTCGCCAGCTGGAAAATGCCCCGCCGCCGGTTGCTGCCCCGTCGCCGTCGATGACCCGCGCGCTGGAGCAGGTGGCCGACCGCATTGAGGCACTGGCCAATCGCGCCGCGCCGCTCAGTTAATCGCTTCCTGGTGAAGCGGGGTTGAGAATGGGGCCCCGGCAGCCTAAATAGGCGGCGGCGGGTACTGCCCTGCACGAGCCTTTGGAAAATCCCTGAGGCGATTCATCATCCATGGGGGCTGTCCCTGCCCGGACCCTGGTCCGACGCATATGGTCCCCACCTGACGTTACCGGCGTCAGTGGATCTTCGGGCAAACGACAATGGCGGTCCCGCCAACCGCGCTAGGGTCAGGACCTGGAAAGGCAAAGCATTTGTCGGTCGACCAGGATGCACTCGTGGCCGCAAAGCGCGCGTTGCGCCAGCGTCTGCGCTTTCGCCGCGACCATTTTTTCACCGGGCTCAGCGATGTTGATCGCGCCATTGTGTTTCGCGCCCCGCCCCGTCCGCTGCTAACCCTGTTCAGCGCCGCGCCGTGCGTTGGCGGCTATTGCGCGAGGGGAAGCGAGGCCCCGGTTGAGGCTTTGCTGGCAACCGCAGCGGCGCATGGGGCCCAGACCGCCCTGCCCCATTTCGCCGACCGCGCCGCACCGATGCGCTTCGCCGCCTGGCAACCGGGCGATCCGCTGTCAGACGGCCCATGGCGGGTAGCGCAGCCCGCAGGTGCCGGGCCATGGCTGGCGCCGACGCTGCTGCTGGTTCCGCTGCTTGGCTTTGATCGGCAGGGTGGCCGTATCGGCCAGGGTGCGGGCCATTATGATCGCTATTGCGCCGCGCATCCCGCCGCCTTGCGCATCGGCGTTGCCTGGGCGGTGCAGGAGGTGGACGCCGTGCCGCTGGCGGCGCATGACGTGCGGCTGGATGCCGTGCTGACCGAACAGGAATGGATTGTGACCGGAGACCGCGTGTGACGAATGACCAGCCCCCCGAACCCAGCTGGCGCAAACCTGCCGGGATGGCGATGATATTGCTGTTGATTGCGGTCTGGTCGGCGCTGGTGATCAGCGCATCGGCAACGATCGGCACCTGGCCCATAGCCGTGCAGTCGATCGTCTATCTGATTGCCGGGACGGTGTGGATTGTCCCGCTCAAACCCCTGCTTCGCTGGATGGAAACAGGGAAATGGCGCGAGTGACGGGGCTCGAACCCGCGACCTCCGGCGTGACAGGCCGGCGCTCTAACCAACTGAGCTACACCCGCGTGGGCTTGGGAGCAGCGCCATTATTGCGGCGTCGCCATGCTGTCAACCGCTGTTCACCGCTGCGGCGAAAATAACCCCCACCATTCCAAGCCGAGCTGAAGCAACCGGCGATCAGTCCGGCACGTCCCTGTCGTCATCATGGGTCAATGTGCCGCGTTCAAACAGGAACCCGGCCAGATCGGGCGTCCCCGTCGTCGCCAGAATCGTTTGCAGGATCAACAGCAGCGGCACGGCGAGCAACGCCCCCGGCGCGCCCCACACCCAGCCCCAAAAGCTGAGCGAGACGAGGATCAGCAGCGGATTGATCGTCAACCGCCGCCCCAGGATCAGCGGGGTGATGACATTCGCCTCGAGCATATGGGCGACGATGAAGATCAGCGACGGGATGATCGCAAAGCCAATGGCGTCAAAGGTCATGAGCCCGCCCAGCCCCAAGAGGATGGCGGCCACAATCGGCCCCAGATAGGGCACATAATTGCACAGCGCGACAATACCGCCCCACATGAGCGGTGACGGCATGCCAATCGCCCACAACAGCGCCGCGACAATCAACCCCAGGGTCACGTTGATGACCGAAATGGTGCCCAGATAATCGGCGGTGGCATCGACGACATTCTGAATGAGCCGCGCGGTGCGCATGGCCCCGTCAAAGCTGCCGCGCCGACGAATTGTCCCGCGCCGCAGCCGCGTCCAGCTGCTGAGGAAAAAGTAGATGACGAGCAGGGCAAAGAAGAGCTGTACCGCCGCCGATGGCGCGGCGGAGATGAAATAGTCGACCACCGACGTCGGCGCCTGCGCCGCCATTGCCTGCGCCGTCGCCTCGGTCCCCGTCGCCACCGATTGCAGCGTCCGGTCCACAAAAGATTGCAGCGCTTCGTAAAAATCGATGAGCGGAGCGATATTGTCGCGAATGCGCGGCAGCGTTTCGGGCAGGCGCGCGAACCAGCCGGTCGCCGGCAGAATGACGATGGCCAGCGCCGCATTCACCAGCATGACGAACGCCAGCAGCGAGACAAAGGCAGCGATTCCGGACGACAATCCATGCCGTTCGAGCCATTCCAGCAACGGCACCAGCGCGATGGCGATGATGATCGCCGCCGTCAGCGGCAGGAAAAATTCCGCCCCCGCCTGCAAGGCAAAGGGCACCAGCAACAGGAAACCGCCGCCCAGGATGAGGGTCAGCGCGGCCAACAGCCGGTCGCGGCGCAAATCATCGCGCGCGATCCGCGCCAAAGTGGAGCGTTCATCCGCTGGTTCGCGCTGTCCTTTCCCGCGCCCCGTCATCGCCTGCCCACCCCTTGCGATCTGCGGTTCACCATCCGCAATCCCAAGTGGATTAGTGGAATTAGCCGCCGCTGCAAAGCGCCTTTGCCGCGCCAACAGGCCACAGCCTGCAAAGGCGCAAGAAAGTGCCATTTCCTAACGATTACTAACACCCCTGTTAACGTGAAATTATCCCTTCTCCTCCATTACCGCTCCGAATTGGACCAGAATTCAGGAGCATCTCATGGCCGTTTCCCCTCTGCCGCGCATTCAGCGCCCTGGCCGCACGCTTGCGGTCGTCCTGCTGAGTTCGGCAGCCACGTTGATGGCCGCGCAGCCCGCCTTTGCCGCCGGAACGCGCGCTGGCACGACCATCGCCAACACCGCGACAGCCAGCTTCGACAATGGCGCGGGCACCCAGAATGTCAGCTCGAACACCGTCAATCTGAAGGTCGACGAGCTGCTGAACGTCACCGTGGCCTCCAACAATCCGGCGGATGTCGCCACGACGCCCGGCGCAACGGGTCAGGTGCTCAGCTACACCGTCACCAACACCGGCAACGGCGTCGAATCCTTTCGCATTACCGGCGTCGGCAACGTCGGCGGCGACAATTATGACCCGACGATCACCTCCATCGTCATCGACAATGGCAACAACATCTATGAACCCGGCGTCGACACGGTTTACGTGCCCGGCACCAACGATCCCAACCTGAACCCCGACGCATCGGTGACGATTTTCGTCATTTCGACCACGCCGGGTAGCGTCAGCGATGGCAATCGCGGGATTGTGCAGCTGGTCGCAGCTGCCAACACCGGCACCGGCACGCCGGGCACCAGCTTCGCCGGGCAAGGCGAAGGCGGCGGCGATGCCGTGGTGGGCGCAACCGGCGCAACCGGCCAGGATCGCGGCGCTTTCGTCGTCTCGACCGCTGCGGTTACGCTGACCAAGGGCGCGACCATCGTTGATACGCTGGGCGGGGCAGAACCCATCCCCGGTGCGACCATCAACTATACGATTACCGCCACCGTCACTGGTTCGGGCAGCGTGTCTGGCCTGACCATTAACGACTCCATCCCGGCCAACACGACCTATGTTCCGGGGTCGGTCACTTTGGGCGGTGTGGCGCAAACCGACGCCCCTGATGGCGATGCCGGTCGCTACGTCAGCGGCGTGGTCACCGTCGCGCTGGGCACCGTCAACGGCGGCAATGTCCGCACCGTCACCTTCCGCGTCACCATCAACTGAGGATAGAGCCATGCGCTTGTTTTTCCTGTCAATCATTGCTGCCTTCAGCGCCGTTCCGGCGGCGGCCAACCCGGTTGCGCTGACCAATGACGTCTTTGTCGAGCGGGTGTCCACCGACGCCGACGGCAAGCGCAAGGTCGTGCTGGAGGAGCCCAAGGTGGTGATCCCGGGCGACCGGCTGTTGTTCGTGCTCAACTATCGCAACGCCAGCGCGCGCGCGGCGGAGCGGTTTGTCGTCACCAACCCGATGCCGTCGGCGGTCCAGTTCGCCGAGCAGGCGGATGACATGGCGCTGGTGTCGATCGACGGCGGCAAAAGCTGGGGCCAGCTGGCGCAGCTGCGCGTGCCCGATGGCAACGGCGGCGACCGCCCGGCGCAGACCGCCGACGTCACCCACATCCGCTGGGCCTTTAACCAGCCCATCCCTGCCGGGGCCAGCGGCAAGCTCATGTTTCGGGGCGTCGTCAAGTGACACCCAAAGCCGCCAACGAATGCCAGCGGTTTGATTTCGGCATTCTTTTTCATGGAGTTCAGCAATGACCAGCAAGCTGAAATTACTCGGATCCGGCAGTATCGCCGCAGCGCTTCTGATCGCTGCGGCTCCTGCCTATGCTGCGGGGACCGCTTCGGGGACCAGCATCGTCAACAATGTGACCGTCGATTTCCAGGTGAGCGGCGTCAGCCAGACGCAGCGCACCGCGTCCAACACCTTCCTGGTCGACCGTGTGGTCAACCTGACGGTGGCGGAAGTGGGCAATGTCACCACCAACGTGGTGCCGGGCCAGACGGCGGCGGTGACCGCCTTCACGCTGACCAACACGTCGAACGCGACGCTCGATTTCGCGCTGACCTCTGCTCAGCTTGCGGGCGGAGCGGCGACGCATGGCGGCACGGATGTGTTTGACGTCACTGCGCTGGGCATTTTCCGCGATGTGAACACCAACGGCACCTATGATGCCGGCACCGACACGGCCGTCACCTTCATTGACGAGCTGGCCGCCGACGCGTCGGTGACCCTGTTCCTGGTGGGCAATGTGCCGATCACGGCGACCAACGGCCAGGTGGCGGGCGTTCGCCTGACCGCAACGGCGCGCGAAGGCGGCACTGCCGGCTCGCAGGGTGCGGCCATCACGCAAACGACCGGTGCCAACACCGCGGGCGTCGACACCGTCTTTGCCGATGCGGCGAGCGTTGGCGGCGATACCGCCCGCAACGGTTCCCATGCGGACGAAGACGACTATACGGTCGTCACTGCGACGCTGACGGTCACCAAGACCAGCAAGGTGATTTCGGATCCGGTCAACAACGCCACGAACCCCAAGATGATTCCGGGCGCGGTGATTGAATATTGCATCGCCGTCGCCAACTCGGGCGGGGCCGCGGCATCAAACGTCGTGATCAATGACCCTGTTCCGGGCCAGCTGACCTTCACCGCGGGATCCATCCTGCTCAACGGCACGACGACGGGCGCGACCTGCAATGCCGATGGCACGGCGGGCGGCAGCTACAGCGCACCGAACGTGTCGGGAACCATCACCAGCATCGCTGCTGGGGACACGCGCACGCTCGTTTTCCGGGCCACGGTCAACTAGAGGATCAAAGGGGGGCGGCGGCGCGTGGCTGAACGGCCCGCACCACCGCCCCTTTTTGCCCGATGCGGCTGTTAACCACACTTTCCCGCGCCTTGTGCGCCATGACCGGGGCCGCAGCCATGCTGCTGGCCGCGCCGGCGGCTGCCCAATCGCGCGTCATTGAAAATATCGCCAACGCCGATTGGCAGGTCGATGGCCGCACCTATAGTGCACGCTCCAACCGCGTCACCACGGTCACCCTGCCCCCACCGCCCGAAATGCCGGTGATTCGCACCTATCGCCTGGTCGGCGACGGCGGCAATTCGCGCACCAATATCGCGCCCACACGCTGCGCCGCGCGCAGCGGGCCGATGATGATCACGCCAGCGGGCGTTTTCGCCTCGCTGCCGACCGATCCGGCGCAGCTTTTGCAAAGCGATCAATTTCACGCCGGCGACGTCATCGTCATCGGCCTGCGCCTCAGCAGCGCCAACCGCGACCCAGCAACGCGCGAACAGGTCGATGTTGACCTGCGCCTGGCCAATGGCGATGCGGAGCGGATCACGCTGGTCGAGGATGCCCCCAACAGCGCCAATTTCGTCGGCCTTATCAACAGCATCGGCGTTCCGCCGCCCATCGTCGCCAATGATTGCCGCTTGTCGGTGACGCCGGGCACGACCATTGCCCTGACCGCGGCAGAGGTGGGCAATGCGACGCTGCGCGCCACCGCAAGTGTCGATTTTCTGGTCGATCCCTTTGGCATCGTCTTTGACAGTGGCGATGGCGAGCCGGTTCCCGGTGTGCGCGTGACGCTGGTCGATGCCGCGACGGGCATCCCGGCCAATGTGTTTGGCGATGACGGTGTGTCGGCCTATCCCAACACCATGCTGACGGGGCAGAGCGTCACCGACGCCTCTGGTCGCATCTACAATTTCCCGCCCGGCGATTATCGCTTCCCCTTTGTCGCGCCTGGAACCTATCGCCTGGTGGTCAGCCCGCCCGCGCCCTACACCGCGCCGTCGCGATTATCGCCCGAATCGCTGGCGGCTTTCCGGCGACCCGATGACGGCCAACCCTTTGTTATCAATGGGTCAAGCTATGGCGAAGCATTCACGCTCAACTCGCCTGAGCCGGTGCGCGTCGATATTCCCATCGACCGGCCCGGCGAACCGTTGACGCTGCGCAAATCCACCTCGACCGCCATCGCCGCACCCGGCGATGTCGTGCAATATCGCATCGAGGTCAGCAATCGCGACAGCCGACGAACCACCGCGACAGTGACGCTGCGTGACGAACTGCCAGCCGGCATGCGGCTGCGCGCAGCCACCCTCCGCGTCGACAATGTGCCCGCAAATCCCGTGTTGGACGCCAATGGGCGCGGCTTCACGCTCACCTTGCCCGCTCTCGCGCCCACTGGCCGGTATCAAATTACCTATCTGGCCGAAGTTTTGTCCACCGCACGTCCCGGCACGCTGCTCAACCGGGCCAGCGCCAGCGACGCGCGCGGCACGACCAGCAATGTGGGCGAGGCGACCATCCGTGTTGAGCGCGACCGGCTGGGCGACCGCATCACCATCATTGGGCGCATCACCGACGGCGGCTGCCTGGTGGATCCGGCCAAGGCAAAGGGCATTGCCGGCGTTCGCGTCATGCTTCAGGACGGCAGCTATACCGTCACCGACAGCGAAGGACGCTATCATTTTGAAGGGGTAAGGCCCGGTCTGCATGTGGTGCAGGTCGACCCGTCCACCCTGCCGCTGGATCAGGCAACGGTCGACTGCGCGCGCTCGACGCGCAGTGCGGGCAGTTCCATTTCGCGCTTTGTCGAAGGACGCGGCGGGGCTTTGCTGCGCGCCGATTTCCGTACCATGACCACCCAGCCGCGCACCGATACGGCCATCGCCGCACCCCAGCGCGCGCCCGTGGTCGACGAAGCCGAAGCGGCTGGGGCCAAGATCAACTGGTTCGCCGACGAAACCCCGGTCCCTGCGTGGCTGTTTCCGGGCGAGGGGCATAATCCGCGCACCAAGGCGATCCGCATTGCGCTGCGCCACCTGCCCGACCAGCGCATTCGGCTGGCCATCAATGGCAAGCAGATCGATCCGCTGCTGTCCGAAGGGACGCTGAAGTCGGCGAGCGGCCAGGTCAGCGTCTCGCTGTGGCGCGGCATTCCCATCGAGGACGGTGCCAACACGCTGGTGGCCGAGGTGATTGGCGCGGATGGCGCGGTTGTCCAGACGCTGACCCGCAGCGTGCATTACTCCATCACCCCTGCCCGCGCCGAACTGGTGCGCGAACAATCGGTGCTGGTCGCCGATGGCATCACCCGCCCGGTCATCGCCGTGCGGCTCACCGATCGCGACGGCAAGCCCGTCAAACACGGCCTGACCGGCGATTTCAGCGTCCCCAGCCCCTATCTGCCCGCCGTGGAGGCCGAGGCGCAGCAGGTCCGCCAGCTGGCGGGGCTGGAGCGCACGGCCCCCGTCTGGCATGTCCAGGGCGACGAAGGCATGGCCTATATCGAGCTGGAACCGACGACCGCGTCGGGCACCATCAGCGTCGATTTCCGCTTCCGCGAGGACCAGACCGAGCGCCGCCAGACGCTGCAAATGTGGCTGGAGCCCGGCAATCAGCCGTGGACCGTCGTTGGCTTTGCCGCCGGGACGCTGGGGTATAACACGCTCGATGACCGGATGGAGCCGGTCGCCGCCACGCTGGACAGCTGGAACGCCGATGCCCGGCTCGCGCTCTATGCCAAGGGCCGCGTGAAGGGCAAATGGCTGATGACGCTGGCCTATGACAGCGACAAGGAACCCGATGACGCCCGTTTCGGCGGCGTGATCGACCCGCGCGCCTATTACACCATCTATGCCGACCGCGCCGAACAGCGCCATGACGCAGCAAGCGTGCGCAAACTGTATTTGCGCCTGGAACGCCCGCAATTCTATGCCCTGTTCGGCGATTATGAGACGGCGATCACCGAACCGCAGCTGGCACGCTACAGCCGCGCACTCAACGGTGCCAAGGCCGAATATCGGGGTCGCAACGTGGCGGCCACCGCCTTTGTGTCGGACACTCCCTACCGCGCGCGCCGCGACGAGGTGCAGGGCAACGGCCTGTCGGGTCCTTATCAGCTGGGTGCGACGGGGATCATCCCGAACAGCGAACGCATCACCATCGAAGTGCGCAGCCGCCTGCGCAGCGAACAGATTGTCGATCGCCGCTCGCTGACCCGTCACATCGATTATGACATCGACTATTCGCTCGGCACGCTGCGCTTTCGCGAACCGGTGCTCAGCCGCAGCGCGGCGCTCGACCCGCAATTCATCGTCGCCGAATATGAGGTCGACGGCGTGGGCAGCCGCGCGCTGAACGCCGGTGGCCGCGTCAGCTACACCAGCGACGACGAATCGCTGCGCATCGGCGCAACGCTGATCCGCGACAATAATGGCAGCAACACCAGCAATATGGGGGGCGTCGATGTCCGCTATCGCCCCAGCATCGACACCGAAATTCGCGCCGAAATTGCGGGCACGCAAACCCGCCCGCAAGTCGCCGGGGGTGTCAAGCGGAGCGCGACGGCGTGGCTGGTGGAGGCGGAGCATCACAATGCCGACGTCGACCTGCTCGCTTATGCCCGCGAACAGCAGAGCGGTTTCGGCGTCGGGCAGCTGAGCGGCGCGGAAAATGGCACCCGCAAATTCGGCATCGACGCGCGGCTGCGCGCGGGCAAACGCTTTGCCGTCACGGGCAGCGCGTGGCACGAGATCATGCTTGAAACCGGGGCCAAGCGCCAGGCCGCCCGCATTTTGGGCGAATATGATGGCGGCGACACGCGCGCTCGCGCTGGCCTGACCCACGCCAGCGATCTGCTGGCCGATGGCAGCCGCAACCGCTCCACCATTGCGCAGCTGGGCGCGACGCAGCAACTGTTCAACCAGCGGCTGGAGCTGGATGTTCAGAGCGAATTCGCGCTGGGCGGCCAGGACAGCAGCATCGATTTTCCCACCACCCACCGGCTGGGCGCGCGCGTGGCGGTGGTGAAGGACGTCAATTTGATCGGCAGCTATGAAATCATCGATGGCGAACGGGTGAAGGCCCGCACCGCCCGCGTCGGTTTTGACGTTGCGCCCTGGAATGGCGCGAAGCTGCTGGCGACGGCCAATCAACAGGCAATTACCGAATATGGACCGCGCAGCTTTGCCGCCTATGGCCTCGCGCAGTCGTTGCAGCTGGGCGAACGCTGGTCGATCGACCTGTCGGTGGACGGCAACACGACGCTGGGCGGCATCCGCGCCGCCGACGTCATCAACACCGAACAACCCGTGGCGAGCGGCGGCTTTCTGGGCACCGCAGGCCAGCTGACCGAGGATTTCCTGGCGATCAGCGCGGGCGCGACCTTCCGCACCGATATCTGGACATTGACGGGGCGGGCCGAATATCGCGATGGCGAATTGGCGAACCGCTATGGCGTGCAGCTGGGCGGCCTGCGGCAATTGGGCGAAGGCCGGGCGCTGGGCGCGCTCGCCAGCTGGAACAAGGCATCCGGCGCAGCGGGCCTTGCCAGCACCGAGACCGCGAGCATCGAGCTGAGCTGGGCGCACCGCCCGGCAGAGTCGCGCGTGGCGTGGCTCAACAAGACCGAACTGCGCTACGATGCCGTGACGGGCGCGGTTGCGGGCAGCGCAGGCCCGATTGGCGGCCCGGCGCTGACCGTGACCGGCGATGTCCGGTCGGCACGCGCGATCAACAGCCTGTCGGTCAATTGGGTGCCGCTCGCCGACCGCGACGACCGCATTCGCCCCGGCTTTGGCCGCGGTGCGCGCAGCTGGATGGAGGCCGGCGAATTCGGCTTCTTCTGGGGCACTCGCTACAGCAGCGACCGGTTCGGTGATGATGATGTCAAGGGCTGGTCGAACCTGCTCGGCGTCGATGCGCGCTTCACGATCAGCGACATCGCCGACATCGGCGGCGCGGCCAATGTGCGGATCAGCACCGGCGGCGATACGGTCAGCTGGTCGGGCGGCCCGACGCTGACCATTGCGCCGATGAAAAATGCCAATATCACATTGGGTTACAACTTCGCCGGATTCCGCGACCGCGATTTTGAAGGCGAGCGTTTCTCGCGCTCCGGGGCCTATGTGACCTTCAAGCTGAAGTTCGACCAGACGAGCTTTCAGGGGCTGGGGTTGTAGTTCCAACCCACTCGAAGATTGGGGCTGTGATACCGACCCGCTCGGAGGTTTGGGCTGTGATACCAAGCCGTTCGTCGTCCTGAACTTGTTTCAGGACAACAGGCGGACCTTCAATTCGTTGTCCTGAAACAAGTTCAGGACGACGGATGAGAGATTGGCTTGTTGTCCTGAAACAAGTTCAGGACGACGGGCGAGAGATTAGCTTGTTGTCCCGAAACAAGGTCAGGACGGCGAAATCGGGATTAATCCGCGAACAACAGCACCGGCGTTTCCAGCAGCTTTTTGAGCGCCTGGACAAAGCTTGCCGCATCCCAGCCATCGACCACGCGGTGATCGCAGCTGATCGACAGGTTCATCAGCTTGGCGCGAACAATGTCATCGCCGACAAAGATTGGCCGCTCGACAATCTTATTGGGTCCGATAATCGCCACTTCGGGTTTGTTGATCACTGGCGTCGTCGCGATGCCGCCCAGCGGGCCCAGCGAAGTGATGGTCAGGGTCGATCCCGACAGCTCCTCCGACTTGGCCTTTCCGCTGCGCGCCGCATCTGCCAAACGGCTGATTTCACTGGCCAATTGCCAGACATTCTTGTCCTGCGCATCGCGGATGACAGGCACCATCAACCCGGCATCGGTCTGGGTCGCCATCCCCAGATGCACCGCGCCATGGCGGGTTACCACCCCGGCGTCATCGTCATAACGCGCGTTGATCATCGGAAATTGCGGCACCGTCCGACAAATGGCGACGATCAGCAGCGGCAACATGGTCAGCTTGGGCCGGCCCCCGCGCGCGCCATTCAGGTCCGCGCGCATCGCCTCCAGCGCGGTGACATCGATTTCCTCGACATAGGTGAAATGCGGGATGGCGCGCTTTGATGCGCTCATATTCTCCGCAATGCGGCGGCGCATGCCCACCACCTTGACCGGCTCATCGGCGCGCGCGCGGCGGCTGTGCGGGGCATGATAGCCCTGCCCTGCACTGTAGCGCAGATAGGCGTCCAGATCGGCATGGCGCACGCGTTCGCCATCAGCGGGGTGCACCTGCGCAAGGTCGATCCCCAGATCCGCAGCGCGCGCGCGAACGGCGGGGGATGCGAGGGTTTTTGCTGGCGAAACCGTCTGCGCCCCTTCCCCCGCTTGTCCAGGCTCCCGGCGGGTCGCTGTCGAAGGACTGTCCTGGTCTATGCCCGGGTCGGAAGAAAAGGACAGCGCTTCGACAGGCTCAGGGCGGGCGGGCGTGGGGGTAATTTTGTCAGCAACTTCAACAATCTCTGCTGGCTTTGGCTGGGCTGCGGCCTCCTCAACCTCTGCCTCATCCCCCTCAACCTCAATCACCGCTAGCGTCGAGCCGATGGCCACCATGTCGCCCACTTCACCCGCGAGTTCGACGACGACCCCAGTGACCGGCGATTCCATTTCGACCGTCGCCTTGTCTGTCATCATGTCGGCAAGCTGGCTGTCCTCCTCGATCCGGTCGCCAACCTTGACGTGCCAGGCGACAATCTCGGCCTCGGCAATGCCTTCACCAATATCGGGCAAGCGGAAAGCGAAACGCGCCATGGGATTAATCCTTCAAAATCTTGCTGAGCGCGGTGGCGATCCGCACCGGTCCCGGGAAATAGGCCCATTCCAGGCTGTGCGGATACGGGGTGTCAAAGCCGGTGACGCGCTCCACCGGCGCTTCGAGGTGATAGAAACAGCGTTCCTGCACCAACGCGGCCAATTCTGCCCCAAAACCGCTCGTCCGTGTGGCCTCGTGGATGATCAGGCAGCGCCCGGTCTTGCGCACCGACGCCTCGATCGCGTCAATGTCGAGCGGCATGAGCGTGCGCAGGTCCACAATCTCGGCATCGACCCCCTGTTCCTCCACCACCGCCAGCGCGACATGGACCATGGTGCCATAGGTCAGGATGGTCAGCGCCTCGCCGCTGCGCACCGTCGCGGCCTTGCCAAGCTCGATGCGGTAATAGCCATCGGGCACCGCGCTGGCGGCATGTTTGGCCCAGGGTTCGACCGGACGGTCATAATAGCCGCTAAAGGGCCCGTTATAGATGCGCTTGGGTTCAAAGAAGATGACGGGGTCATTATCCTCAATGGCTGCGATCAACAGGCCTTTGGCATCATAGGGATTCGACGGAATCACCGTTTTCAGCCCGCACACATGGGTGAACATGCTTTCGGGCGACTGGCTGTGCGTTTGCCCGCCGAAAATGCCGCCGCCAAAGGGGGAACGCACGGTGATCGGGGCAATGAAGTCACCCGCCGATCGGTAGCGCAGGCGCGCTGCCTCGCTCACCAGCTGATCCAGCCCTGGGTAGATATAATCGGCAAACTGAATCTCGGGCACCGGACGCAGGCCATAGGCGCCCATGCCCACCGCGACGCCGATGATGCCGCATTCGTTGATCGGCGTGTCGAACACGCGCGTCTTGCCATATTTGCGCTGGAGCCCCGCGGTCGCGCGGAACACGCCGCCGAAATAGCCGACATCCTCGCCCAGCACGACGACATTGGGGTCGCGCGCCAGCATGACGTCCATGGCGCTGTTAATCGCCTCGATCATGTTCATGGTTTCGGTCGCGGCGGCCATCAGCGCGGCTCCCACCCGGGGCCGAATTTGGCCTCTTGTTCAGCCAGCATCTGGGCGCATTGTTCCTTGAGGTGCCAGGGCATATCCTCGAACACATCCTGGAACATGGTTTCAAAGGGCTGGTGCATGCCGTGGCCCAAAATGCCCAGTTTTTCGGCCTCCTTCTGCGCGGCCTTCACTTCGGTATCGAGGGCGGCGGCGAGTTCGCCGTGCCGGGCTTCGTCCCACAGCCCCTCACCGATCAGATGGTGCTTGAGCCGCAGCACCGGGTCACCCAGCGGCCAGGCCGCATATTCCTGCGCGGCGCGATAGGCGCTGGGGTCGTCCGACGTCGAATGCCCCTCGGCCCGATAGGTGAAATATTCAATCAGCGTCGGCCCATTGTTGGTCCGCGCCCGGTTGGCCGCCCACTCGGTCGCAGCATAGACGGCCAGCGGATCATTGCCGTCGACGCGCAGGCCGGCAATGCCATAGCCCACCGCGCGCGCCGCAAAGGTGGTGCGCTCGCCCCCGGCAAAGCCCGAAAAGGACGAAATGGCCCATTGGTTGTTGACGACGTTGAAGATGACCGGCGCATTATAGACTGCGGCAAAGGTCAGCGCGCTGTGGAAATCGCCCTCCGCGGTGGACCCCTCGCCGCACCAGACGGCGGCAATGCGGCTGTCGCCTCGCGCCGCCGAAGCCATGGCCCAGCCCACCGCCTGCGGATATTGGGTGGCGAGATTCCCCGAAATGCTGAAAAAACCATGGTCGGGTGCCGAATACATGATAGGCAATTGCCGCCCGAGCAGATGGTCGCCGCGGTTGGAGTAAATCTGGTTCATCATCTGCACCAGCGAATAGCCGCGCGTGACCAATATCCCCTGTTGCCGATAGCTGGGGAAACACATGTCATCGCTGGCGAGCGCCATGGCGGTGGCCACCGACGTCGCCTCCTCCCCCGTCGATTTCATGTAGAAACTGGTCTTGCCCTGGCGCTGCGCGCGGAACATGCGGTCGTCAAAGGCGCGCACCAGCATCATCGTGCGCAGCATGGCGAGCTTGCGGTCGGCGGACAGCCCCGGGTTCCACGACCCGCTGGCCGTGCCATCAAAATCCAGCACGCGCACCAGACCATAGGCCAGGTCGCGCAAGCCATGGGGTGTTTCCGCCTCACCGGGCCGGGGAATGGCATCGACGGCGGGCACCGCGACATTGGAAAAATCGGCGGTATCGCCGGGCCGAAAGCGCGGTTCCGGCACATGCAGCGCCAGCGGCGGCAAATTGGAGACAGGCGGCGAAACCGGGTCGGGCATGGCGCATCCTCTGATCCCGCCCGGTCAAGTCAAGCGGTTTATCTTGTTTCAAGCAGGCGACATAATATTTCAAACCGCTGCCGATGGCAATGGGGTGGCAGCAGGCCGGTCAAACCGCGACGGGCGCGGCGATATGCGCCTGCGGGGCATAATCGCGCACCTCAAAATCGTCGAAACGATAGCCGAAGATATCATCGGGGCGGCGCAGCAGGTGCAGCGTCGGCTGGCCGCTGGGCGTGCGGCTGAGCTGTTCTTCCACCAAGGCACCATGGTTGAGATAAAGATGCACGTCACCGCCCGTCCACACGACCTCATGCGCCATCAGATCGCATTGTTCGGCCAGCATCCGGGTCAGCAGCGCCGCTTCAAAGATGTTGAAAGCAAAACCCAGCCCCAGATCGCACGACCGCTGAAACAACAGGCACGACAGGCCCCCATCGCTGCGCACATGAAATTGATAGGTCATGTGACAGGGCGGCAGCGCCATTTGGTCCAAATCGGCGACATTCCACCCGGTGAAAATATGTCGCCGCGACCCCGGATTGCTGCGCAGCGAGGTGACCAGCGCCGCAATCTGGTTGTGCCCCGTCGCCGCGCGCCGGAACAGCCCATCGCCCGCGGGCTCATAGCGCGGCCAATTCACCCATTGATGGCCGTAAACGGGGCCCAAATCGCCCCATTTGGCCGCAAATTGCGCGTCGCCGACAATGCGCGCTTCAAAGGCGGCGGCGTCGATATCCTCCCCGGTTTCCGCGCGATAGCGTGCCAATGGCCAATCGGTCCAGATGCGCACCCCTTGCTGCAACAGGGGGCGGATATTGGTGTCGCCCGTCAGGAACCACAGCAATTCGCGCGCCGCCGTTTTCCAATAGACGCGCTTGGTCGTCAGCAGGGGAATGGCATTGTCCGCCAGCGAAAAGCGCATGGTTTCGCCGAACAGCGACCGTGTGCCCACCCCGGTGCGGTCCACCCGCTCATCCCCGCCGTGCCAGATGCGGCGCATGAGGTCGAGATATTGGGTTTCATAATGGGGCATGATGGTCCAGCGCCTGGGTGATTGCAGCGTCGTGCAGGCCTAAGCCGCGCGCCGCCACGCTGCAAGCATCCGTTCTGGTGCCAAAGCCGTCGCAATCCTGCTTGTTGGCAAGCAGTGCCGCCGCGCATCGGGCCGCGATGCCCGCTGCCGCGCTTGCCCTGTTCCTTGATCCCGCCTTCATCCCGCGCGCCGCAGAGGCGGTGCTGGTCGTCGAGCTCGTCCGCCCGATGGTGATGGCGGATCACGAATCGCTTGTAATCCTTGCCTTTGACGGCGGCGAAAGGCTGGTGGATTGGGTGCAGGTCAGCGACGCGGCCTGTTGCAGTGTGCGGCTGCCTGGTGGATTGCTCCGCCGCCTGGGCCAAGCACCCCAGGTCAGCACGCTTCTGCTGGCACACAACCATCCCTCTGGCGAGGCCAGCCCCAGCGCGCCCGATATCGCCCTCACCCGCCAGTTGGTTCAGGCGACCGCGCTCTTTGGTCTGGACCTGACCGATCATCTGATTCTGACCGATCAGGGCCATTTCAGCTTTCGGGCGGCCGGGCTGCTGTGACCTTATGCCGCCCGCGCGCAATTGCCGCTTGAAGTTCGCCCGCCCCGCCGCTAGAGGCGCGGCCTGCCTTCGCGGTGACCCCGGTCACGCGGCACGGTCGGGGAGTAGCTCAGCCTGGTAGAGCACTGTCTTCGGGAGGCAGGGGCCGGAGGTTCGAATCCTCTCTCCCCGACCAATTTTCCGCCATTTTGCTGACTTCAAAAGGCGGTGCAGGCCAACCGCTCATCCGCGCATAGCCCTTGCGCCTTGCAAAGCGTCTGCCAACACCTTAAATTGCCAACACGCCATCGTCATTTCCCCCCTTATGACGACTGGCGAGCGTGACGAGGCTGCGGCTTCGGCACGCGTCCTCCCTGGACCCTGGCCACCTCGTGATCCGTCACGAGGTGGCTTTTTCTTGCCGCCTATTCCGCCGCCATCAGCGCGGCATCCCGGTCCGCCAGCAGGTCACACCACAGCCTTGCCTGAGCGCACAGCCAGTCGCCCAGTGCCAGCGCGCGGTCGGCCACGGGCAGCCCCGCGCCATCCAGATATAATTGCCGGTCAAATTCCACCTGCACGGCATGCACGCCGCCGTGCGGTCGGCCATGGCGTTCGATGATGTGGCCGCCGGCATAGGGCTGGTTGATGGCAATGCGCGCCTGTGACGGGGCGGCCTGCGCCGCGGTCTGCGCGGCGAGCATTGGCGCCGCCGATCGGCCGAACCGGTCGCCCAGGACGATTTGCGCAGGGCGGGGATCGGCGCGGCCTATGGGCAGCGACGGCATGCTGTGCAGGTCGATCAGCACCACTTGGCCGCAGCGGCGCAGCATCGCCTGAACCGCGCCATCCAGCGCACGGTGATAGGGGCGGTGAATCGCCTCCAGCCGCTGGTCAAGTTCGGCTGCACTCAGCGGATGGCGCCACAGCGGTCCGGCTCCCGGCAGGCGGGTTGGCACCACGCCCAGGCCCGCCCGCGCCTTGCGCCCCGGCGGGCCAAAGCCCGGACGCAGTGCGGGGGTCAGGTCCGCCGGGTCCATGTCGCCCTCATGCCGGTTACAGTCCGCCACCGCCCGCGCGAGGCGCGCCGTCACCAGCGAGGCACCTGCAGCCAGCAGCGGGGCCGCGATCAAATCGGCCCATGGGTCCGAAAGCCGCGCGAGCACCGGCAAGGGCGCGCGCGCCTGATCCGCCACCGATTGCGGTAGCCAGCGGCCCGCGTGCGGCACCGACACAATGACGGGAAAGGCCGCCGAACCCGCCAACCGGATGCGCACAGGGGCGTCGAGCCCGGGAGTGGCTGGGATCAGGGTCATGGCCGCAATTTGTTAAGCATGTGGCGCTATGCTAATCAAGCAGCCGGGCAGAGGGGGCCCTGGCACCGACCTTGATGAACTCTGCCCTGTTGGGACCTGTTGACGCTATGATCCGTATCCTGCTGGCCGAAGACGATGATGTGATGCGCGAGTATCTGGGGCGCGCGCTGGCCAGTGCTGGCTATCATGTCACCAGCGTCGATCGCGGCACCGAAGCCGTGCCGCTCCTCGAATCGGGCACCTTTGATCTGCTGCTGTCCGACATTGTCATGCCCGAAATGGATGGCATTGAATTGGCCCAGCATGCCGCAAAGGTCGCGCCGCAGACGCAGGTAATGTTCATCACCGGCTTTGCCGCCGTCAGCTTGCGCGCCGAGGAAAATGTGCCGCAGGCGAAGCTCTTGTCCAAACCCTTTCACCTCAAAGATCTGGTCCGCGAAGTTGACGGCCTGTTCGGGCGGCAATCGGCGACCGGCTGAAACCCTCTTGCGCCGGGGCCGGAGTGGCTCTAATGGCGCGACACCCCAAACCGAGTGGGCGTGTAGCTCAGTGGTAGAGCACTGTGTTGACATCGCAGGGGTCGCAAGTTCAATCCTTGCCACGCCCACCATTTTCCCAATGCGGAACCGATATCAGGCCAGCCCCTGGCCGACATCGAGGCGGGAGGCATCGCCGACGCCCGAACCCCCGTCGACGTCCAGGATGGCACCGGTGATATAGCTGGCCGCGGGCGAGCAGAGGAAAACGGCGGCATCGGCAATCTCGCCAATCTCGCCCCACCGCTTCATGGCGATGCGCGCATCATGCTTGGCGCGCGTCGCGGGATCGGGGGCAAGCCGCGCCATCCCCTCTGTCCCCGCAATCGGCCCGGGCGAAATGCCGGTCACCCGCACATCGGGGCCCCATTCGAGCGCCAGCGTGCGGATCAGCTGGTTGATCCCCGCCTTCGCCGCGCAGGCATGGGCCTGCATCGCCATGGCGTTCACCGCCTGCCCCGCCGTGATGGCGATCAGCGAGGCCCCGGGCCGATTGAGCAGATCGTGGCATCCGCGAAACACATTGAAGGTGCCATTGAGGTCGATATCCACCACGGTGCGAAAGGCGTTGGCCGACATGCCCAGCGCCGGGGCCAGGAAATTGCCCGCCGCGCCCGACACGACAATATCCATGGGCCCGAACCGGCCCGCCACCTGTTCCATGCAAGCGCGAATCGCGGCATAGTCGCGGACGTCGGCGGACAGGCCCAGCGCATCGTCGCCGATGCTGCGCGCGGCATGGGCGGCCTTTTCCGGGTTGCGCCCGCACACGGCAACGCGCGCGCCCAGCTGCGCAAAACGCTGGGCAATGCCCAGATTAATGCCGCTGGTGCCGCCCGCGACAAAGGCGGTTTTCCTGGCGAGCAATCCATCGCGAAATGTGGTCATGACACTCTCCCTTGATGCCACCCTGTCATTGCGAGCGAAACGAAGCAATCCAGAGCAGTGCCATGCCGCCCTGGTTTGGTTTGCTTCGCTTCGCCCGCAATGACGCAGACTGAGTCGATGGGTTGACGCAAACGTCAACTTGGCCTTTCAGATTTGCATCAGGAACAGCCCATGAGTCTCTCCCTATGCAATCCGGTCCGACGTCGCATTATTTCATCTCGCAGCGGCTGCGCCTCCATTATGCCGATTGGGGCAATCGCGATGCCCCGCCCCTGCTGCTGGTCCATGGCGGGCGCGATCATTGCCGCAGCTGGGACTGGGTGGCCGAACAGCTGCGCCACGACTGGCATGTGATTGCCCCCGATTTGCGCGGCCATGGCGACAGCGCCTGGTCGCCCGATGGCAATTATGGCATCGACGCGCTGGTCTATGATCTGGCTCAATTGATCCACCAGCTCGACGCCGCGCCGGTGACCATTGTCTCCCATTCGCTGGGCGGCAATGTCTGTGTGCGGTACAGCGGGCTATATCCCGATCAGGTCCGCAAGCTGGTCGCGATTGAAGGGCTGGGCCCGTCACCCAAATCGCGCGCCGAGCGCGAGGCCGAACCCTTTGCCGACCGGTGGCGCAAATGGATTGCCGACAAGCGCACCGCCGCCGGGCGTCTGCCCAAACGCTATGCAACGCTCGACGCCGCGCTGGAACGGATGCAGAGCGAAAACAGCTATTTGACGGCGGAACAGGCCCGGCATCTGACCATCCACGGTGTCAACCGCAACGAGGACGGCACCTGGAGCTGGAAGTTCGATAATCATCTGAACGTCTGGCCGGTGTTCGACATGCCGGTGGCGGAGATTGAGGCCTTGTGGCGCGCCATCACTTGCCCCACGCTGCTGCTCTATGGCGCCGACAGCTGGGCGAGCAATCCGGAGCATGACGGGCGGATGGCGCATTTCTCCACCGCCACGGTGAAGGAATATGAACAGGCCGGCCACTGGCTGCACCATGACCAGTTCGACCGGTTCATGGCCGATTTGCGGGATTTTCTATAAGCGGCTCACCCTCAACTCGCACCTACCCCGCCCGCCCTGAGCTTGTCGAAGGGCTGTTTTTCTCTCTCAACTTGCAAGGCAAGACCAGCCATTCGACAAGCTCAGGGCAGGCGGGGGGGGGGTGAAGGTTCAGTCCAGTTGCCGCAGCTGCTCCGCCAGCATGCCGAACATCTGGTCGATATGCGCGCGCTCCAATATCAGCGGCGGGGACAGCGCGATTATGTCGCCCGTCGCGCGCACCAGCAGGCCATTGTCGAAACAGGCGTGGAACAGCTCCATCGCGCGCTTGGTCGGCGCGCCGGGGCGCGGCTGCAGTTCGATGCCTGCCACCAAGCCGATGGTCCGCACATCAATCACATGCGGCAATCCGCGCAGGCCATGCGCCGCATCGGCCCAGTAGCTGCCCAGTTCCTCCGCGCGGTGGAACAGCCCATCGCGTTCATAAAGGTCGAGCGTCGCCAGTGCGGCGGCGCAGGCGACCGGGTGGCCGGAATAGGTATAGCCATGAAACAGCTCAATCCCGTCCGCCGCCCCATGGACGATATCGTCGTGGACCGACCGGTGCACTGCGACCGCGCCCATTGGCACCGCAGCGTTGGTCAGCCCCTTTGCCATGGTGATGATGTCGGGCGTCACGCCCCAGCGGCCCGCCGCTGTTGCCCCGCCGACCCGGCCAAAAGCCGTGATCACTTCGTCAAAGATGAGGATGATGCCATGGCGCGTGCAAATCTCGCGCAGCCGCTCCAGATAGCCGACCGGCGGGATGAGCACGCCGGTGGACCCCGCCATGGGTTCGACGATGACGGCCGCGATTGTCTCCGCTCCATGCAGCGCGACCAGCCGCTCCAGATCGTCGGCAAGCTCGGCCCCATGCGCCGGAAAGCCGCGCGAAAAGGCATTGCGGGCCAGATCATGGGTGTGCGGCAGATGGTCGACGCCGGGTAGGCCCTGCCACCAACGGCGGTTGTTGACGATCCCACCCACCGATATGCCGCCAAAGCCGGTGCCATGATAGCCACGCTCGCGCCCGATGAGCCGGGTGCGGGTGCCCTGCCCGCGCGCCCGCTGCACCGCCAACGCGATTTTGAGCGCGGTATCAACCGACTCCGACCCGCTGTTGGTAAAGAAAATGCGGTCCAGCCCCTCGGGCATCAGCGCCGCGACCCGGCTCGCCAGCGCAAAGGGTAGCGGATGGCCCATGTTGAAGGTTGGGCCAAAATCCATCGTCGCGGCGGTCTCGGCAATGGCGGCGGTAATCTCGTCGCGGCAATGCCCGGCGTTGGAACACCATAGCCCCGCCGTGCCATCGAGGATGGTCCGGCCATCGGCGCTCTGATAGTGCATGTCCTTGGCACTGACCAACTGGCGCGGCGTTTGCTTGTAACTACGGTTCGCCGTGAAGGGCATCCAGAAAGCAGCCATGGGGTCATTGTCGCGCAGCATCATATCCTATCCCAATCTGGCGTCGTCCCGGGCTTGATCCGGGGCAACGGGCGAACCGTGGCCTGTTGTTCCGGAACAAGTCCGGGACGACGAACCAGGGGCAATAATGCGCCAAAGCTAGCGCAGCGCGATGCAAAGCTGCAAGCACCCTTGCCAAGCCCTGTTTTTGGTGGTTGCTAGGCAGCCTTACCCCCTCCCCTGCGCATCCGCGGGGAAAGCCGAGGCCTTATGAGTATCAATCTGGCGAACTGGATCGCCGAGCATAAAATCGAAGAAGTCGAATGCATTGTCCCCGACATCAACGGGGTGCAGCGCGGCAAGGTGCTGCCGGCCAAGAAATTCCTGTCATCGGTCCGCGACAAATCGCTGCGCATTCCGGGCAGCATTTTCATCTGCACCATCGATGGCCATTATCCTGAGGATATTGAGGATATCTGGGACAAGGACCCCGACAAGATCCTGATTGCCGATGCCGACACCATCTGCATCGCGCCGGGGTTCAAGTCGCCCACCGCCTTTGTCATCGCCGATGCCTATAACCGCGACGGCAGCGAGGTTGCGCTCGCCCCGCGCGCCATCCTGAAGAAAGTGCTGAGCCTTTACGCCGCGCAGGGATGGAAGCCGATCATCGCGCCCGAGGTGGAATTTTACCTGGTCAGCCAGAATGTCGATCCCGACTTTCCGCTTGTCCCGCCCACCGGCCATTCGGGCCGGGCCGAAACCGCGAGCCAGCCCTATGGGCTGGAGGCGATGAATGAATATGAGGAGATTATTGACCATATCTATGACGATTGCGAGCTGATGGGGCTCGATATCGACACGATGATCCACGAAATGGGCGCAGCGCAGCTGGAGGTGAATTTCGTCCATGGCGACCCGTTGCGGCTGGCGGACGAGGTGTTTCTGTTCAAGCGCGTCGTGCGCAGCGTGGCGCGCAGCCACGGCGTCTATGCAACCTTCATGGCCAATCCAATGGCTGGCCAGCCCGGCAGCGCGATGCACATCCACCAATCGGTGGTCGATGCATCCACCGGCAAAAATCTGTTTGCATCAAGCAATGGCAAGGACAGCGCGCTGTTCCGCAGCCATGTCGCAGGCCTTGTCCGGTTGATGCCGCAAATTGCGCCGCTCTACGCCCCCAATGTCAACAGCTTTCGCCGGATGCGTCCGGACAGCGCCGCGCCCATCAACGTCCATTGGGGGGTGGACAACCGGTCGTGCGGGTTCCGCGTGCCCATTTCAGACCGCCACAACCGCCGCGTCGAAAACCGCCTGCCGGGGGCCGACAGCAACCCCTATCTGGCCATCGCGGCCAGCCTCGTGTGCGGCTATATCGGGATGATCGAGCGAATGCTGCCGCCCAAGGAGATTGAGGGGAGCGCCTATAATCGCGCGCGCACCCTGCCCCGCACGCTGGAGGCCGCCCTCGACCGCTTTGCCGCGTGCAAAAAGGTCAAGCAGCTGCTGGGCGAGGATTTCTTTGATATCTTCTTCGCGGTGAAGGATCAGGAGCTTTACAATTATCAGTCGGTGGTTTCGAGCTGGGAGCGCGAGCATCTGCTCCTGCGCGTATGATCCACCGCCTGCCCAATGATAGCTATTATGCCGCGACGGCGCGCGGTCTGCCCGTGCAGCCGCAGCTGACGGGGAGCATGACCGCCGATGTCTGCGTCGTTGGCGGCGGCTTTACCGGTCTGGCCGCTGCGCTCGCCTGTGCGGAGCGCGGGCTGCGCACCGTGCTGGTCGAAGCCGTGCGCATTGGCCAGGGGGCATCGGGGCGCAACGGGGGGCAGATGATCCCCGGGCTCAACGTCTATGCCCGCGATCTCGTCGCGCTGCTGGGCCATGACGCAGCGGTTGCCCTTTACCGGCTCGCTGCCTCGGCGCGGGACCGGGTGCATGCGCGCATCGCCCGGCACGACATTGCCTGCGATCTGCGCCACGGCCATATCCACCTTGCCGCAAAAGCGCGCGACATGGACGATTTTGCAGCCGAAGCCGATTTTGCCAACGCGCATCTGGGACCCGGCAGTGCAGCGATCATTCCCGCCGCCGACATCGGCGCGCATGTCGGCGTCAGCGGCTATCATGGCGCGCTGCTGACCCCATCGGGCGGACATATGCACCCCTTGAAATATGCCGAAGGACTGGCGGCGGCCGCGCTGGCCGCCGGGGTGCGGATGTTTGAAGCTAGCCGCGTCACGGCGGTCACGGACGATGCCACTGGCACCCGCGTCGCCACGGCGGCGGGCGCGGTAAGGGCGGGCCATGTCATTTTGGCCTGCGATGCCGAAACCGACGCCCTCGCACCGTCGGCGGGGGCCCAGACCATGCCGGTGCTCAACTATATCATCGCGACCGAGCCCCTGGCTGCGGACCGTGCCCAGGCGCTTATCCCGTCGGGGGCGGCCGTGTCGGACAGCCGCTTCGTGCTCAACTATTTCCGCCTGTCCGCGGACAACCGCCTGCTGTTCGCCGGGGGCGAGAAATATAGCCCGCGCCCCCCGCGCGACATCGCTGCCTTCGTTCGCCCCTATATGCTGAAGCTGTTTCCGCAGCTGGCCGATGCGCGCATCGATTATGCCTGGGGCGGCGCGGTGGGGATAACCGTCAACCGCCTGCCCCAATTTGTGCGACAGGGCAATCGCCTGCTGGCCCATGGTTTTTCGGGGCAAGGCGTGTTGCTCGCGACGTTGGCGGGGGAAGCGATGGCGGCGGCGGTGGCGGGTGACACGGCGGACTTTGATGCCTTTGCCGCCATCCCCCACCGGCCCTTCCCCGGCGGACGCTGGCTGCGCGAATCGGCCTATGTGGCGGCGATGAGCTATTATGCGCTGCGGGACCGCGTGGGATGATCGCGCCCGAACGCATTGCGGCGCTGGCAAAGGCAGAGGCCGCGCGCTTTACCGCGCAAAACCCGCGCTCACTCGCGGCAGCACGCGGCGCGCAGCATTGGTTCGGCGGCGTCCCCTTTCACTGGATGCTCGATTGGCCAAGCCCGGTGCCACTGGTCGCGGCATCGGCGCGCGATGCGACGCTGACCACCATCGATGGCCATGTGCTCGACGATTTTTGCCTGGGCGATACCGCCAGCATGTTCGGCCATTCGCCCGCCCCGCTGGCCCAGGCCATCGCGGCGCAAGCCGGCGCGGGGCTCAGCTATATGCTCCCGACGCTGCAATCCAATGCGGTGGCGGATTTGCTGGCGAGCAGCTTTGGCCTGCCGCGCTGGCAGGTCACGACCACCGCCAGCGAGGCGAACCGCGCGGTCATCCGCTGGTGCCGCGGCATCACCGGGCGGCGCAAAATCCTGCTGTTCGATGGCTGCTATCACGGCGCGGTCGACGACAGCTTTGTCGACCTGCGCGACGGCCACCCGATCATGCGGCCCAGCCTGGTGGGGCAAGTGCACGACCTGCGCGAAACGACGGTGGTGGTCGATTTCAACAATGAGGTCGCGCTGGCCGCCGCGCTCATCGGCGGCGACGTCGCCTGTGTGCTCGCCGAACCGGTGATGACCAATGTCGGCATGGTGCGCGATGCGCCCGGCTTTCTGAACCGGCTGCGCGCGCTGTGTGATCAGACCGGCACCTTGCTGGTGTTTGACGAAACCCACACCATTTCGTCGGGGCATGGCGGTCACAGTCGCACCCATGGGCCGATGCCCGACCTGATGGTCATTGGCAAAAGCATTGGCGGCGGCGTTCCCTGTGCCGTCTATGGCTTTACCGAGGCGGTGGCCACGCGGATGGCAGCGCTCAATGCCGCGCGTCCCGCCGGGCACAGCGGCATCGGCACCACTTTGTCGGCCAATGCGCTCAGCATTGCCGCGATGCATGCGATGCTGTCATCGGTCATCACGCCGGGAGCCTATCAGACAATGGCGGCGCTGACGCTGGAGCTGGTGAGCGGGCTGGCGCGGGTGATTGGCCATCATGGCCTGCCCTGGCACATCACCCAAGTGGGCGCGCGCGTGGAACTGCTGTGCTCGCCCACCCCGCCCGCCAATGGGCGCGAGGCAAAGGCGGCGATGCAGCCAGCACTCGAATCCTTGATCCACCTTTATCTGGTCAATCGCGGGCTGTTGCTTGCGCCCTTTCACAATATGATGCTGGTCAGCCCGGTGACGACGCCGGGAGCCATCGAACGCCTGATCGCGGCGATCGATGGGTTGGCCCGCGCGCTACTGGAGCCTGAAGCATGACCCGCCTTCCCCGTTCGTCCGCCCATATCGCCCCGCGCAGCGAGGCCGAGGCCTTTTTTGCCGCCAACCCTGACATTGATTCGATCGAGATGATCTACACCGATTTCGGCGGCGTTCCGCGCGGCAAGCGGCTGCGCCAGCATGAGGTGCTGGCGGTTTACGAAACAGGCCGCATGTTCCCGGGGTCCATCACCGTTGTCGACATCACGGGCCAGGACACGGTGGAAACGGGGCTGGTGTGGGAGGATGGCGACGCTGACCGGTCGATGAAGCCCATCCCCGGCACGCTGGTCAAAACGCCCTGGGGCGGCGACCGCGCGGCGCAGTTCCTGGTCAACTTCTACGAGCTGGACGGCACCCCGCACGACCTGGACCCCCGCCATGTGCTGGGCCGCGTCATTGACCGCTTTACCGATGATGGGCTGACCCCCGTGCTGGCGGTGGAGCTGGAATTTTATCTGGTGAGCCCCCGCCGGGCGCGCGACGGCAGCATTTTGCCCGCCCGCCCCGCTGGCGGCCGAACGCCGACCGGCGTGGAGGTCTATGGCCTGCGCGAGCTGGACGATTTCCGGCCCTTTTTTGATGACCTCTATGCCGCCTGCGATGCCCAAGGCCTGCCGCTCGAATCGGCGATTTCGGAGTTTGCACCTGGGCAGTTTGAGCTGACCCTGCGCCACAAGCCCGACGCGTTGCGCGCTTGCGACGATGCGATCATGTACAAGCGGCTGGTGAAGGCCATTGCCCAGCGCCACGGGGTGGAGGCAACCTTCATGGCCAAGCCCTTTGCCGATCAGGCCGGATCGGGGATGCATGTCCATGTCTCGGTCAATGACGGCGACGGGCAGAATATCTTTGCCAGCGCGGCACCCGAGGGCGCGGCGGCGCTGGGCCATGCCATCGGCGGCATGATCGGCTCCATCGGCGATGGCTTTGCGCTCTTTGCCCCCCATGCCAACAGTTTCCGGCGGTTTCGCGCCAACAGCTACGCGCCCGTCGCGCCGACCTGGGGCGTCAACAATCGCACCGTATCGTTCCGCGTCCCCGCAGGACCGCCCGCCAGCCGCCATGTCGAGCACCGCGCCTGCGGGGCCGATGCCAACCCCTATCTGGCGGTCGCCGCCATTTTGGCGGGGATGCACCATGGGATGACCCATGGCACCGATCCCGGGCCCGCAGTCACCGGCAATGGCTATGACCGCGATGGCAGCGGCGATGACAAGCCGCCCAGCAACTGGTTCGCCGCCGTCGACCGCTTTCACGGATCGGCATTGATGCGCGATTATCTGGGGGACCGCTTCGTCGACATGTTCACCATCGTCAAGCGGGTGGAGCAGGACAATTATTTCGCCCGCGTTCCCGCGCTCGATTATGATTGGTATCTGCGCAACGCCTGAAGGAATGTTGCGCAATTAACGCTTTCCTACACAGGATTTTTCATCCAGCATCGTTGCATCGCACCATTTCCTAAGGAGTCGCGCCGCCATGGACATCAACGAATTTCTGAAAGCCGGTCGCAATCGCCGCTCGCTGCTGCAGGGACTTGGCGTCGCGGCGGTGGGGATCAGCTTTGGCGGCCTGGCTGGCTGCACCAAGGAGGAAAGCGCCAAGGTTTCCACGGGCGAGCCGGGCGAGCTCAATTTCTACAATTGGGCGACCTATATTGGCGAGACGACGTTCGAGGATTTCAAGGAAGCCAGCGGCATCAGCGTCAGCATGACCGAATTTGCCAGCAACGATGAATTGTTTGCGAAGTTCAAGGCGGGCAATCCCGGCTTCGACGTCATCGTCCCCTCCAACGATTTTGTCGAACGCATGGTTGCCGCCGACATGCTGATGCCGCTCGACCGTGCGCAAATTCCCAATTTCAAGAATCTGGCCCCCGAATATCAGGATGTCGCCTTTGACCCGGGTCGCAAATATTCCATGCCCTATACCTGGCTGACGCTGGGTATCGGCTATCGCAAGTCCAAGGTGCCGACGCCGCCCGACAGCTGGAAAGTGCTGTTCGACAGCGACCAGTATAAGGGCCGCATCGCCGTGCTGTCCGAAGCGGGGGACATGTTCCGCCTTTATGCCAAATATATGGGCAAATCGGTCAATGCCATCACGCCCGCCGATCTGGCGACGATCGAGGCGATGATGATCAAGCAAAAGCCCAACATCCAGAAATTCCACGAAGATGATGGCCAGGAATTGCTGGCCAAGGGCGAGGTGGATCTGGTGCTGGAGTATAACGGCGACATTGCCCAGATCATGGCCGAAGACCCCGATATCGGCTTTGTCATTCCCAAGGAGGGCAGCCAGCTGAACAGCGATTGCCTGTGCATTCCCAAGGGCGCCAAGCATCCTAAGAACGCCCATGCCTTCATCAACTATCTGCTGGATGCAGAGGCGGGCAAAAAGATTTCGGAAACGATCCTCTACCCCACCCCCAATGCGGCGGCCAAGGCGTTGATGCCCGACACTTATCGCAACAATCCGGTCATTTTCCCGCCCGCCGATGTGCTCGCCAAGCTGGAATATGCCAAGTTCAACGCGACGCTCCAGCCGCTGTATGAAGAGGCCTTCACCCGCGTGCGCGCGGCCTAAGCTCCAGGCCGCGGGGCGCGCATGGCCGAACAGGATTGGAAAAGCAGCAAGGGGGCATTTGCCGCCGTGTCGGCGCCCACCTTGCTGTGGGTGTTCCTGTTCTTCCTCGTGCCCATGGGCATTGTGTGGATGTACAGCTTTGGCGAGAATGCCGGGCTGAACGATATCCGCTTCGTCGGCACGCTCGACAATTACAAGCGCGCCACCGAATGGCTCTATCTCGGCATTTTCGGGAAAAGCCTCGCGGTGGCGGCGCTGGTGACGCTCATCTGCCTGATCGTGGGTTTTCCGGTGGCGATGGCCATCACCTTTGCGCCGGAAAAGTGGCGGCCCTGGCTGTTGCTGGCGATCATGCTGCCCTTTTGGACCAATTTGCTCATCCGCACCTATGCGCTGATGATGCTGCTGGGCACGCAGGGCTATGCCAATAAATCGCTCGGCGCGATATGGGGCGGCGCGAGCTGGCTGGGAACGCTCGTCGGGCTGGAGCCGCTGCCCGCCTGGCAGCCGCTGGAGCTGCTCTTCAACAATTTCGCGGTCGTGTTCGGGCTGGTCTATGTCCATTTGCCCTTCATGGTGCTGCCGCTCTATGCCGCGCTCGACCGGCTGGACCGCAGCCTGATCGAGGCGAGCCTGGACCTGGGTGCAGGGCATTTGCGCACCATTTTGGGCATCGTCGTGCCACTGGCGGGACCCGGCATCATCGCGGGTGTGATGATCACGCTCATCCCTGCGCTCGGCGCCTATCTGACCCCCGACCTGATGGGCGGGACCGACAGCCAGATGATCGCCAACGTCATCGAACGCCAGTTCAAGCGCGCCAATGACTGGCCCTTTGGCGCGGCGCTGTCCTTTCTGCTCATCTATGCGATGTTCGCCCTCATCGCGTTGCAGGCGCTGCGCAAGAAACCGGCGGAGGCGCGGTGATGGGGCTGCGTTCTTCCGCTCCGCGCGCGCCGCTCGAATATACGCGCACCTTGTGGATGCGGCTGTGGGTTGGCGCGGTGCTGCTGTTCCTTTATGCCCCGCTGCTCGTGCTGATGATTTTCAGCTTTAACGACAGCAAGCGCAATGTCGCCTGGCGCGGGTTTACCACCAAATATTATGAAAAGGCGCTGGCCAACGACTCGCTGATCGAGGCGATGGTCAATTCGCTGACCATCGCGGCCTTTGCGACCATTGTCAGCCTGGTGCTGGGGGCGGTCGCCGCCGTGATGCTGTGGCGCTTCCGTTTCCCGCTGAAAGGGGTGGTGGACGGCACCATATCGCTGCCCATCATTGTTCCCGAAATCTGTCTGGGCGTCGCCTTTTTGATGTTCTTTGCCGCAATTGAATGGCCGAACAATCTGATTTGGCCGCTCAACCTGGGGGCCATTACCATCGCCCACATCACCTTTTGCTTTCCCTTTGTCACCATGGTGGTCCGTTCGCGCCTCGCCAGTTTCAACCGCGAATTGGAAGAGGCAGCAAAGGATCTGGGCGCCAGCGAATGGGCGGTGTTCCGCGACGTGCTCGTCCCGCACATGAAGCCCGGGCTGGTCGCCGGGGGGCTCCTCGCCTTCACGCTCAGCCTGGATGATTTTGTTATCACCTATTTCACCAGCGGGCCCGACACGGTGACCTTCCCGGTCAAGGTTTACTCCATGGTCCGTTTCTCGCTGACGCCAGAGGTCAATGCGGCGTCGACCATCCTCATCATCCTGACCGTGGTGCTGACCGCCATTGCCCTGCGCGTGCAGGGGGCCAAAGCCCTTGCCGGAAGCCATTCATGACCGACGAGAGCCCCATCATCGAAATTCGCGGCGTCTCCAAACGCTTTGGCAAGGTGACCGCAGTCGACAATGTCAGCCTGGACATCCGGCGCGGCGAGTTTTTCGTGCTGCTGGGGCCATCGGGCTGCGGCAAGACCACCTTGCTGCGGATGATTGCGGGCTTTGAAATGCCCTCGTCCGGACAGGTGCTGATCGATGGGCAGGACATGGCCGGCATCCCGCCGAACAAGCGCCCAGTGAACATGGTGTTCCAAAGCTATGCCGTGTTTCCGCACATGAGCGTGGCGGACAATGTCGGCTATGGCCTGAAAATCGCGGGCGTTGGCCGCGCCGAGCGCGATGAGCGGGTGCGCGAGGCTCTGGGGCTGGTCAAGCTCGATGGCTTTGCCGACCGCCGCCCGGACCAGATGTCGGGCGGCCAGCGCCAGCGCGTCGCCCTGGCGCGCAGCCTGGTGATGCGGCCCAAGGTGCTGCTGCTCGATGAGCCGCTCTCTGCACTCGATGCCAAATTGCGCGCGCAGATGCAGTTTGAACTCAGCGATTTGCAGGATCAGGTCGGCATCACCTTTGTCACCGTTACCCACGACCAGGACGAAGCGCTGTCGATGGCCAGCCGCATCGCCGTCATCAACAAGGGCGAAGTGGCGCAGCTGGCCAGCCCGTCGGACCTGTATGAATTTCCGGCCAACCGCTTTGTCGCCGACTTTGTGGGGTCGGTGAACATCTTTGAAGGCAAATTCATCCTGGACGAGCCCGACAAGGCGGCGGTGGATTGCCCGGGGCTGGGCAAAGTCTATCTGAACCATGGGGTCACTGGCCCGCATGGCGCCGATGTGTGGGTCGCGCTGCGGCCCGAAAAAATCTATCTCCATGTCCCCGGCGAGGGCAAAGCGGTGCGCGCCGCCGCGCAGGACGCGCCCGAGGGCCATAATTTCGCGCGCGGCGTCATCAAGGGGATGAGCTATTTGGGCGACATCACCCTGTTTGAAATCCGGTTGGACAGCGGCGCAATGATCCGCGTGTCGCGCCCCAATTTGTCGCGGCATGACCAGGAAGATTTCACCTGGGATGACCGGGTGAGCATGCACTGGCGCGCCGATTCGCCGGTGGTTCTGCTGGGGTAAATACTACTGTGTTCCGGCGTAGGCCGGAACGCTGGGAAGCCAGCACTGCCCATTCGGCCAACGCTCCGGCCTGCGCCGGAGCACAGCTGTTTAGTGCGAGACCGCCCTCTTCCCCGGCACCAGATGCAGCCCCGCGACGATCAGCCCGCCCAGCGCCAGGCCGAACACCCCGGCACCGCCCGCGTTGATCAGCCAGTTGACGAAGCCGCCCGCAGGCATCCCCGCCGTCACGCCGTCGGCAAAGTCATGCAGGCCGTGGCCCAGCCCCAATATATGATATTCATCAAGGCCGTGGAGGACGATCTGGCCGCCCACCCACAGCATGGCGGCGGTGCCGATCAGCGCCAGCGCCTTCAGCAATTTGGGCATGAACGCCACCAGAGCGCGCCCCACCGTGCGGCGCACGGCATTGCCCGCGCTCGCCATATGCAGGCCGATATCGTCCATTTTGACGATCAGGCCAACGACGCCATAGACGATGACGGTGATCGCAATGGCCACCACCGCCAGCGTCGCCCCGCGCGTCCAGATGCCTTCGTCCAGCACTTCGTAAAGCGCGATGACCATGATTTCCGCCGACAGGATGAAATCGGTGCGGATGGCGCCGCTGACCATTGCCTCCTCATGGTCCTTGTCCATCACCGCAGCTGCATCTTCGGCCAGGCTGTGTTTTTCGGCGGTCAGCGAATGCCACACTTTTTCAGCGCCCTCAAAACACAGATAGGCCCCGCCGATCATCAACAGCGGCGTGATGGCCCATTTGGCAAAGACCGACAGCAGCAGCGCGACCGGCAGGATGAAGATCAGCTTATTCTTGATCGACCCCTTGGCGATCCGCCAGATGATCGGCAGTTCGCGGTCGGGGGTAAAGCCAGTGACATAGCGCGGCGTGACGGCGGCATCGTCCACCACCACCCCGGCGGCCTTCACCCCTGCGCGGCCCGCTGCGGCACCAATATCGTCAATGCTGGCGGCGGCGACCTTGGCAATGGTGGCAACATCGTCGAGCAGGGCAAACAGGCCGGATGGCATCGGTCAGAATCTCCATTCACTTCACCCACGTCATGCTGAACTTGTTTCAGCATAACAAGCCATGGCTGCCCGTTGTCCTGAAACAGCGAGGCCATCGCCGCAGCCAGGACGGCGAACGCTGGGTATAGCGGTCAGAGCGCCCGCAATCGCGGCTCTGCGGCATCCAGCGCGGCGCGAATGATGCGCACCATATCGTCAATCTGCGCGGTGGTGATGATCAGCGGCGGGCACATGACGATGCTGTCGCGGATGCCGCGCACCATCAGGCCGCCCGCGATGCACAGGTCGCGCACCATGGGCCCCGCTGTGCCCTCCTTGCCGCCAAAGCGCGCGCCACTGGCCTTGTCCGCCACAATCTCCACTGCGCCGAGCAGGCCGACCGAGCGCGCTTCGCCGACCAGCGGATGATCGGTCAGCGTCGCGAGCGCCTTTGCCAGATAGGGCCCAGTCTCTTCCCGCACCCGGGCCACCAGCCCCTCGCGCTCCAGAATCTCGATATTGCGCAGCGCCACGGCGGACGCCACCGGATGGCCCGAATAGGTATAGCCATGGACGAAATCGCCGCCGGTTTTCATCACCGCGACAATCTCCGCCGACACCGCGACCGCGGAAATGGGCAGATATCCGCTCGACAGCCCCTTCGCCATGGCGATGATGTCGGGCCTGACCCCCATGGTTTCGTGGCCCCACATATTGCCGGTCCGGCCAAAGCCGCAGATGACTTCGTCGCACACCAGCAAAATGCCATATTTGCGGCAGATCGCCTCCACCTGCGGCCAATAATTGGCGGGCGGGATGATGACGCCGCCCGCCCCCTGCACCGGCTCGCCAATGAAGGCGGCGACATTGTGCGCGCCAACCTCCAGGATTTTCGCCTCAATCGCTGCGGCACAGGCGGTGCCAAAGGCCTCGGGCGTCATGTCCCGCCCTTCATTATACCAATAGGGCTGCTGGACATGCTCGATGCCTGCCAGCGGCAGGATGCCCGGCGCGGGAAAGCCCTGCCCATGCATCGCCTTCATCCCGCCCATGCTGACCCCGGCGACGGTCGAGCCGTGATAGGCATTGTGGCGGCTGATGAAGATGGTGCGGCTATGCTCCCCCTTCACCTGCCAATAATGGCGCACCAGCCGCAGGATGGTGTCGTTGGCCTCCGACCCCGAGCTGTTGAAAAAGACGTGCGGCAGGCGTCCGCCCGTCAGGCTGGCAATCTTGTCGGCCAGCAGCACGGCTGGCGGGTTCGCCGTTTTGAAGAAGCTGTTGTAATAGGGCAGCTCCAGCATCTGCTCGCGCGCCACTTCGGCCAGCTCGTCGCGGCCATAGCCGACATTGACGCACCACAGGCCGGCCATGCCGTCCAAAATCCGGTTGCCGTCGCCATCGTGAATGTAACAGCCCTCGGCATGGGTGATGATGCGGCTGCCGCCCAGATTTTCAATCTCCTGCCAATCGGCTTGCGCGGGCAAATGGTGGGCGATGTCGAGGCGGCGAAGTTCGGCGATGTCATAGTTGCGGGGCACGCTGGGACTCCTGAAAAATTGGCCAACGCCCTCCCCTTCAGGGGAGGGCAGCGCGACTTGGCAGCTTGCTGCCTAGTCACAGCGGGAGGGGATTCGCGGCCTTGCGCCCGGGCGATAATCCCCACCCCAACCCCTCCCCTGACCGGGAGGGGATAGCCAAAGCTTAGGGCGAAAAGCCAATCCGCGCGTGATAGCGGTTGTAGCGGGTGATGCGGCGGTTCATGCCTCCCCCCTTAACGCTTTTCCCAGCAGGCGGAAATAGGTCTGGCTGTCCGGATGCTCTGCGGTGGCCCATTCGGGGTGCCATTGCACGGCGAGCAGCGGCGCACAATTGGGGCGCGCGCTAAAGGCTTCGACCAGCCCGTCGGGTGCGCGCGCCTCTACCTGCAAGCCATCGGCGAGCCGGTCCACGCCCTGATAATGCACCGAATTCACGTCGAGCACCGGCTTGCCATAGGCGCGCGCGAGCATCCCGTCCGGGGCGAGCTCCACCGGGTGCCGGTGATCGAACATGCCGCCGAACCCGACATCGTCGGGTGCATGGTGGCGCAGCAGCGCGTCGCTGGCACTGACATCGCGGCGCAGCGTGCCGCCGAGCGCGACGTTGAGTTCCTGAAACCCCCGGCAAATGCCGAACACGGGCCGCTGCGCGCCAATCATCGCGTCGATCAGGCCCAGCGCGGTAGAATCGCGCCCCTCGTCAAAGGGTCCTTCCCCGCCCGCCTGTCCATAATGGGCGGCGCCGATGTTGGACGGGCTGCCCGTTAGCAGCAGGCCGTCGAGCCGCGGGGCCACCTCTGCCGCGCTCATCAGATCGGGCAGCGCGGGGACAATCAGCGCCGCAACGTCAGCATAGCTCATCGCTGCGCGGACATAGCGGTTCATCACCGCCTGCGCGATTTCGGTGCCCACCATGCGGTTGCAGGCGATGATGCCAAGAACGGGACGCGCGGCCATGGACTATGTCTCCCTGCTCGGCGCTGCGAGGTCAAGCGGTGGCTGTAAATCGCCCAGTAAATCGCTGTGCAAAGGCCGCAGCTGCACCGAACAGCCCCGGCTGGTCCAGCGTGATGAGCTTGACCGGCAGGGCGCTCATATAGGCCTCAAACCGCCCCTTGGCGCGAAACCGTTCGGGAAAGCCCGAACGCACCAGCGTATCGCGAATCCGCTGGCCCAGCCCGCCGGCAATGACAACGCCTGCGGCGCCCTGCGCCAGCGCAATGTCGCCTGCCACGCTGCCCAGGGACAGGCAGAACCGGTCGGCGGCGGCGGCAGCCAGACTATCCTCCCCGCGCATCGCGCGCGTCCAGATGGTGCGGTCGTCCAGCGGCGCGATGGCCCGCCCCTCAATCCCCGCCAGCGCTTCGTAAATATCGACGATGCCGGGGCCCGACACGATGCGTTCCACCGACACCCGCCGGTGCCGCTGGCGCAGCCGCGCCAAAATGGCGTCCTCGATGCTGTCCAGCGGCGCAAAGTCGATATGGCCGCCCTCGGTCGCTTGCACGCGATAGGCCGCGCCATCGCGCCACACATGCGCCACGCCCAGTCCAGTGCCAGGGCCGATGATGCTGATCGTCCCTGAATCCGGCAGCGGAACGTCGGGACCGCACAAATGGTCAAAGGCATCGGCATCGGCCACCGCCACGGCATGGCCCACCGCCGCAAAGTCATTGATGAGCAGATGCCGGTCAACGCCCAGCTTTTCGCCGATCAGCGCCGGGCGGATAATCCAGGGATTGTTGGTAAAGCGGATGACGTCGCCCTGCGTCGGCCCGGCCATGGCAATGGCGGTCGCGCGCGGTAAGGCACCGCCCATCCGACGTCCGAAATCCTCCCACGCGGTTTGAAAACTGGCATGCTCCGCCGTCTGCAACGTCACGGCATCGCCCAACGCGACGACCCTGCCGCCCGCCACCTCGGCCAGCGCAAAACGCGCATGCGTGCCGCCAATATCAACGGCCACGATCTGCTGTGTCCCGGTCATCCTGCCCCGCTCTGGTCAATCCCGAAGCGCAGCGGTGCCGCAAGCCCGCGGCAATGACAAGCGGCATACGACTGCGCTGTCATTCATGGGATGGTCGCGTTGGGAAAATGGCGCACCCGGAACGATTCGAACGTCCGACCCCCAGATTCGTAGTCTGGTGCTCTATCCAGCTGAGCTACGGGTGCGTGGAGGAGCGCCAATAGGGCGAAGGGTGCGGGGGCGCAACCCCCTATTTCGCCGATGGGAGCGCGATCGTTGCGCAGGTGGATTGCGCGCGCGCCGATTGCAACTGGGGTAGCTCTTCTGGCCGCGTGAGCAGCAGGCGGATAAGCGCAATCCCTTGCGTTTCGCGGGTCCGCACGGTTTCCAGCCCCGGCGCCACCGCTTGATCGGGCAGCGCGATGGCAATGCGATAGGGCCGTCCCGCCGCCTGGACATCATTGCGCACGAAGATGACGTCGGTGCGCCCGTCAAACACGCTGAGCGAGCTGTAACGCCCGGCGACTGGCACCACCGTCACGACCAGCGGGCCGCTGGTCAGATCATAGGGACAGGCCGAATAGGCAAGGTCGGGGCTGGGCCGGACAATCGGCTGATTTTCGGGGGTCGCCAGCGCGCCATGGCTCATCCGGTTGACCCCGCCCGCGCTCAGCCGGTCGATGGCCACCCCCATCAAGGCGCGCGGCATGCCGATCATTGCGCCAGCAAAGCTGAGCGCGGCGACCAGCAGCAGGACGGCCAGCGGCCCGCGCCAACCGGTCATGGACAGGATAGCCGCACAATTTGGGGCAGCGCCGCCGTCCGCGGATCGGCCATGAAGCGCGGGCCGGGATTATACATGCGCAGCGTCAGATGAAAGCGCCGCCCGGCATCGCTGGGCAGCCAGCCGCCCTGCGCGGGTTTGGTGGGCGCGATGCTGACCATCCATCGCCCACGGGCATCGACGGGGACCGCCGCACCATTCACTGACCAGATGCGCGCGGCATTGGGCATCAGATAGCCTGCCTCGTCATAAATGGTGACGCTCCACCAGCGCGTATCGAGCGCGCCGCCCGACAGGCGATAGCGGCACTTGCCATCAAGGGGCGCGCCGCGATCGTCGCTATTGCTTTGCCAATAGACGGTTTCGGTCGCGGGCAACGCGAGCAGGCCGCCGCGCGCCACCGCCGCCCGGGTCAGCGGGTCGGTGCTCTTGATCCCGTAATTGAGCGCGGTCTGCCATGGGCCGTTGACAATCTTGCCCCGGCTGAGCCCCTGCGCGGTGACCGCCCAAAGGCCGCCGACGCCCAGCGCCACGCCGCCCGCCACGGCGATCAAATAGCGCAGCCAAGGCTTCATGCGCCCATGTCGCTTACCGCCGCTTCAACGCCGCTTGCGCCGCCGCCAGCCGCGCAATCGGGACGCGATAGGGCGAGGCGCTGACATAATCGAGGCCGACGCTTTCGCAGAAGAAAATCGATGGAGCATCGCCGCCATGTTCGCCGCAAATGCCCAGCTTGATGTCGCCGCGGGTGCCGCGCCCGCGCTCTGCCGCCAGTTCGATGAGCTGGCCGACGCCCGCCGTGTCGATGCTGACAAAGGGGTCGGCCAGGAAAATGCCCTTGTCGACATAGTGGGTCAGAAAGCGGCCCGCGTCATCGCGGCTGATGCCGATGGTGGTCTGCGTCAGATCGTTGGTGCCAAAGCTGAAAAATTCGGCGCTGTGCGCAATTTCGCCCGCCATCAGCGCGGCGCGCGGCAGTTCGATCATCGTGCCGACCAGATAGTCGACACGCGCACCGCGTTCGGCAAAGACCGCCTCTGCCGTGCGGTCGATGACGCCCTTCATCAAATCCAGCTCGCGCTTGGTCGCGACCAGCGGCACCATCACCTCTGGAATGGGCGCGGCTCCGCTGGCGGCGGCCACGTCCAGCGCCGCTTCAAAAATGGCGCGCGCCTGCATTTCATAGATTTCGGGATAGGTGACGCCCAGGCGGCACCCACGATGGCCCAGCATGGGGTTGAATTCGTGCAGCTCATTCGCCCGCGCCTTCAGCTTTTCGATGCCGACGCCAGCGGCCTCGGCCACTTCGGCAAATTCCTCCTCGCGCGTCGGCAAAAATTCATGCAGCGGCGGGTCGAGCAGGCGGATGGTGACCGGTAGCCCGGCCATCACTTCAAAAATCTGGGCAAAATCGCCGCGCTGTTCGGGCAGCAATTTGGCAAGCGCCAGGCGGCGGCCCGCTTCATCATCGGCCAGGATCATCTGGCGCACGGCAGTGATCCGGCTGGCGTCAAAGAACATATGTTCGGTGCGGCACAGCCCGATGCCTTCGGCCCCGAAATCGCGGGCAACGCGGGCGTCGTTGGGGGTTTCGGCATTGGTGCGCACGCGCATCCGCCGCACGGCATCGGCCCATTCCATCAGCACGCCAAAATCGCCGACCAATTCGGGCTGCAGCGTCTTGACCTCACCCGCCATCACCTCGCCGGTGGAACCGTCCAGCGTGATGATCTGCCCTTCGTGAAACTCGCGCCCGCCAACGCGCAGGATGCGCGCCGACGCATCGATGCTCAGCCCGCCCGCGCCGGACACGCAGGGCCGCCCCATGCCGCGCGCGACGACCGCCGCGTGGCTGGTCATCCCGCCGCGCGCCGTCAGAATGCCGCGCGCCGCGTGCATGCCGTGAATATCCTCCGGGCTGGTTTCGGTGCGCACCAGGATGACCGCCTCGCCCATGCCGGCGGCATGTTCGGCGGCGTCGGCGGTGAACATGATCTTGCCCGAGGCGGCACCGGGGCTGGCGGGCAGCCCCTTGGTCAGCACGTCGCGCGGCGCGGCGGGGTCAAGTGTCGGGTGAAGCAGCTGATCGAGCGCACCCGGGTCGACGCGCAGCACCGCTTCCTCCTGCGTGATAAGCCCCTCGGCAGCCATATCGACGGCAATCTTCAGCGCCGCCTTGGCCGTGCGCTTGCCCGACCGGGTTTGCAGCATCCACAGCTTGCCGCGCTCAACCGTGAATTCAATATCCTGCATGTCGCGGTAATGCGCCTCCAGCGTGTCGAACACGCCAGCCAGCTCGGCAAAGGTTTCGGGCATGGCCTCTTCCATGCTCAGCGGCTTGGCATTGGCGGCCTCGCGCGCGGCGCGGGTCAGATATTGCGGCGTGCGGATGCCGGCCACGACATCCTCGCCCTGCGCATTGATCAACCATTCGCCATAATAGGCATGAGCGCCCGTCGCAGGATCGCGGGTAAAGGCGACGCCGGTGGCCGATGTTTCGCCCATATTGCCAAACACCATCGCCTGGACATTGACTGCGGTGCCCCATTCCGCCGGAATGGCGTTGAGGCGGCGATAGACGCGCGCGCGCTCGCTTTCCCAGCTGGTGAACACCGCACCAATGGCGCCCCACAGCTGATCGCGCGGCTCCTGCGGAAAGGGGGCGCCCGATTGTGCTTCGACCAGCGCCTTATATTCGGCGACCAGGGCCTTGAGGTCCGCCGCCTCCAGCTCGGTATCGAGGTAAAGGCCGCGGTCCTCCTTCGCAATCTCCAGCGCCTCTTCAAAGGCGGCGTGATCGAGCCCCATCACCACATCGGCATACATTTGGATAAAGCGGCGATAGCTGTCCCACGCAAAGCGCGCGTCGCCCGACGCACTGGCCAGCCCCTCGACCGTCGCATCATTGAGGCCCAGGTTGAGCACCGTGTCCATCATCCCCGGCATCGACACGCGCGCGCCGGAACGGACCGAGACGAGCAGCGGATCGGCGACGTCGCCAAAACGCTTGCCCGTAATCGCCTCGATATGCGCAATGCCAGCATCAACCTCCGCCGTCAGCGCCGCCGGAAACTGCTGCCCATTGGCGTAATAGGCGGTGCAGACATCGGTGGTGATGGTGAACCCCGGCGGCACCGGCAGGCCAATGCTGGCCATTTCGGCGAGGTTCGACCCCTTACCGCCGAGCAGTTCCTTCGACCGTTCGGCAGTCGTGGCGGAACCGCCGAAAAGATGCACCTGGTTCGTCATCAAACACTCCACACCAGTCCCCCGTTCGTGTCGAGCGAAGTCGAGACACCCATCGGCCTTGCGTGATGGCGATGGGCCGCTCGACTTCGCTCGAGGCAAACGGGGCAAGGGACGATGATCACCCCTCAATCTTCGAAAAATCGGCCACGCTGTGCACCGCCCCGGTGAACCGCTCCAGCAGGCCAAGGCGGTAAGCGCGAATGGCGGGATCGGGGTCATTGACCATGACGCCTGTGAAAAATTGGTCGATGGGCCCGCGCAGTGACGCGAGTGCTGCCATGGCGTCGGTGAAGCGCTCTTCAGCCACGGCGGCGGCAGCGGCGGGCTCGGCAATGTCGAGGGCGGACTGGAGCGCGGTGTCGTGCGCCGTAAGCCCCTCCCCTTCAGGGGAGGGGTTGGGGTGGGGTTTGTCGTCCTGCAACGGCTTAAGCTGGACAGACCCAACCCCCGGCCCCTCCCCTGAAGGGGAGGGGTGAGACAGGTTGGCCTGCTTCAGCAAATTCGCCGCGCGCTTATAGGCAGCCAACAAATCCGCCCCATCGGCAGTGTCCATAAAGGCCTGCAGCGCCTTCACGCGGGCGAGCAGGCGAACGAGATCGCCCTCGCCCCCCATGCTAAAGATAGAAGTAATGATGTCGTGCCTCACACCATGCTCGCGCTGTTGAGCTGAGAGCCGATCACCAATGAAAGGCGTAACCTCGCGTAGCTTCATGGCGGCAAAGTCAAATGTAGCCTTTTCGACCTCCGCGTCAGAACTGAGACGATCCTCTAAGGCGCTGACAATCTGAGTTGCCTCGAAGATAATCGGCTTGTCGGTTGGTTGGCTGACCCGATCAATAAAGCTCTGCATTTGATAGGCTTGCAGCACATCAATCTGCCTTGCCTTGCTGACGAGCCGATTCCACCAGAACTTTCCGTGTATCTGGAGCGCGAAGCCAATTGTGTTTTGAAGGTCGAACCTGAGTTTGTTGTCAAGCACTAACCTGATGATACCCAAGGCCGCACGACGGAGTGCAAAGGGGTCTTTGGAACCGGTCGGCTTTTCGTTGATACCGAAGAACCCAGCCAGCGTATCCAGCTTGTCCGCCAGACTCACCGCCACCGTCACCGGCGCGGTAGGCGCATCGTCACCCTGCCCGACCGGTTTATAATGGTCGCGGATCGCGGCTGCGACCTCAGGGGCCAGCCCTTCGGCGGCGGCGTAATAGCCGCCCATCAGGCCCTGGAGTTCGGGGAATTCGCCGACCATTTCGGTGACCAGATCGGCTTTGCACAGCCGCGCAGCCTGTTCGGCTTTCGCCGGGTCGCCCTTGACGATCCCCTCTACGCACAACCAGCGCGCCAGCTTCGCCACTCGTTCGACCTTATCGGCCACCGTGCCCAGTTTTTCGTGAAAAGTGATATTCGCCAGCTTCTCGGCATGCTGCGCCAGCGTCTTTTTCTGGTCCTGTTCCCAGAAGAAGCGCGCGTCGGACAGGCGGGCGGCGAGCACTTTGCGGTTGCCGTCGACAATCCCCGTGCCGCCATCACTCGGGATGACATTGGCGGTGCAGATGAAGGCATTGGCCAATTTTCCGTCCGCGCCTTCGCACACAAAATATTTCTGGTTCACCCGCGCGGTGAGCTGGATAACCTCCGGCGGAACGGCCAGAAACGCCTCGTCAAAACGGCCGAGCAGCGGCACTGGCCATTCGGTCAGCCCCGCATTTTCCGCCACCAGCGCTTCATCCTCCACCAGCACCAGCCCTGCGTCCGCCGCAGCCTTGGCCGCGCCGTCGCGGATGAGCGCGCAGCGTTCGGAGAAATGGACGATGACATGCGCCGCGCGCAGCGCTTCGACATATGCGGCGGCGTTGGCGATGGTGACCGGGCCGCTGCTGTGAAAGCGGTGGCCCATCGTCACGCGCCCGCTGACCACGCCTTCGATTTCGCAGGGCACAATATCATCGCCGAGCAGCGCGACGATGCCCGACAATGGGCGCACCCAGCGCAGGCTCTCGCTCACCGTGCTCGCCGCGCCCCAGCGCATCGACTTGGGCCAGGGAAAAGCGCGGATGATCGCCGGAATGGCCTCGGCCAGCACCTCGGCAGTCGCGCGGCCGGGCTTGTCAACGACGGCGAAATATACGCCATCGCGTTCGACCAGCTGATTCTGTGTCAGGCCGGTTTTGCGCAAAAAGCCTTCGAGTGCCTGCGGCGGCGCGCCGACCTTTGGCCCCTTGGTTTCTTCGCTCACCGCTTCGGTCGCTAGCGGAAGTCCGTTTGCGATCAAAGCCAAACGGCGCGGCGTTGCGAAAACCTCGACCGATGATGCCGACAGCCCGGCCTTTGCCATCGCATCGGCGAACAGGCGTTCCAGATCGGCCTTCGCCTTCACCTGCATCCGCGCGGGGATTTCCTCGCTGCGCAGTTCGAGCAGAAAGTCGGTCACAACACCCACTCCGGATAGTCGCGGGTCCAGCTTTCGCTCTGGCTGTCGATCCATGCCTTGCAGCTGCCCTTGGCCAAATCGCGGACCCGGGCCATGTAGTTGGCGCGTTCCTGAACGCTGATCACGCCGCGCGCCTGGAGCAGGTTGAACAGATGCGACGCCTCAATCGCCTGGTCATAGGCGGCGAGCGGAACCGCAGCCGCGATGGCGCGCTGGCATTCGGCTTCGGCGGCCTTGAATCCGGCGAACAGCGCGTCGGTGTCGGCCACCTCGAAATTCCATTTGGAAAATTGCCGTTCATTGTCCAGGAAAACATCGCCGTAGCTTACCGCCGGGACATCGCCCACGGCATCGGCAAAGCGCAGATCATAGACGTTGTCGACGCCCTGGATATACATGGCGAGCCGTTCCAGGCCATAGGTCAGCTCACCGGCAACGGGCTTGCAATCAAAGCCGCCCATTTGCTGGAAATAGGTGAACTGCGTCACCTCCATCCCGTCGCACCAAACCTCCCAGCCGAGCCCCCAGGCGCCCAGCGTCGGGCTTTCCCAATCATCCTCCACAAAGCGGATGTCGTGCGCCAACGGGTCAATGCCGATGGCGGCCAGGCTGCCCAGATATTGCTCCTGCAAATCGGCAGGCGAAGGCTTCATGATGACCTGATACTGATAATAATGCTGCAACCGGTTGGGGTTTTCGCCGTAGCGGCCATCGGTCGGGCGGCGGCTGGGCTGCACATAGGCGACATTCCACGGCACGGGCCCCAGGCTGCGCAGCGTGGTTGCGGGGTGAAATGTCCCGGCCCCGACGCGCATGTCATAGGGCTGCAAAATAGCACAGCCGCGCGCGCTCCAATAGCCATGGAGCGTCAATATCATGTCCTGAAAATTCAGCGGTTTTGCGGCGGTCACCCTGGCCAGCCCCCATTTTTTCGCAGGTGCAACAATATGGCCGCTGCCTTGGCGCAGTGGGCCGCGCGGGTCAAGCGGGTGTGCAGGGGCACGTTAGAGCGTGATGACATAAGGACTGTGCTCCGGCGCACATTGGAACATCACTCCGCCGCCGCCTCAACGGTGGCCAGTCGTACCACCACCGGCGTCGCGTTCAGCACCGCATTGCCCGTCAACCGGCAATAACGGTCAGGGTCCGTGAGGTCGTTGATCGACACGCCGGGGTGCGCCGCCGCGGTCTGCCAGCCAACCCCGGCGCGGCCATGGCCCCAACCATGCGGCAACGACACCGCACCGCGCACCATGTCATCGGACAGCTCTGCCGCCACGGTCACTTGCCCCACGCGGCTGGTGACCGTCACTGCGTCGCCATCGGCAATGCCGCGCGCGACGGCGTCGGCGGGATGGATCATCAAGGTGCAGCGGTCCGGCCCCTTCACCAAGCGTTTGCTGTTGTGCAGCCAGCTGTTGTTCGACCGCACATGCCGCCGCCCAATCAGGCGCAGGGCATCGTCGGGCTGCTCCGCCATGATGGTGCGGAAACGGGCCAGCTCTTCGGCCAGCGCCGCGCTCACCACCGCGATCTTCTTGGTCGGCGTGCGAATACGCTCGGCCAGATTGGGGCGCAGCGGGCCCAGGTCGACGCCATTTGGGTGCGCCTCCACCTCTGCCAGCGACAGGCCAGCGGGCGAGGCGCGCAGCATCTGATCCAGCTGTTCACGCGGGGTGGGGATATTGGGCACCGCCGCCCCCCGCGCGCCATGGATGGCGGCGGCGAGTTCGGTGACCACCTCCCAATCGGCCTTGGATCCCGGCTCCTTGGGCAAGAGTGCCGGCGAATAGGCGCCAAAGTTGCGCACTGCCAGCGGGCCAAAGAATAGCGGATAATGGTCCTTTTCCAACGGCCCGCACGGCGGCAGGATATAGTGGGCGTGGCGGCTAGTTTCGGTGACATACATGTCGAACGCCACCATCAGGTCGAGCGCCGCCAGCGCCGTGTCGGTGCGCGCGCCATCGGGGGCCGACAGCACCGGATTGCCCGCCATGACGAACAGCATGCGGACGCGCTGGTCATCGCGGCGCAGCAGTTCGTCGGCGAAAGCGACCATGGGGATTTCGCCCATCACCGACGGCATTGCCCCGTGCGCCGTATCCACCGTCTTGACCCCGCCCCGCCCGACCAGCGCCACCGTGTCGAGCAAGGGTTCAGGGAACATCGCACCGCCGACGCGGTCGAGATTGCCGGACGCAATGTTGACCAACTGGATCAGCCATTGGTTGAGCGTGCCAAATTCTGTGACCGATACCCCCATGCGGCCATAAAGCACCGCTGGTCCATCGCCGCACAGCAGCTCGGCCAAGCCGTCTATTTGCGTCACTTCCATGCCGCAGTGGGCCGCAAGCGCCGCCGCGTCGAACCCAGCCAGCAACCCATCCAGATCGGCCCAGCTGTCATCGACCAGCGCGGCCAGCGCATCGGTCAGCGCGGGCCGCCGTTTCCGTACCGCCTTTAGCAGCGCAATCAGCAGCGCCGTATCGGTCCCCGGCACAACGGGCAGCCACTGGTCGGCCAGCCTGGCCGTCTCGGTCCGCCGCGGGTCAATGACGACCAATGTGCCCCCGCGCGCCTGCATGGCCTTGGCGCGGGCCTTGAAATCGGGGACGGTCCAGATGCTGCCGTTCGATGCGGCGGGGTTGCCGCCGACGATGATGATGGCCTGCGCCCGGTCAATGTCGGGCACGGCGGCCAGGCTGACATGGCCATAGAGCTGATATTGCACATAATGGTGCGGAATTTGGTCCAGCGTGCTGGCCGAAAATGTGCCCCGTGCCCCGACCGCGCGGCGCAGCGCCCCCATTTGCCCCGCCAGCGCATAATCATGCGCCGTGGGGTTGCCGACATAAAAGGCCGCACGCGCCTTGTCCTGTTGCAGCGCAACCACGCGCGCGGCAATCTCGGCATAGGCCTCGGCCCAGCTCAGCGGCTCCCACCCTGCACCGACGCGCTTCATGGGCGCGCGCAACCGGTCCGGATCATCCTGCAAATCGGCAATGGCCGTCGCCTTGGGACAAATATGCCCCCGGCTGAGCACATGGTCGGGATTGCCGCGAATGGAGCGAATCTGGCGACCCTCCAGCTCGACCAATATGCCGCAATTGGCCTCGCAGATATGGCATGTCCGGGCATGCACCGTCATGGCTTCGCTCTCCCACTTTGGCGTGCAGGCTATCATGGCTGCCTCCCCTGTCCAGCCATAGCGATGGTCAGCTTTGCATGGCATTTTGTCAGCCTTGCTTGACATGTCAGCGAATCATGTCTAAATGGAAGGGTAACCTGACATTCGCTCTGTTGGACCGCCATGAAGAACAAGCTGAAAATCCTGCGCGCCATGCACAATCTCAGCCAGGCGGAGCTGGGCGATCGGCTCGACGTGTCGCGTCAGGCGATCAACGCGATTGAGACGGGGAAATATGATCCCTCGCTGCCGCTCGCGTTCAAACTGTCCCGCCTGTTCAACCTGCCAATCGAGGAAATTTTCGATGACAGCCTTTGATTCCACGCCGCCCCGCCAGCCCAGTCTATGGTGGACCTGCGGCATCATCATTGCCACCGCCTTTGTGGCCGGGGCCGCATCCGGTTATCTGGATGCCGTGCGTGAGGATGGCGCGAGCGTGCCGCCAACGCCCCTGATCTTTGGCTTGGTCAGCGCGGCGGGCGCTGCGGTGCTGGCCATTTATCTGGCCCGTTTCGGGCGATTCTGGGCGCATTGGTCGCCGCGCAAGCGCCTCTATATTGCCAGCCTGTTGCTGGCGGCTGGCCTCGGCTTCGCGGTCAGCCTGGGGCTGCAAATGGCCAATGACGGCAGTGCGGGCTTTGACACCTTTGGTAACGGGCGCATCGCTTTTGCCCCCGCGCTGGCGGTATCGGTCCTATGGACCGTCGGCATGGCCATTTCCATCATCATGTATCAACGCAACATCGATGAGCATGAGAAGCAGGCCTATCTGTGGGCCGGGCTCGCGGGTTTCTACGCGGTCATTTTTGTAGTCCCGGTGTGGTGGCTGATGGCGCGCGCGGGCCAGCTTCCGCCTGTCGACGGGATGGTCATCTTCCTTCTCGCCGTCGCTGCCAATGCGGTCGTCTATTTTTGGACGAAGTTTCGCTGACTCGCCCCTTCCTCCCCATATCGACCTTGCCGTAAAGGATATTGCATCATGATCCGCTTTCTGCATCGCATGCTGGCCACCGCTGCCCTGATCCCGCTGGCCTTTTGCAGCCCATTGTCGTCCAGCCAGTCGGCGATGGCGCAGGACGCCCCGCCCGCAATGCCTCCCCCATCCGTTCCCCCGGTCGTGCCGGTGGCCGATGACGCCGACCCAGCACTGTGGGTGGTGAAGGATGACGATACGACCATCTATCTGTTCGGCACGGTCCACATGCTGAAACCCGGCCTCAGCTGGTTTGACGAGGCGGTGAAGGAGGCGTTCGACAAATCGGGTTCGCTGGTGATCGAGGCAATCTTGCCCGAGGACCCGGCGGTGATGGCCGAAAAGATCATCCCGCTCGCGGTCGACCAGACAGGCCAGACCTTGTCGAGCCAGCTGACCGACGCACAGCGCGCGGCCTATGAGGCGGCGATGAGCAAATATGACCTGCCTGTCGGCCAGTTCGACATGTTCGAACCCTGGTATGCGGGCATGGTGCTGAGCGCGGTGATGCTGCAAAAGGCGGGGTTCGACGGCGAGCAGGGGTCCGAGAAAATCCTGACCGCAGCGGCAAAGGCCGCCGGGAAACCCGTCACGGCGCTGGAGACGTTTGAGCAGCAGATGGGTTTTTTCGATGGCTTGCCGCGCGCTGACCAGCTGCGCTTTCTGAACGATGCCGTGGCGCAGGGTCCGCAGGCCGAGGCCGAGTTCAGCGAGATTGTCTTTGCCTGGGCGCGCGGCAATCCCGATGAATTGGCGGTGCGGATGAACCGCGCCATGCAGGGGTCCGAGGCCTTGGCCAAGGTGCTGCTTTATGAGCGCAACGCCCGCTGGGCCGATGCCATCAAAGCAAAGCTTGACCAGCCCGGCACGCTGTTCATCGCGGTTGGCGCGGGCCATCTGGCGGGTGAAAAGAGCGTGCAGGACTATCTGGGCAAGCTTGGGTTGACCGCACAGCGCATCGCCTATTGATGCCCGTGCGGCACGTCTTGCAGGTGGGTTTGCTGGCGGCGGCCGGGCTATTGTCCGGCTGCACCAGTGCGCCGGACCGAACCGCCACCCCAGCCGTCTGGGTCGTGCGCGACGCCGACACCACGCTTTACATTACCGGCACCGTCCATCTGTTGCCCGACGGGCTGGACTGGCGCACTGGCCCGATCCGGACCGCGATGGAGCAGGCGGGCGAGCTGGTGACCGAACTGGACCCGGACGAACTGGAGCGCGCACCCGCCACGGCGCAGGCGTTTCTTTATGGAGAGCGCACGGTGCCATTGTCGTCGCGATTCCCCGCCGAACTGGCGAGCGATTTTGCCGATATGGCGCGCGATTTGCCCAGCCTGCCCAACATGGCGCGGCTGGATGATTGGGCGGTGGCGTTGCTGCTGGCGCAGCGCGTGGCGACCGAGGCGGGGCTGGACGCCGACAATGGCATGGACGGCGGGCTGATTGCGTGGTTCGGCGATGCGGGGCGGCCGCGGTCGGGGCTGGAAACGGCGGCGGATCAATTTGGCCAGTTTGACGCTATCCCCGCCCAAGAACAGCGCCGGGCGCTGGTGGAGATGATGCGCAACATCGCCAATGGCACCGCCGACGACCGCATGATGGCGACCGTCGATGCGTGGGCGCGCGGCGATATTGACGCGCTCGCCGCCATCATCGAACGCGACGCGGCCAAGGGACCGGAGACCTATCGCTTGCTGCTCACCGTGCGCAACGCGCGCTGGGCCGATCAGCTGGACGCGCGCATGGACCGGCCCGGGGTGGTGCTGGTCGCGGTCGGCGCAGGCCATTTGGCAGGGCCCGATTCGCTGCTCGCCCAGCTAGCGGCGCGCGGCTGGACTGCCACGCGGCTGACGGCCAAGCCCTGACAGCTTGGCCGCGGCTGGCGCTGTCTGGCGGCAGGCTTGCAATTGTGCGGCCTTGCCGCTAATGGCCCGCGCTTCGCCATGGTCATCCCTGGAGGCGTGGCGACGTTTCAACCTCTCTCTCGGAGACTTATTATGAGCGATCAGCTGACGCTGACGGCCGAGACGCGCGAACGGGCTGGCAAGGGAGCCTCCCGTGCTTTGCGTCGCGAAGGCCGCGTCCCCGCCGTTGTTTATGGCGGCAATGAAGAACCCCTGGCCATCCATGTCGAGGAAAAGCTGTTGGTGAAACAGCTGATGACCGGCCATTTCATGAATTCGGTCGTCGAAATCAGCGTGGGCGGAAAAGCCGTCCGCACGCTGCCCAAGGATGTTGCCTTTCACCCGGTCACCGACCGTCCGATGCACGTCGATTTCCTGCGCCTCTCCGCCAACTCGACCGTCCATGTCGAGGTGCCGGTGCAGTTTGTGAACGAGGAAAAGTCGCCCGGCCTGAAGCGTGGCGGCGTGCTGAACATCGTTCGCCACGAGCTGGAACTGGTTTGCGAAGCCGACAAAATCCCCGATGACATCATCATCGACGTGACCGGCTTTGACGTGGGCGATTCGATCCACATCAGCCACGTCACCCTGCCCGCCGGTTCAAAGAGCGCGATCACTGACCGCGACTTCACCATCGCCACCATCGTCGCTCCGTCGGCGCTGAAATCAAGCGATGGCGACACCAGCAAGGACGACGGCGCGGCCTAACCCTGCCCTGCCCGTGTCTGCGGCATTGAAGCCCCGCCCGCCCTCTGCCAGACAGTGGGCGGGCGGGGTTTTCCTTTTGAGTGAAAGGCGCAAGCAGCCATGCAATTGTGGGTCGGCCTGGGCAATCCGGGTGCATCCTATGCACTGCACCGGCACAATGTCGGTTTCATGGCCGTGGACGCCATCGCCGCCGTCCATGGCTTTGGCCCGGAGACCAGAAAGTTCAAGGGGTTGCTGCGCGAAGGGCGCATCGATTCGACCCGCATCCTGCTGCTGAAGCCGCAGACGTTTATGAACGAAAGCGGGCAGAGCGCGCGCGCGGCGATGGATTTCTACAAACTGGGCGGCGCGGCGGTCACCGCCTTTTACGACGAGCTCGATCTTGCCCCCTTTAAGGTGAAGGTCAAGCGCGGCGGCGGCGCGGCGGGCCATAATGGCATTCGCAGCATGATGGCGCATGTCGGGGAGGATTTCCGGCGGGTGCGGCTGGGGATTGGCCATCCCGGGCACAAGGACCGCGTCACCGGCCATGTGCTTGGCAATTTCGCCAAGGCAGAGGCTGAACCGCTGGCCGACATGCTGGGCGCGGTCGCCGCCGAGGCCGCGTGGCTGGCCCGCGACGATGATGCCCGATTTCTGACCGACCTTGCGCTGCGCTGGCATCCGGGACCATAAGCGTTGGTCAGGCGTTATCAACGCAGAGCACCACAATATGGGAAGGCAAAAATGAGCAAAGGAACAGGCATGGACCGGCGGCAGTTGCTGGGTGCCGGCGCGGCGCTGGCGGCAGTGCCGGTGCTGAACCGCGATGCCCTTGCCCAGGAACCGCAGCTGAATGGCCGCGTCATCCTGATAACCGGCGCCTCGTCGGGCTTTGGCTATGTCAGCGCACTGCATTTCGCGCGGCGCGGAGCCAAGGTGATTGCCTCCATGCGCGGCCTGCCCCGCCGCGAGGCCACGCAATTGCTTGAAGAGGCCAAGAAGGAATCGCTGGACATCAGCGTGGTTGAAATTGACGTGACATCGGACGCGTCGGTCAGCGCCGGGGTGACCGAGGCGCTCAAGCTGGGTGGCGGGCGGATCGACGTGCTGATGAACAATGCCGGCATCGGCATCACCGGTCCCGCCGAGGTGCAGGATATGGCCGCAACCCAGCTTATTTTTGACACTAATGTCTTTGGCTGCCACCGCATGGTCCGCGCGGTTCTGCCGACGATGCGCGACCAGAAATCGGGACAGATTTTCCAGATTTCATCGCAGCTCGGCCGCCTGGTCGTTCCCGCAGGCGGCCATTATTCGGCCACCAAATTCGCATTGGAGGCAATGGGCGAACAGCTGGCCTATGAACTGGTGCCGCACAATATTGACGTCACCATCATTCAGCCCGGCGGCTATCCGACCCGGGTGTGGGTCAATCGCAACGCGCTGACCGCCGCGCTCAAGGAGCGGACCGAGGCCGACCGGATCGACGCCTACCCCGCCTTTACTGCGGGCATGGGGCGCGAGGACGGGTCGGGCCGCACCGCCGACCCCTATGACATCCCCCGCGCAATGGCCGACATCATGGCCATGCCACCGGGCAAGCGCCCGCTGCGCCGCGCCGTCCATCCGGGCAGCAAGCCCCAGGAACCAATCAACCGCGTCAGCGCCGAGGTGCAAGTGGCATGGCTGAGCAATTTTCCGGTGGGGCCGCTGGTCAAGGCGGTGCATGACTGACTGGCCTTTCGCAGCGAACCCGCCTAGGGGCCGTGCCGCGAAAGGATCGATATCATGGGTTTCAAATGCGGGATTGTCGGGCTGCCCAATGTGGGCAAGTCAACGCTGTTCAATGCGCTGACCGAGACACAGGCGGCGCAGGCCGCCAACTATCCCTTTTGCACCATTGAACCCAATGTCGGCAATGTCGCGGTGCCCGATGCCCGGCTCGACCGGCTGGCTGCCATCGCGGCGAGCCAGAGGATCATCCCGACCCAGCTTGCCTTTGTCGACATTGCCGGGCTGGTTCGGGGCGCGTCCAAGGGCGAAGGGCTGGGCAACCAGTTTCTGGGCAATATCCGCGAGGTTGACGCGATTGTCCATGTGCTGCGCTGTTTTGAAGACGACGATATTCAGCATGTGGAGAATAAGGTCGATCCCATTGCCGATGCCGAAACGGTCGAAACCGAATTGTTGCTCGCCGATCTGGAAAGCCTGGAAAAGCGTGTCCCCGCCCTCGCCAAAAAAGGCGCAAGCGGGGACAAGGATGCCAAGGCCGCAGCCACGGTGCTGGCCCGCGCGCTCGACCTGCTGCGCGAAGGCAAGCCGGCGCGGCTGACCGAAACGGGCGATGCGGAAGAAGCCCGCCATCTGGCGCAGGCGCAATTACTGACCTCCAAACCCGTTCTTTACGTCTGCAATGTCGAAGAGGCATCGGCAGGCGAAGGCAATGCCCACAGCGCGCGCGTTTTTGCCAAAGCCGCCGCCGAGGGGGCGCAGGCCGTCGTCGTGTCCGCCGCGATCGAGGCGGACATTGTCACCATGCCAGCGGCAGATCGCGGCGAGTTTCTGGAGGCGCTGGGCCTCACCGAAGCGGGCCTCGCGCGCATCATCCGCGCGGGCTATGCGCTGCTCGACCTCATCACCTTTTTCACCGTGGGGCCCAAGGAAGCGCGCGCCTGGACGGTGCACAAGGGTGCCAAGGCGCCCGAGGCCGCCGGTGAAATCCACAGCGACATGCAACGCGGCTTCATCCGCGCCGAAACCATCGCCTTTGACGACTATGTCGCGCTGGGCGGGGAAAGCGCCGCACGCGATGCGGGCAAACTGCGCCAAGAGGGCAAGGATTATGTCATCGCCGACGGCGATGTGCTGCATTTCAAATTCAACGTGTAACCGCTTGTTGACAGGCAGTGCGCAGGCACGCCAAGGTGGTGCCGTGCTCAAACGGTTGCTCCTTGCTTTGCTGTGCGTCGCGCTTGCCGCTCCGGCAGGAATCCTGCCTGCGGTTGCGTCACCGACCCAAGCGAGCGTTTGTCATTCGGTCGCGGCGTCGTCCCCCAAGGCAAAGGATCGCAAGCCGGGCGAAAATCGCGACAAGAAGCGCGCACCGTCCTCGTCAATAGGGCTGGGCTGTATCGGCTGCGTTGTCCCGCTTGACGGTTTATCCTCGACGATGGCCATTGCCCCGTCGATTGCGGTCAAACGGCTCGGTTTTGCTCCCGCCACCTTGCGCGGGATGGAGGTCAGCCCGGCGCTGCCGCCTCCACGGATTGGTTGAAGAAGCCTAACGTCTTTTCTTCAACTGTTCGGGAGTTTTCCAATGAAACCCCTTGCCTATCTGGCTGGCGCGTCGGCGCTGGCCCTTTGCCCTGTGCCATTGCTGGCGCAGGACCATGATCATCACGCCCACAGCGATAGGGACAAAAGCCCGGCCCAGCCGCCCAAAGAGGGGCCACATGCCGCTGGCCATGAACGCCATGGCCAATCCAGCCCGCCGTCGACGAGGCCGGTGGTGGGGTCCGGCACAGCGCTGTTGCCTGCTAATGAAGGCGGGCAACATGGCTGGCATACCAATCTGGGCGGCGGATGGCATGCGATGGCGCATGGCTATTTGTGGGCCGTCCACACCAACCAGTCGGGGCCGCGCGGCGACGACAAAAGCTATGTTCAGTCCATGGCGATGCTGTCGGCAGAGCGCGCCACCGACTGGGGCCAGGTGCAGGTCAAATCCATGCTGAGCCTGGAACCGCTGATGACAAATCGCGGCTATCCCAACCTGTTTGCGACCGGGGAAACAGCGGACGGCGCGCCGCTGGTCGATCGCCAGCACCCGCATGATCTGTTCATGGAACTCGCGGTTCGGCTGGATATCAATGTGGGGGACGATTCGCGCCTGATCCTTTACGGCGGACCGGTCGGCGAACCCGCCTTGGGCCCCAGCGCGTTCATGCATCGCGCATCTGCACGCTACAATCCGGAAGCGCCGATCACGCACCATTGGTTCGACAGCACCCATATCAGCTATGGTGTGGCAACGTTGGGATTTGCATCGCAACGCTTCCAGCTGGAGACATCCCTGTTCACAGGGCGCGAGCCGGATGAACGGCGCTGGAACATCGAAAAGCCGCGCCTTGACAGTTGGGCGCTGCGTGCAAGCTGGTCGCCCACGCCGGCCTGGTCAGCACAAATCAGCCACGGTTTCATCAAGCAGCCCGAATTTCTGATCCACCCCGATGAAAATGAGCACCGAACGACCGCCAGCCTTGGCTATGCTGACGGCAAGGGACTTGCGGTCACGGCGGCATTTTCCAGCAAGAATCGCGATCCCGGACCAACGCTGACGGCCTGGCTGCTGGAGGCCAATTGGGACGTGGATGATCAGCACAGCCTGTTCGCTCGGCTGGAAAATGTTCGCAACAATGAACTTTTCCTCGATCATGATGATCCGCTGCACGATGTGCCCTTTCGCGTCAGCAAATTTCAGGCGGGCTATGCCTGGCGGGTGCCGATCAGCGGTGCCCTTGGCTTGGCACTAGGCGGCAGCGTTGCGGCATTTGCCAAGCCCAAGGCGCTCGACGCGGCCTATGGTCGATCACCGGTGGGGGCAACGGTCTTTGCCCGACTGTCGCTCGGTCATTGAACTGGCGCATGGCTGGGCTACTCCAGCAACAACGAATCACCTGTCTGTGAGGGTCCAGCCATGCTCAATCGCCGTTTGTTTATCGCCGGGGCGGCCGCCACGGGCCTGGCCGCGCCTGCCATCGTCCGCGCGCAGACGCCGTTTCGCGATTATCCGTTCAGCCTGGGCGTCGCGTCGGGCGATCCGGCGAGCGATGGCTTTGTCATCTGGACCAAATTGGCCCCCGAACCGCTGGCCCCGCGCGGGGGCATGCCGCGGGATACCATGCTGGTCAGCTGGGAAGTGGCCAGTGACAGCGGCTTTACCAAGGACGTCATCAAGGGTGAGGTGCTGGCCCGGCCCGAACTCAACCACGCCGTCCATGTCGAAGTGGGCGGCCTGTTGCCCGACCGGCCCTATTTTTACCGCTTCACGGCCGGGGGCGAGCGCAGCTTGCGCGGCACGGCGCGGACGCTGCCCATGGCGGGAGCGGCGGTGGACCGCGTGCGATTCGGCATTTGCGGGTGCCAGCATTTTGAGGACGGCTTTTTCGGCGCCTATCGCCACCTGGCGCGCGAAGAACTGAATTTCGTCTATCATTATGGCGATTTCATTTATGAATATGGGCTGGATTACACATTCCCGGGCGGATTACCCGCTGCGCCCGTCCGCCGCAGCGGCATTCGCGGCCTGATGGATATCACCGACTTTCGCTTCGCCTATGCCCAGCAGCTGAGCGATGTGGATTTGCAGGCCGCCCGGTCGCGCCACCCCTTTCTGGCGAGCTATGACGATCATGAAGTTCGCAACAATTGGGTGGCCGACAATGACGATTGGTCGCGCGATCCCAACGACCCGCGCGAACCGGTATCGCCCGAACTTTTCCGCCTGCGCAAACAGGCAGCGATGCAGGCGTGGTATGAACATATGCCAGTGCGCCGGGCGCTGTTGCCCCGCGATGGCCGGGTTGGCCTGCACCGCGAGCTGAAGCTGGGCGGCTTGCTGTCGCTGCAATTGCTCGACACGCGCCTCTATCGCAGCAATCAGCCGTGCGGCGACGGCTTCAAACCGCATTGCGCGGGCGTTGACGATGCAGCGCAAACGGTCTTGGGTGCCGAGCAGGAGGCCTGGCTGGCCCGCAATATGGCAGGCGGGCAAATCTGGAACGCGCTGGCGCAGCAGATCACGATGATGAGCCTGGACCGTCGCCGCCGCGCCGAAGAACCGGCCAAGATTATGAATATGGACAGCTGGGCCGGCTATGAAACGGCGCGGCAGCGGATGCTGACCCGCTTTGCCGGACGCCGCAACAATGTGGTGCTCACCGGCGACGAGCATCAGAATTTCTGCGGCGACCTGGTCCAGCGCGACCGCATCGTCGCCAGCGAATTTGTGACGACGTCGATCAGCAGCGGTGGTAATGGCAGCGATCGGCGCGCGGGGACGGACGAATGGATGAAATATAACCCGCAGCTCAAATTTGCGAATGATCAGCGCGGCTATTCGGTGTGCGAGGTCACGCCCGACGCTTGGCAGACCCACTATATGGTCATGGACCAGGTGACGGTGCGCGAACCCACGGCATCAAGGCGCATGACCGCAACCGTCGCGCGCGACAAGGCAGGCATCACGCTCTGAACCCCTGCGGGCCGCCGCCTATTTCCGCCCGAACAGCCGTTCGACATCCCCCATGGCCAGCTTTACCCAGGTGGGGCGGCCATGGTTGCACTGGCCGCTGTGCGGCGTCACTTCCATCTGGCGGAGCAGCGCGTTCATTTCGGCGACCGACAGCGTCCGCCCGGCGCGCACCGAACCATGGCACGCCATGGTAGCGGCCACATGGTCGATGCGTTCGGCGAGCCCGAGCGCCGCGTCAAACCCGGCCAGATCGTCGGCAATATCCTGCACCAGCTTTGCCGGATCGGGCTGGCCCAGCAAGGCTGGCAGCCCGCGCACCATGACCGCGCCCGGCCCAAAGCGTTCCAGTTCGACCCCCAGCCTGGCCAGGGCCTCCTGAGCGCTCTCCAGACGGTCACAGGCCACTTCGTCCAACTCGACGACTTCGGGTAGCAACAGGCCCTGAATGGCCACTCCCTGCCCTCCCAGGCCATTGCGGAGCCCTTCCAGCACCAACCGTTCGTGCGCCGCATGCTGATCAACGATCACGAGCCCGTCGTCCGCCTCGGCCACGATATATGTGCGGGCAATCTGGCCACGCGCGATGCCCAGCGGGTGGCGGGCAGGATCCGGCGGTGGCAGCACCGCAGGCTCGGCGCGCCCCTGCGGCAAGGTGTCGGCATGGGCCCAGGCGCGCGCACCATCGGCCAGCGCTGGCGCAAGCGGGGCGCCCTCAAAGCCGCGCGTTGCGGCGGATGGCGGCGCGCTGAAGAACAGGCCGCCAAAATCGGGCGCGGGCCTTGCCGTCACGGGTTCCACCTGCCACGCCGCCTCCGTGCCCGCAGCCGGGCGCTGCACGCTGCGAAAGCCATGGTCATCGAGCGCGCGGCGCAGCCCACCGACGATCAACCCGCGGACCAAAGCCGGATCACGAAAACGCACCTCGGTCTTGGCGGGATGGACGTTCACATCCACCTCGCCGGGCGGCAGGTCGATGAACAGCGCCACCAGCGGATGGCGATCGCGTGCCAGCAGGTCGGCATAGGCCGCGCGCAAGGCCCCGACCAGCAACCGGTCCTTCACCGGGCGGCCGTTGACGAACAGATATTGATGATCGGCGACCCCGCGATTGAAGGTCGGCAGGCTGATGACCCCGCTCAGCCGGACGGGATCGCGGTGGAGATCGACGATGATGCTGTTGTCCGCCAGCTGCCGGTCGATGAGCGCCGCCACCCGCTCCTCGCGCCCCTGCCCGGCCTGAAGGTCCAGGATGCGCCGCCCGTCATGCTCTAGCTGGAATGCGATATCGGACCGCGCCATGGCGAGCCGCCGGACGACGTCGAGCGCGGCGGCATATTCGCTGCGCGCGCTGCGCAGGAATTTGCGGCGCGCGGGCACCCGGGCGAACAGGTCGGCAATCGTCACGCGGGTGCCGGGGGGAAGCGCCGCCGGTCCCTCCTCCACCAGCACGCCATTGTCGAGCGCGCGGCGCCAGCCGTCGGCCCCTTCCGGTCGGCTTTCGATGGTCAGCCGCGCGACGCTGGCAATGCTGGGCAGCGCTTCGCCGCGAAAGCCCAATGTGCAAACATTTTCGATCGCCTCGTCGGGCAATTTGGATGTCGCATGACGTTCCAGCGCCAGCGCCATGTCGTCGGGGCTCATGCCGCAACCATTGTCCTCGACCACCATCTGCGCCATGCCGCCTTCGCTCAGCCGGATGGCGATCCGGCTGGCACCGGCGTCAATGGCGTTTTCCACAACTTCCTTAAGCGCGGCGGCCGGACGCTCCACCACTTCGCCCGCAGCGATGCGATTCACCAGGCTTTCGGGCAAGCGGCGTATTGACATGACGCCTGCCCTAGCGCAGTCGGCAGCAGGACGCGACCCACCCGCCGTTTTTGATCGTATTTGCCTCACCTGTTGGCGCTAAACCGCCATTTTCGGGCATTTGTCCCGGTCACCATGGTTGACGGGGGGCCGGTCACCGTCAAACAGCAGGGTATCAGCGGCAGCCGCGCCGCGCCGTATAGGAAAGCAGAACAAGAAAATGTCGTTTTTTTCGCGCTGGTTCAATTTCGTTTCGCAGGACATGGCCATCGACCTGGGGACCGCCAACACCGTTGTCTATGTGCGCGGACGCGGCATTGTGCTGAACGAACCGTCGGTGGTGGCACTGGAAACCGTCAACGGTATCCGTTCGGTGAAGGCCGTGGGCGACGACGCCAAGCTGATGATGGGCAAGACGCCCGACAGCATCGAGGCCATCCGCCCGTTGCGCGACGGGGTGATTGCGGACATTGATGTCGCCGAAAAGATGATCAAGCACTTTATCTCCAAGGTGCATGGCGGGCGCGGCAATGCGTTCAACCGCCCCGAAATCGTCATTTGTGTGCCCAGCGGATCGACCAGCGTCGAGCGCCGTGCGATCCGCGATGCGGCGAGCAATGCGGGGGCGAGCCAGGTGTTTCTGATCGAAGAGCCCATGGCGGCGGCGATTGGCGCCGACATGCCGGTGACCGAGCCCATTGGATCGATGGTGGTCGATATCGGCGGCGGCACGACCGAAGTCGCCGTCCTGTCGCTGCGCGGTGTGGCCTATTCCACCTCTGTCCGCGCGGGCGGGGACAAGATGGACGAAGCCATCGTGTCCTATGTCCGGCGACACCACAATTTGCTGATCGGCGAAACCACCGCCGAACGGATCAAGAAGGATTTCGGCATCGCGCGCACCCCGGCCGATGGCGCTGGCCTGACCATCCATATCAAGGGCCGCGACCTGGTGAACGGTGTGCCCAAGGAAATTGCCATCAACCAGGCACAAATTGCCGACGCCCTGTCCGAACCCATTGGCATGATTATCGAAGGCGTGCGGATTGCGCTCGAAAACACCGCGCCCGAACTGGCGGCGGATATCGTCGATCAGGGCATCGTCCTGACCGGTGGCGGCGCGCTGATCCGGGAACTGGATGAAATGCTGCGCGATGCGACCGGCCTGCCGGTGACGGTGGCAGAGGATCCGCTGACCTGTGTCGCCATCGGCACGGGCCGCGCCATGGAAGATCCCGCCTTCCGCGGCGTGCTGCTCCAGGCCTGACAGGGACGCGCGCCAGACCATGCTCCGCCCGGCTCAGCTGCGACCGGGACAATCCCGCAAGGCGCAAGTCCGGCTGTTCGCTGCCTATGTGGTGGCGTTGATCGGTGCAGGCGCGGGGTTGCTGCTCGCAATCATTTCCGTTGCCGATCCCGTCGGCTTTGCGGCGCTGCGTATTGCCGCGCAGGAAGCCGTCAGCCCGGTCGCGCGCGTTGGCAACGCCATTACCGGCGGCATTGCCGGGATCGACGACAATGTCGCAGCCTATATCGGCGCGGGCAGCCAGAACCAGCGCCTGCGCGCGCAAGTCATCGAACAGCAGCGCAAATTGGTCGCCGCCAGCACGCTGGCCGAAGAAAACCGGCAATTGCGCGCGCTGCTCAAGCTGGAGGAGCAAGATGATGGCGGCATCGCCACCGGATATCTGCTGACATCCAGTTCGGCGAGCACCCGGCGGCTGGCCGTGCTCAGCCTGGGCAGCAGCCGCGGGGTGCGCCCGGGCATGCCGGTCCGCGCCGCCGATGGGCTGATCGGGCGCGTGCTCGACACGGGCCTGTCGACGTCACGCGTCCTGCTGCTCACCGACAGCGACAATATTGTGCCGCTGCGCCGCGCCAGCGATGGCTTGCCTGTGCTGTCCACCGGGCGCGGCAATGGTGAACTCGATATCCGCACCCTCAACCTGGCCGACAATCCGTTCAAGACGGGCGACATATTGGTGACATCGGGCACGGGCGGCATTTACCGGCCCAATATCCCCGTCGCCATCGTCATGCGGCGTCAGAATGACGGGGCCGTGGCCCGCCCGCTGGCCGACCCGGCCAAGGTGGATATCGTCACCGTCCTGCCCGCCTATGCCGCCACGGCGGGCGAAGTGAGCGCCGAATGAGCGCGATTATGCCCGTGCCGATTGGCGACCCGGCATCGCCGCTGCGTTTCCATGCCTTTCCCATTGCGTCGGTGATGCTGTTTTCGGCGCTGCCCATGATGCTCCCGGTGGTCGCCAGCAGCATGATTTTCCCGCCGCTCGGGCTGGTCATGTTTCTGGCGTGGCGGTTGCTGCACCCGACCCTGTGGCCGGTGTGGATTGGCCTGCCGCTGGGCCTGTGGGACGATTGCCTGTCGGGCCAGCCCATCGGATCGGCCATGGGCCTGTGGACCCTGGCGGTGCTGGCCATCGACTATATCGACCAGCGGACCTATTGGCGCGGATATTGGCAGGATTGGCTGATCGCGGCACTTGCGATCATCGCGATCCAGCTGGGCGGCGCGGCCATTGTCCACCCGGGCACCGATATATTGGATCTGGCACGCCAGACCCTCTTTGCCACCGTGACGGCCATATTGTTGTTCCCGCTGTTCATCCGCCTTGTGGTCCGGCTGGACTCTGTCCGGCTGGTGCGGTGATAAGGGCGCATGTTCGGCAAATCGCCTCCGATTACCGAAGCCTGGCGGGGCTTTACCTTCACCCGGCGCACCATGGTGGTCGCGGGCGCGCAAATGGCGCTGGGCGCGGCGCTCGCGGCGCGGATGGCCTATATCTCCATCTATGACAATGAACGCTATGTCCTGGAATCGGAAAGCAACCGGCTCAATCTGACCCTCATCCCACCCCGCCGCGGCTGGATCGTCGACCGCAAGGGCAAGGCGATTGCCAACAACAAGGTCAGCCTGCGTATCGACCTGATCCCCGACCGGGTGCAGGACAAGGACGCCACCGTCGCGCAGTTGCAGACGCTGCTCGGGCTGGACCAGGACACGGTGCAGCGCATCCAGCGCGACCTGAAAGATGCCGCGGGATATCAGCCCGTCGCGGTCGCCGAAAATATTGCCGAAGACCGCTATGCCGCCGTGCTGGTGCGGCTGCCCGACCTGCCCGGTGTCGCGCCCGCGCGGGGCTTTGCGCGCAACTATCCGGCGGGCGCAGCGGTCGGCCATTTGACCGGATATGTCGGCGCGCCCAATGCCGAGGAATATCAGGCCGCCCGCAACCCGCTCTATGTCACCCCTGGTTTCAAGACCGGGAAAGACGCGCTCGAACGCTATTTTGAGCCCTTTTTGCAAGGCAAGCCGGGTGCGCGCCGGGCCGAGGTGACCGCTGGCGGCAAAATCGTCCGCGAACTCGACACCCAGCCCGATGTGCAGGGCCAAACGCTGCATCTGGCGATCGATGCCGACCTTCAGGAATTTGTCGCTCGCCGCATGGGCCGCGAATCCGGGGCCGCGGTCATCATCGACTGCGAAACCGGGGGCATCTTGGCCTTTGTCTCCATGCCCTGTTTCGATCCGAACAGCTTTTCTGATGGCATTGGGCAACAGGAATGGGCCTGGCTGAACGGCGATACCGATTACAAGCCCTTGCTGAACAAGGCGACACGCGGCCTGTTCCCGCCCGGTTCGACGCTGAAACCCATGGCGGCGCTTGCCTTTTTGGAAGCGGGCATTGACCCGGCCCAGCGGGTGAGCTGTCCGGGTGGCTATCGGCTGGGCAACCGTTTCTTTCGCTGTCTGGGCACGCACGGCAGCGTCGACATGCCGACAGCCATCGAAAAAAGCTGCAACACCTATTTCTATGCCATGGCGCATCGGCTGGGCTATGATGCCGTTGCGCCCGTTGCACGCGCGCTGGGGCTGGGCGAGGATTTCCGGTTGAGCGGGGCCAATCAACGCTATGGCACCATCCCCGACAGCGCATGGAAACAGCGCAAATATGGCAGCGCCTGGACCGCGTCGGACTCGCTGAATGCGATCATTGGTCAGGGCTATGTCATCGTCAATCCGCTCCAATTGGCGGTGTCCACCGCGCGCATTGCATCGGGCAAGCAACTTTACCCCAGCCTGATCCGGCAAAAGCGCGAGCTTATCAAGCCGCTTGGCTATAGCGACGCGCATCTGGACATCGTGCGCGCGGGCATGGACCGGGTGGTCAATGGCAATGGCACGGCGGTGGCCAGCCGCCTGCCGCTGGACGGCATTGCCATGGCGGGCAAGACCGGCACGGCGCAGGTGCGGGCCATTTCCGGCGCATCGCGAGGGCAAAGCGGGGCACGGCGGTTTCGCGACCATGGCCTGTTCGTCTGCTATGCGCCCACCGAAAACCCCCGCTATGCCGCCGCCGTGTTGGTGGAACATGGCCTGGGCGGCGCGCGCGCGGCGGCACCAATTGCCAAGGATTTTTTCACCTACCTGTGGGAACCCGCCAAGGCGCTGGCGGCGCTGGAGGCGCTGGAGGCGGGCTGGGGCGGCGGCATTTCCGAACGGATGGCGCGCGGCTTTGCCGGGTTTCGCGGCCTCGACATCGACGCCGCCGGGGATGCTGTGCCATGATCCCGGTGCCGCAATCGCTGCGCATCTATCCCTGGGGTTTGCTGGCGACGCTCATCTTCATCGCGGGCTTTGGCGCGCTCGTCCTTTATTCGGCGGCGGGGGGTGCCTGGTCGCCCTGGGCGCTCAAGCATGGCATGCGCTTTGGCCTGTTTCTGACGATGGCGCTGGTCATCGGCTATCTCATCCCCTTGCGGTTGATCGCGCGCTTTGCCTATCCCATCTTTGGCGGCGTCCTCATTCTGCTGCTGGGGGTCGAGCTGCTCGGCGCCGTGCGCGGCGGCAGCCAGCGGTGGCTCAACATCGGCTTCATGAACTTGCAACCGTCGGAATTGATGAAGGTCGCGATCGTGCTTGCCTGCGCGCGCTTCTTCAGTCTTCTTCCGCCGGCGGAAACATCGCGTTTGTCCGCCCTGTGGCCCCCGCTGCTGCTGATCGCGGTGCCTGGCGCGCTGGTGATGCTGCAACCCGATCTGGGGACCGCGCTGGCCATCATCACCAGCGGGGTGGTCGTCATGTTTCTGGCCGGCCTGCCGCTGTGGTGGTTTATCAGCGCAGCCGTCGCGGGTGCCGCCGCGCTGCCCATCCTCTATGGCATGCTGCACGATTATCAGCAGCGCCGCGTGCTCATCTTCCTCAATCCCGAGGAAGACCCGCTGGGCGCCGGTTATCACATCACCCAGTCAAAAATCGCCATCGGGTCGGGCGGCATCGGCGGCAAAGGCTTTCTGGAAGGTTCGCAAAGCCACCTCGACTATCTGCCGGAGGGGCATACCGACTTCATCTTTGCCACCATGGCCGAAGAATGGGGCATGGTGGGCGGTCTGGCGCTGGGGCTCGCCTATTTTTTCCTGCTGCGCTGGTCGACGCGCGTCGCGCTCGCCGCGCCAACCCGCTTTGGTCAATTGACCGCGGCGGGGCTGACCATGACCATCTTTTTCTACATCGCCATCAATCTGATGATGGTGATGGGGCTGGCCCCGGTTGTCGGCATCCCCCTGCCCCTCTTTTCGCATGGCGGATCATCGATGATGACGATCATGCTGTGCGTCGGCATCATCCTGGCGGTGCAGCAGGACCGCGGGACCAACCGCTGGGCCTTTCGATAAATTTGCGCGCAAAGCCGGTTGCAATAGCCCGCAACCCATGATAGCGGCGCGCCTCGCTTTACCGGCAACCGGCAAAGCCGACGCGGTCACCAACCGCCGGATGGACGCATAGCTCAGTTGGTAGAGCAGCTGACTCTTAATCAGCGGGTCCTAGGTTCGAGCCCTAGTGCGTCCACCATTTCCTTCAGCGCGGTGTTGATCAGCGCGCCCTACTTTCTCTCGTTTCGGTCTATGCTCACCGCGCGCTTTCTTGTCGTGTTAGCGGGCGCTGGCCATTTTCCGGTTGGAGACGTGTGCGATCACCAGCATCGACGCGCCCAGGACGGTGAGGAGCAGTTCGTGTAGCGGGGTTGTTTCGGCAAAAGCGCCCCAGGCCATCATGGCGAGCGCAGGCATCGCCAGCGCCGTTGGTGCAAAGTGCCGATGGCGTTGGTGGCCGATCAGCAGAGCGGCAATGCTGGTTGGCACCGCGAACACCACGGCCCAGCTGTGAAATTCCTCCGGCACGATGAACAAGGCCCCAAGCGCCGGTGCCAGCAACAGGACCAGCGGGACGAGCAGGCAATGGGCAAGGCATAGCACCGAAGCGGCGATTGCCGCCCCGTCCCATGTCGCTGATTTGGCGCGGCCAGCGGCCATAAAAACTCCGTTCATTGGGCTGGACAAGCCCGAAGCAGCTCTGCTAGCACGGCATATGATATATTATCACATCCTGCACAAGAGGCTGAGCGGACTTTATGATCATGCGTAGCACCAAGCTTCCCGTTACCGTCCTGTCGGGCTTTCTGGGCGCGGGGAAAACGACCCTGCTGAATCACATCTTGGCCAACCGCGAGGGCAAGCGGGTGGCGGTGATCGTCAACGACATGTCCGAGGTGAATATCGATGCCGACCTCGTGCGCGGGGGCGAAGCGGCGCTGTCGCGGTCCGAGGAGGCGTTGGTCGAAATGACCAACGGCTGCATTTGCTGCACATTGCGCGACGATCTGCTCAAGGAAGTGCGCGCGCTCGCCCAGGATGGCCGCTTCGACTATCTGGTCATCGAAAGCACCGGCATTTCAGAGCCCTTGCCCGTGGCCGCGACCTTTTCCTTTCGCGACGAGGATGGCCACAGCCTGGGCGATGTCGCGCGCCTCGACACGATGGTAACCGTCGTCGACGCGGTCAATCTGCTGGCGGATTATGCGAGCAGCGACCTGTTGAGCCAGCGCGGCGAGACCGCGGGCGAAGGCGATGATCGCAGCCTGGTCAACCTGTTGGTCGAGCAAATCGAATTTGCCGACGTCATCATCGTCAACAAGGCCAGCGCCGTCAGCGCCGAACAGCTTGCCGTGGTGAAGCAGGTGGTCGCTTCACTCAACGCCGACGCGCGCATCATCACGGCGGATTATGGCAGGGTGGCGCTGGACACCATCCTCGATACCGGCCTGTTCGATGATGAAAAGGCCGAACAGCATCCGCTGTGGGCCAAGGAGCTGTATGGCTACGCCGACCATCGGCCCGAAAGCGAGGAATATGGCATTGAAAGCTTTGTCTATCGCGCCCGGCGGCCCTTTCATCCCGCGATGTTCTATCGTTTTCTGACGGGCGCGGGTCTGGACAAAGTGATCCGCGCCAAGGGCCATTTCTGGCTGGCAACGCGCACCGATTTCCTGGGCGAGCTGGCCATTGCAGGGACGCAAAAGTCGGTCAGCCGCATGGGTCGCTGGTGGGCCGCCGTGCCCAAGAATCGCTGGCCCGACGACGGCAGTTTTGAAGACTTTGTGCTGAAACATTGGGACGCTGTCTGGGGTGACCGGCGGCAAGAGCTGGTGTTCATCGGCATTGGGATGAATGAAGCCCGCATCCGTGCGGCGCTTGACGCCTGCCTGGTCAAGGCCGACACATTTGAACCGGACCGCTGGGCCAAATTGTCGGATCCCTTCCCCGCGTGGGGCGAAGCTGCCCGGGCATTGGAGCCGGCCTGATGCGCGTGGCGGATGTCGAGGTGCTGAGCCCTTGGGCGCGGATTGCTGCGCCCGATTGCCCGATCGTAATTGAGGCGCGGACGCAACCCCTGCCCGCCGAAGCGGTAGCGGCGCTGTTGGACCAGGCCCCCTTTGCGGTGCGAGCGGCTGGCGATGTTGCCGCAGTGATGGCGGGGCTTGCTGACTTGCCCGATGCGCTGCGCGCCGACGTGGCTGACCTTGCACTGCGCTTCATGGCGCTGATGCAGGTGGAGGCCGTGCGCGTCCGTGTCGAGGGCGTGGTCAGCAACGCCTGCTGGAAAGTGCATGCCGACTATACCGACCTGCGCCTTATCACCACCTATGCCGGGCCAGGCACCGATTACGCCCCGCATGGCGATGCCGATTGCTGTCTGGAGCGGGTGCCGACCGGTGCCATTGCCCTGTTCAAGGGACAGAATTTTGCCGCGGGCCACGCCCCCTGCCTCCACCGGTCCCCGCCCATCGAAGGCGGCGGCGAACGGCGGTTGGTGCTGGTCATCGATACGCCGACGAGCGCGGTGCCCACGCTGGATTGACCAAATTTCCGCAACCCATCCCGCGCCGCTTATGCCTATACTAAGGGAACCCAAAATGTCCCAAGCCATCCTTGAAGCCCGTGGCTTATCCAAAAGCTATGGCCCGCATGTTGCCTTGACGGCGCTCGATTTTTCCATCGCGCCCGGTGAAGTCCTGTGTCTGCTAGGCGCGAATGGCGCTGGCAAGACGACGACGATCAACCTGTTTCTGGGCCTGACCGAGCCGACGAGCGGTGCTGCCATGGTGAGCGGCGTCGCGGTCGCCGCTGATCCGGTCGCGGCACGGCGCAGGCTGGGCTATGTGGCAGAGGTCGTGGCGCTCTACCCTGCCCTCACCGGGGCCGAAAATCTTGCGTTTTTTGCGGAGCTTGCCGGACAAGCGGTTGATTCGGCACAGCGCGATGCCATTCTTGCGCGCTTGCGCTTTCCTGGCGACGCGATTGACCGGCCCGCAGGCACCTATTCCAAGGGCATGCGGCAGAAATTGGGCCTGGCCATTGCCTTGATGAAGGGCGCAGAGGCCATCCTGCTGGACGAACCGCTGTCGGGCCTCGACCCGGCGGCGGCCAATGATCTGGTTGCCGTGCTGAAAGAAACCGCCGCTGGCGGTACCGCGCTGCTGATTTCCACGCATGACATTTTCCGCGCCAAGGATGTGGCCAGCCGCATCGGGATCATGCGGCACGGCGCCCTGGTCGCGATGATCGATCCGGCAACGCTCAGCGCGGCCGAGTTGGAGCAGCTGTATCTAACCCACATGGCGGAGCGCGCGGCATGAGCCTTGTCCGCGCCATTGTGCGCAAGGATGCGCAGGAGCTGCGCCGCGACAAGCGGTTGTTGGCCATGATCCTGCTCGTCGCGCTGCTGGGGATCACGGCGATTGCGGCATCCTTTGCCCGCGTTTCGGCCTATGAAGCCGACCGCGCAGCAACGGTGGCGCGCGATCGCGACACCTGGGAAAGCCAGGGCGCGCGCAACCCGCATGGCGTCGCCCATTTTGCATCCTGGGCGCTGCGGCCGCTGACCGCCGGGGCATTGCTCGACCCCGGCGTCTCGCCCTATGCCGGGGCCGCCATCTGGATGGAGGCGCATAACCAGAACCCTGCCCGCGCCCGCCCGGTCGAGGATCAGGTGACGGCATTGCCCCTGGGCGCGTTCAGCATGGCCTGGGTGCTGCAAATGCTGCTGCCGCTGCTCATCGCCGTCATCGCCGCTGGCGCCGTCGCCCGCGAGCGCGAACGGGGAACGTTCCGGCTGATGCTGGCCAGCGGCGGCAGCGCGCGCGATTTTATGATGGCCAAGATCGCCTCGGTCGGACGCACCACCGCGCTGATTGCTGGCGGCACATTGGCCATTGGCTTTGCCGCAGCCCTGGCCATGGGCGGGGCCGATGGAACGCGCCTGGCGCTGTGGGTAGCCGCCTATCTGCTGTTTCTGGCCATCATCGTGCTGATTGCAGTGGGCGTGTCGGCTCGGTCTAAATCCACCGGTCAGGCGATATTGGTGCTGATGGGGCTGTGGCTGTTTGCGATCATCCTGGTCCCCCGCGCCGCGGCTTCGGCCGCCGAAATTGTCGCGCCGGTTCCTGCCGCTGACCGTTTCTGGACCGACATGAGCGCCGCGATGAAGGAGAGGTCCGACCCCTTTGGCGACGACAAGGCGGCCTTTGGCGAGGCGATGGCCCGCCGCTATGGCGTCGCCAGCGTTGCCGATTTGCCCGTCAATTTCGACGGGCTGCAACTCGAAGAGAGCGAGCGGCAAGGCAATATCATCTTTGACCGCTTTTATGGCCAGCTCAATCGCATCTATGCGGCGCAGCGCAATGCCATGCGCTGGGGCAATGCGCTGTCCCCGCTCCCCGCGCTTCAGAATGTCTCGATGGCGCTGGCGGGGACCGATATGCCCCACCAGATCGCCTTTCAGCAACAGGCCGAAGCGCACCGGCGCGCCACGGTCACGGCGCTCAACACCGACATGATCAACAAGGCCGGGGCGGCAGGATTTGATTATCGCGCTGATGCCGGTCTGTGGGCTCAGATTGATGACTTTGCCTTTGCCCCGCCCGGCCTGATGCCGATTGCCCGGTCGATTTGGCCCGATGCGCTGATCTTGCTCGGCTGGCTCATGCTGGCCGGCCTGTTCGCGCAGCGCAGCGTCCGGGCGCTATCGGCGGAGGCGGATTGAGATGGTGCGGCTTATCCTCCTCGAAACGCGCTTGCTGCTGCGGGATCGCCGCGCGTTGGCGCTGATCTTTGTCCTGATCGCGGCTTGTTTGCTCGCCATCGCCAGCGGGCGCGCGCTGATGGCGGACCAGATCGATGGCCGCACGGCGTCAGCCGCCGAAGACCGCGAGGCACTGGACGGCTTTCGCAAGCGCCTGAACAATCCCGGCTTGCCGCCCGAAGAGGCGATCCTCAGCCCCTATCGCATGCGGGTGGGCATCATGGCCCCGCCGCCCCCGCTGGCGGATTTTAGCGCCGGGCGAGCGGCGTTCGACAATTATTCGACTGTTGCGACGATGCGGTCGCGGCCCGACACGCTGTTCAAACGCACCCAGACCGACAACCCCGAAACGCTGATGCGCGGGCGGATTGATCTGGGCTTTGTCGCGGTGATTATCGCGCCCTTGCTGCTGATCGGCCTGGCCTATGGCCTGTTTGCGGCGGACCGCGATAGCGGCACGGCGCGGCTGATCATGGTGCAGGCGGGGTCGGCACGGCGGCTGGTGGCGGCGCGGCTGGTGCCCCGGTTCGTCATTGTGGCGCTGCCCATCGCGCTGACGGCGCTGGGATTGCTGGTGACGGGGCCGGACATGGGTGGCCGATGGGGTGCGGCGGGCTGGTGGGTGCTTATTGCGCTGCTCCTCTTGCTCGCCTGGACGGCGGCGATTGCCTGGGTCAACAGCCTGCGCATCACGGCTGAAACGGCGGCGCTGGCCCTGGTGGCGGGGTGGGCCGTCCTCACGCTGGTGTTGCCAGCCGCGGTTTCGGCAGCGGTGCAGGCGGCCTATCCGCCGCCGTCGCGCTTTGAACAGATCGCCTCGGCCCGCGCCGCCGAAGTCGCCTCGACCGAGGCCTATGAAAATGATCATCCCGATCTTGCGGCGGATGATGCCGCCGGGCGGCTGGCATCGATCCGCAAAACATGGAGCATTGCCCAACGCGTCGACGCTGCGGTTGCGCCGCTGAACGCTCGCTTCGACGCGCAGCTCGCCGCGCAGCAACGCTTTGCCGCTGCCCTGTCTTGGCTGTCCCCGGCGATGATTGCGGGCACCGCCATGGAGCAGGCGGCGGGAACCGATGCCGGAACCGCCCGGGAGTTCCGCACCGCGACACGCGACTATCTGGCCCGCTTCCTGGCCTTTGGCGGCGGATTTGTGGAGCGCGGCGAAACGATGGACGCCCGCGATTTTGCCGCCATCCCCCGCTTTGCCTGGCAACCGAACGTCACGCCGCCTTGGGCAGCCATGCTGGCACTGGCACTGATCGCCTTGCTGTTCCTGACGGCAGCATTCCGCCGCTATGGACGCGCCGAATTGTGATGGCGTGATGGCTCGGCTGGGCGCCGGTGCGTATGCTGCTGGCCGTGTGACATTAGCGTACTCCAGCCTTGACCGCCCCTCCCCCTCTGGTGCCGGGGCAATGATGGCCCGTTGCGTCACGGACCGCTTGCATGGACCTGCACGGGAGGTGATACCGGCGGCTTGGCGCCTTGCAGTTCTGCTTGACGGAAACGGCGCCCAACAGAGCGGAGCATGCGGGATGTCAGCAACAATTGCCGAACAGCGGGCGAACACAGTGGCGGCGCTCAAGGCGCTCGACAAGCGGTTGTTGTGGCTGTCGGCATGGATGATCCACAATGCCAACGCCGTGCGCCCCAAACGCGACGGCATGAAGGTCGGCGGGCATCAGGCAAGCTGTGCGTCGATGACGGCGATCATGGCGGCGCTTTATTTCCATGCGCTGCGCCCGCAGGACAAGGTGGCGGTCAAGCCGCACGCCGGGCCGGTGCTGCACGCCATCCACTATCTGATCGACCAGCAGGACCGCGACGCCATGGAGCGGTTTCGCGGCTTTGGCGGCGTGCAAAGCTATCCATCGCGGACCAAGGATCGCATCCCGGTGGATTTTTCCACCGGTTCGGTGGGACTGGGCGTCGCGATCACCGCCTTTGCCAGCCTGGTGCAGGATTATCTGATCGCGCATGGCCAGCGCGACGAGTCCGACGCTGGACGCATGATCGCGCTGATGGGCGATGCCGAACTGGATGAAGGCAATATTTATGAATGCCTGATCGAGGGGTATAAGCACGACTTGCGCAATTGCTGGTGGGTGGTCGATTACAACCGGCAATCGCTCGATTCGACGACTGCCGACCGGATGTTCCGGCGCTTTGACGACATATTTGAAACCTGCGGCTGGCGGGTTATCACGTTGAAATATGGCAAGTTGCAACAGGCCGCCTTTGCCCGCCCGGGCGGCAAGAGCCTGCAGCAATGGATCGATGGCTGTCCCAACGCCGACTATGCCGTGCTGACCTTTCAGGGCGGAGCGGCCTGGCGCGCGCGGCTGACCGCAGATATTGGGGACAAGCCGCATGTCGCGGAGCTGCTGGCCGCGCATGACGATGACGCGCTGGCGGCCTTGATGACCGACCTTGGCGGCCATTGTGTCGAAACCTTGATCGAGGCCTTTGCCAGCGCCGATGATGCGCGGCCCACATTGTTCATTGCCTATACCGTCAAGGGCCATGGCCTGCCGCTGGCGGGGCACAAGGACAATCACAGCGGCATGATGAACGCGGCCCAGATCGCCGATCTGCGCGCATCGCTGGCGATTGCCGAGGGGCAGGAGTGGGACAAATGGGCCGGCATGGGCGACAATCAGGCCGCCGAGCTTGCCGCCTTTGTTGCCGCCAGTCCGATCGCGCGCGCACGCGCCGAATATGCGCCGCCGCCCGTCGTGGTGCCCGCGCGCCTGCCCGTGCCCGAAGGGGCGATGCTCTCGACCCAGGCCGCCTTTGGCCGGGTCCTTCTCGACCTCGCCAAATCGGGCGATCCGCTTGCCAACCATATCGTCACGACCGCGCCCGATGTGACCCAGACCACCAATTTGGGCGCTTTCGTCAATCAGCGCGGCCTGTTCCGGCGGCAGGAAATGGCGGATGCCTTTCAGCGCGCCCGGATCGCATCGGCGCAGAAATGGGTGCAGCACGCGGCGGGCCAGCATATCGAGCTGGGCATTGCCGAGAATAATTTCTTCCTGCTGCTCGCCGCACTCGGCCTCGCCGCGCCGCACTTTGGCACCCGCTTGCTGCCGGTCGGCACCGTTTATGACCCGTTCATTGCGCGCGGGCTCGATGCGCTCAACTATGGCTGTTATCAAGATGCGCGCTTCCTGCTCGTCGGCACGCCGTCGGGCATCACGCTGGCGGGCGAAGGCGGGGCGCATCAATCGATCAACACGCCGCTGATTGCCATGGGGCAACCCGGGCTCGACAGCTATGAACCCGCCTTTGCCGATGAAGTGGCGCTGTTCATGCGGCATGCCTTTGACTGGATGCAGCGCGATGAGGGCAGCGCCATCTATTTGCGCCTGTCCACCCGCACGATCGAACAACCCCAGCGCCCCGATGATGGCTGGCAAGCGGATGCGCTGAAGGGCGGATATTGGCTGCGCCCTCCTGCCCCGGGTTCGGCCGCCGCCATCGTCTATTCCGGCGCGGTCGCGCCCGAGGCGCTGGCGGCATGGGATGCGCTTCGGCCCGACGTGCCCGGGATCGGCCTGCTCGCCATCACCTCACCCGACCTGCTCCATCGCGGCTGGTCGGCCCGCCATGCGGCGCGCTGGACGGGTGGCGGACAGGTTGGGCAGAGCGCCGTGTCGCATGTCGAACGGCTGCTCGCTCCGCTGGCGCGCGACGCAGGGCTGGTGACCGTGCTGGATGGTGCGCCCGCCACCCTGTCCTGGCTGGGCGGCGTGCGCGGCCAGCGTGTCAGCCCGCTGGGCACCGACCGTTTCGGCCAGACCGGCGATATCCCCGATCTCTATGGCCATTATCGCATCGACACCGACGCCATTATCGACGCAGCGGCGGAGCTGTTTTTGCCGCAATAGCGCCAGGCAAATGGCTGGACTTGACCGCCGCTTTGCCCAATAACCGGCCATGGCCTTTACCGAGCATCCGCTGCGCCGCTGGGCAGTCAATGAACTGCACTCGCGGCGTTTTGCCCCGGTGCCCGACCAGTGCGAAATCTACCAGATCGTTTTCATCATCGCCGCCGACGCGCGCGCGCAAGAGACCACATGGCTTGCGTCGCAGCAAAGCAGCTTTGCCGCCTGGACGCTCGCGTCGCGCCATGGCGCGGGCACAACGAACAGCGGGGTGCAATTTCTGTGGGAACGGCATACCGAGGCGAGCAGCGTCACGCTGATCTTTCCCGCCAAAACTCCCGCTGCTGAGCGCGCGGCGCTGCTCGCCTGGGCCGAACAATGGCCGGGCGAAGTGGTGCGCGCCACCCATGTCTTTGTCGAACCGCGCCTTGACGACGTGCCTGCGCGGATGGCCGACCATGGCTTGCCGCCGGACGAAACCATTTGCTGCGATATCAATGGCGCGCTGCGCATCTGGTCCGATTTCGGTATCCACCCCGACGGCTATGGCCGCTTGCTGGTGCTCGCGGGCAAGGTGAGCGAGGCGGAGCGCGGCCGGATCATTCAGCGGCTTCAGGAACTTGGCAATTACCGCAATCTGGCGCTGCTCGGCTTTCCCATGGTGCAGCAATATGGCGGGGAGGTGGACCGGCTGGAGGCGTTGCTGGCCGAACATGCCAAGCGCGTGGCGCGCGCCGACCAGGATGACGAAAGCCTGCTCAACGAGCTGGCGGGCCTGTCCGCCGAGCTGGAGCTGATCCGCTCCGAAACCGGATTCCGATTGAGCGCGACCGCGGCCTACACCGAAATTGCCGCGGACCGGCTGGCCGCGCTGGACGTGCAATCGGTTGCCAATTTTCAAAGCCTGACCGACTTTACCGAACGGCGGCTGATCCCGGCGGCGCGGACCTGTCTGGTCTTTCGCCAGCGACTGACGCAGCTGGCCGAACGCATTTCGGGGGTGATGCACACGCTGGACGTGCGGATCGACAGCCGTATCAAGGCGCAGAATTTGCAGCTGATGCAATCGATGGAGCGATCAACCCAGCTGCAGTTCCGGCTGCAAACGCTGGTTGAGGGGCTCTCGGTCATCGCTGCGGCCTATTATATGGTCGGGCTGATCGCCTTTGTCGCGAAGGGGGCCGGGGCCGCGCGCGGGGGGTGGAGCGCCGAGACGCTGATCGGGATCGTCACGCTGCCGGTGATCGTGCTGATCTATCTCTTGGTCCGGCGGCTGCGGCACAAGGTGCTCAAGGAAAATGGTGCCAATTTGCCATAGGCAGCGTCGGCGTGATTCCGTCCTTTCCAAGGGCTTGGAAGTGCGATAGACGCGAAGGTGATAGGGTGGGGATAGCAAATGGGTCAACGGACATGTTGATAGGAGGCACAATGGTACAAAAGGTGAAATTGGGCGGGGTTGTTGCCCTGGCCGTCATGGTTTCCGCCTGCTCGGGCGGCGAACCCGAAAAGAAGAGCGCCGATCCGGCCCCCGCGCCGACCGCAGCGGCCCCTGCACCAGCGCCGGCGGCCGCACCGGCTGCGCCCGCAGCGCCCCCGGCTGGTGCTCCCGCGCCCACCGATGTCGCCACGCTGGACGGCACCCAGTTTGCAAGCTTCACTGGCAACGCCGCTGCGGGCAAGCTGGTCTTTGCCCAATGCCGCACCTGCCACGTCACCGATGCCGGGGTAAACCGCACCGGGCCGTCGCTGCACCAGATTATCGGCCGCGCGGCGGGCACTGTGGCTGGCTATAATTATTCGCCGGCCAATGCGAACAGCGGCATCACCTGGACCAAGGAAAAGCTGTTCCAATATCTGGAAAAGCCGCAGCGGGTGATCCCGAACACCAAGATGATCTTTGCCGGCCTGCCGGATGCGCAAAAGCGCGCGGACGTCATCGCCTATCTGGAAAATCCGCAATAAGCGGAATGGACCTGACAGGATGTAAGGAAGAGGGCCGGTCTCACCACCGGCCCTTTTTCTTTGCCTGCGCGGCACGCAGGAACCTGGTCAGCACCGCTTCAATTGCGGTCTCGGTCCAGGGCCCAGGCCCACAGCTGCGAGTCGCGAAACGGGATGGCCAGAAACAAATGCTCAAGCGCGCCGAGCAGACATAGACAGGCGAGCAGCCCGGCCTGGGTTGCGGTGGCCAAATCGGCGCTCACCGTGGCGGCATGGACAAACCAGAACCCCAGCGCAGCAATCGCCACGATCGACAGCGGCAACAACGGCTGCATTCGGCGCGGACCGAAATAGCTGCGCAGATAATCGAGATGCGCGGGCAGCAATTCGTCGCTGAAATTGGGCACGCCGCAATAGAGATTGAGTTTGGACGACAGCCGAAACAGGAAGAGCAGTGCAAAGGCATAGGCCGCCGTCGCATTGGCCGTCACCGCACCGAGCGACAGCAGCAGGCCCGCTGTCATGGCCAGCGCCACTTCATGATGGATAAGCGCCAGCGTCGCGCGCGAAAAGCGTCGCCAGCCGCGCGCCTGGGGCGGACAGGGTTCGGTGTGCGACCCCGCCACTGCCCCGGTTAGAAAGCTGATTTCGTGCCAGCTCCAGATCAGCAGCCCGCCGACGAAAGAGGCATAAATGGCGGGCACCGCCATGCTGCCCAGTGTGGCCACAACGATGGCAAGCCCCGCCATCGCGCAGGCGCAGGCCGCAAACAGCGCGCGGCCAAGCGATGCGCGCAACCGGTGGTTGATCATCGCGACCAATCCGGTGCCAGCGAACCACAGCAGGATGACAACCGCAAAGGGCAAGACAAGGCCGGTCGGGGTCACGCCGCCGGATCGTTCAGCATGTCGGCAAAGGCGCGGCTATGGTCCGCGCCAAAGCCATGAATCTCGGCGCTCTCCCCTGTTTGCGGGTCGGTCAGCGACAGCGCGCCATTGCTCCAGCGGGTGAGGGTGAAGGGCGGCGCGGCACCGATGCCGGCGGCTGCCCGCGCCTTGGCCAGCCGCCGCATGGTCGCGCGGACAAAACCGCCCTCGCCAAAGGCAATGGTGCTGACCACTGCGCCGCTCTGCGCATCGGTGATCGCGACGCTACCGTCCGGCTGGTCGGTGAAGCGCAGCGACCGGCTCTGCGCCGGTTGAACATCGGCGGCGGCACGCGCCATTTCGGGATTGGCCGATTGCGGAATCAGGCCCAGGCTGGTGGCCCCGGTCAGCGCCATGACAAAGGCCAGAAGCACTGCCGCGCCGATCAGCGCCTCGCGCGGGACCGTGGGGTCATGATGGTCGGTCAGGCTCATGCCGCCACGCCAATGAAGGAGCCATTGGTGGGGACGGCAGCCGCCGACCGGGGCGCCACTGCTTGCACCTGGCGCGTGGCATCGAGCAGCTTGGCCGCTACGCTGGCGGCATCGGGGATGGCGCGCAGCATGGGTTGCGGGCGCACGATGCGCAGCGAGCGGACGTGCGGCCACAGCATGAGATAGCCGAGCCGCGGCATCCCTTTCAGCGCAAAGACAATATGACCATGCCCACCGGCCAGTGGCTTCATATTGGCCGTTTCCAGTTCGGCGAGCGGCAGGTTGATGCATTTGTTGAGCGCGACGCCGATGCGCAGCACCAGCCGCTTGTTGGTCAGTGTATAGACCGTCGTCCGGCAGACCCCCCAGGCAAAGGCCGCAAGCAGCGCCAGCACCGCCAGCGCTAGCACCGCGACGCCCGTCGCCGTGCCCCAATCGCCCACGCCCACGGCCCACGCGATGATGACGCCGAAATAGCCCGCCACCAGCTTTACATGTAGGGCGGAGGCAAGCAGGGCCGACCATGCCGGTGCCCCCTGCCAGATGATATGTTCATCGGGCGGAAGGACGGCGGGAAGGCCGCGCACCGGTTCATGGTCATATTCGCTCACAGCAGCGGCTCCTGCCGCGCGCGATTGGCATAGAGATAACCGCCGCCATAATAGGCCACGATCCGCTCTTCCTCGTAAAAGGTGATCTCGTCCGGCTTGGCAATTTTGGGCACGGCGGCAAAGTCGGCGGCGTTGATCGCATCAATTTCTACCAGACCGCGCTTGCCATGCACTTTGGACATGCCCATAGGGGCCAGCACCTTACCCGCGCCGGTATCGACCTCCAGGTAACGGATAACATGTTCGGCGCGGTCGACCCAGATGTCGGTGATGGTGCCCGCCACCGCACCATCGGCTGCAATCACGCTCATCCCGCGCGGATCGGCATCGCGCGCATGGATGGCGATATGCTCCGCGAGGCCAATGGGAATGATGCGGTTGCGCCCCTCGCCATCCAGGTCGGGGTGCCGCGCGCGTTCGGCATAGGCCGCTGGACCAATGCCATCGACCAGCGGGTTGCCGTTGGGGGCATAGGGGGCCCCCGGCGAGCGGAAGGTGCGCTGTCCCGGCACATCAACGCGTTCGCGGCCCTTGGTGGGGGTGGTCACGCTGGGGCGGCCAAAGGGCATCAGAAACGTCTTGGGGCTGGCGGTCTGCAACACGCCGCCCGGGATATCGATGCGCCCCGTTGCTTCATCCTCCAGCGGATAACCCTCGCGCCGATCCTCCCGCCGCAAATAGAAAAGCAGCGCCAGAAAAAACAGCACAAAGGCCAGAAACACCAGCTCGGTCACATCCACTGTGCCGACAATTTTCACGTCGTCCATCGTCTCTCCCCTACCCTTTCATCAGGTTGGAAACTCGCTCAACCCAAAACGTCCCGGTGCCGCCTGGCCAGGCCCAGTGGCCGGGGCATGGCGACCAACCATCGGCCCCAACACCACCAGCGCCGCCAGCAGCAGCATGATTTCCAGCAAATAGACCGCGCCATAGCCCGTTGCGCGGCTGGCCAGCACGGGCCCCAGCGCGCCGGCCATCGCCGCCCCGTCGATGGTATCGCGCAGGACGCCGCCCAGCGCGATGCCCAGCCCGGCGCAGCTTGCCTGCACCGCGCCCCACGCGCCCAGCGCTAGGCCCGCCGCCGCACCGCTGGCCAGCCCCATGGCGGCAATCATCGTCCCCATCGCAAACAGCCCGCTGCCCAGCCCGATGATCGCGGCCGCCGCAAACAACAGCCCAGCCGCGCCCACGGGCACCGCGAAAATCGCCAACAGAAATGCCGCGATGCCCACCACCAGGCCCAGCCCCGCTAGCCGCAGCGGGTCCGCACCATTGGCCAGCCGCTGCCCCGCATAGGCAAAGGCCAAGATGGCGCCCAGCGCCCAGGTGCCGGTCAGCGCCGTCGTCGATCCCACCGACAGGCCGAGCACGTCCCCGCCAAAGGGTTCCAGCAGCGCGTCCTGCATCGCAAAGGCCATGGTGCCGACCCCGATGGCGATCAGCAGGCGGCGCGCGCCGGGTTGGGCCACATAGCTGGCCCATAATGTGGCAAAGGCCGGGCGCGGCAACGCGTCCACCACGGCGCGTGGACGGCGCGCCTCTTGCTTCCACAGCGCGGCCATGTTCAGCACCATGGTCAGGACGGCGGCACCCTGAATCAGCTGCACCAGCCGGGTTGCGCTGAAATCACGCAGCAGGCCGCCGATGGCAAAGGAAGCGAGCACCATGCCCACGAGCAGCATCAGATAGAGCAAGGCCACAACCCGCGGGCGGCTATCCGCTGGCGCAAGGTCCGTGGCGAGTGCCAGCCCGGCGGTCTGGGTGACATGCATCCCCGCGCCGGTGAGCAGAAATGAGGCGCAGGCCCCGGCAATGCCCAGCGCAAAAGTGTCGGGCCGGGTGAGCAGGATGAGTGCAAAGGGCATGATTGCCAGCCCGCCAAATTGCGCCAACGTGCCGAACCAGATATAAGGCACGCGCCGCCAGCCGAGCATTGACCGGTGAATATCCGACCGGTGGCCGATCAACGCGCGAAAGGGCGCTATGGTCAGTGGCACCGCGATCATCAGCGCGACGATCCAGCTAGGTGTGCCCAGTTCGACGATCAATACGCGGTTCAACGTGCCATTGAGCAGCACCACCGCAATGCCGACACTCACCTGAAACAGCGCCAGGCGCAGCAAGCGGCCCAGCGGCAAATCAGTGCTGGCCGCATCAGCAAAGGGCAGGAAGCGAAGGCCCACGCTCTGCCAAAATGCCATGGGACCAGGCGGCGGACTGGTCACCGGCCCGCAATCCTGCCTGCCGGGGCCCGCGATGCGGCCTGCGCCATCATGCGGTGCGCCCCGCTGGAAGCGGCGTTGCCAGCCGCGCCAACCGCAATTTATACAGAAATTGGCCGGCGTTGATGACATAGGTTGCATAGGCCGCCAGCGCGACCACCATCCGCTCGGTCGGCGACCCCATGCCGGTCAGCAGCATGACGAGATAGGCGGAGTGCAGCGCCAGCACGACCATGCTGAACACATCTTCCCAGAAAAAGGATTTGGCGAACAACCATTCGTCAAACACCACCTTTTCCCAGATCGAGCCAGTAATCATGATGAGGTAAAGAATGCCGGTCTTGAGCAAGATGGAGGCCTCGGCCAGCGCCGCCCCCTCCCCTGTCGACAAGAAGCGGATGACGAGCGCCAGACTGCCCAGAAAGACGAAGAATTGCACAGGGGCCAATACGCCCTGCACCAGCGTCCAGCGGGTCGCATCGCGGCGCGCGCGCTGTTCAGGGGTATAGAGCGGCGCAGCGGCAACCTGCGGCGAGCGTCCTGAGCGCGGGGCAAAGCCGCCGTCTGATTCAAGCTGCCCGCTGGCCAACACGCCTGGCACTCCTTCTCCCGAATAGCCGAAGCTAGGGCGCATAGCCCCAAAGTGTCAAGTATTTTAGACGTCAAATATGTTTGACGTTTTCCCATTTGCCCCGGCTGCGCCGATAGGTTAGGCTCCGACTCACCCGCGATGAATGCATCATCGCCAGGCAGACGTGCCGACACGCCGAACAGAGTTGGGGAGACTCTGAGCATGGCAAGTGAATTTGGCTTTTCCGGATTGCGATCCCGACTGGCGGATTGGCGGCAATTCCGCATGTTCGATCGCTTTGCCAAGCTGGCCAACCGAGACGGGATGCCGGTGCCGGCCAACGACAGCCGCGAATTGGCACAGTTGATTGAACGGATGATCATCCCGCAATTGCTGGGCGCTGGCCATGGCGCTGGTGCGGTGCGCCCCACCAACGGCCATGATGGCGGCAATGGCGGTGCAGGGCCGACGGCAATTGACCGAACGGCGGTCGAACGCTTTGCAAAGCTGGCGCTGGCGGGCGACGCTGCGGCGTTGATGGACGATATCGATGCGCATATCGCGACGGGCCATGCGGCGGAAACGCTGTTCGTCGAACTGCTGGCCCCCGCCGCCCGGAAATTGGGAACCGATTGGGAGGATGACCGGCAGGATTTCGTCGATGTCACCATGGCATTGTGGCGGATTCAGGAAGCGCTGCACGCGCTGTCAGAGCGGCTTCCCCCCGCCGAAGTGGCGGGTCAGCATCCGCGCAGCGCGCTCTGTTCAACCATGCCGGGCGATCAGCACAGCTTTGGCACCTTGATGGTGGCTGAATGTTTCCAGCGCGCGGGATGGACCGCCGATGTGTTGATCACGCCCAGCCAATCGGACCTGAACGCCCAATTGGCGGCGCGCCACTTTGACCTGCTCGCGTTGACGGTCAGCTGCGAATGCCCTAGCGCTGCACTGCACAATATCGTCACTGCGGCCAAGGCCGTGTCGGCAAATCAAGGGATACGGATCATGTTGGGCGGACCCTTCATCAACGCACAACCCCAGATGGTGGCATTGGCAAATGCCGACGCGATGGCCGCTGATGGCGTGGCGGCGGTGGCGGTGGCCGAAACCCTTGTGAGTGCACAGGCGAGACTTTACCAGCAACCATAATAACGAACTGGTCCAGCCGATGAACCGAGAATCCACCGCCGCTGAGCATGTTCCTTTCAGCGAAGCCGAGCCAATGTTTGAAGGCTTCAGCCGCGACGATATCGTCCAGCTGGCCTATTGCGCCGGGGATTTTGTGCTGGCCATCGACGCGGACCATATTGTCCGCGACGTGGCGGTCAACGTCCGCGATATCGGCTTTGCCCAACAGTGGATTGGCCTGCGCTGGGTCGACACGGTCACCCCCGAATCGCGCGAAAAGGTGGAACAGATGCTCGCCGGTCAAGGCCATGGCTGGCGGCAGGTGAACCACGGCGACGGCGAAGACGCGGTTGCGGTCCGCTACCGCCTGATCCGCCCGGCGAACAGCGACTGGAGCTTTGCGGTCGGCCGCGACTTGCGCCCGCTCGCCGCGCTGCAACAACGGCTGCTCAAGGCGCAACAGTCGATGGAGCGCGACTATTTGAAGCTGCGGCAGACCGAAAGCCGGTACCGCCTGCTGTTCGACACCATCCGCTATCCGGTGCTGATCATCGACGGGGCAGGACTGGTGGTGCAACAGGCCAATCGGGCCAGCCACCAGCTGCTGGGTCAGGTGACCGGACCGCTTGATGGCCGCCCGATGACCGCGCTCTTTGCGCCTGCCTGTCATCAGGCGGTGGTCGCCCATTTGGGCGCGCTGGCCGTCAATCCCCGCAGCGCTCCCCTGTCCGTCACCCTCGTTGGTGGAGCGGGTGAGGCACAGCTATCCGCAGCGCCGCTGCGGCAGGCAGGTGAGCTTTTCTGGCTGATCAGCCTGGACGCGGTAAGCGACCATGGTGCCGATGCATCCACCGATCCCTATATCCTCGATATTGTCGACAAAATGCCCGACGCCTTTGTGCTGACCGATGATCTGCACCAGATCCTGGTCGCCAACCGGTCCTTTGTCGATCTGGTGCAGGCAGGGTCGGCGCAGCAATTGATCGGCCAGTCGCTGGTCGGCATCATTGGCCGCGCTGATATAGACCTGACCCTCATCCGCAAACAGCTGCGCGAGCACCGGCAGGTGCGCAATTTCCTTTCTATCCTGGTCGACCGCAATGGCAGTGAAGAGCCGATTGAACTGTCCGCGGTGATGGTGGACCGCGCGGCGCCGGTCTTTGGCTATGCGCTGCGCAGCATTGCCCGGCGTGAGCGCGAAATTGCGGCACAGGGCAGCGAATTTACGCAATCGGTCGAGCAATTGACCGAGCTTGTTGGCCGCAAGAGCCTGAAACAAATTGTGCGCGAAAGCACCGACCTGATCGAGCGCATGTGCATCGAAGCGGCGCTGGTCCACACCGCCGACAATCGGGCATCCGCCGCCGAAATCCTGGGCGTCAGCCGCCAGAGCCTTTATTCCAAAATGCACCGCCACGGCCTGGGCAATTTGAGCGACCGGGATTAGCACGCTTGGCGCGGGCGCTCTGCCGGTCGCTGGCCTCGACACCGCGCCATTGTCCCTGAAAACGCCCACTGTCCGCCCTTCATTGGCGACTTGGCACCTTTGTCTGCGCCCGACCTCCCCCGGCGTCGCACCGGCCCCAGCACGCGAGTTCTGCCGCTGTCGTTGATGTCCAAAACCAAGCCACCTTTGAGTGTCCAATTCAATTGACAGTGACCCGTTGGTGCCATAGCCTCTCCCCATGCCTCGTTCGGCTCTTGCATCGGTTTATCCGCCCGCGCCGGTCCTTCGCCCTGCCCCGCGCGACGTGCTGCAACTCGCCAAGCCGGTTACCTGGTTTCCGCCGATGTGGGCCTTTCTGTGCGGCGTGGTTGCATCGGGTGCGCCGCTTGCCGACAATTGGCCGTTCCTGCTCGCGGGGATCGCGCTGACGGGGCCGCTGGTGTGCGGGACCAGCCAGGTCATCAATGATTGGTGCGACCGGCACGTGGACGCAATCAATGAACCGGACCGCCCGATACCGTCGGGCCGCGTCCCAGGGCGCTGGCCGGTTGGTATCGCCATGGCAGGCGCGGCGCTGTCGCTGGCGCTGGCGGCGGCGCTGGGCCCGCTTGTGCTGATGGCAACATGCGTCGCGCTCTTCTTTGGCTGGTCCTACAGCGCCGCGCCGCTGCGTTTCAAGCGCAGCGGCTGGCTGGGGCCGCTTGTCTGCGCGCTGAGTTATGAGGGGCTGTCCTGGTTTACCGGCACCGCTGTCATGCTGGGCGGCTGGCCGCCCGCAACGACGCTGTGGGTGCTGCTGCTCTATAGCCTGGGCGCGCATGGCATCATGACATTGAACGATTTCAAGGCCGTGGTCGGCGACAGCGCAACAGGTTTGCGCTCGCTGCCGGTGATATTGGGAGAGGCGCGCGCCGTGCGCTTTGCCTGCGGGGTCATGGCGCTGGCCCAGCTGGCGGTGATCGCGCTGCTGGCGACCAATGGCCTGACCGTATCGGCGGCCATCGTTGCCATGCTGCTGGCGCTGCAGGGCGCGCTGATGCCGCGCCTCATCAGCAATCCGGCGAAATTTGCGCCCTGGTACAATGCGACCGGGGTGGCGGCTTATGTGCTCGGCATGTTGGCAGCGGCCTTGGGTTTGGGGGGATATGTATGACAAGCATGGCAAGCGGAAGCGCGGGGCTGGGCTGGCTGGGCGTCATTCGCCTGGGCACGGTGCAGGCGGCATTGGGCGCCATGGTGATGGTCGCGACGTCGCTGATCAACCGGGTGATGGTGGTGGAGTATGCCATTGTCGCAGCGGTGCCAGCGGCGCTTGTTGCCTGGCATTATGCCGCGCAAATCTGTCGCCCGCTGTGGGGCCACCGATCGGACCGGTCGGCCCACCGCACCCCCTGGATTGTGTGGGGCATGGGCATTTTGGCGCTGGGCACCCTGCTCGCGGTCGACGCCACCATCTTCATGCGCGAGCCCGGTTTTCGGTCTTACGCCTTTGCCTTTGTCGGGTTCACCATGATCGGGCTCGGCATTGGCATGTCGGGCACGGCGCTGCTGGCGCTGCTCGCATCGCGCGTGGTGCCCGAACGCAAGCCGGCGGCGGCGGCAATCTGCTGGACGATGATGATTGCCGGCATTGTAATCGCGGCCGGCACCTCGGGCAGCTTCCTTGACCCCTATAGCGAACAGCGGCTGGCGATTGTGTGCAGCTTTGTCGTGCTGGGCGCCTTTTGCGCCGCGATGGTGGCCCTGCGCGGGATTGAAGAGCGCTATCCAGCGGTGGCCGCGCCCAAGCCTGCTGCCGCAACCATGTCCTTTGGCGATGTGCTGCGTGAGATTTGGGCGGATGGTGCCGCGCGCCGTTTCACCTGGTTCGTGTTCATCGCCATGCTGGCCTATAGCATGCAGGACCTGGTGCTGGAGCCTTTCGCCGGACTGGTGTTCGGGATGAGCCCTGGCGAATCGACACGCCTGTCGGGATTGCAGCACAGCGGCATTTTGGTTGGCATGCTGGTCGCTGGGGTCGCGGGCAGCTTTTACACCAAGCGGTTCGGTGAAAATCTGAAACTCTGGATCATGATGGGTTGCGTGGGGTCGGCCGTGATGCTGGCGGGGCTGGCCCTTGCCGCCAATGTGGGCCTGGCCTGGCCGCTCAAGGCCAATATCTTTGGCCTTGGCGTTGCCAATGGCATTTTCGCGGTCTCGGCGGTTGGTGCCATGCTGGGACTGGCGAGCGACGGCAAGACAGCAGGCGAAGGCGCGCGCATGGGTGTGTGGGGCGCATCGCAAGCCATTGCCTTTGGCCTGGGCGGCCTGATCGGCGCGGTGCTGGTTGATCAGTTGCGCCGGATCACGGGCGAGGACAGCACCGCCTTTATCACCGTCTTTGCGCTGGAGGCTGCATTGTTCCTGTTTGCCGCCATCGTTGCGACTGGCACCCCGATGCAGCGGCGCGCTGCGCGTACGCAGGCGGTGGCAGCATGACCGTCGCGCCCGATTTCGATGTCATCATCGTTGGCGGCGGCCCCTCGGGGGCAACAGCGGCGCATGATCTGGCCCGTGCAGGCCGCCGCGTCATGTTGCTCGACAAGGCAGGACGCACCAAGCCGTGCGGCGGTGCGGTGCCGCCGCGCCTGCTTCAGGATTTCGACATTCCCCGGTCGCTGCTGGTGGCGCAGGCGAAATCGGCGCGGATCATCGCGCCGTCGAACCGCACCGTCACCATGCCCGTCGGCGAAGGCTATGTGGGGATGGTGGACCGCGACAGTTTTGACGAATGGCTGCGCGCCAGGGCGGCAACCGCTGGTGCCGTGCGCGTGACCGGACGCTGCGAGACGATTGACGACAGCCAGGCGATTGCTCGCCTCTCCTACCGTCCCGACCGCGCGGGAGATCTGCAAACGGTTACCGCGCGGGCCATCATCGGGGCCGACGGCGCGCGGTCGCAGGTTGCCGAGCAGTGCATCGCCGGTGGCGGATCGGTGCCTTGTGTCTTTGCGTATCACGAGATTGTCGAAGTGCCCGACAGCAGCGAGACCGACTATGATCCCACCCGCTGCGACGTTTATTATCAGGGGCATTTGTCACCCGATTTTTATGCCTGGGTGTTCCCGCACGGTCGCACCGCCAGCATCGGGCTGGGCAGCGCGAACAAGGGCTTTCCCCTGCGCGAGGCAACGCGGGTGATGCGCGAGCAAACGGGTTTTGCCGACTGGAAAACGCTGCGCAAAGAGGGAGCACCCATCCCGTTGAAGCCGCTGAAACGCTGGGACAATGGCCGCAATGTCGTGGTGACGGGCGATGCCGCAGGCGTCGTGGCCCCGTCATCGGGCGAGGGCATTTATTATGCCATGACCGCAGGGCGGATGGGCGCAGCGGCGGTGGAGGATTTTCTGGTGACCGGCAACGCCCGCGCGCTGGGCGGCGCTCGCCGCGCCTTCATGCGCGATCATGGCCGGGTGTTCTGGATCCTGGGGGTCATGCAGTATTTCTGGTACAAAAATGACAAGCGGCGCGAACGCTTTGTCAAAATGTGCGACGACCCCGATGTTCAACGGTTGACCTGGGAAGCCTATATGAACAAGCGGCTGGTGCGCCGTGACCCGATGGCGCACCTGCGCATCTTCTTCAAGGATGTGGGGCATCTGCTTGGCTTGAGGGCGGTTCAAAGCTAAACCGTGCCGGTATGAACCGGGCCAAGGCCATTCCCCTGATCGTCGCCGGCGGCGCAGCGATGCTGACCGCCGCGCTGGGGGCGAGCTTTACCGTGCTCGATGCCTGGTATTTTGGCCTGCGCCAGCCCAGCTGGGCACCGCCCGATTATATGTTCGGGATCATCTGGACGGTCGTTTTTGCCTGTATCGCCCTGGCGGGTGCGGCGGTGTGGCGCGCGGCCCCAACCCGTCGCGATGCCGAAATCAGCCTGGGCCTGTTCGCGGTGAACGGCGTGCTCAATCTGTTGTGGAGTTTCCTTTTCTTCCGGATGCAGCGGCCCGACTATGCGCTGATCGAATGGGCGGCGCTCTGGCTATCCATTGTCGCCCTGATGCTGTTTTGCGGGCGCTTTTCGCCCTCGGCCCGTTGGTTGCTGCTCCCTTATCTCATCTGGGTCACCATTGCAGGCGCGCTGAACTATCAGGTAGTCCAGCTCAACGGCCCCTTTGGCTGAGCCCGCGATGGACGCTTTTTTCCGCAGCGGTCATGCCATCGACCTGGTGCTGATTGTGCTGATTGTGGAAGCCATTTGGCTCGCTCGGCGCGGCACGACATGGGCTGTCATCGCTCCCGCGCTGCTGCCCGCCGTGCTGATGATGGTGGCCCTGCGCGCGGCGGTGACGGGCCTTGCCTGGCCGTTCATCGCCATTCCGCTGGCGCTGGCCTTTCCCGTGCACCTGCTCGATCTGCGAAACCGCAGTCTGCTGGATCGCGACAAAAGGGCCTGAGGACCCGCGCCGCGCCCAGCAAAAAACCCGGCCATTGCTGACCGGGTTTCTCGCGCGGCAGGAGGGCTGCCGCACGGGGGGGAGCGTCGCTCAATATTCGGGCGCGTAATTATGCTCGATCGCCCACAGATACCAATTGTCCACCACCGTGCCGGTCAGCAAGATGCCGATCCCGCCCGTGAGCGGGCAAAGCACCGCAAACCACCACGCCCAGCGATGGATGGATTCCATCGTCGCGTTGAACCCCATGGTCCAGCGCCAGAAGAGCGCGGCGCGTTCGGACGCGGTGCCCCGATCGGTAATCTGTTCCAGCTCGCGTTCGCCGCCATAGCGGCCGACCGCAAGGATGGTCGCGCCATGCATCGCGAATAGCAGCGCCGACCCATAGAGGAAGGCAATGGAAAGCGCGTGAAAGGGATTGTAGAACAAGTTTCCATAGTTGAGCGAAAAATTGTTGGTCCATTCCAGGTGCGAGAAGATGCCGAATGGCACCGCTTCGGCCCAGCTGCCCATGAAGAAGGGGCGGATGAAACCCAGCACCAAATAGAGCCAGATCGCAGCAGCAAAGGCCCAGGACACATGCGTGCCCATCCCCAGCGCCCGTGCCCGGCGATAGCCGCGCACCCACCACAATATGATGGACAGCGTCAGGAAAAAGCCCGCCAAAATCCACCATCCGCCTTCGTTCAGGGGCACAAATGGCGAAAAGCCATGTTCTGCCGCGGGCGGATTGAGCGTCAGCCAGAAAAATTGGCGGACAAATTCAACCGGATCCCAATTGACCGATGCGGCCATGTTGAGGCCGATAATCTCGATCGCCAGAAAGCCGAACAGCAGCGAAGCGAGCCCCAGCCAGCCCAGATAAATGGGGCCGATTTGCGCCTGGCCGAATTTGCCCATCCAGTAACTGAAACCGGTCATCCGGATGCGCGGTTCATCCCCGGCGGGAAGCGGCATGCCCATTTCGGGGGCATAAACCAGCTGCACCTGGGTAAAAATATTCTGATAGCGTGCCATGGTGTCACCCTCCCCCGTTCAAGACCAGATCGGAATGTTGCGCCACCATTCCCACCATTCGGGCCAGCCACCGGCATAGAGCGGACCAGCAATGATAATGCACACCGCGCTCCAGAAACCGGCGTTCAGCGCGAGGAACAGGCCCAGCCGGTGAATGCCGATGGTGCCCACCGAATAGCCGATGAAGTCGCGGAAGAATGTGTCTTCATATTCCGGCGTCTTGACCGTTTCGCCCTTTTTCGGGTTCACCGCCGACAGAATGAGCGCGCCATGCAGCGCCAGCGCAAAGGTGGTGGTGAAGAAAAAGGACACCGCGATCATGTGCGCGGGATTGTAATGGAAATTCACATATTGATAGCCGGTGTTCGACACCCAATCGAGGTGGGTGAAAATGCCATAGGGAAAACCATGGCCCCACGCACCGAGCAGGAATGGCCGGAAAATCACCAGCGTGACATAGGCAAAAATAGCCATGCCAAAGGCGATGGGCACATGATATCCCATGCCCAGCTTGCGACAGATTTCCACCTCGCGCAGCGCCCAGGACACAAAGGCCCCCGTCGCGCAGATGGTGATGACCTGCCAAAATCCACCCTCTTTCAAGGGGGCAAAGCCCAGGCCATATTTGATGTCGGGCGGGTTGATCGAGATGAGCAACGGATTCCACGTTGGCCCAAGCGCCGCTGCATAGAGGATCAGCGCCGTTCCCAATATCGCAAATATCGCGGTGGTGACCCCGAAAAAGCCGACATAGAATGGTCCGATCCAGAAATCGAACAAATCTCCGCCGATCAGCGTGCCGCCGCGCACCCGATATTTTCTCTCAAAACTCAGCAATGACATAGCACGCCCCCCGTCATCCCGGCGTCATCCCGGCGGGATGAACCTTTTGCAATTGCCTGACCCTGCCCCCTGAGGGCCGCCATGCAGGAGCATCGCGACCCCCATTGGGGCTTGGGTTCAGGTCACTTAGCCAGCCGGCGCTGCGGGCGGTGCCGCAACCGGCGCTGCCGCCGGTGCCGCTGCCGCCACCGGCGCAACCGCCGGACCTTCGATCCAGTTGAACCGATCGGTGCTGAGCAAGATGAAATGGATCAGCAGCGCGAGCACGAACAGGAAGGTCGCGAGCGCAACCAGAGTCCGGCGCGGGTCGAAAATCAGCCAAATTCTCCACATGGTCCTGCTCCTTATGCCATGAAGGTGGTGAGGGTGGCGTTGGCGAGCTGGACCGTATCATTCAGCATCGCATAGCCGTTGATGCTCGGGAGCCACGGCCGCCACGCCCACACCAGCACATGCGCCACGATGGCGATGATGGTGAAGATGATGAAGCTGCTCACAAACATCTTGTGAAACTCTTTTGCTTCTTCCGGGGTCAGATATGCCCCCGGGCCAAAGCGTTCGTTATCGCTCATTTTCCTTCCTCCAATTTAGCCCCACACGAGCAACATGACGAAGCTCCCCCGGGCATAGTCTTCGCGGCACAACCTGCCGCAAAGCGCGTGATCGCCGGGCCGGTGCGGCCTGGCGAAATAGGAAAGGGGCGGCTCATGCGCCGGCTCCCTGCAACATGGTCGCGGCCAGCCGGTCGGCGGAGACATTTGCCTCCCCCGCGCGGCGGGCGGCCCGTTCGGCCGCGTCGCGCAAATTTTTGGCAGCCGAGATACGCACCAGCACGGGCTGCGCCTCCACAATGGCGTCCAGCTTGGCCTTGGCATCGGCATCCCAGCCAATGGCGGCGTCCAACCGCGACGGCGTCGCGGCGCCCTGGTCCATCTGCGTCGACAGCGGCAGGATGTGGAACAGCGCGTCGAACAGCGCGTTGCACACCTCTTGCACCAGGTAGGTCGCGCCGCCATAGCCCATGAAGGGGGTGCCGGTGTGCCGCCGGATGGCAATGCCGGGGAAGGAAGCGGGAATGAACATCCCGCGCCCGCCGGTCTCCGCCAGATACATACGTTCATTATAGCTGCCGAACAGCACCAGCGGCGGCCGCGCCACAATCGCCTCGCGCACCGCATCATTGTCGGGCTTTACCCCAGCCCGGCGGCTGAAGGCGAACTGGCATGGCAGGCCCAGATCCTGTTCGAGGAAATGGCGGATCCCGCGGGCATAGGTATCGCTGGCGACGATGCCAAAGCTGGCGGTGCCAAAGAAATCCTGCGTCACCGATCGCCACAAATCCCACAGCGGCTTGATAGTCGTGTGCTTTTCGCGCTCGATGAACGGTTCGGGGTCGAGCCCCGTCAGCGCGCCCAATTCCTTGAGGAACAAGGTGGTCGACGTCAGGCCGATGGGCGCCTGAAGATAGGGACGCTCCAGCAATTCGCACAATTTGCGGCCAAATTCGCGGTAAAGGCAGATGTTGACTTCGGCCTGCGCCAATTTGTGAATGTCGGCCAAATGGCTGCCCAGCGGAAAGACCATATTGACCTCCGCCCCGATGCCTTCGACCAGGCGGCGGATTTCGGCCAGATCGCTGGCCATGTTGAACATGCCATAGGACGGGCCGATGATGTTCACCTTGGGCTTGGCACCGGGCTGTGGGGCCGTGAGCTTGGGCAGTTTCTTGGGGCCAAATTCGGTCCACAGCCACGCTAGCGCGCGGTCCTCGGATTCCCATTGATCTTCGTCGATGGTGCGCGGCAGAAAGCGCTTGATGCTGGTGCCTTCGGGCGTCACGCCGCCGCCGATCATTTCGGCAATGGAGCCGGTGACCACCACCGTTGGCAAATCGGGGTCCAGCGACTGCCAGGCGCGCTTCATCGCGCCTTCGGTGCCGGTCTTGCCCAATTCTTCCTCGCCCAGCCCGGTGACGACCACCGGCAATTCGTGCGGCGGGAGGCCATCGGTGTAATGGAGCACCGAGGTCACGGGCAGATTTTCGCAGCCCACCGGGCCGTCGATGATAACCTGCAGCCCCTTCACCGCTGTGAAGGCATAGACTGCGCCCCAATAGCCGCCCGCGCGGTCATGATCCATGATCAGCGTCATGACCCCACCGCCTCGGCCGCCTTGGCCGCAGCGGCATTTTGCGCGGCATATTTCGCCTTGAACTTGGGCCGGTCCGTCGGCGTGGTTTCCCAGATGCCGGCGGCGTGGCCGGTGCCGACCCCTTCGAAAAAGGCCTTCATCCGGTCAAAGCGCGGCTTGCTGGCCATGGCGGCGTTGACGACCTGCGCCAGGCTGCCCGCCCCGGCCACACCCATGAGCGGGCGCGCGGAAATCAGGTTGGTGAAATAGAGCGCCGGAATGGCCTGCGCCTTGGCATGCTGCACCACCGGCGTCGTGCCAACGGCCAGGTCGGGGCGATAGCTGTCCACCGCCGCAATATCCTGTTCCAGGCTGGCGCGATATTGCACGCGCACGCCGCGCGCCTCCAGCCACTCACGGTCAGGGTCCGACCAGCGAGTGCGCGGGCATGCCGTGCCGACATAGGGCACATCGGCGCCGCTTTCGATCAGCAGCCGGGCGACCAGCAATTCGGACCCTTCATAGCCCGACACGGTGATCCGCCCGCTGATGGGTGCCGCCGCCAGCGCCGCCGCAATCGCGGGCAGGAAGCGGTTCTTGGCCGTATCAATCTGCGCCTGCGCCACGCCGCACGCCGCGCCAATGGCATCCAGCCAGGCCGCGGTGCCATCGACACCGACCGGCGCAGACCCGATCACCGTCCGGCCCGCTGCCTCAAATTCGCGCACGCTGGCGGTATAAAAGGGGTGGATGGCCGCCACCGCCGCGCTGCCGAGTGCGGCATAAAGCTCGCGCCATTCGCGCGTCGGCACCACTGGCCCTGCGGCCAGACCCAGCGGCTCCAACATCTGGCCGATCCCCATGGGGTCGACCGGGAACATTTCGCCCAGCAAGGCGACGCTGGGCCGGTCGGGCAGCGTGCCCGGCGCGGCGACCGGTCCCTGCTGCGCCTCAAGCCGGGCATAGCGCAACATGGCCCCCGCCAGCACATCCTTTGCCTCCGCATGCGTGGGCACGCCAAAGCCGGGGACATCAATGCCGATGACGCGAACCCCATTGACCGCGTCGGGGAGCAGTTGGAGCGGCACCCCGCTCGCCGTCGGCACACACAGGTTGGTGACGACAATCGTGTCGTATTTTTCGGGGTCAGCGAGCTGTTCGACCGCTTCCTTAATGTCCTCAAACAGCTTGCCGGTGACCAGCGTTTCAGAGCTGAAAGGCACATAACCGACGCTGCGCCGCGCGCCATAGAAATGGGCGGTGAAGGTAAGCCCATAGACGCAGCAGGCGCTGCCCGACAAAATCGTCGCGGTCCGCCGCATGCGCAGCCCGACCCGCAAGCTGCCGAAGGCCGGGCACATGGATTGCGGCTGATCATGCGGCCCCATCGGATAGTCGGCGGCATAGCGGTCGAGAACTTCGGAGCTGCCCGCCGCCTTTGCCGCCGCCACCAATTCGGCCTTGCCGCCGTGACACCCGCCTCCGCTGGCGCTGACGGGCGCAGCAGCACCCATATCCAGCCGGTCGCGGGTGCGGTCCGTTGCGGTGCGAGGCAGGGCGTCAGTCATGCATCACACCGTGTCGTAAATCACTTCGAGCGAGGGTTTCACTTCAAACACTCCGCCGCGCATGTCGGCCTGGGTCGCGGGCACCAACTGCACCGCTCCGCCAACATCATCGGGTGAGAAAAGGCCAAGCAGGCCATCCTGATCGAGCGGCTTTGGCTGCAACGGCGGTGCCGCGGCGACATTGGCCGCCAGCTGTTCAAACAGCCCGCCCCATTCGCTGTCAGGTGTGCCAATAATCTGATAATTGGCGGATTTGCGGCGGATATCTTCATTGGCCGGGATGGCCGTCAGCACCGGAATGCCCACCGCGTCGGCAAAGGCGTGCGCTTCGCCCGTTCCGTCATCCTTGTTGATGATCATGCCTGCGACGCCGACATTGCCGCCCATCCGGCGGAAATATTCCACCGCCTTGCACACATTGTTGGCGACATAGAGCGATTGCAGGTCGTTCGAGCCGACCACAATCACCTTTTGGCACATGTCGCGGGCAATCGGCAGGCCAAAGCCGCCGCACACGACGTCACCCAGGAAATCGAGCAGGACATAGTCAAAGCCCCACTCATGAAAGCCGAGCTTTTCCAGCGTTTCAAAGCCGTGGATGATTCCGCGTCCGCCGCAGCCGCGCCCCACCTCGGGCCCGCCCAATTCCATGGCGAACACGCCATCGCGCTGGAAACAGACATCCTCGATCCGCACCTCTTCGCCTGCCAGTTTCCGGGCGCTGGAGGTTTCGATGATCGACGGGGTCGATTTGCCGCCAAAGAGCAGGCTGGTGGTGTCCGATTTGGGATCGCAGCCGATGAGCAGCACGCGCTTGCCCTGCTGCGCCATCATGTAGGACAGATTGGCGAGCGCGAAGCTCTTGCCACTGCCGCCCTTGCCATAAATGGCGATGATCTGGGTTTCCTTGGTCACTTCGCCCGGCACGATCGGATCGGGCTCGATCGCCGCTTCCTGGCGCAGCAGATCAAGGCTGGTCATCGTCATGCGCAATCCCTCCAGTCGAGCAACATTTTCAGGCATTCGCGATTGTCGAAGGCTTCGGGATAGGCGCGCGCCGCATCGGCCGCTGGCGCGGTCGTGCTGATCAGGCCCGACAGGTCGAGCGCGCCCGACATCACCATGGCGTGGACCGAGGCCAGATCATCGGCCTGCCACTCCGCCGCCACGCGCAGCCGCGCCTCGCGTTGAAAAGCAGGGGCGAAGGCGAAGCTGATGGGCTGGCTGTAAAATCCGGCGAGCACGACTTCGCCGCCACGGGCCAGGCGACCGATCAGCGTGTCGATCACCCCGACATCGCCGCTGACGTCGATGACATGCTGATAATCGCGGCGGTCGTCATCCTCTGGCCGCACCACGGCATAGCCGGTGGCACCCTTCGCGCGCACCGCATCAATTTCCCACACCACCGGCGACGGACCTCCGGCGGCCAATGTCAGCCGCGCCATCAACCGGCCCAGCACGCCGTGCCCGACAATCAGTTGGGGCAGCCCGCCGCTGCCAATTGCATGGAGCGCCGTAGCGGCCAGCGCATAAAGCACCCCCTGGCCCGCAATCGCTTCGGAGACAGGCACCGCGCGCGCCGATGGGATGATCAGGTGACGGCCCGCGCCGCCGAACAGGCCGCGCACGTCGGTGTAGCAATTGGCGCCAGGCACAAACACCCACTCGCCAATCCGGCCCACGCAATCGGGGGCGGCATCCACAATGCGCCCCACCGACTCATAGCCAGGGACCAGCGGATAGCCCATGCCAGGGAAGCTGGGCATCCGCCCGGTCCACAGCAATTTTTCGGTGCCGGTGGAAATGCCGCTGAAATGGGATTCCACGCAAACTTCGCCGGAAACCATGGGTTTCAAGGGCGTTGGCCGCACATCCAGATTGCCCGGTGCATCAAATATGACGGCCAAACCGTTCACAGTGCCGACTACTCCCCTGCGGCCCCATTTCCCCTGGCAAATACCAGATAGGGACTCTGCAAGATGTCAGCCTAATGGAACAGTTTTAGATGTCAAACTTTTTGGACAGTTGCCGCGTCATTTTGTTGCAACCAAGGCGCTGGCAACCAGCGGCAGCGGCGTGGCGATCCGCCGGATTTGGGCAAAGTCCGCCGCGCGCAGCATCGCCGCCAGCTCCGCTGCGGTGCGGGCGCGGCCCGATCCCATGGCCCACAGATACAGGCCAAAATAGGCGTCGCCGACGCGCCCTTCGGGGCCCTTCCCCGCCATCGGCTCGACAATCAACAGGGTGCCGCCCGGCGACAGCGCCCCATGGATGCGCTGAAACAGTGCGGCGACGACGTCATCATCATGGTCGTGCGCAATCCGGTTGAGGGTGATGAGGTCATAGCCCGCTGGCAGGGCATCGCGGGTGAAATTGCCGCCATGCCATTGAATGGGCGACGCATTGCTATCGCCCGCTTGCCCTGCCGCAACGACTTCGGGCAGGTCAAAGACGCCCAGCGCCGCCGCAGGCGCTTTCCCGCCCAGCGCGCGGACAAAGGCCCCCGTGCCGCCGCCGACGTCCAGGATTTTGCGATGCTGAGCAAAGCGATAGCTGCCCAATATCTGGTCCGCGACCATGGGCTGGGTTGCCGCCATCAGCGCCGAATAGCCGTCGACCGGAGCCGCCGCATCGGGTGCGCGCGCGGCATAGGACCAGAAAGCGGACAGCCGTGTCTCACCTGCCCGATTGGCGCGCAACAGCGCCATTGGATCGGCCCAATCGGCATAGACCAGCCGGTGGTGCCGGATCATTGCCAGCACGCCCCCATTGTGGACCAGCGGCGCGCCCGCTTCGCCGAGCGTCCACAGCCCATGCTGCGGCGATTCCACCAGTTCCAGCGCGGCTGCGGCCCGCAGCAGGCGGTGCAGCGCCTCTGCCTCCAGCCCGGTCACCGCGCGCAACGAACGCTCCGTTAGCGGTGCATCGGCGAGCGCGGTCAGCAAGTCCGATTCCACCGCCGCCAACAGGATTTGCGAATAGAGAAAGCCCGCAACCAGATCGAACTGCGCCGCCGCCCGCCGCCTGGCGATGCCGCGAAACAGCGGGGTGCGCGCCGCCCACCGCTGAAAAGCGGGGCTGGCGAGAATGCGGTTGCGGCGCAGCGCCCACCGCGTCCGCCAGGTCCATGTGTCAATATTATTGGACATAAGCTGTTGCCCAGAGCGATGAACCTCTGATAGCCTGCGGTCAAATCCTAAATCGGATGGCTGCCGCGCAGAGCGGGCGGCGGGAGAGGCGCAATCGCACAGGACGGCCAGACCATTGTCATTGGCGCCGGGATCGGCGGGCTGGTCAGCGCGCTGATGCTGGCGGTGCGCGGCATGCCGGTCACCGTCATCGAGGCCGCCAATGGAACCGGCGGCAAAATCCGGCAGATGGATGCGGGCGAAGGTGTCCGCGTGGACGCCGGACCCACGGTATTTACGATGCGCGACGTGTTCGACCGGATTTTCGCCGAGGCGGGCACGTCGCTGGACGCCGAAGTGACGGTGCAGCGGGCCGACCGGATCGCGCGCCATGCGTGGGATGATCGCGGCCAACTGGACCTTTATGCCGATGCCGAGCGCAACGCCGATGCCATCGGCGATTTTGCAGGGGCGCGCGAAGCCGACGGCTACCGCCGCTTTGCTGCCGAAGCGCGGCGCATTTACGCCATCCTTGACCGGCCCTTCCTGCGCAGCAGCAAGACGTTGCCGCCGGGGTTGATGTGGCGCATCGGCCTATGGCGGGCGAGCGACCTGCTTGCCATCCGGCCTTATGAAAGCCTGTGGCGGGTGCTGCATGAACATTTCCGCGACCCGCGGCTTGTTCAGCTGTTTGCGCGCTACACCACCTATTGCGGGTCCGTGCCGATGCACACACCGGCGACCTTGATGCTGATTGCGCATGTCGAGGCGCAGGGGGTGTGGGCAATCGATGGCGGGCTCAGCGCGCTGGCGGCGGCCATTGAACGATTGGCGCGCCGCCATGGTGCCATGTTCCGGCTGGGCACTGCCGTTAGCCGCATTTTGACCGACAAGGGCCGCGCCAGCGGGGTGGAACTGGCCAATGGCGAACGGCTGGCCGCGCGCCACATCCTGTTCAATGGCGACCCTGCGGCGCTGGCCAGCGGGCTATTGGGTCAGGATGCCCGCCGCGCCGCCCGCCCGGTGCCGCCGCCGCGCCGCTCGCTATCGGCTATGGTCTGGCTGGCGCATGGTCGGGCCAGCGGCTTTGACCTGTCGCATCACAATGTCTTTTTCTCGCCCGATTACCCGCGCGAATTCGCCGATATTGCGGCGGGGCGAACGCCCGATCAGCCCACCGCCTATGTGTGCGCACTGGACCGGGGGGTGGGCGCGGGCCCGGCCGCCGGAGCGCCCGAACGGCTGCAAATCATCGTCAACGCGCCCGCCAATGGCGACGTTCAAACGCTGACACAGAAGGAGAAGGCCCGATGCACATCGACCATGCTAGCCGCACTGAACCGCTGCGGCCTTATGCTGGAGGAGCCGCTGCCGCACCAGCTGCTGACGCCGAGCGATTTCGCAGCGCGCTTTCCGGGGACGGGTGGAGCCCTTTATGGACGGGCCTCGCACGGATGGGCGGCGTCCTTCCTCCGGCCCGGCAGCCGGACAGCGATCCCTGGGCTTTATTGCGCGGGCGGGGCGACGCATCCTGGCGCGGGCGTGCCGATGGCCGCCTTGTCGGGGATACAGGCGAGCACAGCCCTGTTGTCCGACCTTGGTTCGACACCGTGGTACCGCCGCAGGGCTACCGCTGGTGGTATATTGACGCACTCAGCGATGACCAGCGCTTCGGGCTGACCATCATCGGTTTTATCGGCAGCGTCTTTTCCCCCTATTACAAGCAATCGGGGCGGCACCAGCCGGTCGATCACAGCTGCCTTAATGTTGCACTTTATGGGCCCGGCGCGCGCTGGGTGATGACCGAGCGGGGGGCGGGTAGCACGGCGCAAGCCCGCGATACGCTGACCATCGGGCCCAGCGCGATGCATTGGGATGGCAACCGCCTGATCATTACCATCGAGGAACACGACATCCGCCTGGGCATCCCCTGGCGGCGGCGGGTGGCGGGCCGGATAGTCCTCAACCCTGAGATGCTGAACGCCCAAAGCTTCAGCCTCGATCCACAAGGGCGCCACCATTGGCACGCCATCGCCCCGCGCGCGCGGGTGGAGGTCGAGATGCACGAACCGGCGATCCGCTGGTCGGGCAGCGGCTATCTGGACAGCAACCACGGCCGCGAGCCGCTGGAGCATGGGTTTCACAGCTGGCACTGGTCACGCGCGCATTTGGGCGCGCAGGTCGCGGTCACCTATGAAGGCATCCGGCGCGACGGCAGCCAGTTCGGCAGCGCGCTGCGCTTTGACGCCAGCGGGACGCCGCACGAAATGGAATTGCCGCTGGTCGCCCCCTTGCCGCGCACCTGGTGGGGCATGAAGCGCCAAACCCGTGCCGACCGCGGCTGCGCCACCATCATCCGGACGCTGGAGGATTCACCCTTCTACGCCCGCTCAACGCTGGCCGCGCGGTTGTTTGGCGAGCCCGTGGTGGCGGTTCAGGAGAGCATTTCGCTGGATCGATTGATCCACCCAGTCGTGCAATTCATGCTGCCCTATAAAATGCCGCGCGAGGCGGATTAGTCGCCCGCTGGGTCCGTGCTTGCCGCCTCTTTCGCCGCCTTGTCCTTGGCGATTTCGCGGTTGATGGACCAAAGCTGCTGAAAGCCGATGCCCAGCGCAACTACGGCAACGAAAATGATTTCAATCCATCCCCAATTGTCCGCACTTCCGCCCATATCTGCTCTCCAAGGGTTTAGTTCGCGCGCTGACCTGCGAAAAATTCCGTAACCATCGCGGCGGCCAGCGCGGGTGCCTCTTCATGCGCCAGATGGCCCAATTCCGCCATGGTGCGCGTTGCCGCACCTGGAATCAAGCGCGCCGCATCCATGACGGCGGCCTGCGGGATGGCGCTGTCGCGCTGCGCATTGACCAACAGCACGCGCTGCGACACTGTGGGCAGGGCATCGCGCAGTGGCTCCAGCTGCCAATTGGCCATCATCCGGATGGCCCCATCGCAATGCCCCGATTTGGCAAACAGCCGCCGATACTGGTAATAGCCTGCAGCATCCAGCCGCGACCCGGTGGCGCGGGTCAGGAACCGTTCCACTTCCCCCCTTCCCGCCATCAGTCGCGAGACGATGACCGAGACGAAGGGATTGGTGAAGAGCATTTTGGCAAGCTGTGGGAAGAGCCGCGCCGCCAGCCCGGGAAAGGGCATGAGCGCCGGTGTAAAGCCCACCAGCGGTGCGTCGCAGCGTTGATCCAGCAGCAATTGCATGCCGATGGCGACACCGGCACTATGCCCGACGATTACCGCTGGCTGCACATCCAATTCAACGAGCAGCGCCGCGATCCCGGCGCTCATATTGGGCAATGTCGGCTTGCGCGCAAAATCGGGCCGGGTGAACCCATGGCCAGGCAAATCCAGCGCAATCACAGCAAAATCTCGCGCCAGCAGCGGCATCACCCCGCGCCAACTGTGCGTCGCCGCGCCGGTGCCATGGAGCAACAGGCACACAGGACCCGCCCCCATCCGCTGCACATGCCAGCGATAGCCCCCTGCCGCGACGAACTGGCTCGCCTCGCGGTGCGGCCAGTCGCGCCCTTCCACCGCCCAATCGGGATAGCGTCCGCTCACGGCTTATTGGAAAAAAGGATCATGGCTGCGCGCTAGCATAGCGTATTGCCAATGTCGAAACAGCTTGCCTTACTCAGCCCTATGCCTCGTCACCCCGGGCTCGACCCGGGGTCCAGCTGTCTGGGTCGCGACACCGCAAGCTGGACCCCGGCTCGGGGGCCGGGGTGACGAATGGAAAGGTCTGACCAGTCGGCAGGCGTCGCGATTGGCTGCGCAACCGCTGTATAATCAAATTGACCCACGGCCCCGGCCTTATATGGCGACCTGACGCGTTGTTTTGCAGGATGACCGCCGATGGAATTGCCCCCGCCAGCCGCCTTCAACGCCGCCAATCCGCATTGGGACCGACTCGATGCCGGCAAATTTGCCGATGAAGCGGCCAGCGTGCGCGCCCTGTTGGCCGCGACGCCGCTGTCCGCCGCCGCGCGTGATGCCGTGGTCGCCAACGCCGCCAGGCTGGTCGAAGGTGCCCGGGCCTCGGCCCGCAAACAGGGTGTTGTCGAGAGCTTTCTCAAGGAATTTTCGCTGGGCACGCGCGAGGGGCTGGCGTTGATGTGCCTTGCCGAAGCCCTGCTCCGCACCCCCGATGCCGAAACGCGCGACCGGTTGATCGCCGAGAAAATCACCATGGCCGACTGGGCCAGCCACCTTGGCAAATCGGACAGCCTGTTCGTCAATGCGTCGACCTGGGGGTTGATGTTGACCGGCAAGCTGGTCGATGTCGAGGATGAGGCGCGGGCTGACGCTGGCGGCTATCTCAAGCGATTGACCGCGCGCGCGGGCGAACCTGTTATTCGGCAGGCGGTGGCCGCCGCCGTGCGCATCATGGGCGAACAATTTGTGCTGGGCCGATCCATCGGAGAGGCGCTGAAGCGTGCCCGGCGTGAGAATATGCTCTGTTCGTTCGACATGCTGGGCGAAGGCGCGCGCACGGCAGAGGATGCCGCTCGCTATGCGCAAATCTATGGCGACGCCATCGACGCCGTGGGCCGGGCAGCGGAAGGCGGCGGGCCCGAGGCGGGGCATGGTGTATCGGTCAAGCTGTCGGCGCTCTGTCCGCGCTATGAAGCGGTGCAGGAGGCGCGCGTCTGGGACGAGCTTTACCCGCGCCTGCGTGACCTCGCGATGATCGCTGCGCGCCACAATCTGAACTTCGCCATCGATGCCGAGGAAGCCGACCGGTTGGTGCTGTCGCTCAAACTGGTCGAACGATTGGCCCATGAACCCGCGCTGGGTGACTGGCGCGGGCTGGGCGTGGTGGTGCAGGCCTATCAAAAGCGCGGCGTCGCGGTGATCGACGCGCTCGCGGACCTCGCCCGGCGGTCGGGCCGACGCATCATGGTGCGGCTGGTCAAGGGTGCCTATTGGGACAGCGAAATCAAGCGGGCCCAGGTCGCGGGCATGGCCGATTATCCCGTGTTCACCACCAAGGCCGCAACCGACCTGTCCTATCTGGTTTGTGCCAAGACGCTGATCGATGCTGCGCCTGACCTGTATCCACAATTTGCCAGCCATAATGCGCATACGCTGGCCGCGGTCCGGCACATGGCGGAGGCGGCGGGCGTCGCGATCGAGCACCAACGCCTGCACGGCATGGGTGAGGCGCTATATCAGGCCGCGGCGCAGCATTATGGCCCCCTGGTCGTACGCGCCTATGCCCCCGTCGGCGGACATGAGGAATTGCTGCCCTATCTGGTCCGCCGCCTGTTGGAAAATGGCGCGAACAGCAGCTTTGTTCACAGCCTGCTCGATGAGAATATCCCGGCGAGCGATGTCGTGAAGGACCCGGTGGCCGCCGTTGCCGCGCACCCCGCCCGCCATGCGCGCATCGCCCTGCCCCGCGACATTTATGGACCTGCGCGCGTCAATCCGCTGGGCCGCGACCAGTCGCAGGCGGCGGTGCGCGCGGGGCATGCGCGGGCGGTGGCGGCGATGCTGGCCGAGCAAGTGGTGGCTGGCCCACTGCTTAGCGGCGCGCTGGCCGATGGCGCCGCGCGTGCGGTGGTCAACCCGGCACAAACGAGCCAAGTTATTGGCATCACCGCCGATGCGCGGCCCGAGCATATTGACGCAGCGGTGGCGCGTGCCCGCGCCGCGCAGGGCGATTGGGACCGGATGGGCGGCGCCGCCCGCGCCGACGTGCTGCGCGCCATGGGCGATGCCGTGGAGGATGCTGCCGATGTGCTGATCGCACTGCTGACGCTGGAAGCAGGCAAGACGTTCAACGATGCGGTGGCAGAGGTGCGCGAGGCCGCCGATTTCTGCCGCTATTACGCCTTGCTGGCGGAGCGCGAATTTGGCCCGCCCCAGACGCTGACCGGGCCGGTAGGCGAAACCAACCAGTGGCAATTGTTCGGGCGCGGGGTCTTTGCCTGTATCAGCCCATGGAATTTCCCGCTGGCGATTTTCACGGGACAGATTGCGGCCGCGCTGGCGGCGGGCAATGCGGTCATTGCCAAACCCGCCGAACAGACGCCGCTGATTGCGGCGATGGCGGTGCGGCTGTTCATACAGGCGGGGCTAAACCCCGATCTGCTCGCGCTGCTGCCCGGCGACGGGGCCAGCATGGGCGCGGCGCTGGTGGCGCATCCGGGCATCGACGGAGTTGCCTTTACGGGCGGCACCGACACCGCCTGGGCCATCAACCGCAGCCTCGCTCAGCGCCCCGGCCCGATCATCCCCTTTATCGCCGAAACGGGCGGGCTGAATGCGATGTTCGTCGATACCACCGCGCTCAAGGAGCAGGTGGTCGATGATGTCATCCAGTCGGCCTTTGGCTCGGCGGGCCAACGCTGTTCGGCGCTGCGCATGCTGTTCCTGCCGCACGACAGCGCCGATGGGATTATCGACTGCCTGACCGGGGCGCTGGCCGCGCTCACCCTGGGTGATCCCGCCCTGCCTGCCACCGATATCGGTCCGGTGATCGATGCCGAAGCGCGAGCGGCGCTCGACGCGCACGTCGCGCGGCTGGAGCGGGAGGCAAGCATCGTCGCGCGGCACCCGGGCTGCGCCCTGCCCGGCCATTTCTTCGCACCCACCATTGCCGAGGTGCCCGCCCCCGACTTTCTGGAGCGCGAGGTGTTCGGGCCAATCCTCCACATCTGCCGCTATGATCCCGATGATCTGCCGGTCTTTGCCGGGCGGCTGGCGGCGCGTGGCTATGGCCTGACGCTGGGCATTCACAGCCGCATCGAACGCTTTGCGCGCGAGGTTCAGGCGCTGGTCCCGGCAGGCAACATCTATGTCAACCGCTCCATCATCGGCGCAGTGGTGGGGGTGCAGCCCTTTGGCGGCGTGGGTCTGTCGGGCACGGGACCGAAAGCAGGCGGACCGCACGCGCTGCACCGCTTTGCCAATGAACGCGCCATTTCGGTGAATATCATGGCCCAGGGCGGCGACCCGGCGCTGCTGCAACTGGGGTAGCGGACGGCGCGGCGATTGGGCATAGAGCGCCAATGATCCAGTCGCTCCTGATCGCCAATCGCGGCGAAATCGCCTGCCGCATTATCCGCACCGCGCGCAAAATGGGCATCCGCACCATCGCCGTCTATTCCGACGCCGATGCGCGGGCATTGCATGTGCGGCAGGCGGATGAGGCCGTGCATATCGGCCCCTCGCCTGCGCGCGACAGCTATCTGGTGGGGGACAAGATTGTCGCGGCAGCCCGGGTGACGGGCGCGGAGGCGATCCACCCCGGCTATGGCTTCCTGTCCGAAAATGCCGAATTTGCACAGGCGGTGATCGATGCCGGGCTGGTGTGGGTTGGCCCGCGCCCGGCCAGCATCACCGCCATGGGGCTGAAGGATGCCGCCAAGACGTTGATGGCTGCGGCAGGCGTGCCGGTCACCCCTGGCTATATGGGCGAAAATCAAGAGCCCGCTTTCCTGGCCGACCAAGCGGCCGAGATCGGCTATCCGGTGCTCATCAAAGCGGTCGCAGGCGGCGGCGGCAAGGGGATGCGCAAGGTGGAGGCAGCGGCGGACTTCGCCGACGCGCTTGCCAGCTGCCAGCGCGAGGCCATGGCGTCCTTTGGCAACGCGCATGTCCTGATTGAGAAGTATATCCAGCGGCCCCGCCATATCGAGGTGCAGATATTCGGCGACACCCATGGCAATATTGTCCACCTGTTTGAACGCGACTGCTCGCTCCAGCGCCGCCACCAAAAGGTGATTGAAGAAGCGCCCGCACCAGGCATGGATGCCGCAACCCGCGACCAGCTGTGCGCCGCCGCGGTGCGCGCAGCCAAGGCGGTCGATTATGTTGGTGCCGGCACCATCGAGTTCATCGCCGACGCCAGCGACGGCCTGCGCGCCGACCGGATCTGGTTCATGGAAATGAACACGCGCCTGCAAGTCGAACATCCGGTGACCGAGGAGATTACCGGCATCGACCTGGTCGAATGGCAGCTGCGCGTGGCCAGCGGCGAACCGCTGCCGATGCGCCAGGATGAGCTCAGCATCACCGGCCATGCCATCGAAGTGCGGCTGTGTGCCGAAGAGCCCCGCAACCATTTCCTGCCCGCGACGGGCACGGTAGACATATTGAGCCTTGGCTACCTGACCCTGCGCGAGGATCTGGGCATTGCAGCGGGGGACGCCATCACCCCCTTTTACGACCCGATGATTGGCAAGGTGATCGGATGGGGGCGCGACCGGGACATGGCCATTGAGCAGCTGACCGGCGCGCTGGAGGATGCCATTGTCTATCCCGTGGCCACCAACATCGGGCTGCTGGTTCGGGCGTTGCGGCACCCCGCCTTTGTCGCGGGCGACGTCGACACGGGGTTCATTGACCGGCATCTGACGGATATTCTGCCCGGTGCATTGCCGCATCCAGAGGCACTGACGCACGCAGGCGAGGCGATGGTTGCCGAAAGCATGAGCCTGGAGAATCGCGGCGCGCTGCGCCCGATGCTGGGGTTCCGGATGAACGCCGCGCCGCAACATCGCTTCTGGGGCCAGTGCGATGGCCAGCCCTTTACGGCGCTGCTCGATGCAGAGGACAACACCACCTATCACGCTGACCTCTGCAAGTTATCGGCGACCGACGTGATTGTATCGGATCAGGGACAGACCAGCCTGGTGACCCTGGCCTATCGCCGGGTCGGAACCGACGGGGCCCATGACGGCGACATCCTGTCACCCATGCCGGGGAGAGTCATCGCGGTCGACGTGGCTGAGGGCCAGACCGTCACCAAGGGCCAGAAACTTCTGACGCTCGAAGCGATGAAGATGGAGCATAGCCTGACCGCGCCCTTCGACGGGATGGTGGCGGCATTGAACGCGGCCCCCGGCGCGCAGGTGCAGGTTGAGGCTTTGCTGGTGCGGATTGAGGCAGCAACCGAATAGCGCGTTGTGGACGGCTCCTGAGCCCTACCGCACCTTGATGCGATACTCCCATGGGCCGAGCGTCCGGTTCGCGCCCAGCGCCGCCAGGGTTGACGTGCTGGGTTCATCCAACAGATTCGCAACGACCAGCACCGAGCGTCGCTGCTTGCCCCGTTCAAAGGCGAATATCGCATCATCGCCCGCATCGATCATCTTGAACGACGTATTCACACTGCCATTGGCCATCGCCGGGTGGCGCGCCTTGAACCCGCCGCCATCGCTGAATTGGCGAACGTTTACCTCGTAAATGCTGGCATTGCGGGTCCATGCCGCATGCGGATGCTGCACCGGCTGCGCCGCCGCCGGCAGTATCCAGAGCGCCAGGAGCGCGGCAAGCATCGCGCGGATCATGCCGCCGCTCCCGCGCGCCGCGCGGTCCACAGTCCAAAGCCCGCAATCACCGCGTAGCAGAGCGCCGGGATGGTCAGCGCCAGTTGCAGGCTGCCCGACACATCGGCAAAGGCCCCGGTCAGCGGGGGGATGACCGCACCGCCAACAATGGCGACGTTGATGATACCCGATCCATCGGCGGCCCGGCTGCCCAGCCCTTCGCACGCCAGGGTGAAAATGGTCGGGAACATGATGCTGTTCATCAGGCCGATGGCCAGGATGCTATATCCCGCCACTGTCCCGCCGCTGTTCGCCGAAATCAGGATTAGCAGGATAACGGCTGCCGCGTTGAAGCCCAGCACCAGTCCAGGGCGCACCAGCCGCAGCACGACCGACCCAATGAAGCGTCCGACCATCGCGCCGCCCCAATAATAGACCAGCATCTCGCCCGCCGTCTGTTGATCCAAGCCCATGACGCGCGGCAGTTGCAGATAATTGACGATCAGCGAGCCGATCGCCACCTCTGCCCCCACATAAAGAAAGATGCACAGCGCGCCAAAGCCGAAGCGCATCTGACGCAGCAGCGAAAAACCACCGGTGAGCGAGCTTTGCTCGTGCCGCTCCCCTTTCAGCGCATTGCGGAACAGCCAGACCGCCCCGGCCACCACGGCCAGCGCCACGGCGAGGCCCAGATAGGTATCGACGATGATCTGGGTTTCGGCGGTGCGATAGGCATCCAGCGCTGGCCCGCTCAGCTCCGCCGCCGACACGCCCGCCAGGCTGCCCAGAATCAGCGTCGCGCCGACATAAGGAAAGACGGTCGTCCCCAGCGAATTGAACGCCTGAGCAAAGGTCAGGCGGCTGTGCGCGGTCCTGGCGGGGCCCAGCAGGCTGATCAGCGGGTTGGACACCACTTGCACAATCACCACCCCGCTGGCCAGCACGAACAGCGCAAACAGAAACAGGCCGTAAATGGCGGTCTGCGATGCCGGAATGAACAGCAGGCACCCCAGCATCATCGTCACCAGCCCGGCGACGGCCGACCGCATATACCCCAGCCGCTTGACCAGCGCCGCGCCGGGCAAGCCGATGACGAAATAGGCCGCGAAAAAGGCCGATTGGATCAGCATCGCCTGGAGATAGGTGAGCGTGAACAGCTCCTTCAGTTTGGGGATGATGACATCGTTCAGGCTGGTGATGCCGCCGAACACGAAGAAGAGCGCAAAGACGAACAATTGCAGGCCGGGCGCATTGATGCCGCCCCCGTCACCCGAAGCGCTATGCGGTGCGGAGGCTGGTGCCGCCATGATCAATTCCCCTGATGCAATGCGGCGAGCGCCGCGTCGTGTTGACCGAAATTGGTGGCGCAGCGGCGCAGAAACTGGTCGACTGCATCCAGATCGTGAATGACGATATCGGTGCCCGGCGCAGCCATCTTGCTGTCGTCAGGAAACACGCCATAGCCCGCGAACAGGCAATGCCAGCTCGCCGATGCATAATAAGGTGCGATGCCAAGCTCTGCGATCACCGCATCCATATCCATCCCGCGAAACCACGCCGTCATCATGGCTTTCAACTGATCCGACAGCGCGCCATTGGCGGCATTGTCGCGCCAATAGTCGCTGTCGGTGCGGCTGTTCACCCGGTAATGGCACACGATATAGTCGCGAATGCCGTCATAGCGGCGGGCGATCCGGTCGTTGAAATCATTGCGGTGTGCAGGCGTAAAGCCGCCCGCTTCAAAGGCACCGATAAAGCCTTCCACCGTCGCCTGGACGATGTGCAGCGCGGTCGCCTCCAGAGGCTCGATAAAGCCCTGTGCCAGGCCCACGGCCAGGCAATTGCCCACCCAGCTGCGCGCCACGCGGCCCACCTTCATCTGCAAGTGGCGCGCCGCCACATCGCTGTCGAGCAGGCCCAATTCGGTCCGCAATTCGGTTTCCGCTGCATCGGCGTCGATGTAGCGGCTGGAATAGACATAGCCGTTGCCCGTGCGATTGGTCAGCGGGATGGCCCAGCGCCACCCGGCGGACAGCGCCGTGGCCTCGGTCTGCGGCTTGATGGCGTCGGGGCCGCGCGGGGTGGGCATGGCCACCGCACGGTCGTTGAACAGATTGTCGGCAAAGCTGATAAAGGGCTCGCCCAGGGCCTCCTGAACCAGCGCGCCGCGAAAGCCCGAACAGTCAATGAACAGGTCGCCCGCCACCCGCTCGCCATCGCTGGTCAGCAGCGCGGCGATGCGACCGTCGGCATGCTGCTCGACCGTGGTGATGTGCCGCTCCAGCCGCATGACGCCCAGCGACAGGGCATGATCGCGCAGCACCTGGCCCACCAGATGCGCGTCAAAATGATAGCCATAGCCAACATCAAAGGGAAACCCCTCACCCCCCACTGGCGCGCGGCATTCATCGGCCAGCAGGCGGGGAAGGAAAAAACGGTCGGGGTGCGCGGGCACGTCGCGTCCCGTGCGCCGGGCGCGGCAGTTGTAAATGAACTGCGGCTGCGTCTTGAAATCCACCTCGGTGGCAAAAGGATGGAAATAGCTGTCAAACCCAGGGCGCGATGACCAACGGTTGAAGCGAATGCCGGTTTTGTAGGTCGCGTTCGCGCGCGGCATCCAGTCGGCCTCGGCCATCCCCAGCCCGGCGAAAAAGGCCCGCAGCTGGGGCGTGGAGCCTTCGCCAACACCGATGATCCCCACATCGGGCGATTCCACCAATGTGACATGCGCGCGCTCGTCGCCCCACCGCGCGGCCAGCAAATTGGCCGCCATCCACCCGGCAGTGCCCCCGCCCATGATGATGATGGACAGCGGTGCGGCGGTCATGTGGCAGGCACGAGCCGAATGGCAAAGCCCCCGCCGGGTGCGATCCGCAGCGCCATCGTATCTGCGCTGCTCACCATCTTGCTTTCAATGGTGATCGCGTGGCGCTTTTCGGTGCGATAATCGGCGTCATCGCCATCGCGATAGATTTCGGCTTTGTATCGCTTGCCCGGCGTCAGGAAATCCAATTTGAAGCTGATGTTGCGCGCTTGCTCATCGCCCACGGCGCCAACATACCAATTTTCGCCGCCACGCTCCTTACGCGCGATGGTCACATAGTCGCCAATCTCGCCGTTCAGCACGCGCGTGTCCTGCCAGTCGGTTGGCACATCGCGGATGAACTTCATCGGGCCGGGATATTTGGCGTAATTTTCCGGCGTATCCGCCACCATCACCACTGGCGAATAGATGACCACATACAGCGCCAACTGCTTGGCAATGGTCGACAAAATGTCGCTGTCCTTTTCCCCCTTCAAACTCAATATGCCCGGGGTGAAATCGAAGGGCCCTTCCAGCATCCGGGTGAACACGACATTGGCTTCATGCTCGGGCGGGTTCTTGCCGCCCCAGGCGTTATACTCCATCCCGCGCATCCCCTCCCGCGCGACCCAGTTGGGATAGGTGCGGTGCAGGCCCGTGCCTTTCACGGGTTCATGGCTGTCAAAGGCAATTTTGTGCTTATAGGCCGTCTCGGCGACGCGGATGAAATGGTTGGTCATCCATTGGCCATCCAGCCACTCGCGATATTTGGTGCCGTCGGCATCGACGCGCTCCAACTGGGCGGCGTCGGTGACATAGCCGGTCTTGACCACCATCATTCCATATTTGGCGGCAAAGGCGAAACTGCGGTCGAGCTGATTTTCATAATGGGTCACCGCGCCGCCGGTTTCGTGATGGCCGACCAGGCGCACGCCCTTTTTCCTGGCATAGTCACTGAGCATCGCAATGTCGAAATCATCGGTCGGTTTGGTGAAATCCATGTCCCAGCCATTGCCGAACCAATCGCCGTCCCAGCCGACATTCCACCCCTCGACCAACAAGTGCGGGATGCCATTGGCCGCCGCAAAGTCGATGTAACGCTTCACATTTTCATTGGTCGCGCCATGTTTGGGACCGCGCGCCCAGCTCCATTCGCCCTTGATCAGATTCCACCAGACACCGGCGAATTTGCCGGGTTTGAACCAGCTCATGTCACCCAGCTTATTGGGTTCGTTGAGGTTCAGCATCAAATGGCTGTGATACACCCCCGCCGCATCGTCCGCGATGATCAGGGTGCGCCAGGGGGTGGTCCATGCGCCCTTCTTCTGCACCTTGGCCTCGCCTGCCCCGGGGGTCAGATTGGCGCGCAGTGTATTGCCCTCTGTCCGGGTCACGGCCATGCCTGAATAGTCGACCAGCGCCGCTTCATGCAGCGCGACATGCGTGCCATCGGCCAGCTTGATGGTGATGGGCGTCGCCGCCGTGCTGACCGCCGACAGCGGCGTTTTGTTATAAAGATATTCCTCGCGATTCCACAGGAACGCGGGCTTCCACCAGGCAGTCCCTTCGCTCGCAAAGGCAAATTCGGTCAGCTCATCGGCGATGCGCGTTGTCGCCATATTGGGCTGCTCCGGAAATTCGTAGCGAAAGCCCACGCCGTCGTCGTAGAGCCGAAAGGTGACCGTTACCGTCCGCGCCAGGGCGGTCGTTTCCTTCAAATGCACCTTGAGTTCGCGGTAGCGGTTGCGGATCGTGGCCCATTCGCCCCATGGCTGGGTCCAGGTTTCGTCGACTTCGCGCGTTTCCTGTCCCGTGACCGCAAGGCGCCGTTCCAGCTTCACGACATCGGTGAACAGGAAACCCAATCGCGACGGATTGATGATGGCCTTGCCCCCCCGGCTGATTTCATAGGCCGGGCGGCCATCGCCATCGATGGTCAGCGCCACGCGCACCCGGCCATCGGGCGACGTCGCCGTCACAGGGGCAGTCCCCTGCGCCAGGGCCGGGGCAGCGGCGACAGCGAGGGTTACCCCAAGCGCAAAGCGAGTGGCGGTCATATCAGTTCGTCTCCAGCAAAAGCATGGCTCCATAGGGCGGAAGTCGGCCAATATCGGCACCGTTGACCGCTTCGACGATGGCCGCGCCACCATCCACTTCGGCGGGCCATGGCGCTTCGCTGTCTGACAGATTGAACAGCGCCAGCAGCGATTGCCCCCCACCCTTGCGCCGCATCACCAGCCGCTGCTGATCCACCAGCACCAGCTCGCAGGCCCCCATGCGCAGCGCCGGATGCGCGCGGCGCAGCGCCAACATGGCGCGGGTGATGTGTAATTGCGACGACGGGTCCGCCCGTTGCCGGTCGACCGCCAGGCCGTGATGGTCGGCACCCAGCGGCAGCCAGGGCTTTGCCGTCGAAAAACCGCCGCGTGGGCAATCGCCATGCCATGGCATTGGCGTGCGCGCGCCGTCGCGGCTCAGCGTCATTGGCCAATTGGCAATCGCCTCGGGGTCCTGCAAATCCTCAAACGCAATATCGACTTGGGGCAGGCCCAGCTCTTCGCCCTGATACAGAAAGATATTGCCGCGCAGGCACACCAGCAGCATCGCCTTCATCCGGTTGAAGGCCGCCGCCGTGTCCGGTCGCGTCCAGCGCGAAACCGCGCGCGGCGCGTCATGGTTTTCAAAGGCCCAGCTTGGCCAACCCGTGTCCGGATCACCCGGCCAGCCCCGCAGCGCGTCGGCGACCAGCGCCGGGGTCAAGCGGTCGGCATAGAGGAAGTTGAAGCCATAGGCGCTGTCCAGCCGCCGCCCACCGGCGGTAAACAGCTTCATCTCGCGCTCGCCATCATCGCCGCCGACCTCGGCCACGGTGAAGCGGTCGCCATAGCTGTCCGTCAGCGCGCGGAGACGTTCCAGGAACAGCGGGATGTCCGGGTGACCCTGGTTGTAGAGCTTGAGCTGGAAATCAAAGGGGCGGCTGCGCTGGGCGTCGGTCGGCGGGGCCGGGGGATTGTCGCGCAGCAAGGGATCATGCATCGCAAAATTAATGGCATCGACGCGAAATCCATCAACGCCCCGGTCCAGCCAGAATTTCGCAACGTCCAGCAGCGCGTCCTGCACAGCAGGAAGATGCACATTCAGCTGTGGCTGCTGCGACAGGAAATTGTGCATATAATATTGGCCGCGCCGCGCATCCCATGTCCACGCAGGACCGCCAAAGACCGATTGCCAATTGTTGGGCGGGGTGCCGTCGGGCTTCGCATCGGCCCAGACATACCAATCGGCCTTGGCACCAATGCGGCTGGCGCGGCTTTCCGCGAACCAGGCGTGTAGGTCCGATGTGTGGGCATAGACCTGATCAATCAGGACCTTCAGCCCCAGATCATGGGCGCGCGCCACCAGCGCATCAAAGTCGGCCAGATCACCAAAAATCGGGTCCACCGCGCAATAATCGGCAACATCATAGCCAAAGTCGCGCATCGGCGAGGCGAAGAAGGGGGACAGCCAGATCGCATCCACGCCCAGGTCCGCAACATGATCCAAATGCGCCGTAACGCCAGCCAGGTCGCCGATACCGTCACCATTGGCGTCGGCAAAGCTGCGCGGATAAATCTGGTAAATCGCCGCCCCGCGCCACCACGGTTGGGTTGCGGCAGCATGGTGGGTCATGGGACGATAGTCGTTCATGGTCGCTTTTCTGGTGGGTCAGCGGATGGTGCGGCAGGCGGCATAGCCAAGCGGCGGCAAGGTGATGGTCAGCTGGCCCGGAGCGGTGGGAGTCGCCGGACAGTCGCCAACAACGGCCGCAAACCCGCGCGCGCGATAGTCGACCGCGACGTTGCGCCGAATGGGCTCGGCGCTGGTGTTGAACATCACCACGACGTCGCTGCTATCCGCCGGGTCAATTCGCGACATGGCGAGCAGGCCCGGCTTTTCATCATAGCTGCGCACGACCTGACGCCCATGGCGCAAGGCGCGGTTCGCGTGCCGCGCCGCCGCCAGTTTGCGGATGGTCTGATAGAGCGGATGCGCCGGATTGAAGTTGGCCACCGCCGTCGTCGCATCGCTGCCGATCAGGTCATTGTCATTATAAACTGCAACCTTTGACGCAAACAGCGTCTCCCGCGCGTCCTGGTCATTGCCGTCGCCGACAAAGCCCTGTTCATCGCCATAATAGACGGTCGGGATGCCGCGCAGCAGAAACATCATGGCATGCGCCAATTGGGTGCGCGCCAAACGCTCGGTCGGCGGCATGGCCGGTTTTGCGCGGTCGGCAAAATGCGCAAAGCGCCCGAAATCATGATTGCCAATAAAGGTCGGCAGGCGCAGCGCCGTCGCCTCCCCGCCCTTGTAGAGGACATCGGCGGCAAAGAGGCGCACGAGATGATCCGGCGCCTTGTTCCCGGCCAATGTGTCACGGACGGCGGCAAAAAATGCCATGTCCAAATTGGTCGGCAGCCCCGCGCGCACCGTCCATTCCGCGGTCAGCGCCGGGTCCATGTCACCCGTGGCGACTTCACCGAAAATGTGGAAATTGTCGATGCCGCGCGCTTTGGCTGTTGCCAATATCGCAGGCACGAACTGCTGCCAGAATTCGGGGTTCACATGCTTGGCGGTGTCAATCCGATAGCCGTCAATGCCAAATCGTTCGATCCAGCTTTGGTATATCCGGATCATCCCGGCGACAACATCGGGATGTTCGGTCATCAAATCGTCGAGTCCGACAAAATCGCCATAGGTCGAGCTTTCGCCGGTGAAGGTGGTGTTGCCGCGATTGTGGTAATAGCGCGGATTGTTGAGCCAGTCGGGCCGTTTCACGTCCTTTTCAGCCGCTGGCACAAAGGGCGTGTAGGCATAGGCCGGATCGGTCAGCCTGGCCCAATTGGCGGCAGACGGATCATCGTCGCCCGCAAATCCCGGATTGATCGCAGCGCCGTCGCTCGCCCGCCGTGAATAGGGATAATCGGCCTTGCTACGATAGGGGCAGCTGGGTTGACCCACGCATTCCCGGAAGAAGATGACGTCGGCGCTGTGGTTGGTGATGATGTCCATATAGACTTTCATCCCCCGCGCGTGGGCGGCATCAACAAATGCCTTGAATTCGGCCTCGGTGCCAAAATGGGGGTCCACCGTCGTGAAGTCGGTGACCCAATAGCCGTGATAGCCTGCGCTTTCCTGTCCCTGTGGGCCCTGAACCGGCTTGTTCTTGAAAATGGGTGCAAGCCAGATCGCCGTGACCCCCATGCCCTGGAGATAGTCGAGCCGCTGCGTCAGGCCTTTAAGGTCGCCGCCATTGAAAAACCCCTTGTGGGTCGGATCAAATCCCGTGACCAGCCGGTCCCCGCGCAGGCCGCCGCGATCATTGGCCGTATCGCCATTTTCAAACCGGTCGGGAAGCAGGAAATAAATCACCTCCTCCTCCGGCGCACGGGCGCGCAGCTTGGCGAGGGCATCACTCGGCGCCTCGGCCTTGCGCTCAGCGGGTGCCGCCGATTGCGCGGCATCGGCTGGCGCAACAATGTGGCCAGCCATAAGCAGGGCGGCGGCAATGGCCATTGGTCGGATCACGGCATTTCCTCTCGTCATTTGCATTACCATCAACCGGCCATGGCCAGCATGGCACCATGTTCGGGCATGTCCGCGACCGCGCGGGCGTAGCTGCCCGACACCATGCTCATGAAGTCGCGGAGGTCCGCGTCGCCCAGCCCATCGGCGAGCGGGTGCCAGCCACCAGGCATGACATGCTGCCCCACCAGCACCTGCACCCAGCCCGGTTCGGTGAACAGCTCATCAGCCTCGCGCACCACCACCCCCTGGCTGCGGAACAAGGCCAATTTCTCGGTCAACGTATCGGGGATCGGCATCGCGCGGCACTGATCCCAAAATGGCTCCCCCACGCGCCCATTGGCATGATAATGGAGGATCAGGAAATCGCGGATCCGTTCAAACTCCTGCGCGGACAGCCGGTTGAACATGGCGCGGTCGGCCGCAGCATCGCCCTGCTGCGGCAAGAATTGCAACAGCCGCGCTATCCCCGATTGGATCAGGTGGATGCTGGTCGATTCGAGCGGCTCCATGAAACCGCTGGCGAGCCCCAGCGCGATGCAATTGTGCGCCCAAAATTGCTGCCGCTTGCCGGTTGTGAATTTGAGGAGCCGCGGCTCTGCCTGCGCCTCTCCGTCCAGATTGGCCAGCAACAGGTCGGCAGCCACATCCTCTGCCATCGCCGCCGAGCAAAAGACGTGGCCATTGCCGGTGCGATGCTGGAGCGGGATGCGCCACTGCCACCCTGCTGGCCGGGCGATGGCGCGGGTATAGGGCAGCAAGGGCTCTGTCCGGGCCGAGGGGACGGCCCAGGCGCGATCGCATGGCAACCAGTGGGACCAGTCATCAAAGCCGACGCCCAGCGCCCCGGCGATCAGGCGGCCGCCAAATCCGGTGCAATCAATGAACAAATCGCCGTCGACGCGGCGCTCGCCCTCAAGCAGCAGGGCGGCGATGTCGCCGCTTTCACCCGCGCGCTCGACATGGATGATCCGCCCTTCAATGCGCACCACACCGCGCGCTTCGGCGTAGCGGCGCAAGAACTGCGCATAAAGTCCGGCGTCAAAATGATAGGCCGGGACCAGATCGGGCACGACGGCACTTGGCCGGTCCTGGCGACCAAAGCGGTTTGCCCGCGCGGCGACGGCGTTGATCAGATAATCACCCAGCGGCGCGGCATCGCCCTGCGCCCTGGCGCGCAACCAATATTGGTGGAAGGGCAGCAGCCCGAGCGGCCTGCCAATGGTGCCAAAAGCGTGAAGATAGCTCTCCCCTGGCGCGCCCCAGCCGTCAAAGGCAATGCCCAGCTTGAAGCTGCCCTGCGTCGCACGCAGAAATTCGCCCTCGTCAATGCCAAGGCCGGCGTTGAACAGCGCAATTTGCGGGATAGTCGCTTCGCCAACGCCAACCGTGCCAATGGCATCGGATTCGATCAGCGTGATCGTCCAGCCAGCAGGCAGATACCGCGCGAAAGCCGCCGCCGCCATCCAACCGGCGGAACCGCCGCCAGCGATGACAAGCCGTCGCATCCGCCTGCTCCCTATGCTGCCTTAGCCGGGGTTTCGGGTGCCCCGGCATAGCCGAAGCACCCTCCCCCCAATTGCACCCGAAACTGCCACCCTTTGCGACCCGGAGGAAGGGGCAGTTTCGGGTTTACGGATCAGAATTTATACGAAGCGCCCGCCAGGAAACGGCGTCCGTAAATCTGATAATCAATCACTTGCAGGCGCGTCGCCCCGACCGAGGCAAAGCGTTCGTCGGTCAAATTCTGACCCTGCAGGTAAATCGAAAGTCCCTCTAGCGAGCTTCCCGGCTGGAAATCATAGCCAAGCTGGGCATCGACAATCATCTCGCTGAGCGCCGTCCGCCGCGTCGGCGACCCACCAAAACCGGTGAAATCGCCAAGGAAGGTCGAGCGATAACGAACGCTGCCGCGCGCGTTGAAGCCCCATTTTTCAAAGAAGGCGGTCGCGTTGGCCACCCATTTGGAATAGCCCGGAATGGCGCTGACATTGCCATTTTGGTCGCGGACCTTTGACTTGGTATAGCCGACGCCGCCGGTAACCCCAAAGCCATCCAGCGCCTCCGTCAGCACCTTGAACGGGAAGGTCACAGCAAGCTCACCGCCGTACAGCTTGCCGCCGCCCGTGTTGATCGGCGCATCGAGCGTCCCGATCAGCGTGGCCGGCTGCACCCCCGACGGACGCGGGAAGGGCGCATAATCAAAGGGTGCCCGCCCGTTGAAGATGAACTGCTTGATATCCTTGTAGAAGAACTGCGCAGCGATCACGCCCGAACCACCGAAATATTTTTCGATGTTAAAGTCGAACGCATTGGCGCGGTAGGGGCGCAGCAAGGGATTGCCGCCACCGCCCCGGATGATGCCACCCGGCACGCTGAAATCAACGCCATAGCCGATGGCCGACCGCAGGTCGTCCAGACGCGGCCGCTGAATCTGCCGCGAAGCTGCGGCACGGAAAACCCAATCGGTAGGGGTCCGCAGCGACAGGTTCAGGCTGGGTAGCACGTCCCAATAATTGTCGCCCAGGCTAACATTGACCTGCGTGCCATTGTTGAAGGCGATACCCGACGAATTTTGTTCGGTATTGATCGCCTGCACACCGACGTTGCCGGTCAGCGTGCTGGAGCCCAACTGCGCTTCCAGATCAAATTGAAGATAGGCGGTCAGCAAATCTTCGGTCACGCGGAACGCCTTGGCCGGGATATCGTTCGACAGGTTGCGGTCGAGCGTCAAAATGCCCGCCGCGATCACGTCGCGCGCATCATAGCTGAGGATGGGACCAAGGCCGAGATAGCCCAAATTGGTCGCCCGAAGCTGAAGATTCTGGGGCAGCGCCACCTGGGTGCGGCCCTGCGACGGCACGATGAAAAATTCATCGGGGGTCAGCGACTTCACACGGTCGGTATAATTGACGCCAAACTTCACCGCATTGACGAAGCTGCCCTCGATTTCCCGCTCCACTTCGGCGCGGAACTGCTTCAACTCGTCTTCGATGATGCGGTTGTTGAAATAGCCCGCCTGCACGCGGCTGCCGCCCCAACCGAGCGGGTCGGTCAGGAAGATGCGCGTGGGATCGCTGTAATTCAGCGACGGGTTGAACACCGTCCCCGACGGGCCCGACACAAAGCTGATCGTGGCCGACGCTCCGTTGCCGGTCGCTGCGCCGTTAAAGCCCGTGCCGGAATAGCTTTCGAGGCTCAGCTCATTGCGGTCGGTTTTGGAAAAACCAAAGTCGAAGAAGGCGTTCCAGCCGTCGTCGCCCTCATATCGGGTGTTCAGGCCAAAGCTGTAAAGATCGGCTTCGCGCTGGAAGATATCGTTGCGGATCACCCCGCGCACGTTGCGGAACGTGCCCGAATCAATATGACCATTGTTGACGGTGAAATCGCCAGGGACGCCGGTGGTGCCAAAGGCGAAAAAGCCGAGCGGCAGTTCAATCCCGCGCTTCGACTGATCATCGTCAAAGTTGGAATAAAAGGCGTCGAGCGTCACCATCACTTCGGGTGCCGGGGCCCATTGCAGCGTGCCGTTCAGGCCAAGGCGCTTCAGCTGGGTCGACGTGACATAGCTTTTCGATCCGCCGATCAGCGACGCATTGGTCGCCGTGCCATTACGCACCGCACCCGACACGCTGTTATAGCCCCAGGCGTTGAATTCCTGAAGCTGATACGGCTCGTCAACATAGGAGGCTGCAAGCGCCAGACCGACCGTATCGTCCGCAAATTGATCAACAAAGGTCGCATTGACGCGGTAGCCATACTTCTTGGACCCAGCGTTCAGCGCGCCCAGATCAGCATAGGTCCCCTTGGCCCCGACGGCCAGGACGCTCTTGCCATATTCCAGTGGGCGGATGGTGCGGATATCGATGGTTCCGACCAGACCCTGGCCAACCAGCGATGCCGTCGGCGATTTATAGACAACGACCTGGTTGACGATTTCCGAGGGATATTGGTCAAATTCGACCGCGCGGTTGTCGCCCGTCGACGTTTGCTCGCGCCCGTTGAGCAGGCTTTGCGAGAAATCGGGGCCGAAGCCGCGAATGGCGATGACGTTGGCGCGGCCATTCAGGCGCTGCGACGTGACACCCGGCAGGCGGGCGATGGATTCGCCGATGGACGCATCGGGCAATTTGCCAATGTCTTCGGCCGACACCGATTCGACAATCTGGTCGTTGCGCTTCTTTTCGTTGACCGCGCTTTCCAAGCTGGCGCGAAAGCCGGTGACGATGATCTCGTCTTCGGCGGCTTCTTCGGCTTCCTGCGCCGCAGCCGGCTGGGCCGCAAACAGCAGAGCGAGGCCGAGCGCGGCGGCGCTGGTCGAACGGACCAGACGGCTGCGGCTGGCGAAATGGCTGGTGTTCACTGTGATATTCTCCCCGGTATGCGGCCTTTGGACCGCTTGCAGGAGACTTGCATAGCCCGCCAGTGCACCACTGGCGTTCATACCTCTCCCTCATTTGCTGGCCTATGCGCAGGCTTGGGGACACAACAGCTTCCAGCATACGTATTCAAAAATGCGATGCAGCGCGTGTTGCACAAGCCGGGCCGCCGCCCTATCTCGTAACCACCCGGGAGAGAGAGCCAAAATTGGCCATTAAACCGACATCCTTTGATATCGCCCAACTGGCTGGCGTGTCGCAGCCGACCGTATCGCGCGCGTTGCGCGGGAGCAGTTCGGTGTCCGAAAGCACCCGCAAGCGCATCGAAGCCATCGCCCAGCAGCTGAATTACAAGGTCGACAAAAATGCCTCCAGCTTGCGGCGGCGCGAGACGAATACGCTGGCGCTGCTGTTTTACGAAGACCCCCTGCCCGACAATTCGATGATCAACCCCTTTTTCCTGGCCATGCTGGGGTCGATTGTGCGGGCGTCGGCTCAGCGCGGCTATGATCTGCTCATCTCGATGCAGCAATTCTCGTCCGACTGGCATGCCGAGTTTGAGGAGAGCCGCAAGGCCGATGGCATCATCCTGCTGGGGCATGGCGATTTTGAGCCCTATCGCGAAAAATTGGCCAGCCTGATCGCCAATGACACGCATTTTGTCCGCTGGGGCCCGGCCAGCGAAGGGCAATGGGGCACGGTCGTTGGCAGCGACAACCGCCAGGGCGGCTATGCCGCGACGCGCCACTTGCTGGACCTCGGGCGGCGGCGCATCGCCTTTGTCGGCGACAACAGCGACCATTATCCGGAATTGCAGGACCGCTATCAGGGCTATTGCGACGCGCTGCAGGAGGCGGGGCTGCCAGTTGATCCTGCCATGCAGGTGGACGCCAATCTGACCGAACAGTCGGGCCGCCTTGGGGTCGCCGCGCTGGCCGCGCGCAAGCTGCCGTTTGACGCAATTTTCGCGGCGAGTGATCTCATTGCGATTGGCGCAATGCGCGGGCTGGAACAAATGGGGCTGGCGGTCCCGGACCATGTTGCCGTGGTGGGCTTTGACGATATTTCTGCGGCCAGCCTGACCAGGCCCCCGCTGACCACTGTGCAGCAAGATTTTGCCTTGGCAGGCGAGGCGCTGGTGGCCGCACTGATTGCCACTTTGCGCGGGGAATCGGCCCCGTCGGTGGCTCTGCCCACCCGATTGATCATTCGGCAATCGTGCGGCGCTGCCGCCGGTTGAACCCCCTGCTTATTCGTATGCAGCTGGTGCGAGTGCCATTGTCGCGCCCGTCCCCATCTGTCACCTTGCCGTCATAACCAGCAAAGACTGGCAAAAGAGGACTGCATGGGGGGAGAGATGGGATGAGCGTCACTGGCACCAAACCGCACAAGAGCTGGGGGCAGCTCGTACTGATCAGCTTTGGTTTCTTTGGCATCCAAATCGGCTTTGAGCTTCAGAACAACAATATGAGCCGGATCTTCCAGACGCTGGGCGCGCCGATGGACGATCTTCCCTGGCTATGGGCCGCCGCACCGCTCACTGGCCTGCTCGTTCAGCCCATTATCGGGCATATGAGCGATCGCACCTGGCTGGGCCGCTTCGGGCGGCGGCGGCCTTATTTCGTCGCGGGCGCGCTGCTCGCCAGCCTGTCGCTGCTGCTGATGCCGCTCGCGCCAGTCCTGCTGATGGCGGCGGGGCTGTTGTGGCTGCTCGATGCCTCGCTCAACATCTCGATGGAGCCCTTTCGTGCCTTTGTCGGCGATATGCTCGACAAATCCCAGCATGGCGCGGGCTATGCGATGCAGGCCGTGTTCATTGGGCTGGGCGCGGTGGTGGCGGGCCTGTTCCCGTGGCTGTTGGAAACGCTGGATGTGGCCAATGTTGCCCCGCGTGGGCAGATTCCCGACACGGTGCGTTTCAGCTTCTGGTTCGGCGGCGTTGCGCTGCTTTTGGCGGTGATGGTCACCGTGCTGGGCACCCGCGAATATAGCCCGGATCAGATGCGGGCCTTTGGGTCCGCAGGCCATGAAGGCGAAACGGACACGACGGTGCGCCTGCTCGCCGCGCGCACATTTGGCAGCTGTTTTGCGTGGATCGCGGCAGGGATTGCAGTGCTGGTCGCGGTCTTGCAATTTGATCTGGAGAAAGAGCTCTACCTGCTTGCTGGCCTGCTCATCGCTTATGGCCTTGCCAGCATCATCGCCATTTCGCTGGCCCGGGGCGGCAGCGGCAACAATATGCTGGCCAGCATTGTCGGCGATTTTTCGGGCATGCCCGCCACCATGAAGAAATTGGCGCTGGTGCAATTCTTCAGCTGGTCGGCGTTGTTCATCATGTGGATTTATACCACCCCGGTTGTCGCCCAATATCAATTCGGTTCCGCCGATCCGGCATCGGCAGCCTATCAGCAAGGCGGAAATTGGGTGGGCATCATGTCGCTTGTGCGCAACGGCATCGCTGCCTTTGCCGCAATTCTGCTTTTGCCCTGGCTCGCGAGCCGCTGGGGCAGTGCGCGGACTCATTTTGTCTGTTTGCTGCTGGGTTCGGCGGGCTTTTTGTCGTTCCTCTTCATCCGCGATCCACAGCTGATCCTGGTGGGTCAGATTGGCATCGGCATCGCCTGGGCATCGATCTTATCCATGCCCTACGCCATTTTGGCGAGCAGTCTGCCGCAGCAGAAGCTGGGTATTTATATGGGTTTGTTCAACGTCTTTATTGTTGTCCCGCAGCTGCTGGTGGCGACCGTGATGGGCAGCATCGTCAAGACATTCTTTCCCACCGAACCCATTTGGACGATGGCCATCGCCGCGGCCGTGTGGGCGCTGGCCGCGCTGTCCATGCTTCGCCTGATGCGCAGCGCCGCCGCAGCCAACGGTTGATCAGGTTCCGCAGAAGGTGACATAGGGCGGTGCATCGGTCGCTGGCGGCGCGGCAAAGGGGTCGCCCGCCGCGCGCGGTCGCCAGGGATCGCGAATTTCCGCGAGCAGACGATGGAAGGCGGCAAAATCGCTGCGCTCGACAGCGTCGGACAGAGCCGCTTCAACCATATGATTGCGCGGGATGATGTGGGGGTTGGCACGGCGCATTGTCGCCACGGCCAGATGCGGGTCGGCCCTGTCCCGGCCCCGCCGCCCCTGCCACCGCGCGATCCATTCAGACATGGCCGGGGCAAAGGTGCCGCGCGCCTCGCCCGCCGCGATGGCGGTCAGTGTCGCAAAAAATTGGGTAAAATCGATTGCTTGCCCCTCCATGGCGGCAAAAAGCGACTGCACCAGCGCCGCATCTTCGGCTTCCTCGCTGGTCAGCCCCAGCTTGCGGCGCATCTCCGACAGCATGACGCCGGTATAGCGATTGGGTATCGCGTTAATGAGCGCGACGGCCGCTTCCTGCCCTTCGGGGTCCACGGTCATGATGGCAGGCAACAGCGCCTCGGCCAGCCGCGCCATGTTCCAATGCAGGATGGGCGGTTGGCGGCCAAAGGCATAGCGGCCACCCGTATCGATCGAGCTGAACACCCTATCCGCCGCATAGCTGTCCACAAAGGCACAGGGGCCATAATCGATGGTTTCGCCCGACAAGGTCATATTGTCGGTGTTCATGACGCCATGCACAAAGCCGACCGCCATCCAGCGCGCGACCAATGTACATTGCCCAGCGATGACCGCATCCAGAAGCGCCAATGGCGGGTTTGCCGCCCCGGCAAGGTACGGAAAGTGGCGATTGAGCGCATAGTCGGCGATCTTCCGCACCGCATCGGCCCCGTCATGGGCCGCAAAAAACTCGATGGTCCCGATGCGCAAATGGCTGGCGGCAATCCGGGTCAGCACCGCACCCGGCAGGGGCCGATCGCGCCACACCCTATCACCGGTCGTGACGACAGCGAGCGCGCGCGTCGTCGCAATGTCGAGCGCGGCCATCGCTTCGCTGATCAAAAATTCGCGCAGCACCGGCCCCAAAGCCGCGCGGCCATCTCCGCCCCGCGAAAAAGGGGTTCGCCCCGACCCTTTGAGCTGAACATCAACCCGCTCGCCCGCTGGCGTGACATGCTCGCCCAGCAGCAAGGCGCGGCCATCGCCCAATTGCGGGTTGAAGGTGCCAAATTGGTGCCCGGCATAGGCAAAGGCGAGCGGTTGCGACCCGGCAATGGGCTGATTGCCCACCAGCATCGCGGCCAACGCCGCGTCGCTGAGCCCTGACCGGTCGACGCCAAGCGCGTCCGAAAGCGCATCATTATAGCAGCAAAGCTGTGGATCGGACGCTGGCTCTGCGACCGATTCAAGGTAAAAACCGGGAAGGTCGCGCGCGAAGCTGTTGTCGAAACGAAACATGGCAGCGGCCCTATCATCTCCTTATGGCTTGCGCGAGGCGTCGCTTTGCGGATAAGCCCGCCCATGTGACGCACGGTTCCCCGGAGACGGGGATGAAAAGGGAAGCCGGTGAGAAACCGGCGCTGCCCCCGCAACTGTGACCGGCGAGGTTCGCGCCATCATGCCACTGGAGCAATCCGGGAAGGCGGCGCGGCACCCCCGACCCGGCGAGCCAGGAGACCTGCCGCGCGTTGCCGTTATCCGGATTGGGCGGGGTGCACCAAAACGGACGAGGGGCAACCCCCTTGTGCAACGGCATTTTGGTCGTTGCATAAAGGAGTTTTTCATGCCTTCTCTTCCTTCTGTCAAATGGGTCGGCCTTGTGCCGATGCTGGTTGCGGCCCCGGTCCTCGCGGCCGAAGACGCCGCGGATATCATCGTTACCGCCAGCGGCGTCGAACAGCCCCGCGAGGAGGCCGGCCAGGCGATAACGGTGATCGATGCCGATCGGCTGGCGACGCTGCAAAGCGCGACCATTGCCGATGCCCTGCGCGGTTTGCCGGGCGTGGCGGTCGCCGCGCGCGGACCGCTGGGCAGCCAGACGAGTGTTTTCCTGCGCGGCGGCAACAGCGCGCAGACCTTGGTGCTGATCGACGGTGTTCGCGTCAATGATGTGTCGAGCCCCAACGGCGCCTTTGATTTCGGGGCGCTGCAAAGCGGCAATTTTGAGCGCATCGAGCTGCTGCGCGGTGCCAATTCGGTCATCTGGGGCAGCCAGGCGATTGGCGGCGTCATCGCGCTGACCTCTGCCCTGCCCAGCGACCAACTGGCGATCCGCGCGACCGCCGAAGCGGGTCAGGCAAGCAGCTGGCGCACTGCCGCCAATATTGCGGGCACGCGCGGCGCGTTGAAGGGGAGCATTGGCGGCGGCTGGTTGCAGAGCAAGGGTATTTCGGCCCTGACCAACGGCACCGAGCGGGACGGCTTTGCCAGTTTCACCGGCAACGGCCGCCTGGAACTTGCGCTGGGGGACAATGCCGCGATTGACCTGCGCGGTTTCTACACGCGGGGCCGGGTTGAATATGACAGCCCTTTTGGATTGGGGGGCAACGCCCTTCCCGAAAGCCGCAACCGCCAGTTTGCCGGCCACATCGGCGGGCGCTTTGCCCTGTTCGACGGGCGGTTCGTCAACCGGCTGAGCTTTAGCCGCACCGACATCGACCGGCGCGGCACCGACCCCGTTGCGTTCAGTTTCAACAATTTCGACATCAGCGGCAAGGTCGATCGCTGGAGCTGGCAAGGCGAGGTCCGGCCTGCGTCCATCGCGACGCTGGTGCTGGGCGCCGACCATGAACGCACCCGGACCAGCACCAGCTTTGAAGGAGCCATCCCCGATCGCGCCGCCAATCAGGTGACCAGCGCCTATGCCCAATTGGTGCTACGTCCGGTGGACGGCCTGTCCCTGACGGGCGGGCTGCGCCACGATGACTATAGCGATTATGGCGGCCAAACCACCTTTGCGGCCCATGCGGCCTGGTCGCCCAACGGCGGGCAGACGCAGCTGCGCCTGAGCCTGGCCGAGGGTTTTCGGGCCCCGACGCTGAGCGAAGGTCAGCCGCCCTTTGGCAATCTGTCGCTGCGCCCGGAAACGGCCCGCAACCTGGACATTGGCGTCGAACAACGGTTTTTGGATGGGCGCGCGGCGCTTGGCATGACCTGGTTCCGGCGCACCAGCCGCGACCTTATCGCCTTTTCCTTCGCGACCTTTCAGTCGGAGAATATCGACCGCGCCCGCGCCACGGGAGTGGAGATCGAACTGGCGTTAAAGCCAGTGGACGGCGTAGATTTGCGGGCCAGCTGGTCGCGAACCGACGCCACCAATCGCTCGCCTGGGCCGTTGTTGGGAAAGCGGCTGGCGTTGCGCCCGCGGGACAGCGTGGCCCTGACCGCCGACTGGCAAACCCCATGGCGTGTGCGGCTGGGCACGACGCTGACCCTGACCAGCGACAGCTTCGATGACGCGGCCAACCGCGTTCGGCTCGATGGCTATGCCTTGGCCGCATTGCGCGCCGCGCTTCCGCTGGGGGGCGGATTGGAGGCCTTTGGCCGCGTCGAAAATCTGTTCGACGAACGCTACACGGTCGTCGCGGGCTATTCGACCTTTGGCCGGGGCGTCCATGCCGGGCTCCGCTGGACGCAATGATCGCGCCCGTCGCCCGGTGCGCCGCTGGGTGCGCAGCGTTGCTGCTGACGGGCTGTGGGGACGCGGACCCCCGGCCCGTTGCGGCGGGTGACGGGGTCGTGTCGCTCGATTATTGCGCAGATCAGATCGTGTTGGGATTGGTCGCGCCGGATCGGATTCGCGCGGTCTCCCCAGAGGCGGCGAGCGATGCAAGCTTTGCGGCCCCTCGCGCCCGCGGACTGCGCACCATTCGGCCATCGCTGGAAGAGATTGCGGCGCTCCGCCCGCGCTATGCCGTCCGGCTATACGGCGGCGCTCCCGGGATTGACCGACAGCTTGCGGCTTTGGGCATCACCGTCGTGCAGCTCAATTTCGTGCCCAATATCCAGGGTGTGGCGGCGGAAATGCGCCGCGTAGGCCGCGCGCTCGACGCCATGCCGCGCGCAGACCGGCTGGCGCGCCAGTTTGAGGGCGCATTGGCGGCTGCACCCCCTGCCCCAGCCCCCCCTTCCCAAGCGTCGCCAGCGCCTGTCCCCGGCGCGTCAGGCCGCCCGCGCCTGCTGTATATGACGCCCGGCGATGTCACCACGGGCGCCGACTCCTTCGTCGGCCAGGTCATCGTTGCGGCAGGCTTTCAAACCGTCCGCGATGCCCCTGGCTGGGGCAGCCTGCCGGTGGAGGCCATGGTCCGCCGTCCCCCCGATGCCGTCTTGACCGCATTTTTCGACAGCGCCCGCTATCGCCAGGATCGCTGGTCGGCCTCCACCCACCCGCGCATGCGCAAAGTGGTGGCGGCCTTGCCACGGGCCGATGTTCCGGGCAGCGCGCTGGCCTGTGGCAATTGGCTGGCCGGTGACGCGCTGCGTGCGCTTACGGCGCTGCGCCGTCATTTGGGTCCGGCAACATGACGGGCAGCGCCCTGCCCCTGTTGCTCGCCGCGCTTGGCCTTTTGCTGGTCGCCAGCTTGGCGACCGGACCGCAGGGCATGGATGTGGCCACATTGATGGCGGCCCTGCGCGGTGACGATCCGGCGGCGACCATCATCATTGGCGAACTGCGCCTCCCGCGCAGCGTGGCGGCGTTGCTGACGGGTTTTGCCCTGGGCATCGCGGGTGCGGCGCTCCAGGGTCTGACCCGCAACCCGCTCGCCGAGCCTGGCGTCCTGGGTGTCTCGGCCTGCGCTACATTGGGGGCAACAATGGTTCTCTATTTCGGCCTGGCCGCCGACCATGCCGGGGCCGTCGCAGCCGGGGCGATCGGCGGCGCGCTGGCCGCGACCGCGCTGCTCGCCGCCTTTGCCCACCGGTTGCACGGGGTCACCAGCTTGATTTTGGTGGGGGTCGGCCTGTCCAGCTTTGCCGGAGCGTTGATGGCGCTCATCCTAAACTTTGCACCCAATCCCTTTTCGCTGTCCGATCTGGTCAATTGGTCGCTGGGTTCGGTAGCCAACCGGTCGCTGGGCGATGTCGCGGTGGCCGCGCCGCTCATTGTCGCAGGTTCGCTGCTGCTGTTCACCCAGCGCCGCGCACTCGCCTTGCTGGCCATTGGCGACGTCGCGGCCATCGCGCATGGCCTGAATCAGCGGCGGGCGCGCATCGTCGTCATTGGCGGCACGGGCCTGGCGGTTGGCGCAGCCGTGGCCCTCGCCGGCGCGGTGGGCTTCGTTGGCATCGTCGCTCCGCATCTGGTGCGGCCGTGGTTCGGCCATGATCCGGGCCGGATTTTGCTTCCGGCGGGATTGGCCGGTGCTGCCATGCTGATGCTGGCCGATATGCTCATCCGCCTGGCCCCGACCGGCACCGAATTGCGGCTGGGCGTGGTCGCGGCGCTTGCCGGTGCGCCCTTGTTCATGCTGATCGCATGGCGGCGGGGGGCGCAATCGCATGGCTGAGCTGCGCATCGACAACCTCGCCGCCCGCAGCGGCAGGGTGCAGCGTATTCAACCGCTGTCGGCAACCATCCATGCGGGGCAGCTGGTGGCTGTGGTGGGTGCCAATGGCGCCGGCAAATCCACCCTGCTTCGCGCGATTGCCGGGCTGATCCCGGTTACGGGCACCGTTGTGGTGCAGGATGAACCCCTCCACAGTCTAAGCCATGGCACGCGAGCGCGCCGCCTCGCTTATTTGCCGCAAATCCACGATTTTGCCTGGGCCATGCCGGTGCGGGCCAGCGTTGCGCTGGGGCTGTATGCCATAGAGGCGGCCCAGCGTGCGGCGGATGGCCGCGTCGATGCGGTCCTTGCCCAGTGCGGCATTGCGGATCTGGCCGATACGCCCGTCGATCGCCTGTCGGGCGGCGAACGCGCGCTCTCGGCCCTCGCGCGCGTGCTGGTCGCCGATACCCCCATATTGTTGTTGGATGAACCGGTCGCCGCGCTCGACATTGGGCGGCAATATGCCGTGCTGGACCAGCTGGCCACTTTCGCGCGCAGCGGCAAAACGGTTATCGTCGTGCTGCATGACCTTGCCCTGGTCGCCCAATATGCCGACCGGATAGTCTGGCTGGATCAGGGACGGCTGATCGCCGACACGGCGGCAAGCCAGACGGCCATCAGCGAACACGCGCCCAAGCTACTGGGCCGCACCCCGCAATGGACAGACAACACCGGCGGTAAGGCAACGCCCTATTTCAGCCGTTAGCCCGGGTTGCTGACCGTGATTTTGGGTAAGGACCAAAGGTGGCGGAGACGGAGGGATTCGAACCCTCGGTAGGGGTGTACCCCTACGACGGTTTAGCAAACCGTTGGTTTCAGCCACTCACCCACGTCTCCGCGCGGAGCCCGGTGCTGGCCGGGCGATGACCTTTGGCGGCCTATAGCCAGCCGTCCGACGGGCTGCAACGCTTAAAACCATTGCGCGCTCCCGATACGGCCTTTGCCCGCTCCGGGATTCGGTCTGGCGCATTTTCGACTCGGGTCATCGCCCGTTCATTGCCTGTGCGCCAATCTGATTCATCATCCTTGGCGGGTCGATGGTGCGCGCAATCCGTTTGCGGCGTCGTGAGGGAAAGAATGGAATTTCGAATGACGCTGTCCATTTCAGGCCGATTAATCCGCGCGGGTGCCGCCGCGCTGCTGATGGTGCTGAGCCCATCAGTGGCCGCGCAGATGACCGAGGTGGATCCCAACACCGCCATTGACGCCGATTTGCCAAAAGCCGCAAACAAGGCAGCGCCGACCCCAGGACGCTCGACCGACACCGTCGACGATGATTTGCTGGCCCCGGGTTCGCCGGGCTCGATCGCCGAGACGAGCGACGACGAAGCAGCCCCCGGCATCGGCACCGCCCCGGCTGTCGCGGCGGCACCGGGCACCACTTTCAAGCAGGATGACCTGATCGGCGCGGCTGAGGGCGTATTTGGCAAGGGGGCCGAGGGACTGGCCAAGCTCATCGAAAAAATTCTGAAGGAACAGGGAGAGCCCAACGCCTATATTGTTGGCCGCGAAGCGGGCGGTGCCTTTGTGCTGGGGGTGCGCTATGGTTCCGGGACGCTGCACCACAAGGTGGAGGGCGAAAAGCCGGCCTATTGGACCGGGCCGTCCATTGGCTTTGACGCCGGGGCCAATGCCGCGAAAACCTTTGTTCTGGTCTATAATCTGTACGACAGCGAGGATTTGTACAAACGCTATCCCGCTGGCGAGGGCGCGGCCTATTTGGTCGGCGGGTTTAATGCCAGCTATTTGCGGCGCGGCGATGTCGTGCTGATCCCCATCCGCGTTGGCGTTGGTGCGCGGCTGGGGGCCAATGTCGGCTATATGAAGTTCCGCAAGAAGCAAAGCTGGCTGCCGATTTGATGGGCTTACCCGGGGAGCGGCAACTCCCTCCCCGTTTTGGACGCGCATCCAGCGGTCGATTCCAACTTCGATCTGGCCGCACTAATCGCCTTCAAAGGCGATGAGCGTTTCGCAGGCCAATCCCGCCGCCGCCAAGCGCGCACTGCCGCCCAAATCCGGCAAGTCGATCACAAACAAGGCTGCAGCCACATCGGCGCCCGCCGCCCGCATCAGCTCAGCGGTCGCCACAATCGTGCCGCCGGTCGCAAGCAGATCATCGACCAGCACGACGCGGCTACCCGGGCGCACCGCGCCTTCATGCAGTTCCAGTCGGTCGGTTCCATATTCGAGTGCATAATCGACGCCGATGGTCACGCCGGGCAGCTTGCCCGCCTTGCGAACCGGCACCAGGCCCAGCCCCATCATTGCCGCCATCGCCGCACCAAAGAGAAAGCCACGCGCTTCCACCGCAACAATGGCATCGGGACGATATCCCGCCGCGCGATCCGCCAGCCGCCGTACGCTCTCGGCAAAGCCGTGCCGGTCCCCGATGAGGGTTGTGATGTCGCGGAACTGAATTCCCGGCTTTGGGAAATCGGTTATGGTGCGGACGAGTGCCGCCAGCTCAAGCTCGGGTCGGGGGGCCGGCCAATTCATGCGGACAGCAGCCCCCCGTTCCCGGATGCGATCAATGTTTCTTGTCGGTCCACACCGTCTTGTAGGACATATAGGCCAGCGTGGTGAACATCAGCAGGAAGATGATTGCGGCCCAGCCCGCGGCATGCCGTTCCTGAAGCTTCGGTTCGGCGGTCCAGACCAGAAACGCCGTCACATCCTTTGCCATTTGATCGACGGTCGCCTTGGTACCGTCGTCATAGGTTACCTGACCCTCGATCGCCAACGGCGCGGCCATGGCCAGGTTCAGGTTCGGGAAATAAGGGTTGTATTGCAGCACACCGGTGGGTTGCAGTTCCTTGGGCAAGTCGGCGGGCGGCGCCTGATAACCGGTCAGCAGAGAATAGATATAATCCTTGCCGCCTTCCCGCGCCTTGGTGATCAGCGACAAATCCGGCGGTGCGGCACCGTTGTTCGCGGCACGCGCAGCGACGTCATTCGGATAGGGCGACGGCCAGGCATCCGAAGGCAGCCCCGGACGCGTCGACGGTTCGCCCGTTTCCGGGTTGATCGACGGCACCGTCATCGACTTGGCCAGCGCCTTGATCTGCCCCTCGTCATATCCCAGGTCCGCGAAGTTGCGGAACGCGACCAGGTTGAGGCTGTGGCAGGCAGCACACACCTCTTTGTAAACCTTCAGCCCGCGCTGCAGCTGCGCCTGGTCGAATTTTCCAAAGGGCCCATCGCTGGGCAAATCGACCTGACGCGGCTTCTTGACGAAGCTGTACATCGCGTTGGGCTCATTCTTGAGCGGCGTCGTCAGGATCGCCAGCACCAGTGCCGCGATGAAACCAAGACCACCCAGGAAAGCGAACAGACGAACCGACATTTTGATGCTCCTTACCCGTTCGCTGCTCAGGCCGTGGCGGGTTGCAGCGTGGGTGCCGCAGCCGCCGGCTGGTGCTTGGCCAGCACCGCTTCAGTAATCGAAGCGGGCATGGGAAGCGGCCGCTCAACACGGGCAATCCAGGGCATGATGATCAGGAAATGGGCGAAATAATAGATCGACCCCAACTGGCTCAGCAGCACCCACGGCTGTTCCGCCGGCATCTTGCCGCAGATGCCGAGCAAGATGATGCATGCGACCAGCGCCCAGAAAAACTTCCGGTACAGCGGACGATAGGTGGCCGAGCGCACCGGCGACTTGTCGAGCCACGGCAGGAAGAAGAGCAGCGCAATGGATGCGAACATCGCAATCACGCCCCACAGCTTTGCCGGGATCCACAGGAAGTCAAAGGTAAAGGCGCGCAGGATCGCATAGAATGGCCAGAAATACCATTCCGGCACGATGTGCGCTGGCGTCGACAGCGGGTTCGCCGGGATATAATTGTCCGCATGCCCCAGCAGGTTGGGCGTGAAGAACACCAGGCTGGCAAAGACGAGCAGGAACACGCCCAGGCCAAAGGCATCCTTTGCCGTATAATAGGGGTGGAAGGGAACCGTATCTTCCTTCGACTTCACGCTCACGCCCGTGGGGTTCGACGAACCCGGAATATGCAGCGCCCAGACGTGGAGGATAATCACCCCCAAAATCACGAAGGGCAGCAGATAGTGAAGCGAGAAGAAGCGGTTGAGCGCCGCATTGTCGGGCGCGAAACCGCCCAGCAGCCAGACGCGCAGGGGTTCACCAACCACCGGAATGGCCGAGAAGAAACCGGTGATGACCTGCGCCCCCCAGAAGCTCATCTGGCCCCACGGCAGCACATAGCCCATGAAAGCCGTCGCCATCATCAGCAGGAAGATGGTCACGCCCAGCAGCCACACCATTTCGCGCGGCGCCTTGTACGAACCATAATAAAGGCCACGGAAAATGTGGAGATAGACGACGATGAAGAACATGCTCGCGCCGTTCATGTGCGCGTAGCGGATGAACCAGCCAGCATTCACGTCGCGCATGATATATTCGACCGAATTGAACGCGACATTGACGTTGGCGGCATAATGCATCGCCAGCACGATGCCGGTGATGATCTGGATCATCAACGCCGCACCGGCGAGAACGCCAAAGTTCCAGAAATAGTTGAGATTGCGCGGCACTTCATAGCCGCCGCCGACCGCGTTATAGACAAAACGCGGAAGCGGCAGTTTTTCGTCCATCCACTGCATGAATGGGTGCTGCGGCTTATATTCATTTGCCCAGGGAAAGCTCATCGTCGCGCTCCTCAGCCGATCACAACAACGGTATCGGACGTGAATTCATAGGGTGGCACTTCCAAATTGGTCGGTGCCGGGCCTTTGCGAATGCGGCCAGCCGTATCATAGTGCGAACCATGGCACGGGCAGAAATAGCCGCCAAAATCCCCCTTATTTTCCCCCTCTGCCGCGCCCAGCGGGACACAGCCCAAATGCGTGCACACCCCCAGGGTGACGAGCCAATTCTCCTTGCCCGGCTTCGTCCGTTCGGCGAGCGTCTGCACCTGCCGCAGGTCGCCCGGGGCAACCTTGTTCGCCTCTTCGATTTCGGCGGGGGTCAGATTGCGAATGAACACCGGCTGCTTGCGCCAGCTCGTCTTGATCGCCTGCCCCGGCTGAATCGCGGCAACATCCACCTCGGTTGACGACAAGGCCATCACGGCCGCCGACGGCGACATCTGATTGACCAGCGGCAGCACGATCGCAACCGCACCCACGCCTGCAAAGCTGGCCGTGGCAATGTGGATGAAATCGCGGCGCCGAACACCGGTTTCGACTCCGGCGGTTTCTACCGTCTCAGTGGCCATGCGAAATGCCTTTGCCTTTATCTGGTATGAACGCTTTGTTCCGTAGCGGAATATTGCACAGGGCCGGTTGGAATATGGTCCATTAACCCTGCTGAATTCGCCCGGAATTGCGCGCCTGATAGCGGCGTCGCCCCAGCTTGCCAACAGGCAATTTCCACTTGCGAAACAGTCGCATTTCCACGCCTCTTGCGCTAATCCTTCGCCCATGCGTCTGGCCCTGTATCAACCCGAAATTGCCGGCAATGTCGGCACCATCCTGCGCACGGCGGCTTGCCTGGGGGTGGACGTCGATATTGTCGAACCGTGCGGCTTTGCCTTCGCCGACCGGGCGTTGAAGCGCGCGGGCATGGATTATGCCGACGCCGTCCGCGCGGCACGCCACCCCGATTGGGCGACCTTCACGCGCAGCATCGAAACGCAAAGGCTGGTGCTGTTCACGACAAAAGGCTCCACCCCCCTGCCCCGGTTCCGGTTTCAGGCCGATGACATTTTGCTGTTCGGCAGCGAATCTGCCGGGGTTCCTGCGGCGGTGCATGCAGCGGCCAATGCTCATGTGGTCATTCCGCTGCGCGCCGGTTTTCGTTCCTTGAATCTTGCCGTTGCGGCTGGCATCGGCCTTGCCGAAGCCCTGCGTCAAACCGAAGGATATCCCCGATGCTCACCCTAGACCCGCAGCAGCAGGCCGCGCGCGATTGGTTCGAAGCCCTGCGCACGCGCATCTGTGCAGAGTTTGAGGCGATTGAGCGGGAGGCAGGCAGCGACGCCAGCTTTGCCTATCTGGCCTGGGATCGCGAGGCCCCCGGCCTGGCCCCCGGGGCGGGCGGCGGCGGCGTTCGCGGGGTGATGAAGGGCAAGGTGTTTGAAAAAGTCGGCGTGAATGTGTCCACCGTCAGCGGTGAGTTTGCGCCAGAGTTCGCCAGCACCATCCATGGTGCCGAGGCCGACCCGCAGTTTTTCGCGACCGGCATCAGCCTGGTCGCGCATATGGCCAACCCCCATGTTCCCGCCGTGCATATGAACACGCGGTTCCTGGTCACCACCAAGCGCTGGTTTGGCGGCGGTGCCGACCTGAATCCGCCGTTGCCGCGCGACGACGACACGGCGGCGTTCCACGCGCGGCTGCGCGCGGCCTGCATGCCCTATGGCCCCGACGTCTATGACCGCTATCGGCAATGGGCGGAGGACTATTTCTTCATCCCGCACCGCGGCGTGGCGCGCGGCGTTGGCGGCATTTTCTATGACCATCTCGAATGCGGCGATGATGCCGCCTTTGACCGCAATTTTCAGTTCACACGTGATGTCGGCGAGGCGTTTCTCGACATTTTTCCGCGTATCGTGCGGGCCCGGATGGCAGAGCCCTTTGGCGACGCCGAACTGGAGCAGCTGTACAGCTGGCGCGGCCGCTACGCCGAATTCAACCTGGTTTATGACCGTGGCACATTGTTCGGGCTGAAAACCGGGGGCAATATCGACGCCATTTTGATGAGCCTGCCGCCGCTGGCCAAATGGGGCTAGCCACCGCGCGGCGCGGCGCTACCCCCACCCCAGTTCAGGAAAATACCTCGCCCGCGTTGGTTCCGCCCAGCGCCTGGTAAATGCCGGCGGGCACCGCCACGGTCAGATAGGCTGTCGGAATGCTGAGCAGCGCGCCAATAATCAACGCGCCGGTGGAAAGGCCCGTTACCGACCCGCCGCTGGCCAGCATCGACACGCCCGCGACCATGCCGACGATCATGCTGAGGATGATGACGACGATGAAGATGAGCACGAAATAGCCCATCAGCTTCCACTGCGACGCCGCGGTCATCCGCCAGGATTCGGCCAGCGCCGTCAGCGGATTAAGGCTGCGGGACGCCGCCATCACCGGTCCCATGCAGCAAAAGCGCGCTGCCAGCCACAAAAGCAAGGCCAGAAACACCGGCAGTGCCAGCAGCACCAGCCCCGCCGTTCCGGTCGACATCGCCTGGCTGCTATTGCCGAGCAGCATGGGGAACAGCGCCGCGCCAAAAACCATGCCGGCCAAAATCCCGATCAGCAAAAGGAAGCCCAGCGAAACCAGCAACACCGGCAGCGCCGCAACCAAACCATATCCCAGCGCCGATCCAATGGTTTCCTCACCTGGTTCCAGCCCCATCCGCCAGGACGCGAAATAGCTGCCCGATTGCAGGATATAGCCAATGAGCGCGGCCAGAATTGCCAGCCCGCTGATCGCGCCAATCGCGGCGCCCGACGCCAGCTGGTCCGGTGTCACCATGGCCCCCGCCGACGCCCCGCCCGTCAAAATGCTCAACAGCAGCGGGCCGCCAATCCCCACACCGATCAGCAAGATGGCGTGATTGGCATGTTGATCGCCAAAGAAACTGGTGGCGTAGGCCCAGGCCTGGTTGATGCTGATCCGGTTCATATGCTGCCTCCCCTGCTCCGCTGATGGGCGAAAATCGTCACTCAAAAATATGGCTGACATCGGGCCGCGCCAGCCGCCGATAGGCCGCCGCCGCCAGCGCCGCGTTCAACATGCCGCCAACCAGCCCGACAACGCCGTTGGTCACGCCGCTGGCCAAGGTGGCGCGCGGTGCCGCCTGCGCCGCACTGGCCAAGCTGCCATCGAGCAAGGTCAGCGTAAAGGCCAGCAACATGGTCATCATGCCAATGATCAGCGCCAGAAAGAACAGCGGTGTGCCATTACCCTGGCTGAGCGCCCAGCTGGCGCGAAAGGCCTCTAACGGACTGGCATAGGGCCGGTCGGCGATCAGCGCGCTGGTCATCAGCATCCGGGCGCTGATAATGATGCCCGGGATGATGAACAACATCATGCCGCCGATGGTCGCAATGCTAACAGCGAGGTGCAGCGCGATGGTGACGGGAACCAGCGCCATCGCATAGCCAAGCGCAGCGGCGACCGTTTCGCCCACCGGCTGGAACCACAGCCGAATGATGATGACGCTGCCCACCGCGCTGAATGTCCCCAGCAGGAGCAGCGGATAGGCAAGGCCATGCACCAACAAATCGGCAAATACGGCATTCCCATCGCCGGCGTCGGTTGCCGGCGGCACCGATAGCGGAACAAAGCCGTAGAAGATGAAGCTGGGCAGAAAGAAAAAAACCGCAGCGACCGACAGCGTCAGGCCAAAGTCGCGGCCGACCAGCGCAAATGTATCGCGCAGGACAACATCAATCTCCAGCCGTGTCATGGTCGTCCTATTGCCCCTTTGGTGCTGGGTGCAGCGTTACAAGCCGCGCGGCGCATGTCCAGCGCGAAAGCGTTCGGCTCTTGCTGCCACGCCCACGCTCCGGCATGAGCGCCGCCATGATCACAGAGCCGCAATGGGTGACGACGCCCGGTCTGACCGACTATCCAGAGGCGCTGGCCGAGATGGACGCGCGGGCCGCCGCCATCCATGCTGGGACCGCGCCCGAGCGCATCTGGCTGCTGGAACATCCCCCGCTCTACACCGCCGGGACCAGCGCGGATCCGGCGGAATTGCTGGACCGGCGCTTTCCGGTTTACGCCGCCGGGCGCGGCGGCCGCTATACCTATCATGGGCCGGGGCAGCGGGTGGGCTATGTCCAGCTCAACCTGGCCGCGCGTGGGCGCGATGTGCGCGCCTTTGTCCATGCGCTCGAAGGATGGGTGATTGCGGCGCTGGCCGATCTGGGCGTGCCGGCACGGCGCGCGGCGGGCCGCATCGGCATCTGGACCGACGATTCGGCGGGCCGCGAGGCCAAGATTGGTGCCATCGGCGTGCGCGTCAAACGCTGGGTCACGATGCACGGCTTTTCGGTCAATGTCGCCCCCGATCTGTCGCATTTTGGCGGAATTGTGCCGTGCGGGATTAGCGATTATCCTGTCACCAGCCTGGCGGCATTGGCCAAGGGCGATGATTTTGCCGCGCTTGACGCGGCGCTGGCGGCGCATCTTGCCGGCTTTCTCGACAATGTTGGCGCGGCAGGATAACAACGTGACGATGAACAACCTCCTTCTCCTTGCCCCGGCTGCCTTGCTGCTGGGCGGCTGCGACATGGCATCGGGCCCGGCCACAACCACCACCAAATTGGACGCGGTGGAGGTGGAGCCAGGCACGGCCAGCGATGCGATGATCCTGCTCGACGACACCGACATTGACGGCACCGCCGTTGACAATAGCGCTGTCCTGACCGCCGAAGGCCAGGCCGCGGCAAAAGCCGAAGCAGCCAAAGCGGCCCCCGCGGAAGAAGAGGCCGCCGAGGAAGCCGACAGCGAGAGCGAGGCAGCGACGGAATAGACCGCGCCCATGCGGTCAGGCACTACCGTATTTCGATGGAACCGAAGGGCTGAGCCTGTCGAAGCCCGTGGCACGGGACGAGGCCCTGGTTCACATGGGCACCACGCCCTTTGACGCGTTCAGGGCTTCGGTTGGTGGTGTCGCTTGCGGCAAATAAGTCCAAAGCCGCGTCAGGGCAGGCCGAGCAATTTGTGTGTTTGCAGCGACAGCCGCCAGCGCGGGTCGGCGCGCACGGCGTCGATGCAGGCCGCCACATTGGCCGCGCCCGCCGCGCTGTCCAGTGGCTGGAGCAAATGGTGGGTGAAATTAAGCTCGGCCAGCGCCGCCATATCGCTCCCCGGTTGCGGCCAGACCAGTTTCAATTCGTCGCCCGACGTCTGGACCAGCGGCGCTCCCGCCTTTGGGCTGATGCAAATCCAGTCAATGCTGCGCGGCACGGGCAAGGTGCCATTGCTCTCGATCGCGATCGTAAAGCCTGCGGCGTGCAGCGCATCGATCAGGGCTGCGTCGACCTGCAACATGGGTTCGCCGCCGGTCAGGACCACATAGCGTTCGGTCGCCCCGTCGCCCCAACAGCGGGTGATGGCTTCTGCCAGCGCGCTGGCATCACCAAATTTGCCGCCGCCTGCCCCATTGGTGCCGACAAAGTCCGTGTCGCAAAAGCGGCAGATGGCACTCGCCCGGTCGCGCTCGCGCCCCGACCAGAGATTGCAGCCGCTGAACCGGCAAAAGACCGCCCGCCGCCCGGCCTTGGCGCCTTCGCCCTGCAGCGTCAGGAAAATCTCTTTGACGCTATAGGTCATGGCGTGGCGGCATAGCGGGTGGGGTCGGCCAGTCCGGCATCGGCAAAGCCCTTGCGGCGCAACCGGCAGCTATCGCACAGCCCGCAATGCTCGCCCGAAGGCGCGGGGTCATAGCAGGACCAGCTGAGCCCCGCATCAATGCCCAACCGCTCCGCCTCGCGCGCAATGTCGGCCTTGCCCAGATATTGCAGCGGCGCGTGGATGGCAAAATCCTCGCCGCCGTCGCCCACTTTGGTGGCCAGCCGGGCAAGCTGCGCAAAGCCATGGATGAAATCGGGGCGGCAATCGGGATAGCCCGAATAATCCAGCGCATTGACCCCGATGATGATGTCGCGCGCCCCGCGCGCTTCAGCAAGGCCAAGGGTCAGCGAGAGGAAGATGAGGTTGCGCGCGGGCACATAAGTGACCGGAATGTCAGCGCCCACGCCATCCTTGGGCACCGCAATGTCGTCGGTCAGCGCCGATCCACCGAACCGCCGCAGATCGAGCGGCAGGATGATATGTTCGGCGGCCCCCAGTTGGGCGGCAATGGCCCGCGCCGCGTCCAGTTCGACCCGGTGGCGCTGGTTATAGTCAATGGTCAGCGCGATGATGCGCGCGCCCGCCGCGCGCGCCAGCCCGGTGCAGACGAGCGAATCGAGCCCGCCCGACAGCAGCACGACCACCGATTTTCCAGCTAGATTGTCCATCACCCCGCGCCGTTACGCCGCGCGCGCCGCCGCCGCAAGCCGCCGCGCACAAGAAGCGGGCCGCGCGGGGCAAACCCCGCACGGCCCAGTTTTGAGCCAAAGCCCAAGGGAGAGGAAGGCATATCGAAGCCGATATACACAACCGCCGGTCTAACAGGACATGGTTAACGCCGCGTTACCGACCAGGGGTTCAGCATCCGCCGGTGCGGCGGGCCTCATAGGCGTGGCTGAACGGCGCGCCCCCGGCAATTCCCTGGGTGTCGATTTGCACCAGCCGGTTGGTTTCGTGGCGCACGGTCGTGCGGCCATGGCCAGCGCCGGGGCAGGTGTAATGCACTGTGATCTCTTCTGCCCCGTCGGCAATCACATAGCGCGAGCAGCCGCCGCGCGAATGCTGCAATTGCAGAAAGGCCCGCGCATCACCGACGCAAACCGACTTGACCAGCGCATTGCTGCCACGCTGACGCACCTCCCAATTGCCACGCTCAAGTCCGTCGAGCATGGCCAGGGATGGGGCCTGAGCAACCACGGGAACCGCAAGCAACAGCACGGTCAGCGCGCCTGCCATACCGCTCCGCCATGAAGAAAAAGCGATCGCCATCTTGCCAAAACCCCAAGCGCCGCAACGCGGCGTGTGTCCGATAGTGCGACCCCGATTGACACGAGATTAAGGGCTAAGCGGGCGAAGGGCAAGGGGCAGTTCCAGCGCCGAAGCCGCCTAACAATATTTGTCACACCCGACGCGGCGGCGCCGGAGCCTTTAATGCGCCGTATCGATGCTGAGCAGTTCAATGGGAAAAACGCGCGAGCAAAAGGCGCAGTCAACCGCGATCAGGCCATCATCATCGGCCATCTCGCGGCGCTGATCGGCGGCAAATTGACCCAGCACGCTACGAAAATGTTCGATACTGCACCGGCACCCCTTGGTCAGCGCGCCGCCGGGCTGCACCCGCACCTCATCCTCATGGAACAGGTTCCAGGCAATCCGGTCGAGCGAAAGATGGGGATCGGTCAGCTCGTCGCTGCGCAGCGTTTCGGCGATGGTCCGCGCATGCGCCCATTCGGGATGGTCGTGGCGAACGTGCAGCCGGTCCCGCCCCACCTCGCCTTCTGGCAAATGCTGCAATAGCAGGCCGCCCGCAATACAGCCTTTACCGCGGTCGTGGCGGGCGGCCAGGCGGATCAGGCTTGGGATTTGCTCGGACTGTTCGAAATAATGTTCGGCTGCCGCGCCAATCCCCTCACCCTCCAGCGGGACAATGCCCTGATAGCGTTCGCCGGTCAGCGCCTGGTCAAAGGTGATGGCCAGAAAACCGCCCCCGAACAGCGCAAACAGCGATGGGTTCGGCCCCGCCGCCGCCAGCCGTTCGGCATCGAATTTCAGATATCCGCGCATCACCCCGCCCTGCCAATCGCACACGAGCAGGTCGATGGGGCCGCCCCCGGTTTGCGCCTGAAGCGTCAGCTGGCTGCCCGCATCCTTGAGCGTCGAGCCCAGCAGCGCGGTCAGCACCAGCGATTCCGCCAACAGCTTTTCAGCCGTAGGCGGATAGGCATGGGCCGCCAATATGGCCTGCAGAACCGGGCCCAGCCGCACCAGCCGTCCGCGCACATGATGCGCCGCAACGGTGAACAGCAATGGCTGGTCAAAACCCGTGTCCATTTCCATCGTCACAGCCGCCCCAGCGCCCACAGCAGCACCGACTTTTGGGCATGGACGCGGTTCTCCGCCTCTTGCCACACCCGGCTTTGCGGCCCATCGATCACCGCATCGGTCACCTCTTCGCCGCGATGGGCGGGCAGACAGTGGAGGAAGAGCGCGTCGCCCTTCGCCGCCGCCATCAACCGCGCATCGACCTGATAAGGGGCCATCGCCGCCAGCTTGTTATGGGCATGGTCCTGACCCATGGACACCCAGGTGTCGGTGACGACGACATCGGCCCCGCGCACCGCCGCTTCCGCTTCGCGGTGAATGCTGATCCGCGCGCCGGCTGCCTCTGCGGCCCGGACGAAATCGGCGTCGGGATCATATCCCTGCGGCACCCCTGCCCGGACATGGAATTTGAACATGCCCGCCGCCTCGATCAGCGAGGACAGGACATTATTGCCATCGCCCAGCCACGCCAGCTCCAGCCCGGGCAGCGCCTTCCCGCTTTCGACCAGCGTCAGCAGGTCCGCGACAATCTGGCACGGGTGCGACAGGTCAGTCAGCCCGTTGATGACCGGCACGCTGGCATGCGCCGCCATTTCCTCAACCTTGGCATGATCGTCTGTGCGGATCATGATGGCGTCGCAATAGCCCGACAGGACGCGCGCGGTATCCGCCACCGTCTCGCCGCGCCCCAGCTGCATCTGGTCACCGGTCATCACGATCGCGCTGCCGCCCAGCTGCTTCATCGCCATTTCAAACGACACGCGGGTGCGCGTGCTGTTCTTTTCAAACACCATCGCCAGCACATGGCCCGCGAGCGGGGTGTCGGCATCGGCCTGACCCTTCGGCCAACCGCTTCGCGCGGCCTTGCGGTCGATGGCGTCGGCCAGCATCGCGGCAATGGCATCCCCGCCCGCATCGGACAGGTTCAGGAAGTGACGCGTCACGCCGCAACCGGGGCGGCGTAGCTGGCCGCGCCCGCCGACAATTTTTCGATGAAGGTCGCAATATGGCTGTCATCGATGGTCAGCGGCGGCAGGACGCGCAGGGTGTTGTCGCCCGCCGCAACGGTCAGCAGGCCGTGATGATCGCGCAGATGGGCAACGAAATTGCGCGTTTCGTGCGTCATCTGAATGCCCAGCATCAACCCCTTGCCGCGCACACCGACGAACAGATCGGGGTAGTTGCCGATAAACTGTTCCATCGCCGCGCGCAGCTTTTCCCCGGTGATGCGCACATGGGCCAGAAATTCGTCGTTGGCGACCACATCCCACACCGCATTGCCTGCCGCCATGGCGAGCGGATTGCCGCCATAGGTGGATCCGTGCGTGCCGATCACCATCCCGCGCGCGGCATGTTCGGTTGCCAGGCACGCGCCCAGCGGAAAGCCGCCACCGATGCCCTTGGCCGACGCCATGATATCGGGCGTGATCCCGTAAAGCTCATGCGCATAGAGCGCGCCGGTGCGCGCCACGCCGCACTGCACTTCGTCCAGAATCAGGAGGATGCCATGCTGATCGGCAAGCTTGCGCAGGCCCTGCATGAAGGCGTCCGACGCGGGGCGGACCCCGCCCTCGCCCTGAATGGGCTCGACCAGAAAGCCCGCAGTGCGCTCGGTAATCGCGGCCTCGGCCCCCGCCAGATCATCGAAATCGACATAGACAAAGCCGTTCAGCAGCGGGGCAAAGCCCTTGTGCATCTTGTCCTGATTGCTCGCCGAAATCGTCGCCATGGTGCGCCCGTGAAAGGCGTTTTTGAAGGTGATAATCTCGAACCGGTCCGACCCCGCCGATTGATGGAAGGCGCGCGCGGTCTTGATCGCACACTCGACCGCCTCGGCCCCCGAATTGGTGAAGAACACCGTGTCGGCAAAGGTCGTGTCGACCAGCCGCTGTGCCAGCTTCTCTCCCTGCGGGCTGCCATAGAGGTTCGACACATGCATCAGCGTCGCGGCCTGTTCCTGGATCGCCTTGGTCAGATGCGGATGACCATGGCCAAGCAGATTGACCGCAATGCCGCTGGCAAAATCCAGCGCGCGGCTGCCATCCTCCGAAATCAGCCAGGCCCCCTCGCCGCGCACCGGGCGAAACCCGCAGCGCGGATAAACGGGCATCAACGGCGTGATCGACATGGGTAGAATTCCCCTTTTGCAGCAAGGCGCGAAAACAAAGAAGGCGACCCTTGGACGGGCCGCCATACTCTGGAACACCTATACGAGGGTGGGCTTGTGGGCGTCAATGCCAGTTGCGATGCGGATCGGACATGACCTTATGCCACTGCCGGTTCCAGCATCCGGATCGTGCCCGCGTCGGCGTCTATTTCCGCCCAGGCACCGACCGGCAGGCTGAACTGGTCGGTGATATGGCCAAACCAGGCCCCTTGATAGGCGGGGATGCCCAACCGTCCCAGATGATGGCGCAGGACATCGCCCAGGGTAAAGCCGCCGTAATTGCCGCTGCTGGAGCCGACACAGTTGGTGCATTGGCCAAAGACCGCGCCCGCAAGGCCGCCCAGCACGCCCGCCTGCCCCAGCTGGGTCAGCATCCGGTCGATCCGATATTCGGCCTCGTCCACATCCTCCAGGAACAGGATGGCGCCCCGGAAATCGGGAAGCCACGGGGTCCCCGCCAGCGCGGTCAGCACAGTGAGGTTGCCGCCGAGCAGGCGCCCGCGCGCCTTGCCGCCCTTGCCCAGCGGCTGGGTGCGCCAGCGGCGTTGCGCCAGCCGGTCCTCCCCCCCTTCGGGATTGACGAGCGTCGGCGTGGCACCGTCAAAGGCGAGCGCCCGGAAATGGTCCACCGACGCCTTGCCCCACGCGCTGCCGCCATTGGGGCCGTGAATGGTCGTGAACTGCGCCCGCGCGGCAATGGCCATGTGCAACGCCGTGATATCGGAAAAACCGATGACCAGTTTCGGATTGGCGCTGATCAGCCGCCAGTCGAGATAGGGGAGCAGCCGCGCGCTGCCCCAGCCGCCGCGCACTGCGAAAATGGCGCGCACTTCGGGGTCGGCAAACATGGCATTGATATCGGCAGCGCGCTTTTCGTCGGTGTTGGCCAGATAGCCATGCCGCCCCAGCACCGACGCGCCGCGTTTCGATTTCAGCCCCATTGCGGCAATGGCTTCTTCGACCAATGTCAGCTGAAACGCCTCATCGCTGGCGGAGGCGGGTTCGATCAGGCCGATGGTGTCGCCGGGGCGCAGGCGCGGCGGTTTGCGGAACCGCCCGACATCGGCATTGGGCGACGTCGTTGCCCCTGCCCTGCCCGACATTGCCATCGCCGCGCCCAGAGCCGCCATCGTGCTGCGCCGTGTCCACATGATGCTGACGTCTCCCTGCCTTTTGCCCTGCTGTGCCGCAACGCCGCGCGCCAATCAAGCATCGCGCCATTGGCCAGGCGCCAAACCATCCAAGCTCCACCCGCCGACCGACCAGCGCACCAGCCGCAGCGTTGGCAGGCCCACCGCCGCCGTCATCCGCCGCACTTGCCGGTTCCGCCCTTCGCGCAAAGAGAGGCGCAACCAGCTGTCGGGGATGGACTGGCGGACGCGGATGGGCGGGTCGCGCGGCCACAGCTGCGGGGCATCGATCGCCTCTGCCGCGGCGGGACGCGTCATCCCATCCTTCAGCAGCACACCGCTGCGCAAGGCCGCAAGCGCGGCGTCGCCGACCAGCCCCTCCACCTGCACCAGATAGGTTTTGGGCAGCTTGTGGCGCGGATCGGCAATGCGCGCCTGTAACCGTCCGTCGTCGGTGAGCAGCATCAACCCCTCGCTGTCCCGGTCCAGCCGCCCCGCCGGATAGACGCCTGGCACATCAATAAAGGCGGACAAGGTCGCGCGCGGTGCGCCGTCCATGCTGCGGTCGGTGAATTGTGGGAGCACGCCCCAGGGCTTGTTGAACAGGATCAGGCGCGGCATCGCCGACTGTCTATCTAGAATGATAAACCGAAGTGCTGAGCCTGTCGAAGCACGTGGCTCGGCTGCGCACCATTCGTGCTCCCACGTGCCGCGCCCTTCGACAGGCTCAGGGCTACGGTGCCTGCGATCACAGCGCCGCCTTGAACAGCGCCAGCATCCGTCCCCACGCCTTTTCGGCCGCCGCCTCATTATAGGCGCGGCCATCGGGAACGCACCAGCCATGCTGCGCCCCGGCATAGACCTCCACCTCGTTAAAGCCAGGCCGCCCGGCCAAGATGCTGCGCAGCCGCTCCTTTTCCTTGGGGTCGCGCGCGTCGTCATTCTCGGCGAGCGCGAAGAGATATTGGGCCCGGGTTTCGGTGATCCCCAGATGCGGGCTGGTGGGTGTGTCGTTCGACTGGCGGCTGCCGTGGAAACTGCCACAGGCGCGATAGCGGTCGGGCACCGCCATGGCCGAATAGATGGTCAGCGGCCCGCCCAGGCAATAGCCCGTGACGCCAATACCGCGTTTGCGATCCACCGACTTTTGCCCGTCCAGCCAAGTGGCAAAGGCGCGCGCGTCGCCCTCCGTCGCCATGCGGGTCAATTTGCCGGCATAGCCGAACAGCCGTTCGCGAATGGCGGGCTGGGTCCAATCATCGGCGGGCTTGACCACTTCACCCGCCGCGTCGCGGTAAAAGGGGTTGATGACCAGCACGGCATAGCCCTCCCCCGCCAGTCGGTCAGCCATTTGCCGAAAGGCCGGGCGCAGGCCGCGAATATCGGGCCAGATCACCACGGCGGGATGCTTGCCGCGCACCGGATGGACGAACCAGCCATCGGCCTGGCCATCGGGGGTGGTGATGACGACGTCGCGGCCCTTCACCCTTGGCCCCTTTGCGAGCGCAGCGGGGGCGAGCGCGGTGGAGGCCAGGGCCGCCCCGCCCGCCGCCACCAGGCCGGCAAAGCCGCGCCGCGACACCGGCATGCCCGCGCGGTCGAGATCGCCTTCGGTCAATTCATCACACATGCCGATTCGCTCCTGGTCTGGCCCGGTCCAAAGGGCGCGGAAAACTGCGCAACTTCACTCAAGATTGCACAAAATGTCCGCTTTTCGGACGGTACAATCTTTATCCAAAGCGCCGACGGTAGCGCGGCCTTTCGCTGTAGGAAATGGCGTTAATGCGATGGAGAAGTTTCGTCGGTAAACCGAACCGCGACAGGAGCAAAACCCATGAAATTCATCGAACTCAAATCGCGCGGCGGCAATTATCAGGTCGTCGCCAGCAACGTCGCCTTTCTGCGCGAGGCCGAAAATGGCCAGACGACCGTCGGCATGGTCGGCGGCGCATCGCTGCTCGTGACGGGCAGCACCGCCGAAATCGCCGAAATCCTGCTGAAGGGTGCCACGGGCACGCACTACGCCTGACGCGGCCAATGCCGCATTGACGCTGTCCGGCGCGGCTGGCAGTCAGGCATCATGTTCACGCGCCGCACCATCCTGACGACCGCAGCCGGAGGGCTGGTCGCCGCTCCCCTGCTGGCTGGCGGCATGCGGCGCATCGATCTGGGGCTGGTGGATGGGCCAGGTGAGCGGCCACTGGCGGCCACCTTCGCCGACAAGCGCGACATGATCGTCCAGCGTGTCCGCCCGCCGCTCCTCGAAACGCCGATGGCGGTGTTCGACGACGCGCTCTTGACCCCCAACGACCGCTTTTTCGTCCGCTGGGCGGGCGGCGCAATGCCGACCAGCATCGATCCAGCCAGCTTTCGGCTCACCCTGCGCGGTGCTGTGAAGGCGCCGGTGCAGCTGACCCTGGCCGAGGTCGCGGCGGCGGGCGAGACGGTTGAGGTGACCGCCGTCAACCAATGCGCCGGCAACAGCCGCGGCTTTTCCGCCCCGCGTGTCGGGGGGGCGCAGTGGGGCCATGGCGCGATGGGCAATGCGGTGTGGCGCGGCGTGCGCCTCCGTGACCTGCTCGACCGGGCGCGGATTGGCGGCGATGCCAAGCGCGTGCGCTTTGCCGGGCTGGACACGCCGTTGGTCGATGGTGCGCCGCAGACGATCAAATCGCTGCCCATCGACATCGCCCGGCGCGATGATGTTATTGTGGCATGGGGCATGAATGGCGACATGCTGCCGCTGCTCAATGGCTACCCCCTCCGGCTGATCGTGCCCGGGTGGTTCGCCACCTATTGGATCAAGATGCTCAGCGACATCGAAGTGCTGACGGTGGACGCCGACGACAGCTATTTCATGGCCAAATCCTATCGCATGCCTGCGGTGCCGGTGCAGCCGGGTGACAAGGATTTTCCCACCCTCCCCATTTCCACCATGCCGCCGCGCAGCTTTATCACCAGCCACGCCGATGGCGCGGTGATCGCGCGCGGCGCGCCGCTGGCGCTGCGCGGCATTGCGATGGGCGGCGATTGCGGGGTCGCGCGGGTCGATGTGCTGGCGGGCGGGCGCAGCTTTGCCGCGACGCTGGACCCGGAAGCGGGCGAATATGGTTTTCGCCGCTGGACCGCGACCTTGCCCGCCACCAGCGGCCCCATTGGTCCGCGCTGCACCAACACGACGGGCGTCACTCAGCCGCTGGCCGCCAGCTGGAACCCGTCCGGCTATGCGCGCCACTGCGTCGAAACCATCCGGCTGACCCTGGCATGAAGCGCGCCCTTGCCCTCCTCCTCCTGCTGCCATTGGCGGCGTGTCAGGACGGCGCGCCGCGCTTTGACACCATGGCCATCGCGCTCCCCGATGAAGAGCCCACCTATCCCGACGGGCCGCGCAAGGATGCGGTCATCAACAATTGTGCCGCCTGCCATTCCGCCGACATGATCCTGAACCAGCCCAAGCTGACCCGCGCCCAATGGCAATCGAACATCGACAAGATGCGCAAGGTGTTCAAGGCGGAGATTGACCCTGCGGTTGAGGGCGACATATTGGATTATCTGACCGCATTTCAGGGCCAAAGCGCTCGTAACCAAGCACCGAAGCCCTGAGCTTGTCGAAGGGCGAGGAACCGGGCCGCGCCACGCGCTTCGACAAGCTCAGCACTGCGGTATTTGTTACCGATCCAAGAAGCTAACCATGCCGCATTGCAAAGGCGGGCCAGGTTTCGACCGCCGTCTGGTCCATCTGCGATTCCAGCAGCGCGATGGCGCGGTCGACATCGGGGCCGGCCCCGCCCGCCGCCTGCGCCAGTTTCAGCCCGTGATAGACCATCGCCGGACATTCGGTTTCATAGTCATAAATGCTGGGGTCGAGCACGGGCCGGTTGAATTGCCCCCACCGCTGGCTGGCGATGGTGTCGGGCAGGCCCACCCAGCGGGCGACTTCGCGCCAATCGCGCGCCCAGCGGCCCTCCAGCCGCGCGGGCAAGGGTTGAAAGGCCAGTGGGCCGGTCGCCAGCACGCGGGCGGCCTGATACCGTTGCGCATAGCTGGCGAGCAGCTGCGCCCAGCGCGGATCGCGGTGCAGGCGGCGGCCCCAATCGAGCGTATAGGGGATGTAATGGGTGATGCAGCCGGGATAGACGCCGCTGCGTCCGCCCGTTTGCCGCGCGGTCCAGCTCGCCGCGTTGGGCGGACTGTCAAACGCATCGCTGGCCCAGAACATGCCGAGCTGGCCCGGGCCAGGCCGCGTCATCACTTGCACCGCCCGGTCCAGATTGGCCGACAGGATCGCATCGAAGCGCGCGGCGGCGGGCAGCCAATCGCGCCCGGGCAACGCCTGAAGCAGTGCCCAGGCGAGCAACATATCGCGCATCGACCAGGCCCAATCGCGCGCCTGCCCCTCGTCCACCAGCCGCCCCGCCGGGCCGCGATAGGATGGCGTGACGCTGTTGAGCGCGGCGCAGGCGGAAAACACCTGCTCTTCGATGAAAAAGGGGTGGAGCGCGGTCATCAGCGCGGGAATGAAGGCCGGGTTGGGCCGGTGCGCATTGTCGATGTCCCAGGGGTGCTGCATCCCCGGGCTGACGCTGATGATCTTTTCCTCAGGGTAATTCTGATAATATTGCTGGAGCTTGAGGTCTTGGCCCGCGCGGTCGAGCAGCAGCGGCAGGCCATCGGCCCCGCGCACATGCCAGGGGATGGACGCGGCGCTGAGGCCCACCATCAGGCTGACCGATCGCAGCTCGCGGCTGCGCTCCATCAGATAGCGGGCCTGGCGGTGAAAAATGGGCCCCACTTCATCGCGCAGCCCGGTGGTTCCCATGCCGGGCGTCATCCCACCGGTGCTGAGCGGCAGATAGGATGGCACCGGGTCCATATAGCTCCACTGCACGGGCGGGCGCATGCGCGGGCCGATGCCCCACGGCAGCAAAAGCCCCCGCGCGATCCAGTCATCCAGCACGCGGTCGGTGAGCGGAAAGGGGCGCGAGCCAAACACCCACCGCTGAAAATCCCCATGGCCATAAACGGGAAAGCTGCGGCCAAAGGCGCTCGCCTGATAGCTGATGGCCGGGGTTTCGGTCGCCAAATTGGTCCAGCGTTGCCGTTCGACCACGACCAGATCAAAAGGTTTGCCATCGACGGGCGAGCGTTGCTGCAAATACCAGATAATCGCCCATGGCCCGCGCCGCAAAAAGACGCGGCGCGTGTCCGGCCCGGCATCCTGCCACAGCGCGGCGGGATCATCGGGCGAAAAACTGGCATCGCCAATCCGCAAGGTCCACGCGCCCGATGGATCACGGCGCGGCGGGCTTTGCACCGCCCCCGACTGCGCCTGCCCAGCGGGCGCCCCCTGCGCGAGTAGCGCGGCGGCACCAGAGGCCAGCATGGAACGGCGCGTGAGCATGGGTGGGACCATAGACGAAGGAAAAGGCGCGGCAAAATGCATTAAGGATGAAAGCGGCTCCTGATCGACCCTGGCCGTCAATGTTGGACCGATTGACAACAAGAGCTGCTGTTGTTAGACGATCCAACATGAAGGCCACACTGATCCTTAAAAACAGGGTTCAGCTGGACGAAAACGGCTTTGTCGAATTGGTTGTCTGGCGCGTGCCAAAACCGCTCGCCGGAAGCGACCATGGCTACAAATACAGGCTGGCCCTGGTTCGCCAGAATGTCTGCGTCATGCGCTATGATAACGAGGCGGGCAAAGGCGATCACCGGCATGTCGGCGAAGTGGAAACAGCGTATCGGTTTCGGAACTTGGAACAGTTGCAGCGCGATTTCTGGGACGATGTGGAGCAATGGAGCGAGCCATGAGGAACATTGTCACAATCGGTGTAGCGTCGCTGGATGAGGTGAAAGCGCGCATGGCGGACGCTTTTCGCGGAGAACCGCAAGGCAATCACATCTCTTTTCTGACCGTGGAGCAGATGTGGAAAACACTGAACCCCAAACGCACCGAAATCCTGCGCGTCATGACCGGCCAGGGCGAACTGTCCATCCGCGAAGTCGCCCGCCGCGTCGGCCGCGACGTGAAGGCGGTGCATGGCGATGTGCAAGTGCTGCTAAAGGCAGGCGTGCTGGACCGCGCGGGGAAGGGCGTAGTCTTTCCCTATGACGGGGTGCGGGTGGCGTTTGAATTGGGGATGGCGGCTTAAGTGGTATCACTACATTAGAGCGGGATGACATCAGGTTGATCCAGTCCGTCATGCTGGCTCCAGGCGGGTCGTTGTTCCAGCATCCATGGAGCAATGCCGCACCCTTGCGTCATGGACCCTGAAATAGTGAGGCCAACGCCGTAGCCAGGATGACGTTTTTGCATCTATTGAGCACGTCGCTTTAGCTGTGGCATGGG
>CAZKOW010000001.1:45902-631385 GCA_964554455.1 uncultured Sphingopyxis sp. | reverse complement strand
GCAATCAGCGCGCCGACGATGATGACCGACGAAATGGCATTGGTCACCGCCATCAGCGGCGTGTGCAGCGCGGGCGTGACGCTCCACACCACATAATAGCCGACAAAACAGGCCATCACGAAGATGGAGAGGATTGAGATGAAGTCCATTAAGGAAACACTCCAGAAAATCCTCCCCCCATGGGGGAGGTGGCATCGCGAAGCGATGACGGTGGGGGCCTATCGGCACACAGCCGAACGATTGATGCAGCCACAGTTTCGACATCGCGAAGCACGTCAGCGGCAGCAATGCGAATCACATCGATACCCATTGCCCGGATGATGGCATCCCGCCGGGCGTCCATTTCCGGACGGTGGTCCATGACATCGGCAATCCCGTCAATCTCAATCCCAACGCGCTTGTCTGCACAATAAAAATCGAGCACGAAATCGCCGACGGGATGTTGCCGCCTGAATTTCACGCCGCTTGGCTTGCCGCGCAGAAATCGCCACAGCAAAACCTCCGGCAAACTCATCTCGCGCCGAAGTCGGCGGGCGCGGACGAGAGCGGCGGCTGAATGGTCCTCCACGTCAGCCCCCCACCGTCAGGCCTGCGGCCTGCCACCTCCCCCGGAGGGGGAGGATTTGCCGGAAGTGCGGCGGATGCGTCACCCCAACAGCCTCTCATGCACCACCTTGCCGCCTTGCGTCAGGCGGATGGCGATGCCGATTTCTTCGTCCAGCACGGGCTTGCCGCCTTCCTTGTCCCAAAAGGCGGAGAGGAAATTATAAAGGTTGCGCGCAAACAGCGCCGAGGCGTCGGCGGGCAGGCTGGCGGGGATGTTCTTTGCGCCGATCACCGTCACGCCGTGCAGGACGCGTGTTTCACCGGGTGCACTGCCCTCTACATTGCCGCCGCTTTCGGCGGCCATGTCGACGATCACGCTGCCGCTGCGCATCGTCGCCAGCTGAGCATCCGAAATCAGGCGTGGGGCCGGGCGACCGGGGATCAGCGCGGTAGTGATGACAATATCCTGTTTGGCGATATGGCTCGACACCAGTTCGGCCTGTGCGGCCTTATATTCGTCCGACATTTCGGTGGCATAGCCGCCCGCGCCTTCGCCTTCGATGCCCGCCACGCTTTCGACGAAAATGGGTTTTGCGCCCAGCGACTGGATTTGCTCCTTGGTCGCGCTGCGCACGTCGGTGGCGCTCACCTGTGCGCCCAGCCGCCGGGCGGTGGCGATGGCCTGCAGGCCCGCGACGCCCACGCCCATGACAAAGGCCTTGGCCGCCTGCACCGTGCCCGCCGCTGTCATCATCATGGGAAAGCCGCGCCCATAGGCATTGGCGGCCATCAGCACCGCCTTATACCCCGCCAAATTGGCCTGGCTCGACAAAATGTCCATCGATTGCGCGCGGGTGATGCGCGGCATGAACTCCATCGCCAGCGCCTCCAGCCCCAGCGCGGCATAGGCATCGACCCGGCCCCGCTCCCCAAAGGGATTGAGCCCGGCGGCGAGCCAGGCGCCAGCGGCGTGCCCGGTGAGCGAGGCGGGATCGGGCCCCTGAACCCCCAATATGATCTGCGCGCCCGATAGCGCATCGGCGCGGGACGCAACCTGCGCGCCCGCCGCCGCATAGTCGGAATCGGCAATGGACGCGGCCAAGCCAGCCCCCGATTCGACGGCAAGCTCCGCACCCAGGCCAATGAATTTCTTGACGGTTTCCGGGGTCGCGGCAACGCGCGTTTCGCCGTCGGCTTGTTCCTTCAGGACGGCGATCCGCATCTCTGGGCCGCGCCGGATCAGGCGATCAGGATGACGACAAACACCGTCACGGCGGCGGTGGCGATAATGCCCCACTTGGTCCACGCCAAAAAGCCGTTGTAGGTCTGTTCAGCGGATTTCATATCTTGTTCGGCCATGGCCCTTGTCCCCTTATCACGGCGGATTGCGCCGAGACATGATCAATGCGGTGCGACCGCCCGGAATCGGGCGCTGGTGCGGTCTTAGCCACGGTAGGGGCGATGCTCAACCCCGGGAATGGCCTTCGTCGCGGCGGCCTGGTCGATGCCGCACAGCGCCGCCACCCGGGGCCGCGTTTAATCGCCCCTTTACCCCTCGCTGTTACAGCAGCGCGCTTGCGGTGGCGGGAAACGCTCCTGCCGCGCTTTGGGGAATGGGACGCCGCGCAAACCATGGCTAGCAATCGCGATATCCGCACGGCCATGCTGGTCGACAGCGAACCGGCGCAGCAACGCTTTATCAGCGCGCTCGCCTCACGCGGTGGGTGGCGGACCATCATTGCGGGCGATACCGACACGGCGCTGGCCAAATTGGGCACGCAGGAGGGCATGGGCCTTGACGCCGTGCTGGTCGACGAAGGCGCACCGGGAATGCCGGTGGACCAATTCGTCGCCGAACTGCGCCGCTGGCGTCCCGGCTTGCCGCTGATTGTCATCACGCTGCGCAACAGCGTGGCGGTCGCGGTTGCGGCGATGCGCGCCGGGGCGAGCGATTTTGTGCAGAAACCCATTGCGCCGGACCGGCTGCTCAGCGCGCTCGACCGGTTGATCGGCAACAACAGCGGCGAGTTGCGGCCGCTCACCGAAAAATTGCGTGTGCCGCTGGGCTTTGACGAAATAGTGGGGTCATCCCCCAATTTCCGCAGCGCGCTGGCGATTGCAGCAAAGGCCGCACGCGCCCGCGTCCCCGTGCTCATCAATGGCAAGGCGGGGACGGGCAAGGAAGTCTTTGCCCGCGCTATCCATGGGGCCAGCCCGCGCGCCAAGGGGCCGCTGGTGCTGGTCGATTGTTCGGTGGTGGCCCCGGGCCTGATCGCATCGGGGCTGTTCGGGCACGAACGCGGCGCCTTTCCCGGGGCCTTTGACCGCCAGGTGGGGCGGCTGGTGCAGGCCGACGGCGGCACCATCATCATCGACCAGGTCGAATGCATGCCCGCCGACACCCAGGCGCGGCTAGTGGACTTCCTGGCGACGGGCGAGGTGCAGACGATTGGCGGCACCATCAAGCATCATGTCGATGTGCGGGTGATCGCCACCGCGTCCAGCCCGCTCGATCGCCTGATTGCCGACGGGCATTTTCGCGAGGACCTGTTCTACGCGCTCTCGGCGGCGCAGCTCACTCTGCCCGCGCTCACCGACCGGCGCGGCGACATTGGCCCGCTGGCGCGCCATTTGCTGACGCGCATTGGCCAGTTGCCGGGCATGCGCCCGCACGGCATTACCGACGATGCGCTGCGCCTGCTCGCGGCCTATGCCTGGACGGGCAATGTCCGCCAGTTGCAGGATGTGCTGTTCCGCGCCGCCATCGGCTGTGCCGGCGACGTGCTGACGCTCGCCGATTTTCCCGCCATTGACGCCGCATTGGGCGGGGCCGCCAGCAATGATGACAGCAGCGTCGCCATCAACGGCGAAGCCATTGGCGTCACTCTCTACCTCCCCGACGGCAATCTGCGCCCGCTGGAGGAAATCGAGGCCGACGTCATCCGCCTCGCCATCGGCCATTATCGCGGCCGCATGAGCGAAGTCGCCCGCCGCCTGGGCATTGGCCGGTCGACACTTTATCGCAAATTGAGCGATCTGGGGATTGATACCGCGGCTTGATCAAGCCACCAGCGCCGCATCACGCAGCCCACGCCACATACGCAGCGCCTGGCGCGTTTCGGGGACATCGTGGACGCGGACCAGTTGCGCGCCGTGGCTTGCCGCCTGATAATGGAGCGCAATTGACCCGCCCAGCCGGTCGCCCACCGCCGCTTCGCCGTCCAGCGCGCCGATCAGCCGCTTGCGGCTTGCGCCGAACAGCAGCGGACAGCCCAGCGTGTGGAACAGGGCAAGGCCGTTCAGCAGCGCCAGATTGTCGGCCACGCCCTTGCCAAAACCGATGCCGGGATCGACGATGATGCGCGTTCGGGCGATGCCCGCAGCTTCACACGCCGCAATCCGTGCGGCGAGCAGGTCATAGACGTCGAACAGCGGCTGGGCATAGGTGCCCCCCTCATGCGGGTCGCTCTTGGCGCTGGGCGCGTGCATCAACACGACCGGACAGGTGGCGGCCGCCACCACCGCCAGCGCCCGCTCGTCATAGCGCAGCGCCGAGATATCGTTGATGAGCGACGCACCCGCCGCCAGCGCCGCCTCCATCACCGCGGCCTTGCGCGTATCGACCGATGTGGCCACGCCCCCCTTGGCGAGCGCCGCGATCACGGGTTCCACCCGCTTGATCTCGTCCCCTTCCCACACCAGCGGCGCGCCGGGCCGGGTGGATTCGCCGCCCACATCGACGATGGCCGCGCCCTCAGTCGCCATGGCAAAGCCCGCGTCGATAGCAGCCTGCGGGTCGCCATGCTTGCCGCCGTCCGAAAAACTGTCGGGGGTAACGTTCAAAATGCCCATGATCTGCGGCTCGTTGAGCCGGACGGTGCGCGCGCCAAAGTGCAGGTTCCCGCGCGGGCGCTGGACCCCTGCGATTTGCTGCTGGGCCGCATCGCCAAGCCGCGATGGCATGGCGGCGATCCAGCTGTGCAAATCGGGCACTTGCACCAGTGCCGACCGTACATCGCCGCCATCGACCAGGCTGACGTGCCAGGCCGCGAACCAGACCATCGTGTCGGCAATCCGCAGGCAATCCTCATCCAGCTCGTGCGGACGGTCGACGAAGCAGGTCGGGCGGCAATAGATGCGCGCGCTGCTGGGGGCGGACGCCAGGTCGGATTGGGTCAAGGGGGTGAACATGGTTCAAACATTTTCCGTCTGTGCAGAGCGTGTCGCAGCGCCGCACTGTCTGTGCTCTGCCAGAAGAAAAGGACAGCCCTTCGACACGCTCAGGGCAAGCGGAAAAAATTCGGGCTGAGCTTACGCCTCATTCGCCAGCAACCAGTCTTGCCGGACCGCGTCAATCACGCGAAGGCCATCGGGCGTTTCCATGTGCCAAAAGGTCCAGCCATTGCAGCTCGGCGCGCCCTGCACGCTCGCCCCAATTTTGTGGATCGACCCGCTGGTGCCGCCATGGTCGAGCGAACCATCGGCACGCACCGCCGCGCGCCAGCGCCGCTTGGCATCGGTCAGCACCGCGCCCGGCGGGATCATCCCCGCCTCCACCAACATGCCAAAGGCGACGCGGGTGGCGGCCTTGGGAGCCTGCATGGTGCGGATGGCGCTTTCGTCGAGGGGCAGCGCCATGGCGATCCGCTCTTCGGCGGCGGCGATATAATCATCCTCGCGCTCGATACCGATAAAGTGCCGCCCCAGCCGCTTGGCCACAGCGCCGGTGGTTCCCGTGCCGAAAAAGGGGTCCAGGATAACGTCACCCGGGTTGGAACAGGCCAGCAGGATGCGATAGAGCAAGGCTTCCGGCTTTTGCGTCGGGTGGACTTTATGCCCGCCTTTTTTCAGCCGCTCCGGCCCCGCGCAAATGGGGATCAGCCAGTCGGAGCGCATTTGCAGTTCGTCGTTCAGCGTCTTCATCGCGCGGTAGTTGAAGACATATTTCGCCTTCTCCCCCATGCTCGCCCAAATCAGTGTTTCGTGGGCGTTGGTGAAGCGCGTGCCCTTGAAATTGGGCATCGGATTGGCCTTGCGCCAGATGATGTCATTGAGGATCCAATAGCCCTGATCCTGCAACGCTGCACCGACGCGAAAAATGTTGTGATAGCTGCCGATCACCCAGATGCTGCCGCCGGGTTTCAAAATCCGCCGCGCCTCGGCCAGCCAGGCGTGGGTGAAGCGGTCATAGGCCGCGATGCTGTCAAACTTGTCCCAGGCGTCGTTGACGGCGTCCACGGTGCTGCCGTCCGGGCGGTGCAAATCGCCGCCCAGTTGCAGATTATAGGGCGGATCGGCAAAGATCAGGTCCACCGACGCCGTCGGCAAGCGGCGCATCATCGCCACGCAATCACCCTGAAGGATGGTGTCGAGCGGCAGGGTCGCCAGCGGTGCTGCTGCCGTGCCCACGCCGACCTTTTCCAGCACGCCCATTGCCATTCCCCCGCTGTCCGGCGCGGCCAATCGGCCGCGCGAAACCCCGGTGTGAGTCCAGCGGACTCCGCCGTCAAGGCCCAATCCCTAGGGAAAGCAGGTGTGAATATGGTTAACGGAATGAGAACGAAGCGAGTCCCCCACAGCATATGGAGTCCCGCGATTCGCGCGGACTCAACCCATGGTGGTGTGGCGTGCGGGACTCACAGCGCAAAAAAATGTTGGGCAACGGGGGCAAAGCTGCGTCGATGCAGCGGGGTCGGGCCCAAATGGCGCAGCGCCGCCAGATGCTGCGCCGACCCATAGCCCTTGTTCGAAGCCCAGCCATAGCCAGGAAAGTCGGCATCGGCAGCCATCATGATCCGATCGCGATGCTGTTTGGCGAGGATGCTGGCAGCGGAGATGGCGGGTTCCAGCGCGTCGCCGCCAATGATGGCGCGAGCTGAGTAGCGCCATTGGGGCAAGCGGTTGCCGTCGACCAATATTTCAAACATGTTCGCGTCACCCTGAACTTGTTTCAGGGTCCATGGCGCTTGATCGCTGCCTTGCGCCATGGATGCTGAAACAAGTTCAGCATGACGGTCGGTAAGGATTTCAGCCGCCAGCGCATCGACCGCGCGGGTCATCGCCAGCATTGTCGCCTGCAGGATGTTGATCGCGTCGATTTCCGCCACGCTCGCTTCGGCCACCGCCCAGAGGCAGCGCGCCTTGATCGCGCGCTCCAGCGTCGCGCGCCGCCGTGCGCTCAACTTCTTGCTATCATCCAGCCCGGCGATGCCGCCAGGGCACAGCACCACCGCCGCCGCCACGACCGGCCCGGCGAGCGGCCCGCGCCCGGCCTCATCCACCCCGCAAATCAGATGCGCCACGGCGGAAAGCGGCGCATTTCGCCCGCGTGATACAGGCAGATGCTGTTGCCCGCCGGATCGCTGAGCCGCGCCTCGCGCCAGCCCCAGCTTTCATCCTGGGGCAGCTGGTCAAAGGCCAGCCCGTCCGATTGCAGCTGCGCCACCCACGCATCAAGCTGGCGATGCTCCAGATAGACGGTCGTGGCGGGCGATGACGGGCCGACATGGATGGACAGCGTAACCCCGTTGGCCGCGACAAAGCGGGCATAGCCATTGTCCGGACTGTCGACGATCTGGATCAGGCCCAGCGCGCGGTAAAAGCCGACGGATGCGGCATAATCCGCCGCGCCCACGGTGATCTGATTGAGCGAAGCGCCGGTGACCATCGCATCTTCGCGCACCTGTTGCTGCGCCATCGGGCCATGGCCGCTGCCGAGGCCGGGTGCGTCGCGCAGCGCAAGGCGAACAAAGCTGATGGCGCGGTCCACCGCTGCCTCTGCCCCCATCCCCTGCCCCAGTCCGGTCGCGACGGCGCTGGCCAGGGTGCAACCGGTGCCATGGGTCGCGGTGCTGATGATGCGGGCGTTGCGCCATTCGCGCAAGGTGCCGCTGGGGCCCAGCAGCTGATCGACGATTGTCTCACCTTCCCCATGCCCGCCCTTCACCAGCGCGTGACAGCCATGGCGCAGCACCGGCGCGATCCCGCCCAGCGCGTTGAGTTCGGGCAGGTTCGGCGTCACCAGCGCGGCAATGTCCATCAACCGGCCAAAAGCCGCAATGGTCCGCGCGTCGGCGAGCCGCGATCCCGATGTCGCCACCATGACCGGGTCAAAGACAATCGGCACGCTGAGCGCCGCCAGCCGCGCGGCCACCCGCTCCGCCGTCTCGGCGCTGCCGATCATGCCGATCTTGATGGCATCGACGCCAATGTCGCTGACCACGCTGTCAATCTGCGCGAGCACCATGTCGGTTGGCACGGCGTGCATCGCCTGCACCGCATGCGTATTTTGCGCGGTGATGGCGGTGATGGCGGTCATTGCATGGCCGCCCAGCATGGTGACGGTCTTGATATCCGCCTGAATCCCCGCGCCGCCGCCGCTGTCGGAACCTGCGATGATCAGGATACGCGCGGTCATCGCATCACCGCTTGTGCCGCCGCACGGTCGATGCCGGATGTTTGGCCAGATGGCGCGCGTCGCGGATGGGGCGGTCGAGCAGGTCGCCGCCGCAATTGGGGCAGATTTCGTCCAGCCGGTCGGCGCAATTGGCGCAAAAGGTGCACTCAAAGGAGCAAATGAAGGCTCCATGCATCTGCGCGGGCAAATCGGTGCCGCATTTTTCGCAATCGGGGCGCATTTCCAGCATGTCTTTTACTTTCTCAATCGCCTGAACTGAGCGCGATCAGACGGCAGTTGCCGTGCGCACCGCGTCACAAATCATATCAACCACCGCCGTCACCTGATCGGCATCGTCGCCTTCGGCCATCACGCGGATCAGCGGTTCGGTGCCCGATGCGCGGATGACCAGCCGGCCCTTGCCCGCCAGCGCGGCCTCCCCATCGGCGATGGCCGCTTTGACGGCGGCGTCCGCCAACGGCTCGCCGCCTGCGAAGCGCACATTTTTCAAGAGCTGCGGCACCGCGTCAAACTGGTGAAGCAGCTCGCTGGCGGGTTTGCCGGCCTTGACGAGCTCGGCCAGCACTTGCAGCGCCGCCACCGTGCCGTCGCCGGTCGTGGCGTGATCGGACAGGATCATGTGCCCCGACTGTTCGCCGCCGACATTAAAGCCGCCCGATTTCATCCGTTCGAGCACATAGCGGTCGCCGACCTTGGTGCGCTCCAGCGTCAGCCCCTTGCTCTGCAAATGCCGCTCCAGTCCCAGGTTGGACATGACCGTGGCCACAACGCCGCCGCCGCGCAGCAAGCCTTGCTCTGCCCAGCTGGTGCCGATCAGCGCCATGATCTGGTCCCCGTCGACAATCACGCCATGTTCGTCGACCACGATCAGCCGGTCGGCGTCGCCGTCGAGCGCGATGCCGATGTCCGCCCCGCTCGCCACCACCGTTTCCTGCAGCAGCATGGGCGAAGTAGAGCCGCACAGATCGTTGATGTTGGTGCCATTGGGGCTGACCCCGATGGCGACCACATCCGCGCCCAATTCCCAAAAGGCGGTCGGCGCGCTGTTATAGGCCGCGCCATTGGCGCAATCGATGACCATGCGCAGCCCATCGAGCCGGACGGATTCGGGCAGGCTTTGCTTCACCGCGTGAATATAGCGGCCGCGCGCATCCTCGATCCGCTTGGCGCGGCCGATGGCCGAAGGGGCGGCCAGCACCGGCTCGCTCGCCAGCAGCAATTCGATCTGGCGCTCATCTTCGTCCGACAGTTTGAAGCCGTCGGGGCCGAACAATTTGATGCCATTGTCGTGATAGGGATTGTGGCTGGCCGAAATCATGACGCCCAGGTCGGCGCGCATCGACCGGGTGAGCAGGGCGACCGCTGGCGTCGGCATCGGCCCCACCTGCACCACATCCATACCGACGCTGGTAAAGCCCGCGACCAGCGCATTTTCGAGCATATAGCCCGACAGGCGCGTATCCTTGCCAATCACCACGCGGTGCTTGTGCGATCCGCGCAGGAAATGCGCGCCCGCCGCCATGCCGACGCGCATCGCGATTTCCACCGTCATCGGCGCCTGATTGGTCAGCCCGCGTATTCCGTCGGTGCCGAAAAACTTGCGCATCCCTGTGGCTCTCCCTAACCCTCGTCCGCCATGACCGACATCAGCCCGCGCCGACGCCCGCCCTGCCCCGCCCGCCTAATCGCCTGCCCCGTCAATGGCAAGCGGCGCGCCAGCCCGGGCGGCCCGCGATGCTGATGCGCCTGATTGCGACCATCCTGCCGCCCAAGCCATCGGCGGTTATCATCATTTCCGCGCTGCTGCTGGGCATCGCGCTGGGCGCGGTCGGCGGCTCGGTCAACCCCGCCGCTGCCGAGGCCGCCGTGCCGTTCATCGAGCCGATTGGCGGCCTGTGGCTGTCGGGGCTGCAGATGACGATCATCCCCTTGCTCGTCGCGCTCTTGATTACGGGCATCAACGCCGCCGCCAATGCCGCCCGCGCCGGTGCCGTGGCGGCGCGGGCCGTCGCCACTTTTGTCATATTGCTGGCGCTCTCGGCCAGCTTTGCCGCGATCATGATGCCGCTGCTGCTCAGCGCCTTTCCGACGCCAGAGGCCGCCGTCGCCGCCTTTACCAGCGCCGCGCAAGAGGGGGATGAGGCGATTGCCGTCCCCAATTTCGGCAGCTTCATCGGATCGCTGCTGCCCAGCAATGTGGTGAGCGCGGCGGCGGCGAACAATATTCTCAACCTCGTCGCCTTCACCACCATCTTTGCCTTTGCGATGACGCGGCTGCCCGATGCCTCGCGCCTGCCCCTCGCCACCTTTTTCCGCTCGCTCGGTGAAGCGATGCTGGTCGTCATCAACTGGATGCTGGTGCTGGCCCCCATCGGCGTCTTTGCGCTGGGCTATGCTGTCGCGGTCAAGACCGGGCTGGCGGCGCTGGGCGGGCTCGCCCATTATGTGGCGCTGGTGTCCAGCATTGGCATCGCGCTGACGCTGGTTGCCTATGGCTTTGCCTTCCTCGTGGCGCGGCTCAAGCCCATGGTCTACAGCCGCGCCGTGCTGGCCCCGCAAGCGGTGGCGATTTCGACGCAAAGCTCGCTCGCCTCGCTCCCCGCCATGCTCAAGGCCGCCGAAGCCGTCGGCGTGCCCGCAGCGCGCGCCGACGTCATCCTGCCGCTCGCCGTCGCGCTGTTCCGCTTTACCGGGCCCGCGATGAACCTGGCGGTTGCCATTTATGTCGCGCATCTGTTTGGCGTGGAGCTTGACGCCGCCACGCTGACGATTGGCGTCATGGTGGCCACGATGACGTCACTGGCGTCGGTCAGCCTGCCCGGCACGATCAGCTTCATCACCGCCATTTCGCCCATCGCCGTCGCCATGGGCGTGCCCATCGCACCGCTCGCCATCCTGGTGGCGGTGGAGCAGATCCCTGACATTTTCCGGACACTCGGCAATGTCACCATGGATGTGGCGGTGACCGCCGCCATCGACAAATCGGTTCCGGATGAGGAGACGCCCCCATGAACTATCGCACGCTGGGCCATGGCCTGACCGTTTCCGCCATCGGCATTGGCTGTATGCCGATGATCAAGGGCGGCAACATCCTCTATGGCGAAGCGGCGGACCTGGATGAGGCGACCGCCACCATCCACCGCGCCATCGACCTGGGCGTCACCTTTTTCGACACGGCGCAAATCTATGGCCCCTTCACCAACGAGGAACTGGTGGGAGCCGCGATCAAGGGCAAGCGCGACGGCCTGGTCATCGCCACCAAATTCGGGTTCACATTTGACGGCAACCAGATCACCGGCGTCGACGGATCGCCTGCCAATGCCCGCGCGTCGTGCGAAGGCTCGCTGAAGCGACTCGGCATCGACACCATCGACCTGTTCTACCAGCACCGCGTCGATCCCAATGTGCCGATTGAAGAGACGGTGGGCGGGATGATGGAGCTGGTGAATGAGGGCAAGGTCCGCCACATCGCCCTGTCCGAGGCGGGCCCCGAAACCCTGCGCCGCGCCGCAAAGGTCGCGCCCATCACCGCGCTGCAAAGCGAATATTCCATCTGGGAACGCGATGTGGAGGACGAAATTCTGGGCGTATGCCGCGAATTTGGCATTGGCTTCATTCCCTATTCCCCGCTCGGCCGCGGCTTTCTGGCGGGGACGGTGCGCAGCCGCGCCGACCTGCCCGAGCATGACTGGCGGCGGCAGGACCCGCGCTACAGCGACGAAAATCTGCCCGCGAACCTTGCTATCGTCGATGCCATCGCCGGGGTCGCGGCGCGGCACGGCGTCTCCAACGCGCAAATTGCCCTTGCATGGCTGCTCGCCCAGGGAGAGGATATCGTGCCCATCCCCGGCACCAAGCGCCGCGCCACGATGGAGGACAGCGTCGCCGCCGCCGCCGTCACCCTGACCGCCGACGACCTGGCCACCATCGCAGCCGCCGCCCCGCGCGGCGGCACCGTCGGCCCGCGCTATGGCGAGCGCGGCATGCGGATGGTGCGGATTTAGGCATCACACTCGGTCCATCACGCGCCTGCCCTGCGTCTGCAGATAGAGGTCGCGCTGTCCGAAGCTGGACCCCGGCTCAGGGGCCGGGGTGACGAAGGATGGGTAGGAAGGCGCGGTAACCATTTACCCGTCACCCCGGGCTCGACCCCGGGTCCAACTGCAACCGAACCAGCCAAGCTGGACCCCGGCACGGGGGCCAGGGTGACGCCGTAGGGGTTGGCCTATTCGGTGTCGGCTGAAACCCAACAAAGCCCGTCACCCCGGCCTCCGAGCCGGGGTCCAGCTTCGCCCCCCTCCTATCTTATCGGCATGCGGTGCCGACACTCTCGGCGCGCGCGGCGGACTTCAGCGCACCTGCACCCCGCCCTTCACCACGGCGTCGACGCTTTCCAGTTCGCGCACATTGGCCAGCGGGTCGCCGTCCACCGCGATGATGTCGGCAAAGCGGCCCACTGCAATCGCGCCGACATCGCCCTCGCGCCCCAGCGCCTGCGCGGCGTTGCGGGTGGCGGCTTGAATGGCCTCCAGCGGGGTCATGCCATAGTCGACCATCACGCGAAATTGCTTGCCCACCTCGCCATGGGGCATGACCCCGGCGTCGCTGGCGAACACCATGCGCACCCCGGCGCGGTGCGCCTTGCGGAAATTGTCGCGCTGAATTTGCGCAATTTCGCGGTCCTTGCGCAGATTATCCTCCAGCACGCCGTTCTTCGCGCCCTCGGCCTGCGTATATTCGGTGTTATAGATGTCCATGGAAAACCACACCGGCCGCGCGCGGGCAACGGCCATGCGGATGCCTTCATCATCGACCAGGCTGGCATGTTCGATGGTGTCGATGCCCGCCGCAATCGCCGCACGAATGCCCGCCGCGCCATGCGCATGGGCGGCGGTGCGGATGCCCCATTGCTGCGCTTCGTCGGCAATCGCTTTCAGCTCGGCCACGCTCAGCTGCTGTTGCCCCGGTTCGGTGTTGCGCGAAAACACGCCGCCCGTCGCGCACGCCTTGATGACCTCGGCACCATATTTGCGTTGCCGCCGCACCTGGTGCTTCAATTCGTCGGGGGTGTCGCCAATCCCCTCTTCCTTGCGCGGCGCTTCCAGACTGGGCGGCAGAAAGGTGGAGTCGCAATGCCCGCCCGTCGCCCCCAGCGCATAGCCCGCTGGAACGATGCGCGGGCCGATGGCATAGCCCGCATCAATCGCCTGCTTCAGGCCAATGTCGTTGCGATTGTCCGACCCGACATTGCGCACGGTGGTAAAGCCCGCGTCCAGCATCGCCCGCGCATGGCCCACGGCGGTCATCCCCCAGAAACTGTCGGTAAATTCCAGCCCGCGATAGCCGCCAATATCGGCGGGTCCATCCAGATGGACATGCATGTCGATAAGGCCGGGGAGCAGCGTTCGTGCGCCCAGGTTGATGTGCGTCACATCGCTGCCCCAGCGCACGGTGCGCGCGTCGGCAATGCTGGTAATCCGCCCGGCGGCATCGACAAAGATGGCCGGATTGGCGACCATCTTGCCCGTCTGCACATCCAGCATCCGGTCGGCAGTGATCACTGTTTGCGCCACGGCAGGGCGCGCGACGATGGACAGCGCCGCGACCAGAACAGCCATCAAAAATGCCGGAAAACGGCCAAACTTCGCTCGCGATCGCACGCCTGTTCCTCCCGCAACCCCAGCTGCGAATCAACGTGGCAAATCGCGCGGATGTAGGAAAGCAGTTTCTTGGGCGTCCTGCGGGCAATCCGCCGATCAGACGCTCCTGCGGCCAAAGGCAGGGCGCTGCGGCAGGGGTTCTACGGGGTCGGCGGCCACCAGCGACGCCGCAGCAGCCGCGCTTCCATCCCCCGCCTCGCGCCGCGCCAGATAGCGGGCGATGGCGTCATCGGCGTCAAAGCCGCTGCCATCGCTGGGGCCCGCGACCTCGCCCATGCCCGCTGAACCGCCGCGCGGGCCAGCCGAAGGACGCCCGGCCACCAGCCCGATGGTAAAGCGCAGGATCATCCACAGCGGCTTGATTGAAAACAGCAGGCCCAGCACGCCCAGCCCCAGCATGGTCGGACCCAGGCCAATGTCGATGGCCCCTTGCAGCGTGCCGCCGCCAACACCCGAAAAATAATAGAGAAATCCTCCAAAATAGAGCACCGGCAACAACATGCCGATAAAGCTGAAGGCACCTTTCGCCACATCGGTTTGCTTGGTCATCTTCACCATCCTTTATTGCAGCTTGCGGCCAAAGGCGGGCACAGGCCCGGCCAGGTCGGGGCGCGGGGCCCCTTCGAGCGGATCGCGCCGGGGTGCGGCTTTCACGCGCGGTGGCGGCGGTGCTGCGAGCGCACGCGGCGGCGGCCCATGGTCGTCGGCAGGCCCGCGATCCTCCAGCACCTTATGCCACAGCGCGCCCGCCTCGCGGTGCGCCATGGCGAACCGCTCAATCGCTTCCTCCAGCAACGCGACGCGCCCTTCGTTCAGGGTCAGATAGCCCAGCGGCATGCGGAGCTTGCGCTTCCCGAACGCCCCGCCCAGGTCATAGTGGATGACCAGCAACGTCGGCCCGGGAATGGGGATGCCCGCGACATTGCCATAGACCGTTTCGGTGCTGAGCGTGCGGTAATGGTCAAAGGAAATGGTGCGCGTGCGCCACAGCGTGCGCACTTCCAGCCCACGGGGGTGCTGAATAATGGCCGCCTTGTCGGGGGTCATCGCCTTCCAGGCAGCGCGCAGCGCATAGGCGATGAGGTAGAGCCCCAGCGGCGCGCCAATCAGGCTGCCCATCAGCGCCATGCCGCCCAGCAGCATGAGCGCCGCGCGGCGGAGGAGCTTGCCCTGATGATAGCGCGCAAAAACCATGCGAACCCCGCCCCCGCCGCCCACGTGGCGACCCCGGGCGGTATCGCATGGCTTTCCTAAAATGCTGTTAAAACAGTGCCATCACGCGCTACATATGGAGCGTGCGGCCATAAGCGCCCAGCACGCTTTCGTGCATCATCTCGCTCAGCGTCGGGTGCGGGAAGACGGTGTGCATGAAATCGGCCTCGACCAGTTCGGCGGTCTTGCCGATGGTATAGCCCTGGATCAGCTCGGTCACCTCTGCCCCCACCATATGCGCGCCCAGCAGCTCGCCGGTCGCGGCGTCGAAAATGGTCTTGATGAACCCCTCGGCCTCGCCCAGCGCAATGGCTTTGCCATTGCCGATAAAGGGAAAAGTGCCGACCTTTACATCATGGCCCGCTTCCCTGGCCTTCCCCTCGGTCAGGCCGACGCTGGCGACCTGCGGGTGGCAATAGGTGCACCCCGGGATGTTGCGCGGGTCCATCGCATGCGGATGGCCGCCCGCAATCGCCTCCGCCGCGATGACGCCTTCGTGGCTGGCCTTGTGCGCCAGCCATGGCGGCGCGGTGACATCGCCAATCGCCCAGATGCCGGGCACATTGGTGCGGCACAGGCCATCGGTCTGGATATGCCCGCGCACCGTTTGGATACCCAGCGCCTCCAGCCCTATCCCCTCGGTATTGGGGACAATGCCGATGGCGACGATGCAGTGGCTGAAGCTGTCCGTGCGGACCGTCCCATCGCGGTCCTTGATGGCGGCGGTGACCCCGCCCGCATCGGCCTGCAGCGATTCCACCCCCGCACCCGTCAGGATGGTCATGCCCTGCTTGACGAGCGCCTTTTCGAGGAAAGCGGAGACATCGCCATCCTCCACCGGGACGATCCGGTCCATCATCTCGACAACCGTAACTTCGGCTCCCATGTCATTGTAGAAGCTGGCAAATTCAATCCCGATCGCGCCCGATCCAATGACCAGCAGCTTGGTCGGCATCGCGGGCGGCACCATGGCGTGGCGGTAGGTCCAGATGCGCTGCCCATCGGCGGGGGCAAAGGGCAGGTCGCGGGCGCGCGCGCCAGTGGCGATGATGATGTTCGGCGCGGTCAGCTCTGTCTCGCCAGCATCCGCCTTGACGACCAACGTGCCGGGCGCGGTCAGCCGTCCGTCGCCCATGTGCACCGCAATCTTGTTCTTCTTCATCAAGTGGGTGACGCCCTGGTTCAGCTGCTTGGCAACACCGCGCGACCGTTTGACCACCGCGTCAATATCCGCTGATATTTCCGTGGCTTTCAGGCCATAGTTCCCAGCATGTTGCATGTAGTGATAAATTTCCGCCGAGCGCAGCAGCGCCTTGGTCGGGATGCACCCCCAGTTGAGACAAATGCCGCCCAGACTCTCCCGCTCCACAATCGCGGTTTTCAGCCCCAGCTGGCTGGCGCGAATGGCTGCCACATAGCCGCCGGGGCCGCTGCCAAGAACGATGAGGTCGTAGCTGCTCACTTAATCGCCTTCCTTCTGCGCAGCGCGTTCCGCCGCCTGGTCCTTCATCATGCCCTTTTGCACTGGCTTGCCAAAGCCGAGCAGCGCGACGAGCGGCACCGCCGCCGCGATCAGCCACAAGCGTCCGACATTGCGCCACGCCGCAGGCGCGGTGCGGCGGCGCAGGCTCCACCCCAGCGGGACGGCGACCAGCGCCCACAGCGGCACCAGCCACACCCACCAGGCCAGCTCCGCCAGCGGCACCCCGAACCACAGCGCGGCCAGCGACGCGGCCAGCCCCGCCAGCCCCCCGACGATCAGGCCGAGCGCCGAGACCGATTCAAGCGCGGCTGGCTCACCCGCCGGGGCGGGCATGGAATCGCTCACGCCACCAAACCCAGCGGGCTTTCGACCAGCGCCTTGAACGCCTGCATCAATTGCGCGCCGTCCGCACCGTCGATGGCGCGGTGGTCAAAGCTGCCCGTGGCCGACATGACGGTGGCAATTTGCAGGGCATCGTCAAGGACATAGGGCCGCTTTTCGCCCGCCCCGATGGCCATGATCATGCCCTGCGGCGGGTTGATGACGGCTTCAAACTGCTTGATGCCGAACATGCCCATATTGGACAGGCTGGCGGTGCCGCCCTGAAATTCATGGGGTTGCAGCTTGCCATCCTTGGCGCGCGCGGCGAGCGATTTCATTTCGGTGGAAATGGTGCTGACCGCCTTGCTGCCCGCGTCGACGATGATCGGGGTGATGAGCCCGCTCGGCACGCTGACGGCGACCGAAATATCGGCGCGGGCATAGCTGATGAGCTGGTCGCCCGCGAAGGACACATTGCATTTGGGAACCGCGATCAGCGCCTTGGCCAGCGCCTTGATAAGCAAATCGTTGACCGACAGCTTGACCCCCGACGCCTCCAGCGCGGCGTTGAGTTCCCCCCGCAATGTCAGCAATTTGTCGAGCTGGACATCGACCGTCAGATAGATGTGCGGCACCTGCTGCTTGCTCTCGGTCAGGCGGCGGGCGATGGTCTTGCGCATGTTCGACAATTTTTCCGCCGTGTGCGGAATGTCGGTGCTGAACGTTGCAGCCGCCGCCGGTGCAGGCACCGCGGGCGCGGCGACGGCGGGTGCAGGAGCTGCGGCGGGCGCGGCGGCGGGGCGTGCTCCGCTGCCAGCGGCTTCGACATCGGCCTTGACGATCCGGCCGCCCGGACCCGTGCCGGTCAGCGCGGCAAGATCAACGCCGTTCGCCGCCGCAATGCGCTTGGCGAGCGGGCTGGCCTTGACGCGGTCGGCATCACCCGCTGCGCTATCCATCAGCCCCGCCTGTCCTGAGCTTTTCGAAGGGCTGTCCTCCTTCGCTGCCATCGCCAAAGACAAGGACGGTGCTTCGACAGGCTCAGCACGGGCGGGGGTGGGTGCGGCTGCTGGCGCAGCGGCAGGCGCGGCGCTGGCCCCCGCCCCGTCGCCGATCACCGCGATGACGGTGCCGACCTTCACATTGTCAGTGCCTTCGGGTACCAGAATCTTGCCAATCACCCCTTCGTCAACCGCCTCAAACTCCATGGTCGCCTTGTCGGTCTCAATCTCGGCGAGCAGATCGCCGGACTGGACCACATCGCCCTCCTTCACCAGCCATTTGGCCAGCGTCCCTTCCTCCATCGTCGGGGACAGGGCGGGCATTTTGATTTCGATTCCCATGGGTGACGCTCAATTCCTGTTGCAGCAAAGCGGGCCGTAACGGCACCGGCTGTTCCTCGCCATAAGCGGCGCGCGGGTCAAGGGGGCATAGGGGGCAAAGCCCCCGCTGCTTGCCATTCATACGAATGTGGCGCAGAGTCGCAGGGCGTTGGTCAACCGGGGGGCAGGATGGTGCGGACCTATTTGGTGGTCATCGACGACAGTGCCGAAGCCACGCTGGCGCTGCGCTTTGCGGCCCGGCGCGCGGCGCGGACGGGCGGCAATGTGATGGTGCTGGCCGTGGTGCCGCCGTCCGACTTTCTGGCTTTTGGCGGCGCGCAGGCGACGATCGAGGCCGAAGCGCGCGAACATGCCGAAGAACTGGTGGCCGCCGGGGCCGACGCCGTGGCAAGCGAGGCGCAGATCGTCCCCACCATCATGGTGAAAAGCGGGCAGCCTGTGGAGGTGGTCCACAAATTGCTGCTCGAACGGCCCGAGGTGTCGGCGCTGGTGCTGGGCGCGGCGGCAACCGGCGCGCCGGGGCCATTGGTCGCCCACTTCACCGGGGCCGATTGCGGCACCCTTCCCTGCCCCGTGATGATCGTGCCGGGCGGCTTGACGGCCGAGCAATTGGCGGTGCTCAGCTAGGGGATCGAGTTGAGGGGACACGAGAATTGGTTGCGGGGGGGGACAGCTTTGCCCGAAAGACGCCACGTCTGAAATTCAGTCTCGTGTCCCCTTAATTGCACACCGTCACCCCGGGCTCGACCCGGGGTCCAGCTTTCTGGCGTCAGTGCCCGGTCAAGCTGGACCCCGGCGCGGGGGCCGGGGTGACGAAGGGGCACTCACGCAAAGCCGCCAAGACGCGAAGACGGGTCGAAATTAGATCAGCATGACGTTAAATTGAATCGTCACCCTGAACTTGTTTCAGGGTCCATGGCGCAAGTGTGCGACATTGCTCCATGGATGCTGAAACAAGTTCAGCATGACGAATTAGATCAACATTATGTCATCACGCTCTAAGGGGACACAATGTTGGTTCGTCATTGCGAGCGCAGCGAAGCAATCCAGGGCGGTTTACGCCATGCCGGATTGCTTCGCTCCGCTCGCAATGACAGTTATTCTTTTCGGGCAAATTCCTGTTTGTGGCTGGCGGCCCTGGGGTGGCTTTTCACCCGCAGTCTCCCATGCGGCGGCACTACCGCCGCCGCCCCTGATGCCGCACATTGCCGGGCCGCCCGCGTTTGCCGACCATATGCCCAGCGCCGTCGCGGCGCACCGGTTTGCGGCCATCGCGGCGCGGCGGGCGCGGGCCGGGCTCTGCGCTGTCCGGCAGCGCAAAGCGGAGCGAGCCGCTGATCGGATTGGCCTCCACCAGCCGCAGGTCGAGCCGCTGGCCCACGGCATAGCTGACCCGGCCATGTTCACTGTCCAGCGAGCGCGCCGCCTCGTCATAGAAAAAGCGTTCATCGCCCAGCGTCGAAACGGGCACCAGCCCGTCGCCGCCCAGCCCTTCGACCGTCGCGAAAAAGCCGAACGGCTGCACCCCGGTGATGCGCGCCGGCACGACCTCGCCAATGCGCGTGCCCAGCCAGGCGGCGACATAGCGGTCGATTGTCTCGCGCTCCGCCTCCATCGCGCGGCGCTCCAGCGCGCTGATCGCCTCGCCGATGCGGGACAGGCCCTTGGCATCGGCGCTGCCCAGCCCGGTGCGCGGCGGCAGCCCCTTGGCGCTGCCCGGCACCTCCAGCGCATAGGCGTCGACCAGCGCGCGGTGGACAATCAAATCGGCATAGCGGCGGATAGGCGAGGTGAAATGGGCATAGCTGCCCAGCGCCAGCCCGAAATGCCCCGCATTGGCCGGGCCGTAATAGGCCTGCGTCTGGCTGCGCAAAATGGCGGTCATCATCTCGTCGCGCCGGTCATCATCGGCAAAGCCGTCGATCAGCCGGTTGAACACAGCGGGCGTCACCACCTGCCCCAGCGCAAAATTCTGACCAAAGGTTGCGAGATAATCCTTCAAGCTGACCAATTTCTCGCGGCTCGGCGGTTCGTGGATGCGGTACATGACGGCGGATTTCTTCGCCTCCAGCGCCTTGGCCGCCGCGACATTGGCCGCGATCATATAATCCTCGATCAACCGGTGCGCATCGAGCCGTTCGCGCACGCGGATTTCGGCGATGCCGCCCGCTTCGTCGAGAATGACCTGACGCTCGGGCAGGTCGAGGTTGAGCGGACTGCGCCCATCGCGCGCCTTGGCCAGCAGGTGCCAGCAGGCCCAGAGGTTGACGAGAGCGGCCACCACCTCCCCCTCCCCCTCAGGGGAGGGGTCGTGAGACTTGGCCCCGCGCAGCTGGGCCTTAGGCGAGCGGGGCGGGGTTTCGCCGCCTTGCGCCAGGCCGACAGTCCCCACCCCAACCCAGTGCCGGGTGAAATTGCCCCCGGCAATTTCAGGTTGGTCTGGGAAACCAACCGACCCGCCACTCCTGAAGGGGAGGGGCTCGTTGGCGTCCATGACCGCCTGCGCCGCTTCATAGGGAATGTTCGCGCGCAGCCGCACCAGCGCGCGGGCAAAGCGCCATGACGTCACCTTGCCATGCCGGTCGATGACCAGGTGGCAGGCCATCGCCGCGCGGTCCTCGCCCGCTTTGAGCGAGCAGACCCCGGCGGACAGCTCCTCGGGCAGCATCGGCACGACGCGGTCGGGGAAATAGACGCTGTTGCCGCGCCGCCGCGCCTCGCGGTCCAGCTTGCTACCGTCGCGGACATAATAGCTGACATCGGCGATGGCGACGATGGCGCAAAAGCCGCCCGTATTGGCCGGATCATCATCGGGCGTGGCCCACACCGCGTCATCATGGTCGCGCGCGTCAACCGGATCGATGGCGACAATCGGCAAATGACGCAGATCCTCGCGCCCGTCGGCGGACAGCGGCAAGTGCGCCGCAACCGCCGCCTCGGCCAGCGTTTCGGCGGCAAAGACGTTTGGAATATCATGTTTGCTGATGGCGATCAGGCTGAGCGCGCGCGGGGCAAAGGGATCGCCCAGCCGCTCGATCACCTTGGCGCGCACCCCTGCCCCGCGCCCGGCCAGTTCGGCGCGGACCAGCTCGCCCGGTTCGGCGCCCGCCGTGTCGGCCAGCGCAAAATCCTGCCGCGCGCGCTTGTCCGCCGGGCGCAGCCACAGCAGTTCCTTGCCGCCCGGCCCGGTGTCGCGCACGATGACGCCGATGATGCTCTCTCCTGCCGCCTGCAGCTTTTTCATCGGGTGCGCGACATGGCCGCCGCCGCGTTCTTCGGTGCGCGCCAGGATGCGGTCGCCCAGCCCTAGCGCACCGCGCCGCCCCTTTTCCAGCACGCGCAGCCGGGGCGGCGGCGTGGCCGCTTCCCAATGTTCGGGCACGGCATAAACGGCGTCGCCCTCCACCGCCGCGACGCGCAGCACGGTAACGCGCGGCAAGCCGCCATGTTTGTGAAAGGCGCGCCCGGGGGCCAGGTCGACCAGCCCTTCGTCGGTCATGTCCTTGAGCAGCGCTTTCAGCGCAATTTTGTCATTGCCGCGAATGGCGAAGTGGCGGGCAATGGCGCGTTTGTCGGCGGGCTGGTCCGCCGCCGCGATAAAGGCCAATATCTGTTCGCGGGTAGGAAGGCCGGATGGCGGATTGCGGCGCTGCTGGGTCATCACCCCCGGCTATAGCGCGCAAGCCGCAATCCACCAGCGTGTTTCAGCCATAGGCGATCCAGCGGCCCAGCACGGCGATGGTCAGCCACAGGGCCAGCGACAGCAGCGCCATGGCGCGCGCCGCCAGCGGCATGATGCCGTCAATGCGTCCGTGCCAGCGCCACCGAAACAGGGCGGCATTGCAGAGCGCCACCACCAGCAGCGTCAGTTTCCAGCCATAAATGTCCGATCGCGCCAGCGCCTTGCCATCGGCAGCGAACAGTGTGACGCCGCTGCCCAGCATCAGCAGCAGCCCGGCCACCGCCACGGGGGTCAGCGCGCACGCCAGCGGCCCCAGCGGCAAAGCCCGCCATAGCCCCGCGACGCGCAGGTCCACCACGCCGATACCGCCAACCAGCAGGATGAGCCCGATGACATGGACCACATTGGCGACCGGATAAACGAGCGCGGATTCGCGCGCCCATGGGCCCAGGCCGCTGGCATCCAGCATCAGCGCCGCTGCGGTCAACAGCGCCTCCATCGCGGTCAGCGCAATTCGACGGTCTTTTGCCCGACGATAACACGCTCAATGCGCATTTCGGCGGTTCCATCGCGGCGCGCATAGCCCACCAGCCGCACTTTCTTGCCCGGCTCCACCTCTGCCTTGGTCAGCCCGCGGGCCTCCATCCGGATGACGGGGGCCAGGATGACGTCCCAGTTTTTCCCCTTCCAGCGCATTTTCGCCTGGCCATGCGGGTTGCCCCAGCTGAGTTCGGTAAAGCGGCCATCGACCGTAATCGGCTTGGTTTCGTCATAGGACGACCAGCCATGATGCGCGGCAACGGGCGCGGCCATGACGGCGACGGCGGCGAAAGCGGCAACCAGGGGAAATCGCATTGAAGCTCTCCTCTTCTGTCCCCCGCCGGATGATTTATGCGATTGCAGCCCGCCCGGCAAGCCATGGGAGCGCGCGGCGACGGGTCAATAGGCGCGCCCGACCAAAATCCGCTCCACCGCCGGTTCGCCGGTGAAGATACAGGGCCCATCCGCCGGGGCCGCATCACTCGGCACGTTGCGCATTGTCAGTTTCAGCGCCTTGATCTGCTCCACCACCGCGTCCAGCGCCGCGCCGCTTGGCCGCGCCCATTGCACCTCGGCCCAGCCGATGACTTTATCATCGCCAGCGAAATGCGCGGCCAGGTCGGTTACGCCGCGCGTGATATTGGCCTCCATGCGCGCCTTGGCCTCTGCATGAAGGGCGGCCTGAATGGCCTCCAGCTGCGCCGCTGCGCCTGCCACAAAGGCATCGCGCGCCAGAAAGGCGCTACCCACCTTGCCATCCTCGCGATACAGCTGATCGCGGCGCAGCGCGGCGACATTGCCGCTGGCGACATCGCGCGGCCCCACCTCGACGATGATCGGGGCCCCCTTTTTCACCCAGGCCCAGCGTTTGCCCGACGCCTTGCCCGCGCGCGCGTCCAGATGAGCGCGCACCGGCTCGCCAAAGGCGCTGATCGCGCGCAGGTCGCTCAGCAAAGCGCGGCAATAATCAAGGATCGCGTCATCCTCCTCGGTCTCGCGCAGCATGGGGATGATGATAATCTGGTGCGGCGCGATCTGCGGCGGACAGCGCAGGCCGTCGTCATCGCCGTGCGTCATGATGACGCCGCCAATCATTCGGGTCGACACGCCCCAGCTGGTCGTATGGGCATATTGCTGGGTGCCTTCGCGGTCCTGGTAGCGGATGCCCGAGGCCTCGGCAAAACCGGTGCCCAGATAGTGCGAGGTGCCCGCCTGCAACGCCTTGCCATCCTGCATCATCGCCTCGATGCTGAAGGTCGCGACCGCGCCGGGGAAGCGTTCGTTTTCGGGCTTTTCGCCCGCCACCACGGGCATCGCCAGCGGCCCTTCGGCAAAGGCGCGGTACATTTCCAGCGCGCGCATCGTCTCGGCCATGGCGTCGTCGCGGGTCGCGTGCGCCGTATGCCCTTCCTGCCACAGAAATTCGGTGGTCCGCAGGAACATGCGGGTGCGCATTTCCCAGCGCACCACATTGGCCCATTGATTGACCATCAGCGGCAGGTCGCGCCACGATTGCACCCAGCGGCTCATCGCCGCGCCGATCACCGTTTCCGACGTCGGGCGCACCACCAGCGGCTCTTCGAGCTTTGATTCGGGGTCGGGGATCAGCCCGCCCTTTGGCCCCTGGACCAGCCGGTGGTGCGTGACCACCGCCATTTCCTTGGCAAAGCCGTCGACATGGTCGGCCTCTTTTTCAAAGAAGGACAAGGGGATGAACAGCGGGAAATAGCAATTTTCGACGCCCGCCGCCTTGATCCGCGCGTCCATCAGCGTCTGGATGCGTTCCCAAATGCCATAGCCCCAGGGGCGAATGACCATGCAGCCGCGCACGCCGCTTTCTTCGGCCAGATCGGCCTCGGCGATCACCTGTTGATACCATGCCGCAAAATTGTCGCGGCGCGTGACGGAAAGGGCGTGTTTCATGGCCCGCGCCCTAGCGGCTGCTCCGCTGAGCGGCAAGCAGGCTTGGTTGCCTTACCGGGATTTCAGCTGCGCCTTCAGCGACGCGACCTCGCCCTTCAACGCGGCGATTTCGTCTTTCAGCGCGGCGATTTCGGCATCGCGCGCCTTGTCGGCGGGCCGCGCGGGCATCAGCGCGCCGGCGGCCTGCGAGAAAATTTCCATGTTTCGCTTGGCCAGCTCGGCGAGCGGATTGCTGCCCAGCGCGCCTTCGACCGCAGTGCGGAACTGTTGCTGGTTCTTGCGGAACGCCGTCATCGACGCTTCCAGATATTGGGGCACGACCGATTGCATATTGTCGCCATAAAGGCCGATCAGCTGGCGCAGAAAGCTGACGGGGAGCAGTGTGCTGCCCTTGGTCTCCGCCTCCATGATAATCTGGGTGAGCACATTATGGGTAATGTCCTCGTCCGATTTGGCGTCGACCACGCGAAATTCGCGCCCTTCGCGCACCATCGCACCCAGATCGTCGAGCGTGATATAGGCGCTGCGCTGCGTGTCATAGAGCCGCCGATTGGCGTATTTCTTGATCACCACCGGTTCGTCTGCCGAATGCGTCCGGGCACGGGCCATGACGTCGCTCCTTCTGTATCGGGGCGGACGCAGCTGGCGCGCCGCGACCCCCGCCCCATCGGATGTCGCATAGGCCCTAGTCCCATCCTTGATGCAGCGCAACATGGACGCGCGCGCCGCCCGCGGCCGAACGATGATAAGGCGGCGGCGAAACAATGTTGCACAATTGCCACAATCTTCGATGCATCATGGCAAAGCGCCCCAACTCGCCGATTCAGGGCTTGTGCGATGCGGAAAAAATGGCTTTGCTGCATCCATGGTGCCGCATTTTCGTCATGCGGCAGTCAACCGGGGAGTATTTATGAGCAAGTCGCACCTGTTTCTGGGTGCTGCTGCCTTTGCAGTAGCGATTTCCGTCAGTCAGCCCGCTTTTGCGCAGGATAGCGCCGCCGCCGAGGCCGAATGCGTCGATGCCAACAACAATGGCGTTTGCGACAGCGACGAGGCGAGCGACCGCCAGATTGTGGTGACCGGTTCGCGTATCGCGCGCCCGACGCTCGATTCGCCCACGCCGCTGACGTCGGTCAGCGTCGGTGAACTGACCGATGACGGCACCGTGTCGCTGGGCGACGCGCTGAACGACCTGCCGTCGCTGCGGTCGACCTTCTCGTCGGGTAACTCGACGCGCTTCATCGGCACCGCCGGTTTGAACTTCCTTGACCTTCGCGGTCTGGGCACCGTCCGCACGCTGGTGCTGGTCAACGGCAAGCGCCACATCACGGCGAGCGCGGGCGACTATCGCATCGACGTCAACACCATCCCCATCGACTTGCTGGAACGCGTCGACATCGTCACCGGCGGCAACTCGGCCGTTTATGGTTCGGACGCTGTCGCCGGGGTCGTCAACTTCGTGCTGAAGCGCGACTTTGAAGGGCTGGAGTTGGACGCGCAGGCCGGCATCTCCTCGCGCGGCGACCGTGGCAGCTATGCCGCCAGCCTGACCTGGGGCCGCAACTTCGCCGATGGCCGCGGCAACGTCGCCGTGTCGGCCGAATATTCGCGCCAGGAACCGCTCTATTTCCGCGACCGCGATCCCATCACCGGGGCGTTCAGCGGTCGCTGCCAGTTTCAGCTGAGCGAGCCTGCGGGCGGCGAACCAGCGGCGGGCGACGGCATCCCCGACACCACCTTCCTGTGCGGCATCAAGAACGCTGCCATTTCGGACGGCGGCACCATCGGCGCCATCGATGCCGCCACCAACCCGACGCGGCGCTATCTGCGCTTTGCGGGCGATGGCACCATCTTCATCGACACGCCGACGCGAGCCTTCTCGCCCTTTGCTTCGGGCAACCAGCAAGGCGGCCAGGGTTCGACGCTGCGCAACACCGGCTCGATGCTGGCCGCGGTTGACCGTGCCACGCTCAACCTGCTCGCGCACTTCGACGTGTCGGATGCCTTCCGTCCCTATGTCGAGGCCAAATATGTCCGCGTCGACGCGTCGGGCGAAGGCCAGCCGAGCTTCTGGCAGGGCAGCATCCCCGCCTTCTTCGGCGGTGGCAGCAACCTGCGCTGTAACAACGGCTTCCTGACGGCACAGGCGCGCACCACGCTGCAAAGCTTTGGCATCTGCACCAACGTGCCGACCGGCACCTTCAACATTTCGCGTTTCAACACCGACTTTGGTGGCCGCTTCTTTGACGGCAAGCGCGAAACTTACCGCGCCGTCGTCGGGGTGGAAGGCGACTTCAACGAAGATTGGCGCTACGAAGTCTTTGCCAACTATGGCAAGTTCAAGGCCTATGGTCTGAACCAGAACAACCTGTTGCTGTTCGATCAAAACTTCGCGGCTGACGGCTTCCTGCTGGCGATTGACGCGGTGGTGGCCCCGGCGACCTTTAGCGGCACGAACTTCGTCACCAATTCGACTGGTCAGCGCGTCATCTGCCGCGTGAACGAAGTCACCAACGCGCGCCCCGATTGCGTTCCCATGGACGTGTTCGGCAACAAGACGCATGATCCGCGCACGCTGGCCTTCATCCACCGCGATGGCGAAACGCGGGAGCAGGCCGAACAGCTGAACGCCGGCTTCTTCGTCAACGGCGATCTGTCACAACTGTTCGAACTGCCCGGCGGTCCGATCAGCTTCGTGGTCGGCGGGGAGTATCGCAAGGAAACGTCCAGCGTCGACTTTGACGAACTGACCTCGTCGGGCCGCACCTTCCTCAACGCTTTGCAGGATTTCAACCCGCCCGGATTGGTCGTGAAGGAAGCCTATGGCGAAATCAGCATTCCGCTGCTTAAGGACATGCCTTTTGCTGAGGAGCTGACGATTTCCGCCGCTGGCCGCATTTCGGATTACAACACCGCGACCGGCACCGTTTATGCCTATAACATTCAGGGCATTTACGCGCCGATCCCGGATATCCGCCTGCGTGCGTCCTACGCTACCTCGGTTCGTGCGCCGACGCAGGGTGACCTGTTCGCCACCCCGTCGCAGAGCTTCAACTTCATTGCTGACCCCTGCGATTCGGCCAACATCACCGCCAACCCCAACCGCGCCGCCAACTGCGCTGCGGCGGGCGTTCCCACCGTACACAATGCCGCATCGTCGGCGGCCTGCGCCGGCACGCCCTTCCCGGGTGCGCCGGGCACGCCGTGGCTCAACTGTAACGCACGTGCGGTGTCGATCGGCTTCAACCAGGGCGGTAACCCCACGCTGATCGAAGAGCGCGGCAAATCGCTGACGCTGGGTGCAGTGTTTGAACCCAGCTTCATCCCGGGCCTGAACTTCACGGTCGATTATTACGACATTGAAGTGAACGACCTGATCGCCGCTCTGTCGGCGCAGGCCATCATCACCAACTGCTATGACAGCCCGGACGGGATCACCAACCCCTTCTGCGCCACCGTCAACCGCAATCCGGCAACGGGCCTGTTCCAGGAACCGGCGGTGATTTCGGGCGGCGTCAACTTCGCGAAGCAAAAGACGCGCGGTATCGATTTCGACCTTGCCTATCGCAAGACGTTCGAAAACGGCCATCGTCTGAGCATTCGCGGGATTGCGACGCATGTGCTGCGCCTCGACAACTATCTCGACCCGACGAACCCGCTGGTTCCGAACCGTCAGCTGAGCGAACTGGGCGACCCGAAATGGTCGGCCAACCTGTCGGCCAGCTATGATTTCGGTACCTTCCGCATCGGTTACGGCCTGCGCTACATCGGCAAGCAGACCATTGGCGCCTATGAAACGCAGAACAGCTACACCGGCTTCTGTCCGACGCTGGGTGCCAACCGCGGGATCACGCCGAACACCGGCGGGATCAACGGCACGGCGGTGCCTTGCACCCCCGGCACGCTGGTAAAGGTTGCGCCGAACGACGCCGACGCCTTCCCGCGGGTCAACTATCCGGATGCCTTCTACCACAGCTTCCGCGTGGACATGGAAGTGAACACCAAGTTCAACTTCTACATCGGTGTCGACAACGCCTTTGACCGTCAGCCGCCGTTCGGCCTGCTCGGCACGGCGGGTGGTGACCCCTATGACACCTTTGGCCGCTATTTCTTTGCCGGGATCCAGGCAAAGTTCTAATCGCCAGGTCGACGAACAAGGTGAAAGGGCCGCTCCCGCAAGGAGCGGCCCTTTTGCAGTGTGCTCGCAATGGCGATGGAATAAGCGCGGGGTGCAAAATATGGGCACCATCGTCATCCTGAACTCGTCTCAGGATAACAGACCAAAGGTGGCATGTTGTCCTGAACCAAGTTCAGGACGACGAAGGGTGGGTGTAATCCCGATTTTGGCTCGGCACGCTAAGCCCAAACCCGCGCAAACCGCTGCCCCAATCCGGTGAGCAATTCATATTGAGACATCCCGGTCGCCGCCGATGCCGCGGCCAGGTCGAGCGGCAGAGTGAGCCAGTCCCCCTCGCCCGCCTCGGGTGCGGCGGTCAAGTCCACCGCGATCAAATCCATCGACACCCGGCCCAGCAGCGATAGCGACACGCGGCCCAGCTGCGCGGTCACCGGACCACCCAGCGCCCGCCAGAACCCATCGGCATAGCCCAGGTTGATGATCGCCGCCGGGGTCGTGCGCGCCGCCGTCCAGCTGGCCCCGTAACCAACGCTTTCGCCCGCAGGGACCAACCGCTTTTGCAAGATTTGCGCTTCCAGCCGCACCACCGGGCGCAAATGGGCGGCGGCTTCGGCGCGCGGCACCCCGCCATAAAGGGCAAGACCTGGCCGCGTCAGATCAAAGCCATAATCGGGGCCCAGACAGATGCCCGCGCTGTTCGCCAGGCTGTAACGCGCCGCTGGCACCGCCGCCCGCACCGCGCGGAACGCCGCGAGCTGCGCCGCATTTTGCGCGCTGTCCTCGTCCGCGCTCGCCAGATGGCTCATCACCGTGGCGATGCTCAGCCCGGCGAGCGCGCAGCCCACGGCCTCTTCCCTGCGCAGGCCCAGCCGGTTCATGCCGGTATCGACCATCACGTCGCAGGCACGCCCCTGCCCCGCCGCGCGCCACCGAGCCGCCTGTTCCACGCTGTTCAGCACGGGTCGCGCGGGCAGCATCAGCGCCGCCGCCATATCCTCCGCGCGCACCCCGTGCAGCACGCTGAGCGCAGCGCCCGGCGGCATGGGCATCAACGCCGCCGCCTCGGCCCAGGTCGCGACGAAAAAGTCGCGGCACCCCGCGGCATAGAGCTTGTCGCGCACCGCCTGCGCGCCCAGGCCATAGCCATCGGCCTTGATTGCCGCCCCGGTCGCCGCGCCGCCGCCTTGCTGCGCCAGCCAGCGCCAGTTGGCCGCAAGGGCCGCGCCGTCCAGCTGGAGACGCAACGGGGCCGGGATCGTCAACATGGCGTCAGTCGAGGTCCTCGCCCTGCTTGTCGGGCAACCAGATCAGGCTGACGATGAAGGCCATGGCGACAACGCCGATCGTATACCACAGGCCGTTGAACGTCCCCCCCGTCTTGGCGACGATATATTGCGAAATGAACGGCAGGAAACCGCCAAAATAGCCGGTCCCAATGTGATAGGGGATGGACATGGAGGTATAGCGGATCTTGGCCGGGAACATTTCCACCAGGATCGCCGCGACCTGACCATAGGTCATCGCCGACAGCGCCACCAGCGCGGCGACGGTCAGGATGATGACCAGCGGCCGCCGCTGTTCCGGGTCCGATTTGTCGGGATAGCCCGCCGCCTCCAGCGCCGCGACATAGGCCTTTTCATCAAAGCCCGCGACTTGGGCCCCGCCTACGGCAAAGCCCACCTCGGCCCCTTCCTCCTTGCTGTGGCTGATCCCGCGCTTGGCAAGGAAGGCGAGCGCCTGGGCGCAGGGCGTGACCTGTTTCGATGCCAGCGGGTTGAAATCGCAATCGGCGGGAATGGTCAGCACCGCCGGATTGCTCCGCGTCGCCGCCGCCAGCGCGGGGTTGGCGGCATCGGCCATCAACTGAAACAGGGGAAAGGTGCCAGCCATCGCCAGCGCATAACCGATGAGCAAAATCCGCTTGCGCCCATAATGGTCCGACAGCCAGCCCGCCGCGACATAGAGCGGCAGCGCCAGCAACGCGCCGACCGCCATATAGGTCAGCGCATCGGTTTCGGGCACCCGCGCGGTGCCGGTCAGGAAATAGAGCGTGCCGAACTGCGACGTGTAATAAATCACCGTCAGCCCCGCCGCGACGCCGAACATGGCGATGAAGATCCGCTTCACGTTGCCCGGATATTGAAAGCTTTCGACAAAGGGGTTTTTGGACACGGTGCCCGCTTCCTTCATCGCCTTGAACACCGGGCTTTCGGACAGCATCAGCCGGATCCACAGCGAAATGGCGAGCAGCAGGATGGAAATCAGGAAGGGGATGCGCCAGCCCCATGCCTCAAAAGCCTCGGGCGACATCGACGCGCGGCTCGCCAGCACCACGCACACGGCGAGCAGAAAGCCCGCCCCCACCGATGCCTGAATCCAGCTGGTATATTGGCCGCGCTTGCCCGGCGGGGCATGTTCGGCCACGTAAATCGCCGCGCCGCCATATTCGCCGCCCAGCGCCAGCCCCTGCAAACAGCGCAGGAAGACCAGCAAGCCCGCCGCCCAAATGCCGATGCTGGCATAGGTCGGTAGCATGCCGATCGCTGCGGTCGCCCCGCCCATCAGCGAAATAGTGATCAAAAATGTATATTTTCGGCCAATCTTGTCACCCAGATAGCCAAAGACCACGGCCCCGAGCGGCCGCACGGCAAAGCCCGCGCCAAAGGTCGCCAGGCTGAGCAGCGTCGCTGCGCTGGCGCTGTCGCTGGGGAAGAAAAGCTTGCCGATCAGCGCCGCCAAAATGCCATAGACGAAAAAGTCATACCATTCGAACACCGTGCCCAGCGACGAGGCCGTGATGACCAGCCGGTCGCGTTTCGGATCGATGGCAAGTTCGGACATTCACGCATTCTCCCCTCCCCCCGTCCGGGCTGAGCTTGTCGAAGCCCCGTCCTTTTCTTTGCATCAGAAGAAGAACGGCGGTCTTTCGACCAGATCAGCACAGACGGGGTGCTGTTATGCCGTTGTCATACCCTGAGTTGCGGCTTGCACAAGTCCTTGCCGCGCGGCACCATCGCCCCATGACCAGCAGCGCGCCCGACCCCATCCGCATCGAACGGCGCGGCGCCGTGACCATCGTGTCGATCAACCGGCCCGATCGGCGCAACGCGCTGACCGCCGCCATGCTCGACGGGCTGCGCCGCATCGCCGAAGATTTCCGCAGCGACATGGCCACGCGCGCCGTCATCCTGCGCAGCGATGCCCAGGATTTCAGCGTGGGCGCAGACATTGGCGCGATGGGCGGCGACGGGCCCGCCACCGCCCTTGCGCGCCGCATGGCCGAAAATGGCGCGCTCCTGCTGCGCGCCATCCGCGAGATTCATCAACCCACGCTGTGCCTGGTGCGCGGGGTGGCGACAGGCGGCGGCGCGTGCATCGCGTCCGCGTGCGACTTTCGCTTTGCGACGCCCGATGCGCGCGTCGGCTATGGCGAGGTGAAGATCGGCATCAACCTGATGTGGCGCGCGCTGCCCCTCGCCATTCAGGCGGTGGGGCTGGCGCGCGCGAAGCGGATGGTGATGACGGGCGATTTGTTCGATGCGGCCACGCTGCACCAATGGGGCCTTTTCGACGACGTGTACGCCGCCGACACGGCCGAGGAAGCGGTGCTGGCAGAGGCCGAACGCTTCGCCGCCCTGCCCCCGGTGGCGGTGCAGATGATCAAGCGCAGCGCCAACGCCTTCGCCGGGGCGCTCGACGCTGCCGTCATGCATGCCGATACCGACCAATGGCTGCTGGCCACGCGGACCCATGATTTTGCGGAGGGCATCGCCGCCTTTCGCGACAAGCGCCCGGCGCAGTTCAATGGGGATTAGAGCGGCGCGCCGAATGTGGGCAACATTGTCATTCTGGAGACATTGTCATCCTGGCTGCGGCGATGGCCTCGCTGTTTCAGGATAACGGGCCAAAGGTGGCATGGTGTCCTGAAACAAGTTCAGGACGACGAAGGATGGGTGTATTCCTATCTTGGAAGGGCGAGTTAAATCTCGTGCCCCCTTCAATCCCACCACCGTCATCCTGGCTGCGGCAGACCTAAGCCATCTCCAATATCACCGCATCCACCGCCAGGCTGTCGCCTTGTGCCGCGTTGATTTTCGCCACCACGCCCGATTTTTCGGCGCGCAGGATATTTTCCATCTTCATCGCCTCGACCGTCGCGAGCGGCTGGCCTGCCTCCACCGTGTCGCCTTCGCCCACGTGCAGCGAGACGAGCAGGCCGGGCATCGGACAGATGAGGAATTTCGACAGATCCGGCGGCACCTTGGCAATCATGTGCGCGGCCAGCGGGGCGACGCGCCACGGCAGCACGCGGACATCATGCGCCCGCCCGCGCGTCGTCATCCGCCAGCCGGTGCGCGTTTTGGCAAGCTTCACCGCCAGTTCGGCCCCGTCGATTTCGGCGATCACCAGCCGGTCGCCGGGCGTATATTCCAGCGCAATGTCCAGCCGCTCGCCGTCGACCTTGATATGCTTGGCGCCCACCTTCACCTTCATCGCGCTGTCGCCGACGCGCACCTGCCATTTGTGCGGCGGCTCCAGCCGGTCGCCCAGCTGACCATCGACGCGGCGCGCCCGGTCGGCCTCTGCCGTGGCGACAAAGCCGGCAATGGCGGCGAGCGCCTGCGGCAGGCCATCGGCCACCGCCGCCCCGGTAAAGCCATCGGGATATTCCTCCGCAATGAAACCCGTGGTGAGCTCGCCCAAGCGGAAGCGCGGATGCTGCATGATCGCGCTGACAAAATCGATATTGTGGCCCAGCCCCTCTATTTCAAACTTGTCGAGCGCGGCAATCTGGCGGTCGGCCGCTGCATCGCGCGTTTCGCCCCAGGTCACCAGCTTGGCGATCATCGGATCGTAGAAGATGGAGACTTCGCCGCCCTCCTCTACCCCGGCGTCGACGCGGACGCCGTCCAGGCCTCGGGCATCGTAGCCGGGGACTGTCCCTTCAGGGACTGTCCCCTCACTCCGCGACCGATCAGGGGACAGTCCCCGGTCAGGGGAACGATATCTTGTAAGCCGCCCCGTGCTCGGCAGGAACCCGCGATAGGGATCCTCGGCATAGATGCGGTTTTCAATCGCCCAGCCGTCAATCTTCACATCATCCTGCCCAAAGGCCAGCGCCTCGCCCGCCGCGACGCGGATCATCTGTTCGACCAGATCGATGCCGGTGATCGCTTCGGTCACCGGATGCTCGACCTGCAGCCGCGTGTTCATTTCCAGGAAGTAGAAACTCTCGCCCGTGGCGTCCGCGCCCGACACGATCAGCTCGACCGTCCCCGCCGAATAATAGCCCACCGCGCGCGCCAGTGCGACGCATTGCTCGCCCATGGCCTTCCGCATTTTCGGTGTGACGAAGGGCGATGGCGCTTCCTCCACCACCTTCTGATGCCGCCGCTGGATCGAACATTCGCGTTCGTTGAGGTAGAGGATATTGCCGTGCTGATCGCCCAATATCTGGATTTCGATGTGGCGCGGGTTCAGGATGAATTTTTCGATGAACACGCGATCATCGCCAAAGCTGTTCAGCCCCTCGCGCTTCACCGCGTCAAAGCCTTCGCGCACGTCCTGTTCGCTATAGGCGAGCCGCATCCCCTTGCCGCCGCCGCCCGCCGACGCCTTCATCATCACCGGATAGCCGATCTCCTCGGAAATCCGCACCGCATGGTCGGTATCGTCAATCTCGCCGACAAAGCCGGGGACGACATTGACGCCGGCCTCCTTGGCGAGCTTTTTCGATTCAATCTTGTCCCCCATCGCGGCAATCGCGCCCACGGGCGGGCCGATGAAGGCGATCCCCTCCGCCGCCAACGCCTCGGCAAAGCTGGTGCGTTCGGACAAGAAACCATAGCCAGGATGCACCGCCTCTGCCCCCGTTGCCTTGCACGCGGCAATGATCTTGTCGGCGAGCAGATAGGACTGCGCGGCGGGCGAAGGCCCGATATGCACCGCCTCATCCGCCATCCGAACGAACGGCGCACGCGCATCGGCATCGGAATAGACCGCAACCGTGGCAATACCCATGCGCCGCGCGGTCTTGATGATCCGGCAAGCGATCTCGCCACGGTTTGCGATCAGGATTTTTTTGAACATTATTGCGGTATTCCCTCTACCACAAACAGGCGCGACTTTGTCGATTTCTGCCGGATTTCTGCAACCGGTCGATAGTCATCGGACCTAAGGAATGTTTGCGCTGCCGACAAGCTGGGGAATTCGAGAATGACAACACGACCGACCGGTGCATTGCCTTCGATGGCTTCAACCATGCCGCCACGAACGATGTAGCGCCCCCCGTATCTGGCAACCATCGGCGCTACGGCCGACCGATATCCTTCGTAAGTGACAGCATCGGTCACCTCGATTTCGGCAACAATATATGCTTTTGGCGCAGGCTTTGCCACCTCTTCAGCCAGCGCGGGCGCGGCCCAGAGACCGAGAACAGCAACAACGGTGCCAAGACGCAAAATCATCAACCTGTCTCCCCACGCCTTAATTCGGTGAATGCCTCGTCGCGCACGTTGCCAGTCACACTTGCTTGGCCAGCCCGACATGCACAAAATCATCGCCCTTGAACAGCAAGGGTTCGCCGCGCTCCATCGCCAGCGCATAGGCGAAGCAATCGCCGAAATTGAGCTTGGCGGGATGCCCGCTGCCCTTGCCGAAATCGCGATAGGCTTGGCGGGCGATTTTGGCTTGAGTGGGCGTGACCGGGACAATCTCTATGCCCAGGGTGACGAGCAGCGGATCAAGCGCGGCGCTGAGCGCGGCATCTTTTTCGCCATCAATGACGATGCCCATTTCCAAATAATTCCCTGCAGAAATCACATTGTCAGACTGCGACCGAATGCTGGTCAGAAACGGCCCGGCTTCGGCTTCGCCGCGAATAATCGCGACGATGGCGGAGCTGTCGACAATCATTTCGGCTGGCCGAATTCGTCATAAAGTTCATTGTCAAAGTCGCGCGTCAAAAATTCGGGGGACAGGCGCGAACGCATGTTTTGAATTATCGCCATGGCGCGCTCAAAATTTTCTTCTTTTTCAAGCTCGCGCTTTTGTGCTCGAAGCGCATCAAGTACCACCTGCGTTAGGCTCGTTCCGGCCTTTTCGGCCAATGCAGAAGCGATTTCATAGGCTTCGGCATTTTTGATGTTCATTTGCGCGCCCATACTTCTACCCTTCTATTGCACGAGGGTAGAATGGCAGACATGCGCTGCGGTTGCAACCACGCAACTTACCCCCCCACCGGCGGCATATTATGCCCCAGCAGGCGCAGCACATCGGCAGCGCATTCGACCACATTGCTGCCGGGTCCGTAAATCCCCTGCACCCCGGCATCGCGCAGATAGTCATAATCCTGTGGCGGGATGACGCCGCCCGCGATGACCTTGATGTCGCCGCGTCCGGCTGCGCGCAGCCCCTTGATCAGTTCGGGGATCAGCGTCTTGTGCCCCGCCGCCAGGCTGGACGCGCCGACGACGTCCGCGTTGCTCTCCAGCGCCAGCACCACCGTTTCCTCGGGCGTCTGGAAGAGCGGCCCGCTGACCACGTCAAAGCCCATGTCGCCAAACGCGCTCGCGATGACATTGGCGCCGCGGTCATGCCCGTCCTGCCCCATTTTGGCGACGAGCAGCTTGGGTTTGCGGCCGAGGCGCTGGGTGACGGCGGCGACGCCATCGACCACCTGCGCCCAGCGCGTGTCAAATTCATGCGCGCTGCCGTAAATGCCCTTCACCGGGGCCGGAGTGGTGCCATAGCGGCCAAAGGCAGCCTCCATCGCGTCGGAAATCTCACCGAGCGTGGCGCGCGCGCGGGCGGCTTCGACGGCCAGCGCCAGCAAGTTGTCTTCCAAACCCGCCTGTGCTGAGCGTGTCGAAGCACCGTTCTTTTCTTCGCCTCCGTCCACTGAAAAGGACGGCCCTTCGACAGGCTCAGGGCGGGCGGCTTGTTGGGCAGCGGTTGTAATTGCAAGCAATGCCGCCTGGCACTTTGCTTCATCGCGCGACGCGCGCACCTGTTTCAGCCGCGCGATCTGCGCCTCGCGCACCGCGTGATTGTCGACCTCCAGCGTCTCCAGCAGCTCCGCCTCGGCCAGCCGATATTTGTTGACGCCGACGATAACATCCTCGCCCCGGTCGACCCGCGCCTGCCGCGCGGCGGCGGCCTCTTCGATCGCGGCCTTGGGCTTGCCGGTGGCGACATAGGCGGTCATGCCGCCCGCGGCGTCGACCTCCTCGATAATCGCCCAGGCATCATCGACCAGCATCTGGGTCAGCGCCTCGACATAATAGCTACCGCCCAGCGGATCGACAACGCGGGTGATGCCGGTTTCCTCCGCCAGCACAATCTGCGTGTTGCGGGCGATGCGCGCGCTGAAATCGGTGGGCAGCGCAATGGCTTCGTCGAGCGCGTTGGTGTGCAGCGACTGCGTCCCGCCCAGCGTCGCCGCCATCGCCTCCACCGTGGTGCGGATGACATTGTTATAGGGGTCCTGCTCCTGCAAGCTGACGCCCGACGTCTGGCAGTGGGTGCGCAGCATTTTGGACCGTACATCCCTCGCGCCCAGCCCCTCCATGACCCGCCACCACAATGTGCGCGCCGCGCGCAGCTTGGCCACCTCCATGAAGAAATTCATGCCAATACCGAAAAAGAAGGACAGCCGCCCGGCAAAGGCGTCGATATCGAGGCCCGTTGCCATCGCGCGCTGCGCATATTCCTTGCCGTCGGCGATGGTGAAGGCCAGTTCCTGCACCGCTGTCGCCCCCGCCTCGTGCATGTGATAGCCGCTGATGGAAATGCTGTTGAATTTCGGCATGTGCCGCGACGTATAGGCGATGATGTCCGACACAATCCGCATCGACGGTTCGGGCGGGTAGATATAGGTGTTGCGGACCATGAACTCCTTCAGAATGTCATTCTGAATGGTGCCATCAAGCTGTGCCTGCGCCACCCCCTGCTCTTCGCCCGCGACGATAAAAAAGGCGAGGATGGGGATGACCGCGCCGTTCATCGTCATCGACACCGACATCTGGTCGAGCGGGATGCCGTCGAACAGGATTTTCATATCCTCGACGCTGTCGATCGCGACGCCGGCCTTGCCCACATCGCCCACCACGCGCGGATGGTCGCTGTCATAACCGCGGTGGGTGGCGAGGTCGAAGGCGACCGAGAGCCCCTTTTGCCCAGCGGCCAGATTGCGGCGGTAAAAGGCGTTCGATTCCTCGGCGGTCGAAAAGCCCGCATATTGGCGGATAGTCCAGGGCCGTCCCGTATACATGCTGGCGCGCACCCCGCGCGTGAAGGGCGCGAAACCGGGCAGGCCGGGGTCGGTTGTGACATCCTCGCCCGTGTAGAGCGGCTTGATGGCAAAGCCCTCGGCTGTGTGCCAGCTCAGGTCGCGTCCTCTGACTTCCTTTGCTGCGGCGGCTTGCCAGTCGGCGATGGTAGGTTTTTCGGTCAATTTACTGTTCCCCAGCCCTCTCCCTGCAGGGAGAAGATACGCAGCCTTGGCCGTCAGGCCTAGGCGAAGTTGGTGAGGGTGTCAGCAGCCGAAAGCGTAGACCCCCTCACCCAGCTGCGCCTAGGCAGCAAGCTGCCAAGGCTCGCGGCCCTCTCCCGACGGGAGAGGGGTCAGTGCTGCGGCGTTTCCATAATCTCGGTCAACACCCCGCCCATATCGCGCGGGTGGACGAAGAAGATCAGCGTGCCATGCGCGCCGATGCGCGGCTCGCCCAGCACGCGTTTGCCCAGCCCCTCGAACCACGCCTTGGCGGCATGAATGTCGGGCACTTCGTAACAGACATGATGCTGCCCGCCCGCGGGGTTCTTTTCCAGGAAAGTCGCGATGCTGGTGTTGCCGGGCAGCGGTTCGATGAGCTCAATCTGCGTGCCATGCATCGCCCCGTCCGCACCGGGCGTATCGACGAAACACACCTTCACCCCCTGTTCGGGCAGGTCGAAGGGATTGTGGATGTGCGTGGCCCCCATCACGTCGCGGTAAAAAACGATGGAGTCCGCGATGGACGGCGTCGCAACGCCGATGTGGTTCAGGCGGCCGAGTTTCATTGGTCTGCTTTCCTTGGCGGCCCGCCCAGGCGGCTCGACATTTCGATCATGGTTTCGATGCGGATCAGCCGTCGCTCATGGTCCAGCAAATCTCGGCCATCCTGCTTCACATCATCGACCAGCTTGTCCAGCGCGCGTTCCAGATTCTCCACGCGCGAGCGGAGCAGGATGACGCTCTCAATTGCCTTATAGGCATCGCCAAAAGCGCTCACCGCAGCGCTCGCCGCTCGGCACGCAGCGCCGCCAATTCGGTGTGCGCAGCCTCCAGCTTGGCGGACATACGGTCAAAGCTGGCCTCAATTTCGGGCAGCGCCGCGTTCAACTCGGCCACCAGAATGGCCATTTTCTCGTCGTCATTCAGCGGCGGCTGGGTGATGTACGACATGGTTGCCTCGCGCAGCACATTGCCGACGCTTTTTCCCTTGGACTTGGCAAAAGCCTCAAGCGCCGCCTTCTGCTCGGCGCTGGTCAAATAGGTGACGCGTTCGGTTTGGATGGGGGCAAGCTCCTGTGCATTACAATGACATTATAATGTTTGGCGAACCGTTGGCAACCCCCATCGTCATTCCCGCGAAGGCGCGAATCCATCCCCCGCCGTCCAAGTTTCACCCGCTGGTGATGGGCCCCCGCCTTCGCGGGGGTGACGGAGGAAGGAGGCTAGCTGCGCAACAAGACGGATACAATTCAGCCGGTCAAGTGTCATTGTTGCTCCCTCTCCCCCTGTCATTGCGAGCGCAGCGAAGCCATCCAGCATGGCATAAGCCGCCCTGGATTGCTTCGCTGCGCTCGCAATGACGGGCGAGGCCATATTGTTGCGCGTCCCATCGCCGATCGGAGCCCAGGCCGCAACGCCTCATTTCTTTCGCTTTTTTTCCGACAAGGCCTGTTTTGCCGCGCGGCATTCCTGTGCGATGATGGGGAGGATCGAGCGATTGTGCAGGTTTTGGTAGGTCTGGGTGACCGGTTGCCGGCGGTTGTCATACGCCTCGATCACCAGCTGCGATGGGCCTTGCGCAAGCCCGGCGACGGCATTGGTGGCAAGGCTATAGGGTGTCATTTCCGTGGCAAAGGCAACATTCTTTCCGAACTGCCAAACCAGGCCAACCTTCTTTCTTTCCTCACCCTGGACATTCCATAGCTCGATGGCTGGCTTGCCTGTCCAATATGTCTGGCCAAGTTCATTCAGGCCCATTGATCGAGCCGGCACATATTGCACCGACAGATTCCCATAGGGCGTGTCGCATTTGACAATCAGGGACGAGCGCCGATCCTCCGATTGCACGACCGCCATCGACGCAATCCGCTCGCCATTCTGATGACGATGGTGAACCATCCATTCGTTGGGGATGGCAGTCGATTGCAACGCCACCGCGACCAAAGATGTCAGCATTTCAGCCGCCCTCACAACGGAATATTATCATGCTTCTTCCACGGATTCTCCAGCGCCTTGTTCCGCAATTTCCGCAGGCCCAGCGCCACCCGTTTGCGCGTATTCCTGGGGTGGATGACCTCATCAATGAACCCCTTGCTGGCCGCCACGAACGGGTTGGCAAACCGCTCTTCATACTCGCGCGTTTTCTCTGCAATCCCCTCCGCGTCCAGCCCGCGGAAGATGATCTCCACCGCGCCCTTTGCGCCCATTACCGCGATTTCGGCAGTGGGCCAGGCGTAGTTCAGATCGCCGCGCAGATGCTTTGACGCCATGACGTCATAGGCCCCGCCATAGGCCTTGCGCGTGATAACGGTGATTTTGGGCACCGTCGCCTCGGCATAGGCGAAGAGCAGTTTTGCGCCATGCTTGATGATCCCGCCATATTCCTGCGCCGTGCCGGGCAGAAAGCCGGGGACGTCGACGAAGGTGAGGATCGGGATCTCAAACGCATCGCAAAAGCGCACGAAGCGCGCGGCCTTCTTCGATGAATTAATGTCGAGCACCCCGGCGAGCACCAGCGGCTGGTTGGCGACGATGCCCACCGTGCGCCCCTCCACCCGGCCGAAACCGCAGATGATATTCGCGGCATGCCCCGGCTGCACCTCAAAAAAATCGCCCTCGTCCACCGTTTTGCGGATCAATTCGTGCATGTCGTAGGGCATGGTCGCGCTGGCGGGGATCAGCGTGTCGAGGCTGGGCTCGTCGCGGTCATAGGGGTCGCTGGTCGGCCGCACCGGCACGCCGCTCTTGTTGTTTTCAGGCAGGAAGTCGAAAAATTCGCGCGCGGCGAGCAGCGCCTCCACGTCATTTTCAAAGGCCACATCGGCAACGCCCGATTTGGATGTGTGGGTGGTCGCCCCGCCCAGCTCTTCCTGCGTCACCACCTCGTTCGTCACCGTCTTGACCACATCGGGGCCGGTCACGAACATATAGCTTGAATCCTTCACCATGAAGATGAAGTCGGTCATAGCGGGCGAATAGACCGCGCCGCCCGCGCAAGGGCCCATGATGAGCGAGATTTGCGGGACCACGCCGCTCGCCAGCACATTGCGCTGGAACACCTCGGCATAGCCGCCCAGGCTGGCCACGCCCTCTTGAATCCGCGCGCCGCCGCTGTCGTTCAGGCCGATGACGGGTGCGCCAACCAGCATCGCCTTGTCCATCACCTTGCAGATTTTCTGGGCATGGCGTTCGGACAGCGAGCCGCCGAACACGGTGAAATCCTGGCTGAACACATAGACGAGGCGGCCGTTGATGGTGCCGCTGCCGGTCACCACGCCGTCGCCGGGGATGATCTGGTCCTGCATCCCGAAATCGGTGCAATTATGTTCGACATACATGTCGAGCTCTTCAAAGCTGCCCTCGTCGAGCAAGATGGCGAGCCGTTCCCGCGCGGTCAGCTTGCCCTTGGCGTGCTGGGTATCGATGCGCTTTTGCCCGCCGCCCAGCCGCGCCGCCGCGCGCCGTTTTTCCATTTCCGCAATATTGGCCGACATGCCCGCTCCCTTGGCTGTTGCCTTTCAGCCGATGGCGGGAGAATTGCGCTTTGGCAAGATAGGGCCGCGCGTCACACCTTGACCACGCCCAGCCGGATCATGTCGCGGGCGGTGTCCAAGATGCTGTCACGCGCATCGCGGGTCTGCCACCCCAGCCGATCCAGGGCATGCTGCGCGGATGTGTCGCGGACATTCCCGAGTTCGCCCACCACCTGGCGCACGACGGGATCGAACAGCGCCGACAGCTTCACCAGAAAATCGGGCAAGCGCCGCGTGGGCACCTTGCGCGCGTCCTGGCCCAGCCCGGCGCGCAGGATGGCTGCCACCTCCGTCATCATCAGGAAGCGCCCGGCGGCGATGAAGCGTTCACCATCCAAATCGGGGGCGGTCAGGCACCGGACGTGCAAATCGGCGACATCGCGCACATCGACCACCGCAAAACCAAAGTTGGGCAGGCCCGGCAGCGATCCTTCCAGCAATTTCTTGATCGCCTCCAGCGAGGTGGAAAAATCGCCGGTCATGAGCGGACCCAGCACCAGCGAGGGGTTGACCGTCACAAATTCCATGCCCACGCCGTGCGCCGCCATCCAGTCGCGCGCGGCGCGTTCGGCAATGGTCTTGGACTTGACATAGGCATAGGCGTCGGGGCTGGTCACGTCGGTCCAGTCGTCCTCGGTAAACCGCTGCTTGCCGCGCCCATGGCCATAAGCGATGGCCGCGACCGAGCTGGTCATCACCAGCCGCTTTACCCCCGCCGCATGGGCAAAGCGCAGCGCGCGCAGTGCCCCTTCGCGCGCGGGAATGATGAGGTCGTCGTCGCGCGTTGGCGCATTGGACGGCAGCGGCGATGCGACATGCGCCACATGGCGGCACCCCGCAACCGCATCGGCCCAGCCGTCATCGGACATCAGGTCGGCGGCAAAGAAGGACAAACGGCTATCGGCAATGCCCAGCCAGCCGCGCACCTCCTGCTCGCGGGCCAGATTGCGAATGGTCGTGCGGACCGTCCATCCTTCGGCGACCAGCTGGCGGATGATAAAACCCGCAATATAGCCCGACCCGCCGGTTACCAGCACTGTGCCTGCCATGCGCCTTCTCCCGTGATTGTCTGTCTATCTGCCATGCGATGAAACCGTAGTGCTGAGCCTGTCGAAGCACGTGGCGCGTCCGGACACTGAAATTTCAGGACGCGACACGCCCTTCGACATGCTCAGGGCTTCGGTAAAATCGACCAACCGAAAGCAAGATAACGCTAGGGCAAGGGTCGGACGTGCGCAAGACCCGTTGCAAAGCGCAACCGATCATTTCATCAGCACCAACTCTTCGGCCATGCTGGGGTGCAGTGCAACCGTATCGTCAAACTGCGCCTTGGTCAGCCCGGCCTTGACCGCGATGGCGGCGGCCTGGAGAATTTCGCCGCTTTCGGGGCCGATCATGTGCAGGCCCAGCACCCGGTCGGTGTCGGCGTCGACGACCATCTTGTACAGCACCCGTTCGTCGCGCCCCGCCAGCACATTTTTCATCGCGCGGAAATCGGACCGGTAAACCGCGACATGCGGATATTGGTCGCGCGCTGCTGCCTCGGTCAGCCCGACGGCGGCCAGTGGCGGATTGGCGAAAACGGCGGTCGGGATGGCGTCATAATCAATGGTGCGTGGTCGCCCGCCGAACAGCCCGTCCGCCAGCGCATGGCCCTCGCGAATCGCCACCGGGGTCAGCTGCACCCGGTTGGTGACGTCGCCCACGGCATAAAGGCCCGCGACACTGGTGCGCTGGTGCGCATCGACAAAGATGGTGCCATCATCGCCCATATCGACGCCCAGCGCCTCCAGCCCCAGCCCTGCGCTGTTCGGCACGCGGCCGATGGCGAACAGCACCATGTCGGTCGCGATTGTCCCGGCAGCGCCGCCATCGACCAACAGGCTGCCGTCACCCGCGCGGCTGATGCCGCCGAAGGGAAAGTTGAAGCGGATGTCGATGCCCTTGGCGCGGCTGATCCCCACCAGCCGGTCGACAATCTCCTGATCATAGCTGCGCAGCATCTGGTCACCGCGCGTCACCAGCGTCACCGCGACGCCCAATTCGTTGAAGATGCCCGCAAATTCATTGGCGATATAGCCCGCCCCCGCAATCACGATGCGCCGGGGCAAGGCGTCGAGGCCGAACAGCTCGTTGGACGTGACCGCAAGCTCCGCCCCCGGCAGGTCGGGGACCAGCGGTGTTGCGCCGGTGGCGATCAATATGTGCGCGGCGCTAAACTCCCGGCCATCGGCCAGCCGCACCCGATGCTGCGCAGCGACGGTGGCGCGCTGCGCGAATAGGGTGACATTGTGGCTGGCCAGCGTCTGGCCATAGACACCCTCGATCCGGTTGACCTCTGCCGCGACATTGTCGCGCAGCGTGGGCCAGTCAAAGCGGGTGGCATCGGTGTTCCAGCCAAAGCGGCGGGCATCGGCCAGATCCTCGGCAAAATGCGCGCCATAGACCAGCAATTTCTTGGGCACGCAGCCGCGAATGACACAGGTGCCGCCGACGCGATACTCCTCCGCCACCGCCACCCGCGCGCCATGGCTGGCGGCAATGCGCGCCGCGCGCACCCCGCCCGACCCGGCCCCGATGACGAAAAAGTCGAAATCAAAATCGGCCATGCCGGCTGCCCCCCATTTCCTTCGCTGCCGCATATCAGCGGCGAAGGGCCAATATGGACGTTGCTAGCCCAGAAACCAAGCCGCCCGTCCGAAACAGGAACCGCTCATTGTATCGTCGTCCTGGCTGCGGCGATGGCCTCGCTGTTTCAGGACAACAGGCACCCCTGGGTTCGATATCCTGAGAAAAGTTCAGGATGACGAGGGTGGCTGGGTTCGGCACACCACGCTAAACTGCGGCATCCCCCAACGCTGCCGCCATCAGTGCGCGGGTGGCCAAATCGAAATCCGCGCCGCCATCGCTCAGCGCCTTGGCCATTTCCTTGCCCAGTTCCACCCCATATTGATCGAACGGGTTGATACCCAGCATCACCGCATTGGCAAAGGTGCGGTGCTCGTAAAAGGCGAGCAGCGCGCCCAGGCTGTGCGGCGTCACATTGTCCAGCAAGATGCTGGTCGATGGCCGGTCACCGGGGTAGGCGCGCGCGCCATCGGCGGCAGCGCGCCCGGCCATCAGTGCCGCCCCCTGCGCCACGCAATTCTGCACCAGCGCCTCATGATGCGCGGGGTCCAGCGCATGATCGGGTTCACGCGCCACCACAAATTCCACGGGCACCAGATGCGTGCCCTGGTGAAGCAATTGGAACACCGCATGCTGCGCGTCGGTGCCGACGCCGCCCCAGGTGATGGGTGCCGACGGACGCGCCAGCGCCTGTCCTGCCAGGTCCACTGCCTTGCCATTCGATTCCATCTCCAGCTGCTGCAAATAGCTGGGCAGAAGCCGCAGCCGCTCGTCATAGGCAAAGACGGCGCGCGTCTGACACCCCAGCCGCCCGGCATAGAGCTGGTCCACGCATGCGGCGAGCAGCGCGACATTGGCCGCGCCATCGGTCAGGCGGACGTGGCGGTCCATCTCCGCCGCCCCCTCCAGCATGTCCGCAAAGCCATCCCAGCCGAGCGCCAGCGCCGCCGGAAAGCCGATCGACGACCAGAGCGAATAGCGGCCCCCGACCGTCTCCGCAAAGGGCAGGATGCGCGTTTCATCGACGCCCCACGCCACCGCCTTGTCGGGATAGGCGGTCAACGCAACGACGCGGCCATGCGGGTCAGCGACGCCATGATCGCGCAGCCACCCCAGCGCGGATTCGGCGTTCAGCATCGTCTCGGTCGTCGTAAAGGTCTTGGACGCAATGGCGATCAGCGTGGTGGCGGGATCGAAGCGATCGAACACCGCCTGCAACGCCGCGCCATCGACATTGGACACCACCGCCACATCATAACGTGCCGCGTGCCGCCCCAGCGCGTCTATCAACAGATCGGGCCCCAGCGCCGACCCGCCAATGCCGATGTGGAGCAAGTGGCGGACCTCGCCAAAGGCCCCGCCCTCGATCGCGTCGATCAGCGAGCGCATCCGCTGATGCAACGCGCGTGCCCGCTGGACGCTCTCCGCCGCGCCCTCGCCGCGTTCGGCGCTATGCTCGGCGGCGCGGCCCTCGGTCGGATTGGCCAACCCGCCGCCGAACAATGTGCGCCGCCGCCCGTCATAATCGCCCGCCGCCGCAATCCGCGTCAGCCGCGCCAGTGCCGCATTATCCAGATGGGTCTTGGCAAAATCAAAGCGGATGCCCGCCACCGTCCGCACCAGCTGATCAAGCCGCGCTTGCCCCTGCTGCGCCACCAGGTCGGCAATCCGCTGCGCCTGCCAATCGGCAAGCTCTGTCCAGCGATCATCCAATGCCGTCATTATGCTACTCCTAAGTGGGCCAGAGCCAACCCCTCCCCAACTCCGCCTGCCCTGAGCTTGTCGAAGGGCTGTCCTTTTCTTGACTATGGCCGAAGTAAGGACGGCCCTTCGACAAGCTCAGGGCAAGCGGTGGGGGATTGGCGGAAGCAGCGCGCCCGCTCGCCCGTCAATCTCCAGGCCGCTTACGCCGCCCGGTCCCCATGCGCCAGCGCCTAATCCCATATTTGCTTGACCCGCGCCGCCTTTACCCGCCAAGGCCGCGCCATGACCGAAGCCGTAGCGACCACCGAGACTGTCCCGCCCGCTCCCCCCGCCCCGGCCCCTGCGCCGGAGCCGATGAGCGCGAAGGAGGAGGCCGTCGACACCATCCGCTTTCTGGCGTGGCTGGTCGTCGCGGTCATCATTTTCCGCAGTTTTTTCCTCTCGCCCTTCAACATCCCGTCCGAATCGATGCAGCCGCGCCTGCTCATCGGGGACTATCTGCTCGTCAACAAAATGGCCTATGGCTATTCGCAGCACAGCCTGCCGTTCAGCGTCCCGCTGATCCCCGGGCGCATTTTCCCCGCCACACCCGAGCGCGGCGATGTCGCGGTGTTCAAGGCGCCGCCGGGCAATGATGTCGATTATATCAAGCGCGTCATCGGCCTGCCCGGCGACACGGTGGAGGTGCGCGACGGCGCGCTGTGGCTGAACGGCCAGCCGGTGGAGCGCCGCAAGCTGAGCGATCTGGTCATCCCGGTCACCGCCAATATGGTCGATGCCGCGCGGCAGAGCGGCGATTTGCCCTGTTTCGCGATGCAGTTTGAGGAATTGGCCGCCGATGGCACCCGCCAGTGCCGCTACCCGCGCTACCGCGAAACGCTGCCCGGCGGCAAAAGCTATGATATCCTCGATATTGTCGCGACGATCGCCGACAATCACCCGCCGACGCTGGTGCCAGAGGGGCAATTGTTCCTGATGGGCGACAACCGAGACCGCAGCAGCGACAGCCGCTTCCCAGCCGTCGAAGGCGCTGGCATCGGGCTGGTGCCGCAGCATAATCTGGTCGGCAAGGCGCTGGTGGGCATGTTCTCCACCGACGGGTCGGCCAGCTGGTTCAATCCCATCAGCTGGGTCACCGCCGCGCGCTGGGACCGGGTTGGGGAGGGTTTTTGACGAGCACCAGCCTTGCCGATGCGCTGGCCGCCATATTGGGCCATGGCATCACCAATGAACCATTGTTCCGCCAGGCCTTGACCCACGGCAGCAGCGGGCGGGCGGATTATCAGCGGCTGGAATTTTTGGGCGACCGCGTGCTGGGCCTGACCATCGCGTCGGCGCTCTATGCGCGCTACCCCGATGCGCCCGAAGGCGAATTGTCGTCGCGCTTTAACGGGCTGGTGTCGGGGGAAGCGTGCGCCGAAATCGCCCGCGCGCTGGGTCTGCCCGCGCTCGTCGATCTGGGGCCGCAGGCGGTGGGCGACGGCGGGCGGCACAGCGACAATATCGCCGCCGACATCATCGAATCGGTCATCGGTGCGCTTTACCTCGACGGCGGCATTGACGCGGCGCAGCGCTTCATCCTCACCCATTGGGAGGCGATGATGTCGGGGCAAAGCGCCGTGCCCAAACATCCCAAGGCCGCGCTGCAGGAATGGGCCCTGGCGCGCGGGCGGCGGCCGCCCGATTATGTGGTTGTCGCGCGCGACGGGCCCGACCATGCGCCGCGCTTTCGCGTCGCCGTGCACATCGGCAAACTCGCCAGTGCCGAAGCCGAAGGCCCCAGCAAACAGGCCGCCGAAAAAGCCGCAGCCGCCGCGCTGCTCACCCAATTGGAGGCCATGGAGCCATGACGCAGCATTGTGGTTTCGTGGCCGTGGTCGGCGCGCCCAACGCGGGCAAATCGACGCTGGTCAACGCGCTGGTCGGGCAAAAGGTCGCCATCGTCAGCCCCAAGGCGCAAACGACGCGCACGCGGTTGATGGGCGTTGCCATGGCGCGCGATGTCCAGATTGTGCTGATTGACACGCCCGGCATTTTCGCGCCCGAACGGCGGCTGGACCGCGCGATGGTTGCCGCCGCCTGGGGCAGCATTGACCAGGCGGAGGCGATTGTGCTGGTCGTCGACGCGCTGGCCAAGCCCGGGGAGCGGGTCGACCGGCTGATCGCGGGCCTGAAGGACCGCAAGGAGCCACTGATCCTGGCGCTCAACAAGGTGGATTTGGCCAAGAAGGACAAATTGCTCACCCTGGCCGAGGATCTGGCCGGGCGCGCCCATTTCGCCGAAATCTTCTTCATCAGCGCGCAGACGGGTGACGGTATCGCCGAACTGAAGGCGCATCTGGCCACCCGCATGCCCGAAGGCGCGTGGCATTTCCCGGAGGATGAGGTTAGCGACGCGCCCGAACGCATGCTGGCCGCTGAAATCACCCGCGAACAGCTGTTCCGCCAGCTGCACGAAGAGCTACCCTATCAATCCACCGTCGAAACAGAATTGTTCAAGACGCGGCCCGACGGCAGCGCCGAAATTCACCAGCAGATTTTTGTCGCGCGCGACAATCAACGCGCCATCGTGCTGGGCAAGGGCGGTAGCCGCATCAAGGAAATCGGCGCAAAGGCCCGCGCGGAACTCAGCGAATTGCTGGGTCGCAAGGTCCACCTGTTCCTGCACGTCAAGGTGAAGGCCAATTGGGACGAAGACCGCAGCGTCTATCGCGACATGGGCCTCGACTGGGTGGATTGAGCCCATTTTCGTCGTCCCGGACTTGATCCGGGCGAGCAGGCCACCGTTGGCGCGTTATCCCGGGTCAAGCCTGGGACGACGATGGTTTGGGTTGGGGGCGCTAACGCTCAGGCTTTCGCCTTCGTCGTCGCCCCCGCCTTTTTCGCCCCCGCCTTTTTCGCCGGTGCCTTTTTCTTCACCGGCGCCTTTTTCTTCCCCTTCGCGGGTCCCTTGGCGGCGCGGGCGTCGATGAGCGCGGCGGCCTCCTCCGCCGTCATTGCGTCCGGGTCCGCCGTTTTGGGCAGCGTCGCGTTGGTGGTGCCGTCGGTGACATAGGGGCCGTAGCGGCCTGCCATCAGCTTCATCTCGCCGCCGCTCACCGGATGCGGGCCAAAGGTCTTGAGCACCGCGGTCGCTCCGCGCGCCGGGCGACCGCCCCCTGCTGCTGCTTCGGCGATGCGGGTGACCGCCGCGTTCATGCCGATTTCAAAGATTTCGGCAGTGCCCGTCAGCTTGGCATATTTGCCGTCGTGGAGCAGATAGGGCCCATAACGGCCCAGCCCCGCGACGATCGGTTTGCCGCTTTCGGGATGCAGGCCCACGTCGCGCGGCAACGCCAGCAAGCGCAGCGCAAAGTCGACGTCCAGATCCTCCGCAGCCACATCCTTGGGGATGGAGGATCGCTTCGCCTCCTTCCCCTCGCCCAGCTGCACATAGGGGCCAAAGCGGCCGTTGCGCTTGCTCACCTCTTCGCCCGTATCGGGGTCGGTGCCCAGCACTTCAGGCCCGCTATCTTCACCGCTGCCCCCGGCTTGCGCGAATTTGCGGGTGAATTTGCAGTCGGGGTAATTGCTGCACGCAATGAAGGGCCCGAATTTGCCGCCGCGCAACGCCAGGCTGCCAACGCCGCACTTGGGGCACAGGCGCGGGTCCACCCCGTCGCCCTTGTCGGGGAAGAGATACGGGCCCAGAAATTTGTCGAGCTCGGCGGTAATCTCGCTCGGCTTCTGCTCCATCACCTCGCCCGTGCGCGGCTTGAAATCGCGCCAAAAGGCATCGAGCACCGCCTGCCACTGCGCGCGGCCGCCGGACACATCGTCCAGCTCCTCTTCCAGCCCGGCGGTGAAATCATATTCGACATAGCGGGTGAAAAACCGCTCCAGAAACGCGGTCAGCAGCCGCCCGCTTTCCTCCGGGATGAAGCGGTTTTTTTCGACGCGCACATAGGCGCGGTCCTTCAGCACCTGGAGCACCGAGGCATAGGTGGAGGGGCGGCCAATACCGAGCTCCTCCATCTTCTTGACCAGACTCGCCTCGCCATAGCGCGGCGGCGGCTGGGTTTCATGCGCCTCCACCTCCACGCCGGTGCGCGCCGGGCTGTCACCGCGCGCCATGGCGGGGAGCAGACGGCTGTCATCCTCCTCCGCACCGTCGCGCATCGCCGCGCCATTGTCGTCGCGGCTTTCGTCATAGAGCGCGAGGAAGCCGGGGAATTGCACCACCTGGCCCGTGGCGCGCAGCATCACCTTGCCCGTGCCATCCTCCAGCTCGACTATGGTCCGCTCCAGCCGGGCCGCCGCCATCTGGCTGGCCAGCGCGCGTTTCCAGATGAGCTCATAAAGCCGCGCATGATCGCCCGACCCCGCGGTCTTGCGCGAAAAATCGGTGGGGCGAATGGCCTCATGCGCTTCCTGCGCGTTTTTCGCCTTGGTCTGATATTGGCGCGGCTTGTCGGGGATATAGCCGCCATCATAGCGATCGACGATGGCCTTGCGCGCCGCCGAAATGGCGCTGCCGTCCATCTGCACCCCGTCGGTCCGCATATAGGTGATGGCGCCATCCTCATACAGCGTCTGCGCCAGCCGCATGGTGTGGCTCGCCGAAAAGCCCAGCTTGCGCGCCGCATCCTGTTGCAGGGTGGAGGTGGTGAAGGGCGGCGGCGGGTTGCGGGTCAGCGGTTTGGTCTCGACCAGCGTGACGCTGAACTTGCCCGCCAATATGTCGGCCTCTGCCGCGCGCGCGTCCACCTCGCTGGTGATCGACAGCCGCTCAACCTTGTCGCCGCGCCAGCGCGCCAGCCGCGCACGAAAGGGTGTGCCGCCCTGCTCGAACAGCGCGGTCACGGACCAATATTGCTGCGCAACAAAGGCGTCGATCTCGCGTTCCCGCTCCACCACCAGCCGCAGCGCCACCGACTGCACCCGCCCTGCCGATTTGGCCCCGGGCAGCTTGCGCCACAGCACAGGCGAGAGAGTGAAACCAACCAGATAGTCGAGCGCCCGGCGCGCGCGATAGGCGTCGATCAGATCATGGTCGAGGTCGCGGGGGGCGGCCATCGCCCCGGTGACCGCATCCTTGGTAATCGCGTTGAAAGTGACGCGCGCGACATCGGCGGGCAGCGCCTTTTTGCTGCGCAGCAATTCGCGCACATGCCAACTGATCGCCTCGCCCTCGCGGTCCGGGTCGGTTGCCAGGATCAACCGGTCGGCGCCCTTGGCCGCGTCAGCAATTTCCTTCATCCGCTTGGCCTTGTCGGGATAGAGCTCCCAGCTCATCGCAAAGCCATCGTCGGGGTCCACCGAGCCATCGCGCGGCGGCAAATCGCGGACATGGCCATAGGAGGCGAGCACCTTAAAGTCGCGGCCGAGATATTTCTCGATGGTCTTCGCCTTCGCCGGCGATTCAACGATAACCAGTTGCATATCTTGGAAAAAACCTCTCGCGACCACGCTCTCTCACGTGTGCGCGAGGGTGGCGGGCCAATGGGGGCGGCGTCAAGGGGGATGTTGCGCACCGTCCGCGACGATAATCGGGGACAGTCCCCGATTTTGCGGATAATCGGGGACTGTCCCCGATTATCGGTTCCTGGCGGCCCTACCCCTGGTCCCAGCGATAGCCGGACGGCAATATGCATTTGCCCGCATCATATTGGCCGACCGAGCGGATGACCTCTGCCTTTTCCGGTTCGACGCGGCGGCCCGATAGCTGGCTGTCGATGACGCGGCGGACCAGCGCGTCGAGGCGCGTCACCAAATAGCAATCGATGGCGGGCGGCGCGTGCGGATTGCCGATGCCGCTGTCGTCGGTGAGGAACAGGTAGCGCGACTGGGTCGCCGCCGCCATGGCGCGCATCGCATATTCGGCCTTATCAGCAACGCCCGACGCGGCAATGGGCGTGATGTGAATGCGCTTCGCGCGCGCCGCCTCCGCCGCCTGCCATGACCGACCGAATTTATTGTCGTGCGGCGGGGCATCGGCGACCAGGAACAGCGACTTGACCGCATCGCTGCGCCATTGATGGCCGACCGCGCGGATCAGCGCCTGGTCCATCGCTTCGGGATAATCGCCGCCGCCATTGGCGCTCTGCCGGGCCAGCACGCCTTGCTGCTTGCCAATGTCGCCCGAAAAATCGACGCTGTGGGTGATATAGTCATCGCCCTCGTCCCGATAGAAGACGAAGCCCAGCCGGATGTCCACGCCGCCGTGCTTTTGCGTGACCGCGTTGATGATCGCGCGCAGCTCCGATTGCAGGTAGCGGATCTCGTCGCTCATGCTGCCCGTCGTGTCGATGACGAACATCAGGTCCAGCTTGTCGGGCCGGGCGGCACCGCTAGTGGCGGTCAGCCCCACCATCTGCGCCCCCGGCTGGTTGCTGACCAGCAGCGGGCGGGCGGCGGCAATCACTTGCCCGCCCTTGCTTGCCGACACGCTTACTCGCTCGCTCAGCCGGTCGAGCCCTGGGAAGAAGACGGCAGTGCCATCGGCCTGCGTCGCCATTTTGATGCTGTTGCCATCGCTGCACGTCACCTTCACCTCCGCAAAGGGCACGGCGCGCCCCTGGCGATCGGCGACACGCACGGTGACGACATTCAGCGTGTCAACGCGCGGCAGGTCCGGAATGGTCTGCGCCAGATTGCTGCGCCGCACATAGGCGGCATAAAGTTCGGGGTTGAGCAGATCGTCATGCTCGCCTGCGGTCAGCTGGCCCGACTGCGGCTGCGGCTGCGGATAGGGGCGCGGGGGCATGGGCGGCGAGACGTCGACGCGCACCTCGTCGCGCGTGTGCGCATCGCCCGCGGGCTTGCTGCGCGGACCCGGCGCACCCGCCATGCGGCTGCCGGTGACCACCACCGAACCCGATGCTTCGCTGGCGCTGCCCGGAACCGGTTCGGCCATGGCGACCGGCGGTGGCGGCGGCGCGGGCGGCGGCGGGGGAGCAGGTGGCGGCGGTGGCGGCGGCGGCGGCGGAGCGGGCGAAGATGGGGACGGCACGCGCGGCGGTGTGACGGTGGACGCGACGACGCGGTCGCGCCCGCTATATTCGGCGCGTGCTGCGTCGCGGTCGCGGCGATCCTGTTCGGCCTGCCAATCACGTTCGGGGGGCAGCTGGGGCAGCGCGGCAGCGGTCCGGCAGAACCCCTGCCCTGGCGCGGCCATGGTCGCTGGCTGGCTGGCCACCGCCATCGCCGGTTCGGGGGGCAGCACCGCGCACCCCGGCACAATCAGCGTCACCGCCACCGAACTGAGCAGAAATTTGCGCATCATCACCCTCCCCAATCTCCAGAGCCGCGACATCCGCCCCGGTGGCTGAACGCGAACTGAACTTCCCATGCCCGCCAATTGCGGTAAAGCCGATGACAGCATGGTCAGTCTTCCCCCCCCGTTGCAACAGGCGATCGCCCTGTCCAATGCCGGGCGCAATGCCGAGGCAGCGGCGCTTGTCACGCGGCTGGCCATGACAGGCGATCCCCAGGCGTTGTTCATGCTGGCGCAGATGCAATGGGGCGGCGGCATTGTGGCGCAGGACCCGGTCGCCGCGCGGCTGAACTTTGAACGCGCGGCGGCGGCTGGCTTTCCCCCGGCGCGCATCATCGCCACCAATTTGCTGGCCAGCGGCATCGCCGGACGCCGCGACTGGGCGCCAGCCTGCGCGCGGCTGGCGGCAGAGGCAGCCATCGACCCGCGCCGCGCGGTGCAGGCCAATCTGCTGAGCAAAATGGCGCTGACCCCGGCGGGCGATCCGGTATCGGTGGCGGCGAGCGAACGGCTCAGCGACAGCCCCGATGTCCGCCGCATATCCGCGCTGCTGACCAGCGCCGAATGCGCCTATCTGGTTGATTTGGCCAGCCGCAGCTTTGCCCCGGCGCAGGTGCGCAATCCGGCGGGCGGGCAGATGCGCGACCCCATCCGCAACAGCGATGAAGCGACGCTGCACTGGATGATCGAGGATCCGGTGGTGCACGCCATCAACCGCCGCATCGCCCTCGCCAGCGCCACCACCGCCGACGCGGGCGAAGCGATGCAGATTTTGCGCTACAAGCCCGGCCAGCAATATCGGCCCCATTTTGACTATAACCCGACGCTGACCAACCAGCGCGTGCTGACCGCGCTTGTCTACCTCAACCATGATTATAAGGGCGGCGAGACGCGCTTCGTCAAAAGCGGGCCGAAGGTAAAGGGGCGCAAGGGCGACCTGCTGCTGTTCCGCAACACGCTGGATGACGGGGGCCTTGACCCGATGAGCGAACATGCCGGGATGCCGGTGGTGAGCGGGGTCAAATATCTGGCGTCGCGGTGGATCCGCGCGGACCGTTTTTGCCCCTGACCCGCGGGCGATCGGCCGTGCCTTACCCGCCGCTGACGCGCCCGCCCGCATGGCGCTCCACCCGCCCCGCCAGCTCCAGCTCCAGCAGCACCAGCGCAACGACATTCGCCGCGCAGCCCGACTGGCGGACCAGTTCATCGACAGGAACCGGCACCGGGCCCAGCAACCCCGCGATGCGGCGGCGGTCCTGATCGGCGGCGTCGGGGGCAATGCTGCCGCTGTCGTCGGCCCAGTCGCGCGCCGCATCGCGCACCATCCGGGCGTCCATGGGATTGATGAGGTCAAGCACATCCGCCGCCGACTGCACCAGCGTCGCGCCCTCGCGGATCAGCAGATTGCACCCTTGCGCGCGCGGGTCGAGCGGCGATCCCGGAACCGCCATCACCTCGCGCCCGAAATCTCCGGCCCGCCGCGCGGTGATCAGCGATCCCGATTTGGGCGCGGCCTCCACCACCAAAGTGCCCAGCCCCAGCCCGGCGATGATCCGGTTGCGCGCCGGAAAATGCCGCGCCAGCGGCTGGGTGCCCGGCGGCTGTTCGGCGATCAGCAGCTGGGTCTCGGCCAGCTCAGCCTGCAAGGCGGCATTTTCGGGGGGAAAGGCGATGTCGATGCCGCTGGCGATCACCGCTGCCGTGGCCCCGTGCGCCATCGCCCCGACATGCGCGGCGGTGTCGATGCCGCGCGCCAGGCCCGACACGATTGTCACCCCCTCGCGCGCCAGCTCCGCCGCAATCTGGCGCGCAAAGCGGCAGGCGATGGCCGAGGCATTGCGCGCGCCGACCATCGCCAGCGCGCGGCGCGCGACCACCGCCATGTCGCCGCGCACGATCAGCGCCGCCGGGGCCCCTTCGGTCCGGGCCAGCAGCGCGGGGTAATCCGCATCGGTCAGGAAAATGTGCCGCGCGCCCAGCGCCGCCACCCGCTCCAATTCGGCGGTCACCGCGCGCGGGTCCGCCAGCGTCAGCCGTTTGCCGCCGCGCGCCGCCAGGTCGGGCAAGGCATCCGCCGCCGCCAGCGCCGAACCAAAACGGGCGATCAGCTGGCGCCAGCTGACCGGGCCGACCCCCGCCGTTCGCAGCAGTTGCAGCGCCGCAAAACGCTCTGCCGCGCTCATTCCCCGCGCTTGCCGCCGATGCGGGGTTCGGTGCCCGCGCGCAGCCGCGCCAGATTTTCGCGGTGCCGCCAGAACACCAGCACCACCAGCGCCGCCAACCCGGCGACAAAGCCCTGCTCGCCCAGCGCCCAGGCCGTGATCGGTGCAGCAAGGCTGCCCACCAGCCCGCCGAGTGACGAGATGCGCGTGACCAGCACCGCCGCCAGCCAGGTGAGCGCAAAGGCAAGCCCGATGGGCCAGGCCAGCGCAAAGGACAGGCCGAGCAGCGTCGCCACCCCCTTGCCCCCCCGGAACCTCAGCCAGACGGGATAACAGTGGCCAATGAACGCCGCCGCGCCCGCCAGCATCGGCGGGCTATCGCCCAGCTGCGGCAGAAAATGGCCCGCCAGCAGCGCCGCGACCGCGCCCTTGGCCCCATCAAGGATCAGCGTCGTCGCCGCCAACCCCTTGCGCCCGGTGCGCAGCACATTGGTCGCGCCAATATTGCCCGAGCCAATCTTCCGCAAATCCCCCGCCCCGAACAGCCGCGTCAAGATGACGCCAAAGGGGATGGAGCCCAGCAAATAGCCGCCCAGGATGATGGCCGCGAAGGTAGAATAATCTGGCATGGGAGTGGGTTTCAGCCTTTCACCAAGGGCCTGGGCTTAGCGCGTGATGACATAAGGTTGATAACAACGTCATGCTGAACTTGTTTCAGCATCCATGGCGCTAAGCTGCAACCGAGCGCCATGGACCCTGAAACAAGTTCAGGGTGACGACTCAAGTAACTGACGTCACGCTCTAGGGTGGCGGACGCCCACGCGTCAACGCCCCTTTCCTCCCCGTCGCACCGCGATGGGGAGGGGGACCATGCGCAGCATGGTGGAGGGGCCTTCGCGCCGCCATTGCTACCGCGCCGCCATTCCCATCCCGCAACTATCGCCACCCCTCCACCATCGCTGCGCGATGGCGCCCCTCCCCAAGCTTTGCTTGGGGAGGATAGGCCGCCCCTCCCCGACCGTTCGGGGCTTGCTGCCGCGGCAGCAACGCCTTATCCCGCTCCGCATGCCGCCCGCCGCCGATGCCCCCCTATTGTTTCTGGACAGCGGGCTCGGCGGGCTGTCGGTGCTGGGGCCGACCCGGGCGTTGCTGCCGCGCGCGCCGATCATCTACGCCGCCGATTATGCGGGCATCCCCTATGGCGAAAAGACCGAGATTGAGGTGGCGACGCGGGTGTGCGCGCTGCTCGGCAAGCTCGCCGAACGCTTTGCGCCGCGCCTTGCCGTCATCGCGTGCAACACCGCGTCCACCATCGCGCTGGCCCATGTGCGCGCGGTGCTCGACCTGCCCGTCGTCGGCACGGTCCCGGCCATCAAACCCGCCGCGCTGGCCAGCCGCGCGCGCGTCATTGGCGTGCTGGGCACGGCGGCGACCATCCGCCAGCCCTATGTCGACCGGCTGAGCGCCGAATTTGCGCACGATTGCACCGTACTGCGCCACGCCGCGCCCGAATTGGTGGCGGCGGCAGAGGCGAAGCTGCGCGGCGAGCCCGTCGATCCGGCGATCATCGCCCGCGCGCTGTCCGGATTGACCGACCAGCCCGGCGGCGAGCGGCTGGACCAGGTGGTGCTGGCCTGCACCCATTTCCCGTTGCTGGCCGACGCGTTGGCCGAGGCTGCGCCGCAGCTTCGCTTCATCGACGGCAGTGCGGGGATCGCGCGCCGCATCGCGGCCCTGACCGCCGGGCAAGACTGGCCCGACCAGCCGCCGGAGGGCCTGGCGCTCTTCACCCGCAACCCGGCCCTGCCGCCGCCACCTGCGGGAGTGCTGGCCCCGTTCGGTCTTCATCGCGTTGCGCAGATCTAGCGCACGAAAGTTGCGATTCGTTCGCACTGGCCTTTGCCGCCAACTGACGATAAAGGCGCGCAATTGATCGTCGGCGGGGACGATCCGGTGCAACCATGTTCGGGGCAAACCGCGTGAATTACGACGATATCTTCGCCAAAGCCATTGACCGCCTGCATGAAGAGGGGCGCTACCGCGTCTTTATCGACATTTTGCGCAACAAGGGCGCTTTTCCCAACGCGCGCTGTTTCGCCGGGCACAATGGGCCCAAGCCCATCACCGTGTGGTGCTCGAACGACTATCTTGCCATGGGCCAGCACCCCAAGGTGATCGCTGCGATGGAAGCGGCGCTGCACGATGTCGGCGCGGGATCGGGCGGCACGCGCAACATCGGCGGCAACACCCATTATCATATCGAGCTGGAGGCGGAGCTTGCCGACCTGCATGGCAAGGAGGGCGCGCTGCTCTTCACCTCCGGCTATATTTCCAATGAAGCGACGCTGGGCACGCTGGGCAAGATTTTGCCGGGCTGCATCATCTATTCCGACGAACTCAACCATGCGTCGATGATCGCCGGCATCCGCAATTCGGGCTGCGAAAAGCGGGTGTGGCGGCACAATGATCTGGCGCATCTGGAAGAGCTGCTCGCCGCCGATGATCCAGCGGCGGCCAAGCTGATCGCCTTTGAAAGCGTCTATTCGATGGACGGCGACATCGCCCCCATCCACGCCATTTGCGACCTGGCGGAAAAATATAACGCCATCACCTATTGCGACGAAGTGCATGCGGTGGGCATGTATGGCCCGCGCGGCGGCGGCATCACCGACCGCGACGAAGCGGCCAGCCGCGTGACCATTATCGAAGGGACGCTGGGCAAGGCGTTCGGCGTCATGGGCGGCTATATCGCAGCGGACCGGAACATCGTCGACGTCATCCGCAGCTATGCCCCCGGCTTTATCTTTACCACCAGCCTGTCGCCCGTCCTGGTCGCCGGGGTGCTGGCCAGCGTCAAGCACCTCAAGGCATCGAGCGAAGAGCGCGACGCGCAGCAGGCTGCTGCCGCCTATCTGAAGGATGCGATGCGCGCGGCAGGCCTGCCGGTCATGGATTCGGTGACCCACATCGTTCCGCTGATGATCGGCGATCCGGTGCGCGCGAAGCGGATCAGCGACATTTTGCTCGCCGAATATGGCGTTTATGTTCAGCCCATCAATTTCCCCACCGTGCCGCGCGGCACCGAACGGCTGCGCTTCACCCCGGGGCCCCAGCACACGCGCGCGATGATGGACGAACTGGTCGCGGGCCTTGCCGAAATCTGGGACCGGCTGGAGCTGCGCAAGGCGGCCTGACAGCCGGGTTCAGCCCTGGCAGGGCACGGCCTTTGCTTGGCAAGTCCAGACGTTGCCGACGGCGCGATCATATTCCTTGCACGTAATTTCGCGCTCCTGGGACCGACTGGTGTTTGCCCAGCTGGCAAAGGATGGGCCATATTTCTTGCGGACATAATTTTCCCACCGCTCGACCGCCTTGTCTTCGGCCCGGCGCTTGATCCGAAAGCTGGAAATGCCGCTGATCGTGACCGGTCCGGCGATGATGCACTTGTTCGCATCCACCGGCGGCATGGGCGGCGCTTCGCGTCGGCTCATTGTGCCTTGCGCGTTCGTCTGCGGTGCCAAGATCAAGATTGCGGCCAGTGCCGCTGCTGGAAAAAGACGTATCGCGAGCTTGCGAAGCATGAGGTCAACCTCCATGTCTCCAGGCGTGGAAGCCGCTGGCTGGTAGGGGCGAAAGCATAACGAACAAAGTCCCGCGCGACAATGGGCGCAGCGGCGCGACATCATCGCTGATTGAACGTCGGCGCGCGCATCATGCCCCAGAAATGCGGGCCACCGCCAGGGACGTCCCATTCTACCTGGGTAACAAAGCCCAGGCGTTCATAGAGCGGCACATTTTCGGGCGTCGCCGTTTCCAGCCAGCAATCGCGCCCCTGCACATCGGCCACTGCCGTCTGGGCGCGGATGATGCGGCCACCATGGCCCTGACCCTGGTGCGTGCGGCGCACGCCCACAAAGTGCAGATACCAATAATCGCCGCTGGGCCGGTGCGCGTCGATGCTGTCCGCCACGCGCAAGGCCCGGGGCAATGTCCGGCCAAAAATGGTCAGATAAGGGAGCAGCGACAGCGCATATTCGATCGCCCCTGCCCCCGCCTGCCCCGGCGCGCGCCACAGCGCGGCGGCCACATCACCGTCCGACCGGAGCACTTGTCCGGCGCGGGCATCGGTGCGCACCAGCAAGCGGAACAAGCGCGGCAGCATCGCCGCGCGCGCCCCCGGGTCGGGCTGAATCCAGCCCAGCGCCGGATCGGTAAAAAAGGCATCGGCCAGCGTCGCCGCGACCGCGCGATGCTGGTCCGGCGACGCTGGCGCGATGCTGTTGTGGCTGGTCATGCGGTCTCCCCGCCTGCCAATCCAGCAAAGGGGCCGCTGGATGGCAAGCGGGAAGTGCGCGCGCCCAGTCCCGCGCGCGCAGTGCCAAGGTGTCCATGGGGCCGCGCGTCAGCCGGGCAGCAGCACCCCGTCGACGACATGGATCACGCCGTTCGACTGGTTGACATTGGGGATGGTGATCTGCGCCTTGCCGCCCTTGGCATCGGTGACATACCATTTGCCATATTTGCCGGTGATGGTCAGCTTTGCGCCCTGCACCGTGGTCAGCTCGGCCTTGCCACCATTGGCCTTGGCCTGCTTGGCAAGGTCCGCCGCCGACAAACGACCGGGGACAACATGATAGGTGAGCACTGCGGTCAGCGTGCCCTTATTCTCCGGCTTCAGCAGCGTGTCGACCGTCCCGGCGGGCAGCTTGGCAAAGGCGGCGTTGGTCGGCGCAAAGACCGTGAACGGCCCCGGGCTCGCCAGCGTATCCACCAGGCCAGCGGCCTGCACCGCCGCGACCAGCGTCGTGTGGTCCTTGGAATTCACGGCATTTTCAACGATATTCTTGGTCTCGAACATCGCCGCGCCGCCGACCATGGGATTGGCGAAGGCCGCGCCGCTGACCGCCAGCAAAGCGGCGGCAGCCAGGGGCGCAAGGGTTTTGGATTGCATCATCGATCATTCCTTTTCGATTCATGGAGCGTGACCCAAAGGGGGATGATGGATCACGGCTGAGATACGGGGCCGTCCGCCGCGCGGATGCGGGAAACGGCCCCATGGACACAAAAAAATCGGGATCAGCCGGGCATCACCACCGTGTCGATGGCGTGGATGACGCCGTTCGACTGGGTGATGTCGGTCGCGATGATGCGCGAGCGGCCACCCGTGGCGTCGATGAGGACCAATGCGCCATGGCTGTCGTAGCGCGCCGTCAGCCGCTCACCGGCAACCGTGGTAAAGCTGGCGCGGCCACCGCCCGCGCGGACGGCGTTGGCGACGTCGCTCGCCATGAAGCGCCCGGCGAGCACATGATAGGTCAGGATGCGGCCCAGCGCCGCCTTGTTCGCCGGCCTCACCAGCGTGCTCACCGTGCCGGCGGGCAGCTTGGCAAAGGCGGCATTATTGGGGGCAAAGACCGTAAACGGCCCGGGGCCCGACAGGGTGGCGGCCAGGTCCGCTGCCTTCACCGCCGTCACCAGCGTGGAAAAATCGGGCAGCGAGGCAGCCTTTTGCACCACCGTCGCGGATGCGCCAACCGCCTTGGGCGCGCTGGCACGGTGCTGGGCCTGAACCGCCGGTCCGCCAAGGGCAAGGGCGGCAGCGGCCAGCGATACGCAAAATTTGGGCAGGGTCATCGATCATACCTTTCAGCTGTGCGGCCCCGGAAGGGAGGGGGGGGAGTGGAGCCACGCGCGCAGATACGAAGCCGCCGCGCCAGCGGATGCAGGTCGATGCGACGCTTTTGGCCGAGAAAGCTGGACCCCGGGTCAAGCCCGGGGTGACGACAGGGGTGGGGGAGGCTCATTGTCCCCCGGCCCACCCTTTCCGTCACCCCGGGCTCGACCCGGGGTCCAGCTTCATTCTGGCAAGACACGCCGCAGCAGGGGCGCGCAACGCGGTCGGCGTCACCGCCAGACCAAAATCATCGTCACAGGATGATGACTTTGCCCGCTGCGATCGGGGTGCTGGTCGGCGCCGGGCTGGGGATGCTGGACGCGGGTTCCATGGTGATGGCCAGCGTCACGCCATCGGTCAGCAGCGCCCGGACCTGCGCCGCGGTGGTGATTTGCGCCGTGCTCGCGGCGTCAAACTGGCCCATCGACACGGGCACGCCGTCCGCCGGAATGACCCACAGTTCGGGGACCAGCTGCCCCGCCGCAATGCCCTCGACCCGCAGCTGCATGATGCCGCTTGTCCGGTCATAGCGCGCCTGCACCAGCGGGCCCGGGCCTTCGCCCTCGATGCGGGCCACTGCGAGCTGCGGGGCGAGCGCGGGGGTGGGCGGCGGCGGTTGCTGTGTCAGCAGGACCAGCGCCAGCGCCGCCGCGACCGCGCCCGACCCGATGGCGGCAAAGCGCCAACGCCGCACCCGGCTTTCCAGATCAACGACCGTGCGGGCGTCATCGGCGGGCGCGCCGGGCAGCCGCGCCGCAATCGCATCCCACAGTTCCGCCGGGGGATCGACCGGGTCGGTTTCGGCGTGCAGCGCGGCAAAGCGTTGTTCCCACTTGGCCACCAGCGCCGCAAATTCGGGGTCCGCCAGGCGCAGGCGCAGCGCCTCTGCCCGGTCCGTCCCTTCGAGCAGGCCCAGCGCCAGCTCGGCGGCCAGGGCATCGCGCGCTTCGGCGGGCGTCATGTCGGTGGGGCCGGGGTCAACCATCGCCAATACACGCCTTCAATCGGGTCAGGCCGCGCCGGATCCAGCTTTTCATCGTGCCCAGCGGCACCTGTTCGCGCTCGGCAAGCTCGGCATAGGTCAGCCCTTCGAAAAAGGCGGCGCGGATGCAATGATGGGTGCGGCCTTCCAATTCGCCCAGGCATTGGTGCAGCCGACTGTCGGTCTGCTTGCCAATGATCAGCGCGTCGGCCGCCGGGCCGTCATCGGCGACTGTTTCGGCGATGCTGTCGGTCAGCGCCGCCGCCGCCACCGGGCGGCCCGCGACCGAGCGTTGCCAGTCAATCGCCGCATTGCGCGCGATGGTCGCCAGCCATGTCATCGGGCTGGCGCGTTCGGCCTCGAACTGCCCTGCCCGATCCCAGACCTTGAGATACACCGTCTGCAACACATCCTCCGCGCTTGCCGTGTTGCCACAGATACGCAGGCAAATTCCAAATAGTTTCGCCGACGTCAGCGAATAGAGTTTGCGCAGCGCCGCGCGGTCGCCCCGGCTGACGTCCGCCAGCGCCGTCACCAGCACCGCGCGCGCATCATCGGCGCTGGGGGACAGGGCGGTGCGAGTCATGGTGTCCGGCGTAACGTCCCGTGCGCCAAACTCAAGCAGAGATAGCGCGGTGCGTCATGCCGCCTCGGTCAGCACCGCCGCAAAGGCCCCGGCATCGACGTTGCCGCCCGACAGGGTGACCAGCGTGTTGGGGCCCACCGGCACCTTGCCCGCCACCACCGCCGCCAGCGCCGCCGCCCCGCCGGGTTCCAGCACCAGGTGCAGGCGGTGAAAGGCCAGCCGCATGGCCGCGCGCACCTCGGCCTCGCTGACCGTCACGGCGCGGACGCCGCGCGCCTGGAGCACGGCAAAATTGATGGGATAGGTCGCGGGCGTTTGCAGCGCATCGCAGGCGGTTGGCGGCGGGCTGTGCACGCGCTGGATGGTGCCGGACGCCAAGCTGCGCGCGACATCGTCCCAGCCTTCGGGCTCCACTGCCCAGATGGCCGCATCGGGCAGCGCCAGCGCAATGCCGGACGACAGGCCGCCGCCGCCGCAGCACACAATGGCGGTATCGAAAGCGGCACCGCTGGCGGCGGCCAATTGGTCCGCCGCTTCGATGGCCAGGCTCCCCTGCCCCTCTATCACCCACGGATCGCCAAAGGCATGGACCAGCGTGCGCCCGGTTTGCGCGACCAGGGCCTGGGCGACGGCATCGCGGTCCTCGCCGCCGGGCCGGTCATAGAGCACCACCGCAGCCCCCAGCGCGCGGGTGGCCGCCAGCTTCGCCTGCGGTGCATCGTTCGGCATGACGATGGTCGCCGCAATGCCCAGCCGCCGCGCCGCCCAGGCGACCCCCTGCGCATGATTGCCGCTCGACACCCCCACCACGCCCGCCGCCGCCTGCTGGGGCGTCAGGTCGGACAGGCGGTGCCACGCGCCGCGAATCTTGAACGCACCAATGGGCTGCAGATTGTCGGCCTTGCACCAGAGGGTCCGCCCATCGACCTCCAGCGGCAACAGCGGCGTCGGCGGCAGGATGGCCGCCACTTTGGCCGCCGCGCGCAGCACGCCGTCGCGGGTGGGGGCACGGGCGGGGTTCATCAATTCGGATTCGGTCATCAGGGATTAATTCCATCATATTGTCATGCTGAACTTGTTTCAGCATCCATGGCGCCGGTCCGTGAAATCAGCGCCATGGACCCTGAAACAAGTTCAGGGTGACGGGGATTGTGAAAGTGATTAGGGCGCTGGTCAACCGACCAACGGCAATCGCTGGGTGCAAAAAAGGATGGATTCAATGAACAAGCTTTTGGTGATCGGTGCAGGCGGCGTGGGTTCGGTGGCGGTCCATAAAATGGCAATGAACAGCGACATTTTTCCGTCCATCACGCTGGCCAGCCGCCGCAAGTTCAAATGCGACGCCATTGCCGAATCCGTGAAGGCGCGCACCGGGGTGACCATCGCCACCGCCGAGGTGGACGCCGATGACGCCGACGCCACCGCCGCGCTGATCCGCGACCATGGCATTACCCATGTGGTCAATCTGGCGCTGCCCTATCAGGACCTGACCATCATGGACGCCTGCCTTGCCACCGGTGCCCATTATTTGGACACCGCCAATTACGAACCGCGCGACGAAGCGAAATTCGAATATCATTGGCAATGGGCCTATCATGACCGGTTTAAGGACGCCGGGCTCATGGCGCTGCTCGGCTCTGGCTTCGACCCCGGTGTGACCAGTGTGTTCACTGTCTGGCTGAAAAAACATCATTTCGACCGCATCGACACGCTCGACATCCTGGATTGCAATGGCGGCGATCATGGCCAGGCCTTTGCGACCAATTTCAATCCGGAGATCAATATCCGCGAGGTGACGGCGGTCGCCCGCCACTGGGAAAATGGCGACTGGGTCGAAACCCCGCCGATGTCGGTCAAGCAGAGCTTTGATTTCGAGGGCGTGGGGCCCAAGAATATGTATCTGATGTATCACGAGGAAATCGAAAGCCTGAAAACCCACCTTCCCGAAATCCGCCGTATCCGGTTCTGGATGACCTTTGGCGATGCCTATATCACCCACCTCAATGTGCTGCAGGCGGTGGGCATGACGCGCATCGACCCGGTGATGTATGAAGGGCGCGAAATCGTGCCGCTGCAATTTCTGAAGGCCGTGCTGCCCGAACCATCGAGCCTGGGCGAAACGACCAAGGGCAAAACCAACATCGGCGTCATCGCGACGGGCATCGGCAAGGATGGCCGCGAAAAGACGCTCTACCTCTACAATATCTGCGACCATGAGGACGCCTATGCCGAAACCGGCAACCAGGCGGTCAGCTACACCACCGGCGTCCCCGCGATGATCGGCGCAGCGATGATGGTCACGGGCAAATGGGCCGGCGCCGGGGTGTTCAACATGGAACAAATGGACCCCGACCCCTTCATGGCCATGCTGAACGACCATGGCCTGCCATGGCAAGTCAAGGAACTGGACGGGCCGCTGGGATTCTAAATTGGTTTGCAAAAGGGTTTCACGCAGAGAACGCAAAGGTTCGCAGAGACCGCAGAGGGATTGGCAATGAAAGCAATCCAAACAGTCTACAATGGCATCAAATACCGTTCTCGCGCCGAGGCACGGTGGGCGGTAGTATTCGACCAAATCGGTTGGCGTCATTGGTATGAAGTCGAAGGTTTTCAGCTTCCATCAGGCCCATATCTGCCGGACTTTTTCCTGCCAGATCACAAAACATTTTTTGAAGTTAAAGGGCAAATGCCCAATTGGCATGAGATGAAACTGGCCGACGAATTGGCCGTGGCGACTGAGCAAATTGTAATTATAAGCCACGGACCTCCCGATCACCGGCGGAAAGAATGGGCAAATGACCTTTCGGTGTTTTACCCGGAAATGTCGGTTGACGATGAGATCTATGCTGATTGGCACGACGGCGAGTTTGTGAGCGGACGTCGAGAAAACCACCCAAAATGTTCAATAGACTTGGGAAATCTCGCATACCTCGGAGGTGGCAATGAGGTTTCATGGCAAACTGCTTTTGCGCGAGCGGCAAACCATCGGTTCGGTGTTTTCAATCACTAAGCCCCTCCCCTTCAGGGGAGGGGTTGGGGTGGGGTCTATCGGCATAGAGCAAGGCTGATAGACCCCTCCCCGCTCGCCTAAGGCCCGGCTTCGCCGCGCCAAGTCTCACTGCCCCTCCCCTGAAGGGGAGGGGGTAGGATGAAAGTATATGGAAACCAAAGCCGGCGATCCTGGGGCTTTTGCCCGATTTGACCTGACCCGCGTGCCCTCGCCCGCCTTTGTTGTGGATGCCGCGAAGGTGCGCGCCAATCTGGCGGTGCTGCGCGGCATTGGCGATGCGTCAGGGGCCAGGGTGCTCGCCGCGCTCAAGGCCTTTTCGATGTGGTCGCTGGGGCCGACGGTCGCGCGCTATCTCGACGGCGTCTGCGCCTCGGGCCTGTATGAAGCGCGGTTGGGGCGCGAGGAATATGGCGTTCCTGGCAAGCCCATGGAGGTTGCGACCTATTGCGCCGCCTACAAGGCCGCCGACCTGCCCGAAATTGCGGCGCTGTCCGATCATCTGATTTTCAATTCGCCGTTTCAGATCGCGCGCTTCCGGCCCCTGCTCGACCAGCTGCGCGCCGATGGCGTCGCGTTCGACATCGGCCTGCGCCTCAACCCCGAACATAGCGAGGGCGAGGTCGCCAAATATGACCCCGCCGCCCCGTGCAGCCGCCTGGGCTTTCCGGTCAGCCAGCTGCGTCCCGAGCATCTGGACGGTGTGACCGGCATCCATATGCACACGCTGTGCGAACAGGATTTTCCGCCGCTGGCGCGCACCTGGGCGGCGGTGCGGCCCGCGCTCGCCCCGCATCTGGCGCAGCTCAAGTGGATCAACTTCGGCGGCGGCCACCATGTGACGCGCGCCGATTATCAGATTGACGAATTGGTCGCCTTCCTTGCGGGCGTCCGCGCCGAAACCGGCTGCGACGTGATGATCGAACCGGGCGAGGCGGTCGCGCTCGACGCCGGCATCCTGGTCGGCGAAGTGCTCGACCGGTTCGACAATGGCATACCCATCGGCATCACCGACATCAGCGCCACCTGTCACATGCCCGATGTGATCGAGGCCCCCTATCGCCCCGCGATGCTGAACGAAGGCAGCGATGGCCCGGCGGTGCGTTTGGGCGGCCCGTCCTGCCTCGCGGGGGACGTCATCGGCGATTACCGGCTGCCCGGTGGTGGCGCGGTCGGCGAACGCTTCGCCTTCCTCGACCAGGCGCATTATTCGATGGTCAAGACCAACAGCTTCAACGGCGTGCCCCTGCCCGCCATCTGGCTGTGGGACAGCGACAGCGATGCCCTGGCCTGTGTCAAATCCTTCGATTACAGCGACTTCAAGGAGCGGTTGAGTTAGTCCTTGCGGCTTGGTGGCGCACTTCTCGCCCGAAGCTTCGCTGGACAACTGCAAACCATCATCGCCGAGAGCTTTGTTGCTACCGGCAAAGTTAGCCTGGGTACCGACACAACGATCCGGCGAAACAACCCGCTCTTCAGATGTGCCATGGTTTCTCTTGGGATTTTTATATCCATATTGGCTATACTTATAGTAACGCCGCCGCGGTCGGTTCCAGACCTTGAAAAACAAATTGATGATGTGCGCACTTAATAGCAAGACGTTGGCTACTGTATAGAGAACCATCCAAACTGGAATGGCAACTGGTATGGACAAAATCGACAAACGACGAAGCCAAATGGGCCATGAAAGTGGCCGCTTCATTGAACGAATGAAGCCCCTTAGCACCGAGATGATTGCAGTCGCCACATGGCTTAATTGCGCCTAAAGATGGTCCTTGCAATCATCTCTTGTATGTAATTTGCTGCTTGATCTCACTAAATAATGGATGATCCGAAGTCCTTACATAGTTTAGTAGATTGAATCACGGCTCATTCGAGCTATTCCATCAGCTATGGATATAAGGAAGACCATCGGCAGAAAGATCCGCAGCGCGCGCATTCAGGCGCAGTTATCGCAAGAAGAATTGGCCGATGTCTCTGGTTTCAGTCAACAGTATATCAGCGAATTAGAAACGGGTAAGCGCAATCCTACCATTGCCAGTTTGCAAGCCATCTGTGCCGCACTTAACAAAAGTGTCGGCTTCTTGTTCCTTGATTGAAACAAAAAATAGTCTGGCCGCTGGCAATATTTTCACCCGCGCGGCCGTTCGTTCATCTCCGTCGCCAGCGTCGCCAGCGCGACGAATTGGGCGATGGTGGCTGCCATACGATCGCGGTCCTGTGCGGCGTCGAGCGAGCCGCTTTCGAACATATTCTCCTTGGCCTCGATGATGATGATCAATTGGCCGCCGTGGAACAGCGCGCGGATTTTCTGACCGTCGAAGCGCTGCTCCAGCTCGATCAGCCGCTCGACATAGGCCGGGTGCACCAGATAGCGCGCCTCTACCGGATCGCTGCCCCAGATGGCAAAATCATCGCCCAGGCGCGGGTCGACCATCTTGATCCGGTCCAGCGTCACGCCATTTTTTTCGATGCTGTCGCGCAGGCCGAAAAAGGTCAGCCGCGCCCCCGACCGTTCAATCAGCGTGACGCCATGAAAGCGCCGCGCAAAGCTGATGGCGATAATCGCGCCGCGAAACACAGTGACCAGCCGCCGATTTTTCCCCGAATTGCGCCATTCCTGCAAATGCGCTTCATACAGGGAAAAGGGCATGGCCCCGATGGTGCCGCGCCAATCATCTTCCAGCTCAACCTTGTCATGCGCGGGCAACAGATCATGGTCGAGTGCCAGCTGAAACTCCGCGCCCGCCACTGCCTGCGCCGAAAAGGTGCAGTCGAGCGCCGCCGCGATGCGCGCGTTCATCGCCTGCTTGATCGACTCAATCACCGGTTTGCGGACCGATGCGGCCCAGGCCTGGCCCAGCCCCGCGATAAGCAGCCCCAGCATGAACGCCATTTCGCCAATGCCAGTCGCCAGGGTGAGCAGGAGGCCGGCCACCACAGCCCCCGCCATCGTCCCGCGCGAAATGCGCCGCGACCGGGCGGCGGTGGCATCGCGTACCGCCTGCTGCGACGCGAGCCAGTCGGCCAGACCGCCCGCCATCAGGGCATCGACGCTGGGCCGTTCAATCATCGCGCTTGCAAGCTCCCCCCCGCATGCTACCCCTATGCCCCTGTTGCGCGCTTTGACGGGGGGAGTAAAGCCATGACAATGGTCTGGGTGCTGCTGGGGCTTGCCATCCTGCTGGCGGTCATCGTCATTGCGATTTACAACCGGCTGGTCGCTTTGCGCCAGAATTGCCGCCAGGGCACCGCCGATATTGATGCGCAGCTCATCCAGCGCAACGACCTCATCCCCAATTTGGTGGAAACGGTAAAGGGCTATGCCGCGCACGAAACCACGACGCTGGACGCGGTGATCGCGGCGCGCGCCAAGGCGCAAAGCGGCAGCGCGGCGGGCGAGGCAGAGCTCGCCGGGGCGCTGCGCGGCCTGTTCGCGCTCGCCGAAAGCTATCCGGACCTCAAGGCCAGCGCCAATTTTCAGACGCTCCAGCACGAACTGGCCGATGTCGAGGACAAGCTGGCGGCAGCGCGCCGGGCCTTCAACGCCGCCGTCGCCGATTACAACAGCGCCCGCGAGGCATTCCCCGCGGTGCTGTTCGCGAGCGCCCTGGGCTTTGCCCCCGCCGACTTCGCCACCATCGCCGACAACGACCGCGCCCGGATCACCGCGACGCCCGAGGTGAAGTTTTAAGCGGAACCGCGCTGTCCGTTAAACTGGCTACGGTCAACGCTGCCCTTTCCTCCGCCCCATATGGGCTGAGCCCGTCGGAGCACCGTCCTGCTCTTCGCCAGTGTCAAGGCAAGGACGGCCCTTCGACAGGCTCAGGGCAAGCGGTGGAGGGCGGCGATGTTACGCCTTCGCCGCAGCCTTTTTGGCCGGGGCCTTTTTGGCGGGAGCCGCTTTGGCCTCATCCGGGGCAGCCGCTTTTTTCGCGGCGGCCTTTTTGACCGGCTTGGCCTCAGCCGCGGGTTCGGCGTCGGCCTTTTTGGCCGCCGGCTTTTTCGCGGCGGCCTTTTTGGCGGGCTTGGCGTCGCCATGGTCATGGCCGCAGTCGGGGCCATGGACATGGCCATCATCTTCGGCCTCGATCGCGGCTTCGATTTCGGCGCGCGTCACTTGGCGCTCGGTGATCGCGGCCTTGGCGAACAGGAAGTCGACGACCTTGTCCTCATAGAGGGGGGCACGCAGCTGGGCGGCGGCCAGGGCATCCTGCTGAATATATTCCACGAACCGCTGGCGATCCTCGGGCCGATATTGCTGCGCGGCCTGCATCACCAGCCGCTGCATTTCCTGCTGGCTGACCTGCACATTGTTGGCCTGGCCGATTTCGGACAGGAGGAGGCCCAGGCGGACGCGGCGCACCGCGATGGCGTGATAATCATCCTTGTCGGCTTCCAGTTCGGCCATGGCGGCGGCGGGGTCGGCTTCCTTCGCCGCCTCCTCTTGCAACTGCGCCCAAATCTGGTTGAATTCGGCCTCCACCATCGTCGGCGGCACGTCAAAATCATGCGCGGCGGCCAGCTGGTCGAGCAGCTTGCGCTTCATATGGGTGCGGGTCAGGCCATTATGCTCCTGCTCCACGCTATCCTTCATCAGCTCGCGCAGCTTTTCCAGGCTTTCCAGGCCCAGCGACTTGGCGAAATCATCATCGGCCTTGGTCTCGGCGGCGACCTTCACATCCTTCACCGTCACGGCAAAGACCGCGTCCTTGCCCTTCAGCGTGTCGACCGGATAGTCGGCGGGGAAGGTCACCTTCACCGCGCGCGCGTCACCCGGCTTGGCGCCGATCAGCTGGTCTTCGAAACCAGGGATCAACTGGCCTGCGCCAATTTCCACGGCCATATCCTCGCCCGTGCCGCCGTCAAAGGCGACGCCGTCGACGCTGCCCGCGAAATCGACGATCACCTGGTCGCCGGTTGCGGCCTTCTTGGGCTTGGCGGGGGTTTCAAACCGCTTCATCTGGCCAGCGAGCTCGGCAATTTTGGCGTCCACCGCCGCGTCATCGGCAGGGACGACCAGCCGTTCGAGCGCCAGGCCGTCGAGCGACGGCAGGTCGAACACCGGCAGCACCTCCAGCGCCACCGACACTTCGGCATCCTTGCCGCTTTCATAGCCATCGGCCAGCGTCACGCCGGGTTGCAGCGCGGGGCGCAGCTTTTCGGTGGCGATCAGCTTTTGCACGCCGTCGTTGATCGCCTTGTTCAGCGCATCCTGCGCCAGGCCCGCGCCGTGCATCTTGCGAATAAGGTTGGCGGGCACCTTGCCGGGGCGAAAGCCGGGCATGCGCACCTGCGGCGCAATGGCCTTCACTTCCTCATCCACGCGCGCGTCAATATCCTTGGCCGTGATGGTCAGGCGATATTCGCGCTTCAGGCCTTCGTTCAGCGTTTCGACGGTCTTCATTGCCTTCACTCAAATCCTTAACATTGTCGGGCAGCGACGGGCCGCCACCTGCGAAAAACCAGGCCGGTCCCGCCGCCCCGCCCGGCCCGATGGGCTGGTGCGGGCGAAGGGACTCGAACCCCCACATCTTGCGATACTGGTACCTAAAACCAGCGCGTCTACCAATTCCGCCACGCCCGCATGGGTGCGCCACCGGCACAAACCGCGCCGCCCTATAGCAGGCACGGCGCGGGGGGCAAGGGGGCGGCGGGCAAAGCGCAAAGGCGCCGACGATCCGCTGATACGAAACAATCGGGTAATAATCGGGGACAGTCCCCGATTTTCCCTTGGCCAAATAATCGGGGACTGTCCCCGATTATGTCTCCAGCGCCTTTTTGAGCAGTTCGTTCACCACCTGCGGATTGGCCTTTCCTCCCATCGCCTTCATCGTCTGGCCGACGAAGAAGCCGAACAGCGCCTCTTTTCCGCCCTGATACTGGTCGACCTTGTCGGCACTGGCGGCGAGCACCTTGGCGATTTCGGCTTCGATGGCGCCCGTGTCGCTCGTCTGCTTGAGCCCGCGAGCCTCGACGATGGCAGCGGCACCTTCACCGCTTTCCAGCATGATTTCAAACACCTGTTTGGCGATGCTGTTGGAGATTGTGCCGTCGGCGACCAGCGCCAGCAGCTCGGCCGCGCCCGCGGGCGAGACCGGGCTGTCGGTCAGATCGCGGCCCAGCCGGTTGAGCGCGCCGAACAGCTCGCTCGTCACCCAATTGGCGGCGGCATCGGGCTTGGCCCCGGTTTCGAGCAGCGCATCGAACCAGCGCGCATTTTCCACCTCGGCGGTCAGCACCGCGGCATTATAGGCGGAAATGCCCAGCCGCTGATAGCGCGCGCGCTTGGCATCGGGCAATTCGGGCAGGCTGGCGCGGCAATCGTCCAGAAATGCCGTGTCCAGTTCCAGCGGCAACAGGTCGGGGTCGGGGAAATAGCGGTAATCATGCGCATCCTCCTTGGACCGCATCGTCCGCGTTGTCCCGCTGTCGGGATTGAACAGCCGCGTTTCCTGCACCACCGCACCGCCGCTTTCGATCAGCTCGACCTGACGCTTTGCTTCATATTCAATGGCTTGCATGACGAAGCGGACGGAGTTCACATTCTTCGTCTCGGTGCGCGTGCCAAATGCATCGCCGGGCCGCCGCACGCTGACATTGACGTCGGCGCGCATCGACCCTTCCTCCATATTGCCGTCGCAGCTGCCCACATAGCGCAGGATGGCGCGCAGCTTGCGCAGATAGGCCCCTGCTTCGGCGGGCGAGCGCATGTCGGGCCGCGAGACAATTTCCATGAGCGCGACGCCGCTGCGGTTCAAATCGACATAGGACATGGTGGGATGCTGATCGTGCATCAGCTTGCCCGCGTCCTGCTCGACGTGAATCCGCTCAATCCCGATGGTCTTGGGCTGAGCGATGCCCGCCTTGTCATCGGCGTCGATGGTCAGCGCGCCTTCGCCCACCAGCGGGTGGTAAAGCTGCGAAATCTGATAGCCCTGCGGCAGATCGGCGTAGAAATAATTTTTCCGGTCGAAGCGCGACCAGCGATTGATCTGCGCCTCGATCGCCATGCCGGTGCGCACCGCCTGGCGGATGCATTCGCGGTTGGGCACGGGCAGCATGCCGGGCATCGCCGCGTCGACCAGGCTGACCTGCGTATTGGGCTCCGCCCCGAACGCAGTGGCCGCGCCGGAGAAAAGTTTGGCCTGCGAGGTGATCTGGGCGTGCACCTCCAGCCCGATAACGACCTCCCACTCGCCAGTGGTGCCTGTGATGCGATAGGGTGTTTCAGTCATGGTCATTGTCCGGCGTTATCAGGCGTATGTCTGGGAAATATGTGCGGTAAAATCGCGGGTCACGGGTCAGGACTGTCGCTCCACAGACCAGCGCATGACCGCCGATAAAGAAGTCCGGCAACGCAAGCGATGGTGCGGCCTTCCCCCGATTTCGGCGGTAGTTGGTATGGGCCTTGCCCGCTTCGAGCGCTGCCTCGGCATCAAAATCCAGCAACATTATGCCATAGTCCGCAATCATGTTTTGAAAGGCGATGACCGACCCAAATCTTGGCGCGACCTCGGCCACGACGATTTGATTGACGACGATGCTGTCATCCCTGGCCAGCGATGCGATCTTCTCTTCAGACCAGTCCGCCCAGTCTTGATCGTCATCAAAAATGTCAATCAAGATATTGGAATCGGCGATAATCACGGTTCCCAATGTCCACGCAGCCAGCGCATATACGCATCCGTCGACATTCCATCGGGATTGGGATATTGGCCGCGGACAGCCTTCAGCGCAGCCTTAATCCGCGTGTAGCGTTGCTCGGGCGTTTCCTTCACCAGATCGTCCGGAGGGCCAAGCGTGATCGTGCCTTCTGCGTTCAGTTCGATCTTCACCATCTCATTGGGTTTCAACCCCGCTTGATCGCGCATAGCTTTGGGAATCAATATCTGCCCCTTGCTGGTCATCCGGCCTGTTTCGATCTTGCTCTGCGCATTCATGGCAAATCTCCAGTGTTACCGGCGGTAACACCAAATCGGTTTGCAGACAATCACCACCACTTCTCTGCCCGCGCGGTAAATCCAGCCCGCTCCTCTATCGCCAGTCCCGCGTTCAGCACGCCCTGTTCGTCAAACGCCTTGCCGATGATCTGCAGGCCCAGCGGCAGGCCGTCGCGGCTCAGCGCGCCGGGGACCGACATGGCGGGCAGGCCCGCGAGCGATGCGGGCACCGCGAACACATCGTTCAGATACATGGCCAGCGGGTCGGCGCTCTTTTCGCCCAGCGCAAAGGCCGCCGATGGCGCGGTCGGGGCCAGCACCAGGTCACAGCTGGCCCAGGCCGCATCGAAATCGCGGGCGATGAGCGCGCGGACCTTTTGCGCCTGCGTGTAATAGGCGTCGTAGAAACCGGCGCTGAGCACATAGGTGCCGATCAGGATGCGCCGCTTCACCTCTGGCCCGAACCCGGCGGCGCGGGTGGCGGCATACATGTCTTGCAGCCCCGCCCCCTCGGGCAAATCGCGCAGGCCATAGCGCACCCCGTCATAGCGCGCGAGGTTCGATGACGCCTCGGCAGGCGCGATGATATAATAAGCGGGCAGCGCATAACGCGTGTGCGGCAGGCTGATGTCCACCACCTCGGCCCCCGCATCCTTCAGCATGGCTATCCCGGCATCCCACATGGCGGCGATGTCAGCATCCATGCCGTCCAAGCGATATTCCTTGGGAATGCCGACGCGTTTCCCCTTCAAATCGCTGGACAAGGCTGCTTCCCAATCGGGCACGGCGACGTTCAGCGAGGTCGCATCCTTGGGGTCGAACCCCGCCATCGCGCCCAGCATGATGGCGCAGTCGCGCACGTCGCGCGCCATCGGCCCGGCCTGATCCAGGCTGGATGCGAACGCCACAATTCCCCAGCGCGAGCAGCGGCCATAGGTCGGCTTGATCCCCGAAATGCCGGTAAAGGCGGCGGGCTGGCGGATCGAGCCGCCGGTGTCGGTGCCGGTCGCCGCCGGGCACAGCCGCGCCGCAATTGCCGCCGACGACCCGCCCGACGAGCCGCCCGGAGCCAGCGCGGCGTTGCCGCCGTCGCTCCGCCGCCAGGGCGAGATGACGTTGCCGAAGTAGCTGGTTTCGTTCGACGACCCCATGGCGAACTGGTCAAGGTTCAGCTTGCCCAGCATGCCTGCGCCCGCGTCCCACAATTTCTGGCTGACCGTCGATTCATAGTGGGGGACGAACCCCTCCAGCATGTGGCTCGCCGCCGTGGTCTGCACCCCCTTGGTGCAAAACAGGTCCTTCATGCCGATGGGCACGCCCGACAGCGGCCTCAGCGTGCCCGCCGCGCGATCGGCATCGGCCTGCTTTGCGGCGGCCAGCGCATGGTCCGGCGTTTCAACGATGAAGGCGTTCAGCGCCTTTGCGCCTGCGACATTGGCGCTGAACGCCTCGGCGACTTCGACAGCGGAGAAATCGCCCGCGCGGTGGCCATCGCGGATCTGCGCTACGGTTAGGTCGGTCAAATCAACCATGGTTTAATTTTTACCCGTCTGTCCTGAGCTTGTCGAAGGACTGGCCTTCACGCTTCGGACTTGGAAAGAAAGAACGACCCTTCGACAAGCTTGGGGCCGGCGGGGTTTGAAAACGAGGGGCTATTCAATCACCTTGGGAACCCCGAAAAAGCCATGCTGCGCGGCGGGCGCATTGGCCAGTACCGCCGCCTGCACCCCCCCGCCGGTCAGCGGGTCGGCGTTGATGACATCATCGCGCAGGCGCAGCGTGTTGGGGATGACGGCCGTCATCGGTTCAACGCCGGTCACGTCCACCTCTCCCAATTGTTCGACCCAGCCCAGGATGCCGTTGAGTTCGCCCTCCATCGCCGCCACTTCGGCATCGGTGATCGCAATGCGTGCCAGGCTGGCGATTTTGCGCACATCTGCTTGATTGACTGCCATGATCCTTTTTGGTCCTGCTAAGCCGTTGCAGCGCCGCTAGCACCGCGCCCAGCCGCCTTCAAGGGCGGGGCGCGTCATGGCGCGACGGGTTCGCCGACCGGGATGCCATTGACCTCCACTTGCTGGCGCGTCACCGGACGGATGCGGATTTCGGCGCGGTTCAGGTCAATCGCGTCGGTGCGGCCCTGATCCCCGCCGCCGGGCCCGGCGAACAGCCGCCGCCATTCGCCTCCCCCCGGGGCCCGCTCAAACCAGCTGGCCTCCAGCGGGCCGTCGGCGCGGTATCGGCCGATCACTGCCATGCGGCTGTCCCCCACCCGCTGGACAATGCAGACATGGCGGCGGCACGGCGAATCGCGGTCCAGCGCCGCCAGCATGGCGTCGTCGAGCACCGCGCCCTGCGGCAGCACCCGGGCCATTGTCTCGATGGGGCGCAGCGGCACCTGGTCCCGGCCATCGACCAGCTCCCAGCGGCTTTTGGCGGCCAGCGCGATCCGCGCCGAGTCCGCGATGTCGGCCTTGGGCGATTGGGTCAGCGCGGTGAGCGCCGCCCGGCCCGCCGGCCCAAAGTCAAACGCCATCGCCGCCCAGTCGAACCGCTCGGGCTTGACCTGCCCGCTGGTCAGCCGCGCCAGTTGATCGCGCGTCGAAATCGCCCCGAAATCGATGAGCGGCAGCGCCAGCAGCGTCGCCAGCAGCATCAGGCCGATGGCCAGTTTTTGTTGCAATGGCCGCAGCACATCGTCGAAATCGCCGCGCCCGCGCACCACCGCCCACAGCCCCGCCGCGCCATAGCCCAGCGCCACCAGCACCGCGACCATCCCCCACAGCCGTTCGGGGGTCCAGCCATATTGGCCGATTCGCAGCAGCATGGCCGACAGGGCAATGGCGGCGAGCGGCAGCACCGCGACCGCCAGCACCGGGGCCGCCCATTGCATCACGCGGCCCACGGCGCGGTCGGCGCGGCCATTGCCGATGACGGCGTTGGTCAGCAGCACGGCAAAGGCCGCCGCGCCCAGCATCAGGGCGGCGGTCGAAAAGCCCGACGCCCACAGCTTGCCAAAGCCCGTGGCAACCAGCGACAGCAGGAACAGCGCCAGCGCCGCCGCCAGCACGGGCGCGAGCACCGCCAGCACGACCATCACCAACCGCTGCAACGTGCCGACCAGCCGGTCGCGCTCACGCAGCAGGCCCACCGCCGCGCCAAAGGCCGCCCCCATCAACAGGAAGGCGAACCAGCCATCGTCGAGCAAGTCCTTCAGAATATCGATGCCGATCAGCGCGAACAGCCCGGCGATCAGATAGGCGAGCGCCACGCTGATCCCGACGAACACCCCCGCCGCTACGCCGATGACGGCGTCGGTCCAGGCGTGGAGGTGCAACCGGTCATAGGGCAGCCGGTCCCACCGCCACGCCGCAGGCGATGCCGCCACATCGCGCCAGGTTTGAAACAGCGGCGCCGCGACGACCACCGCCAGCAAGGCCGACCAGAAGGGCCATTCAAAGGGCGAGGGATTGACATTATACCCGCGATTGCCCTGAACAATCAGCGCGATGACCGCCCCCCAGAGCAGCGCAAACAGGATGGCCCACAGCGCCCGGCGGCGCTCGACCGTCAGGACAAAGCTGATCGTCGCGGTCGCGACCAGCGCGGCGGGGGCCTCCAGCCCATCGGCATCCGCAAGCTGGTAAAAAACTGCTCCGGCAAGGGCACAGAGCCCCGCCATGATTGCGCCCCGCGCTGGCCAGGGCGGGTCATTTTCGTCGATGCGCGACGACGGGGCGGAGCGGGCAGCGGCGGTCGTTTCATCCATTGCACCAACTGGCATTGCGCTGGCGCGAAAGGCAAGCCAAATGGCACGCAGAAGGAGAGACTATTCGCTCATCTCCCGATCCCGCCTGCCCTGCGCCTGTCGAAGGGCCGTTCTTCCTTGCGATGATTGCAGCAAGGACAGCCTTTCGGCAGGCGCAGGGCAGGCGGATTGAAGAATTTGGTCATCGCTGGAGCCCTCCCCCCGTGCCACGCAAATTCCTGTATTTCATCGCTTTCTGCATCATGCTGATCTTTGCCGTGTTCCTGGTGCTGCGCTTGTTCCCGGAGGCGGTCAGCCGCGCGGTCTTTGTGCCTGCAAGCGAATTTGAGGTGCAGGCACCGCCCGCCCCCAACGCCTATGCCGACGCCGCGCTGTGGTGGGCCCGCCCGGGGATTACGCCAAACCCTGCCAATTGGGCACCCGCCGCGCTGGAGGTCGCCACCGAGGCGCGCGCTGGCCCGTCAGCGGCAGTGTTTTTCGTCCACCCGACCAGCTATTTGAGCCGCGCGCATTGGAATGCGCCGCTGGACGACGCCGAAGCCAATGAGCGGACGGGCATTTATCTGCGCGGGCTGGCCAGCGCCTTTTACGACGCGGGCCCCCTGTTCGCGCCGCGCTATCGTCAGGCGACACTGGGGGCGTTTCTGGCCGAGGACCGGGTGACGGCGGGCAAGGCCATTGATGCCGCCTATCAGGACGTCGCCATGGCCTTTGACCAGATGCTGAAGGAGCTGCCGAAGGACCAGCCCATCATCCTGGCCGGACACAGCCAGGGGGCGCTGCACCTCACCCGCCTGCTCAAGGACCGGGTGGCGGGCCAGCGCCTCGCAAAGCGCATCGCTGCGGCCTATGTCATCGGCTGGCCGGTCAGCGTCGCCACCGACCTGCCCGCCATGGGCCTGCCCGCTTGCACCGCGCCCGACCAGCCGGGGTGCATCCTGTCGTGGGTCAGCTTTGCCGAACCCGCCGAACCGGCGATGGTGCTGGGCGCCTATGACGGCACGGTGGGCTTTGACGGGCGGCCCCGGCGCGGGACGCGGATGCTGTGCACCAATCCGCTGACCGGCACGCCCGACGCGGCGGCGGAGGCAAGCGCCAATCTGGGCACCATCAAACCCGACAGCAAATTTGCCGAGGCCGAGCTGCTGGTGGGCCGCGTGCCCGCACGCTGTGATGATGATCGCGGCCTGCTGCTCATCGGCCCGCCCATTGACCTCGGCCCCTATGTGCTGCCCGGCAACAATTATCATGTCTATGATATTCCGCTCTTCTGGGTAAACGTCCGCGCCGACGTCGCGCGGCGACTGGCGGCCTTTGCCGGAAATTGACCCAATTGGCGCCCCCCCATCATTATTAGGGACAGTCCCTAATTATCGGCGAGAGCCATTGCGGCCGATGCGCGGTGCCCGCGATAATTAGGGACTGTCCCTAATAATGAAGGACTGTCCCTGATTATGACCCGCGCGATAATTAGGGACTGTCCCTCATTATGATCCGCGCTAACGGGTAAAGATGATCACCCTCGCTGCCCCCGACTTTGCCGCTGCGCTCCCCGAAGGCGGCCGCCTCGCCGGGCTGGATGTCGGGACCAAGACCATCGGGGTCGCGCTGTGCGATGCGGGGTGGAGCTTTGCCACTCCCGACAAGACCATTCTGCGCACCAAATTTTCGGCCGATCTGGCAGCGCTCAGCGCGCTTTGCACGGCGCAGGCGGTGCGCGGCATCATTATCGGCCTGCCGCTCAATATGGACGGCAGCGACAGCCCGCGCACGCAAAGCGTCCGTGCCTTTGCCCGCAATCTGGCACCGTTGGCGCTGCCCATTCTCTTGTGGGACGAACGCTGGTCGACCGCCGCCGTCGAGCGCGCGATGATCGCCGCCGACGTCAGCCGCGCCAAGCGCAAGGACCGCGTCGACAGCGCCGCAGCCGCCTTCATCCTGCAAGGCGCGATCGACGCGCTGGTGCGCTAATCCCTCCTCCCCATGCCCTGCGGGCACAGGGAGGATTGCGTCACCGCCACCTTCGTCCTAAGAGCCTCGCTTTAATGACATCCCCGGCATCCCTCCGCCCCGCCAGCGATTATCCGCCCGGCGGCCTCGCGTTCCCGCACCGTGATCTGCTGGCCATCGCGCAGCTCACCCCTTGGGAAATCCACTTTCTGATGGATGAGGCGGAAAAATGGGTGGAGCCCAACCGCCAGCCATCCAAGCACAGCGACCGGCTCGCCGGGCTGACCATTATCAATGCCTTTTTTGAAAACAGCACCCGCACGCTGTTGTCCTTTGAAATTGCGGGCAAGCGGCTGGGGGCGGACGTCGTCAACATGCACGCGGCCCAGTCCAGCGTGAAAAAGGGCGAAACGCTGATCGACACGGCGATGACGCTGAACGCCATGCGCGCCGATGCCATGGTGATCCGCCATGGCAGTTCGGGCGCGGTGCAGTTGATTGCCGACAAGGTCGATTGCCCCGTCCTCAACGCGGGCGACGGGCGGCACGAGCATCCGACGCAGGCGTTGCTCGACGCGCTGACCATCCGCCGCACGCGCGGGCGGATCGAGGGGCAAGTGGTGGTGATCAGCGGCGATGTGCTGCACAGCCGCGTCGCGCGCTCCAACATCCTGCTGCTCACCGCGCTGGGGGCAGAGGTGCGCGTGGCCGCCCCCCCGACGCTGTTGCCGCCCGCGCTGGACCGCATGAATGTGACCGCCTTTACCAGCCTGGACGCGGCGCTGGAGGGGGCGGATGTCATCATGATGCTGCGGCTGCAAAATGAACGGATGGACGGGGCCTATCTTCCCTCTGCCCGCGAATATCATGCGCTCTATGGCCTCACCCGCACGCGGCTGGCGCTGGCCAAGCCCGACGCGACGGTGATGCACCCCGGGCCCATGAACCGCGGCGTCGAAATCGACAGCAATGTCGCCGACGACCCCGACCGGTCGGTCATCACGGCACAGGTTGAAATGGGCGTCGCGGTGCGCATGGCGTGCCTCGACGTCCTCACCCGCCGCGCACGCAGGGTGGAGGGGTGGGCATGAGCTATGCCCTGCTCATCCGCAACGCGCGGCTGGTCGATGCCAGCGCGCCCGATCCGCGCCCCGGCAGCCTGCTCGTCATCAATGGGCGCATCGCCGAGCTGGACCCGGTGGAGGCGCCATCGACCGCGCGCTGGGTGGACGCGCATGGCCAGTGGCTGGCCCCCGGCATCATCGACATGGGCGTGTTCGCGACCGACAAGCCGGCGTTCCACTTCGGCGGGATTACGCGCGCCGCGCTGATGCCCGATGGCGCGCAGCAGCTGGACAATCCCGGGCTGGTCGAGCGCGCGGCCAAGGGCGGCAAGCCCGATTTGTGGGTCCACCCCCTCGCCGCCGCGACCAAGGGGCTGGCGGGGCGCGAGCTTGCGGAAATCGGCCTGATGCAGGCGGCAGGCGCGCGCGCGGTGGCCACGGGCCGGGCGCGCATCGCCGACAGCGGCGTCATGCGCCGCCTGCTCAGCTATGCCGCCGCGCTGGGCCTGACCACCATCGTCCATGCCGAGGATGAAGGGCTGACCGCCGGTGCCGTGGCAACCGATGGCGAAATGGCGACGCGGCTGGGCCTGCCTTGCGCCCCCGCCATGGCCGAGGCGATGGCGATTGCCCGCGACCTGGCGCTGGTGGAGGAAACCGGCGCGCCGCTGCTGTTCCGGCAAGTGACCACGGCGCGGGGCTTTGACCTTATCCGCGCGGCCAAGGCGAGCGGCCTGCCCGTGCAATGCGGCATCACCCCGGCGCATCTGTTCCTGTCCGACACCGCCATGGGCGATTTCCGCACCTTTGCCCGCCTGTCCCCGCCGCTGCGGTCAGAGGCGGACCGCCAGGCCTGTCTTGCCGCCGTCGCCGACGGCACCGTCGACATGCTGAGCAGCGGGCACGACCCGCGCGGGCCAGAGGACAAGCGCCTGCCCTTTGCGGAGGCGCAGCCGGGCATGGCGGGGGCCGAATCGCTGCTGGCGCTGGGCCTCAACCTCGTGCGCGACGGGCTGGTGACGCCGGGGCGGCTGTTTGCCCTGCTGGCGGCCAACCCGGCGCGCCTGCTGGGGGTCAATGCCGGGCAACTGGCGGTGGGTCAGGAGGCTGACCTGGTGCTGATCGACCCCGATCGGCCGTGGCAGATTGACACCAAGAGAATGGCCGCCGCCGCAGGCAATACCCCCTTCGACGGCCTGCCCGTGCAAGGCCGTGTCACCGCGCTGTGGAAGGGCGGCGTCCAAGTCCGCTGACGACACGAATGAGCCCGGATAGCGTCGTCCTGAACTTGTTTCAGGACAACGAACCGAAAATGGCTTGTTGTCCTGAAACAAGTTCAGGACGACGAATCTGTCGAAGGTTGGCGCGTGAACCCCAACCCGCCCCCGCTTACTCCGCTTCGCGCGTCTCTGCGCCGGGGCCGTTTTTCTTGATCGATTCGATGGCGTTGATGGCCGACGCCTTGCTGGAATAGCCTTCGGTCCAGAACATGGTTTCGCTGTTATATTTGAAATAGGCGACATATTCGCCGCCCTTGTTCTTTTTGATCTCGAAATAATGGGCCATCGTCACTCTCCTTTGGGTGATATTTCAAGGCATTGGTGCCACTGCGAACGGCACGCGTAAAGCCCGAACTGCCGCGCCTCAGGCAAAGCGCGCCGGGCTGAAGGCGGCGGCGTCAATGCCCGCATAGGCAGGGTCGGCTGGCGCGCCCAGCTGCGCCGCGAGCAGCGCGCCAATGGCGGGGGCGGTCTGGATGCCAAAGCCGCCCTGCCCCGCGCACCAGAAAAATTGGTCGTGGGCAGAATCGGCCCCGAAAACGGGCAAACGGTCGGGGGCAAAGCTGCGCAGCCCCGCCCATTTGCGCTCAACGGCGGCGATGGGCCAGTCGACAACATGTTCAAACCGGTCGATGGCGATGGCGACGTCCAACTCCTCGGGCGCGACATCGCCGGCCTCGACCGGCGTTTCGTCGTGGGGGGACAGCCACACGCGCCCCTCGCCCTCGCCCTTGAAGTAGAATTCGCCGCCGACATGGATGGTCAGCGGCAGGTGCGCGGGGGTGGCGATGCCCAGCCGCAGCTGGACAATGGTGCGCTGAAACGGTTGCACCCCGACGGCGCGCATCCCGCTGCGCTCGGCAATGCTGTCGGCCCAGCCGCCCCCGGCGTTGACCAGCGTGCGCGCGCGCAGCGGCCCGGCGGCGGTGTCGACATCCCAGCCGCCGTCGCGCCACGCGGCGCTGCGAAAGGCGCTGCGCAGCACCAGCTCCGCCCCGCGCCGCTTGGCCTGGCGCAGATAGGCGGCGTGGAGCGCGGCGACATCAATATCGCCGCAATCGGGCTCAATCGCGCCGTGCACCCATTCCGCGCGCACGCCGGGCACATGCGCGGCAATGCCATCATGGTCGAGCGGGCGGACATCCACCCCCTGCCCGCCAAAGGTGGTGACGAAGGCCGCGACGGCATCCGCATCCTCGGCGCGCCCGATGGTCAGCGCGGGCCGCGGGCTGAAAAAGCTGGTGTCCGAAAAGTCCGCGTCGGGCGTCACAATCACCGACCGCCCGGCGATGGTCAGCGGCTGCACCAGCGGCCCGCCATAGGTTTCGTGCCACAGCGCCGCCGACCGCCCGGTCGAATGGCGCGCGGGATTATCCTCTGCCTCGATAATCCGGGCGTGGCGGTGACCGGCGAGGCTGGCGGCAACGCTGGCCCCGGCAATGCCGGCCCCGAAGATCAGCACATCGACGTCAAAACCAGCGGGCGGAGCGGGGGGAGGAGGCGTGGTCATGCCGCCCCCTATGGCGCGGCCCCCGCGCCGCCGCAACCATTTCGCCATGGTTACCTTTTCGTAAGCCATGGTGATTAGGCATGGCGGCCATGACCGGTTCGACCCCCGCCATGACCTTTGCCATGATCCTTGCGGCGGCGCTGGCGGCCATGATGGTTGCGGCGGCGATCAGCGATTTGCGAACCCGGACCATTTCCAATGAATTGAACGGCGCGATGGCGCTGCTCGCCATCCCCTTCTGGTTTGCCAGCGGCCTGTCCCCCTGGCCCGACATGGCGATTCAATTTGGCGTGGCGTTCATCGTGTTCGCCGTCTTTGTCGGCCTGTTCATGATCGGCGGCATGGGCGGCGGCGATGTCAAGATGATTGGCGCGCTCGCGCTGTGGGTGCCGCCGTCACTGATGCTGCCGATGCTGACGGTGATGGCGATTGGCGGCGGATTGCTGTCCGCCGTCATGCTGATCGACAAGCTGCGCCGCAAGTCCAGCGAACCCCCCGAAGTCCCCTATGGCGTCGCGATCGCCGCCGCAGGGCTTTGGTTCCTTCACCAACACTATCTTAACCAGTTTCCGTCTATCGGATGAGCATGAGGGCAAATGCCGTTGTCCGCACCGGATAACGCAGGAGGCGAAAGATCGTCATGGATACGCGAAAAATAATGTTGATCGTCGGGGCTTTGATTGTCGCCATCGGTGCGGCTTTCGGGGTCAATCAGATGATGCGCGGGGCGTCCGCTCCCCCGGTGCAGGCGGCTGCGGCCCCCAAACCGACGGGTCCGTCGATTCTGGTCGCGACCCGGCAATTGCCGGTGGGCACGATCATCGGCCCCGATGCCTTTCGTTTCCAGACCTGGCCCGAAGAGCTGGTCGAGAAAAATTATTTCGTGAAGGAAAAGACCGACGTCAACGCGCTGGTCGGCACGGTGGTGCGCCATGCGGTGACCGCAGGCCAGCCTGTGACGCAGGGCGCGCTGGTGCACCCCAAGGACCGCGGCTTCCTGGCCGCTGCCCTGGGCGCCGGGATGCGCGCGGTGACGGTGAAGGTGTCGCAGGACCAGGGCGTCGGCGGCTTTGTCTTTCCGGGTGACCGCGTTGACGTGATCCTGACGCAGGAATTGCGCGTGAAGGAAGGCGCGTCGGATTATCCCGACGAGCAGCTCCACACCGCCGAAACCATCATCCAGAATATCCGCGTGCTCGCCACCGACCAGCGGTTCGAAGCCGAAGATGAGGACGGCAAGACGCCCGTGCGCACCTTTGGCTCGGTCACGCTGGAGGCAACGCCGGAAATCGCGCAGCGCATCGCCGTGGCGCAGGTCATGGGCAAATTGTCGCTGTCGCTGCGTCCGCTGGCCGAAAGCGGCGGCGACCTTGACGCCGCCATCGCCACCGGCGCGGTCAGCGTGCCGACCAAGGGCGGTGCCGCAGCCGAACGCCGCATGATGTCTGCCGCCGACAATCGCCCCATTTCGGGCAAGGCGCAGGCCGTGTCGGGTGGGGATGTGTCGCGTTACTGGGTCCCGGCCCGCGCCCGCCCGCGCGTCAGCCCAGAGCGTCAGCAGCAGCAATATGGTGGCATGAATTATGGTCGCGGCATGCAGCAGGGCCCTGCCGCACCCGCCGCCCCCGTTGGCCCCGCCGTCCGCGTCACGCGCGGCGATCAGGTCACCGTCGTTCCGGTTGGAGGCAAGTAAGATGAAGCCGAAGTCAAAACTCATGGTGACCGCGATTGCCCGCACCGCAGCCATTGCGCTGATGGCCGGATCGCTGGTCGCTGCCCCCGCCGCGCCGACGCTGGCGCAGGCCACCCAGAATGCGACATCCAGCGTCGACCTGTCGGTCGGTCGCGGTCGCCTGGTCACCCTGCCCACGGCCATGACCGACGTCTTTGTCGCCAATGACAAGGTCGCCGATGTCCAGGTCCGCTCGGCCCGCCAGCTTTACATCTTTGGCAAGGAGCCGGGTGAAACCAGCATCTATGCCACCGATGCCGCCGGCAAGGTCGTCTTTTCGACCGTCGCCCGCGTCGGCAACAACATCGAAACGATCGACCAGATGCTGTCGCTGGCCATGCCGGACGCCAATATCTCGGCCAACACGATGAACGGCTTTGTGCTGCTCACCGGCACGGTCCAGTCGCCCGATGACGCAGCAGAGGCCGAACGGCTGGTCGAGGCCTTTGTCGGTGAAAAGACCAAGGTGCTCTCGCGCCTGCGCACCGCCACGCCGCTGCAGGTCAATCTGCAGGTCCGCATTTCGGAAGTGAACCGTTCGCTGGTTAAGGAAATCAGCGGCAATTTGTTCACCCGCGACAATGACGGGGCGCTGGGCAACGGCTTTCTGGGCCATGTCGTGCGCGGCCGCGATTTCGGCGAAATCACGCTGCCGGGCGAAGGCAACCCGCCCTCGCCGGGCACGACCTTTGGCTTCAAACAGTCGAGCGGGCTGAACAGCCTGGGGGCCGCCGGGCGCTTGTTCGGCACCAACATCATGGCGGCCCTTGACCTGGGCGAACGCACGGGTCTGGTCGCCACGCTGGCACAGCCGAACCTGACCGCCATTTCGGGCGAAACCGCCGATTTCCTGGCGGGGGGTGAATTCCCCATCCCCATCCCGGGCAATTTCGCGGGCACCACCATCGAATATCGCAAATATGGCGTCAGCCTGGCCTATACGCCCACCGTGCTGTCAAACGGGCGGATCAGCCTGCGCGTCCGCCCCGAAGTGTCGGAACTGTCGTCCGAAGGTGCAATCCGCATCCAGGGCTTTGAAATCCCGGCCCTTACCATCCGCCGCGCGGAAACGACGGTGGAACTGGGCTCGGGCGAAAGCTTCATGATCGCGGGCCTGATGAACAACCGCACGGTCAGCGCCATCGACAAGATGCCGGGCATTGGCGACGTGCCGATTTTGGGCATGTTGTTCAAATCCGACAGCTTCCGGCGCGGCGAGACCGAGCTGGTGATCGTTGTCACCCCCTATCTGGTCAAGCCGGTGTCGGCCAACGACATCGTGCTGCCCACCGATGCCTTCAACAACAGCGACGATCTGTCGCGCCTGATCCTGGGTCAGACCAGCAACGGCGTGACGGGTGGGGACCGGCCCAAGCCAAAGCTGGACACGGACCTGTCGGATGCCGACCGCCGCCGGTTGATGGATGACGACAATGTCAGCCCCGGTTTCAGCAAGAAATGACCCGCTTTTTCAGGAGTAGTCCGATGAACAATCTGCACAAGCTGACATTGCTGGTCATGGCGGGCACGCTCGCCGGGTGCGGCGCAGGCGGTGCCGCCAGCAACAACCGCAGCCTGGATTCGGTGCACCAGCCGATTGTCAGCAACAAGATTTTCAGCTTTGACGTCGCCACGCTGGGCGGTGACCTGCCGCCAAGCGAGCAGGGCCGTCTGGATGGCTGGTTCGACGCGATGGGCATTTCCTATGGCGACCGTATCGCCATCGAAGACCCCTCGCTGTACGGCAAGGGTCCGGCCACTGCCGCGATCCGCACCATGGTCGAACGCCGCGGACTGATGGTCAGCAACGCCGTGCCGGTGACGTCCGGTTCGGTGGCCCCTGGATATCTGCGCGTGACCATCACCCGCGCCAGCGCCATCGTCCCGGGTTGCCCCGATTGGAGCCGCCGCAACAGCAGCTCTGACAAAAATGCGACCTCGTCCAACTATGGTTGTTCGGTGAACAGCAATCTGGCCGCGATGGTCGCCGATCCCAACGACCTGATCAAGGGGTCGCGCAACGAAACCCCCGATCCGTCGGCGGCCACCAAGCCCATCCGCGTGTTCCGCGACCGCGAACCGACCGGCAAGGGCGAACTGAAACAGACAGCGACCAGCGATGGAGGCGGCAAGTGAACGCACCGTTCAAACCCGGTTCAAACCGCGAACCTTTCAACGCCTTTGTGTGTGACGACGACACGCTGGAGCTGATCCGGCTGGTCGCCAACGACCTCGGCTGGCCGATTGAAAAATGCAACAAGGGCGGGCTGCGCAACGCGGTTCAGACCCTGTCGGTTTCGGCCAGCCCGAACATCCTGTTCGTCGACATGTCCGAAAGCGGCGATCCGATCAACGACATCAACGCGCTGGCCGAGGTTTGCGAACCCGGCACGGTGGTGATTGCGGCGGGCCAGGTCAATGACGTGCGCCTGTACCGCGATCTGCTGTCCAGCGGCATTCAGGATTATCTGCTGAAGCCGCTGAGCATTGATCAGGTGCGCGATTCGCTGGCGCAGGCGCAGGCGATGCTGACCGCCCCCAAACATGCCGATGGTGCAGGCGACAAGCCGCACCACATGCTGGCCGTGGTCGGTGTGCGCGGCGGGGTTGGGGCGTCGATGGTGTCGACGTCGCTGGCCTGGGCGTTCAGCGAACAGGCGGGGCGTCAGACCGCCCTGCTCGACCTTGACGTGCATTTCGGCACCGGCGCGCTGACGCTGGACCTGGAACCCGGTCGCGGGCTCATCGATGCCATCGACAACCCCAGCCGCATCGACGGTCTGTTCATCGAACGCGCCATGGTGCGCGCGTCGGACAAGCTCAGCCTGCTGTCGGCGGAAGCGCCGATCCACCAGCCCGTGCTGACCGACGGCAGTGCCTTTTTCCAGCTGGAAGAGGAATTGCGCAACGCGTTTGAAATGACGATTGTCGATATTCCGCGCCAGGTGCTCATCCCCTTCCCGCATCTGGTGTCAGAGGCCGGGACGATCGTGCTGGTCAGCGATGTGACGCTCGCCTCCGCGCGCGACACCATCCGCCTCCTGTCCTGGTTCAAACAAAATGTGCCCGGCGCGCGCGTTCTGCTGGTCGCCAACAAATTCCAGAGCACGGTGGGCGAACTGTCGCGCAAGGAATTTGAATCGTCCATCGAACGCAGCGTCGACGTGGTCATCCCCTTTGACCCCAAATTGGTCAGCCAGGCCGCGAAGCTGGGCAAGCCCTATGCCGAATTGTGCAAGGGCACCAAGGCGGGCCAGGTGTGGAACCAGCTGATGCGCAACATATTGGAGGGTGCCGACGCCGATCCCGATGATGTCGTAGCGGCCACCGCCAAGTCCAAGGACAAGGACAAGGGCGGCTCGCTGCTCGGCAAAATTGGCGGCCTGGGCAGCATGCTGTCCAAAAAGGGCGCCAAGCAATGACGGTGGGGGTCATCCCGCGGGGTGACCCTCCATTTTTCCAACCGCAGGCGAATTGCAAACCGACATGACCATGCCCGTGATCCTGACGATTGTCGCGACCTTCCTCGGCCTCCTGATGCTGGGGCTGGCGTTGGCGGGGCCGTCGTCCAGCAAGGCCAAGACCCGCCGCCTGTCGGCGGTGAAGGATCGCCATGCCGCGTCCACCGAAGCCGTGGTCGCCGCGCAGATGCGCAAGACCATCGCGGCCGTGAATGGCCAGGCGGTGACGTCGCTGACGTCGCTGATGCCGCGCCGCGAGCTGCTGGAGCTGCGCCTGCGCCGCACGGGCAAAAGCTGGACCGTCAGCAATTTCATGATGGCGTCGATGATCGCCTTTCTGGTGATTGCCGCCGTCATGGTGGTGGCGGGTGCGCCCATCATGCTGACCGCGCTGGTCGCGGGCCTGTTGGGCCTGGGCCTGCCGCATTTCATCGTGGGCCGCCTCATCAAAAAGCGCGTCGCCGCCTTTACCAAGCGGTTTCCCGACGCCATCGACCTGTTGGTGCGCGGTTTGAAATCGGGTCTGCCGATCACCGAAACCTTTGGCCTGGTGTCCACGGAAATTCCGGGCCCGGTCGGCGAGGAGTTCAAGGCCGTCACCGAACGCGTCCGCATCGGCAAGACGATGGAACAGGCGCTTCAGGATTCGGCGGAAATGCTCGACACGCCCGAATTTCAATTTTTCTGCATCACCATCGCCATTCAGCGCGAAACCGGGGGCAATTTGGCGGAAACGCTGAACAATCTGTCGGACGTGCTGCGCAAGCGCGCCCAGATGAAGCTGAAAATCCGCGCCATGTCGTCGGAAGCCAAGGCATCGGCCTATATCGTCGGCGCCCTGCCCTTCTTCGTCTTTGGCCTCGTGTGGATGATGAACCCGCAATATGTTTCGGGCTTCTTCTATGAAGAGCGGCTGATTGCCGTCGGCCTGGGCGGATTGGTGTGGATGGGCATCGGGGCCGCGATCATGGCCAAGATGATCAGCTTTGAAATTTAACAGGCGGGCAGCGCGATCATGACCACCCTTTCCCTCCTCGCCGCCTTCGGCCCCTCCGCCGCCGGTCCCAAGCTGTTGGGCGTCGATGTCATCTGGGCCGCCACCATCCTGGCCGCCGTGGGCGTCGTCGCCGTCATGCTGGCGGTTTATGGCGCGATGACGGTGCGCGACCCCATGGCCAAGCGCGTCAAGGCGCTGGCCGAACGGCGCGAACAGCTGAAAGCCGGGATTACCGCGTCGACCGCCAAGCGCCGCGCCAAGCTGGTTCGCAAGAATCAGCATGCCGACAAGATGCGCGAATTGCTGTCGTCGATGCAGGTGTTGCAGGATGAACAGATTAAAGAGGTGCAGCAAAAGCTGGCGCAGGCGGGCATCCGTTCCAAGGATCTTGCCGTCGCGGTGATTTTCGGCCGCCTGATCCTGCCCATCGTCATGGGCGGCCTGGTTGCTTTTGTCGTCTATGCCACCGACTTTTTCCCCGACTGGACGCCGGTGAAGCGCAACGGCGCGCTGATGGCGGCGCTGATTCTGGGGTATAAGGCGCCCGATCTGTGGGTGTCGAACCGCCGCACCAAGCGCACCGATGCCGTGCGCAAGGGGCTGCCCGACGCGCTCGACCTGCTCGTCATCTGCGCCGAGGCGGGGCTCACCGTCGATGCCGCCTTCAGCCGCGTCGCCAAGGAACTGGGCCGCGCCTACCCCGAATTGGGCGAGGAATTTGCGCTGACCTCCATCGAGCTTGGCTTTTTGACCGAGCGGCGGCTGGCGTTTGAAAATCTGTCCTATCGCGTCGATCTGGAATCGGTGAAGGGCGTTGTCACGACCATGATCCAGACCGAAAAATACGGCACGCCGCTGGCTTCGGCCTTACGCGTGCTGTCGGCCGAATTCCGCAACGAACGCATGATGCGCGCCGAGGAAAAGGCCGCACGCCTGCCCGCGATCATGACGGTGCCGCTGATCCTGTTCATTCTGCCGGTGCTGTTCATCGTCATCCTCGGCCCGGCGGCCTGTTCGATCAAGGACGCGCTGATCGGCAAGATGTAAGGCGGACCCGCAAGCCCATGGCTTTGCGGGCCCAAGCCTCTCCTCCCTTCGTCAGCCCAGGTTCGACCCGGGGTCCAGCTTCTTCGGAGCGCGCCAGCAAAGCTGGACCCCGGCGCGGGGGCCGGGGTGACGAAGGGGAGGCGTTGCACCGTCGTCCTGAACTTGTTCCAGGACACCAAGCGGCGGTTCGTTGTCCTGAAACAAGTTCAGAACGACGCACTGGACGTCAAACCCCCACCACCAGCTGTTCGATCGCGCCGAAAATGCTATGGTGCCGGTCGTTGTCCATCCAGATGCGCACCGTGTCGCCCACCTGCAGGAACGGGGTTTGGGCCGCGCCGGTGCGGATGGTTTCCACCGTGCGCACTTCGGCAAGGCAGCTGTAACCGACCCCGCCCTCGGCAATCGGGCGGCCCGGGCCGCCGTCGCTGCCGCGGTTGGACACGGTGCCCGACCCGATGATCGTCCCGGCCCCCAAGCGCCGGGTCCGCGCCGCATGGGCAATCAACTGTCCGAAATCAAAGGTCATGTCGACCCCGGCATCGGCGCGGCCCAGCGGCGCACCGTTCAGATCAACGCACAGCGCACCGTGCAACTTGCCCCCGTCCCACCGCGCGCCCAGCGCATCGGGGGTGACGAACACGGGCGAAAAGGCGCTCGAGGGTTTGGACTGGAAAAAGCCGAACCCCTTGGCCAGCTCGTCGGGGATCAGCCCGCGCAGCGACACATCATTGGTCAGCCCTACCAGCCGGATATGGCCGCGCGCTGCGTCGGCGCTGACGCCCATCGGCACATCGCCGGTGACCACCACCACCTCGGCCTCCATGTCGCAGCCCCAGGCTGGATCGCCCAGCGGGATCGGATCGCGCGGACCCAGAAAGGCGTCGCTGCCCCCCTGATACATCAACGGATCGTGCCAGAAGCTGGCGGGCATCTCGGCCCCGCGTGCCTGGCGCACCAGCGCGACATGGTTCACATAGGCGCTGCCGTCGGCCCATTGATAGGCGCGCGGCAGCGGCGATGCGGCGCTGCGTTCATGAAAGCGGTCGCGCGGGATGACCCCATGGTTGACGTCGGTGGCCAGCGCCATCAGCCGGGGCGCGCACGCGTCCCAATCGTCGAGCGCGGCCTGCAGCGTCGGGGCAATGTCATTGGCGGGCGCATACCAGGCCAGATCGTCCGACACGACCACCAGCTGGCCATCGCGGCCCGATTTCAATGATGCCAATTTCATAAAATCCCTGCTCCCCCGGCGCGCCGCCCGGGGATGGGATCAGCGCGGCATTTGTATGGATGCGAAACAGGTAAAGCCGCTCTGCCCCGCCTGCAAGCGGCGGATATATTGCAGATAGGCCTGGCTCTGCTGATAGGTGGTGCCGGGCAGCGTCCGGCCGCCAAAGGCCGCCTTCACCTCTTCACCAGTGAACGGGCGCGGCGATCCGGGAAAGGCCCCGGTGGTGCCCGCGGGCACCAGTTTGCCATAAGGGTCGATATATTGGCCGCCACCCGTTGGTCCGGGGACAGGAATCTGGCAATTCAGCACCGATACGGCGGTTTGCGCCAGCGCGGGCCTGATGGTCAGCGCAGCGGTCGCCCCCACCGCGCCCAACGCCAACAGGCGGCGGCGCGTCGGCACAGCGTCATCGGACTGCGCCGCAGCGGCAGTTGGGGCATCAGGCAGCTTATCGTCGCTCATCCCTCGGTGCATAGGCGATAAAGCGTAAAGGGAAAAGCCACACAGCCCGCCTTTATCGCACCATTCCCGCAATGGGACAGCCCGACCAGCAAGGGTGAAGCGCCAGCCCCCTGCCCGTCCCCTTCCACGTCGCCCCGGCGTCTGACCCGGGGCCTAGCTGCCTTGGCGTCGTTCGAGGGAAAAGCTGGACCCCGGCGCGGAGGCCGGGGTGACAGAGCGTGGTTTTGCACCGCAGGGCTGAGCTTGTCGAAGCCCGTGGCGTGTGAGCGAACCGGGGCTCGCCGCTGCGCCACGCCCTCACCCCGTCGCCCCGGGCTTGACCCGGGGCCCAGCTTCCTTGGCTCTGGTCACGGCAAAAGCTGGACCCCGGCTCCGGGGCCGGGGTGACGCAGGAGCGTTTTTGCACCGCAGGGCTGAGCTTGTCGAAGCCCGTGGCGTGGGAGCGAACCTGGGCTCGCTGCTGCGCCATGCCCCATCCCGTCGCCCCGGACTTGATCCGGGGCCCAGCTGCCTTGGCGTCGTTCGAGGGAAAAGCTGGACCCCGGCTCAGAGGCCGGGGTGACGGCGGTGTTTGGTGCGGGCGCCCGGGAGCTATGCCGCGCAGGGGCTTGCGTTTCGCGGGGCTTTCGTGCCAGCGCGGGGCACCATGTCGCGCACCTCGCTCCATCTGCCGTTGGCGGCGTTGATTCTGGTCGTTGGGGCCATTGGCGCGCTGTTCCTGGACCAGGTGGCGAGCGCGGTGCTGGTCACGGCGGCGGCGGCGATACTGGCGGCGGCGGTCGCGGCGCTGGCGGACGAGGCGGATCCGGCCCCGCCCGCGCCCGTCGCCGTGCCCAAGCCCGCGCCCGCGCCCGGCCTGTTCGACCTTAAAAGCTTTCACACGCTGATTGACCAGGATTCGCGCGTCATCCTGGGCGTCAGCGGGATGCGCATTGCGCTGGCCAATGACGCCGCGCTCGCGCTGCTCGGCCAGCATATTGCCGGCATCGACATTCGCACCGCCATCCGCCACCCCGCCGTCATCGACGCGCTGTCGGCGCAGGACAGCCGCACGGTGCACCTCATCGATTTCCGCCGCCCGGGCGATCATTGGGAATTGGCCATTGCCCAGCTCGACGGCGACCAGCGGTTGCTGATGATCGAGGACCGTTCCGCCATCGACGCGGCAGAGCGGATGCGGTCGGACTTTGTGGCCAATGCCAGCCACGAACTGCGCACGCCGCTCGCCGCCATATTGGGCTATGTCGAAACATTGAGCACGCTGGACCCCGAAGAGGCCGAGCCAGTGCGCCTCCGCTTTCTGGGCATTATCGAGCGCGAGGCGCGGCGGATGCAGCAGCTGGTCGCCGACCTCATCTCCATCTCGCGGATCGAGGCGGACCGCTATCGCCGCCCCACCGATATGGTCGATCTGTCCGCGCTGGTGCGCGCCGCCGCCGCCGAAATCGGCGCAGGCGACACGCCGCGCGCGCGCGACATCCGGCTGGCGCTGGCCGACAGCGCGCCCCTGATCGGCGACACCGCGCAATTGACCCAGCTCATCCACAATATCGTCGGCAATGCGATGAAATATGGCCGTGCGGGCACGCCAGTGCTGGTGGAGGTCGCCGCCGACCCGCTCGGTTGGCAATTGAGCGTGACCGACGAGGGCGACGGCATTGCGCCCGACCATCTCCCCCGGCTGACCGAGCGTTTCTACCGCGTCGATGATGCGCGCAGCCGCGCCGTTGGCGGCACCGGGCTGGGCCTGGCCATTGTCAAACATATCGCCGAACGGCACCAGGGGCGGCTGACCATCGACAGCGAATTGGGCAAGGGCACCCGCGTCACCCTGTTGTTTCAACAAGAGGGACGCGGCGGCGCGGCGGCGGCACAAATCTGACATTCAGTTGACAGGAAACTGTCATCAAACCGTCATCGAATATCGCGAATGGCGGCTGTATCGAATCGCGCTGCGGGTGGATGCCATTCGCTGTGCTCCAGACAGGAAGCTTCGTGATGATCAAGAAAATCATGCTTGTCGCCGTGTCGGCGCTGACCCTTTCCGCCTGTCAGGATCAGGCTGCATCGGGCGGCGCGGCGCGCGACACCATTCGCGCGGTCGGATCGTCCACCGTCTATCCCTTTGCGACGGTGGTGGGCGAACGCTTTGCCGAAGCGACGGGGATGAAAAAGCCGCAGATTGAATCGACCGGCACCGGCGGCGGCATCGAACGCTTTTGCGGCGGCGTCGGCCCCGAAACCCCCGACATCGTCAACGCCTCGCGCCGCATGAAAAAGGCCGAATTTGACGCCTGCGTCAAAAATGGCGTGACCGACATTGTCGAAATCAAGGTCGGCATCGACGGCATCGCGCTGGGCGAGGCGCAGCGCGGACCCGGCTTTGGCGTGACCGTCGCCGATGTTTACAAGGCGCTGGCCGCCAATCCCTATGGCAAGCCCAACACGGCCAAGACGTGGCAGGACGTCAACCCGGCGCTGCCCGCCGTGGCCATTTCGGTGTTCGGCCCGCCGTCGACCAGCGGCACCTATGACGCGTTCAAGGAATTGATCCTGGTCGCCGGTTGCAATGCCGACCCGGCGATGAAGGCGCTGAAGGACAGCGATCCCGACAAGCATAAGGATGTGTGCGAAGGGCTGCGCGGTTCGCCCCATTATGTCGAACAGGGCGAGAATGATAACCTCATCATCTCAAAGCTCGACAAGAACCCCACCAGCCTGGGCCTGTTCGGCTATAGCTACCTTGATGCCAACAAGGAAAAGATCAAGGCGGTGCCGATTGGCGGGGTTCAGCCCAGCTTTGCGACCATCGCCGATGGCAGCTATCCCGGCGCCCGCCCGCTCTATCTCTATGTGAAGAAGGCGCATGTCGGCGTCATCCCCGGCATTGCCGAATTTATCGCCGAGTTCATGAAGGGCGCGGCCGAGGGCGGCTATCTGGCCGAACGCGGCCTGATTGCCCTGCCCAAGGATATGGCGACGACCAACGCCGCCATCGCCAATGCCATGACCCCGCTCGACGGCGCGGCATTGAAATAATAACGCCACATGCCATCCCTAAGCCCGTCCGGTGTAGCGCCGGGCGGGCTTTTGAAGCATAACCAAATGGGCAGGCCGGGGCGGGCAGCAGCGGTAAGGACAACTGGGGCAAAATGGGCGGAACCACCAATATCCTGCTGCTGCTGATCCTGGGCCTGGGCCTGGTGGGATGGCTGAGCGCGCGCGCCCGCGCGGCGATGCTGGCCAGCCGCAGCGGCGAACGGCTGCATTCGCTCCCCGGTTACCATGGCTGGTATGTCGCGCTGTGGCTGGTGCTGCCCGCGGCGCTGTTCCTGGCATTATGGTCCAACATGTCGCCCGCGCTGGTCACCAACGAGGTGCTGGCGACCAAGACCGCCACCGACCTGCCCCCGCCGGGATTTGAACGCGCCGCGATATTGGGCGAAGCGCGCAGCGTGGCGACAGGGCAAAAGCCAGCGGCGACCAACCCTGCCGCCGGACCCTTTGTGCAGCCGTACCGCGACGCCATCCGCAAATATCAGACCATCGGCATTGCCGCGACGCTCGCGCTGATGCTGGCGGGCGGGGCTTTTGCCTTCACGCGCGTCCGCCCCCAGTTTCGCGCCCGCACGCGGGTGGAGCGGCTGGTGCTGGTGCTATTGTTCGCAGCCTCGCTGGTCGCGATCCTGACCACCTTTGGCATTGTGCTGTCGCTGCTGTTTGAATCGATGCGCTTTTTCGCGCTTGTCCCGCCGACCGAGCTGTTGTTCGGGACCAATTGGAAACCCGGCACCGGCGCGGCGGAGCCCGATACCTTTGGCGCGGTCCCGCTGTTTTGGGGCACCATCCTGATTGGCGCGATCATCGCCATGATCGTCGCCATCCCCATCGGGATGATGAGCGCGGTTTACCTGACCCAATATGCAAGGCCCAAGGTACGCCAATGGGTCAAACCCATGCTGGAGATTTTGGCGGGGGTGCCGACCGTGGTGTACGGATATTTCGCCGCGCTGACCGTGGCCCCGGCCTTTCGCGATTTTGCCGCGATGCTGGGCGTGCCCAATGCCAGCACCGAAAGCGCGCTGGCCGCCGGGGTGGTGATGGGCATCATGATCATCCCCTTTGTCTCGTCCATGGCCGACGACAGCATCAATGCGGTGCCGCAGGCGATGCGCGACGGCTCGCTGGCGCTGGGCGCGACGTCCAATGAAACCATTCGCCAGGTGCTGATCCCCGCCGCGCTGCCCGGCGTGATGGGCGGCATCCTGCTCGCCGTCAGCCGCGCTATCGGCGAAACGATGATTGTGGTGATGGCCGCGGGCCTGTCCGCCAACATGACCGCCAATCCCTTTGCCAGCGTGACGACGGTGACGGCGCAGATCGTCAAGCTGCTGACCGGCGACCAGGAATTTGACAGCGCCAAGACGCTGGCCGCCTTTGCGCTGGGCCTGGTGCTGTTCGTGGTCACCTTGATGCTGAACATCGTCGCGCTGCGCATCGTCAAAAAATATCGCGAGGCTTATGAATAGCGACACCGCCCCGCCCCGCCGCGCCCCGACCGATTGGCAGGCGCAGGCCATGCAGCAGCGCATCAAGCGCCGCTATGACGCCGAAAGCCGCTTCCGCTTGGTGGGGTTGATGGCCGTGCTGCTGTCGGGCCTGTTTCTGGCCTTTCTGCTCTACACCATGGTCGGCAACGGCCTGCGCGGCTTTACCTATACCAGCGTCACGGTGCCGATCGACTTCGCCGCCAACCCGCTGACCGTCAGCCGCGATGCCTATGCCGCCCCCGATATTGACCAGCAATTGGGCAATGCGGGCCTGGCCGACATCGTCCAATTCGCCGCCGAAGAGGCGCTGGGGCCCGAGGCGTCCACGCTGATTTCCGAAAATGCGTGGAAAGAGGTGCGCGAGGCGCTGAAGTCCGATCCTGACCGCGCCGGCGTCAAAAGCGACTTCAACCTGCCCGTCGCCTCCGACATCGACATCGCCGCCAAACGCCAGGGCAGCGACAGCGCCGAACGCGCGGTGACCGCGCTGGAAGCCAAGGGGCTGCTGTCGACCGGGCTGCACTGGCCCTTTTTCACCAATGCCGACGCGACCGACCCTGCGGTCGCGGGCATTTGGGGTGCGCTCAAGGGGTCGCTGCTCACCATCCTCATCGCCTTTGCGGTGGCCTTTCCCACCGGGGTGCTGGCGGCGCTCTATCTGGAGGAATATGCCCCCAAGAATCGTTGGACCGACATGATCGAGGTGTCGATCAACAATCTGGCGGCGGTGCCCTCCATCATCTTTGGCCTGCTCGCGCTTGCGGTGTTCATCCAGTTTTTCGGCATCTGTCAGGCTAGCCCGCTGGTCGGCGGGCTGACGCTCGCGCTGATGACCATGCCCGTCATCGTCATCGCCAGCCGCAACGCGATCAAGGCCGTGCCGCCGTCCATCCGCGACGCGGCGCTGGGCGTCGGCGCGTCGCCCGTGCAAGTGGTGTTCCACCATGTGCTGCCGCTCGCCCTGCCCGGCATCATGACCGGCACCATCATCGGCATGGCCCGCGCGCTGGGCGAAACCGCGCCGCTGCTGCTCGTCGGGATGCGCGCCTTTATCGGCGATGTGCCGAACGGACTCTGCTCGCCCGCCACCGTCCTGCCGATGCAGATTTTCCTGTGGTCGGACGAGGTCGATCGCGGCTTTGTGGAAAAAACCTCTGCGGCGATCATCGTGCTGCTCATCGTGCTCTTGTCGATGAATGCGCTCGCCATCTATCTTCGCAACCGTTTTGAAAAGCGCTGGTGATATGACCGAAGCCGAACAAGCCATCCTCCCCGAAAATCCGAAAATGACGGCGGAGGGCGTCAACGTCTTTTACGGCGACAAACAGGCCATCAAGGATGTGTCGATTGCCGTCGGCACCGAATTGGTCACTGCCTTCATCGGCCCGTCGGGGTGCGGCAAATCGACCTTTCTGCGCTCGCTCAACCGGATGAACGACACCATCCTGGGCGCAAAGGTGACGGGCAGCATCCGGCTGGAGGGCGCGGATATCTATGACCCCGCCATGGACGTCGTCCAGCTGCGGGCGCGGGTGGGGATGGTGTTTCAGAAACCCAACCCCTTCCCCAAATCCATCTATGACAATGTCGCCTATGGCCCGCGCATCCACGGCCTGGCGACGGCCAAGGCGGACCTGGACGCCATTGTCGAGCGCGCGCTGCGCCAATCGGGGCTGTGGGACGAGGTCAAGGACCGGCTGAGCGAGAGCGGCACCGCCTTGTCGGGCGGGCAGCAGCAGCGGCTGTGCATCGCGCGCGCCATCGCGGTGGACCCGGAGGTCATCCTGATGGACGAACCCTGTTCGGCGCTCGACCCGATTGCGACCGCGAAGATCGAGGAGCTGATCCACGAACTGCGCGGCAATTACGCCATCGTCATCGTCACCCACAATATGCAGCAAGCCGCGCGCGTGTCGCAGCGGACGGCCTTTTTCCACCTCGGCTCGCTGATCGAATATGGCAAGACGACGGACATTTTCACCAATCCGAAAAATGACCGGACCAAGGATTATATCACGGGCCGCTATGGCTAAGGCGGCCCCCTCCTCCCGTCATCCTGAACTTGGTTCAGGTTAACAGGCGAGGGCTCCGTCATCCTGAACTTGGTTCAGGATAACAGGCAAAGGGTGCGTTATCCTGAACCAAGTTCAGGATGACGAAAGCTGGGGTTAGAATAACCATGTGCCGCTGCGTTCGGCGACACCAAAAGGACAGAGCATATGGCCATCGGCGGCGAACATACAGTCAAGGCATTTGACGACGACATCAACCGGCTGCGCGGGCTCATCAGCGAGATGGGCGGCCGCGCCGAGCTTGCGCTGACCCGCGCGATGACCGCGCTCAACACCGGCGATCTCGACCTCGCCGCCGAAGTGGTGCGCGACGACAAGCGCATCGACGCGCTGGAGGCCGAGGTGGAGCGGCTGGCGGTCGAAGTCATCGCGCTGCGCGCGCCCATGGCCGACGATCTGCGCGAGCTCATTGCCTCGCTCAAAATCGTCTCGGTCGTCGAGCGCATTGGCGACTATGGCAAGAATATCGCCAAGCGCGTCGCGCAGCTCAACGAAAGCCGGTCGATCGAGGCCATTCCGCTGCTCATGTCCATGTCGCAGCTGGTCACTGGCCTGGTGCGCGATTCGCTCGACAGCTTTGCCCGCCGCGATGCCGACCTCGCCAAGGCGGTGACGGTGCGCGACAAGCCCATCGACGATTTTTACAACAGCATCTTCCGCGCGCTCGTTACCTTCATGATGGAAAATCCGCGTTCGATCACCGAATCCGCCCATTTGCTGTTCGTGGCCAAAAATTTGGAGCGAATTGGCGATCATGCAACAAATATTGCGGAAATGGTTCATTATGTTGTCACAGGAACCCGCTTGGAAGATCGCGAGAAGGGGGACGACCCCACCGTTTAGGGATATTCCATGCCGCAGCCCGACCTGTTGCTTGTCGAAGACGACGAAGCCATTGCCGAACTGATCGTCTGGCATTTCGCGAAGGAGGGCTATGCCGTCCGCCAGACGCCCGACGGCGAACAGGCGTTGCTGTTGGCCGCCGAGCGCGTCCCCGACATCGTCCTGCTCGACTGGATGGTCGAAAGCCTGTCGGGCATCGAAGTGTGCCGCCGCCTGCGCCGCAACAGCCGCACCGCCAACGTCCCCATCATCATGCTGACCGCGCGCGGCGAGGAAGAGGACCGGATCCGCGGGCTGGAAACCGGTGCCGACGATTATGTCACCAAACCGTTCAGCCCGCGCGAACTGGTCGCCCGCGTTTCCGCCGTGCTGCGCCGCCTGCGCCCGGCGCTGGCCGGCGAAGTGCTCAGCTATGCCGACATCGAACTGGACGCGGTGGCGCACAAGGTGAAACGCGGCGGCGCGACGCTCGCCATCGGCCCAACCGAATTCCGCTTGCTGCGCCACTTCATGGAACATCCCGGCCGCGTCTTCACCCGCTCGCAACTGCTCGACAGCGTGTGGGGGCAGGACAGCGACATCGAACTGCGCACCGTCGATGTCCACATCCGCCGCCTGCGCAAGGCGATCAACGCCAAGGGCCACGCCGACATCATCCGCACCGTCCGCTCGGCCGGCTACGCCCTGGACGCCGACGGCGAATTGTAACCCCGCCCATCGCGCCCACCGCTTCCGCTCCGCACCCCATTGTCCCACCCCGTCGCCCCGGACTTGATCCGGGGCCCAGCTTCCTCGGTATGGGCAAAGGCAAAAGCTGGACCCCGGCGCGGTGGCCGGGGTGACGAGGAAGGGGTTTTGCACCGTAGGGCTGAGCTTGTCGAAGCCCGTGGAGCGGTCATGAACTGAGGCTTGCTGACGCGCAACGCCCTTCGACAAGCTCAGGGCTTCGGTGTGTGGGTTTACCGGCGGTGCGGATAGCTGGACCCCGGCGCGGTGGCCGGGGTGACGAAGCGGGGATAGGCCGGGGTGACGAAGATGGGACAGGCCGGGGTGTCAGGTAGCGAGCGCCAGGGGTGACGGCCATTGTGCGACGACGCACCACCCACACCCCAGCTTTCCCTCTTGACAAATATAACCATATAGGTTATACGCCTCCCCCTTGGCGCAGGGCTTTGGTCCGGAACCCTGTCCCCGCGCCAATGGGACGTTGGTCTGGGCCTACCCCTTTTTCAAGGACAGCCCGGGTCGGCAACGGTCGGTGCGGTGGGCCATGCTGTCGCGTTACGGGAATGGGCGCTTTCGATATAGCCCGCTCTCCCCCACCCGCGCAAAGCCGAACGGTTCGAAAGCGGCAGCGGAGCCATTCGCTGTCCTTGTGCCCCATCACACCGGGCACCTGTCGGGGGCGTCGTCTTGTCGGGACGCCAATTCTTCGCGCCCCCGCGCTTGGCCGGACCCCCCACAGAATTGGCGGCTGCCGTAGCAACGCGTTCGGGACGCTGCAGCCAACCAAAGTCCGCCCCCGAAGCCGCGCTGCAGGCCATGCGCGGCCGCACCGACCGTCCCTAGTCCCCCCCTCACCGGGCGCCGCTCCCGCGCGCCCGGCAAAGGCGCGTTGGTGGCATTTTATCAAATCAATTCAGATATTAAGGCCGCGATCCGCTTTCGCTCACCGATACCATGGGTTTGGGCATCACCGCCTCGGCGCTCACCGTGCGTTTGGCCTCGCCCTTTGCAATGGCGGCTTCCAGCGCGGCGATTTCGGTGCATTTGTCGCGGCATTGGCGGCGCACTTCGGCCAGCTTTTGCTTGGCCAGTTCCACCGCGCCCTTTTCCACCATCGCCTCGCCCTGCCCGGCCAGCGCGGTCACGTCGCGCGGCTCGATCAGCAGCGCCTCGCGGTAAAAGCCGATGGCCTTGCCGGGGAGCCCCTGCGCCCGCGCGATTTGCGCCAGGCCGATAAAGGCGCTGAGGTTGCGCGGGTCGACCGCCAGTGCGCTTTCAAAATAGCCGGTGGCGGCCTGCAGATCGCCGGTCCCTTGCGCCTCGACCGCCGATGCCGCCAGCGCGATGCTAAGCGGGTCAATCGCGGCGTCGGGCCGCTGCGCCGCGGTCGGAACCGTGTGGCTCGCCAGAATCAGGCCAGCCGCCAGAGCCAAAGTGCTGATCCGCATCGCATGCTCCCACCGTGTCATTTGCGGCGATGCTATCATGCACTTTGCAAGCGGGCGAGATAGAATCCGTCGCAGCCGTCATGGCCGGGCGTGAACAATATCCCCTGCCCCGCGCGGCGGCCGATTCCGGGGGCAATTGCGGAAAAATCGGCCTTCCAGGCCAATGTCGCGGTCCGGCAAAAGGCATCGATCTGGTCGCGCCCCTCCCCCGCCAGCACCGAACAGGTGGCATAGACGAGCGCGCCGCCGGGACGCAGCAGCGCCGCCCCGAGCGCCAGCAGCATCGCCTGATCCGCCCGGTGGCGCGCGAGTCGCACGGGCGTCAGCCGCCAGCGCAGCTCGGGACTGCGCCGCCAGGTGCCGCTGCCCGAACAAGGGGCATCGACGATGACCGCGTCGGCCCGGCCCTCCAGGTCGGCCAGCACCGCGCGTTCTTGCCCCGGGTTGAGCAGTCGGGTTTCGATGGGCGCCGTGCCAGCGCGGTCGGCGCGCGGGGCCAGCTGTTGCAGCCGCGCCCGATGGGTGTCGCACGCGATGATGCGCGCGCCCGGCGCGGCGGCGGCGATCGCCAGCGTCTTGCCCCCCGCCCCCGCGCACAGATCGACGATGGTCATGCCCGCCGCCGCCCCCACCGCCGCCGCGGCCATCTGGCTGGCGGCGTCCTGCACCTCGAACAGGCCCTCGGCAAAGGCGGGAGTTTGCACCGCCGGAAATTCGCTGGGCAGGCGCAGCCCGTGGGTGGTCCCGGCAATCGCCATCCCCGCGCCCAGCCGCGCGGCGAGCGCGTCGCGGCTCGTCCGCAGCGCATTGGCGCGAATGTCGAGCGGCGCGCGCGCCAGCATCGCGTCATGCTCTTCCGCCGCAATCAGCGGGTCGAACAGTTGGGCGAGGGCCGGTGACGCGAGGCCCAGCGCGGCGCGCGGCTCATCGGCGCGGATGGGCGCGGGGCCATAGGGGGAGCCATCGAAATGTGCGGCCAGCGCGGGGTCCATATCCGCGAGCGCCAGCATCGCCGCACGGCCGCTGTCCGGGGCCGAGCGCACCGCGCGGATCGCCGCATAGACATGCTCGCGCACCGCGCGCCGGTCCTTCGACCCGGCATAGCGCCGCGCGCGCATGGCTTCGGCGAAAATGGCATCGGCGGGCGCACCACCATCGCGCGCGGCGGCGGCAATCTGGTCAAGGATCTCAATCGCTGTCTGGACACGCGCGGCGGGGGTCATGTTGCCCAACCCCTCCCCTTCAGGAGTTTCGGGTTGAATGGCCCCCGGCCATTCAAGTCCGGTCCGGGGGACCGGACGACCCGAAACTGGGCAGTGAGACTTGGCGCCGTGAGGCGCTTAGTCGCAACGGGGTGGGGACTATCGACCATGCGCCAGGCCGACAGACCCCACCCCAACCCAGTGTCGGGTGAAACTGCCCCCAGCAGTTTCAGGTTTGTGCGGGGCACAAACCGACCCGCCACTCCTGAAGGGGAGGGGCTCAAGCCCCGCGACAAGGGGATGGCGGTGCTACCCCACCGGATAATTGGGTGCCTCGCGCGTGATCGACACGTCATGCACATGGCTTTCGCGCAGGCCCGCATTGGTGATGCGGACAAACACCGCACGCGCCACCAGGTCGGGGAGAGTCCGGCTGCCGGTATAGCCCATCGCGGCCTTTACCCCGCCGACCAGCTGGTGGATCACATCCTTGGCCGGGCCTTTGAAGGGCACCTGACCCTCAATCCCCTCGGGCACCAGCTTCATCTGGTCCTTGATATCCTGCTGGAAATAGCGGTCGGCGCTGCCGCGCGCCATGGCGCCGACGCTGCCCATGCCGCGATAGCTTTTATAGGTGCGCCCTTGATAAAGGAACGTCTCGCCCGGCGCTTCGCTGGTCCCGGCGAGCAGCGATCCGACCATCACGCACGACGCGCCCGCCGCCAGCGCCTTGGCCAGATCGCCCGAGGTGCGCAGGCCGCCGTCGGCGATCACTGGCACGCCAGCCTTCGCCGCCACTGCGACGCTGTCCATGATGGCGGTCAGCTGCGGCACGCCGACGCCCGCGACGACGCGCGTGGTGCAGATGGAGCCCGGGCCGATGCCCACCTTCACCCCGTCGGCCCCCGCATCGATCAGCGCGCGCGTGGCATCGCCCGTCGCGACATTGCCCGCCAGCACCTGCACCTGCGGCGCCATCGCCTTGATCCGCGCGACAGTGGCCGCCACCATCTTGCTGTGGCCATGCGCGGTATCGACGACAATCAGGTCGCATTCGGCGGCGATCAGCGCCTCGGTCCGCTCAATCCCCGCATCGCCCGTGGTCGTGGCCGCCGCAACGCGCAGACGCCCGGCGCCATCCTTGGTCGCTTCGGGATAATTGACCGCCTTTTCCATATCCTTGACCGTGATCAGCCCCAGGCAATGGAAGGCGTCGTCGACCACCAGCAGCTTTTCAATGCGGCGCGCATGCAGCAAGCGCCGCGCCTCGTCCTGGCTCACCCCCGGGCGCACGGTGGCAAGGTTGTCGGCGGTCATCAATTCGCGCACCGGCTGGGCCGGATTGGCGGCAAAACGCACGTCGCGGTGGGTGAGAATGCCGACCAGCCGCCCGCCATTTTCCACCACGGGAATGCCCGAAATGCGGTGCGCCGCCATCAGCGCCGTGGCCTCGGACAATGGCGCGTCGGGGCCGATGGTGATGGGGTTGACGATCATCCCGCTTTCAAAGCGTTTGACCGCGCGCACCTGCGCGGCCTGCTCAGCGATATCCAGATTGCGGTGGAGCACCCCGATGCCGCCAATTTGCGCCATTAAAATCGCCATATCGGCCTCGGTCACCGTATCCATGGCAGAGGAGAGGATGGGGATGTTGAGCGAAATGCCGCGCGACACCTGCGTCGTCAGCACCGCTTGGCTGGGCAGGATTTCGCTTTCCTGCGGCACCAGCAGCACGTCGTCAAAGGTCAGGCCGGTGCGGATGTCCATGGGTGCCACTTTCTGGTCGCGATTCGTTGGTGGCGGCCCATGTAACCAGTGGGGCGCAGGTGCGCCAGTGGGGAGGTGGGGAAAAGCGGGGAAACGCAAATCCTCCCCGCGGCTGCGCAGCAGACATGGGGAGGAGAGTTAGAGCGGCACTTCGGTTGTATATTTGATCTGCTCCATCGCGAACGAGCTGCTGACATCCGACAGCTTCGCCGCGCGGATCATCGCCTTATAGATGCGGTCATAATCGGCGATGTCGCGGCAGACGATTTTGAGCAGATAGTCGACGTCGCCGCTCATGCGGTAAAATTCGGTCACCTCCGGGATGGCGCGGATGGCCTCGGCGAATTGCACCAGCCAATCCTCGTCATGCTGGCTGGTCCGGACCGAGACAAATACCGTCGTCCCCTGCCCCAGCAGGGCGCGGTCGAGCAGCGCGACGCGGCCCGTGATGACGCCGTCGGCCTCCAACCGCTTGATCCGTTTCCAGCACGGCGTCTGGCTCAGGCCAACGCGCTCGGCGAGGTCGGCGATGGACAGGGTGGCATCGCGTTGCAGCGCAGCGAGGATCCGGCGGTCGATGGCGTCAAGGGTGATCATTCTATGATCTTAGCCGATTCGGGATAACTTATCTACGTTATCGCCAAATCCGCAGCATCGTCGCTAATGATTTTCTCGACTAACTGACGTAACTTATCCTCCAAGGTTGCAAAGCTCACGGCGTCATTGCGAGCGGAGCGAAGCAATGACGATGGCCTAAAGGAATGACCATGCCCAATCCCTTCACCGACCACCCCGTCCATGTTGGCGAAACCTATCTGGAACATCTCCATACCGCGGGCAGCTTTGGGTGGCGGATGGTGGTGGGCGGCATCGCCTGTTTCCTCCACGGCATTTTCCCCTTTGCCTTCACCACCACCGGCAGCGACGCGATCCGCGCGCTGAACGCGCAAATGGTCACCAAACGCGCCGACCGGCTGCGCGCGGACCCGACGCTGCAGAATATCGAATGGGTGATCTAGGCTGCCGTGCTCCGGCGCAGGCCGGAGCTTTGGCCGATAGCGCAACCCTTCCCTGACAAGGCTCCGGCCTGCGCCGGAGCGCGGCGCGTTTGCAGGCTTGAAAAGCGCGCCGCTCCCCGCCAAGGTTGCAAACAACAACCGAAATGGAGAGCCCCCATGCCCGACGCCTATATCATCGACGCCGCCCGCACCCCGCGCGGCATTGGCAAGCCGGGCAAGGGCGCGCTGTCGCATTTGCATCCCCAGCATCTGGCCGCGACGGTGCTGAAGGCGATCAAGGACCGCAACGACCTCAACACCGCCGACGTCAACGACGTCATCTGGTCCACCTCCACGCAAAAGGGCAAGCAGGGCGGCGATCTGGGCCGCATGGCGGCGCTCGACGCGGGCTATGACATTCGCGCATCGGGCATGACGCTCGACCGCTTTTGCGGCGGCGGCATCACGTCGGTGAATCTGGCGGCGGCAACCATCATGTCGGGGATGGAGGATCTGGTCATCGCGGGCGGGACCGAGATGATGAGCTATACCCAGATCATCGCCGCCGAAGAGGCCGAAAAGGGCATCAAGCCGATGGGCATCGGGTCGGGCAATATGCGCCTGATGATGAAGCATCCGCAATCGCATCAGGGCGTGTGCGGCGATGCCATTGCCGCGCGCGAGGGGATTACGCGCGCCGACGTTGATGCGCTGGGCTATGACAGCCAGCAAAAGGCCGCGCGCGCGATTGCCGAGGGGCGCTTTGCCAAAAGCCTGGTCCCGGTGCTGAACGACGATGGCAGCATCGCGCTGGACCATGAAGAATTTCCGCGCCCCGAAACCACGCTGGAGGGGCTCGCCGGGCTCAAGGCCAGCTTTGACGCCATCGCCGACTATGATCTGGGCGGGATGACGTTTCGCAAGCTTATCCAGATGAAATATCCCGATCTTCAGTGGACGGGCGTGCACCATGCGGGCAACAGTTCGGGCGTGGTCGATGGCACCGCGGCCGTCCTGCTGGCGTCGAAGGACTATGCCGACAAGCACGGCCTGAAACCCCGCGCGCGCGTCGTCGCCTTTGCCAATGAAGGCGATTGCCCGACGCTGATGCTCAACGCGCCCGTCCCGGCGGCGAAAAAGGTGCTGGCGCGCGCCGGGCTGACCGTCGATGACATCGACCTGTGGGAAATCAACGAGGCATTCGCCGTCGTCGCCGAAAAATTCATCCGCGATCTTGCGCTGGACCGCGACAAGGTGAACGTGAACGGCGGCGCCTGTGCGCTGGGCCACCCCATTGGCGCGACCGGCTCCATCCTGATCGGCACCATCCTCGACGAGCTGGAACGCCGCGACCTCAAACGCGGGCTGGTGACGATGTGCGCCGCAGGCGGCATGGCCCCGGCGATCATCATCGAACGGGTGTGAGCCGCGCAATTGGTGGCTCCATAAATCGGGGACAGTCCCCGATTTATGGAGCCGCCGCTCACTCGCTGCGCAGCGCCTCGATCGGCGACAGGCGGGACGCGCGGATGGCGGGGTAGCCGCCGAACAGCAGGCCGATGACGGCGGAGAAGAGAATGGCCCCGGCGGCGACGCCTGCGCCGATGGGGGCAGCAAATTCGGCATAGGCGGCAAAGGCGGCGGCAATCGCCCAGGCCGCCGCCAGCCCCATCGCGCCGCCGATCATGCACAGCACGGCGGCCTCCACCAGAAACTGGTTGCGGATGTCGCGCCGCCGCGCACCCAGCGCCATCCGCAGGCCAATTTCGCGCGTGCGTTCGGTGACGCTGACCAGCATGATGTTCATGATGCCAATGCCGCCGACCAGCAGCGATATCGACGCAATGGCCACCAGCACCAGCTGGAACACCCCCAGCACCCGGCCCGATTCCTCCATAAATTCCTCGGTCGTGCGGATGGTGAAGGGGTTGACCGCGCCCGGCTGGACCCGGTTGCGCTGCGCCAGCACGCGCGCCATGTCGCGCTTGGCCGCCGCCAGGCTGACCCCATCCTCAAAGCCGACGAACAATGCCTGCAAATCATCGGGGCCCAGCTGCGCGCTGTTCGCCAGCCGCCCGCGCGCGGTGCTGAGCGGCACCAGCGCAATATCGTCATTGTCCGCGCCAAAGCTGCTGCCCTTTGATTCCAGCAGGCCAATGATGGTGAAGGGGATGGTGTTGATGCGCACCACTTGCCCGACCGGATCGAAATCGCCGAACAGCTTTTGGGCGACCGTCGGCCCCAGCACCACCGTCCGCGCGCTGGTGCGGACATCGGCGTCGCTGACAAAGCGGCCACTTTGCGCCGCAATGTTGGTGACGATGGCATAGCCCGGCGTGACCCCGACCACGCTGGTCGTCGCGTTGCGCCCCGACACCACCAGCTGGGCGGTGGAGCGCAGCTGCGGTGCGATACCGCGCACGCCATAGACCTGCGCCGCAATGGCGCGCGCGTCGCGCTCGGTCAGCCGCCCGCGTTCATTGGTGCGGCGGCCGCCATCATTTTCGGGCACCGGAAAGACAATGGCCATATTGCTGCCCAGCGCGGCAATGGATTGTTCGGCGGTGACCTTTGCCCCGGCCCCCACCGCCACCGCCAGAATCACCGCCATGACCCCGATCATCACCCCCAAAGTGGTCAGGCTGGAGCGCAGCAAATTGGTGCGCAGCGCAACGAGCGCAATGGCGACATTGATGCCCCACCCGGCCAGGCTGGCGGTGATGCGGCGCATCAGTTCGCGGCCCCCTTGCGCGCGGTCACGGGACCATCTTCGACAATCCGCCCGTCGCTGAACAGCACGCGGCGCTTGGCATATTCGGCAATGTCCGCTTCGTGCGTGACCAGGATGATGGTGATGCCGCGGCTGTTGAGCGATTGGAACAGCGCCATGATGTCGTGGCTGGTCCGGCTGTCCAGCGCGCCGGTGGGCTCGTCCGCCAGCAGCATCAGCGGCTCGGTCACCAGCGCGCGGGCGATGGCGACGCGCTGTTGCTGGCCGCCCGACAATTTGGCGGGGCTGTTGCGCAGCCGCTCGCCCAGCCCCAGCTCGGTCAAGGTGGCGGTCGCGCGCGCGCGCCGCTCCGCCGCGCCGACCCCGGCATAGATGAGCGGCACGGCGACATTGTCGACGGCCGAGGTGCGGGCGAGCAGGTTGAACTGTTGAAACACGAACCCGATTTTGCGGTTGCGGATTTCGGCTAGCGCATCGCCGCTGAGCGTCGCCACATCGATCCCGTCCACCAGCAACTGCCCCGCGGTGGGCGTGTCGAGGCAACCGATCATGTTCATGAAGGTCGATTTGCCCGACCCCGACGCGCCCATGATCGCGACAAATTCGCCGCGCTGGATGGTGAGCGAGACATGATCCACCGCGCGGACCGTCTCGCCCCCCAGTTCAAAGGTCTTGACGAGGTCCCTCGCCTCAAGCAGCGGGGTGGCCACCGGCGCCCTCTTCCTCTTCACCCGTTTCCGGATTGACGTCGCCCTCACCTTCGGCATCGAGCGCGCGGGAGCGGACCAGCACCTTGGTGCCAGCAGCCAGGCCCTTGGTAATCTCCACAAAATCCTCGCCGGCCAGACCCGTCGCCACAGTCTGCGCGCGCGGCTTGAAGGCATCGGTGGTGGGCACGAACACCAGCTTGCTGTCGGGCTTGATCTTCAACCCCTCGGGCCGATCCTCCGGGCGCGGGCGGAAACGCAGCGCGCTGGCGGGCACGCGCAGGACATTTTCGCGCCGCGCCGTGATAATCTCTACATTCGCGGTCATGCCGGGCAGCAATTTGCCCTGCTGGTTATCGACATCCAGGATGACGAGGTAGCTGACGACATTCTGCGCCTCGTTCGCCGACTTGCGGATCTGGCGCACGGTCGCGGCAAAGCGGTCGTCGGGGTAGCTGTCGACGGTGAAGCGCACCGCCTGGCCCTCGCGCACCTCGCCAATGTCGGCCTCGTCCACCGCGGCCTCCACCTGCATCCGGTTGGTGTCAGAGGCGATTTCAAACAAATTGGGCGTCTGGAAACTGGCGGCCACGGTCGTCCCCGGCTCCACCAGCTTGTTGATGACAACGCCGCTGGTCGGCGCAATGATGCGCGTGCGGCGCAGGTCAAGCTGCGCGGTTTCCAGCTCTGCCTGGCTCTGCGCAATTTGGGCGCGCGCGGCGGTGACCTGGGCCGTGGCAGAGGCGAGCGTGGCGCGCGCCGCCGCGAGCGCACTGGCGCTGGCATCGAGCCCCGCTTCCGACAGGAAATCGCGCGCGGCCAGTGCCTTTTTGCGATCAAAATCGCGCTGCTGCGTCGTCAGGTCGACGCGCGCCCGCGCGGTTGCGGCTTCGGCCTGGAGCAGATTGGCGCGGACCAAATTCAACTGCGCCTGCGCCTGCTCCATCCGCGCGCGGAAGCGGGTGGGGTCAATTTCCGCGAGCAACTGGCCCGCGCGCACCGGCGAATTGAAATCGACATAGACGTCGGTGATCTGCCCCGATACCTCGGCCCCAACCTTGATAGTGTTGAGCGCGCGCAGCTTGCCGCTGGCCGTCACCTTGCGCACCACCTCGCCGCGCGAGGCCGCGACCGCAATATATTCATAATCGGGCGTGTCGGGGCTGAGCATGATCCAGCCGACCAGCGCCAGCAGCAGCGCCAGGAGGGCGGACAGAAAAGGATGCGCGCGCACCCAGGCCCAACGTCGTGCGAAAAACCCCATGCGCGCTCCCCGGCTTTATTGCCATGTCCGGCCATGCGCCGGAAAGCGCGGGAGTTCAAGCTGTTGCTGGCTTCACCGCTGCATTGGTCAGCAGGCGAACAAAGCCGGGGGCCGTTAGAATTTAACCCCGGCCTCTACCCCCACCATGCGGCGCGCGCCGGGCGAGATGAAACTGCCGCCAAATTCGATCGCGGGAATCGCCTCGTTGATATATTTCTTGTTGAGCAAATTGCTGGCGAACAGCGTCAGTCGCAGCGCGTCGCTTTCAATTCCGGCGCGCAGGTCGAGCACGCCAAAGGCATTGCGCCGCGCAACGCCATAATTGGCATTGCCCACCACGGCGGGCAGCGCGAGCGCCGAGATCGGCAACAACTGGCTGAAAATCGTCGGCCGCTCCTGCGCCTGCACCGTGTGGAACCAGGTCGGCCCGGTGATGCGATAATCGGCGCGGGTGACGAAATCGACATTGGTCGAAATCGGCACGTCAATCTCGCCGCCCAGATTGATGGTATAATCGGCGGTGTAGGGCGATTTATTGCCCACCGTATAGGGCCGCGACCGGTTTGCCTTAATCTCGCTGTCGGTCAGGTTGACCGAACCGAACAGCCGCAGCCAGTCCGCCGGGCGCACGCCGACGTTGAGCTCAACCCCCTTCACATCCACCTTGTCGATGTTCGACACCACGCGCAGCAGGCCAAAGCCGCCGACGAAAAATTCAAAAAACTGCATGTCGGTGATGCGCGTGTAATAGCCGGCGAGGTCAAAGGTGATGCGGTTGTCGAGCAGCGCGCCCTTCACCCCCACCTCAAAGGCGCTCGACCGCTCCTTGCGGAAATTGTCGTTGATGGTGACGCCCGCGCCGATGCTGGGCACGTTGAAATTGCTGTTGATGGTGGCGGCGGAGCCGGTGTTGTTGAACCCGCCCGATTTGAACCCGATGCCCCAATTGGCATAGATGTTGGTCCGGCCATCGGGCTGATAACTCAGCGTGATTTTGGGTTGCAGCTGTTTGAAGCTGTCCGATTTGTCGGGGATGGCCCCGGTGGCGGGCAGGCCGGGGTTGATCTTGGCCCCCGTAATCGGGTCGGCGACATTGGGCACGCGGTTGGAAACGCTGCGGTCCTCCACATCATAGCGCAGCGCGAGGCCCGCCTTTAGCTGGTCGCTCAGCGCATAATCGAGCGAGCCGAACACCGCGAAAACGTCGGTCGAAAATTTGTCGGCATAAAGCTGCGACGTCGGATTGCTGCTGCCCGGTGCATTGTAAAGGCTGGGCAATATGCCCTGCCCCAGATCGGCCCCCAGGCTGACCCCGACAAAGCGGCTGATGTTGAGATAATAGCCGCCCAGCTGCCACGCCAGCGGGCCGCCCGTATCCGACGCCAGCCGGATTTCGGCGGAAATGTCGCGCTGCTCGCGCACCTGCAATTGCGTGCCGTCGCACGTCGTCGGGCTATAGGGGCCAAAGGTCGACCCATTGGCCGGGGCAAAGATGAAGGGCACCGGAATCTGCCCAATCGCCCCCGGCGGATTGACCGGAAAGCCGGTCCGCGCCGCCGTGCTGGCAAAGCAGGCATTTTGCACCGCAAGGTTGGTCGGATTGGCGGGTGCACCCAGCGCGGGGGAGATATAGCGGGCAAAATCCGCCGATGTGCCATCGGCGGTCAGGCTTTGGTCCACATCCGAAAACAGCGCCCAGGCGGTCAGCTTGATGGCGCCAAAATCATGCTCGACCTTCGCCGACACGTCAAAGCTGCGCTGATCATTGGTCGGGCGGATATTGCCATAATAGCGGAAGGGGTGGTCATCGACATCTTCGTTGAACGCCGGGTTGGCCGCCGCAAAATTGGGCAGGTGAAAGGCCGCATTGAAGTTGATCGACGCGCCCGACAGGTCGGCATAGCGCGCCTTGATGTCGAGTTCGGTGGCATCGCCCAGCTGCGCGACAAAGCGCCCATCGATGCTCCATGTGCGCTGATCATCCACCACCTTGTCGTTCAGGAACAGGTTGCGGAAAAAACCGTTGGTGGTGCGATAGGCCGCAGAGAGCACGAGGCCAGCCCCCTCCCCCACCGGCGTCGCGATAAAGGCCGACACGTCATAGGTCTGTTCATTGGCCGCCGACGCGCGGACTTCGCCTTCCAGCGTATCGCCGGGCTTGACGGTGGTCAGGACAATGGCCCCGGCAGCAGCGTTGCGGCCGTAAATGGCGCCTTGCGGCCCTTTCAGCACTTCGATCTGGCGCAGCGTGCCTTGATCCTGGTTCAACTGGGCGCTGTTCGTTTTGAGGATGCCGTCGACGACCAGGGCGACCGAGCTTTCGGCATCGCGCGCGCCATTGATGCCGCGAATATTAATCTGCGTATCACCCGCCTCGGCGGTGCCGGTCACGATGGTGATACCGGGCGTCAGCCGGGTCAGCCCCTCGGCACTTTGCACCCCGGTGCGCTCAAGCGTCTCGCTGGTCAGCACCGACACCGACGCGGGCACATCGACCAGCCGTTCATTCTGGCGGCGCGCAGTGACGATGATATCGCCGGCGCTTGCCCCCTCCTCTGCCTCCTGCGCGGACGCGGGGGCGGCGATCAGCATGGCGGCGAGCGATGCGCCGGTCATCATGGGGGCAAGAAAGCGCATGGCGGGACTCCCTGAAGGCTCTTTTGTGATTGCCAACAGCACTTATTGTATACAATATGACATGGTCAAGCAATTTAGAGGATAGAATGTCCAAGGCCTCCGACCGCGCCTATGCGCAGATCAAGGCGATGATCCTGTCGGGCACGCTCGCGCCGGGCGCGCCGCTGCGCGAGGAGCAGTTGGCGGAGGTCTGCGGCGTATCGCGCACCCCTGTGCGTGAGGCGATGCGGCGGCTGGAGGCCGAGCTGTTTGTTCGCAAAACCGAAACGCAGCGCAGCTTTGTCGTCGATGCCTCGCCCGATGATATTGCCGACGCTTTTGAACTGCGCGCCATGCTGGAAAGCCATGCCGCGCGCCGGGCGGCGGAACGGATGGGGCCAGGCGATCTTGCTGCGCTGCGCGACCATAACGCGGCAATCCGGCGCGCGGTGGAGCTATTTTCTCCCGACATCCCCGCCTTTCTGGAGCATAACCGGCACTTTCACGCCATCATCCTGCGCGCGGCCCAGTCGGACCGGCTGTCGGCGATGCTGGGCCAGATCGTCGAACAGCCGGTCGTGCTGCGCACCGCGCTCCATTATGACCGCGACAGCCTGCGCCGCGCCCACCGTGAACATGACGAGTTGCTGGCGGCGTTTGAACGGCGCGATGGCAATTGGGCGGCGGCGGTAATGACGGCGCATATCCAGCGCGCCTTTCACGCCTATCGCGACGCGCGCGCGGCGGCGTCGCAGGATCGGGCGGCCTGACGCAGCCCAATGTTTGTATACATTTATGACCAAGGTGCCCAGCATGTCCGCGATTGAATTTGTCGAAGTCGGCCCCCGCGACGGCCTCCAGAACGAGGCGGTGGTGGTCGACACGCGGACCAAATTGGGCCTGATCGAACGCGCCATTGCCGCTGGCGCCCGCCGGTTGGAGGTCGCCAGTTTCGTCAATCCGAAAAAGGTGCCGCAAATGGCCGACGCCGAAGCGGTCTGCGCGGGCCTGCCGCTGCGTGATAATGTGACCTTCATCGGGCTGGTGCTCAATTTGCGCGGGGCCGAGCGCGCGCTGGCGACGGGCCGGATTGATCAGCTGGGCGCGGTTGCCGTGGCCACCGACCCCTTTGCCATGGCCAATCAGGGCCAGACCAGCGACGAGTCGGTGGAGGTGGCCAAATCAATCATCGCCATTGCGCGCGCCACCGGGCGCAGCGGCCAGGCGACGATCGCGGCATCCTTTGGCTGTCCCTATGCCGGTGAAGTGGCGGCTGACCGGGTCGTCACCATGGCGCGCCGCCTGGCCGAGGCGCAGCCGGTGGAGATTGCGCTGGCCGACACCATCGGCGTCGGCAACCCGGCGCAGGTCGCCGACCTGGTCGCGCGTGTTCGCCAAGCGGTCAATCCGCTGCCCGTCCGGGTTCATTTTCACAACACCCGCAATACCGGCCTCGCCAATGTGTGGGCGGCGGTGCAGGCGGGCGCGAAGGTGGTCGATGCATCGCTTGGCGGCCTCGGCGGTTGTCCCTTTGCCAAGGGTGCGGCGGGCAATGTGCCAAGCGAGGATGTGGTCTATATGCTGGAACGCGCCGGGGTGGCCACGGGCATGGATTTGGCGCAGCTGATTGCCGCCAGCCAATGGTTGGCGGAAGTGATGGGCCGCAAATTGCCGGGAATGGTGGCGACCGCGCCGCCCTTTCCTGCGGCGGCATAAGGGAGAGGTGCAGATGGGATACCGGCTGGGCGTCGATGTGGGGGGAACCTTTACCGACCTGTTGCTGTTCGACGTCGATAGCGGCGCGTTCTGGCGGCACAAAACGCCCTCGACCCCGCATGACAGCAGCGAAGGCATTTTGAACGGGGTGACCGCCATCTGTGCCGCCGCCGGAATCACGCCCGCGCGCATCGACACCTTTCTCCACGGCACGACGGTTGCGACCAATGCGGTGCTGGAGGGCAAGGGCGCGCGCGTGGGGCTGGTGACGACCGAGGGCTATCGCCACATCATGCAAATCGCGCGCAGTTTTGTCCCCGGGGGCCTGGCCGCATGGATTATCTGGCCCAAGCCCACCCCCTTGGCGGCGCTGGAGGATACGGTGACCGTGGGCGGTCGCATGGACGCCGATGGCAGGGAAATCCGCCCGCTGGATGAAGCGGGCGCGCGCAGGGCGCTGACCCAGCTGAAGGAGGCCGGGGTAGAGGCGATCACGGTCAGCTTCATCAACGCCTATGCCAATGGCGCGCACGAGGCCCGGGTCGGCGCCCTTGCCCGCGACATCATGCCCGACATCCCCATCTCGCTCAGCCACGAAGTGCTGCCCGAGATGCAGGAATATGAGCGCACGCTGACCACCGTCGCCAATGCCGCGGTGCGCCCGGTGGTCGGCAAATATGTCGCCAATCTGCGGGGCCGGCTGGCGGCATCGGGCATGGCGGGCAAATTGTCGCTGCTGCGCTCCGACGGCGGGTTGATGAGCGCCCAAAAGGCCGAAGAGCATCCCGTCAACATCCTGATGTCCGGCCCGGCGGGCGGCGTCACTGGCGCGCTGTGGGTCGGGCGCAATGCGGGCATCCGCAACATTTTGACGCTGGATGTCGGCGGCACATCCACCGACGTCGCCCTGATCGAAAATCTGGAACCGCGCCGCCAGCGCACCACCGAAGTGGGCCATTTGTCGGTCCGCGCCTCCGCGCTCGACGTCAAGACGGTGGGCGCGGGCGGCGGCTCCATCGCCTATGTTCCCGACCTCACCAAGGCGCTGCGCGTCGGCCCACAATCCGCCGGGGCCGTGCCGGGGCCGGTCGCCTATGGCAAGGGCGGCGAATTGCCGACTGTCACGGACGCCAATGTCGTGCTTGGCTACCTTCCCGAAAATCTGCTGGGCGGCAGCTTTCAGCTGGACCGCGAGGGCGCGAAGCGCGCCGTGCAGACCATCGCCGACGCGCTGGGCATCGACCTGATGGCCGCCGCGCGCGGCATCATCGACATTGTGAACGAAAATATGTTCGGCGCGCTGCGGATGATTTCGGTGCAGCAGGGCTATGATCCGCGCCATTTCGCGCTGATGGGATTTGGCGGTGCGGGGCCGCTGCATGTCAATGCCGTGGCGCGGCTGATGGGCAGCTGGCCCGCCATTTCGCCGGTTTCCCCTGGCGTGCTGTGCGCGCTGGGCGATGCCACCACGCGGATGCGGACCGAAACGGCGCGCAGCTTTTCGCGGCTGGCGCGCGACACCAATGCCGATGACCTGATCACCCTTTTGGATGACATGGCCGCCCAGACCCGCGCCGAACTTCTGTCCGACGGAGTGCCGGAGGCTGAAATCGTCAGCGAATTTGAGGTGGATGTGCGCTACGCGGGTCAGGCGTTTGAAGTGCCGCTGACCATCTCGCCCGAAATCCTGCGCCGCGATGGCGTGGCGGGCATTTTGGCGCGCTTTGATGCCGAGCACCACCGCCTGTTCACTTTCAACATGGATACGCCGCACGAAATTGTGAATTTGCGTGCGGTGGCGCTGGGCCGCAGCCTGGACCTGCCGTCTGCTGAACTGCCGCGCGGTGACGGCAACCCGGCGGCGGCCAAGATGCGCGATCACCGCTTGTGGATGGATGGCCGCGAACAGGATGCCGTCATCTACGACCGCGCCAAATTGCGTGCGGGCGACACCATCCCGGGCCCCGCCATCGTGTGCGAGATGGATTCGACCACGCTGATCGAAAGCGGCTGCGTCGCGACCGTCGACGCGGTCGGCAATATTTTGATTGAGCCGGTTTCGTGATGCGTGTCTTTTTCTCCCCTCCCCTTCAGGGGAGGGGCCGGGGGTGGGGTTTGTCGGCCTTGCTCCATAGTTACAGCCCCCACCCCAACCCCTCCCCTGAAGGGGAGGGGCTTGAAATGGAGCACCACTAATGCCCGCCCAGATTATCGAATCCAACCCCGCCCCGTTCAACCGCGTCGCCATTGATCCCGTGACGCTCGACATCATCGAAAACGCGCTGCGCAACGCGCGGATCGAGATGGATGCGACGCTGGTGCGCACCGCCATGTCGCCGGGTATCCGCGAACAGGGTGACGCCTTTCCGCTGATCGCCGATCACGAAGGCCGGATGATTGTCGGCCAGTTCGGCAGCTTCATCGGCGGCTTTCTGAAAGGGTTCGACGGCACGCTGGAGGATGGGGACATGATTTTCCTGTCCGACCCCTATAGCTGCGAAGGCGCGATTTCGCACAGCAACGACTGGCTGGTGCTGCTGCCGGTGTTCAAGGACGGCCGCCTGCTCGCCTATACCGCGATGTTCGGTCACCAGAGCGATATTGGTGGCAAGGTCGTCGGCTCCATGCCCATCAACGCGCGCAGCATTTTTGAGGAAGGCGTGCGCATCCCGCCGGTCAAAATCTGGCGCAAAGGCGAGTATAATGACGACCTGATGAAGCTGGTCATGCACCAGACGCGCAAGCCCGATTGGTGCCAGGCCGACCTGAATGCCCTGATCGCCTCGTGCCGCGTTGCCGCGCGGCGGGTGGTGGAAATGGCCACGCGCTTTGGCGACGATGTCTATGTCTCGGCAACGCAGGAATTGCTCGCGCGCAACCATCGCGCGATGACCGCGCTGATCGGCATGGCGATTGCCGAGGAGCCCGTGAGTTTCGAGGATTATGTCTGCGACGACGGCATGGGCTATGGCCCCTACAAGATCAAATGCACCATGTGGCGCGAGGGCGGCAAGGTGGTGCTGGATTTTGCGGGAACCGACCCGCAGTCGGCGGCGTCGATCAACTTCTATCTCAATGAAAATATGTTCAAGATGTTCTTTGGCATCTACATGATCATGGTCTTTGACCCGCAAATCTTGTTCAATGACGGATTTTACGACCTGATTGATGTGCGCATCCCCGAAGGGTCGCTGCTGAAACCCAAATTCCCGGCGGCATTGTCGGGTCGCACCCACGCGCTGGGCCGGATTTTCGACATATTGGGCGGTCTTTTGGGCCAGAAAACGCCCGAGTTTCTGAACGCCGCCGGGTTCAGTTCGTCCCCGCACTTATTCTATTCGGGCAATGACAATCGCCCGGGCAAAGGCGGCGACTGGTTCCAGCTGTTCCAGATCGGCTTTGGCGGCATTCCGGGGCGTCCATTGGGCGATGGTCCCGACGGCCATTCGCTGTGGCCAGGCTTCACCAATGTTCCCAATGAATTTCTGGAACGTTATTTCCCGATGGTCATCGAACGTTATGAAACCGCACCCGACAGCGGCGGCGCGGGGCTCCATCGCGGCGGCAATGGCATCCACATGACCTATCGCTTTCTGCAAGGGGGCACCATTTCCATCCATGACGACCGCTGGTTCGTGCCGCCCTGGGGCGTCAACGGTGGCCTGCCGGGACAGCGCGCGCGCAAGATATTGGAAAAGGCCGACGGCAGCCAGACCATCATCGGCAACAAGGTTGAGGATGTGACGGTCGCGGCGGGCGACCAGCTCCATTTCATCACCTGGGGCGGCGGCGGCTGGGGCGACCCGCTGGACCGCGACCCGGCGCTGGTGGGCAAAGAGATTGTGCAGGGCCTGGTGACCGCCGCCGGAGCGCGCGCTTATGGCGTGGTGGCCGATGACCATGGGTTGGTCGATGCCGCCGCCACCCAGGCTTTGCGCGACCAGATGCGCAGCAGCCGCGGGGACCTCAAGCTGTTCGACTATGGCCCCGGCATCGACGAATTGCGCGCGCGGTGCGAGGCCGAAACCGGCCTCCCCGCTCCGATCCAGCCCGTTTGGGCGGCAATGGAAGCGGCGGAATGACAAAGTTGCCCGCAGCTGCATTTTTGGTTCGTCATGCTGAACTTGTTTCAGCATCCATGGCGCAATGTCGTGGCCTAGCGCCATGGACCCTGAAACAAGTTCAGGGTGACGGTTGCGCAGGTGGAAGCGCGCGTTGCCATTCGGTATTGCCATGACAGGCGCCCTTTCCGATATCCGCGTGATCGAACTCGGCCAGCTCCTCGCGGGTCCCTTTTGCGGCCAGCTGCTCGGCGACATGGGCGCGGACGTTATCAAGGTTGAGCCCCCCGGCGCGGGCGACCCGATGCGGCTGTGGGGTCTGGGCGACGACAAGGTGCAGTGGGAGGTTATCGCGCGCAACAAGCGCAGTGTGTCAGCAAATCTGCGCGTGCCGGAGGGTCAGGCGCTGGTGCGCGCTCTGGCCGCAAACGCCGATGTGCTGATCGAGAATTTCAAACCCGGCACGATGGAAAAATGGCGGCTGGGGCCCGATGCGCTGCACGCCATCAACCCGCGCCTCATCATCGCGCGCATGTCGGGCTATGGCCAGACCGGCCCCTATTCGGGCCGCGCTGGCTTTGGCGGCATTGGGGAGGCGATGGGCGGCTGGCGCTATATCGTCGGCGAACCCGACCGGCCACCCAGCCGCATGGGCGTTTCCATCGGCGATACGCTGACCGCCACCTATGGCTGCATGGGCGTGCTGGCGGCGCTGCACGCCCGCGCGCGCACCGGCGTGGGGCAGGTGGTGGACGCCGCGCTGTACGAAAGCGTGCTCCAGGTGATGGAGGGGCTGGTCCCCGAATATGATCATGGCGGGGTGATTCGCGAACGTTCTGGCTCCATCCTGCCCGGCATTGCGCCGTCGAACGTCTATCGGTGCCGGGACGGCGAATATATGATCGGGGCCAACAAGGATTCGCTGTGGCAGCGGCTGGCCGAAGTGATGGGCCAGCCCGAACTGGGCACGGATCCGCGCTATGCAACGCACATTGCGCGCGGCCGTCACCAGCTGGAACTCGACGATCGGATCAACGCCTGGACCGCGACGCGGACGGTGGACGAGGTGGATGCGCTGATGATTGCGGCCTCGATCCCCGCGGGCCGCGTCTATCGCGCGCCCGACATGCTGGCCGATCCGCATTTCGCCGCGCGCGACGCGATTATTGAGGTCGAGACCGAGCGGTTCGGCCCGCTCAAGATGCAGGGCAGCTTTCCCAAAATGTCGGCCACTCCCAGCAGCGTGCGCCGCGCCGCCCCCAGCCGGGTCGGCCAGCATAATGCAGAGGTTTATGGCGAACTGCTGGGGCTCGACGCCGCGGCCTTGGCCGATCTGGAACGGGCGGGGGCGATATGACATATCCTCCCCAAGCTTTGCTTGGGGAGGGGGACCACCCGCAGGGTTGTGGAGGGGTGATTGCGCTTGCGCCGGGACACCCCTCCACCATGCTGCGCATGGTCCCCCTCCCCATCGTTCCGATGGGGAGGATAGGTTGACGCAAGACCTCAATGAAAATTACGCTGGCGCATTTGATGGCCATCTGCCTTTTGGTGGGCGGCCTGCGCTGCTGATCGTCGATTTTGTCGTCGCCTATCTCGATCCCGCCTCACCGCTTTATGCTGGGGTGGAGGATGCGCTGGCCAGCAACGAACGGCTGCTGGCGGCGGCGCGGATGGCGGGCATCCCCGTGCTGTTCACCAATGTTGTCTATGCCCCCGGCGGGGCCGATGGCGGCATATTCTATCGCAAGGTCCCGGCCTTGAAGCTGTTTGAGCGCGGATCACCCATGGGGGCCTTTCCCGCCAGCCTGACGCCGCGCGACGGCGAATTGGTGATCAGCAAGCAATATGCCTCGGCCTTTTTTGGTACGCATCTGGCCGCGACGCTGACCGCCATGGGCGTTGACACGCTGCTGATCACCGGCCTGTCGACCAGCGGCTGCGTGCGCGCCACGGCGCTGGATGCCTGCCAGCACGGGTTCCTGCCCTTTGTCGTGCGCGAGGCGTGCGGCGACCGGCACCCGGCCCCGCACGCGGCCAATTTGTTCGACCTGCAAGCAAAATATGCCGAAGTCATTTCCGAAAGCGACGCCATCGCCAAGCTGGGGGCATTATGACCGACCTGTCCAACCTGACCGCCCCTGCCCTCAGCCCTGCCAGCGCGGCCTTTCTGGCGCGCGCGCCGCATGGCCTGTTCATCGCCGGTCAGTGGCGGGCGGCGGCGGCCAGCTTTGCAACGCTGGACCCCGCAACGGGCAGCGAATTGGCGCAGGTCGCCGCCGCCGATGCCGCCAGCGTTGACGCGGCGGTGGTCGCCGCGCGCGCGGCGCTGGACCAGGGTGCATGGCCCGCCATGACGCCTATGGACCGCGCCCGGCTGTTGTGGGCCATCGCCGACCGGCTGGAGGCGCATATCGACGAGCTGGCCGAGCTGGAAACGCTGGACCAGGGCAAGCCACTCTATGTCGGGCGCTGGGCCGAAATCCCCGGGGCGATTGCGCAGTTCCGCTTCTTTGGCGGGCTGGCGAACCAGATAGAGGGGAAAAGCATCCCGACGTCGGTCGCCTATCAGCCGCCGGGCAAACAGGTTTTCGCCTATACGCGGCGCGAACCCGTCGGGGTGGTGGCCGCTATTGTGCCCTGGAATTCGCCGCTGGTGCTGACTGCGATGAAATTGGCCCCGGCGCTGGCGGCGGGCTGCACGGTCGTGCTGAAACCCGCCGAAGATACCAGCCTGACCGCCATCCGCCTGATCGAATTGATGGCGGAGGCGGGCCTGCCTGCGGGCGTCGTCAACCTTGTCACCGGCCATGGCCGCGACACGGGCGCGGCGCTAGCCAGCCATCCGGGCGTCGACAAAATTGCCTTCACCGGCTCCACGGCGACCGGGCGCGCCATCATCGACGCGGCCAAGGGCAATTTCAAGCGGCTGACGCTGGAACTGGGGGGCAAATCGCCGGTCATCGTCCTGCCCGATGCCGATCTGGACGCGGCCATCACCGGCGCGGCCAACGCGATTTTCTTCAACGCGGGCCAGGTGTGCGTCGCGGGCTCACGGCTTTATGCCCATGCCTCCATCTATGACCGCGTGGTCGCGGGGGTCGCCGAAGCGGCGCAAGCGATGGTGCTGGGCCATGGGCTGAACCCCGCCACGCAAATGGGCCCGCTCGTGTCGCAGGGCCACGCGGAGAAAGTGGCGGGCTTCGTCTCCGCCAGCCGCGCGGCAGGGGCCAGCGTCGCTGTGGGCGGCGATCTTGCCGGCCCCCATGCCAGCTTTGTCACGCCGACCGTCATCGCCGACGTGCGGCCCGACATGGCGATTGTTCGCGAGGAAGTGTTCGGCCCCGTAGTGGTGGTGCAGCGTTACACCGACCTTGCCGACGTCGTCAGCGCCGCCAATGACAGCGACTATGGCCTGGCCGCGAGCATCTGGACCGAGAGCCTGTCCTCGGCCCATCGGCTGGCGGCGCAGCTGCGCGCGGGCACGGTGTGGATTAACACGCACAGCATGTACGACGCCGCGCTCCCCATCGGCGGCATGAAGCAATCAGGCTGGGGCCGCGACAGCGGCGTCGGTGCGCTCGACAATTATCTGGAAACCAAGACGGTCTGCGCGGTGGTGTAGGGAGTTCAGTCGGGCATCACCCGCCGCTTGACGATGGGTTGCAACAGGAAACGGCGGGCGGCCTTGCCCGTGGTCAGCCAGCGGATGGCGGTCCCTGGCTTGTCGGCGGCCAGCACGCGATCGACGATGAACGGTGCCACCGTTTCCACCCTGTCGGCCAGGATATTGTACATCCGCTTGGTCTTTTCCCATTTTTCCGGGTCGACGTCGCGCGATTCGTCCAGCAGGTCGGTGATGACGATGCCCGGACTGATGGTGCCCAGCAGCACGGGCGCGCCCTTGATCTCCTTGTTCACGCTTTTGGTGAAATAGGTCACCGCGCGCTTGGTCATGCCATAGATGGACAGGCCCGGCGCGGTCATGCCGTCGCTGCCAAAGCCTTCAAAGTTGAAAATCTTGCCGCTGCCCTGCGCCAGCATCGCGGCGAGCGGGATTTGCGTGCCATAAATGGTGCCCCACAAATTGGCCGCTAACACCGGCGCAATATCACCATCGCCCAGCGCCAGCACATCGCGTTTCGGCCCGGTCAGCCCGGCATTGTTGATCCAGATATCGACCTGGCCCAGCGCTGTCACGCTGCCATCCCACAGCGCCTGCACATCCGCCCGGTCGCCAACGTCGCAGGCGATGCCGCTGATCCGGCCCGGGCCCGGCTCTGCCGCCAGCATGGCCACCGCCGCCGTCACCGCCGCTTCCCCGCGCGAACTGATGACCAGCGAATGGCCGCGCGCGCGAAATTCGCGTGCCAGGCCCAGCCCGATGCCTCGCGTGCTGCCGGTGATCACCACATTGGCCATGCTATGCTCCCTCAGATTGGACAGGTGACGGCATCATAGGCGAACAGGCCCAGGCTATCTTCGTTGCGGATCGGCCCCTTGCCAAAGGACAGCGGGTCCTTGCCCTGAAATTGCAGGCCGAGCAGCCGCGATTGCGTCTGCACCATGGTGGTGCGCTCGCGCCGCGCGGCCTCATAGCGGCGCAGCGCCTCTGCCTTGGGGAAAGCACATAGGCAGCGGGCGAGCACCATCGCATCTTCGATGGCCGTCGCCGCTCCCTGTCCCATGAAGGGCAGCATGGCATGGGCCGCATCGCCCAGCAGCGTCACCGACCCCGCAATCCAGCTGTCCAGCGGATCGCGCGCATGCAGCGCCCATTTGAACAGCTGATCGGCGGGCGTTGCGCGGATCATGGCGACCAGATGGGGTTCGGCGTCGGCATAATGGTCCAGCAATTCGCCCACCGTCGACGGGATGGACCAGCCTTCGCCGGACCAGCCATCCAGATGGACAAAGGCGGCATAGTTGATCAGCGATCCGCCGCGCATCGGATAGCGCATGAACAAGCGCCGCGCGCCAATCCAGATGCCCGGCGGCAGCGCCTGGGTGGCGGGCGGCAAGCTGCTGAGCGGCAGCACACCGCGCCACGCCACTTGCCCGGTAAATTGCGGCGGCGCGGTGGCGAACAGCCGGTCGCGGACCAGCGATTTCACCCCGTCGGCCCCCACCGCGACAGGGGCGCTGACCTCTGTCCCATCGGCAAAGCGCAGCGTCGCGCCCGCATCGTCGCTGGCGATATCCACCAGCTGCTTGTCCAGCTTGATGCCGTCGGGGCACAGGGCCCGGTAGGCATCGGCCAGCAATTGGTGCAAGTCGGCCCGGTGCAGATGGATATAGGGGGCACCATATTGCGCCTCGACCGCATCGCCGCGCGGGCGATCCACCAACAGCTGCCCATCGGTCAGATTCTGCGTCCATTGACGTGGCGGCACGACCCCCAGCCGCCGCAGTCCGTCCTCCATGCCCAAATGGATGAAAATGCGGCTGGCATTGGGGCTCATGGTGATGCCCGCCCCCACTTCGGCAAGCACCGGTGCCTGTTCATAGACATGGACCTTGGCCCCGGCGCGCGCCAGCGCCAACGCACAGCTCAGCCCGCCCAGCCCTGCGCCGACAATGGCAATCGCGTCCCCCATCGGTCCCCTATGTCGCGCGGCGGACAAAGCGCGGCAAGCCCTGCCAGTGCTGACCGCCCTGCGGATACTATGGGGCGCGGGACCCTTGGCGCGGTTCAAGCGTTTATGCTGCACGGCCAGCGGGGGGACAGCGGATGATCGGAAAATTCTTGTGGAGCGCGGGCTGGCGAACGCTGGCTGTCGGCGCGCTCATCGCCAGCCCCTTTTGGTATTTCAACCAGTCCTCCGATTGGGACGGCGACGAGGTAATCGCGCGCGGCGACACCGCCATTGCCGGCAAGCCCGCGCTGCTGGTCGTTGCGCTGATGCAGCCGGAGCGGTTTGAGTCGGCCTTTTTTGAAAATTTCCTCGACAAATTGTTCACCCAGGTCATCCCCTGGCCGATCAATGTGCTGGCGGGGGCGGACCGCGGCGTTGTCCTGATCGATCCGACGCAGCCCTATATGACCCAGCGGTTCGTGCCGCAGCAGCTGGTCGATCTGGCGGGCCGCACAGCCGATGTTGATGGTGTCGCCTGGATGGAAAAGTTCCGCCGGGGCGAGCTGCGCTGGGAACCGCCATCGGCGACGGTGCCGCACGATCCGGGCGTGTTCGTCTATCCGGGCCGCAAACAGGGGATGCGCTTTCCCGCCGTCAAAACCTCGCTGAAGGCAAAGCATCTCTATTACAACCGCTTGCCGGGGGGCATTTTGCCCCATTATCGGCAGACGCGCGATATGGCCGAAGGCGCCATTGCCGAGGCGCGGCGGCGGCACCCCGCGCTGATTGGCGGCGCGGTCGCCGATGCCTTTGACCCCGCCCAGAAAGAGGCGGCGGTGTATCGCCTGCTCGACGCCGGGGCCGACACGCTGATCCTAGCAAGCGCGCAGCCGATGTATTCGAGCTTTGAAGAACTCGATGGGTCCTTTGTCGGCATTCACCAGACGGTCGAAAAATGGCGCAAGCGCAACGGCATGAAGCCCATCAAGCTGGTCATCCCCCCCTATATGGCCAGCCAGAAGGCGTTTGACGCCCTGACGGTGGACCATCTGGCGGCGGTGACTCCGCAGGCGACGGCCCCGGGGCAGAGCGCCATGGCGATCATGTCGGTCCACGGCCTGCCGCCGTCGCAGGTGAAATCCGACAGCTGGACCGGGCGGGTGGCCGAAGTTGAGGCGCGGCTACGCCCGCAGCTTGCCGCCGTGCTGCGCGCCAAGGGCTATAGCGACGTCGAGGTGCGCGCCGGGTCCGAAGGGTTCGCGGACCCGCTGGAGGATCCCAAGAACGAAATTGTCTCGGTCCGCGAGCTGTGGGCCGAAGCGCGGCGCAAGGGCCACCGGGTCGCGATCGCCATCCCGGTCGACTTCCTGGCCGAAAACACCGACAATCTGTTCGCCCACGCCGCCATCATGTTTGAAGGCTTTCCGGGCTATACCACTTATCAGGGGCCCCCTGCGAATGTGGATTGGCAGCGGCCCTATGTGCGCCGCTGGGAATTTGGCGCAACGTCGGTCATCTATGGCGGCTCGCCGGGCGGGGCGACCGTGCCGCGGCAGAGCCTGGCGCTGGCCGACGCCATCTCCACCCTGTTTCGCTAGGCGCCAAAAAAGGGGCCGGTCCCGTCACGCGGAACCGGCCCCTTCCCCTTCCCCCACGGTTGGCTCGTCAGAATTTCATCCCGACGCGCACCGACATGGTGCGCGGTGGCGGCAGATAGGCGATATAGCCGCGGCCCGGGGCAAACCCCTCTGGGTTGCCAAGGTCGATGACGCGCTGCGCGCTCTTGATCTTGCGGTCATCGAGCAGATTGTCGAGCGCGAGTTGCACGTCCAGCATGCCGAAATCAAAGCCGAACCGCGCGCCCATCAGCCAATAGCTGGGCAGGAAGTTCAGATTGGATTCGTCGTTGAACCGCTTCGACCGATAGAGGCCGGTGATATCGGCATAGACGCGGCGGTCGCCCTCCAGCTCTTCGTTGAACCCCAATGTCAGGTTCAGTGAATGTTTGGGCGTCTTGCCCGGGCGGTTGCCAGACAGGTCGCCGCAGATATTGCCGGCCTCAGCCAGATTCTGCGCTGACGAAGTTTGCACCGAACCAATGCCACACTGCGTCACAATGGCAGCGTTGGCGCCGACCGGCGGCCCCTGAATGAAGCTAGAAAATTTGGCGTCGGTATAGGCATAGCCGACCGTGACATTCCAGCGGTCGTCCAACCGGACGTTCACATCCGCTTCAATCCCCCAAATGTTGACGCGGCCCGCATTGACGATGCCCGCCGAGGTCACAATCTGCCCCCCCGCGCCCGGCGTCGACAGCTGCACACCGATTTGCTGGTCGCGGTAACGGTTCCGATAGACCGCCAGATTGGCGATCATCCGCCCGTCAAACAGGGTGGACTTCGTGCCCGCTTCCCACGTCGTCACCTTTTCGGACAGATATTGCTGGCCGTTCAGCGTCGCCACTTCGTTGGTGTTGAAACCGCCGGGCTTGAAGCCCTTGGCCCAGGACACATAGAAAAGCAGATCGGTCGTCGGCTTATACTCAATTGTCGCACGCGGGGTCCATTGATTCTCCCGGATCGCGCCGCTGGTCGGACAGGCATTGACCGTGCCTGGCGGCGGTGACCCCGCCGGATTGGTCGGCACAAAGGTCGCCCCGGGGGCCAGCGCCGGATTGCAGATCGGCGTCAGCTGCGACAGCGTCACATCCTGCGCACGCCAGCCGGTGGAGCTGTAATCGATCCGGTCACGGTTATAGCGGGCCTCCGCCGATATTTTCAGGCCATCGACGATTTCAAAGCCGAAACCGCCAAAGAAGCCGTCATATTTGGTCTCGCGCACGGTGACGACGGGAAAGGGCGATGTCAGCCCAGGCGCCGTGTCGAGCCGGAACGGCGGCCCCGCCAGCGGCGAGGCCGGATTGCGCAGCCAAAATTGCGACCCGTTGAGCAGCGAGGAGGTTTCCTCAAAATGCTGATAGCCCAGAATGAAATCGAACCGGTCAATCTCGTGCGTCCAGTAAACCGTGTGGTCGGTATGCTTGTTGCGATAGACCAGATCCTGGAGCGCGGAGATGGACAGGACCAATCCCGGCGGCGCAGGGCGGCTGTGGAAATCGCCATCCTGTTCAATGTCGGTGAAGTTTTTCAGATAGCCGAAATTATAGTGAAATTCGCCAAAGCTTCCCGTGTCATATTCGATATGGCCGCTGGCCACATGCAGGTTCGACACCATGCCAAAGGGCGGGCGGCCCGTGTTGGGATTAAGGCCCATGTCCACATTGGCGCGCGTCGCCCGCACCTGCCCCACCACGGTGCCGCGTGTGCAGGCGGTGACCACGGCGGCGGGAAGGCCGGTCAGGCTGGCCGGGCATGGCTGCGGCGGCGTTCCCGGCGGGCCAGCGGTAAAGGTGCCGCCCGGAACCGGCAGGCGCGTGTTGGCAAAGATGAACGCGGTGGGCAGATCGCTCATCCGCTCCTTGCTATATTGATAGCGCGCATCGATGGTCAGCCCGCTGGTGGGCACCAGACGCAGCGCCGCCGCGACACCGCGCGTCTTTTCGGCACCCAGCCGCCCGCGATTGACCGGATGGGTGTAAAAGCCATCGGTTTCACGATAGGCAGCGTTCAGACGAAACGCGAGGATGTCTTCGATGATCGGTCCGGTCACCCCGGCGGTGGCCCCGAAGGTGCCATAGGTGCCGGCTTCGAAATTGGCGCTGCCGCCCCAGTCAAATTCGGGTTTGCGCGAGATATAGTTGATGGCACCGCCAAAGGCGTTGCGGCCATAGAGCGTCGATTGCGGGCCCCGGACAATTTCCAGCCGCTCCAGATCGAACAAATTGCTGCGCAGCGCAGACGATCCGCCCGCGATCGAAATATTCTCTCCTGACAGATCATGGCCATCGAGCAGGACAGCAACCGACGGGCGCCCGCGCTCGGCGGTCATGCCGCGCAGCGAAGGCCGCGTGTCGTTGGGAAAGCCGCCAATGTCAAAGGTCAGCCCCGGTGCCGCCTGCAACAGATCATCGATACGGCGAATGTTGCGCTGTTCAATATCGTCTCCGGTCAAGGCGTTGATGGCCAGCGGCACATCCTGCAATGCCTCCGCCCGGCGGCGCGCGGTGACGATGATGTCGCCTTCCGCCGTATCTTCCTCCGCCGCAGGCGCCGTTTGCGCCTGAGCCGCCAACGGCGTGACGGCTGCCATCATGCCTGCCACGCTGACGGCGGCCAGCATTTTGCTGCGATACTTCATAGTGTCCCTCCCCCCTTGCACACGCCCCCCGGCGCGCAAGCCAGTCCCCGGAATGACAACGGTGTTGCAAAAAGGGACCGACCGGTCAAGATTATGCAAGACCGGTGCAAGACCGCAAGCGCGAAATGGAGACAAGGCGTTGAATGTTCACCAGCCGGTTAAACCGGCCCCCCGAACCCAACGAAGCAACAAGGCGCGGCGGCAAGAGACCGAAGCGGCGATCATCGATGCGTTTGAGCGGGTTTTGGTGCAGTCCGGCGTCGCCAGCCTGTCGCTGAACGCGGTGGTTAAGGAGGCGCGGGTCGGCAAGAAACAGGTCTATGACTATTTCGGCGGCATCACCGGCGTCGCCTCTGCTTGGGTGGAGCGCAAGGGCATCTGGCCGCCGCTGGAAGAGATTATCGGCGAGTCGATGGAGGCCTTTCGCCAACGCACCGCCACCGAAAAACTGCGGCTGGTCAATCGCCATTGCGCGGCGATGCTGCGCAGCAACAAACCCCTGTGCGAACTGCTTACCGGCGAATTCATCCGCTCGGCCGAAGTGAAGGAGGCGGTTGAGCATGTCCGCCAGCTGGTGCGCCGCGATTTTGAACGCGTGCTGACCTCTGATCCTGAACTAGCACGCGACGACTATCTGGCGCTCAACACCGTCGCCTATGCCGCGACGACCTATTTGGCGCTGCGCGCGCACAGCCAGCCGCGCTTTTTCGGCTTTGACCTGTCGGGGGAACAGGCATGGGAGACGGTGCTGGCGATGTTTGACCGCGTGATGGATAAAGCCGCGCGCGGCATAGCTGCCGAAACCGCAAATGTTGACTAGCCGGACTTCAGCCAAGGGAGTAGTCAGGATGAAGCGGCGCGCGCGCTCCGTTAGCCAGCAATATGGGACGACCGCCAAATGGCTGCATTGGCTGGCGGCGCTGCTGGTGCTTGCGATGCTGGGGGCGGCGTCGCAATTTGCCTTCACCGCGCCCGCCGACCGCGCATCGGATGTGCCGGGGCACGCGTCGATCGGGTTGATATTGCTGACCCTCACCTTGCTGCGGCTCGCGTGGCGCTGGTTCCGCCCGCCGCCCGCACCGCCGACCGGCACCCCCGCCACCATGGTGCGCGCGGCCCGGACCAGCCACCGGCTGCTCTATGCGCTCATCCTGTATCAGGGAGCCTTGGGGCTGATCATGGCGGCCTATTCCCCGGTGGCTATCCGCTTCTTTAACGGGCCCAATATATCGGCTCTCGCCGACGGCAATGAAGCGGTGCTGACCCTGTTGCGGCCCTTTCACTTTGCCGGAGCCGTGGTGCTGGCGGGGCTGGTTGTCTTTCATATCGCGGGCGCGCTGTGGCACCATTTCATTCGCCGCGATGATGTGCTCATCCGCATGCTGCCCTTTGGCGGTCTGTGGCAGCGGTTGCAGGCCGAGGAGGCAAAACGGCTGGAACGCTTTCCATCGCGCCGCTTTGCCAATTGGCCCAAGCGGATGCCGCAATGACCGCGCTCGCCCCCTTTGCGCCCGGTGACATGTTCGTCACCGCATCGGACCTTGATGAAAGCGCCCGCTTTCCCACCGGCCATGGCAAGATTTTGCAGTTCGCCGCCGACGGAACCGCGAAGGGCGTGTTTGAAACCCGCGAAACCGGGCTGATCGCCTCGCTGACCCTTGATCGCACGGGGCACCTGCACGCGCTGGACCCGCAGGCCCGCGCGCTCACCAGCATTGGCCCCGATGGGCGGGAGGCGGACTGCTTTCCCAATTTGGCCGACGCGCCCTATGGATCGATGATTGCCCTTGCGGATGGCGATTATCTGTTCGGCGAACATATGGTGGGGGCCATCCCGGGTTTCAGCGGCAAGGGACAGGTTACCCGCGTCAACCACGCTGGCGACATCATCGCCACCTATGACACCGAAACCAACGGCGGCATGGGCGGCTTTCTGGGCGTCACCCATATGGCGATCAGCCGCGATGGCCGCACCCTGTATCACAGCAGCGAAACCGGCGCGCATGTCTATGCCCATGATCTGACGGCCAACCGCCGCCTGGGGCCGATTTACACCCGCACCGATCCGCCGCCGCTGGTGTTTGGCCTCGCCATGCTGCCCGACGGGCAGTTGCTGGTTGCCTGCGGCAGCGAATTTCGCCGCGTGGACCCGGCCACGGGCCAGGCGACGCGCTTTGCCTTGCCAGAAGGGCGCGGCTGGGCCGTGCCCATTTTGCGCCCCGGCGGGACCGAAATCTGGGCGCTCGACTTTTTCGGCGGGCGGCTCGCGCGGCTGAACCTGGCCGATGGCCGCTTGCTGGAGATGCGCGAGCTGGGCCTGGCCAAATGCCTGACCGGACTTGCCGAAGTGCCCGCCTGACTCACATGAGGACGTAACGCATGATCATCAATCAATGGTATGTCGCAGAGGAAGCCGCGAACATCACCGACAAGCCCAAGCGGGTGAAGCTGCTGGGGTTTGATTTCGTGCTGTTCCGCGACGAAAGCGGCACCATCAACTGCCTGTCCGATGTGTGCGTGCACCGCGGCGCTTCGCTGGGCGCGGGGCGGCTGGAAAAGGGCTGTGTCGAATGCCCCTATCATGGCTGGCAATTCAACGGCGCGGGCAATGTCACCAAAATCCCCTCGCTGCCCGCCGATCAGAAAATCCCTTCGCGCGCGCGCGTCGACAGCTATCCGGTCGAGCAGCGTTATGGCTGGGTCTGGGTGTTTCTCGGCGATTTGCCTGAGGCGGAGCGCCCGCCGCTGCCCGATTTTCCCGAATATGACGATCATGCCAATTGGCGCACCGTGCGCGGCGAATGGCTGTGGAAGGCCGATTATGTCCGCGTGGTCGAAAATGGGCTGGATTTTGCCCACGCCCCCTTTGTCCACCCCAGCTTTGGCGACCGCGACCGCGCGGAAATCCATGATTTTGAGATGGAACAGGATGAATGGTCGGCGCGCGCCAAGGTGACCTATATCCCACCGCTGCCGCGCGGCATCTGGCGCTATGTGCGCAAGGAACGCACGCCGGTGCAGGCGCGGCCCGGCTATCATGTGTCGGGCGCAACGATGCGGCTGGATGTCTGGTTGACCCAGACCTGGCGGATGGTGATTTTCGACGTCAACACGCCGGTGGACGAAAACACCACGCTGACCCGCTGGATCATGGCGCGCAGTTTCATGAAGTCGCCCCTGTTCGACGGCGACAGCATCAAGCGCACGCTCAAGATTTTTGAACAGGACACGGTGATTGTCGAGGAAATCTGCCCCGAGCTGGTGCCGACCGACCTGCGCGAGGAATTGTCGGTGAAATCCGACGGGTTGATGAACGCCTTTCGCTTCAAGCGGCGCGAACTGATGGAGCGCGGCTGGGCGCTGGACATTGATGCGCTGCGCAATCATATCGATGGCCGCCGCGCCGTGGTGATCCCCAGCCCCACGCGGCGCGCCGAGCAGGGCCGCAATTTCGTGCTGAAAACCGCGCCGCTGATCCCCGCCAAACAGGCACCCGAATCCATGGCGGCCGAATAGGCCATGGCCACGACCACCGGGCGTCAGCTGTCCATCCTTTACCTCATCACCTTCATCAATCTGGTGGGGTTTGGCATTGTGCTGCCCGTATTCCCCTTTTTCGGCAATCTGGTCGGCGCGTCGCCCGCCGAGACGACGCTGGCGATGGCGGCATACAGCCTGGGGCAGTTTGTCGGCGCGCCGCTGTGGGGCAAATTGTCGGATCGCTATGGCCGCCGCCCCGTGCTGTTGTTCAGCCTGGTGGGTGCGATCGCGGCCTATCTGATCATGGCGCATGCCAGCGACATTTGGACGCTGGGCGGATCGCGGCTGTTCGGCGGGCTGATGGCGGGCAATATTGCCGCGGCCTTTGCCTATGTCGGCGATATTTCAACGCCCGAAACCCGGCCCAAGGCGATGGGCATGATCGGGGCGGCCTTTGGCCTGGGATTTATCTTTGGCCCGGCCATTGGCGGGCTGATTGCGGGCAGCAACCCCGATTTCAATGATTTCGCCATCGTCGGCTATGTCTCTGCCGCCTTTGCGGGGATTGCGGCCATCGGCACCTGGTGGCTGCTGCCCGAAAGCCTGACCGCTGAGCGGCGCGCGCAGGCCCGCCGCGACCAGAGCGCCATCGGCCCGGGCGATGTGCTGCGGGCCAAGCCGGTCATCGGCGGGCTCATCATCCTGTCGCTGCTGGTCATCAGCGGCGCGGCGCTGATGGAAACGACGCTCGCCTTTTTCGCGCATGACGTGTTCGGTTGGGGTCCCAGCCAGGTGGGGCTGACTTTTGCTGCCGTGGGCATTATTTCGGCGGCGCTCCAGGGCGGGGCCGCCGGGCCGCTCAACCGCCGCTTTGGCAGCGCGGCGCTGGTGGTGGCCGGGGTGGCGGCGCATGCCTTGGGGCTCGCCATGATGGCAGCTGCCCAGTCGCCCTGGCTGTTCATCGCGGGCCTTGCCGTGCTTGCCGTGGGCCTGGGGCTGTTCAATCCGGCCTTTCAGACGCTGGCCAGCGCCCAGACCGACGATGGTGACCGCGGCATGGTCATGGGCCTGACGCAGGGGGCGTCCAGCCTGGGCCGGGTCATTGGTCCGGCGGTGTCGGGCAGCATTTACGTCGGCATTGCGCGCCATGCGCCCTTTGCCATCGGCGCGGGCGTCATGGTGATCGCCCTTGCCACCGCCATGATCGTTGCAAGCCGGGGCCGCGCCCCGCAGGGAGCCGCCGCATGAGCATTGTCAAATCCATCGCCAAATGGCTGGGCGTCGCGCTGTTGGTGCTGATCAGCGTCGCGCTGGTCGGCTATCTCGCGAACAAGACCTATATGGATCGCTATTTCAAAATGGCGGTCAGCCAGGCGCGCGGCCTGTCGCAGCAGGCCGAATGGTATGATCCGGTGGACAAGGTGCCGGGTGCAGTGGACCAGCCGCTGCCCATCGCCCCTGCCGATGCGCGCACTGTGGATGCCGCCGCGCTCGCCAAGGCGTCCGCTTATGCCAAAGTCAAGGACAGCTATGGCCTGCTGGTGTGGCAGGGCGGGGCTTTGCAGGCGGCGGACTATTATCAGGGATTTGACCGCGAACGGCTGATCGCATCCAAATCCATGGCCAAGATGATCGTCGGGCTGGTTATCGGCCGCGCGATTGCACAGGGCCATATCCGCTCGGTCGACCAACCGGTCAGCGACTTCATCACCGAATGGCAGGGCACGCCAAAGGCCAAGCCCACCATCCGCCACTTCCTGCAGAACAGCAGCGGCATTTCGCGCTTTGCCTATAATAATTTCATGCCCTGGGGGCAGACGATGCGCGAATATCTGTCCGAATATCATGAGGATATTTTGATCAACGAGACCGAATATCAATATGAGCCGGGCAGCGAATATGATTATTCGATGATTACGTCCGACGTGCTCGCCATTGTCATCGAGCGCGCGACGAAGCAGCGTTATGCCGATTATGTCGGCAAGCAGCTGATCCAGCCGATCGGGGCGCAGGGCGGCACCGTCTATATCAACCGGCCCGGCGGGCTGGCGCACAGTGGATGCTGCATGATGCTGCCCGCCGAAAGCTTTGTCCGCATGGGCGTGCTGATGGCGCAGGACGGGGTGTGGAACGGCGAGCGCATCCTGCCCGCCGGGTGGGTGCGCGAGACGATCACCCCGTCACCCGCCAACCCCAAATGGGGCCTGCATATGTGGATCGGCCAACCCTATCAGGAGCGCGTGCGCTTTTTCCCCGAACGCTCGCAGCCGATTGGCGTGCTGCACAGCGAGCCCTATGCCGCCGATGATATTTTCCTGTGGGACGGCAGCGGCAATCAGGCGATGTGGATTTCCCCGTCCAAAAATCTGGTCGTGCTGCGCTTTGGCGACACGCCCAAGCCCAAATATGGACAGAAGGGCGAATGGGACAACAGCCTGATCCCCAACACCATCATTCGCGGGTTAAAACGCAATGCGCCCGTCGGCGCGCCCATCCCGCCCCTGCCGTCCAAGGAACCCGCCGCATGATGAAGCCTCTTTTCGCCCTGCCCCTGCCCCTGTTGCTGGTCGCGGCGAGCGGGCCCGCGACGCTGGATGTCACTGTAACCGGCCTCAAACACACGCGCGGCACCCTGCTGGCGTGCGTGTGGAAGGACAAGAGCGGCTTTCCCACCTGTCAGAAGAACAAGACGGCGGTGAAGCAGACGGTGCGGATCAGCGGGACCACCATGAAGGTCCGCTTCACCGGCCTTCCGCCAGGCAGCTATGGCGTCAGCATCCACCATGACGAGGATGGCGACGGCAAGCTGAAAACCAATTTCATCGGCATGCCCAAGGAAGGCGTCGGCATTTCCAACAACCCCGGCGGCATCCCCAGCTGGGGCAAGGCGCTGGTGCAGGTCGGCCCCGCCAGCGCGATCAGCGTGACGATGCGGTATCTTTAAGCTCTTCCGTCATTGCGAGCGCAGCGAAGCAATTTAGCGTGGCGTAAACCGCTCTGGATTGCTTCGCTGCGCTCGCAATGACGGCTAAATCCAAACCGCCCGCTCGCTGCGATATTGCAGCCAGCACATCAGCGCGATGCCCCCGTTCAGCACCCCGACCAGAAAGAAGGGGGCCCAGGGCGCAACATGGTCGAACAGCCAGCCGCCAATGCCGGTCAGCACCAAAATGCCGAACGCGCCGCAGAAGTTGAACAGGCCGATCACCGAGCCACGCACCGCCTCTGGCGCTTCCTTTCCAATGATCGTTTGCGCGCCCAGAAAGGCGCTGATCTGGCCAATGCCGAGCAGCATGAAGAAGGGGATGGCCGCGCCGCTGAGCGGATCATCGACTAGCGCCAGCGCGCAATAGCCGGCAAAGCCGAGCAGCATGGTCAGGCCCAGCGCCTTCATCCGGTCCATCCGGTCCAGCGGCACCGCGATCACGGCAGGCCACAGCAGCGCGGCGGACTGGGCGATGATGAAGGGCAGGCTGCCCTTGGTCACGGCTTCTGATGCCGACAGGCCCGATGCAATGGCGGCCTGATTGCCCCAGGCGATGGTGAACAGCCCGACGATGGCAATGTCGCCGCGCGCGACAAAGGCGGCGCAATAGCTGAGCGCGATGCGGCGGTTGGCGCGCGCCGCCTGCACCCCTTCGCGCAGCAGTTCGCCCACCGATTTCTTGCTGTCGGTGGCGGGCGGCACCCCGGGCTTGAGCAGCAACCACAGGATCAGGGCCGAAACCAGGGCAACCCCCGCCACCACCGCCATCGCGCTGCGCCCCGCCTCTACCTCGCTTTGCCCAAGGCCGACGAAATAGGTCGGTAGGCGGCCCAGAAATATGGCAACGACAACCACACCCAGGCCGTTGAGAAAGCCGCACAGCGCAGTCAATTTGCCGCGATCCTCGACCACCGCATAATCGGAAATGACGGTGGCCAGCATCCCCGTCGCCGCACCGATGCCAAAGGCAAAGATGATGCGATAGAGCGCCAGTTCGGCCATGCTGCTACCATAGGCAAAGGCCCCATAGGCCACCGTCAGCAGGATCAGCCCAATGGCATAGACGGCGCGCCGCCCAATCTTGTCCGCCAGCGCGCCGAACAGCGCAAAGGCGACCAGCAACGCCAGTTCCTGCACCACCGCGAGCGTGCCGAGCGCCTTGCCCTGCTCCCCCTGGCCGATGCCCAAATTGGTGGTGAGCACATAGGGGGTCAGCACCGCAATGCCGGTGGCCAGCCCGATGGTCACAAAGCTGGCATACATCAGGCCCCAGGCATGGCGGTGCGTCACCCCGGGCTGGAGCTGGGCCGGGCCAAATTTTGTCGCTGCGCTGTCGCTGGTCATGCCCTGCCCATCCCCCATCGGCGCAGACCCGTTGCGCAGGTCCGCCCGTTACCCCCCTGCTACTGGGTGCGGGGCGGGAAGCAAGCCCGGCCTGCCATGGATTGACCGGCAGGTGGATAGTGCGCCATCATCTGCCCCATCGACCCGGACGCGCCGACATGGTGGAGCGACCCCGCTCCGCGCAACAAGGACAATTGGCCAATGGATATGCTCAACACGTTTCAGCAGCACCAGCACGCCGCGCTGCCCCGCGCCAATCATGACGAGCGCGCGCGGCAGGAGTTTACCAAAAGCCTGAAGCAATTTGTGCAACAGGGTCTGCTGCCCGGCCTGGGCCCGGTGTTTCAGAACCGCGCCGCCAAAGCCTTTGAAAAGGCGCATGGCCGCCCGCCCGCCGACCGCTGGGACATTCGCAAGGCGATGGTCCCTGACCTTTATTTCCAGCATTATGCCGCGACCAACCGGATCGCGCAGGAAATTTTGTGGGAATCGGTCATCGGATCGATCGAGCGCCAACTGCCCGAGCTGGAGGCTGCGACCAAGGCGCTCTCCGCCGCGTCGGCGGGGGCGGTGGAATCCAGCCCAGACTTCGCGGTGCCGCGCTATGTTTCCGCCATCGACATTCATTGCATGCCCGGCGGCTATGCGAGCGAGGCGCATGGCGACGATATCGTCCAGGGTGCGCTCTATGACCGCGGCGTCTATCTTTACGCCATGGGCTATATGGGGCCCAACAACGACGATATGGGCCGCTCGGTCTGCAACTATGTGACGCGCAAGCTGGATGGGTTTCGGCCCAGCCGCATTCTCGACATGGGCTGCACCGTCGGCCATTCGACGGTGCCCTATAAGGAGCTGTTTCCGGACGCAGAGGTCACCGGCATTGATGTCGGCGGGCCCTGCGTGCGCTATGCCCATGCCCGCGCCAAGGCGCTGGGACAGGACGTCCACTTCCTGCAGCGCAGTGCAGAGGATACGGGATTTGAAGCGGAGAGCTTTGACCTGATCGTGAGCCACATCTTACTGCACGAAACATCGGGCCAGGCGATGCCGCGCGTGTTTCGCGAATGCCACCGCCTGCTCAAACCCGGGGGCTATATGATCCACGCCGATTTGCCGCCGTTCGACCTGATGGACCCTTTCACCCAGTTCATTCTGGACAATGAAACCTATTACAACAACGAACCCTTTTGGGGCGCGATGCGTGACAAGGATCAGATCCGCATGGCCGCCGACGCGGGCTTTCCGGAAAGCAGCATCCGGTTTGACACCGCGCCGATGGCGATCATGGAATTCGCCGCCGCCAACGAAAGCTATACCGAAGACGCCGCCGAGGCACTGGCTGACCGCGAATTCACTGCGGGCGAATATGCGCCGGGCGGCGGCTGGGAAGTGCTCATCGCACAAAAGGCCGCATGATGCGCAAGCTGGAACGCCATGCGCGCGGCAAGCGCCCGAACTTCTATGACACGCCCGGCATGGACGATGCCATGGCGATGATCCTGGTGCTGGCCAACGAGCTGTCCGTGGTGCGCGACCGGCTGGATACGGTCGAACGGGTGGCCGCCGCCAAGGGCATCATGCTCGACGCCGAGATCGAAGCCTATGAGCCCGATCAGGCGGTGCTGGAGGCACGGGAGGCGCGGCGGCAGGATTTCCTCTCGCGCCTCTTCTACCTCGCCCGCAAGCAGGCCGCCGAACTGGCATCCGGCGACAGCGCCGAACGCTATCAGGGCGCGCTGGACGATATTGCAGTGAATTGACGGGGGTCGCTGCCCAAAGCCCCGCTTGCCCTGAGCGTGTCGAAGGGCCGTTCTTTACTTTAGGGTCGCCGGCAAGGACGGGGCTTCGACAAGCTTAGCCCAGACGGGTTAGGGGGAGAATTGAGTGACGAACCTGATCGAAACCCTGGCCCAGCAAGTTGGTGCCGATCATGTCCTGACCAGCGATGCCGACCGGCTGTTTTTCGCGCATGATGTGTTCCGCGCGCAGGCCCTGCCGGCGGCGGTCGTCCGTCCCGGCAGTGTCGAGGAACTGCAAGCCATTGTGAAAGCGGCTTATGACAGCGGCACGCCGCTGGTCATCCGCGGCGGCGGGGCGAGCTACACCGATGCCTATGCGCACACCAAAGCGGGCGGCATTACGGTCGACACCGCGCGGCTCAACCGCATTACCATCAATGAGCAGAACGTCACCGTGACGGTGGAGGCTGGCGTTACCTGGGCCGCGCTGCGCGAAGCGGTGCTGGCCAAGGGGTATAAGACCCCCTTTTGGGGCAGCTATTCCGGCCTGTTCGCGACGGTGGGCGGCGGCCTGTCGATGAACGCCATCAGCCATGGTCAGGGCAGCGCCGCCGATGCCGTGCTGTCGTTCGACATCATCACGGGCAGCGGCACGATGATCCGCACCGGCAGCGCGCTGTCGGGGCCAGCGGGCCCCTTCTTCCGCCACTATGGCCCCGACATGACCGGGCTGTTTACTGGCGATTGCGGTGCATTGGGGGTGAAGGCGCGGATCACGCTGCCGCTGGTCAAGGCCCCGCCAGCCTTTGCCACCGCCAGCTTTGCCTTTGACCGGTTCGATGCGCTGCACGCCGCCTTTCGCGTCATCGGCATGGAGGGGATTGTCGAGGAGAATTTCGGGCTGAATGAAGTGCTGCAGCAGGGCCAGCTGGGCAAGGCCGACGCCGCGGCCAAAGCCGACATCGCCGGGCGGATCGTCAAACAATCCGGCGTGCTGAAGGGCGCGGCCAAGCTCGCCAAAATGGCGCTGGCGGGCGAGAAGGACATCGCCGCAGCCAGCTTTGCCGGACATTTCATCTGTGAGGGCATCGACCAGGCCGAGGCCAATGGCCGCATCGCGCTGGTCAAGCGGCTGTGCGCCGAGCATGGCAGCGAGATTCCCAATTCGGTGCCAGAGGTGGTCCGCGCCATGCCCTTTGCGCCCTTTCACAATGTGCTGGGGCCCAAGGGGGAGCGGTGGCTGCCCTGCCATGCCAAGCTGGCGCATGAGGCCGCTGTGCCCTTTCACAGGGCGCTCCAGACGCTATATGCCGAGGAGGCAGCGGCGATGGCCGACCACGCGATTGTCGCGGGCGGCATGTTCATGGCGGTGGGTTCGACCGCCTTTGTCTACGAGCCTGCTTTCTACTGGCCCGACGCGCAGCATATCTATCATGAGCGGATGGTGGACGCTGACTATCGGGCGGGCCTGCCCACCTATGCCCGCAGCGAGGCGGCAGAGCGCGAGGCGCTGCGCATCAAGACCCGCGTCGTTGACCTGATGCACGACCATGGCGGCGTTCATTCGCAGATCGGCAAAGTCTATCCCTATGCCCGTGACCATGATCCTGGCCATTGGGCGCTGCTGAACGCGGTCAAGGCGCAGCTGGACCCCAAGGGGATTTTGAACCCCGGCGCGCTGGGGCTGTGACCGACCCTGCGTCGTCCTGAAACAGGTGGGCGTCGATCCTGTTGGCGGCCTTCATTGTCATTGCGAGCGCAGCGAAGCAATCCGGCATGGCGTAAACCGCTCTGGATTGCTTCGCTTCGCTCGCAATGACGACTCAGGCCGCCAAAGCTATAATCGCCCACCTGTTTCAGGCCGTCAGCACCTCAATCGCTGCGCGTTCGGAGGATTCCAGCGCACCCTCCACTCCGCGCGCGCCGACGGCGGTATGTTCGCCGCAAAAATGGACGCGTCCGGCAACCTGTGCCATGGCAGGGACCAGCGTGGTGACCTGACCGGGGCGGAAATAGGCCCAGGCGCCTTGCGAATACTCCTCCGCCGCCCAGCTGTGATAATGCACCGCGGTCACCGCGCCGCGCGACGCCGGGCGCAGCGCCGCGAGCGTGTCGATGACCAGCGCCTTGGCCCGCTCTGCCCCCATACGGTCCCAGCTTTTGGCCAGCTCGCCGCGCCCCTGCACCAGCAATCCGGTCACTTCCCCATCCGCTGCGCCAAAATATTGCGGGAACATCGTCCCCATGGCGCTGTCGGTCCACATGGCCGGGCTGATGCCATCGTCCTGCCAAAAAGGGCGCTGCACCGTCAGGAAAATGTTCGTCAGCGGTTGATAGGGGATGGTGGCCACCGCCTGGGCTTGCGAGCCGCTGAGCCCCGGGGCAAAGCGGATGCGGCGCAGCGTCGCCAGCGGCAAGGCGCACACCACGCGCCGCGCGCGCAGGCGGCTGCCATCGGCGCAATGAACGGTCACCGCGTCATCGCTGCCATCCAGTGCAACGACCCGGCGGCCCAGGATCAGGTCGCCCTTCAGCAAGCGGACCAGACCCGCAATCAAATTGCTGTTCCCGCCCTTGATGGCAAATTGCTGTGGCCCGGCGGCGATCTGACCCTTGATGAAGCCGTCGATGAATTGCAGCATCAACGCCGACACATCCCAGGCCGAAGAGCCATAGGCCGGCGCGCTGTCAAAGGCGAAGCGGATGGCCGCGTCGCTCAATCCCCTCTCCCGCAAAAATTGCTGGAGCGGAATGTCGAGCGGGGCGGATTCGGGGGCGGTCCACTGTGTCCAGTCGGCCAGCGGATTGGCGCGGCCAATCATCCGCGCGGCAAGCTCGCCCGGCATTATCGCCTTGAGCTCACCCGGAAACGGATTGAGCGGCGAACTGGCCCAGGCATCGCGCGGCACATGCTGGCCGCCAATAAACAGCGCCGATGGCGGCATGGCGCGCAAGCGCGGCGTCAGGTCAACCAGTTCCACCCCCGCGCGCGCCGCTGCATCAATGCCGCGGCCATAGCCCGATCCCATGGTGTTAAAGCCCATTTCGGGATAGCCCGGCTGGTCGATCAGCGTGTGGATCCGTCCGCCCGCGCGGTCGCGTGCCTCAACCACCGCCACGCGCTGCCCCTCGGCCTCCAGCAGCAGCGCGGTGTTGAGCCCGGCAATGCCCGCGCCCAGCACGATGCAATCGAGCATGGGTGTCGCGGCCGCCGCGCGGGCCGCCTGCCCCGCCACTCCCAGTCCCACTCCCAGTCCAGACGCGGCCAAAATGGCCCCTGCCCCCGCCGTAAATTCGCGCCGCGTCAGCCGCATGGTCCTGCTCCTGCCCCGCTCATCCCTACCCCGCATCTTGCCGCCTGCGCAGGCACCGTGCAATATTTGTCCGGACAGCGGGCAAATGCCCGGCATGGCTTGGCTCGGCACGCGAACCAGCCATGCTGCCGCTTTGCAGCCGTGCAGGCGAGAGGATGAGCTGTGGTGCGTCAAGGGGAGGTTTTGGGGGCGGCGGTCAGCTTTGCGGCGTTGCCTGTCATACTGGCATCGCCGCCAGCGGCCTCGGCACAGCAGGCCGCGGCGGGCAATGCCGCTGCGGGCGCGCGGCAGTTTCTGGCGTGCCGCGCCTGCCACACGGTCGCGCCGGGCGGTGCCAATGGGGTTGGCCCCAATCTGGCAGGTATCATGGGGGCAAAGGCCGGAACGCGGCCCGGATTCGCCTATTCCCCCGCGATGAAGGGCACGACGCTGGTGTGGACGGCGGCGGAAATGGACGCCTTTCTGGCCAGGCCCAATGCGCGGCTGCCCGGCAACAAAATGGCCTATGCCGGGATGGCCAACGCCGCCGCGCGCCGTGACCTCGTCGCCTATCTGGCGACACTCAAGGCGAAATAGTGTGCGCCGGGGCATAGCGTTGGGTTTGCTGCTGACCGCTGCCCTGCCGCAGCCCGTGCTTGCCGTGCAAAATTCATCGGTCGTTGCCGCACCGGCGGCGAGCGCGCATCCATGGTTGTCGTTGGCCGAGCTGCGCGCCCGCTATCAAGACCGCGCCAGCCGCTATCTCACGGTCGGCGGCATTCAGGTGCATTATAAGGATGAAGGCCGCGGGCGGCCAATATTGCTGGTGCACGGCTCGTCCAGCACCATGAAGACGTGGGACGCGCTGGTGCCGACCCTGCGCCGCACGGGATACCGCGTCATCCGCTATGATGTCCCCGGCATGGGCCTGTCCGATGATGTCCCCGATACAATGCTGGGGAGCATTGCCCCTGCGGATGTTGCTGCGGCCTTGCTGGACCAGCTGAAGATACAGCGCACGGTGGTCGTCGGTGTGTCGAGCGGCGGCACGCTGGGCTCCTTCCTCGCGGCCAGCCGTCCCGATCTTGTCGCGCAGCTGGTCATCACCAACGCGCCGTCGGATCCCGTCGACACATCGCATCTGGTGCCCACCCCCGCCTGGGCCGCCGCGCAGGCGCGGGCCAAGGCCAGCGGCTTTCAGGACGCCGATTTCTGGAGCCAGTTTCTATCCTATTTCGCGGGCAACGCGCAGCGGATTGACGAGCCGACGCGCCGTCATTTTTATGATTTCAACCGCCGCACGCCGCACCGCAATGCCATCGGCATGATTGCCAAGGTTGCCGATGCGCCCAAGGCCCGCGCGGCGATAGCGCGCGTTCGCGCTCCGACGCTGCTGATCTGGGGCGGCAGCGACGCACTGCTGCCGACCAGCGCAGGGCGGACACTGCGCGATTATCTGACCGGCACCGATGCCGCCATCGTCTATTTGCCCGACGTCGGGCATTTTCCGCCCATCGAAACGCCGGATCGCTTTGCGCGGATCATGCTGGGCTGGCTGGAGGCAGTGGTCCCGGAACCATAGGGCCGGGCACACCGCCTGCCGCTGCCAGTTTCAGAATTTCACACTGCCCGTCACGCCAATCCGCCGCCCTTCCCCCAGATAGACTTCGGGGATGATGAAGGCAAAGGGCAGCCCGGCGCGCGGCTGGCTGATCGCATTCTGGGCGTAAACCTTGTCGAACAGATTGTTCGCCCACAGCGACAGCGAATAGCGATCATTGGACACACCCAGCCGCACATTGGTGAGCGTCCGCTCGCCAAAGCTGAAGCTGTTGATGATATTGGCCCATGACGGCCCGGTGTGGTTGACATCGACCCGCGCCGACAGGTCCCAGTCATTGCCCAGCGGAATGTCGGCGGTCGCGTGCAGATTCCATTGCAGCTTGACCGAACGGGCGGGCCGCAGTCCTTCGAGCGAGGGCACGGCGCGCACCTGGCCGCTGGGGAGCGTTACCAGCGTCACCGGCGGGCAGCCCGCCGCCGCCGTGGCCGCCGCCCCGGTGCCGATAACGCACTGCGTCACCGACCCACCGTCATAGACCCCGCGACCGAATTTGACATCGGACCAAACCAGGCTGCCGCCAATCCCCAGCATGTCGATGGGCTTCACCTCCACCTGCACCTCAAACCCGTCGGATTTGATCGCGCCGATGTTGCGGATGATGCGCACGGGGTTCACGGCAGTAGGATTTTCCGTGAAGCTCGACACCTGGGCATCGGACCAGTCGACATGGAAATAGGCGGCGTTGAACAGCACCCGGCGGTCGAACCATTCGCTCTTGATGCCCAGTTCATAGGTCCAGTTGGTCTCCTCCTCATAGGGGACTTCGCTGGCCAAAATGCCCGTGGCGCTCACCGCATTGGCGGTGTTGAAGCCGCCCGCGCGCACGCCCTTTGCCACCGAGGCATAGAGGAGCACATCGGGGGTTACGCGGTAATCAAGGGTGAAGCGCGGGGTGAAGCTGGTAAAGGTCCGCGCAAATTGCGGGCCAATGACGGGGAATTGGCCCGCCGCCGGGGTCTGCGTTCCGACAATGGGCTGGTTGACGCCGGGCACGGCCAGCGGATTGTTCACCGAAAACACCTGCGCGCGCTTGCGGTCGATATTGTAGCGCCCCTCGGCATTGAAGCGGATATCGCCGAATTGATAGCCGAGCGCGGCAAAGATCGACATGGTCTTGGTGCTCGCCCGCGCCCAGCTTGACGCAACCTGTACCGCATTGCTGTCGGCGGTGATGAAGGGATTGGCCGTAAATTCATAGGCGCCGACGCCCGTCGCCGGCACGGTGCCGACCTGGGTCAGCTGGACAAAGCGTTCATTCGCCGCCAGCCCGGCGCGGTCGACGCCAATGCCCCCTGCCGCCAGCGGAATCCGCTGGTCAAAGAAATTGCCGCCCAGCAGCCATTGGAACGGTCCGTCATTGTCGGACTGCAACCGCAATTCCTGGCTGAAGGTGCGGACCTTTTCGACCGAGATGGACACAAAATTGGCGCGGGCCTGGCGCGTATAGAGCCCGGCGGGAAAGCAGTTGGCGGCGCTGCACACGCCTAGCAGCACGCCCGCAGCCGTGCCGTCAAAATCATTGTGCGCGCGGTTCTCCGCCTCTGTATAGCCGGTAACGCTGACGATTTTCACGCCGTTCAGCGTGCCGTCGAGCTCCAGCGCGATTTGCCGCGTCTTGGCCTTGGTCTCCGGGATGCCCGGGCTGATGGAGCTGACCTTGCGCGCCTCCAGCGGCCCGCAATATAGCTGCCGCAGGTTCAGCGTCACCGCCGCCGTGCTGGTCGTCCCGCAATTATAGGCGGCCAGCGGCACATGGCTGACCGGCGACATTTCGGTTTCGCTGTGCGTGATAAAGCCGCTGAGCAGCGCCGAAAAATCGCTGCTCGGTTCCCACAAAATGGCGGCATTGACCGCATATTTCTCGGTCCCGCCCAAATTGTCCTTGGCCGCCGAATTGGCTCCCCACCCGTCATAGGTCAGATAGCCCGCACCGACGCGCACCGCCAATGTTTCGCCCACCGGCACCGACAGGCTGCCCCGCGCGCGATAATCCTTGTCCTCGCCGACGGTGGCCGAAAAGCTGCCGGAAAAATCGCGCGTCGGCCGCTGGGTCCGGATGCTGAGCGCCCCGGCAAAGGTCGACCGGCCAAAGAGCGCGCTTTGCGGCCCTTTCGCCACTTCGATCTGGCCGACGTCCAACACCGCAATCATGTCCAGCGTGTTGCGGCTGGTCTGATAAATGCCGTCGATGAAGGTGCCGACATTCGCCTCCACATTCAGGTCGGTGGTGGTGTTGGCGGGGGCCAGGCCGCGCACGAAAATCTGCTGCGTCGTCCCGCCGGCGATGCTGGTGACGTTCAACCCCGGGGTCGCATTGCCCAGATCGGCGAAATTGCTGATGTTGCGCTCGGCCAGCCCTTCGGCGCTATAGGCGGTGATGGCGATGGGGACCGACTGCGCGTCCTCCTCCCGCTTGCGGGCGGTGACGACGATATCGGCGCTGTTCACCTGGTCATCATCGTCGGCGGTTTGCGCCAGCGCCGCACCCGGCATAAGCGCGGTGGTGGTCAGCAATGTTGCCAGCAGCAAGGCGGTGGTATTGGCAGTTGCGCCAGACGAACGGACCATGGCTTTACCCTCCCTTGAGCCGGACGCGTGGGGCCGCCCGGCAAGCAAGGCCAAAGCATATGCCCCGCGCGGTGATGCCCATCGCGATTGGCAACATTATTCGCACAGTGGAGAAACGCGAGATTTATTGACCGACCGGTCAACTTTTACTCAGCGCCGCCGAAACAAGATTTGCGGTTGCTTTCAACGGTTCGACATATTGGTCGATGGCTTTTTCCAGCGGCATCGCCACCGAAAAGAAAATCAACACCAAGGCCCCAACCGCCTGGCCATCGCGCAGGATGGGCACCGCAATCGACGATGTCTTGCCCGGATTGGCGGTATAGGCGTTGCGCGATTGGGTGGCATAGCCCTGCGCCCGGATGTCGCGCAGCAGTTTGTCCTGCGACAACAGCAGCGTCGCCATCCGCTCCGCCGCGCCCTCAATCGTCCGCAGCCCTTCGATGATATGCGTGCGCTCCTCATCGGCGCAAAAGGCCATATAGGCCTTGCCGCTCGAACACTCCATGATCGGCAGGGTAAAGCCGGGATAGTAATTGTTGAGCGTCAACGAGGTCATGGTGTGGGTGGAATCGCGCACCATCATATGCGCGCCGACACGGCTGGTGATCGAAATCGGCCACAGCAGCTTTTCGCACAGCGCCTCGATATGCGGGCGGGCAACGGCGACCAGCTGGCTGTCATCATGATATCCGGACGCCAATGTCTGCACCAGCGCGGTGGCGCGATAGCGTTTGCGGGCGGGTTCGCGTTCGATGACGCCTTCGTGAAGCAGCGTCTGAACAATCCGGCATGCCGTGGGATAAGGGACCTGCGATGAGCGTGCAATTTCCATCATGGTGATCGAGCCGCCGCGGTTGATCGCCTGCAACACCGCCAGCCCGCGCGTGATGGCGCGGATTGGCACCCCTTTTTCCATTGCCATTCCAGACCCCCTTTATCCGTCAGTCGGTCAGATTAGCGCAATTTTGCCGTTGGTCCAGCGGCCATGCTTGTCTAGCTTCCTCGCTCTGAACAGCATGAGGGTCACGCCATGGATCGCCGCCAATTTCTCTCCTCCGCCGCCATGCTGGCCGCCGCGTCCGCCAGCGCGGGCAGCGCCGCTGCGGCCACCCCGCGCAAGGCCGGTGCCGGGCCGCAAACCAGTTTGAAGGGGCCCTTGCTGGACCTGACAACACCCCGCGGCAACCGCGATGCCTGGGCCCGGCTGCTCGGCAATACCGATATGAAATCCACCAAATATGGGTGGTATTCGGGGATTGTTCAGGGCGTCCGCCCGGGCGAGGCGATCCGCGACCTGGTTGGCTTTACTGGCTTTTCCTGCGCGAAACTGTTGCCCAATGACGGGGAGGACCCTGGGTATAAAAAGGTGCTGCGCGAAATTGGCTATTACACCGATTTGCGCTCTGGCGAGATTATCGGCGAATGGACCAACCCCTATTTCAACGAAGTGGTGAAGGTCGTGCCGATTGCCAATGACCCTTTCAACCACACCATCACCGATTTCTATCCGCCGCCGCCCTCCTATGGCGGGCTGAACCAGGCGAAGCCGCCCAAGATTCCGATGAAGCTGGATTTCCGGCGGCACAATGACCGGCTGAACCTGTTCAGCCACATCAACCTTTTCTACCCCAGCGCTTTGCAACCGGCCAAATGGCCACGCGAAAGCGGGCATCCGTTCAACCAGGTGACGGAAACCTTCCTCTACCAGATCGACTGGCGCGCCATGCAGGACAAGAAGCGCACCTCGGTCGAATATAATGGCACCTGGACGCGGACGACGCCCTGGCTTCCCTGGATGCTGATGGGGCCGACGCCGGGGCACTGCGCCTATCAATGTTTCATGGGCGCCTATGATGATATCAACATGATCGACCGCAAGGTGCTGGATTATACCGAGAAACATCATCCCAAATATATGACCGCGCCCGATGCCTGGTCGGATGTGTCGCTGTCGAGCCTGGAAAATTATGCGCGCACCGAAAAGCCTGCACCCGTGCCCGCCGGTGGCCCGCCGCGCGCGCCCGACCCTGAATTGCCCGCCTGGTTCAAGGCGATGATGTCGCGTCAACCGGGCAGCTGACCATCGCCGCCGTTCGTCACCTCACCCTGACCGCGCAGCTTGGCTATGGCGCGGGGCAGGTGGCGGGACAATTGTTCCGCGACGTGCCGTCCCTGCTGCTGCTGTTCTACATGACCAGCGTGCTGGGCATCAATCCGGCGCTGGCGGGCTCGGCCATTTTCGTGCCGAAGTTGATCGGCGGCGTGCTGTTTGACGTCGCGGCGGGGTTGGTGTCGGACCGGGTGCGCGCTCGCCTTGCCCGGCGGCACTGGCTGCTGATCGGGGCTTTGGCTGCACCAGCGGCCATGGTGGCGCTATTCCATGTGCCCGCCGGTTCGCCCGAGGCAGCGGCGGGCTATATCGCTCTGGTCTTTGCCCTCTATATGGCGGTGTTTGCCAGCTTTTCCGTGCCCTATCTGGCGATTGCAGGGGACCTTGATCTGGCGCCCGAACAGCGGACCGTGCTGATGGCATGGCGGTAGGTGTTCACCGCGCTGGGGGTGTTGCTCGCCGGGGCGCTCGCTCCGGCCTTTGCGCAATCGATGGGTGGCGGGCGCGCGGGCTATGCCGCCATGGCCTGGCTGCTCGCTGGGCTGTCGGCGGTGTCGCTGCTGATCGGCTGGGCCGGGGCCGGACGCGCCGAACGCGACGTCGGTGCGGTCCCCGCCAGCAGCGAGGGGTTGACGCTGGGCGCGGCGCTCGGTGCGCTTGCCGACCCGCGTTTTTCGGTGCTGGCCGGGGTCAATCTGCTCCAGCTCGTCGCGGGCGGAATGGCCTATGCCGGGCTCATTTACTTCCTGACCTATAATCTGGGGCTTGATGATGCGCTGGCCCGCGTGGGCCCGGTCGTCCTGCTGGCCTGCGTCGGAATTGTTGTTGCGCAGCCGATGTGGGTGCGCCTCGCCGCGCGCTGGGGCAAGCAGCGCGCCTATGTCCTAGCCGCATTGGTGCACGCTGCGGCGCATCTGGGCTGGGCGGGGGCCAGCTGGGGCGGTCTGCCGATGCTCTATGGCTTTGCACTGGTGCTGGGCATTGGCAATTCGGGTTGGGCCATGCTGGGTTTTTCCATGGTGTCCGACATTGCTGGCGAGGGTAAGGCAGGGCTGTTCAGCGCGGTGTGGATTGCCATCGACAAAATCGCCTTCGCGCTGGGCGGCGCGCTGCTCATCGGCCTGATCCTTGCTGCCTTTGGCTTTGACGCAGCGGCGGCGGCACGCGGTGGGCCACAACCGGCAAGCGCACTGACCGGCATATTGGTCGCTTTTGCGCTCTTCCCGGCGGCGTGCAACATCGTTGCGGCGGCGATTTTTGCTCGCTGGGGGCGCGTTTAGCGGCTGGCCCCATTGCGCAGGCGGCACCCCTGCTGCGCCAGTGCCGCTATGGACCGACCAGGCCGCCCAATCATCGCGCGGTGCGCCGCCATGAAGCGGAACATCTGCGCCATGGCCGTATCGAACTGCGCCTGCTGACGCGGGCCAGGCAGTTCGGGCCGGCCGATGATGCCGCCGAAATAATGATCGACGTCATCGCCGATACAGGCCACGGCGGGCCCCAGCGCCGCATCATGCCCCGCCAGATGCGCCTCCCACCGCGGGGCAATCATGGGCACCACATCGGCGGTGCCCGTAATGGTCAGCAACGGCCGCGATACTGCCGGAATGGTCAGGCCAGGCACCGGGCCAGGCGGCGAAAAGGCAATGATCGCCTTTACCCCCGGGTCGGGGTCAAGCATGGCGATCAGCGCGCCAAAACTGTGCCCGGCGGCAAAGCGCGGTGCCCGCTTGCCGCTGACCCCGACCGCTTGCAGCAAGTCTGCGGTGGCCGTGCGGGCCAGCGCCATGTCGGCCAGCCGCCACGCAGTTTGCGCCTCGCGCGCAGGCTTTGCCCCCTTCCAATCGGTTGAATCGGCATGCAGCGGGGCAATGACGACATAGCCTGACCGCGCCCACCAGGCCGTCATGGCCGCATATTTGGCCGGAGCCGACAGCGCGCCGTGCGAGAAATAGACAATCCCCTGCGCCTTGCCCGCGCGCGCGACGATGGTGATGGGCACGTCGCGCCCTTCGCCATTGGCAAAGCTTTGCGTCGCGGTGCGCACCTCTTGCGCCGCTGCTGGAACAGCGATCAGCATCCAGAGCAAAAGCAGCCAGCGGATCATGGTGCCTCCGTCGCGTTCAGAAAGGCCGTCACCGCCTGCGTCCAGGCGGTTGGCTGTTCATCGATGATATCATGCGTCCCGCCGTCCAGCGCCGCAAAGGAAAAATCGGGGCGCATCGCGTGGGCCCGCTGGCTGGCGGCATAAAGGTCATCGCCGCTGTTGGTCAGGATCAGCGTTGGCGCGGCAATGGCCCGCAGGTCAGCCGCCAGATCATGCGCAAAGGCCGCCCGAAACCCCCGCCCATAATGCACCGGATTGGCAAGCATTTCGACCGTGTAGCGGTGCATGGCGGCAAGATTGCTCCACCCCGGCGACGCCGCAATCCGCTGGTTCCACGCCGCCAGCAAATGTGTGCCATCGGCGCAAATCTCCAGCGGGTCAAAGCGGAACTGCGCGAAAAAGGCGCGCTCTTCGTCGTTGATGAGCGCCACCCCGTTCAGCACCAGCCGGTCAATGCGCGCGGGTGCATGGGCCGCCATCCCCGCTGCAATCGACGCGCCCGTGTGATGCCCCAGGACATGCGCCTGCGCCCAGTCCAGCGCATCGAGCACGGCAATCATCGCGTGCGCATATCCGGCGATGCCCACCTCTTCCTCTGGCACGTCCGACTGGCCAAAGCCGGGCGTATCGACCGCGGCGCAGGCAAAGCCCTGGGCGGCGAGCAGCGGCAGCACCGCATCGAACATCGCCCCGCTGAGCGGCGATTGGTGCAGCAACAGCAGCGGCCTGCCCTCCCCCGCTTGCCGCACATGAATTTGGCCATAGGGGCCGTCGATATAGCTGCGCCATATGCTCATCGGTGGAGCCTAGCAGCGTGCGGCCTGCGGCAGGCGGTGGTTCGCGGTTTGACCGGCGGGCGGATAAGCGCCAATCTTTCGCCACCCAGCGCGGCGGTGGGGCGCATCGCGCGGTACAGAGTGACAGAGGGTAATGGGGGAGTGAGGCAGATGCTGCGCAAACTGGGTAAAGGGCTGCTTGCCCTGCTGCTCTTGCTCCTGGTCGCGGCGGCGCTGTTTGCGGCGTTCAACTGGACGCTGGTGAGCAACATGGTCGGAATTGCCGGCGTCAAAATTACCGAGGTGGAAAAGTTTCAGCCTGCGCTCACGGTCAAGGGCTGCACCGGCGCCGCGCTCGCCAAGGCCCCGACCGCATTGCCCGCCACCGCCTTTGCGGCCATGCGGGCCTATTCGGATGAGCATCAGGGCGTCGGGCTGGTGGTGCTCAAGGACGGTGCAATCGCGGGCGAAGCCTATCGCCCTGGTGCCAGCGCCGTTACCCGTTCCGCATCGCAATCGATGCACAAAAGCGTCCTAGCCCTGATGATCGGCATCGCCGCGAACGACGGCGTCATCGCGTCCCCCGATGATCCTGTCGGCCGCTATGTTAGCGAATGGGCCAATGATCCGCGCGGGCGCATCACGCTGCGCCAGCTGCTCGCCATGGAATCGGGGCTTGATTATTCGTCCATGGCGAAAATGGAATTGCCCGCGCTGGACCTGATGATGGGGCAGGCCACCGCAGCCGCGCTCGACACGCCCGCCGAGCGCGCGCCGGGCCAGTATAATTACAATAATGTTGATTATCAGATCGCTGGCCTCGCCCTGTCGCGCGCGCTCGCCACGGCCGGGCGCAGGGATTATGCGTCCTATCTGTCCGAAAAGCTCTGGTGTCCGCTCGGCAATCGCTCGGCCACGCTGTGGCAGGAATTTGCCGGGGGCGAGCCGCGTTACTTCGCCTTTCTGGACGCCAGCGTGCGCGATTGGGCGCGGGTGGGCGAGCTGGTCCGCTTGCAAGGGCAATGGCAGGGCAAGCCGCTGGTGCCCGCTGGCTGGATCGCGGCGATCACCGCGCCCGGCAAGACCAACGCCAACTATGGCCTGGGCATCTGGCGCGGTTCGCCGTGGGTGAAGGAGCGCCGCTACGCCAGCGAATCCACGCTCACCGCCCGCCACAGCGCGCCCTATCTGGCCGATGATGTGGTGTTTTTTGACGGCTATGGCGGCCAGCGCGTCTATATCATCCCGTCGGCTGGCTTGGTCATTTCGCGGTCAGGCGAGACCAGCCAGGCGTGGGACGATGCGGTGCTGGTCAACATTGCCCTCAAGGCGCTGGGCGGCGGATAGGGTTATTACTGCCCCGGTGGGGCTGGCACCGGGTCAATGGCGCCGGGCATTGTGTCGCGTTTCAGGAAATTGATGACCGCGCGGCGGACGCGCGGGTCGCTGACCGGGCCCGATGAAATGATCATTGTCGTGCCGGGCACGAACTGGTCGGGATTGGCGAGATAGAGGTCCAGCGTTTCATCGGTCCACACCAGCCCCTCATTCCGTTTCGCCGCCAGCGCGGGCGAAAAGTGAAAATTGGGCACGCTTGCCGCGCGCTGTCCGAAAATGGCATGGAGATTGGGTCCGGCCTTGGCCTTCCCGCCCTTGTCATAGGTGTGACAGAAACCGCACCATTTATAGGTTTCCATCCCCACGGTGCGGTCAAATTCGGTCGGTTCCCAGGCGGTAACGCGCCGCAAGGGTTGGCTGTGTGAGGTTGCGCCCGGCGGGCCGGCGACCACTTCGCCCATGGGCCAGGGGGTCACGCGGAACATGGCATAAGGGCCATAGCTGCCCAGCGCGACGATCGCTAAGGCGGCAATGGCCGACACCCATTTGAGCTTCCCTGCCGGTTCGGCCGCGCGCGGGGCCGGGCTGCGCCGCCGGGCCAGCCACCAGCCAATGGCCCAGACCAGCGCCACCACCCCCAGAAAGCGGGCGACAGCCGCTGGCCCCGGGTCGTTGGATTTGAACGTCGCGAGCGCGAAGCTGGTGGTCACCAGGGCGAGCAGGCTCTGCACCCCGAATCCGGGCGGAAAGGCGCGGATGAGCCCCTGGCCATAGCGCAGCCAGGCATAGGCCGCGGTGAGCAGCGTCGCGAGGTTCAGGAGCATCATCATGAAGCCCGCACCTGAATGGAAATAGCCTGCAAACAGCCACAGCCCATAGCTTTCGGGAAGCAGGGCGGGCAGGCTGAACAGCGGCCCCATGCCGACCATCGTGCCCCCGCCCCAGGCAAAGAGAAAGCCAAAGATGGGCAGGCTGAGCAGCAGCAGATAGTTGGTGAGCGCCAGCGTGCGGCCCCAATTGAACAGGCCGGGGCGCAGGCCATTGACGGGCGCCATGCCGCGTTCCTGCGTCCACCAGTGCCAAAGCCGATAGATGACCAGCGCCAGCAGGATACAGCCGATCAGGACATGCCAGTCACGCAGTGTTTCGCGCAGCGGCAAAGTCTTGTCGGTGCGCGGCAGCGAGATGGTCAGCCAGCTTTGCGCGAAATAGACAATGGCCAGCGCCCAGCCGCTGATGATCGCCCCGCGGCCCCAGCTGCTCGCTCCCTGCCCCTCGGTCATGGTCAATGCTCCTCTAACAGGCGGCCCTGCCCCGCCACCCGATCGGCGATGCCAATGGCGCGCAAGGCATGCCAGTAAGTGGCCGTGTTGATTGCGATGACCGGTTTGCCCAGCGCGCGTTCCGTTTCTGCGGCCAGGCCCACCATCGACAGGTTGGTGCCGACTTGCACCAGCGCATCGACATCGTCACCGTCCAGTTCAGCCAGCACCGCGCGCAGCCGATCCGGGGGCACCCGGGCAATATCGGTCCAGCAGCGGCATTGCAGCGCCGCGTCGCGCAACACCGCAAACCCGCTTTCATTCAGGTAACGTCGCACCTCGGCATTGGCGACGGGGAAATAGGGGGAAACAAAGCTGACCCGACGAATGCCGCCAAAGACGCGCAGCGCCGCGACCAGCGCCTCTGACCCGATGCTCACGTCCACGCCGCCCGCCACGGCCCGAACCTGCGCCTTGAAATCCGCGCCGCCCGCAATCCCGCCGTAAAAGGTGACGGCCGACATGCCCATCACCAGATAGTCGGGCTTGCAGGTCACCGCACTGCGCACTGCGTCCATGGTGGCGTTGGAGATGGCAGTGGTGCCCGCCAGAAAATCGGCATCGGACAATGCGTCGGGATCGGTCACATAAATGCCGCGATAGTGATTGGTCACGCCGGGCGGGCGCATCGCCTCCATGTCGGGTTGCACCACCGTATTGGTCGACGGCCCGATGATGCCAAGCACGGCGCGATAGCCCAGGACGTCGGTCACCCTATTTTCCTCCCCAGCCGTTGGATGGGGAGGGAAAGGTTCGGCCAACCCTCATGCTATCGCCGCCGCCTGCTCCAGGCTTTCAAACATGGCCTGTCGCAGCAAATAGGCGCGGCGGCGCTGGTCATCGCCCTTGATCGCCAGCATCTCGGTCCGGCGGCGTTCATGCGCCGCGCTGGAACCGCCCTGGATCATCTCCATATTCTGGATGGTTTGCGCCTGGGTGAAGGCATGGGTCACGGTGCGCCGTTGCCGGTCAAACAGGTCCAGCGAGCCATTGGCGCGGTCCGCCGCAATCGCCGGCATCAACTTATCAAAAAGGTTGAAGGCGTCGTGCACCCCCGAATTCATGCCAAAGCCGCCCAGCGGATTGTTGAGATGCGCCGCATCGCCAATCAGCATGACGCGCCCATCGACAAAGCGTTTCGCCACCCGCTGGTGCACGCGGTAAAGGGTGCGGTGATGCGTTTCCACCCCCGCGCCATCGCCGGTCAGCCGGTCGAACACGGCGGTCTTGGTGGCGTCGGACCGCAGGGCATCGTCGCTCACCTCTTGGTCGGCAGGCAACAGCACGCGCCACAGCTTGGGCACGCGCAGCAGCACCAGCCATTCTTCGGGGTCGGACACATAATTGACATGCGCCAGACCCGGCAAATGCGCGCCAAGGTCGGTTGCGGTGGACAAGCAGAGGAATTTTTCGGGATAGGTGAACCCGTCAAACTGAATCCCCAGCCATTTGCGCACGATGCTGTTCGCGCCATCGGCACCGATGACCCAATTGGCGCGGATATGGCGGATGTCGAACGGGGCCTCAACCGCGCAGGTGACGCCGCCCGCATCCTGTTCCATGGTCAGCAGCCGGTGGCCAAAACGGACGCTGGCGTTGGAATAGCGCGCCAATCCCTCGGCCAGGGCGCGCGAGAGGTGATATTGTTCGCACTGGATGCGAAAGGGGTAGCGCGCCCGATCGGCGATTTCGCTCAGGTCGAATTCGATGATTTCGCCCGTGCGACGGTCACGCCAATGATAAACTGGCGCTTTCAGCCCGCGCTCCAGCAGCATGGCCGTCACGCCAATATCGTCGAGCATTTCCAGTGTCGGGGGATGAAAGGTCGATGCGCGCATATCCTGCGCACAATCCTCACCGCTTTCCAATATGATGACGTCGATGTTCGCGCGGGCCAACAGCGTCGCCATGACCGTGCCCACCGGCCCGGCTCCGACAATCAGCACCTGGCAACGCTCTACCGCCATATCCGCTCCGCCTTGGGGTGCCCTATGATCGCAGCGCCCCGAGGGCATGCATAAAGCGGGCTCCGCTGCGCTGGCGCGGACCAAGCCCGAATCTATCCGTCTGGCGAAGAAGCGGCGCGGCTGGCATGATGCAGCGCCCGCCGCGCGCAACAGCCGTCGGACCAGTTGGGAAAAGGGGGGCCGCGATGGACTATGATTATGTGCCAATCAGCCAGCGGGCACCGCTGACCTGGCCCGGCGGCGCGCGCGTTGCCCTGATTTTGACCTTCAACCTTGAAACCTGGGACCTGACGAAGGACACGGACAAGGCCTATTATGCCGGGGGGCCGCCCATCCTGCCCGACGTCCTGCCAGGCCATACGCCCGATTTTCCCAATTACAGCTGGCGCGAATATGGCCAGCGCGTCGGCATCTGGCGGCTTTATGACTTGTTCGACGAAATGGGCGCAAAGGCGAGCTGCACCACCAACGCCGTCACGTTCGAGCGGCGCAAGGCAATGGTCGACGCCTGTCTGGAGCGCGGCTGGGAGTTGCTCGCGCACAATTGGGAACAGGGCGAACTGCTGACCGATTTTGCCAAGGACCCGGCGCGCGAACGCGACATCGTCCTTGCCTCGCTTGCCCAATATGAAAAATTTGTGGGGCGCAAGGCAAAGGGGTGGCTGTCCTCCTCGCTCCGCTCCACGCTGCAGACCGCCGACATTTTGGCGGAATATGGCTGCACCTTTTACTGCGACATCATGAACGATGATCAACCCTATTTAATCCGCACGCCATCGGGGCCGATCGTGTCGACGCCCTATAGCAACGAAATCAATGACTTTACCTTCATCACGCGCAAGAATTACACCACCGACCAGTTTCGCGACGCGCTAATCGAGGAACTGGACGTGCTCTATGCCGAAGGGGCCAAGACCGGGCGCATCATGAATGTGGGGCTCCATCCGCATGTCTCGGGCCGCGCCCACCGGATCCGCGCACTGCGCGAATTCATTGCCCATGCGCAAAGCCTGCCCGGCGTGTGGTGGGCCACGCGCGAGGAAATTGCCGATTGGTATCTGGCCAACCACGCCAGCCATTTTCCAGGCCAGCTGTGACGCGGCACACCGCCCTTGCGCGGGCCATCGCCGACTATGCGCCGGGTCAGTGCCTGTCCGTCCCCGGCGTGTGGGACGGGTTGACGATCCAGTTGGTGGAGCAGGCGGGCTTTCCCGCGGCTTTTCTGTCGGGCGGGGCGCTCAGCATGGCGCGGCACGGACGGCGCGACATCGGGCTAGTGACGCTTACCGAATTGGTCGACGCGGTGCGCATCATCCGCGAAGTGTCGGACCTGCCGCTGATCGTCGATGCCGATACGGGCTTTGGCAATGCCGACAATGCGGTGCGCGCGGTGCACCTGCTGGAACAGGCAGGCGCGACCGCGATCCAGCTGGAGGATCAGCTTTTTCCCAAACGCTGCGGCTTTCTGGCGGGCAAGGCGGTCATTCCCGCCGCCGATTATGCCGACAAGCTGAAGGCGGTGCTCGACGCGCGCCGCGACGCCGTGACGCTTGTCATTGCGCGCACCGATGCGGTGGCCGTGGAGGGCTTTGCCGCGGCGATGGACCGCGCTGCGCTCTATGCCGAAACCGGCGCGGACCTTTTGTTCATTGAGGGGCCGGACACATTGGCCGACATGCAGGCCATTGCCGCGCAGTTCGCCGACATCCCGCTGGTGCAGAACCTGGTCGGGGGCGGCCATTCGCCGGTGTCGAGCGCCGCTGCGCTTGCCGACCTTGGCTATGCCATTGCGCTGCACCCGCTGTTGATGCTCCACGGCTTTGTCCGGCAAGCCCCTGCGCTGCTTGCCGAACTGGCGCGCAGCGGTTCAACCGATGGCCTGCGCGACCAGATTGCCAACCTTCACGACATCAACGCCTTGCTGACCAAGGCACAGCAGGACCGACGCCCATGACCATCATCGCCGTTCGCAACCCCCGCACAGGAGAGGCCGATTACAGCATCACCGCCGCCAGCGCCGACGCCGTCGCTGCCACCGCCCGGCAATTGCGCAGCGCGCAGAGCGAATGGCTCGCCCGCGGCCCCGAAGCCCGCGCCGCGATTTTGCTGCGCTGGGCCGATGCTTTGCAGGCGCATGGCGGCGACATCATCGCCCGGCTGAGCACCGACACGGGGCGCATTGCAATCGCCCAGGTCGAGCTGTTCGGCGTTATCGGATTCATTCAGCGCTGGGCTGCCCTGGGGCCCGACATTATCCGCAACCTCGACCTTCGCGAAGTCCCGAGCGCCACGCCGGGCGTGATCATCAGCAATGTGCACGTCCCTTACCCCTTGTTCGGGGCGATTGCGCCGTGGAATTTCCCGATGCTGCTGGCGCTGATTGATGCCATTCCGGCGCTGCTCGCGGGGTCGGCGGCGCTTATCAAGCCATCGGAGGTCACGCCGCGCTTCATCCCCGCGCTGCGCGCTGCCATTGCCGATGTCCCCGAACTCGCCAGCGTGCTGGCCATTGTGGAGGGCGACGCGGCGACGGGCCAGGCCATCGTCGAACAGGTGGACTATATCTGCTTTACCGGGTCAGTCGCGACCGGGCGCAAGGTTGCCGAGGCCGCCGCCCGCGCCTTCATCCCCGCCAATCTGGAGCTGGGGGGGAAGGATCCGATGATCATCCTGCCATCCGCGGACCCGGTGACCGCCGCCGGCATCGCGCTGCGCGCCTCGGTGGCCGCCAATGGTCAGGCCTGTCAGTCGATCGAGCGGCTCTATGTCCACCGCAGCATCGCGGAGCGGTTCACTGCCGCGCTGGTGGAACAGGCTGAGGCGGTGACCTTCAACTATCCCGATATCGGCAAGGGCCAGATCGGGCCATTCATCTTTGCCGCTCAGGCCGCCAAGGTGCAGGCCCAGATTGACGCCGCGCGCGCCGCCGGGGCCCGCATCCTGACCGGTGGGACGGTCGAAACGCTTGGCGGCGGCAAATATCTGAAACCAACCGTCATCGTCGACGTCACCCCGGACATGGCCGTGGTCAGCGAAGAGACATTTGGTCCGGTGCTGCCCATCATCGTTTACGATGATGTTGCCGACGCGGTCGCTGCGGCCAATGACAGCATCTATGGTTTGTCGGCCGCCGTCATTGGCGAGGTGGCAGAGGCCGAAGCGGTGGCCGCGCAGCTGGAGGTCGGGGCGGTATCGATCAACGACGGGTCGTTGACCGCTGGCGTGTGGGACGCGGTCAATTGCGCCTTCAAATTTTCAGGGATGGGCCCCTCGCGTATGGGCGACACCGCGCTGACCCGATATTTTCGAACCCGCGCGATCCTGCGGCAAACCGGCCCTGCCGCACCGCTCGCCGCCTTTGGCGAGCAGGGTTAGCGCAGGCAGGCTCAGTCGCCGCCGAAGCTGCGATAGACCGCAATGGCGGCCTGTTGCCGGGCCGCTTCGGCGGCGATCTGCTGCTGGCGCACGGCGTTCACCTGCCGCTGAGCGTCGATCACGCCCAGAAAATCGCTAAGCCCCATGCGATAGCGCTGGGTGGCGAGCGCCAGCGCATCGGCAGCCACGCGCTGTTGCCGCGACAGTGCAGCGAGCCGATCCTGCGCCGCGGACAGCCCGCCCAGCGCCGCCTCCCCTTCGCCAATCGCGCGGAAAACCATCTGACGATAGCCGGCAAAGGCGGCCTGGGCATCGGCCTGGCGGGCGTCAATCTGCGCGCCGACGCGCCCGAAATCGAGCAAGGGGGCCGCAATGCCGCCGCCCAGCTGCGCCGTCAGCGAATCGGCATTGAACAGGTCACCCAGCGCCAGCGCGGCAACGCCGAGCGCCGCCGAAATGGAAATCTGGGGGAAGCGCGCGGCGGCGGCGGCGGCAATGTCGGCATCGGCAGCGCGCAATCGCGCCTCAGCCGCCAAAATATCGGGCCGGGTGCGCAGCAGATCGGCGGGCAAGCCGGCAGGTGCGACGAGCGCACCCGTCGGCGGCGGCACGGCGGCGGCAAAAGCGGCGACAACCGCCTGTCCATCCATGGCGGTCAGCGACACCAGCTGGCCCAGCGCCGTCGCGCGCGCGGCGGCGGCTGGACCTGCCTCTGCCTCTGCTGCCGCCGCCAGCGCTTCGGCGCGCACCTGATCGAGCCCGGGTGCCAGCCCGGCCCGCACCCGCGCACCGGTCAATCGGGTCTGCGTCGCAGCATAGGCAAGGTCCGCCGCCACCACCGCCAGCCGCGCCTCGGCAGCGCGATAGTCGATAACGGCGCGGGCAATGTCGGTCCGCAGCGCCAAGCGCACTGCCCGCGCATCCGCATCAGCGGCATCAAGGCGCAGCAGCGCGGCCCGCTGACTGGCGCGCAGGCGGCCAAAGATATCCAGATCCCAACTGGCGTTGAGCCCGAGTGAATAGCTGGTGTTGCTGGGATCAATCGGCGTGCCGGGTGGCAGGTTGACGATGGCGGTTTCGCTGATGCGCGTGCGGCTGACCGAGCCATCAAGACCCATCGACGGAGCCCGCGCCGCGCCAGCCGCCCGTGCCGCAGCCCGCGCCGCATCCACCCGGGCAAGTGCGAGCTTCAGGTCGGGCGCATCGGCATCAACCGCCGCGACCAATGCGCGATAGGCCGGGTCGGCGCTGGGCAGCAACGCCGCGAGCGGCGTCCGGTCCGCCGCTGCCACCGCCATGGCATATTGCGGCGGTATGGTCACCGATGCAGCGTCGGGCGCGGGAGCCACGCTGGCACAGCCCGGCAGCGCCAGCACGGCCACCGCCGTGATGAGCACTGCCCGCATCATGGCTTGCCCTTTGCCGGGACAAAGCCATCGACTTGCTGACCCACGAAGAAGCTGCCTTCCCCTTCCGGCAGCGCAAAGATGAGTTGCAGGACGCGCACATCCACCCGCTCGGTGGCGCTGTTGGTCAGCGACGCCTTGGGAACGATGAGCGGTTCGGCGCGGACAAAGCGGGCGGTGACCTGGCGCTGCGCGGCGCCGCGCGGGCTGATAACCGCCGCGCTGCCCATGGCGAGCCGTTCAATCTGGTTTTCATCAATGTCCAGCCGGACATGGAGCGGGCGGGTCGCCCCCAGCTTCATCAGCACCGATGCCGCCCCTTGTGTCCCGGCATATTCCCCGGCGCGCGTGTCGACTTGCAGCACCGTCATCGCGGCGGGGGCGCGGACCATATGCCGCGACAGGTCGACCCGCGCCTGCGCCAGGCGCGCCGCCGCCTGCTGGGCCTGCGCGCTGGCAACGGCCAGCTGCGCGCGCGCATTGGCCACGGCGTCGCGGCGCGTGATCACCTCTTGCTGCGACACCGCGCGGCCATCCTCAACCCCTTGATAAAGGGCGAATTGATTTTGGGCGACGCGCACCGCCGTTTGCGCCGCCGCCACGCTTTGCCGAGCGGTTTGCGCTGCGGCGCTTGCCTCGTCCACCGCCGCGCGCGCCAACCGGCTGTCAATTTCCAGCAACGGTTGGCCCGCCGCCACGGCATCGCCCGGTGCCACCAGCACCTGCGCGACAACGCCGGGCACATGCGCGGCGATGTCCACCGTCTCGCTGGACGGTTCGACGATACCGGTGCCGACAATGCTGCCCGATTGCCGCTGGGCCTCGGGTGCCTTGGCCGGGGTCTTGCCGGGCGCAGCTATGCTGGTGTCCGGCTGCGACAGCGCGATATAGGCGACCGATCCGACCAGGCAGGCAAGCGCGATGCCGGGCAGGATGGTTCGGGAAAAACTGAGCCGTTTCATGCTGGTTCCTGCTGATGAAGCACCGCCGGGTCGCGGCCGTCGTGCGTGATCCGCCCATCCTCCATCGCCAATATGCGGTCGGCGAGGTCAAAGATGCGGTTGTCGTGGGTGACGATGATGACGGCCCGGTCGGCGGCCAAGGCAACTTCGCGCAGCAGGTCCATCACCCGGCGTCCCGATTTAGCATCCAGCGCGGCGGTCGGTTCATCGCAAACAATCAACCGGGGCCGGTGGACCAGCGCGCGCGCAATGGCGACGCGCTGTTGCTGGCCCCCCGACAATTGGCGCGGGAATTTGTCGGCTTGGCCCGCGATGTTGAGCCGGTCGAGCATCGCATGCGCCTCGTCCACCGCTTCGCCGCGCGCCATGCCAGCGGCGATCAGCGGGATCGCCGCATTTTCGGCCGCCGTCAGCGTGGGCAGCAGATTATATTGCTGAAAGATGAAACCGATATTGGCCAGGCGAAAGTCGACCAGGCCATTGTCGGGCAAATCATAAATGGGCGTGTCGAAAACGCGGACCGACCCGGCGCTGGGATACAGAATCCCGGCAATGATCGAAATCAGCGTGGTTTTGCCCGACCCGGACTCCCCGACCAAATAGGTCAGCTCGCCGGATTGAATGGCGACAGTGATGTCATGCAGCACCCGGATGCTGGAGTCGCCGACCGTGAAGTCGCGCGACACCCCCCGAACCTCGACCGCCGCGGCGCTCATCGGAACACCGAGGCGGGTTCGGTGTTGAGCACCGAACGCATCGCAAAGCGGCTGGTCAATCCGACGATGGCCAGCACCAGCCCCAGGGTGATCAGCGGAATCTCCCACAAAGTGTAAAAGCCCTTGAAGGCGTCGCTATTTTCCGCGCCCAGGCCGATGAACAGGGTCGCCATCGCCAGCCCCAGCCCAAAGCCGATGAAGGTCACCAGCAGCGACTGGGTGGTCACCATCGCGGTGATTTTGCGGTTGGTGACGCCAATCGCTTTCAATGCGCCAAATTGTTTGATGTTGTCGCGCAGGAACAGGCTGAGCGTCAGGCCGACGATGGCCACGCCGACAATCACCCCCAACGCAACCGTAATCCCGAAATTGATGGGAATGCCGGTGGTTTCCACGATGAAATCCACGCCATCCTGCGCAAATTGCTTGCTGGTGCGCGCTTTGAGGCCGGTTTGCGCGGTGATGCGCGCGGCCAGCGCCTCCGCATCCAGGCTGCCATCGCCGCGCACCAGCACAAAGGACAGCCGGTTGCGCGTCCCGGGCACATAGGCGAGCGCATTGGAATAGCGGGTGTAGAGCGTAACCTGGGCCGTGAAGGTCGGGATGCTGTCGACAATGCCCTTCACCAGTGCGCGCCGGTCATTCAACTCTAGCTGTGTGCCGATGGCCTCCCCCGCATCGCCGAACAATTTGCGCGCGCCGGTATCGTCGATGAACACGGCATCGGGGTCCATCAGCCGGTCGGGCGTTCCCTCGGCCATCCGGCGCGGCAAGCCGATCAGCGCGCTGTCATCCACACCAATGACGGTGACCCCCTCCAGATCGCCTTCGGTCGTCCGGATGGTGGCGTTGCTGCGCAGCATGGGTGAGGCAAAATCGACCCCCGGCACCCCGCGCACGCGGTCCAGCGCCGTGATCGGCATGGGGTAAATGACATCGCTGGTCCGCGTCGCCGGGTCCATCACCCAGACGTCGGCCGTTGCCACCTCTTCCACCGCGACGCCACCCCGAAAGATGAGGTTGACGAACAGCGTCAGCTGTTGACTGATCAACAGGGTGGAGAAAGCGATACCAAAGACCAGGCCATAAAATTTGACCCGGTCGCCGGTCAGCATGCGGATGGCAACCCAGTTCATGGCAACGTGCGGCTCCTGTCCGGCGGGGCGACTCGACGTCCCCTTGCGTAGCTGTTACTATAATGAACGCAAGCGTTCATTTGAACAGTTGCGTTCATTAACGACCCGACCCGCAAAAGGTTGCATGCCCCACAAAAAACCCCATCGACCGGTCGATCTGGCCAAGCAGCACGCCATTTTGCTGGCCGCGCGCGAGGAGTTTTTCACCGTGGGCTTTGTCGCCGCTTCGATTGAGCGCATTGCGCAGCGGGCCGACGTGTCCAAAGTGACAATCTACAATCACTATCAGGGCAAGGATAAGCTGTACGCGGCGGTGGTCGAGGCGGAATGTGCGAAGATGCGCATTGCGCTGGCCAGCGGCATTGGCACCGCTGCCACTTTTCGCGACCAGCTGATGGGCTTTGGCCGGTCCATGATCGCATTTCTGAGCGACGAGGAAATATTGCGCTTTGACCGCCGGATATCGGCCGAGATTGAGCGGGCACCGCAACTGGCGGGCCTGTTCATGGAGGCGGGCCCCAACCGGTTAAAGGCGATGCTGACCGAGGCGATGGCGCAGGCGATGGCGGATGGCCATATCGAGCGCGCTGACCCTGCGGTTGCCGCCAGCCATTTCTTTGGTCTGGTGCGCGGCTTTACCGAGGTGGAGTGGCGCTATGGCGCGGTCGCGGGGACCGTTCCCGACGATGCGGCGATTGGCGGCGCAGTCGACCGCTTCCTGCGCGCCTATGCCCTCCCCCGGCGCAGGTGACGGCTCACAGCAGCACCACGCCGCTGATCACCGTGCAGCAGGCACCACCGACATGTACCGCGCCGTCGACGATGCGCACCTCAACCCGCCCATCGCGGCCCACGGAGCGCCCCTGCACAGCGGTATAGCGGTCGCCGTCCACCAGCGAGCCTTGCGCAAGGCGAAAGGCGGCCACGGCGCCATTGCCGCTGCCGCACACCGGGTCCTCCGCAATACCGTCGCCCGCCGCAAAGCTGCGCACCAGCAGCGGTCCGGCAGGGTCGGCATCGCGCGCGAACAGCGTCTGACCCGTCACCCCATGCGCGCGGTCATAGGCGGCGAGCGCGGCAATATCGGGCCGCAGCGCGCCCAGCGCATCCCATCCGGACACCTCCCCCACCACCCAGCGCGGGCCGACATCGACAACCATGGGCGGTGCCAGCAGCGCCGCGCCCAGCGCCGCCGCCAACATGTCGAGGGCGGGTGCGGGTGTCAGCGTGGCCGTGGGCAGCGTGAAGGACAGGCCGCCGTCCCCCACGTCAATCTCCACCAGCCCAATGGCGCATTGCTGAACCAATTTGCCACCGCGTGGCTGCGCCAGCCTTGCCGCCAGCACGGCATGCGCCGTCCCGAGCGTCGGGTGCCCGGCAAAGGGAAGCTCGCTCTTGGGCGTGAAGATGCGCAGCGCATAATCCGCTGCCGCGTCGGTTGCGGGCAGGACAAAGGTGGTTTCGGACAGGTTGGTCCAATTGGCAAAGGCCTGCATCGCCGCATCATCGATCCCTGCCCCGTCCAGCACCACCGCCACCGGATTGCCGCGCAGCGGGATTTGGGTGAACACATCGACCTGCGTAAAGGCTCGCGCGCGCGCGGTGGCGGTCATTCATTTTGCTCCAACGAAAAAGGGCGGACCAACGGCCCGCCCCTTCCCTGTTCGATTTCGCACCAATTGGCGATCAGAATTTGAACTTGGCTGCGATCCCATAGGTGCGCGGCTGGTTGCGATAACCCGACAGCGAACCCGCCTGCGCGACGCTGGGGAACAGCGTGGTGATATAGCGGTCGTTGGTCAGGTTGCGGCCCCACAGGCTGACGCTCAGGCCGTTTTCCAGCGCCAGGGTGATCGACGACGACAGATTGTCGACGCTGCGCTTATACAGCGGCAGGCCCTGGGCGATGGTGACATTGCCTTCATGCTGATAATCGGCGTGGAAGGTCAGGTCGGTCCCGCCGCCCAGATCGGCGGTGTAGGTGCCGCCAAAGCTGAGCGAATATTCGGGGATGCCCGCCGGACGCTCACCCGACAGGTCGGTCGGCACGGTAGCAAAGCTGCCCGGCACCAGCCGCGAACCGCCGGTGTAGCGGTCGAACTTGCTGTCGAGGTAGGTCAGCGCGCCCGTGAAGGTCAGGTTGCGGACCGGCGAGATCGACCAATCCAGCTCCACCCCGCGCACCGATTGCTTTTCGGCGTTCGACAGCACGAAACCGGTGCCAATGAACACATTGCCCTGGAAGCCTTTCAGCGACTGTTCGAACAGGGCGACGTTGAAGGCAAGGCCCTCGAAGCTGCCCTTGATGCCCACTTCATACACCGTCGCCTCTTCCGGCTCCGCAAAGCGGGTGCCGGTCGTCAGGTTGTTCGGCAGCGCCGCGCCCAGCGCGGTGCGGATGGCCGAAGGTGCCGGGGCCGGAACCTGGAACGGCGAGCCGGGGATGAAGTCGCTGGCGAACGGACGGCTGTCGATCGACAGGTTGAACGACGTCGCCTTGAAACCCGTCGCATGGGTTGCATAAAGGCTGATATTGTCGCTCGCTTCCCACGACAGGCGGATGGTGTAGCTGAAGTCGCTGTCGCTTGTCCGGCCCGTTTCCACCGCGTTGGGGAAGTTCAGGAAGGGCGGGATGAACTGCAACGGACGCAGGCCCAGGAACGGGTTGCAGGTGCCCGCCGGAGCGCCAGGCGCACAGGCCGTGGTGCGCGGAAAAATGGTCCCCGTCGGCAGGTTGATTTGCCCCGGAATCCCCGCATTGGCCGCCGTGCGCACCAGATCGATGTTGGAAAACACATCGGTCGTGGTGATGTTGGTTCCGACCCGCTTCTTGTCCTTGGTATAGTTGCCGCCCAGCGACAGCGTCAGCGTGTCGACGATTTCCCAGTCGGCCTGACCAAAGATCGAGATGGCGCGGTTTGAATAATCATAATTTTCAAACCGGCCTTGGCCCTGCGCACCAAAGAGCTGGCTGGCCGGCAGGCCCGCCAGCGGCGGCAGGCCGTTGAGCGCGCGCAGCGTGCCTTCCAGGCTGGTATAGGCCCCGCCGCTCAGCAAGCTGGCATAGTTGCGGAAATCGCGGCCAAAGGTCAGCACCGTGCTCGTGTCGATGTCTTCCTTAAAATAGAAGCCGCCCAGCAGGAAGTTGATCGGACCGTCAAAGTCGGTCGCGACGCGGGCTTCTAGCGTATAGGTGTCGATGGCGGTGTCGGACGCATTGCGGCCAATCAGGTCGGCGCTGGTGAAGTCCGAATCCTGGTTGGTCAGCGCGCGCACCGCGCGATAGGCACCGATGGTGGTGATATCGAACGGACCGGTCGCCCAGTTCATCTGGAGCGAGACGCCATAATTTTCGATGTCGTTGGTCGAATCGAAATTGCTCCACTGCCGCCGGGCAAAGGGCTGGTTGGACACCACCCGGCCACCCAGCGCGCGGACGGCATTGCCCGTCGGACCATCGACGACATTGACGACGCCGCAGCAGATCTCGTCAATCTTGTCATAATCGCCGATCAGGCGGAATTTCAGATCCTCGGTCGCTTCCAGCAGCAGCTGGCCGCGCACGCCCCAGCGGTCGCGCTCGTTCGACTTGTTGCCGGTGCCAAGATCGGTGACATAGCCATCGCGCTTGTTGATGCCGCCCGACAGGCTGAACGCCAGCTTGTCGGCAATCGGGCCGGTCACATCAGCCTTGGCAATGATCGCGTTGAAATTGCCATAGCTGACCTCTGCAGATCCGCCGAAGTCAAATTGCGGTTCGGCGGTGACGACCGAGATGATACCCGCCGATGCGTTCTTGCCGAACAGGGTCGACTGCGGCCCACGCAGCACTTCGACGCGCTGCACATTGGGAAGGTCGCCAATCTGTGCAGCCGAGCGCGAGCGATAGACGCCGTCGATGAACACGCCCACCGACGGTTCGATGCCGGCATTGTTCGCGCCGTTGCCGAAGCCGCGGATGATGAAGTTCGTGTTGGCAGAGCTTTGCAGCTGGCCAACACGCAAGCTGGGCACCAGCGACTGAATGTCGAGCAGATCGCGGACCTGCGAGCGTTCAATGCTTTCCGCCGTGGTCACGGAAACCGCGATCGGGGTGTCCTGCAACGTCTGCGCGCGTTTCGACGCGGTGACGATGATTTCATTGCCATAATCTTCTTCGACCACCGCTTCTTCCGCCGCAGGCTCTTCCTGCGCGGATGCGACGGCGGGGATCAGACCGGCGCCCAAAATGGTGGCGCTGATCAGAATTGAGCGAACCTTTCGCATTTTCATCTCCATTGAAAAATCCGGATTATGCTCCGGTTGTTGCACGAAGCGTCGATAACGATCCGGCTCTGCGCCATCGCCGCCCAGCCGTCAACGCGCGGCAGAACGGTCGGCAAGAAAGAACCGGCTGGGTTGCAACTGCGCAACACTTTGCTGCGCAGCAAAAACCCGGGTCAATAGCCCATCAGGCCCAGCACCTCCTTGCGGCTGCGCTGGTCATCCAGAAAGCATCCCAGCAGGCGGCTGGTCACCATGCCAACGCCCGGGGTGCGCACGCCGCGGCCTGTCATGCATCCATGTTGCGCCTCGATGACCACCGCCACACCGTGCGGATGCAGATTGTCCCAGATGCACTGTGCAACCTCTGCGGTCAGCCGCTCCTGCACCTGCAATCGCCGCGCATAGCCATTGAGCACGCGCGCCAGCTTGGAAATGCCGACCACGCGGTTGCGCGGCATATAGGCAATATGCGCCTTGCCCGTGATCGGGGCCAGGTGATGCTCGCAATGCGACTGGAACGGAATGTCCTTGAGCAGCACAACCTCGTCATAACCGCCGACCTCTTCAAAGGTGCGCGACAGATGCAGTGACGGGTCTTCCTCATATCCCTGGCAATATTCGCGCCAGGCCCGGGCCACGCGCTTGGGCGTGTCGATCAATCCTTCGCGCGCCGGATCATCGCCCGTCCAGGCCAGCAGCGTCTTGATGGCAGCAAGCACGTCGTTCGGCACCGAAATCTTGCCGTCATCTTCATGGGCATCACACCCCATTGGCCGTTCCTTTTCACATCCGACCCCGCCCCAGCGCGGCCCAATTGGCCATTTGCCCGGCAAGAGCAAGCGTTTAATCCGGCAGCCACGATTTTGCTGCGCTGGTTGACGCTGCGGCACAGCCGCTTTTGCCGAATTTGGCCCTTTTTCGCGCAGCCGGGCCGCACAAGCCCCTTGACGCCCCCGTCAACTGAGCGCAGTTTTCCGCCCGACAGAACCTGCTCAAGCGGGTCGTTGCTGGGAGCGCCGGGCCAATATCTTGACCCCGGCGGGATAGGATGATGGCAGGGCAAGGCAATTTGCCCCTGCCCGCTCGCCGCCGTTTGGCGGCGCGGCGCGATATCCCCTTGGGGTGCCATGGCGGCACCTGCGTCCCCGGTCTGACACACTCTCCCACAGATTGGGCCTTTGTGGCCGCGCGCAGACGCGGCCCGGCATGGGGAGGATGATTATGAAATTCAAGGCTTTGCTCGGCACGTCCATGGTCGCTTTGTGCCTGACCAGTCCCGCCTTTGCGCAAGAGGCAGAGGATACCGAAACCGATGCCTTTGGCGGCGAAATCGTGGTCACGGCGCAGCGCCAGTCCGAACGGCTTCAGGATGTGCCCATCGCCGTGTCGGCGTTCAGCGCGGAATCGCTGGAGGCGCAGCAGATTGAAAATCCGTCCGATCTGCAACTGACCTTGCCGAACATCACCTTCACAAAGACCAACTTCACTTCATCCAGCTTTACCATTCGCGGCATCGGCGATTTGTGCGTCGGGGTCAGCTGCGACAGTGCGACCGCGATTCACCAGAATGAAACGCCGCTGATCGGCACCCGCCTGTTTGAAACCGAATTTTTCGACCTGGAACGCATCGAAGTGCTGCGCGGGCCGCAGGGCACATTGTTCGGCCGCAATGCAACATCGGGCGTGGTCAATGTCGTCACCGCGAAGCCCAATTTGTCCGATTTTGCCGCCAATGCCGAATTTGAATATGGCAATTACAACAGCATCAAGGCCAAGGGCATGGTCAACCTGCCGCTGGGCGACACGCTGGGCATTCGCGTGGCCGGTTTCTACCTCAACCGCGATGGCTTCACCCGCAACACCTTTGACGGGAGCCGGATTGACGATCGCGACATGTATGCGGTGCGCGGCTCCCTGCGCTGGGAACCCGGCCCCGACACGACCATCGACATTCTGGGTTATTATTTCCGCGAAAACGACAATCGCATGCGGATTCAAAAGCAATATTGCCAGCGCGACCCAACCGGCGTGCTGGGCTGCCTCAACAACCGGCGCGATCCCGGTGTGACGAACAGCAATTCGACCTTTGTCGGCGTGCTCACCAGCCGCGAATTTTTCGCCATCCGCGGGCTGCCGACAGGGTTGGCGCTGGGCAGCCTCTATGGACCCGACCCGCTGTCGACCTTTACCAGCCCGGCGGATCCGCGCGTCGTGCGCACCGATTTCAACCCCGAATATTTCTCGGACGAATTGCAGGTGCAAGGGCGGTTTGACCACAGCTTTGGCGCGATCAACCTCTCGCTGGCCGGCATTTATCAAAAGGCCCGCGTCGACAGCCGCCAGGACTATAACCTGTCGGTGCAGGACCGCAGCTTTTTTGCCCCGGCGCTCAACACCTTGCAGGCGCTGGCGACCGGCGCGGGCGGCCCGGCCCTCGCCACCTATCTCAATCCCGTGCGCGCGGCGCTCATCCCGGGCGGACCCAATGGCAATTTGTGCACGTCGGACACTGACCCTTCGGGCCTTGGCAGCTATGGCGGCAACAGCATTTGCGGCGCGACACCGCAGGATTTCGACCGGTCCAACCAGACATCGAGCAGCTGGTCCGGCGAGCTTATCCTGTCCACCGACTTTGAAGGCGCTTTCAACTTCACGGTCGGCGGCATTTACGGAAAGTCGCACCTCACCGAAAACAGCTATTATGTGAACAGCTTTGGCATCGACTATCTGACCGGCATTTTGGGGACCTTCACGGCGCTCGGCAATCCGCCAGCGGCGGGCGGCCCGCTGCCGCCATCCTATCTCGGCACGCCGTTCTTCCGGAACAACACCGATGATCTGAAAGTGGAATCCTATGGCCTGTTTGGGGAGGCCTATTGGGAAATGTCCGATGCCATCAAGCTGACGGTTGGTGCGCGCTATACCAATGACAAGAAACAGGTGCGCGCCCGGTCCACCCTGGCCAGTTTCCTGGTGCCCTTCACGCAAACGGGCAATGTGTTCAATTCGCCCTTTGCCGGAACCTTCGATGCCGATCCGGGCCTGGCGGGGGCGCAGCCATTCCAGGTGCGCCGCGTCGGCTTTGACGAAATTACCGGTCGCGCGGTGCTCGATTGGAAAATCACACCCGACAATCTGATCTACATCAGCTATTCGCGCGGTTACAAATCCGGCGGCATCAACCCGCCGCTACAGCCGATTTTTGCCGTGGCCGAAAGCTTCGTGCCCGAAATCGTCAACAGCTTTGAAATCGGCAGCAAGAACCGCTTTGGCGATCTTCAGCTGAACGTCACCGCTTTCTATTATAAATATAAGGATTTGCAGCTCAGCCGCATCGTCGCGCGCACGTCGGTGAACGACAATGTTGACGCCGATATTTACGGGCTGGAGGCCGAAGCGGTGATTACGCCTTCGCCCAATTTGGTCATCAACATGGGCGCGTCCTATCTGCATACCAAAGTGTCGAGCGACAAATTCCATGGCAATCCGCGCGATCCATCGGGCGGGCGTTCGGACACGGTGATCATCAAGGATATCACCAACGGCGCCAACTGCGCAGTGGTCCCGCGCACGGCGGGCAATGCGGCGGGCGCGGCGGGCTTTGTCTCGGCCATCAATGCCGGACTGGGGCTGCGCGCGCCGACCGGCTTTGGCCCCAACAGCGGGATCTACTCGCCCGGGGCCTTTGGCATTTGTTCGGTGCTGGAGGCGCAGGCCGCCGGTGCGGCGGGTGCGGCCTTTGGCGGCATCACCATCGAAAATGCCGGGGTGCCCGTCAACATCCGGGGGAACAAGCTGCCGCAAGCGCCGAATTACAAGTTCAGCGTGGGCATCCAATATACCGCGGACATCGGCCCCGACATGACGCTCGTGCCGCGCTTTGACCTGTCCTATACGGGGGACAGCTATGGCAATATCTTCAATGGCCGGATCAATGAGATCAACGGTTATGCCCAGGCCAATGCGCAGCTGCAGCTGAACGGCAAGGACAGCAAATGGTTCGTCCGCGGCTTTGTGCAGAATATCTTCAACAGCCAGCCCGTGACCGGCCTCTATGTGACCGACCAGTCATCGGGTCTGTTCACCAACGTGTTCACGCTGGACCCCCGCCGCTATGGCATTGCGGCAGGGATCAAGTTCTGACCTGACGGCGTAGCACCGCCAACAAGACCCCGGTCGTCCCCATGGGGATGGTCGGGGTTTTTCATGGACTGGCTGCCATTGTCGCTTCGGGAGTTTTGGCTAAAATCACGCCCCGCGTGATTTCTTCACGCCGACACCCCTGCGCTGTCGCTTCGGGAGTTTTGACTAAAATCACGCCCCGCGTGATTTCTTCACGCCGACACCCCTGCGCTGTCGCTTCGGGAGTTTTGGCTAAAATCACGCCCCGCGTGATTTCTTCACGCCAAAACTGGTGCCCGGGGACGGATTCGAACCGCCGACACACGGATTTTCAATCCGTTGCTCTACCAACTGAGCTACCCGGGCGAGTGGCCCGCCGGACGGGTCCGGCGCAGCGAAGCGCGGCTATAGGCAGACGCCTGCCTGCTGTCCAGACGCTTTATTGCGCATCATCGTCGGCGTCGACCGGTGCATCGCTGGCCATGCGATAGGTCTCGCCGAACCAGCGACCCAGATCGCGATCGCGGCACCCGCGCCCGCAAAAGGGCCGATATTGCTGCGCGCGCGGCTTGCCACATAGGGGGCAGCGCGCGGCCCAGCTGGGCGCATTTTCGGTTCGCGGCCTATTGGGCATGACCAGTGCCCTTCGCTGCTGCATCGGCCACCAGCGTCACCGCGCGCCCGGTGCGCCGCGCCAATTGCTCCAGCCATGCGCCATGCGCCGTCAGATGGTCGATCACCACGGGCCGCGCGGTCAGCGTCAGGGGCCCGGCCCCCACCGCCCGCTCCGCTGCCCGCAGCAAGGCCACCGCATCGCTCCCCACGGCATCGCATTGCATCCGTTCGATAAGCGATGGCCGCTCGCGCCGGATGACGATTTGCACAAAGCCGAACCCGTTGATGGCCGTGCGCTCATGCGCCACGTCGGCCAACGCTTCGCCAAGCCGTGCGTCCACCTGGTGCCGCTCGGCGCGGCTGGCCAGTGTCGGAAAATCAATGCCAATGGCCCCCGCCAACCCCAGCGCGACGATGGCCCGCGCCGCTGCCACGGCCCCTGCCTCGGCGAGCATGGCGGGTGCCAGATCGCCGTCGACATCGATCACCAGCATGGCGGGCGTCAAGGACAGGACAAGCGCGCCGCCAGGAAAGGGCCAGTGCCCGGTCCGCGCGCTATCGAGCAGCTCGCCCCACCCTGCCCCCTCTAGCGCGTCGGGCGTCGCCTGCGCCGATACCGTGCGCACCGGCAAATCCGTGGCGGTGATGCGGGCGTGCAAGTCGGGTCCCAAGGCGGCTGGCCCGTCCGCAGGCTGCACCTGCGCCGGCTTCACCCGCCCCGGCTCGCGCAGCGCCTGGCGTACCAGCCGTACGGTCAACGCCGCACCCTCGGTCAATCCAGGCGGCACGGGGCTCAGCCACGCTTCTTCACCGCCGGGCAAGCGGGCCGCCGCGCGCCGCCGCACGGCATCGCGCGCACCAAGCCGCGCCGCCATCACCGATCCGACGGGCGGCCCATCATCGTCACGCTCCACCATGGCGCGCACGATCCGCCCGTCCGCGACCAGTGCCGCGCGGCGTTCGCCAATGCCGTCTTCAAACAGCCATTCAGCCATGATGGCGCAATACACCCGCTGCACCCAGCAGGACGCCGGTTTCATACAGCGGCAGGCCGACAACGCCCGAATGGCTGCCCATCAACGCGCGCACGAACAGCGCGGCGGTGCCCTGAATGGCATAGCCTCCGGCCTTGCCCTCGCCCTCTCCGCTGGCGGCATAAGCCGCGATTTCGTCGCGATGCAGCCGTTTGAACGTCAACACGGTTTCCGACAGGCGCGCGCGCAGCAGCCCATCCGCGTCGATGACCGCAATGGCTGAAAAGACACGGTGGCGGCGACCGGACAGCAGGGTGAGGCACGCGGCCACCGCCGCTGCATCCGCCGCACGCGGCAGGATGCGGCGCCCGACCGCGACCACTGTGTCGCCCGCCAGTACAGCTTCATCTTGCGCGCGGTTCACCGCCAGTGCCTTTTGCGTCGCCATGCGCAGCGCATAGGCGCGCGGCAGCTCCCCGCGCGCAGGTGTTTCATCGATATCGGGGGAGGCGATGCGCGTTGGCGTCACGCCAATTTGCACCAGCAATTCGCGGCGGCGCGGCGACGATGAAGCCAGCACCAGCGGCACGGGCAGCGTGGTCGCCATCACTTGAAGCGATAAGTGATCCGACCCTTGGTCAGGTCATAGGGCGTCAGTTCCACCAGCACTTCGTCGCCCACCAGCACGCGGATGCGGTTCTTGCGCATCTTTCCGGCGGTATGCCCCAGGATTTCATGGTCATTTTCCAGCCGCACGCGAAACATCGCGTTGGGCAACAGCTCGACCACCTGGCCGCGCATTTCCAGCAATTCTTCTTTCGCCATGCGAAAATATCAATCCCGATAAGGTCTGCGATGCGCGCCCATAGCCGCAAAAACTGCATAAGGGAAGCGCGGGGGTTGGCGAAGGCCATGTTGCCCCCAAAGCGACAGCAACACCGGCCCCTGGCAATTCATGGCACGCCGCATGGAGGTGGCCTCAACCCGTAACCTCGGCCTCCAGATTCAGCGCGGTGGCGAGATTTCGCATTCGGCGGCCTACGGCTTCACCCGCGAGCATGGTCCAGTCGGGGCCAAGGTCGAGCTGCAATTTGTCGCCGACAATGGCCAGGCTGGTCCCGGTCAGCGGCGCTTCCAGTCCGCCCGACAAACGCTGCGCCAGGCGGATGGCCAGGCCCCATTGCCGCGCGCGGACCAGCAATGGTGCGGCGGTTTCGGGGAGGAAGCGGGCAAAATCCGCTGCCCCGCCGCCAAAGCCGGTATGCAGCGCCTGCGCCAGCAAGACACGGCCCACAACGTCAATGCCGCGCCAGTTGCCGTGCAGGGCGATTTCGGACCCCCGATCGGCGCGAAAGTCGGGGTTGGCCGACCAGGCGACATCGCTGAGCAGGCAAGCCGCCAGCCGCAACCGCCGGGCATCGGCGTCATCATCGGCGAACAGCGGCGCGATCCAGCGATCGACCTCGCGCCCATGCGCGGCAAAACGAGCCAGCCTGCGCCCTTCATATTCCGCCGCGACCAGCAACGGGTCCTGTGCCCGGACATCGTCGGGCAAGGCCCCGAACAGCAATCCTTCGCGCAGGCCCGATGACGAGATGGTCATCGTCGGCGCGTCAATGGCTCCGGTTAGCGCCGCCAACAAGGCGACGGCATCGGGCATGGCGGCGGCGCGCGCGGACGACATGCCGGGCACGGCGCGCAGCTCGTCATGGCTCATCCGCGCCACCGCGCGGACCAGCCGCCGCACCGCCGCGCGCGGCAGATCATGCTGGTCGAGCAGCGGCAGCGGCTGGCGCGTCAATTCCATGTCGAGCCGCGCCAGCGCCCGCCACGATCCGCCCACCAGATAGAGCGGCGCACCGCGCGCGGACCCCGGCCAACCAGCCTGCTTCAGCATGGTCCGGATCGTGCGGTCGAACGGCAGCGGGCCATCCTTGCGCAGCGCGGGCAAGCGCAGCACGCCCAGAGGGAAGCTGGTGGTGCGCCCCACCGTGCCGCCGCCAACTTCGGCCAGCTCCAGGCTGCCGCCACCCAAATCAACGGCAATACCCCGCGCCGCCGGGATCGCCGAGAGCACGCCAAGCCCCGCCGCGCGGGCCTCTTCATCCCCGCTGAGCAGGCGGATGTTCAATCCTTCCGCAGCAGCAGCCGCGACAAATTCGCTGCCATTGGCGGCATCCCGGACGGCGGCCGTGGCAACGCATTGCAATTCATCGACCGCCATCGCCTTGGCCAGCGCGGCAAAGCGGCGCAGGGCAGCCAGGCCCCGGGCGGCATCGGCGGGTGCGATCCGTCCATCTAGAGGCAGCCCGCGACCCAGCCCCGCCGCGACCTTTTCATTGAAAATCACCGCCGGCACCCGGCGCGGCCCTTCATAGACCACCAGCCGGACCGAGTTCGACCCAATGTCGATCACTGCGGCCCGCCGCCGATTTGCCTGCCCCCGACCCGGCATGGTTATCGCTGTCCACCGATATCGAGCTGCGGCACGTCCTTGCGCTGGCGCAGCGTGGTGCCCCGCCCGGACAGCGACGGGTTGGTCATGAAATAATGGTGCAGGTTGAACGGCTTGCCATCATCTTCGGCGCGCACATAGCGGCCATCGGATTGCAGGTGCCAGCTTTGTTCATTGTCGAGCAAATTGGCCACCATCACCTGATCCAAAATCTGATCATGCACGGTCGGGTTCATGATCGGGATCATATATTCAACCCGGCGGTCGAAATTGCGCTGCATCCAGTCGGCCGAGCTGATGAACATCCGTGCCCCCTGATGCGGCAGTTCGGCGCCATTGGCAAAGGCCCAGATGCGGCTATGTTCCAGAAACCGGCCAACGATGGATTTGACCCGGATGGTCTCGGACAGGCCCGGCACGCCCGGGCGCAGACAGCAAATGCCGCGAACGATCAGGTCGATGGGCACCCCGGCCTGGCTGGCTTCATAGAGCTTGTCGATGATCCGGGGGTCAACCAGACTGTTCATCTTGGCCCACAGCCCGCTGGCCCCGCCCGCCCGCGCCGCCGCGATTTCGGCGTCGATCAGACGGAACAAATGGTCGCGCATGCCAAGCGGCGACATGGTCACCAGTTCCAGCGCCTCGGGTTCGACATAGCCAGTGATATAGTTGAACAGCTGCGCCGCATCGCGCGCCGCGCGGGGATCGGCCGTGAAGAAGGACAGGTCGGTATAAATGCGCGCGGTCACCGGGTGGTAATTGCCCGTGCCAAAGTGGCAATAGGTGCGATAGCCGCCCCCTTCGCGCCGCACGACCATTGATATTTTGGCGTGGGTTTTCCACTCGATAAAGCCATAGACGACCTGCACGCCCGCGCGTTCCAGCTGATTGGCCCACAGCAGATTTTGTTCTTCATCAAAGCGGGCCTTGAGCTCGACCACGGCGGTAACCGATTTGCCCGCCTCTGCGGCCTCGATTAGCGCGCGGATGACGGGCGACTGGTTGCCCGCGCGGTACAGCGTCTGCTTGATCGCCACCACATCGGGGTCCGCCGCCGCCTGCCGCAGGAAGGACAGGACAACGTCAAAGCTTTCATAGGGATGATGGACCACAATGTCCTTCGACCGGATGGCAGCGAAGCAATCGCCGCCATGTTCGCGGATCCGTTCGGGAAAGCGCGGGCTATAGGGTTGAAACTTCAGGTCGGGCCGGTCGCTGTCCACCAGCGCCGACAGCGCGGCGATGCCGACGAAGCCGTCGATTTTGGCGACAATGGCCTCGTGCCCCATCACCTCATCGCCCAAAATGTCGGCAAGCTCGCCGGGCATGTCGGCGTCCAGCTCCAACAGGATCACCCGGCCACGGCGGCGGCGGCGAATGGCGGTCCGGAAAGTACGGACCAAATCCTCTGCCTCTTCCTCAATTTCAATATCGCTGTCGCGGATGATGCGAAACGTGCCTTGCGCGCGCACAATAAAGCCGGGGAACAGCACATCGCCGAACAATTCGATCAGGGTTTCGATGGGCACCCATTGCTGGGCATCGCCCGGCACCCTGACAAAGCGCGGCAGCGAGGGCGGAACCATCACCAGCTCGCGCACCTTCTCCCGGGTCGACTGGCGCACCAGATCAAAGATCAGCCCCAGCCCGCGGTTGGCGATGAAGGGAAAGGGATGCGCCGGGTCCAGCACCTGCGGCGTCAAAATGGGGAAAATTTCGTCGATGAAAAACCGGCGCAGCGCCGCGCGCAGCGGCTCCGCATGGTCGGGGTGGTGCAGCACGATGATCCCTGCATCGGCCAGTTCGGCGCGCATCCGGTGCCACAGCGCCTGTTGTTCATCGACCAGCCGGTTCACTTCGGCCTCAATCTCCGCCAGCTGCTGGCCCGGCGTGCGGCCATCGGCGGACAAATCCTCTATCCCCTGCAGCTGCTGTCCCTTGAGCCCCGCCACGCGGACCATGAAAAATTCATCCAAATTGCTGCCCGAGATCGACAGGAAGCGCAGCCGTTCCAACAGGGGATGCGCGGGATTTTGCGCTTCTTCCATCACCCGCCGGTTGAACGCCAGCCAGCTGAGTTCGCGGTTGAAAAACTTGTCGCGCGGCCCGAACTCGCTGCTCATTCGGCTGCTCCTGCCTGATCGACCAGATCGTCGTGAATCAATCCTGCGTTGCGCAGCACTTCGCTGGCCAGCCGCTTGCCCACGCGCCGTCCGGATGCGAGCGACGCGGTGTCAAGCGCGGCGACCACCTGCGCCAGCATGGCATGGCTGCGGTGCATGCGTGTGACAATGAAGGCCGCGACATCGGGCGTCACCGCCACGCCGCGCTGCGCGAAATGAGCGGTGATATAGTCGCGAGCATAGTCATCATCAGGCTCGCCAATGCGCACGACCGGCACGGCAGCCAGGCGCGAGCGCAAATCGGGAAGCGCCACGCCCCAATTGGCCGGCGGAGCATCGGCGATGATGAGCAGCGGGCGCCCGCTGGCCTGCGCCGCGTTCCAGGCATGGAACAGCGCCTCTTCACTCAGCGAAGCCGGTCCATCGACCAATTGCCCGCCCGTCGTGCGCGCAAAGATTCGCCCGATCAGGCTGCGGCCCGATTGCGGCGGGCCGGTCAGCACCGCGCAGCGCACTGGCCAGGCGGCATGGCCCGCCAAAAAGCGCAGCACATCCTGGTTGCATGATCCGGCAATCAGCGGCGGGTCGTTCGATCCGCCCGCGCTCCAGTCGAGCGGCAGGACCGCTTGCGCCGCCAGAGCCGCCGCGCGGGCCATCAGCGCGAGATGCGCAGCGTCGAGCCGCTGACCTGGACCGAAAATCCGCGCGCGGCCAGCGCAGCGCGCAAATCATCGGCGTCACCGCGATAAACGACGCGCATGACCGATGTGCCGCCCAGCGCCAGGCTGTTGGTCGCCGCCGACTGCACCCCGGCGATGCCGCCGACCGCGCGTTCGGTGGCCGACACGCTGGCAACATCGGGCGAGCTATATTGCACGGAGAAGGTCTGCGCCCCCTGCGGCGCGCTGGTGGGCACGCTGTCATCGGTTTCGGCGGGCGCGGCGTCGGCGTCCTCGGTCGGCAGTGCTTCGATTTCCTTTTCCTCCACCACGCGCTCCAGCACCAGCGAACTGTCGGCGCGCAGCACCCCGGCGGCAAGCGCCTCGGCATAGAGCCGGTCGGTTTCGACCACCGCTTTTTCCATCATGTCGGTGATGGCCGCAGGCGTGGGTGCGCGCATCGTGAAGCTGCCGATCAGGCGATTGTCGGGGCCATAGCGGGCCGAAAAGCGCCCGACGACGGGCCCGCCGGGATAGCTGTACCGCAACCGCGCGACCGGAATCAGCACGTCAGCGGCACCATATTGGTCAAGGATGTTGCGCCACCACACCCGGCTGCGGCGGCTCGTCTGGCCATAGTTGAGCAGCAACGTGTCGGCCCCGGTCCCGGCGGTGCGCACATAATCGATGCTGCTGTCGCCGGTGTTAAATTCGGCCCAGGCGCGTTGCCACCCGCTGCGCTGTTCAAACATCTGCGGCAGACCGTCGACCGAATAGACCGGCAGGACGAGCAGCGGCGGCGAACGCAGCACGCGTCCGCTGACCCCCAAAATCTGGCCCGCGCGCACCCGGTCGAACAGCACGCCCAGCGTCGCGACATAGCGGCGCGGGCCAATTTGTTCGCGCTCAACCACAATGGCCGACACAATCCCGTCCAGCGCGGAATCGGACAATGTGGGCCCGGCGGTGCCGTTGATCTTGCGGTAGAGTTGCTGCCAGCCTTGGCGCTGCGCCTCGCGCCAGCCCTTGCTGCGCGCGTCATCGGCATTGGTGCCGATGGCATCGACCTTGATCCCGCTGGCGGCAAAATCGCTGCTGCTGTTGATCGGCGTAATCCCGCGATTGCCGCGCTCAATCTGGCTTTCCACCGCCACCGCCAACAGCACCGCTAGCAACGCAAGCGCGAGCGCCAGCCAGCGCCAACGCAGCGCCAGCGCGCCCCAACGGGGTTCGCGGCGCATCGAATCAAGGGACGGGGCGGAGGTCACAGAAAGCATGGCAATTACCGGTCGAAAGCGATAGTCGCGCTTGGCATGGATGCCAAGCACAACCAGCCGAAAGGCTATACCTACGCCGACGCCGGTGTTTCGATCAGCATGGGCAACGCCCTGGTGCGTGCCATTGCGCCGCTGGCAAAGGCCACGCGCCGCGCCGGGGCCGACGCCGATCTGGGCGGATTCGGGGGCTTTTTTGATCTGAAAGCAGCGGGATTTACCGATCCGCTGCTCGTGGCCGCCAATGATGGGGTGGGCACCAAGCTGAAACTGGCCATCGAATCGGGACGGCACGCGGGGGTGGGCATCGACCTGGTCGCCATGTGCGCCAATGATCTGATCGTGCAAGGTGCCGAGCCGCTGTTCTTCCTCGATTATTATGCCACCGGCAAATTGGACAATGATGTCGCGACAGCCGTCGTGGCCAGCATTGCCGAGGGGTGCAAACAGGCCGGATGCGCGCTCATTGGCGGCGAAACGGCCGAAATGCCCGGCATGTATGCGGCGGGCGATTATGATCTGGCCGGATTTTGTGTCGGCGCAGTCGAGCGCGACCAGGTGCTGACGGCGGACAAAGTGGCGGCGGGTGATGTCATCCTGGGGCTCGCTTCGTCGGGCGTTCATTCCAATGGCTTTTCGCTCGTCCGGCGGCTCGCAGCGGACAAGGAGTGGAAGCTCAACCGCCCGGCGCTGTTCGATCCCGACCGGCTGCTGATCGATGCGTTGATGGAGCCGACGCGCATTTACGTCCGCGCCTTGCTCCCGGAAATCCGCAAGGGCCGCATCCACGCGCTGGCGCATATCACGGGCGGCGGCCTGCTGGAAAATATCCCGCGCATTCTGCCCGCCCATTGCCACGCGCATATTGATGCCGATGCCTGGCCCTTGCCGCGGTTGATGGCCTTTCTCCAGGCCCAGGGAAACATCGAACCAGATGAGCTGGCGCGCACGTTCAACTGCGGCATCGGCATGGCCGTCGTGGTAGCGGCGGATGACGCCGAAGCAGTGGCGGCTGCGCTGACCTCAGCTGGCGAAACCGTTCACCGCATTGGCCATATTGCTGCGGGGGAAAAGGGCTGCCAGGTCAACGGGAGCGCAGGCACATGGAGCGCCAAGGGTGATTGGTATGCGGTGCACACCGCCTAACCCCACCCTGTCTGCCCAAGGGTCATGACCCTAAATTTGTCGAAGGGCCGTTCCTTTGTTGGCAATTGACGAAAGAAGGAAGGACAGTGCTTCGACGAGCTCGGCACAGACGGGGTTCCAAGCAACAGCCATGAAAACCCCCATCGCCATCTTCATTTCGGGCGAAGGCACCAATATGGCCGCGCTGCTTTATGCCAGCCGCGCCGCCGATTGCCCCTATACGGTCGTGCTGGTGGCCAGCAACAATCCCGCTGCACCGGGTCTGACGCTGGCTGCGGCGGAGGGCCTTGCGACCTTTGCCCATTCGCACCATGGCATGACCCGCGCGGAGCATGACGCGGTCATGGAGCGCGCCGCGCGCGACGCCGGGGCGCAGTTTATTGCGCTGGCGGGCTATATGCGGCTGTTGACCCCCGACTTTACCGAGCGTTGGGCCGGGCGGATGCTCAATATCCACCCGTCGCTGTTGCCGAACTATAAGGGGCTCGACACGCACCAGCGGGCGCTGGATGCGGGCGACACGCAAGCGGGCTGTTCGGTCCACCTGGTCACGCCCGAGGTCGATGACGGAACCGTGCTGGGGCAAACGCACGTCGCAATCCTGCCCAATGACACGCCCGAAACGCTCGCCGCGCGGGTGCGTCTGGCCGAACATCAACTCTATCCGCGGATTCTGGCGCAATGGGTGCAGCGCGAAAACACACCCGAATATTGGCTGGGCCAGGTTCGCGCCATCGCCATGAGCCAGCCCGAAGCAGACGAGATTATCAGCCATGGCATGCCCTGCTTTGGCATCATCAAGGGGAAGAAATTCGCCTATTTCACCCACGATCATCACGGCGACGGGCGCACTGCGCTGCTGGTGAAGATCAGCGGCGCCGATGAACAGGCCGCGCTGATCGAACAGGATGCGGACATGTATTTCCGCCCGGCCTATTTCGGGGACGGGTGGATCGGCATCCGCCTGGACCTGGGTCGCAACGATTGGGACCATATTGCCGACTGGATTGCGAAAAGCTGGCTGGCGGTGGCCCCGCGCAAGCTGGCAGGGCTGATGCAAATCGCCAATCAATTCTGATGGCGGCTGCCAAGGCCCGTTTGCGCCCGGGGATCAGCGCAAACGGGCCGCGACGGGCTGGGTTGCTTTAGCCCGCATTCGCGCGCCGACGCAGCTTTTGCTTGTGAGCCTGCACCGCCGCCCGCACCTGCGCCGGGTCTGCGCCACCCGCCACCGCCGCCTTGGCACGGGCGTTGAGTTGGCGGATGATTTCAGTCTTGGTGGGGCCGGTCGGCTTTGGCGCAATGCGCTCGGGGGCCGCGACGACCGGTCTGGCCGCAACCGGGGCCGGATCGCGCGCCAATGCGGCGGCGGGAGCGACAGCGATGGCAGTGGCCACCACCGCGGCCATGATCGAAACATCATCTTTCATGTCGGTATCCTTTATGCACCGAGCTTTCCCAAATCAAAGCTCGCATCCGGATACGGATGGACGGGCAAAACCCTTCATCCCCCTGGCGCACGGCGTGCGGCAGGCGGCTGACGCGCGGGCGGCGGCGGCGGCGCGGGCCGGGCTGGCTGCGGCGGACGCACCGGCGGGATCGCCCGGCGCTGCGGTTCGGGGCGAAGCCGCTCCGGCCCATCGGGACTGACCTCTCGCACCGCGGGTGGCAACGGGGACGGCAGCGGGGACGGCGGTGTACTGCGCAGACTGCTGTCTGCCGCCGCGTCGGGCTCGGCACGGGCAGTGGCAGGCCGTTCGTCGGCGCGCCGGGTGCCCAGATCGGCAGGCTCATCCAAAATCGTCGCGGGCGTGACCGGCTGCACCGGCGGCGCTGCCATATCCGCTTGCGCCTTGCCCGGCGGCACGGGCAGCGCGCGCACAGGCAAAGGCGGCGGCGGGGCCGCGCGCCCATCCTGCGCCGTTTGGGCGGGAGGCAGAGGGACCGAAGGGCGCGCCACGACGGACGGCGGTCTGTCGGCGGCGGCCTGCTCCAACCTAGGCCCAATCACCGGCGGAGGGATTGAACGCGCGTCCTCGACCGCTCCGACCGCGCCAGGTTCTGGCGAGGGGATCGGCAAGGGCGCGGCGGGCGAGCCGGTCGGGCGCGGCGGTGGTGCCGCCCGCTCTGGCCCGATGATCCGGTCGATGAGCGGACTGAGCACCGGAATGGAAATGCGCTCGCCAAACCACCCGCTGGCGGCCGCCGTCACCGCAAGCAGTGTCGCCGATCCCAGCACCAGCGCGCCGCGCCACCAGCGTGCCCGGCCTCGCCGCCGCCACCGCTGGTGCCCCAACCCCGGGGGGAAGGATTGAACCGTGCTGGACGCGGGGTAGGGCTGAGCCAAGGCGCGCGCGACCACCTTTGCCGCAAAATCAGGCGGCAGGTCCGGCACAGTCACCAGGTCAAGCAAACGGGCAAGATCGGCGGGCATTGCGGGGGCAGTCATGGCCGGTCGTCCAGCATATCGGCGGCCAGCAACCCCTGCCCCACCAAGCAGCTGCGCAGCATCTGGCGCGCACGCAGCAGCATCGATTCAAAGGCTTTCAGCCCCATGGCCAGCATGTCGGCAACCTGACGGTTCCCCTGCTCTTCATAATAGGTCAGGATGATGGCGGCCCGCTGCCGTTCGGGGAGCGCCGCGATACACGCCGCCACCCGGTCCCGCACATCCGCACTGGCCAGCGCCGCCTCGGGCGAAGCCGCCGGGTCCGTCCGTTCGGGCACATCGCCTTGACGGATGCGCCGTGCGCGGCGGATATGATCAATCGCCAAATGGGTCGCAACTTGCCGCAACCATGGCGCGATCGGGCGGCCGATTTGCCACCGTTCGGCATAGGTCCACAACCGGATCAGCGTCTCTTGCGCAATGTCCTCGGCTTCTGCCCGGTCAGCCAGCAACCGAAAGGCAATCCCAAAAGGAATATGCCCGCAAGCGTTGGCGATTTCGGCAAGCGCAGTGGCATCGCGCGCGATCAGTCGCCGCATCCATACGCTGTCCCGCGCCAGCCCGGCTTCGCTATCGGCTGCCCTTCGCTGCATCGGCTGTTGCCTTTCGCTGACATGATCGGCTGAAAAAGGCTAATACGCGCTAAACGAGTTTTTCCTTCGTCGGCGACGAAGGGTTTTTGACGATGCGCCGTAACGGGTTTTTGAGCCGTTTCATTCGGGGGGAGCATCATGGGGACATATAGCATCATTCTGGCCGCCGTGCTCGCGGTTCCGACAAATGCCACAGCGCAGGAAGAGGCCGCCGACCCCGCGCGTGCCAGCGACCATCGCTGGTCCGCTGCCGTCAGCGTCGCAGCCGTCCTGTCCGCTGCGGCCGATGACCAGCTTCAGGCGACTGCCACCATCAGCCGCCAGTTCGCGGCAGGCCATCTGGGCATCAGCATCAGCCATGCCGACACCGGGCGGTTGCCGGGCATCCTTGACGCCGTCCCGGCGCGGGCAACGCAAATCAGCCTGTCGGGCGGGGTCATTCGCGGTGCATGGTCCATCGACGGCTATCTCACCGCAGGCCGACGGCATTTTGAACGCGAACTGGTCGGCCCCAATGGCAGCCGGGCGCAGATTAGGGCCAGCGGCCACAGCCAGGGAGCGGGCCTTTCGGTCGGTCGGAGCTTTTCCATCGGGTCCCGGCAATGGCTGACCCCCTATGTCGCCGCCGACCTGTTCAGCGTCGATACGGCCCGCACCGTCACCACCGCCGCCGGGGCCAGCAGCTTGGTGCGGGAACGCAACCGGGGCGTGAGCGGAACGCTGGGGATGGCCTGGCATATGCCGCTAAGCCCCACGCATCCGCACAGCATCACGCCCTATGCCGCGATGATCGTCAGCAGCGACAACAGCGCCTTCTCGCCCGGCAGCGGCGGGCAGGCCCTGGCCAATCTGCTCGCCGTTCGCGGCGGCGGCACGCGGGATTTATGGTCTGAAGCCGGCGCCAATGCCGCGGTGTACATCGCTCCGCGCGTCACGCTGACCGTCGGGGCGGCGCGCACCTTCGGCTACACCGGTCCCGAATTGGTCACCGTGCAAGGCGGATTGGCAATGGATTTTTGACCGCGCGCAGCGCCGACCGGCTTAGCCGACAATTTCTTCCGGCTTGAAAAAGAACGCAATTTCGATCGCGGCATTTTCGTCCGAGTCCGAGCCGTGCACGGTGTTTTCGCCGATCGACAGCGCGTGGGTCTTGCGGATCGTGCCGTCTGCGGCGTCGGCGGGGTTGGTCGCGCCCATGATTTCGCGGTTGCGCGCGACAGCGTCTTCGCCTTCCAGCACCTGGACGACAACCGGCTCGCTCATCATGAAATCGCACAGTTCACCAAAGAAGGGGCGCTCCTTGTGCACTGCATAAAAGCCTTCGGCCTGTTCGCGGCTCATGTGAATGCGCTTCGATGCCACGACACGCAGCCCGGCTTCTTCCAGCATTTTGGTGACCGCGCCGGTCAGGTTGCGGCGCGTCGCGTCGGGCTTGATGATCGAAAAGGTGCGGGTGACCGCCATGATTTTGCTCCTGCGAAGGGGGATACGTTATGGTTGGCCGCGCCCCTAGATGCTGCGCTGCAAAATGGCAAGTCACTGGCAGCCCGGCGCGGACCGCAAGCCGGCGGGTCCATGGCCGCGCGTCGCTTTGCTCTAGCCGCCGGTTTGCGCCATGATGGTGCCGACGACCTTGCCGTCGCTGTCGGCGGCGGTAATCTGCACGCTGCGCTTGACCGGTTTATCCTGCTGCGCCGTCAGGATGATGTTGCCGGGCGAACTCATCTCGCCCTTGATGGTCATGCCCTGCGCCTCGGCCTGTTTGCGATAATGGGCGATGACGTCGGCACCTTTGCCTGCAACCTCGAAATTGGCCATGGTCGCGGTCTTGCCGTCGGCCTTGCTGTCGAACCCGCCGGTCAGCCTGGCACCGGGATAGAGGGTAAAGCCTGCGGGCATTTTGGCATTGGCTGCGCCCGAGCCGAACTGCATTTCGCCCTCGTCGGTCTTGATGCTGATGTTGCCCGTGTCGCCGTCCCCCGATTGGGTGACGCGGTAATCGACCGATTTGCCGTCGGCATCGGTCACGGTGCCGCTGGCAATTTCATTGCTGTCGCCGCCGCCGCATGCTGCCAGAAACAGCATTGCGCCCATTCCGATCGCTGTCCGCATGGTCCCTGCTCCCTTGCTGCCTACCGCGCCCCTTCCTGCCAGCGTCCGCGGTCATCCTGCAACCAGAAATGCGCCTCAACCCCATCGGCCTTGGCCAGCGTCCGCCACACTGCGCGCGCATCGTCAATTCGGCTGTTGTCGAACAGGAAAAAGCTGCGCGCAAAGCCCAGCGCCGCGTCGCGCCACTGCCCATCGGCGATGATCGCCATGGCCGCGCCATTGGGCGGGCTGGGGTCAAGGTCCGCACCCACCAATATGGGGTCCAGCCGCGCGGTGTCGCCATCAACAGAGCCATGCGCCAAAAAGGCATCGGCTTTGTGCGCCCACAGGGCATCGCTGATCGCCGTCCGCAGCGCCGCATCGCCCGCCGCCACCAGCAACCGGTCCCCCTGCCCCAGCACCCGCTCAGCCAGCAGCGGCACAACCCGCGCCGCCGGATCGCGCGTCAGGCGATAGAAATCAACGCGGGTCACCGTCACGGCACCGTCATCAGCTTTCAAAATTTTCTGCGACGAAACGGTCGAGCAAGCGCACGCCATAGCCTGTTGCGCCCTTGCCCCACACCGCGCCATCCTTGTCGGCCCAGGCCATGCCGGCAATGTCGAGGTGCGCCCATTGGACACCATCATCGACAAATCGCTTCAAAAACTGCGCGGCCGTGATCGACCCTGCCTCGCGCGGGCCGATATTTTTCATGTCGGCAATGGGGCTATCGATTAGCTTGTCATAGGCGGCGCTGAGCGGAAACCGCCACAGCAGATTGCCCGACGTTTCCCCTGCCTTGAGCAGCGCGCTGGCCAGATCATCATCGTTGGCAAACATGCCCGCATATTCATGGCCAAGCGAGATGACCATCGCCCCGGTCAGGGTGGCGAGGTCGACCATCACGCGCGGCGCAAAAACCTGCTGCGCCCAGGTGATGCAATCGCACAGCACCAGCCGACCCTCGGCATCGGTGTTCAGCACCTCGACCGTCTGGCCCGACATGGTGGTAACAATGTCACCGGGTCGTTGGGCGTTGCCGTCGGGCATATTTTCAACCAGCCCGCAGATACCGACCACATTGGCCTTGGCCTTGCGTCCGGCGAGCGCCTTCATGACTCCCGCCACTGCGCCCGCGCCGCCCATGTCCCATTTCATCATGTCCATGCCCGGTCCGGGCTTCAGGCTGATCCCGCCAGTGTCAAAGGTGACGCCTTTTCCAATGAAAACAACAGGCTTGTCTTCACTCTTGCCACCATCCCACCGCATGACGAGCAACCGCGGGGGCCGGACCGAGCCCTGTGCCACGCCCAGCAGCGCGCCCATGCCTAGCGCCTTCATCTGATGCTCGTCCAGCACATCAACCACGACGCCCAGCTCGCGCAGATGCTGGCACCGCTCGACGAAGCTTTCGGGGTAAATGATGTTGCCAGGCTCCGCGACCAGATCTTGGGTCAGCGCCACCCCATCGGCAATCGCCGCCAGCGGCGCAAAGGCACTGCCAAGATCGCCAAAAGGTGATGTAATGACAATATCTTTGAGGCTAATCTTCTGAGCCTCTGACAGCTTTGTGCGATAGGCATCATGCCGCCAGCTGCGCAGCCGGGCACCCAGGGCAAAGTGCAGCACGGCCGCCTCTCCGCCCGCCGCAGCCACCGCAAAATCCACGGCGAGCGAGGTCACGCCGCTGGTCTGCAAGCGGGCCACCAACGCCGCACCGCCGCGTTCGGCATCCGCAGCGCTGCCATCGCCAATGCCAACAAGCACCAGCCGCAACGTCCGGCCGCTCTCTATCGCGGCACTTTCCGCCACCGTGCCCGCTGCGCCTTCAAAGCGCGCCTGCGCCGCCGCCGCCGCAAGCAGCGCGCCATGCGGTTCGCCCAGCGCCTTGGCCAATCCGGCAACTCCGCCCTTTTTGACGGCAAAGGCAACCGTCTCGGCGGATGCATCGATTTGCGCGGTAAAGCGAAGGTTCATGGCAATACTTTCTCAAGCGGTGATTGATAGACGCGAAAACGGCCGATAGGGGGAGCGGACGGCCAAGGCAATTCGCAAGGCCGCCAGCCCGCCAATGGGCCAAGCTGTGGGGAGCGGAACATAGTCATGCGGAACGCTCCGGCAAGTCTGTTGCGCGTGCAGACCTCGCTCTGGCTGGTCTGCGCGGCGCTGACGCTTGGCGCACCGCAGCGCGCCGCAGCGCAGGACGCAGCAGCACCATCGAGCAAGGCAAATGCGGCGAGCGAGGACAAGATTGATTTTGCCGCCGATGCCATCAATTACGACAATGACGCCGATGTCGTAACGGCCAATGGCAATGTCTTGTTGCAGCGCGATGCCATTGAACTGCGCGCCGACACCGTCCGCTGGGACCGCAAAAGCGGAACGGTGGTGGCCGAAGGCAATATCCGGGTCACCAATCCGCAAGGCGACAAGGCCTATGGCGACCGCATCGAACTGACCGATGCCTTGCGCGACGGCGTCATCGAAAATTTGCTGGTGGTGCTGGAAAATGGCGCGCGGCTGGCGGCCAATCGCGGCACGCGGCTGCCCAACGGCGATATGGCATTGGAGCGCGCGGCCTATACTCCCTATCCGGTCGACGCGGTGGCTCCCGGCGAAACCTATAACCCCAGCTGGCAGATTCGCGCCGTCCGCGTCTATTACAACCGGCTGCGCGACCGGGTGAAATATGATGGTGCGCGGATTGAATTGTTCGGGTTGCCGCTGATCCCCCTGCCCGGGCTCAGCCACCAGGCGTCGGGCCGTTCGGGCAGCGGGCTGCTGGTCCCCCAGATCCGCATTGACCGCGTCAATGGCTTTGAATTTGCCGCGCCCTATTATCTGCGGATCGACGACAACCGCGATCTGACGATCACGCCGCATGTCTACACCGCCGCCGCCCCGATGCTGGAGGGCGAGTATCGGGCGCTGACGCGGCTGGGTGCCTACCGCATCAATGCCTATGCCACCTACAGCTCGGTCGTGCCGGTGGCGGGCCAGACGGGCACGACGCGCGATGCCTTTCGCGGCTATTTGGAAACCGTCGGCAAATTTCAGATGGACCCCAATTGGTCGGTGCGCTGGTCGGGCCGGTTGACGACCGACCGCACCTTCATGCGCCGCTATGATATCAGCCGTGATGATCGGCTGCGGTCGATGTTCGAGGCCGAACGCATTGGCGGCTCCAGCTATTTGTCCATCGCCGGATGGGCGGTGCAGACGCTGCGCGCCAACGACCGCCAGGGGTTGCAGCCCATTGCCATCCCGGTCGTCGATTTCCGCCAGCGGCTGACCGACCCCTGGCTGGGCGGCCAGTTCGAATTGCAATTGAACAGCATGGCCGTCGCGCGCACCGCGGGCCAGGATACGCAGCGTGCCTTTGCCGGGGTGCGCTGGGACCTGCGGCGGCTGACCACTTTGGGTCAGGAAATTACGCTGACCGGCCTGGCGCGCGGCGATGTGTATCACAGCAGCGCCAACCTGCTCACCGCCGTGCCGGGCTATCGCGGCCGTTCGGGCTGGCAGGCGCGCGGGATAGCGGCGGCGGCGGTCGATATGCGCTGGCCATTCATCGGCGAATTTCTGGGCGGCACGCAGCAGCTTGTCCCGCGCATCCAGCTGGTCGCGACGCCGCCCATCCGCAATCTGGCCATCCCCAATGAGGACGCCCGCGCCTTTGACCTGGAGGACAGCAACCTGTTCGCGCTCAATCGCTTCCCGGGCTATGACCGGTTCGAGGATGGGGCGCGGGTGACCTATGGCATCGATTGGACCTTCAACCGGCCCGGCCTCGCGATCAACAGCGTGGTGGGGCAAAGCTATCGCCTGTCCAACAAACCATCGCTGTTTCCCGATGGCACCGGGCTGACGTCGCGGACATCGGATATCGTGGGCCGCACCACCTTTGCCTGGCGCGACACGGTGCGGCTCACCCACCGATTCCGGCTGGACAAGGACAATCTGGCCGTGCGGCGCAACGAATTTGATGCAACGGTCGGGTCGCGCAAAACCTATGCCGTGGTCGGCTATTTGCGGCTGAACCGCGACATCACCGCGCTGGCCGAAGATTTGCAAGACCGTGAAGAGGTGCGGCTGGGTGGCCGGATCAGCTTTGCGCGAAATTGGTCGCTGTTCGGTTCGGCGATTGTCGATCTGACCAGCCGGGCCGAAGACCCGCTCAATGGCTCCGATGGGTTTGAACCGGTGCGCCACCGCTTGGGCGTCGCTTACGACGATGCCTATCTCTCGCTCGGCATCACCTGGCGCCGGGATTATGAAGATACGGGCGATGCGCGGCGCGGGAACAGCTTTCTGTTTCGCGTCGGGCTGCGCAACCTGGGCTTTTGACCCCGCCGCTTTTTCAGCCGCCGTTCAGTTGACCCTGGCTAGGCACCGCCCCGCGCTTTGCACTGGACCAACGGGCCACCCTGCTGATACGGAGCCAGCCGGACCCCATTGGGGATGAAGGACATCAATGACGAACACCCGCAAATTTGCCGCAGCCATTGCCATCTTCGCGCTTGGCGGCACCGCCATCGCCCAGACGGTGCGCGATGACAGCGTGCCCGATACCGCACTGAATGTCCCCGGCAATGTGCAACTTTATGGCAATGCCCCGGCCAATGTCTATCGCCCGTCGGCGACAGTGAATGGCGAGATTATCACTGGCACCGACATTGAGCACCGGCTGGCGCTGGTGAAGCTGGCCAACCGCAACATGACCTTGTCCGCCGAGGAGGAACAGCGGCTGCGCCAGCAGATTTTCCAGAATCTGATCGACGAAAAGCTGCAGATTCAAGAGGCGATTGCCAACAAGATCGAGATCGACGAGGCGCTGATTGAGCAGCAATATGCGCGGTTGGCCGCCAATTTCCGCCAGTCGCCCGAACAATTCGCCAAATATCTGACTGAACGGGGCAGCTCGGCATCGGCAATCAAGCAACAGATTCGCGGCGAATTTGCCTGGGATCGGCTGCTGTCGCGCAACATTCGCTCGCAAACCAATGTGTCGACCGACGAAGTGGCCGCCATTGTCGAACGGATGCAGGACGCCAAGGGGACGGAGGAGTATCAGCTCGCCGAAATCTATCTGTCCGCCACCCCGGAAACCGCCGCTGCCGTGGAGCAGAACGCCACGCGGATTATGGAGGCGTTGCAGCGCGGCGGCTCCTTCCCCGCCTATGCCCGGCAGTTTTCGGAAGCATCGACGGCGGTTGTCGGCGGCGATCTGGGCTGGGTGCGCGGCGCGCAATTGCCGCCATCGATGGCCAGCGTCGCCTCGCAGATGCAGCCAGGCCAGCTGGTCGGCCCGGTCGAAGTGCCGGGCGGTCTGTCCATCCTGTTGATGGTGGACCGGCGGCAGGTGCTGACCGCCGATCCGCGCGATGCGATTTTGAGCCTGAAGCAGATCAGCCTAGCCTTTGCCCCCGGCACGACACAGGCACGGGCCAGCGAACTCGCCGGACAATTTGCCGAACAGACGCGCACCATTGCCGGTTGCGGCATGGCCGAAACGGTCGCCAGCAAGCTGGGTGCCGAGGTGGTGGCGCGCGACAATATCCCGATGCGCAACCTGCCCAACCAGTTGCAATCGACGCTGATCAATTTGCAAATTGGTCAAACGACCCAACCCTTTGGATCGCCGACCGAGGGGATCAGCGTGCTGGTGCTGTGCGGGCGCGATTTGCCCAATGTCGATGTGAATCCCAATCTGACCGAGATTGAGGAGCGGCTGCTGGAAGAAAAGATTAACAAGCGCGCCCAGCGCTATCTGCGCGATTTGCGCCGGGATGCGGTCATCGAATATAGCTGATGCGGGACATGCCCCCCATTGCGGTCACGCTTGGCGATCCCGCAGGGGTCGGACCAGAGGTGACCGCCCGTGCGTGGGACGCCCGCGATGCCAACGCCCTGCCACCCTTTTTCGCGCTGGGTGATGCGGCGGCGGTGGCGCAGGTCTGGGACGGGCCGATTGAACGGGTGAACAGCATTGCGGGCGTCGCCACTGCCTTTGGCCGCGCGCTGCCCGTGTGGCAGGTGGAGGACAGCGGCCCGCCGACCCCCGGCGAACCGACCGCGCAAGGGTCACTCTGCGCGCTCCATGCGCTGGAATGCGGCATCGGCTTTGTCCGCACCCAGGCCGCTGCGGCGCTGGTGACGGGGCCGATTTCCAAGCGCGAATTTCATGCCATTGGCTATACCCACCCGGGCCAGACCGAATTCATCGCCGAACGATGTGGCATCACGGCGGCCAATGCGGTGATGATGCTCGCGGCTCCGGGCCTGCGCGTCGTGCCGCTCACTGTCCACATCCCGCTCGCTGAAGTGCCCCTGACGCTGACCAGCGAGTTGATTGTGGCCAAGGCCCGGGTCACTGCGCGCGGGCTGGCGCGCGATTTCGGCATTGCTGCACCGCGCCTGGCCATTGCCGGGCTGAACCCCCATGCCGGCGAGGGCGGGCAGCTGGGCCGCGAAGAGGCTGAGATTATCGCCCCGGCCATTGCCCAATTGCAAGGCGAAGGGCTGGATGTCGATGGCCCGCTGGCCGCCGATGCGCTGTTCGCCCCCCATATCCGCGCCCGCTATGACGCGTTGCTGTGCCCCTATCACGATCAGGCGCTGGCGCCGTTCAAGGCCATGCATTTTCATGACGGCGTCAATCTGACGCTCGGGCTGCCCATCGTGCGCACCTCGCCCGATCATGGCACGGCGTTCAACATTGCCGGGCGGGGCGAGGCCGACCCCGGACCGACCATCGCCGCCATCGCGCTGGCCGGCAGCATGGCCGCCGCGCGCCGCGCCGCCGATGACTGATCCAGCGCTGCCGCCGATCCGCGACGCCATGGCCCGCCACGGGCTGGTGGCCAGCAAGGCGCTTGGCCAGAATTTCCTGTTCGACGAACAGTTGCTGGACCGGATTGCGGCGATCCCCGGGCCGCTGGCGGGCGAAGCGGTGTTCGAGGTCGGCCCCGGTCCCGGCGGCCTGACCCGTGCCCTGCTGCGCGCGGGGGCCCGCGTGGTGGCGGTGGAGCGCGACGCCCGCGCCATCCCCTTGCTGACCGAAGTGGCGGCTGCCTGTTCGGGCCAGCTGACCGTGGTAGAGGGCGACGCCCTGGCCGTGGACGCCGATGCGGTGATGGGCGGCGCGCCCTATCACATCGTCGCCAACCTGCCCTATAATGTCGGCACGGCGCTTTTGACCCGCTGGTTGGAGCCGCCGCTGTGGCCGCCCTTGTGGCGCTCGCTGACCTTGATGTTCCAGCTAGAGGTGGCGCAGCGCATCGTCGCGGTCCCCGGCACCTCGGCCTATGGCCGCCTTGCCGTGCTGGGCCAGTGGCGCAGCACCGCGAGCCTGGCGATGAAGGTGCATCGGTCGGCCTTTACCCCGCCGCCCAAGGTGATGTCGGCGGTGGTGCATATCACGCCCGCCGCCGCGCCCGAGGGTGTCGCAGCGCGCACCCTGTCGCGGTTGACCGAGGCTGGCTTTGGGCAGCGGCGCAAGATGCTGCGCCAAAGCCTGAAGGCCGTTCCGGGCGCGTTGGATGCCCTTGTGGAACTCGACATCGACCCCACCCGCCGCGCCGAAACTTTGACGATTGCCGAATGGGTTGCGCTTGCACGGATGCTGTAATGCTGCTCAATCTGCGCGTCTAACGCGGCCCGTTTTCATGCCCACCCTTTTCGATCAGGAAGCCCTTGTATGACCAAGATCATCCTTCGCACCCTGTCGCTCGCTGCGGCTCCCCTCGCGCTGATGACGCCGGGCCTGGCACAGGATCAGCGCGCCATGACCGCCGCCGATCTTGCGACCTTCACCCGCGTCGCTGCGCCAGCGGTTTCGCCCGATGGCAAACGGGTCGCCTGGCAACAGACCGAAACCGACGCCGACAGCTATGCGCGCCAGACCGGGCTGTGGCTGGCCCCTGCCGACGGCTCTGCCCCGCCGCGCCAGATTGCCGACATGGCGGGCAAGAATGAAAGCGCACCCGCCTTTGGCCCCGACGGCAGCCTTTATTTTCTGAGCAACGCCAGCGGCACCACCCAGGTGTGGCGGCTGCCCCCGGATATGGCGGGCGGCGCGCTGCAACTGACCGCGACAAAGGCCGATATCAGCGGTTTCAAATTGGCCCCCGACGGCCGCAAGCTGCTGGTGTGGGCCGATGTGCCGATGGCCTGCACCGAAGTCGGCTGCGACGCGCCGGACAATGGCGCGCTGCCCGGACCGGGCACGGGCAAACATTATCGCGATGGCGTTGGCTTTGTGCGGCATTGGGATGCGTGGGAAACGCCGGGCACCCACAGCCGCGCCTTTGTGCTGGAGCTAACGGATGGCAAAGTTACCGGCACCCGCCCGGTTTCTGGCGCACTGTTGGGCGACACCCCGTCCAAACCCTTTGGCGGCGGCGAAGAGCTGGCGTGGAGCGCCGACAGCAAATCGGTGTTCTTTACCCTGCGGCTGGCGGACAAGATGGAGCCGCGATCCACCAACCTCGACATTTATCAGGTCGCTGCCGATGGCAGTAGCGCGCCCGTCAATCTGACCGCCGCGAACCACGCGACGGATACCCTGCCCGCCGCATCGCCCGACGGCAAATATCTCGCCTATGCGGCGATGGCGCGCCCAACCTATGAAGCCGATCGCCAGGTGCTGATGCTGCGCGATCTGGCGACGGGCACGGTGCGCGCATTGACCGAAGGCTGGGACCGCTCGGTCGGCTCCATCGCCTGGACCCCCGACAGCAAGGCGATCATCGTCACGGCCCAGGATTTGTTGGAACATCCAGCATTCAGCGTGGACGTGAAAGGCGGCAAGGTGACGCGGCTGACGACGCGGGGCAATGTGTTCGACACGGTCCCGATGGCGGGCGGGGCGATGGTTCATGCCCTGAACAGCATCGCTGCGCCGACCGACATCATCCTGCGCGACGCCAAGGGGCAGGCGCGCAACCTGTCGAACAGCAATGCCGCCCGCCTCACCGGGCTGGCGCCGGTGCGCTATGAACAATTCACCTTTGCGGGCGCGGGCGGCGCAACGGTCCATGGCCAGATTTTGACGCCGCAGGGCGCGACCGGCCCGCTGCCCACCCTGTTGCTGGTCCATGGCGGGCCGCAGGGCAGCTTTTTCAACAGCTGGTCCACGCGCTGGAACCCCCGGCTGTTCGTAAACGGCCAATATGCCGTGGTCAGCATCGATTTCCACGGATCGACCGGCTATGGTCAGGCCTTCACCGACAGCATCAATCAGGATTGGGGCGGCAAACCGCTTGAGGACTTGAAACTTGGCATTGCGGCGGCGGCCAAGGTCAATGGCGCAGTCAATCCCGCCAACGCCTGTGCGCTGGGCGGCTCCTATGGCGGCTATATGATGAACTGGATTGCAGGCAAATGGCCCGACGGGTTCAAATGCCTGGTCAACCATGCGGGCATTTTCGACCTGCGCGCCATGGCCTTTACCACCGAAGAGCTGTGGTTTGACGAATATGACCATGGCGGACCATGGTGGGCGCGGCGCGACGCCGAACGCTGGAATCCGGTCAATCATGTCACCAATTGGAAAACGCCGACCTTGTTCATCCACGGCGAAAAGGACTACCGCGTCCCCTATACGCAAAGCATTGCTGGCTGGACCGCCGCACAGCGGCTGGGCGTGCCCGCCGAACTGCTGATGTTCGCGGACGAAAACCACTGGATCTTAAAGGGCAAGAACAGCGTGCAATGGTATCGCACGGTGTTCGATTTCGTAGGTCGGCATTTGGGGAAATAGCAAAGATCGGCCTGGGTAAGGGCTTTCCTAACGGACCGTGGTGCACTAGGTTGGACATATCGGAGACAATCATGGCGAGCAAGGCCCCCAAAACCCGCCCTAGCGACCTGCCAACGAAGCGCGTTCGCGCTGCGGACGGAAGCATTGTGCAGATGAAAGTCGTCCAGGCGGACAGCCCAACATTTGCGCATGATCTTTTGGCAGCATTTCGTTCCAACGTCCGCCGCATCAAGGACGAGCAGCGAAAACGCGCCAATGTCGAAGAATCCGCGAAAGCCTGAGCATCCTGTCTTATGGATTGTTGCCGGTCCCAACGGGTCGGGCAAAAGCTCTCTTTACAATCGCACCGATATTGAAGGTTGGGGTGGTTCAGTTTGGATCATCAATCCGGCCTTCTGACTGCGAAAATCGCCGAAAGCGAGGGCCTGCCGCTCGACGTCGCCAATCTTGCTGCAGTGCAACGGATTGAGACGTGGTTGGAATCATCCATCGACGCCTATCAGACCATTGGCGTGGAAACGGTTCTTTCGTCACCGAAGTATCAGCGGCTCGTCCTTGCTGCGCGCTCGCGCGGGTTTGAGGTCCGCATGATTTATGTCGTGCTGATGTCCGCAGAGATGCAACTGGCGCGGATCAGGGAACGCGTAGCCAGCGGAGGGCATGATGTCCCCGAGGACAAAGTGCGCTCTCGGCGGACGCGTTCGTTTGAACAGCTCGCCTGGTTTGCTCAGCATGTCGATCAACTTTGGATTTACGACAATTCGGTTGGCGAACCAGACCTGATCGGCATCAAGTGGGAAGGGACATTGGTAGAGCTCGAGCCATGGCCGGCAGATCTCTCAGCGGCATTAAACAGGCAATAAAAGACCGAAGCCCCTCCCCCCCTTGCCGCCCCTGCGCATCGCTGGCAAAGGCGCTGCGCTATGGCATTGGAAAAAACCTTTGAACCCGCCGCGATTGAGGCGAAATGGGCCGCTTATTGGGAGGCGGAGGGGCTGTTTCGCCCGAACCGGCCCGACGCCGTGCCCTATACCATCGTCAATCCGCCGCCCAACGTCACCGGGGCGCTGCACATTGGCCATGCGCTGGACAATACGCTGCAGGATGTGCTGATCCGTTACGAGCGGCTGCGTGGCAAGGATGCGTTGTGGGTCGTCGGCACCGACCATGCGGGCATCGCCACGCAAATGGTGGTCGAACGGCAAATGGCCGAACGGCAACAAAAGCGCACCGATTTCACCCGCGACGAATTTGTTGACAAGGTGTGGGAGTGGAAAGCCGAAAGCGGCGGGCAAATCACGCGCCAGCTGCGCCGCCTCGGCTGCTCGATGGACTGGGCCAACGAACGCTTCACCATGGACCCCGGCATGAACCGCGCGGTCGCGAAGGTGTTTGTCGACCTCTATAATCAGGGCCTGCTCTACCGCGACAAGCGGCTGGTCAATTGGGACCCCAAACTGAAAACCGCCATTTCCGACCTGGAGGTGGAGACGGTCGACATGGCGGGCCATTTCTGGCGCTTCCGTTATCCGCTGGCCGATGGGGTGACGCTGGACAGCGGCGCGGACCATATTGTTGTTGCCACCACCCGTCCCGAAACGATGCTCGCCGACATGGCGGTCGCGGTGAACCCTGCCGACCCGCGCTATGCCAGCGTTATCGGCAAGCATATCATCCTGCCCATCACCGGCCGCCGCGTGCCGATTATCCCCGACGACCACGCCGACCCGGAACTGGGCAGCGGCGCGGTGAAAATCACCCCCGGCCACGACTTCAACGATTTCGAGGTTGGCAAGCGCGCCGGGTTCAAACCCGCCGATATGCTGAATATGTTCAACGGCGATGCGCAGGTGGTGCAGTGCGGCGGCATCCCCGATGATTTGCTTGGCATGGACCGTTTCGACGCGCGCAAGGAGGTCGTCGCGCGGCTGAAAGCGCTCGGCCTGCTCGTGCCCCATATCGACAAGGATGGCGTGGAGCACGACGCCGAACCGCGCACCATCGCCACCCCCTTCGGGGACCGCAGCGGCGTGGTCATCGAACCCTGGCTGACCGACCAATGGTATGTCGACGCCAAAACGCTCGCCGGTCCCTCAATCGACGCCGTCCGCAACGGCGACATCAATATCGTCCCCAAGACATGGGAAAAAACCTGGTTCAACTGGCTGGAAAATATCCAGCCCTGGTGTGTGTCACGGCAATTGTGGTGGGGGCACCGGATTCCGGCTTGGTTTAGCTCTTATGATGGCGATTGCTTTGTTGCGGAAACAGCGGAAGAAGCACTGGTGCTCGCCCAAGCCCACTATGGTAACGAAACCGAAGTCAAAATAGTCGGTGACCAAGAAGGTGGTGTGACTGACCTTGGTGTCATAGGTGGTCCGATTAAGTCGGTAACATTAAAGCAAGACCCCGACGTCCTCGACACTTGGTTCAGCTCGGCCCTCTGGCCCTTCGCCACGCTGGGGTGGCCAGATGAATCCTCCGACCACCGTCATGCTGAACTTGTTTCAGCATCCACGGAGCAACGCCCGCCCGCTGGCGCTGCACCAGCTTGCACAGACGCGCCATGGACCCTGAAACAAGTTCAGGGTGACGGGGAAGGCGCGCAGTGCCAGTCCCTCCTCGCCCGGCACTACCCCAACGACGTCCTCATCTCCGGGTTCGACATCCTGTTTTTCTGGGATGCGCGGATGGCGATGCAGGGGTTGCATTTCATGAAGGAGGTGCCGTGGCGCACCCTCTATCTCCACGGTCTTGTCCGCGCGCCCGATGGGCAGAAAATGTCGAAGTCCAAGGGCAATGTCGTCGACCCGCTTGGCCTGATTGACCAATATGGGGCCGACGCGCTGCGGTTCTTCATGGCGGCGATGGAAAGCCAGGGGCGCGACATCAAAATGGATGATGCGCGGCTTGCGGGATACCGCAATTTCGCGACCAAGCTGTGGAATGCCGCGCGCTTTTGCGAGGCCAATGGCATTGGCGCGAGCCAGACCCTGGCCGCCCCGCCCGCAACCCTTGCCGTCAACCGGTGGATCATTGGCGAAGTGGCCGAAACTGTCGCCGCAGTCGACGCCGCGCTGGCGGCCTTCCGCTTCGATGAGGCGGCGAATGCGGTCTACAGCTTTGCCTGGGACCGGTTTTGCGATTGGTATCTCGAACTCATTAAACCCATCCTCAATCCACCCTCCCCTTCAGGGGAGGGGCCGGGGGTGGGGACTGTCAGCCATGCACCGCGTAAGGACGACAAACCCCACCCCAACCCCTCCCCTGAAGGGGAGGGGCTATTGGAAACTAGGCAGGTCGCCGGCTGGGTGCTCGACCAGATTCTGGTCATGCTCCATCCCTTCATGCCCTTCGTGACCGAAGAATTGTGGAGCCAGATGGGCGCGCGCGCGCATTATCCGCTCATCACCGCAAAATGGCCGGAGCCGGGGGCGACGGTGGACGACGCGGCGCGTGCAGAGATTGACTGGCTGATCAAATTGGTCAGCGAAGTGCGCGCGGCCAAGGCGGAACTGGGCATTGCCCCCGGCGCGCGGCTGGCCGCCCACATCCCGGTCAGCCTTGCCCCGCGCGCGACCGCGATGGCAGCGGCGCTCGACCGGGTGGCGCGCCTGTCGTCGGTCAGCACCGATCCAGCGCCGGCTGGCGCGTCGGCGCAGCTGGTGGTCGATGGCGAGACCATCACCATTCCGCTCGATGGCGTCATCGATATCGCCGCCGAACGCGCGCGGCTGAGCAAGTCGCTAGAGGCGGCCGCAAAGGAGCGCGACAGCCTGGCCGCGCGCCTCGCCAACCCCGCCTTCACCGAACGCGCCAAACCCGAAGCGGTGGACAAGGCCCGCGCCGACCATGACGCCAAGGCAGCAGAGGCGGAGCGGCTGGCGGCGGCGCTGGCGCGGCTGGGGTAAGCCAGGGCATCCGAACATCGAGCAACCAAACACCGAAGTGCTGAGCCTGTCGAAGCACGTCGCGCGCGGACGACCCCAAGGTGCATTCCCGCACCGCGCCCTTCGACAGGCTCAGGGCTACGGTAGGTGCGCGCCTCGGCATGCTCAGAGCTATGATGCGGGCTCCCCCTTCGACCAAACCGCGCGGCCATTCGACCGATAACGGCCAGGGGGCTGCCATCCGCGCTGCGCCTTGCTATGCAAGACCGGTGAACAAGCCCATTTCCCCTGCGCGATTTGTTGCGGATCAGCGCGCCCGGCTGCTCGCCTCGCCCCCCGAATGGGCGGCGGAGGATGCGCGCGTCGATCGGCGCGTGGCCATTGGGTCGATTGTCGCCATGTGGGCGCTCTATTTCCTGATCACCACCGGGCTGGCGGCGCTGACCGGTGCGGCGGACCAGCTGGGGTTGATGGGACGGCGCGCGATGGTCGTGGCGGTTGGCACGGCTTGCACCTTCATTCTCTATCTGCTGCTGATCCGCGTCCAGCCGCGATCCTTTGGCGCGCGCCTGGGCGTCGCCTTTGGCGCGGCGGTCCCGCTGACCGTGCTCTATGCCGTCATCAACCTCTTTGCCTTTTTCGTCTGGTTCCCGACCGAGGAAAGCGCCGCCATCATCCGCGATGTGCAAGCCAAATTTCCCGCCGCGTGGCAAATGGTGCTGGTGCTCGACAGCACGATCCGCTGGTATTTCTTTTTCGCGGTCTGGGCGGCGCTTTATGTTGCGCTGGGCTATGCCAATGAAATGCGGGCGGTGGAGCGGCAGGCCAATGCCTATCGGCTGGAGGCCAAGACGGCGCAGCTGCGCGCGCTCCATTATCAGGTCAATCCCCATTTCCTGTTCAACACGCTGAACAGCCTGTCATCGCTGGTCATGGCCGACCGCAAGGGTGATGCCGAGGCGATGATCATGAACCTGTCGGCCTTTTTGCGGTCCAGCCTGGCAGCCGATCCCGAAACGCTGGTCAGCCTGTCGGACGAAATCGCTCTGCAACGGCTGTATCTGGACATTGAACAGGCGCGCTTCCCCGACCGGCTGCGCGTCGATGCGCATGTCCCGCCCCACCTGGACCATGCCTGTGTTCCCGTGCTGATTTTGCAGCCGATTATTGAAAATGCCATCAAATATGGCGTGTCGCCAGCGCGCCGCCCCATCGGCATCCGCCTCGACGCGTCGGCTGAACTGGGTCAGCTGGTGGTGACCATATCCAACGATATCGACCATAGCACCCCGCCCCCTGCACCCGGCACTGGCCTGGGCCTCAACAATGTGCGCGACCGGTTGATGACCCGCTATGGCGCGCGCGCCGGGTGCGAATGGGGTCCCAACGACAAGGGCGGCTTTACGGTCAGCCTGTGGCTCCCGCTGCGCGGCGACGGGTGCTGACCCCATGGAACGGACGCTGCGCACGCTGATCGTCGATGATGAACCGCTGGCCATCGAACGGCTGCAGATATTGGCGGGGCAACAGCCGGGCGTCACGCTGGTCGGCACCGCGAACGACGGCACATCGGCGCTGCGCCTGGTGGAGGCGTTGGCGCCCGACCTGTTGCTGTGCGACATCGCCATGCCTGGGCTGGACGGCCTGGCCGTGGCGGCGGCGCTTGACCGGATGGACAATCCGCCCGCCATCGTGTTCGTCACTGCCTTTGACCGCTTTGCCGTCGCTGCCTTTGATGTGGCGGCGGTCGACTATCTGCTCAAACCCGTATCGCCCGAACGGCTGGCCCGCGCGATTCAGCGCGTGCGCGAGCTGAACGGCGGCGAAACGGCGGCGCGGCGGGGCAACTGGATTACCGAATTTTGGGTTCAGCATCGCGGCGAAATGCTGCGCATCGATGCCGCGACGGTGGACTGGATAGAGGCCGAGCGCGACTATATGCGGCTGCATGTCGGCCCACGCAGCTGGTTGATCCACCAGACAATCAAGGAATTGGAGGTGCGGTTGGACCCAGCCGCCTTCCTGCGCATCCACCGCTCCAAAATGGTGCGCCGCGACCGCGTCCGCGCGCTGAAACATCATGGCGATGGCGCGTGGAGCGTTGATCTGGGTGATGCGGGTCAGCACCGGATCGGCCGCACCTATTTGCACGATGTGAAGGCGATCATGCAGCCGGGATAGCGGCTGTTTCGCTATGGCTGAGCCGCAGGGCTGAACCCCCGGACAGCAGTGTCCAAACCCCAGCATGGCCGCAAAAGGAAAGAGGGGCCCCGGTTGCCCGGAGCCCCCCCCCATTTTGCATCGGTGATGCGGCGGTTCAGTTGCGCTTGGCCGCCTTTTTCTTGGCTGCCGCCGCATCGGTGCGCGCCTTGTCCAGCGCGGCGGTGCGGCATTGCTCAGCCGCCTGCTTTTCGGCAAGCGTGCGCGCTTGCCAAAAGCCGCAGGCGGCATTGGCGGCATGGCGCAGCCGGGTTTCCAGCCGTTCGCGCCCGCGTTCATTGGCCAGATCAAGGTCGTCGTAACGAACAATCCGGCTGCTGGGCTCAAACAGGCTGTCCTGCGCCATCAGCGGTGCCGTGCTGGCAAAAGTGGCGGCAACGGCCGCCGCGAAGGTGATGATTTTGCGTGTCATTTGGGGGGAGAGCTTTCTTCTTCAGGCATGAAGGCCGGGCCCAATTGCGGGTCTCACGGCCCCATGCAGTGGCACAAAGGGGCTGCGGAGCCGGCCATGCCGGGGACCGGGGAAGCACCCTCTCGCCAACCGGCTCCGCCCATTCTCTCTAGGCCCCCGCCACCCCCGATGCGCGGCCCGTTCGATTACAACCGTGCGCGAACCGATCAGGCGACAGACGGCACACAAGCGGCGACGAGTGGGCGAATGGGGGGCGTATTGGCAGTCGGCAGCTCACTCCATGGTGCATCCATAGCCGACAAAGACCCCGCCGGAGAATATCCGGCAGCTGCCATAGGCCAATTTGGCATAGCCCTTGTCTCCCCAGCCTGCCCCTTTGCTATTCTGGAGGATCCAATAGCCACCATCATTGTCAAACCCAACGATTGGGACTGCGTGGTGATAAAGCTTGGGTCCGGTCTCAGTGACGAACGCACCTGTCCCACCGAATTGATCAAAATCTTCGCCAACCTGAATCACTGCAACCACTGGCGACCACTTCGCAATCCACTGCTTTATAGTCGCAACATCCACCATCTTTTCATATCGTTCGAGTCGCAACGTTTTCGACAGTGGGACTGGGCAAGCGCTGCTAGTCCAGTCCCCGGCTGGCGGCACAAAACTCCCCGGCGCACGCGCAGGAATCCCCTGCTCCTTCATTATCAGTAGGGCAGCTTCGATATCGTAAATCGGCGCGTTCACGCCGCGCTGAAGGGCGCAATAATGAAATTGGGTCGCCTCCAGCAGCCAATTCTTGCTAGCCTTGCTACCAACCGCTTCCATCATCCGGCAACAGCTGTTGGAAACACAGGTACCAGTGCCGATCTGATTATAGGGGCCAGTCATCCACCCTTGCGCCCTCCACGAATATTTTTCGTAGGACGTCGTGAAAATTTGATTGTCGAACGTAAATTGGGGGGTGTCCGAGGCGATTGTCAACTGATTAGGGTTGAACAGACTGCGGAATGGGTCGCTATCTGCGGATGACAGACCAGCGACATCATTGACATCAAAGGGCTCCATCGCGTGCCGCCTTTGCCTTGCGCAGCGCGATCTCAGCTTCGATGTTGGCCACCTCTGCCTTTTTCAAGGCCGTGTCTGCGTCAAAGGCACCCGTCTGCGTTTGTGCCGCAGTGTTCGGAGAAACCAGCAATGCCCTCTCGGCTGCGGCCAGATCAGCTTTAGCTTTGGCTAACTCAGTTTGCTCTTTCAACTTGGCCAGATCAGTTTTGCGTTCCGCCCTTAAGGCGGTGCCGATATCCATGGCTTTATCGGTCATCGTCGCCAACACCTTGACCGCGTCTTCCCCGGCGGCCTTCTTCTGCTCATATCCCGCTGATGTCATGACGCCAGCCTCGGAAAATGTCGCTGAGAGCGATGCGTTCGTGAAGGGTTCGCTAGCAAAGGGCAGGAAGAAGGTTTGACCTCTTTGCAGCAATGTAACTTTGTGAAGCCCGACAAGCAAATCTTCATCAGTTTCGGGTTGATCATCTGCAGGGCAATTCGGCTTGCGAAAAGCTCGGAGTTGACCTGGTGCGCCAATGCGATAGCGTACGCCGGATAACTTGTTGCCATTGCCACTCTGAGCCTTCCCATTTTCCTTCGTCGCCGCCAAGTTTGGCGCCGCACTGGTCAGTTCTAGCCACACGCCATGACACGCAAAATACGAGGTAATCGCACCTGGCCCCATTTCTCCGCCATTTGAGAACCATACCGAAAACTTCGAATCGGGAATAGCGATCGCCTTGCTTGTCACAGTCACGTCACTGCTACCCGGAAACAAAATGGGACCGCTGGTGTGACTTAAAGACTTGACCAAGCCCGCTAGCTTTTTCTTCGCAATTTCCAATTCAATTTGGGCTGCCGTAACTTCTCCAACACGGTTATCGACCAATTCGAGGGTTGCACTCGACGCAGCATCTCCAGCCCTTACCATGCGCGCGGTCGCTTCGGCGAGCAATGCCAACTTCAATTCCAATTCTCTTGTCGTCTTTTCTATGTCTAGCTTGGATTGCTTGATTTTATTCAGTGCTTCCATTACGCTTTCGTTGCAGATTGGGTGCGACGCAGCACCACCAGTGGCAGCAAATTTGACGATTTTACCGATTGACGAGACAATAGATGTCGCAATCTCAGACGTTTTGTCATCGGCGCTGGCATTTATCGACTTAATGGCACCACTGTCGTAGAATGCTACATTAATACTGCTAGTCTTGGTCCATGCGTCCAATGATTGATAATCAATGACGAACAACGCATCCGGATCTGGGCTTGTTGTGGGCTTAGCTTCGGTCTTAATGACGATTTCAGGTTTCAGAGTAGAGGCATCGCAATCTACAATAGTCCAGGTCACCGCAGTTTCAAACTGCGTGAAGGGTAGATAATAAGCAATGCCCTGGCGCGATGCGACGCTCGTTCCCGCCGGGCTTACTTCGAGATGCGTCGCACAGCCGGACAGCATCAGTGCGCTGGCAATGACCACCAGCGGCAAATTTCTCCCACACTCCTTCATGACATCGACCCCCCGGAAACAAAAAACCTTGCGCCGGACGGCTGCCATCGAATGTCGGCCTGTGTCTGTGCCAAACCGCACAGTTTTCGCACCATTGCCTTCACACCCCCGCCACCCCCCTTGCACCCCACGAACAAATCTGGAACAGCGATGGGGTGATTCCTCCCCTCCCCTTCTGTCGCAGGCCCCATAAATGCTGACTCACATCAAGGTGCGCGGCGCGCGCGAGCATAATTTGAAGGGGGTCGATGTTGACCTGCCGCGCGATGCGTTGATCGTCATCACCGGCCTGTCGGGCAGCGGCAAATCCAGCCTGGCGTTCGACACCATCTATGCCGAGGGGCAGCGGCGCTATGTCGAGAGCCTGTCGGCCTATGCGCGCCAATTTCTGGAAATGATGCAAAAGCCGGACGTTGAGCATATCGACGGCCTGTCGCCCGCGATCAGCATCGAACAGAAAACCACCAGCCGCAATCCGCGCTCCACCGTCGCTACCGTCACCGAAATTTACGATTATATGCGGCTGTTATGGGCGCGCGTCGGGGTGCCCTATTCCCCCGCCACGGGTCAACCGATCACCGCCCAGACGGTCAGCCAGATGGTTGACCGGGTCATGGCGCTGCCCGAAGGCACGCGCGCCTATCTGCTCGCGCCGGTCGTGCGCGGGCGCAAGGGCGAATATCGCAAGGAACTGGCGCAGTGGCAAAAGGACGGCTTCACCCGCGTCCGCGTCAACGGCGAATTTTACGACATTGGCGAAGCGCCAGTGCTCGACAAAAAATATAAGCATGACATTGAGGTGGTTGTTGACCGCATCGTCGTGCGCGAAGGGCTGGAAAGCCGCCTGGCCGACAGTTTTGAAACCGCACTGAAGCTGGCCGAAGGGTTGGCCTATGTCGACTTGGCCGATGGCACGGTTCCAAACACAGCTCGTCCTGAGCTTGTCGAAGGACTGTCCTTCTCTGCCGACAATGACGAAGACAAGGACGGCCCTTCGACAAGCTCAGGGCGGACGGGAGGGATCAAGAATGTAGGCCTGCCCCCCAATCGCATCGTGTTCAGCGAGAAGTTTGCCTGCCCTGTCTCTGGCTTCACCATTGCCGAGATTGAGCCGCGCCTGTTCAGCTTCAACGCGCCGCAGGGGGCATGTCCGGCGTGCGACGGGCTGGGCGAAAAGTTGACCTTTGACCCCGATCTGGTGGTGCCCAATCATAATTTGTCGATCAAACAGGGCGCCGTGGTGCCCTGGGCCAAATCCAACCCGCCCAGCCCCTATTATATGCAGGTGCTGGCCAGCCTCGCCAAGGCTTATGGGTTCAGCCTCGACACGCCCTGGAGCAAGCTCAGCGGTGAGCAACAGCTGGTCATCCTTTATGGCAGCGGGGGCAAGCCGGTGGAGCTGACCTTCATCGACGGCCGCCGCACCTTTACCACCAAAAAGCCGTTTGAAGGCGTGATCGGCAACCTCAATCGCCGCATGCTGCAAACCGAAAGCGCCTGGATGCGCGAGGAATTGGGCAAGTTTCAGACGGCACAGCCGTGCGAAACGTGCGACGGCGCGCGGCTGCGGCCCGAACCGCTGGCGGTCAAAATCGCGGGCGAACATATCAGCATGGCGGCGCAGCGCAGCGTCGGCGACGCGCTCGCCTGGTTTTCGGCGCTCGACGCCAAGCTGACCAGCCAGCAAAGCCAGATTGCGAAGGCGATTTTGAAGGAAATCAATGAACGGCTGGGGTTCCTCAACAATGTCGGGCTCGATTATCTGAACCTCAACCGCACATCGGGCACCTTGTCCGGCGGCGAAAGCCAGCGCATCCGTCTGGCCAGCCAGATCGGCAGCGGCCTGTCAGGAGTGCTCTATGTCCTCGACGAACCCAGCATCGGGCTGCACCAGCGCGACAATGACCGGCTGCTCGCCACGCTGCGCCGCCTGCGCGACCTCGGCAACACGGTCATCGTCGTGGAGCATGATGAAGACGCCATTCGCAGCGCCGATCATGTCGTCGACATGGGCCCGGGCGCGGGTGTCCACGGCGGCCAGATCGTCGCGCAGGGACCGCTGAAGGCCATTTTGAAGGCCAAGGGCAGCCTGACCGCCGATTATCTGAACGGCACGCGCCGCATCGACGTGCCCAAGCACCGCCGCAAGGGCAATGGGCTCGATCTGGTGCTCAAGGGTGCGCGCGCGAACAACCTGCTGAGCGTCGATGCGCGCATTCCGCTTGGCACCTTCACCTGTGTCACTGGCCTGTCGGGCAGCGGCAAATCCAGCCTGGTCATCGATACCCTCTATGCCGCCGCCGCGCGGCAGCTCAACGGCGCGCGGATTGTCGCGGGCGCGCACGACAGCGTGACCGGCCTCGAATATTGCGACAAGATTATCGACATCGACCAATCGCCGATTGGCCGCACCCCGCGCAGCAACCCGGCGACCTATACCGGGGCCTTTACGACCATTCGCGACTGGTTTGCGGGCCTGCCCGAGGCGCAGGCGCGCGGTTACAAGCCCGGGCGGTTCAGTTTCAACGTGAAGGGCGGACGCTGCGAAACCTGTTCGGGCGACGGCCTCATCAAGATTGAAATGCACTTCCTGCCCGATGTCTATGTCACCTGCGAAACCTGTCACGGCAAACGCTACAACCGCGAAACGCTGGAGGTGAAGTTCAAGGGGCACAGCATCGCCGATGTGCTGGACATGACGGTCGAGGATGCCGCCGAATTTTTCAAGGCGGTCCCCGCCATCCGCGACAAAATGGCCATGCTGTGCGAGGTCGGGCTGGGTTATATCAAGGTCGGGCAGCAAGCCACCACCCTGTCGGGCGGCGAGGCGCAACGGGTGAAGCTTGCCAAGGAATTGTCGCGCCGTTCGACCGGTAAGACGCTCTACATCCTCGACGAACCCACCACCGGCCTGCATTTCGAAGACGTCCGCAAATTGCTCGAAGTGCTCCACGCGCTGGTCGACCAGGGCAACAGCGTCGTGGTGATCGAACATAATCTGGACGTCATCAAAACCGCCGACTGGATCATCGACATGGGACCGGAGGGCGGGGTGAAGGGCGGCCGCATCGTCGCGGAGGGGACGCCCGAGGCGGTAGCGAAAACCAAGGGCAGCTTCACGGGGGAATATCTCGCACCCATGCTGGCGGCGGGGGCGGGGTGAGCGGCTACCGCCCCGAATTCGAAGCTGCGCTCCGCCTCTTCGCGCGCGTGAGTGAGGCGATGAAGTCGCGGGGGTTTGATGCGCCAGTCTTGGTCGGCGGTGCCGCCGTTGAAATCTATTCGCTGAGTGCAATCAACACGGGGGATTTCGACATCTCGACTGGAGCCTAAGAAGCGTTCGAGCAGGAATTGCAATCACATGGATTTGTTCGGCCAACCGGGCCAGGTGTGGCGACACGCGGATGGATTCATCCGGAGCTGAAGCTGGGGTTCGAGGTCGTTACGTCCACCTTGCTGGACGGCATTGCAGAACGTGACCGCGTCGAATACATCGACATTTCCCCTGATGGCGAAGTTGCGGTGCTCGCTGTCGAAGATATTATTGCGGACCGCATGGGCCAGTTTGCGTCAGGAACCGCAGATGAAATGCTCGAGCAGGCACGCCGCCTGTATATCCTTCACGACGACGCCGATCTCGACTATTTGGAGAAGCGGATTAGGTACGAAAGCGGAGGCGATTATGGCGTCGCGGACCTCAAAGACTGACAGTGCGCGTGCCATACCCTTGGCAGAGTTTACGGCACGCATCGCGCGTCGGCGCGACGAAACCGGCATCACCGACCTCCCCCGCAACGCGGGCACCAACCGGACGCCCAGCAAGCGGGCGCTGCTAAAAGCCATCAAGGACGCGGGCGGGGAGTGGTGATTTGAACTCCTCCCTGTGGCGGCGCAGCCGACATGGGGAGGTGGCGCGCGCGGAGCGCGTGACGGAGGGGCCACCCTGGCGCGACCAGATGCAAATAGCGCTAGCCCCTCCGACCCCTGCGGGGCCACCTCCCCATCGCTACGCGACAGGGAGGATCTGAATCCCATTGACTGCACCGCCCTTCCCCTTACGTTCACGTAAAGGGAGCGATGCACCATGAATTTCCAATTCTCCGACGACGCCGAAGCCTTGCGCGACCAGGCGCGCAAATTTCTGAGCGAGCGGGCCGATAAGGCACGCGCGCGCGCCGTCATGGAATCGGGCGCCAGCCACGACGCCGACCTATGGGCCGATATTGTCGCGCTGGGCTGGCCCGCGCTGCGCATACCGGAGGCGCACGGCGGGCTTGGCCTGTCCATCCTCGATTTGTGCGTGCTCGCCGAAGAGGTGGGCCGCGCGCTGGCCCCGGTGCCCTTCACCAGCTCCGTTTTGCTGGCGACCGAGGCGTTGCTGATCGCGGGCACGCCCGACCAGCAGGCGCATTGGCTCCCCAAATTGGCCGAGGGTAGCGCGATTGGCACCGTCGCGCTCAGCGCTCGGCCCGTCACCGGCGACACGCTGGCCCCCGTCCACGACGCCGCCGCCGCCGACTTCATCGTCTTCGCGCGTCCCGACGGCCTGGCCCTCGTTGAAACCGCCGCCTGCACCGTCGAGCCCGTCGAGACAATCGACCTGGTCCGCCACAGCGCCCGCGTGACACCCATCGCACCGGCGCAGCCGATGGCGGGCGGGCCCGCCGCCGCCGAAGCCTTTCAGCAATCCGCCGCCATCCTGCTCGCGTTTGAAGGGCTGGGCGGAGCCGACGCGGCGATGGACATGGCCATCGCCTATACACAGCAGCGCGTTGCCTTTGGCCGCAAGATTGCGGGCTATCAGGCGGTCAAGCACCGGCTGGCCGACATGTATATCAAGAACCAGCTTGCGCGCAGCCATGCCTATTATGGTGCCTGGGCGCTCAGCACCGATGCCCCGGAACGCGCGCAGGCGGCGGCGGGCGCGCGACTGGCGGCGCTCGATGCCTATCAGTTCGCGGCAGAAGAGAATGTGCAGTTGCACGGCGGCATCGGCTTTACGTGGGAGAGCGATTGCCAATTTTTCTACCGCCGCGCCCGCACGCTGGCGCTGGCGCTGGGCGGCAAGGCGCTGTGGAGCGACCGGCTGGTCCGCGCGCTGGAACAGCGCAACAGCGCGATGGCGGCATAATTCCCCCCTCCCCTTCAGGGGAGGGGCCGGGGGTGGGGACTGTCAACCTTGCGCTATGCCGACAGACCCCACCCCAACCCCTCCCCTAAAGGGGAGGGGCTTAAGAACCGGAGACACAAAATGGATTTCAACGATACCCCCGAAGAAGCCGCCTACCGCACCACGGTTCGCGACTGGCTGGCCGCCAACGCCGACGCGCTCACCGGCGAAAGCTATGGCAGCCGCACCGATCATGTTGCAGCTGCAAAGGCGTGGCAGGCGCGCAAATATGCCGCGGGCTATGTCGGCATCACCTGGCCGCGCGCCGTTGGCGGTCAGGGCGGCACCGCGATGCAGCAAATCATCTTCAATCAGGAAGAGTCCAAGGTCGGCGCCCCCACCGGCCTTTACGCCATTGGCCTTGGCATGTGCATTCCCACCGTTTTCACCCACGCAGCGACGCCCGACATCGCCGCGCGCTATGTCCCGCCCGCGATGCGGGGGGACGAGGTGTGGTGCCAATTGTTCAGCGAACCCGCCGCCGGGTCTGACCTGGCCGGCATCCGCACGCGCGCAGAGCAAGTCGGCACCGACTGGATCATCAACGGGCAAAAGGTGTGGACCAGCGGCGCGCACCTGTCCGACTATGGCATCGTCGTCACCCGCACCGACCCGTCGGTCCCCAAGCACAAGGGGCTGACCATGTTCATCGTCGACATGAAGGCCCCCGGCGTAGAGGTCCGCCCCATCAAGCAAATGTCGGGCGGCAGCGAATTTAACGAGGTGTTCTTTACCGATGTGCGCATCCCCGACACCCACCGGTTGGGCGGCGTCGGCGAAGGGTGGAAAGTGTCGCTCACCACGCTGATGCACGAACGGCTGGCCGTCGGCGGCAAACCCGCCAGCGCGCCGGGGGTGCAGGAAATGATCGAGCTGGCCCGCGCTATCGAAACGGACGAGGGCAATGCGCTGGAGCAAAGCCATGTCCGCCAGAAAATCGCGGAAGCCTATATCGCCGACCGCGGCATTGCGCTGACCCGCATGCGCACGATCAGCGCGCTGTCGAGCGGGCGGACGCCGGGCCCGGAAAGCAGCATCAGCAAGGTGGTGGTGGCGAAAACGATGCAGGACATGGGTTCCTTTGCCACCGATCTGGCGGCAGAGGCCGGGGCGATGACGGGCGCCGATGCCCCCGCCCTGCCCCATATCCAGCGATTCCAGGGCAGTTATATCGGCGCGGCAGGCCTGCGCATCGCGGGCGGCACCGATGAAATCCTGCGCAACATCATCGCCGAACGCGTGCTGGGCCTGCCCGGCGACGTGCGCCCGGACAAGGATGTGCCGTTCAGCGAGGCGGTGAAACTGGGGTGAGGTAGGATAAGGGGCTGTCCTGCACTGCGACGGGGGACAGTCCACTCCGCTGCGCTACGGGACAGTCCCCTTGCCCCACAATGCTTGGTCCGGCCCGCCAGGGGACTGTCCCCTTGGGGACTGTCCCCCCAACGCCCGCCGCATCCCGCTAACCCTTTCAAGGACACCCAACGTAGCTATTCCGTTGCGTCTGCTTCAGCCTGCGGTTTGCCAGGGGCGGGGTCAATAATCGTGAAGCCGCTATAGGCCGATGTGGCCGACGCCTTGCCATCGGGGAAGCTTTTGGACACGCTGTAATCGATCAGCCAGGTGCCCGGCATCGTCGCGGGTTCCGGCAGGGTCAGCGCGAACCAGACGCCCTTCTTGTCAGCATCGCTGCCGTCGGCGGCGTAAAGTTTGATTTCGCGCTGGTCGGGGGTGAGCAATTTCACTTCGACCAGGTCCACCTCGCCATCAAATTCCAGCACCACTTCGTTGACCGGCCCGGCGACTTCGGATGTTTCGGCGGGTTCGGTCTTGGTCAGGACCGGCATGGCATAATCCTGCGCAGCGGCGGGCACCGCGCCCCCCAGCGGGACCGCGAGGGCGATGCCAATGATGGCAAGGGTGGGAAAAATACGGCGCATGGTGATGCCCTTCATGGTTTGCGGGACCCCGGTTTTGGGGGGAGCGGACGCAAGGGTCTGCCACGCCCGCTCCCCCGATTGATCCGCCCGGCTCGGGTCGCAAAAGACCGGGCGGATCAAACTCTGGTCTTTGTCAGGGACTGTCCCAACCCCGGGCTTGTCCCTCGGGCCGGGACTGTCCCGCAACCCTTGGCTTGCGACCGCCCGGGGACAGTCCACGGCCCCCGGGACAAGCCCGGGGTTGGGACAGTCCCCTCTTGCGGTTCAGCAGCCCTCTTTCTTCTTTTTCTTCTTGCCCAGCCCGCCGAGCAGCGAGCCGACCACCGCGCCCGCCTCACCCGCCAGCGCGCCACCGACGGCGGCACCGGATGCGGAGCTGGTGGTGCATTGGGCGGACGCAGCGGCATCGCCTCCCGTGCTGGCTGCAGATGCGGAAGCCGAACTGCCCCCACCTTTGCGGCCAAAGGCAGCAACCATGCCCGGTGTGTTTTCGTAATCCGCCCCCTGCGTCGCGCCGCGCCCAGCCGGGGCAAAGATGATGTTGACGTCGGAAATCGCTTCTTCCTCGGCTTCTTTACGGGTCAAGGTCATCGTTTTGGACGTGCAATAGAGACCCCATTCATCAATCTCATCAGCCGTGCAGGCCCCGCCCTTTTTCAGTCGGGACACGGGGGACTTGCCCTGGTAATAGGAAACGCAGGATGTCCGCGCGCCGTCATCGGTGTGATAACCCAGCGGACAGCGATCATATTCATTGGCTTTGGTAAACTTGCCAAATGTGGGATCTTTATAGGTCAAGCCTGCTGGTTTGGTGGTGCACCAATAGGACGTGGAGCTTTCTGATCGCATTCCGCTCGGACAGGCATCGCCAGTCGAACGCTTTTTGAAAACGGTTGGCGGGTTGTCGTTTTCAGGATAGCAGAGTTCGGGATTGGGATAGCGCTTGGCTTTGATCCCGACTGTCGTGCCCCTGACATAATCTTGCGGGCAACCTCCGTTATTGGCAACGCCCACCACTCCCCTTGTTCCCTGCGCCATCGCAGGTTGCGGGATCGCAGTGGCGCTGGCGAACAGGCCGAGCGCGGCGGCGGTGAAAAGCAATTTGTTCATTGGTTTGACCCTTTTGGTGAAATTCTCCCCTCCCCTTCAGGGGAGCGGGCAGTGAGACTTGGTTCGGCGAAGCCGGGCCTTAGTCGAGCGGGGTGGGGCCTGGCGGCAAAAAGCAAGGCCGACAGTCCCCACCCCAACCCCTCCCCTGAAGGGGAGGGGCTTGATGGCTCACGGCTTCTTGGTCGAGCACCACACGCCATAGACTTCGTAATAGCCCGAGGCGCAGCTTTCGCTTTCCTTCTTGCCGTAAATCTTGGGCGACAGCGTGCCCTGCGGGAAGCAGCGTTTCGTGTCGGTTTCATTGTTCATCGTGCTGCTCCACCCGCTGGGGCAGCCGACCGACGATTTGGGCTTGTCCACGGGGCCCTTGTTGGTGCCCTGCGCCAAAGCGGGCGTGGTCGCCGCGCCCAGACCGGCAACCGCGATGGCCAGCGTTGCGGCCTTCAGAAAAGAAGATGTCATGCTGCGTCCCCTTGTGAAAAACTGTCAAGGGGACCCGCCCCCCGATGCGCGTGAAAACACATTTTTCGGGGGGTTGCGGCAAGGCGGCGGCCTACTCAATTTGAACAATGGCGGAGGGCCGGACGCGTTCAGATTACTCATATTGAACAATTTTCGGCTTTGCTGCACTGCACCAGTGGGTTACGCAAGCGCCATGGGTTCCAACGCATCCGCCATTCCCTATCGCTATGTCACCTGGCGGCTGATCGAGTTTCAGATGAACAGCCTGCGGATCGCGCTGCGCGTGTTCCCGGGCGATCTGGACCGGGCGATCATGTTCGTCCTGGTTGCGCGGCTGGCATGCAGCGAATGGGCCACGGCGACGGGCATTCAGCGCCCCGCCGAGCACCGCCCGTTCAGCATCAATTCGCTGGCGGCATCGCTGTCGCGCCCGTTTGAAACGGTGCGCCGCCATGTGCATGGCATGATCGACGCAGGCATTTGCGCGCGGACCGAGCATGGCATCATCCTGTCCCCGACACAGGACCGCGAGGCGGACATCATCGCCTATTATCAGGCCGCAGCCGACCTGCTCCGCACGCTCGCCGCGCACCTCGCCCGTCACGGCGTGCCCATGCCGCAGGCACAAGGCGTCGGTGCCAATCCGCTTGGCCCGCTGGTCAAGGCGTCGCTCGACACCGGGCTGGTCGCCATCGAGAAGCATCTGCATACCCATTGGTATGAGCTGATCCTGCACGGCACGCTGATTTACGAAAATGGCCGCGACATCATGGGTTGCCCCGAACAGTCCCGAATCTATGGCAATCTGGTGCTGACCGCCGAGCAGCGCCGACCGGCCAAAATCCGCGATCTGGCCAGCGTCTACGGCATGCCCTACCCCACCGTGCGGCGGCATATCGATGGCATGATGGCGGCGGGCGCGCTGCAGAAAAAGGCGGGGGGCTATATCCTCGACCCCGAATGGACCGGCGATGACGACCGCATCGCCATGAGCAACCAGACGGTGGACTATCTGCTGCGCCAGTTCCGCACGCTGGCAGCGGCGGGGGTTGATCTGACGGCGCCGGTTTGAAAGCCCCCAGCGCTCAATTCGGCCCTTCCATCGGCACGACCTGGACGAACAACAGGTGCAGATCGCGGTCGGGTTCGTAATTCTTGCGGGTCACGTTGTAAGTCGACGGCCCGACTTTCAGCAGGCCAGGCATGCAGCTGCTGACCATCCGGCCGGGTTCGCCCGTTTCGACGGTCAGGTTGAATTCGCCGATCACGCCTTGCCAGTTCGCGCCGGGGGACAAGAGGTAGCTCAGCCAATATTCCAGCACCATCTCGCTTGCCACCCGCTTGCCGCCATCGCGGTAGCGCACCGCGTCATAGTCGCGCAGAAAGGCGTCATCGACGCAGTAGCGTTGGCGATAATCGCTATTTTCCGCCAGCGCCGTGCCGCGCGCGTCGCGGTCCAGACCGCTGGCGACGGTGCCGCCCTGCGACGGCGTGTAATGATGTTCGACCGTCACCTCCTCACGCGGGGCAAAGGCCTGCAGGCGGACGAAGCTGGTCGATACCGTCCATGCGGGCCGCACTTCGCCCGGGCCCATGCCGTCGGCAGTCAGCAATCCTTCGGCGATCAACGCGGCCTTTTCGCTTTCGGGCAGCTGCGCCAGCCGCGCGTTCAGCCCGCGATCCTCCCAAAAGCGCAGCGGCCAGCCTTCTTGCCGGATACGGCGCTCGACATCCTCCCCTTTCACGCGCGGGATGTCGATGCGCACCAGTTCGACCTCCACCCCGTCGACCATCGTTTTCATGCCGATGTCGCCCCAATCGGGAAAGGCGGCCTCCACCCAGTCCCAGTCCGCGCCGGGCAAGGGCACCTCTGGCAAGGGGAAGGCAATCAGCACGGTGATCGGTTTGTCGCTGCGGTTGGTGTAACGATATTTGACGCGCACCTGATCCAGGCTGAGGAACAACTCCTCGCTGTCCATGCTGATCTGGTCATTCTTTTCGAAAATCAGCCCGCCCATGGTCAGGCTGGCCTGCGTATCATTGGCATGGGCCGGAGCCAGCAGCGGCAGCGGGGCCGCCACCGCCAGCGCCAGCGCGGCGCGAAAGGCGCGCATCACTGCCCCGCACCCCAGGCCGTGCCGTCAATCCATTCCGCCAGCCGCATGATCCGCGATTCATAGGCAAAGGCGATGCAGTCGTGCCGGTCGGCCCCGCGCTGCATGCACAAATTGCGATTGGCGATGAATTCGCGCTGCTCACGCCAGAACATCGGCTGTTCGGTGCGCGGGGTGGCAAGCTCCGCGCGCTTGTAATCCTGCCCCATGGTGCGGTCGAGGATCGACAGTTCGCGGCTGTTGCAGATGACGACGTCGATGCTGCCCCGGCGCGCCTTTTTGCAGTCAAAGCTGGGCGCGACCACCTTGGGCGGCGTTGCGGCATGCGCCGCCGGGCCATGCAGGCCCGCCAAAAGCAAAGTCAGACCCAGTGCCATGCGCATAAACCCGCCCTCCCTTGGACAGCGGCCTAATCAAGCCAGTCCCGCCTGCGCAAGCGCGCGATGACGCACGCGGCCGCCATTGTTCAAATTGAGTATCAAGGGGCTGGTTGTTGGCGCGCTAGATCAGGATGACGTTAGATTGAATCGTCACCCTGAACTTGTTTCAGGGTCCATGGCGCAAGGGTGCGGCATCGCTCCATGGATGCTGAAACAAGTTCAGCATGACGGACTGGAACAACCTAATGTCATCACGCGCTAAACCGTCGGGGACCACCGCGCCCAGATCGCCGTCGGCAGCAGCAACCCGCGCGCCTCTTCGCGCACCGCCAGCTCGCCGCATTCGACCGTGCCGGGCAGGTCGCTCATCGCGCCGCGCAGCAACTCGCCGATCGCCAGCGCGCTCATTCGCACGGCATAGACGGTCAGGAACAGCGCGCGGCTGCGTTCGTCCAGCAATTGGCGGCAATCGGCGATCAGCGGGGCGAGGTCGCTTTCCAGCTCCCACCGCTCGCCATCGGGCCCGCGGCCATATTTGGGGGGGTCGAGCAAAATGGCGTCATAGCGTTTGCCGCGCCGCACCTCGCGCGCCGCAAATTTGCTGGCGTCGTCAACAATCCAGCGAATGGGCGCGTCGCTGAGCCCCGCCAGATCGGCATTGGCGCGCGCCTGCGCCACGCTTTTCTTGCTCGCATCGACATGGGTGACGGCGGCTCCCGCCGTCGCCAGCGCCTGGCTGCCAACGCCGGTGTAGCCGAACAGGTTGAGGAAGCTGGGGTCGTCAACCCCCGCAACCTGCCCGCGCAGCCAGCTCCACACCGGGGCCATGTCGGGGAAGAAGCCCAGGTGCCGAAAGGGTGTGCAGCTCGCCGTGAAGCGCGCCTCGTTCCACGCCAGCTCCCACCCCTCGGCAGGCACCGGGCGGTGATAATACCAGCGCCCGCCGCCATCGGCATCGCTTGCGGGAACAAATTCGCCATCGGCGTCCCACTCCGGCAGCGCGGGGGCCCACATGGCCTGCGGTTCCGGGCGAATGAAGGTGCGGTTGCCATAGCGTTCCAGCTTGCGCCCGCCGCCGCTGTCGAGCAGCGCATAGTCAGACCACGGCTCGCCAATCAGGGTGTGGAGGGTGAGCGCGCTCAACATCCCCTCCCCGTCGGGGAGGGGCAGCGAAACTTGGCAGCTCGCTGCCCAGTTGCAGCGGGGTGGGCGACAGGGGCCGCGGCAAGGCGCATCCCTTCGGCACCAGTCCCCCCACCCCAACCCCTCCCCCAAGGGGAGGGGCTTTGCGGTGCGCTGAACGGCAAACGCTCGCCAATCAGGGTGTGGAGAGTGGGCGCGCTCAACATCCCCTCCCCGTCGGGGAGGGGCAGCGAAACTTGGCAGCTTGCTGCCTAGTTGCAGCGGGGTGGGCGACAGGGGCCGCGGCAAGGCGCATCCCTTCGGCACCAGTCCCCCCACCCCAACCCCTCCCCCAAGGGGAGGGGCTTTGCGGTGCATGGCGGAGCATCCCTTCACCCACGGCTGCGTTCCAGCACATAATCGCGCACCGCATCATAATCCCCCGGCAAGCGCGCATAACGCTCTTCCCGGTCGAACAAGTTGCCGAGGCGCGCGGGCAGTGCCGGCCGCACGCCGGTTGCCCGTTCCACCGCATCACGGAATTTCGCAGGGTGCGCGGTAGCCAGCGTGACAATGGGCACATCGGCAGGCAAGGCCGCCGCCACGCCGCGCGCAGCGGCATAGCCGACCGCCGTGTGCGGATCGATCAGCATCGCGTGACGGCCATGGGCATGCGCCAGCGCCAGCGCCATGCCATCGGCATCGACGCGCGCACTGGTGAACAGCTGGCTTGCGCCCGCGCGCATGTCGGCGGGGATCGTCATGGCGCGGTGGCGTTCAAAATCCGCCATCATGCCCGCAATCGCATTCCCATCGCGCCCGGCCAGATCGAACAGCAGCCGTTCAAAATTGCTGCTGACCTGAATATCCATGCTGGGGGTTGCGGTGGGGGTGACGGACCCGGCGCTGTAATCGCCGCTGGTCAGCGCGCGGTGGAGGATGTCGTTGACATTGGTCGCCACCACCAGCCGCGCAACGGGCAGCCCCATGCGCGCGGCGGCATAGCCCGCGAACACGTCGCCGAAATTGCCCGTCGGCACGCTGAACGCCACCGCGCGGCCCGGCGCGCCCAGCCGGACGGCGGCATAGAAATAATAGACGATCTGCGCCATCAACCGCGCCCAATTGATGCTGTTGACCGCCGACAGGGCAACCGATCCCGTCACTGCCGGATCGCCGAACATCCGCTTTACCATCGCTTGCGCGTCGTCAAAGCTGCCGTCGATGGCGATATTATGGACGTTGGGGGCAAGGATGGTGGTCATCTGCCGCCGCTGCACATCGCTGACCCGGCCTTCGGGGTGGAGCATGAAAATGTCGATATGCTCGCGGCCCGCGACGGCATCGATGGCCGCCGAACCCGTGTCGCCGCTGGTTGCCCCGACGATGGTCAAATGGGTGTCGCCGCCCGCCAGAAAGCGGCCAAACAGCTGGCCCAGCAATTGCAGCGCCACATCCTTGAACGCCAGCGTAGGGCCATGGAACAATTCCAGCAACCAATGCCGCGCATCCAGCTGAACCAGCGGCGTCACGGCGTCGTGCGCGAAACTGCCATAGGCGGCGCGGCACAGGTCGCGCAGTTCATCCTCGCTCAAGCTGCCCGCGACGAACGGGGTCATCACGCGCACGGCCGTTTCGACATAGTCAAGCCCCGCAAGCGCGGCGATGTCGTCGGGACCGAACTGCGGCCAGGCACGCGGGATATAGAGGCCGCCGTCGCTGGCCAGCCCCGTCAGCGTGACGCCGCGAAAATCGAGCGCGGGCGCGCCGCTGCGTGTGCTGATATAGTCCATCTGCCGCCTTCAAATGCTCTGGCCTCGGTAGTCCGGACGCGCCTAACCCCCGTGTGTCAGCCCCGCAAGCGTTTGCGCAGGGCCAGAGCGTAAATCACCACTGCGGCCAGCGCGAACAGAAACCATTGCCCGGCATAGGCCAGATGGTTGTTGGGCACATCTTCGGGCGCGGGCCGGGCGTTCGCGCCCCAGGGTGCCACCGGCGGATCAGCGACGAGCATGGCGCGCGCGGGCGTGGCCGTTCCCGTCAGCTTTTGGAGCACACCGGGCTGGTCGGGGCCAGGCACGATGATGCCGGCCACTTCGCCCCCCGTCCAGGCGGGGGTCTTGTCGGGGCCAGGCTGCGTGCCGACGGCGATCAGCACGCCTGGCCCTTCGGCACCGGTGCGGCAATCGACGATGGTGCGAAAGGCGGGCCGCCCCGCCCCATCGCGCCCCGCGCGCGGCGCAAAGCTGACGGGTTCCAGACATATCACGCGGCTGCGGCGAAAATAGAGCGTGGGATCGACGGGCCCCAGCGCGGGAAAGCTGACCTCGGCCGCCATGGCGATGTTGCGCTCATGCAGCGCGATCATTGCCTCCTTCTCGCCCTTGCGCTGCAATTGCCAGACGCCCAGCGCGACCATGGTGATGACGGCAAGCGCCACCAGCAGCGTGGGCACCAGCGGCCAGCGCATCGGCGCGGCGGGTTCAACCGGCGGGGTCATCGCCGTGCCCATCCGTCACCAGCCGCCCTTCATGCGCTTGCCGCTGCCATTCGGTCAGGAACAACCACCCCTTGGCCGCGCGCAGCCCATAGATGACGGCAGCAAAGGTGAGCGGCACCCACAGCAGCGCGTGGAGCCAAAAAGGCGGGTGGACATATACCTCCACCAGCATGGCGAGGCCGATGATGACCGCGCCGATGATCAGGGTCAGAAAGGCCGCCGGACCATCGCCGACATTGGCCCGGGAAAAATCGGCACCGCAGGCGCGGCACCGCTCCGCAAACTGCACCGGCCCGGAAAACAAGGTCGGTGCGCCGCATTCGGGGCAGTGACCAAAAAGGGCGGCACGCACTGTCACGGGGCCCGCTGACCCAGAGGGCGGACCGTCAGGCACGCCCCACGCACCAGGGGTCCGGCTGCATATCGATGGGCGGGGCATCGACGCCGGGCGCAGCAAAGCGGGCCTTGAAGGTAAAGGCCTGCTGCGTCGGCCCATAGCGATCAAGCCGCCACAGCGCCGCCAGCCCTTCATCAATTGTGGGGATATGCCCGGCGGGCACCCACCAAAGCGCCTGATAGGCCCCGTCGAACCGTTCAAAATATTCACGGCGCCGCGCCATTTCGGGCGTATGGGCGCTGCGGTAGACAAAGCTGAACAGCGCCTCTGCGTCGGTCCACACCGACATGTTGACGGCAAAGAGTGGATCCGCAGTCGGGCGCAGCGCCGTTGCGTTGCCGCTATCGTCCTGCAACCGCCAGATGAACCCGGGGCTCGCATCGGCGATGGCATTGACTCGGTCGAGCGCCGCAAAGAAGGGCGCAACGCGCGGGTCTTCGGCTCCCGCGACCAGCCGCCCCACGTTAATCTGGGCCAGGTGCCAGTCGCGCTGTTCCCCGATCGTCATCGCCCGATGCACTCGCTCCGCACGATCATCCTAGTGCGCGGCGACCGGCGCGCCCCAGCCGCCCCAGACATAGACGACGATGAAGAGGAAGAGCCACACCACGTCGACAAAATGCCAATACCAGGCCGCCGCTTCAAAGCCGAAATGCTGGCGCGGGGTGAAATGCCCCTTATAGGCGCGCACCAGGCAGACGATCAGGAAAATGGTCCCGACCAGCACGTGGAAGCCGTGAAAACCCGTCGCCATGTAAAAGGCCGAGCTATAATTGGACTGGCCAAAGGCAAAGGGTGCGACGCCATATTCATAGGCCTGAATGGCCGAGAAAATCGCGCCCAAGATGATGGTCAGCCACAGCCCCTTGATCAGGCCGTCGCGGTCACCATTGACCAGCGAATGGTGCGCCCAGGTGATGGTCGTGCCCGAACAGAGCAGGATGAGCGTGTTGAGCAGCGGCAGCGAAAAAGCGTCGATGACCTCAATGCCCTTGGGCGGCCACTGCGCAATCAGCGCCGCGCCGTCCTGCCCGAACAGGGTTTCGACCGCGCCGTCGACATATTGGATGGGTTCGGGGAAGAGCGAATAATCGAACCAGGCCCAGAACCAGCCGACGAAGAACATCACCTCCGACGCGATGAACAGGATCATGCCATAGCGCAGGTGCAGCTGCACCACCGGCGTATGGTCGCCCGCATGCGCTTCCTTGATCACATCGGCCCACCAGCTGAAGAAGGTGGCGATCACCCCGGCGATGCCCAGGCCCATGACCCACACGCCGCTTTTGCCGAAATAATCGTCGTTCATGACCATCACCAGGCCAAAGAACATGACCAGCGCCGCAACCGACCCGATGAGCGGCCAGACGCTGGGATTTACGAGGTGATAATCATGCTGTTTGGCACCGGCCATGTCGCGTTTCCCCAATGATGGCCGTGCGGATTAGCCCCCGATATCGGCCAAAGACTCAAACTGTTGCTGCGGGCCTTAGCTCGCCTTTTTCGCCTCGTCCACCCGGTGGAAGGTGTAGCTCAGCGTAATCTCTTGAATGTCGCGCGCGTCGGGATCGTCCTTGATTTTCGGATCAACAAAGAAGAGCACGGGCATCCGCACCTCCTGCCCCGGTTCCAGTAGCTGGTCGGTGAAGCAAAAGCATTGTATCTTGTTGAAATATTTGCCCGCTGCGACCGGCGTGACATTATAGCTGGCGACGCCGCGCACCGCCACCGGGCTGTCATTGCGCGCGATGAAAATGGCCATGTCGCGCGCGCCGATGCTCATCCGGTCGGTCGGCCGTTCGGGGCGAAAGGCCCAGGGCAGATCGCGGTCGACATTGCTGTCAAAGCGCACCGAAATCGTCTCATTCAGCACGACCGGCGGGCTGGCGAGCACGCTTTCATCCACCTTTTGCGTGGTGCCGCCAAAACCGGTCACGCGGCAGAACAGGTCATACAGCGGCACGGCAGCATAGCCGAGGCCCACCATGAAGGCCGCCAGAGCAAAACCCCAGAAAGCGGTGCGGCGTTTGGCGTCCATCATCAACATGGCATAAACCCTGCGGTCATGTCGCCAAACCCAATTTGGCGATGGTGATCAGGAAAAACAGCACGACAAAGGCAATCAGGATCAGCGCAGTGACATTGGCATTGCGCCGCTGCTGCGCGCGATAGGCGGCTTCGTCAAATTCGCCCTCTGGACCATGTTCGCTCATCCCAGCATCCACCGATCAATCACCACTGCCGCATAGAGAATGAAGAGATAAAGCAGCGAGAAGGCAAAGAGTTGCCGTTCGGGCTTCATACCGTCCCCGGCAAGTGGCGTGCGCCGCGCAACCGGCACCGCCAGCGCGCAGAAAATCGCGCTCATCACCGCCGCCGTCACGCCGTAAATCGCACCCGTCAGGCCCAGCGGCCACCAGGGCGCGATGGCACCCGCCGCCATGACCAACGAGTAGAAGAGCACCTGCCGCCGCGTTGAGCGTTCGCCGGCAACGACAGGCATCATCGGAATGCCCGCCTTCGCATAATCGGACTGCACGAACAGCGCGAGCGCCCAGAAATGCGGCGGCGTCCACAAAAAGGTGAGGAGGAACATCATCACCGCCAGCAGGCCGATGTCGCCCGTCACCGCCGCCCAACCGATCAGCGGCGGAAAGGCCCCAGCAGCGCCGCCAATGACAATATTCTGCGGCGTGCGCGGCTTGAGCCAGATGGTATAGACGAAAACGTAAAAGAGGATCGACACCGCCAATATGGCCGTCGCAAGCCAATTAGCGGCCATATACATGAGCAGCAGCGAAAAGACCGCCAGCCCGACGCCGAAATGCAGCGCGGTTTGCCGGTCAAGCCGCCCGGCGGGCAGCGGACGGCCCGCCGTGCGCTTCATCAGCGCGTCAATGTCCGCCTCATACCATTGATTGAGCGCGCCCGAGGCCCCGGCCCCCAGCGCAATCGCCAATATGGCGGAAAAGCCCAGCACCGGGTGCACCGGCCCGGGCGCCGCCAGCATGCCGCACAGCCCCGTGAACACCACCAGCGACATGACGCGCGGTTTGGTGAGCGCGAACAGGTCGCGCCAATCGGCAGGAAGCGCCGGGGCAAGAGAGGCTTGGCTTTGGGCCATCGGTGGTTCCGGCCCTGCCCCCGCCCGCAACAGCGCGCGCGGGGGCGAGAGCGATCAGGCGATTTTGGGCAGGGTGTTGAACTGGTGGAACGGCGGCGGGCTGGACAGCGTCCATTCCAGCGTCGTTGCGCCCTCACCCCAGGGGTTGTCGGCAGCCTTGCGGCCCGCAACCAGCGCCCAGCCAATGTTGACGAAGAAGATCAGCACGCCCACCGCCATGATGACATAGCCATAGGAGGCAATCTCGTTCCAATAGGCAAAGGCCTCTGGATAGTCGGGGTAGCGGCGCGGCATCCCCTGGTTGCCCAGGAAGTGCATCGGGAAGAACAGCACGTTCACGCCGATGAAGAACACCCAGAAGTGCAGCTGGCCCAGAAATTCGCTGTACATCTTGCCCGACATTTTCGGGAACCAGTAATAGAAACCGGCGAACAGCGAGAAAACCGCGCCCAGCGAGAGCACATAGTGGAAGTGCGCCACGACATAATAGGTGTCGTGGAAGGCCGTATCGATGCCGCCATTGGCCAGCACCACGCCCGTCACCCCGCCAACGGTGAACATGAAGATGAAGCCCAGCGCCCACACCATCGGGGTCTTAAAGCTCATCGAACCGCCCCACATGGTGGCGATCCAGCTGAAAATCTTGATCCCCGTCGGCACGGCGATGACCATCGTCGCGGCGGTAAAATACATTTTCAGGTTCACGCTCATGCCGACCGTGAACATGTGGTGCGCCCACACGATGAAGCCGACAACGCCGATGGCGACCATGGCATAGGCCATGCCGAGGTAACCGAACACCGGTTTGCGGGCAAAGGTCGACACAATCTGGCTGATCAGCCCAAAGCCGGGCAGGATCATGATATAGACTTCGGGGTGACCGAAGAACCAGAAGAGATGCTGGTAGAGCACAGGGTCGCCGCCACCCGCTGCATCAAAGAAGGTCGTGCCGAAATTGCGGTCGGTCAGCAGCATGGTGATGGCCGCGGCCAGCACCGGCAGCGCCAGCAGCAGCAGGAAAGCGGTGACCAGCACCGACCACACGAACAGCGGCATTTTGTGCAGGGTCATGCCCGGCGCGCGCATGTTGAAGATGGTGGTGATGAAGTTGACCGCGCCCAGAATGGAGGCCGCGCCCGCCAGGTGGAGCGAGAAAATCGCCATGTCCACTGCCGGTCCCGGCGAACCGCTGGTCGACAGCGGCGCATAGACGGTCCAGCCCGTCCCCGCACCATTGCCGCCCGCGCCGCCCGGCACGAAGCTGGACCCCACCAGCATGACAAACGCCACGGCGGTCAGCCAGAAGCTGACATTGTTCATGCGCGGGAACGCCATGTCGGGCGCGCCGATCATCAGCGGCACGAACCAGTTGCCAAAGCCGCCGATCAGCGCGGGCATAACCATGAAGAACACCATGATCAGGCCGTGGGCGGTGATCAGCACATTCCACAAATGCTTGCCCGCGGTATCGGTCGCCTCACCGCCCAGCATCGCGGCCCAACCCGGCAGATACTGGATACCCGGCTCGGCCAGTTCCCAGCGCATCATGCCGGAAATCAGCCCGCCGACGATCCCCGCGATAATCGCGAAAATCAGGTAAAGGGTGCCGATATCCTTGTGGTTGGTCGACATGAACCAGCGGACGAAAAAGCCCGGCTTGTGATCATGATCGTCGTGGGCATGGTCGTGCCCGGCAAGGTGACCGGCGGTTGCAGCAAGATCCGTCATCGTTCAGATCCCTTATCAGTTGGTAGCAGCGGCTGCGGCGGGCGCAGCGGCAGGAGTGGCAGCGGGGGTCGCAGCAGGCGTTGCCGCCGGGGCCGCTTCCGGATCGGTCGGCATCTTGCCGCCCTTGAAACGCACCCAGGCCGCGAATTTTTCGGGCGGCAGCGCCTCGACCGCAATCGGCATGAAGGCGTGATCGACGCCGCACAGCTCCGAACATTGGCCGTAATAGACACCGGGCTTGTTCACCGTGAAGGTCGTTTCATTCGCGCGGCCCGGCACGGCATCCATCTTGGTCCACAGCGACGGCACGGCAAAGCTGTGGATGACGTCAGCGCCCGTGATGATCAGCTTCACCTCCTGACCCACCGGCACGACCATGCGGTTGTCGACGGCGAGCTGATAGGGCTCCCCGTTCGCAACGGCGGTCTTTTCATCCAGCATTTTGGAGATGAATTCGGCGACGCCATGGTCGGGATATTCATAGCCCCAGTTCCACTGATACCCCTTCACCTTGATCACCACCGCGTCGGCGCTGGCGGGCTTATATTGCGCGGCAAGCAGGGTGAGCGAGGGATAGGCGATGCCGAGCAGGATGAGGATGGGCACCCCGGTCCACACCACCTCGATAAAGGTGTTGTGCGACGTTTTCGACGGCACCGGATTGGCAGCCGCGCGGTAGCGCACAATCACCCACAGCAGCAGTCCCAGCACGAACAGCGCAATCACCGTGATGATCGGCAACAGGATGTAATTGTTCATATTATAGGCGCGCTGACCCAGGTCGGTCGCCTGCGGTTGGAAATCCACCCCGCCCTGCACCGGCATGCCAATGCCTGCCGTGGGTTTCATCGGCACATAGGTCGCATCAAGCGCGGGTGCGGGCGTTGCGGCGGTCGCGGGCGCCGCAACCGGGGCCGGCGCTGGAGTCGCTGCAACCGGCGCGGCCACGGCGGGCGCGACGGGTGCCGCCGGGGCCGCGACGACGGGCGTCGCTCCGATGGCCATAACCGCCGCAAAAACAAGCGATTTCAACAGTTTCATATGGTTTCAGCCCACCTTGTTGCTGATGCTCGACTTACCCGCAAGATAGTCCGTTGGTCGTGGCAAACAGGCCCGCAAGCGCGGCCTACCGGTCGGGATGATGCGCGCCCTATAGACCCGCTTGCTGCTTGTCTCAAGCGCCTCTAACACTATTTTCAGCATCTTGCCGAACCCCTGCTGCTTCCCCTACGGCAGCGGGCACCCACCTTTGAACGAGAAGCATGCCCTTCATGACCGACGACGAGATTTTGGCCGAATTTCGCGCTGCCAACGCGCTTTTGTCAGGGCATTTCCTGCTGTCGTCGGGGCGGCACAGCGCCCATTATCTGCAATGCGCGCGCGTGTTGATGGACACCGACCGCGCCGGGCGACTGGCAATGGCGCTGGCGCAGCGCTTGCCCCGCGATCTGCGCGGCGAAATCGACGCGGTTATTTCCCCGGCCATGGGCGGCGTCATCATCGGTCATGAAATGGGCCGCGCGCTGGGCAAACCGGCGATGTTTGTGGAGCGCCCTAGCGGCACGTTCGAGCTGCGGCGCGGGTTCACCATCGAACCCGGCACCCGCGTGCTGATGGTGGAGGATGTGGTGACCACCGGCCTGTCCTCGCGCGAAGCCATCGCCTGTATCGAGCGCGAAGGCGGCACGGTCGTTGCCGCCGCCGCGCTGGTCGACCGCTCGGCGGGCAGCGTCGATCTGGGCATCCCCTTCTATGCGCTGGTGGCGATCAACTTCCCGACCTATGCCCCCGACGAACTGCCGCCCGAACTGGCGGGCAGCGCCGCGGTAAAGCCGGGCAGCCGCGAGGTCGCATGACCGTGACGAACCTGCGCCTCCACCAGCTGCGCCGCCAGCACCTGAGGCTGGGCGTCAATATCGATCATGTGGCGACCATCCGCAACGCGCGCGGCGGCGATCATCCCGATCCGGTGCGCGCGGCCCAGATTGTCGCGGCGTGCGGCGGCGATGGCATCACCGCGCATCTGCGCGAGGACCGGCGGCACATCCGCGACGACGACCTGGCCCGCATCATGGCGGCGACCAACCTGCCGCTGAACCTGGAGATGGCGGCGAGCGAGGAGATGCTGGCCATCGCGCTGCGCCACAAACCGCATGCCGCCTGCATCGTCCCCGAACGGCGCGAGGAGCGCACGACCGAGGGCGGACTGGACGCGGCGGGGCAGCACAACCATCTCGCCCCCATCGTCAGCCGCCTGGCCGACGCCGATATCCGGGTCAGCCTGTTCATCGAACCCGATGTGCGCCAGATTGACGCCGCCATCCGCCTGCGCGCGCCGGTGGTGGAATTTCACACCGGCAAATATGCCCATCTGCTGCTCGACGGAAATCGCGAAGGGGCCGAGGCCGAGCTCAAGCGCATCGCCGACGCCGCCGCGCTCGCCGCCAAAAATGGGATTGAGCCCCATGCGGGCCACGGCCTGACATTTGAAAATGTCGTCGCAATCGCCGCCATCCCGCAGATCGCCGAGCTCAACATCGGCCATTATCTGATCGGCGAGGGGATTTTCATCGGGCTGGAAGCGGCGATATTGAAAATGCGCGCACTGATGGACGAGGCGCGGTGATGCGGACGCGCAAATCCTCCCCGGGCCCCATGGGCATGGGGAGGTGGCGGCCCGCAGGGCTGGCGGAGGGGCCGCACTGGCGCCGTGTCTCGCACCATGGCCAGCCCCTCCGACCCCTGCGGGCCCACCTCCCCATCGCTGCGCGACAGGGAGGAATGGGATGATCATCGGCCTCGGTTCCGACCTCTGCAATATTGAGCGGATTCAGGCGTCGCTTGACCGCTTTGGCGCGCGGTTTGAAGCGCGGGTGTTCACCCCCGTCGAACAGGACAAGGCCGCGCGCCGCCCCTTCACCAAGGCCGGCACCCTTGCCAAACGCTTCGCCGCGAAGGAGGCGTTCAGCAAAGCCGTCGGCACCGGGTTCAAGCGCGGCGTGTTCATGAAGGACATTGGCGTCGTCAACGCGCCATCGGGTGCGCCCACGCTGGCGCTGACCGGCGGGGCGGCGGCGCGGCTCGCCGAATTGACCCCGGCGGGGCACGATGTGCATATTCACCTGACGCTGACCGATGATCATCCCTGGGCCCAGGCCTTCGTCATTTTGGAGGCCATTCCGCACCGCCATGACTGAACCCGCATCCCCCGCCGCCGCCGATGCCGCGCCCGTTGCCAACGCCGCCGCGCCCGCCGCAGCCGACGAGCCCGGCGACAGCCCGCTCAAGCTGGTCCGCGACCTCTTCATCATCCTGGCGGTGGTCATCGGCATCCACACCGTCATCGCCAAACCCTTTTACATCCCGTCGGAATCGATGATGCCGATCCTGCGCAACGGCGACCGGCTGGTGGTCAGCAAATGGCCCTATGGCTGGTCGTTCAGCTCGGTCAGCTTTCATCTGGCCCCGCCGTTCAAGGGGCGGCTGTGGGGCGCGCTGCCGCAGCGCGGCGACATTGTGGTGCTGGAGCATCCCGACAAGCGCGTCGATTATATCAAGCGCGTCATCGGCCTGCCCGGCGATATCATCGAAATGCGGCGCGGCGCGCTGATCCTGAACGGCACGCCGGTGAAGCGGGAGCAGCAGCCGACGCTGGCCATTCCGGTCGATGCCAACCTGCCCGGCGACACCAGCGCCTTTGCCAGCCGCATCCGCATTGGTGAAGGCGGCGAGCGGTGGATTGACGTGCCCATTGTCCGCGAAACGCTGCCCAGCGGGGTCAGTTATGACACGATCGATCTGGGCCCCGATTATCGCAACGATGATTTTGGCCCCTATCAAGTGCCCGCCGACCATCTGTTCCTGATGGGCGACAACCGCGACGGCAGCGCCGACAGCCGCGTCGCGGTGGCGGATCAGGGCTTCGGCGGTGCCGTCCCCTTTGACGTGATTTCGGGGCGGGCAGAGGTCATCACCTTTTCCACCGATGGCACGGCGGTCTGGTATAATCCCTTGAGTTGGATTTCCGCCTTGCGTTCGGGCCGCGCGGGAACCAATTTGCGGCCCGACAGGAACTAGGGTCAGGACCCATCGGGGCGGGGGGCACAGTGACAAAATCAGCCGAAGACAAAGCCGAGGCGCAGGCCCCAGGACCATCGGAATTCAGCGACCCCCTCGTCCGCGGCGAAATGAAGCGCGCGGGCGTGTGGATCGGCATGGTGGTGGCGGTGGCGCTGGTCGCGCTGCTGGCCCAGCCGATTTTGTTGATCCTGGCCGCCATTGTCTTTGCGGCGGGGCTGGACGGCGGCGCGCGGCTGCTGGGCCGGGTGCTGCCCATCGGGCGCGGCTGGCGGCTGGCGATCATTCTGCTGGCAATCCTCGCCTTTCTGGCGTCGGTCTTTGTCTCGGCGGGCAATCAGCTGGTGACCCAGGCCGCCACACTTCAGGATGTGCTGATTGCACAGACCGACCGGCTGCTCCGCTGGGCGCAGGCCAATGGGCTGACCGACAGCGATTTTGACCCCAAGCAATTGCTGGATTATGCCATGGGATCGGTGGGCCGCGTGACCGCGGCGGTCAGCTCGGTCATCGGCGGCCTGACCGCGCTGTTCATGATCTTCATTCTGGGCCTGTATCTGGCCATCGAGCCGCGTCTTTATGAACGCGGCGTCGGCTGGCTGATGCCGCAAAGCGAGCGCGCGCATTTTTATGAGGTCAGCGCAGCGATGGGCAAGACGCTCCGCCGCCTGATGGCCGGGCGCATTTTGGGCATGTTGGTAGAGGGGATCGCGACCTGGGCACTGCTGGCCATCTATGGCATTCCGATGGCGACGCTGCTGGGGGTGCTCACTGGCCTCCTCGTCTTCATTCCCAATATCGGCGCGGCGATTTCGGGGATTTTGATGGTGCTGGTCGGCTTTTCGGTCGGCGTCGATGCGGGGCTCTATTGCCTGGCCGTCTATTTCGTCGTGCAGTTTGTCGATGGCAACATCATCGTCCCCATGGTCGCGAAACGCACGGTCGACCTGGCGCCTGCGCTGGTGCTGGGCGCGCAAATCCTGTTCGGCGCGCTGTTCGGCCTGCTGGGCCTGGCACTCGCCGACCCGATTATCGCGATGATCAAGGTGTTTCTGGAAAAGAACGCCGAACGCCAAAGCCGCGAGGCGGGGTAGCGCGGCCCCCTACCCCTCGTCACCCCGGCCCCCGAGCCGGGGACCAGCTGACTTAGTGCATTGCCAAGTCCAAAGCTGGATCCCGGATCAAGTCCGGGATGACGAAGGGGTTATCAGCACAGCCGAGTTGGACGCGGCGTAGCGGCCAACGCTGAAATGCCCGTTCGTGTCGAGCGAACCGTGCTTTGAAATGAAGGCCGCAGGCCCAATCAGCGCGGCGGCGGACCACCAGCGCCCGGCGGCGGCGCGCCTGGCCCACCGGGTCCGCCCGGGCCGCCCTGCATCTGCTGCATCATCTGCTGCATCGCGCGAATTTCGGCCTCTGAGCGGAAATCGAGCAGTTCGACGGTGAAGGTCAGGCGGCTGTTCGGCGGGATCGGTCCCTGCGCCATCGCCCCATAGCCCAGCTTGGGCGGGATCACGACGGTGTATTTCCCGCCCTTCTGCATCCGCTTCAGCGCTTGCGAAAAGCCGGGGACAACGCCGCTGACCTGCATCGGCGCTTGCTCATTGGCGTCGAACACCGTGCCATCGTCCAGCTTGCCTTCATATTTCACCAGCACCACGTCGGTATCGGTGGGCGACGGGCCATCGCCTGCCTTGACCACGGTAAAGCTGATCTGGTTCGCCGTCGTCTGCCACCAGGCAAAGCCCGCGCCCAGCGCGACGAGCAGCAGCACCCCGATCCACAACAGGGTCAGGCCGCGCTTGTTGACGGGACGCAGAGGGACGGCAGTGGCGCTCATGCGGAAAGCTTCCTTGGTTGGGATCTCGCGCGCCTATAGGCGGCGGGGGCAAAGGCGGTCCAGCATAATGTTGCGGGGTCCCGGCGCGAGCAGGAGTTTGACAGATCCATCTCCGCATATCCCGCCAAAGCTCCGGCCTGCGCCGGAGCGCAGCTGTTCTTGTCAGCAAATGGAGAGAGCGGTGGGAGGGAAGCTGATCTCATGAAAACACCGCCGTGCTCCGGCGAAGGCCGGTGCTCTGGAAGGCAAAGGCCGCATATCCCGCCAAAGCTCCGGCCTGCGCCGGAGCGCAGGGAGTTTGGGCTGGATTGCGAAAAAGGGCGCCGCAGTTTCCCGCAGCGCCCTTTTTGGCGGTCAGCAATTGAGCTTCGGCCCTATTTGATGCCGTCGCGTTCCATCCGCTTGCGCTCCATCTTGCGGGCGCGGCGGACGGCGGCGGCGCGTTCGCGCGCACGCTTTTCGCTCGGCTTTTCATAATGACGGCGCAGCTTCATCTCGCGATAGACGCCCTCACGCTGCAATTTCTTTTTCAGTGCGCGCAGCGCCTGGTCGACATTATTGTCGCGAACGATGATCTGCATAAACTCTACCGTCTCCTGACCGTCACAAAAGCAGCGCGCTCCCCTGCGAATCGCAGCGAGCCCACATGCCAAAATTGGGGCAAAACAGCCGCCACCGCGCAGACGCGCCGTGCGACAATGGCGGTCCATTAGGGGCAAAGGCGCAGAAATGCAAGGCCCTTGCTGCACATCCCGCGCCTATGGCATAGGCAGGGGCAGCAGATGAGGGAGAGAGAGATGGCGACCCAGCTCAAGGCGAACAGCAAATATAGCGAAGCCGAATGGACGGCGCGGCAGGAATTGGCCGCCTGTTACCGGATTTTCGCCATGATGGGGTGGGACGAAATGATCTTCAACCACATCACGGTCAAGCTCGATGATCAGGACGGCGCGTTCCTGATCAACCCCTATGGCATGCATTTCAGCGAAGTGACCGCGTCCAGCCTGGTCAAGATCGACATCGACGGCAACAAGCTGGACGCCGACAATCCCTGGCATGTGAACAAGGCGGGCTTTGTCCAGCACAGCCTGTTCCACCGCCATCTGCCCGATGCCCATGCGATCATCCACACCCACACCACCGCGACCATGGCGGTGTGCAGCCTGGAGGGCGGATTGCAGCCCACCAATTTTTACGCCTGCAACTTCATGGGCCAGCTTGGCTATCACGATTTTGAAGGCGTGACGGTGCGCAGCGAAGAGGGCGAGCGGTTGCTCCAGGCGCTGGGCGACAAGCGCATCCTGATGCTCAAAAACCATGGGCCGGTGGTGATGGGCCGCACCCTGCCCGAGGCGTTCATCAAATATTGGGTGCTGCAACGCGCCTGCGAAATCCAGCTGGCGACGATGAGCATGGGCAAGCCGATTTTGGTCAACGACGCGGTGATCGCGGTGCACCAACGCGACATTTCGCAAACGCAAATTCCCGGCGGGCCCGGCCGCGCTGAATTTGACGCGATGGTCCGCAAGGTTGATCGGATCGACGCCAGCTGGCGGGATTGAAGCCAATGGACCGAAGCCAATCATTTGGGACAGTCCCCATTTAATCGCATCGGACAGATCGAATTTGAGCGGCAGTTTCCGATTACATGGGGACTGTCCCTAATAATCGGAGCTGCTGGCATAATGCCCCGTCTTTCCGTCAACGACCGGCCCATTGAATATCGGATGGACCCGGAAACCCCGCTGCTGTGGGCGCTGCGCGATGCGTCGAACCTGACCGGCACCAAATATGGCTGCGGCACGGGGGAGTGCGGGGCGTGCACCGTCGACATCGACGGCCAGCCCATCCGCAGCTGTCTGGTCACGCTGGCCGAGTGTGAGGGACGGTTTGTCACCACCATCGAAGGGCTGTCGCGCGACCGCAGCCACCCGGTGCAACAGGCATGGGTCGCCGAACAGGTGCCGCAGTGCGGCTTCTGTCAGTCGGGGATGATCATGAGCGCCGCGCTGCTGCTGCGCCGCAATGCCGACCCCAGCGATGCCGAAATTGACGCGGCGATGACGGGCATCTGCCGCTGCGGCACCTATCCGCGCATCCGCGCCGCCATCAAGCGCGCGGGCCGCGTGCTGCGCGGCGAGGATCGCATCGCCGCTGCCCCGCCCCCCGGCATCCGGCCCGAGGATGCCGCCGCCGAAGTGCCCGCGCTGACGCCGCGCGCGCCCGAGTAAAGCTGTCCACCGGCTGTCACCCCGGTTCAGCCCTGTGTCAGCAAGCGAGTCGTAACACTCCGTTCACCATCCCGGCCCCCTTGGCCCGCGATTGGTGGAGTGTTCTGCGATGAAGAGATTATTTGCCGGGTTGCTGGTGGCCGCAACGGCCCTGACCCCCCTCACCGCCGCCCATGCCCAGCGCGAAGGGCGGGAGAATGTGCGCGTCGAAGGCGTCGAGCGCGCGCCGCGCGGCCCCGAAATTCGCCAGATGGACCGCCGCCAATGGCAGCGCGGCGGCGGCAACGAGAGCCGCCCGCAAGGCGAGCGCCCGCGCCGCGATGACCGCCCCAATTGGGAAGGCCGCCGGGGCGGTGCTCAGGGCGGGAGCAGGGTGGATATCCCGCCGCAATCGGCACCGCCGCAGGGCCAATGGGACCGGCGCGGCGGCGGCTATGACCGCAACCGCGATGGCGATGGCGGTCGCCGCTGGGACGGCAACCGCGATGGCAATGTCGACCGGCGCTGGGATCGCAATCGCGACGGCCAGGTCGACCGCAACTGGGATCGCAACAACAATGGCCGGGTCGACCGCCAATGGGATCGCAACCGCGATGGCGATCTGGATCGCCGGTGGGACCGCAACAATGACAACCGCGTCGACCGCCAATGGGACCGCAACCGCGATGGCAATCTGGACCGGCGGTGGGACCGCAACCGCGATGGCCGCGTCGACCGGAACGCGGGCCGCTATGGCTATGACCGGGGCTATGACCGGCGCGGCCAAGACCAGCGCAGCTGGAACCGCGGCTGGCGCAGCGACCGCCGCTATGACTGGTATGGCCACCGCAACCAATATCGCAGCCATTACCGGCTGGGCCGCTATTATGCGCCCTTCTACAACCATCGCTACAGCCGCTTTTCGATCGGCTTCAGCATCGGCGCGCCCTTTTACAGCAGCCGTTACTGGATCAACGATCCGTGGCGCTATCGCTTGCCGGACGTTTATGGCCCCTATCGCTGGGTGCGCTATTATGACGATGTCCTGCTCGTCGATATCTACAGCGGCCGGGTGGTCGACGTGATCCACGACTTTTTCTGGTAAGCACCCCTCGCTTATCCGGACCGACTGGAGCGGCGCTTCGCCCGAAGCGCCGCCCCTTTTTTTGTCTATTCTTCTCGCCTTCCCCGTCGCCCCGGGCTTGACCCGCGGCCCAGCTTGCTTCTGCCCGGGGGTTGCCTGCACAAGCTGGACCCCGGCTCGGGGGCCGGGGTGACGAGCGGGCTTGGGGAGCCATAGCCTGTCCTACCACCCACGCCACCTCGCTCCCCTCCCCCGTCGCCCCGGGCTTGACCCGGGGCCCAGCTTGCTTCTGCCCAGGCTGCCTGCACAAGCTGGACCCCGGCTCGGGGGCCGGGGTGACGGGGGGGCGGGTTTCGTGGGCCGGCCCCTGCCGCAGATTTTTCGTCCACCGCGCAAAAAAACCGCTGTCCTACACGCGGCAAGGGGCATAAATGATTCGGGCCATGCGCATTGTGCCCGCCCTCCTCCACCGCCTGATCCGCGCAATCGCGAGTGAAGTTGCGCAGTTTTGCGCGGCTTTAGTGCTTCGGCCATCGACCAACCCGGCACGCGGTTCGACCAGCGGCACCGGCGTGACTTGCGTGGGCGCGCGCGGCTGCGCATGGCACGCCATCGCCCGCATCCCCGCGCGGCGCATTCGGGATTTGCTGATGACCCTTCGCCTTGCTTTCGCCGCCGCGCTGCTTGCCGGCACTGCTGTCACCCCCATGGCGCTGGCGCATGATGCCGGGGCGCAGGGCGCGCACAGCGGGCACGCCGCCGCCCCCGCCGCCCCCATGGCCAATGCTGAGGGCGAACGGCTCCGCGCGCTGTTCGCCGCCGATGATGAGGCGAGCCTGAAGCGCAATCCGATCAACGCGCTGTTTCGCGGCGACATGCGCTATGCCGACAAGATCGGCGAATTTGGCACCGATGCCTATAACGACGCCGAACGCGCCGCCGCCGAAAAGAATCTGGCCGACCTGGCCGCCATCGACCGCGCCAAGCTCAATGACACCGACCGCATCGCCTATGACGTGTTTGCGTGGAACCAGCGCGAGGCGCTGAAAGGCCTGACGCCCGAAATCTTGGCGCTGACCGATGTGCGCCCGATCAACCATTTTTTCGGCATCCACACATTTTACCCCAATTTCGCGAGCGCGCAGGGGGCGGCCCCGTTCAAGACCGTCGCCGATTATGACAACAATATCAGCCGCCACGCCGATTTTGTGAAGATTATCGACCGCAGCATCGCCCGGTTCAAACAGGGGCAGACATCGGGCGTCGTCGAAACCAAATTGACCATCGCCAATGTGATCACGCAGCTCGATACGCAGCTTGCCATGCCGCTGGAGGAATCACCCTATTGGGGCCCGGCCAAGGCGGTCCCGGCGGATTTCAGCGCAGGCGACAAGGCGCGCGTCACCGCCGAATTGCGCACGTCGCTGACCGAAGGCGTGTTTCCCGCGCTCACCCGGCTGCGCGATTATCTGAGGGACAGCTATCTGGCCGACGCGCGCGAGGGCGTTGGCCTGATGCACATGAAGGGCGGGGCGAAACTGTATCAGCAGCTGGTCGAAGGATCGACGACGCTGACCATGACGCCCGATGAAATCCACGCCATTGGCCTCGCCGAAGTCGCGCGCATTCGTCGGAGCATGGAGGGCGTAAAGGACGAGGTGGGCTTTACGGGCAGCCTCGCCGATTTCTTCAACCATCTGCGCACCGATCCCAAGTTCAAACCGGCGAGCCGCGAGGCGCTGACCCAGGGCTATTATGCCATCGGCAAGCAGGTCGATGCCATCATCGGCCAATATTTTTCCACGTTGCCCAAGGCACCGCTCGAAATCCGCCCCTATGAAGAGTTTCGCGAGAAATTTGAGGCGGGCGGCAGTTATCAATCCGGCACGCCCGATGGGTCGCGCCCGGGGGTTTTCTATTTCAACGCCTATGACCTGCCCAGCCGGACGACGCCGGGCATGGTGACCCTTTACCTTCACGAAGGCGCGCCGGGGCATCATTTCCAGATCAGCCTGGCGCAGGAAAATGCCGCGCTGCCCGCCTTCATGCGCTTTGGCGGCAACACGGCCTATGTCGAGGGCTGGGCGCTCTATGCCGAAACGCTGGGCTATGAAATGGGCCTGTACAAGGACCCTTATGCCCGGATGGGGACGCTGTCCGATGAAATGCTGCGCGCGATGCGGCTGGTGGTCGACACCGGGCTGCATGCTAAGGGCTGGGGCCGCGATCAGGCCATCGACTATATGCTGGCGAACAGCGACATGGGCCGCACCGACGCGACGGCAGAGGTGGAACGCTATATCGCCATCCCCAGCCAGGCGCTGGCCTATAAGCTGGGCGCGCTGACCATTCAGCGGCTGCGCAAGGACGCCGAAACCGCGCTGGGCAGCAAGTTCGACATCCGCGCCTTTCACGACGTGGTGCTGGGCACCGGTGCCCTGCCGCTCGCGGTGCTGGAGGACAAGGTAAAGGCGTGGATTGCGGCCAGCCGCTAACCCCCTGCAACCGAAAGCGTCGCCGGGGAAGCGGGGGGAGTCCCCCTTACCCACGCCAAGGGACTGTCCCTTTAAGGACTGTCCCTGCGAGCACCGCGCCAGGGCAATAGGGACAGTCCCTGAAGGGACAGTCCCTTACACCCACATTCGCCAGGGGACTGTCCCTTCAGGGACTGTCCCTGCAAGCGCAGCACCAGGGAAATAGGGACAGTCCCTGAAGGGACAGTCCCTTGTCCCCCCTGGCCGGCCGTTGCGTGGGCTTCAGGCCGCGCGCGACTGGAGCAGGGGACCCAGGATGGACGTGCCCGGCGCGCTGCCGGTCAGCACATCAAGGTCGATGGCATGGGCAAATTCGACGCCCAGCCGGTTTTCCTGTGACCAGCGGGCGACCGTGTCGATAACCATCGCCGGGCTGAATTCCACCTTGAACGGGGTGCCGGGGGGCACGTTCCACAGCCCCTCCAGCATCGCGCCGCGCGATGAGACGTTGCGGACAATGGCTTCGTAGCGATAGCCGCCGCTTTCGACCGACACGGTGCGGAAAATGCGGCGGCGGTTTTCGCGCGCGCTTTTGAACCCGCGCGCCTCCACCCGCCCCTCATTGGCCGTGACCAGCCTGATCGCCTCGCCAATGTCCATCGGCTTGCCATAGATATAGCCTTGGACATGGCTGCACCCCAGCCCGCGGATCATGGCCAGTTCGTCGTGCGTTTCCACGCCTTCGGCCGTGGTTTCCATGTTGAGCGCATTGGCCAGGCTGACGATGGAGGAGATGATGGCCGCGTTCATGCTCGCCTTGTCGGCGGCGCCCTGGACAAAGCTCTGGTCAATCTTGATCTTGTTGAACGGCGCTTTCTTGAGATAGCCGAGTGCCGAATAGCCCGTGCCGAAATCATCGAGGGCCAGCCGGACGCCCGTGCGTTTCAGTTTCTGGAACATGGTGGCGGTTTCGTCATTGCCCTCCAGGAACACGCCTTCGGTGATTTCCAGTTCCAGCTGGTGCGGCCGGATGCCCGCCGCCGACACCGCGCTGACGATCAGCGCGGGCAGATTGGCGTTGGCAAATTGGCGCGGCGACACATTGACCGCGACGCGGTAGCCGGGGCCGACCTTGGCTAGATCCTCGCACGCGGTGCGGATGATCCATTCGCCAATGGGAATGATCAGATTGGATTCTTCGGCGATGGGAATGAACTTCGCCGGGCTGATCCGCCCCTTTTCGGGGTGGTCCCAGCGGATCAGGGCTTCAAAGCCGCTGACCCGTTCGCTGCCGACATCGACAATCGGCTGATAGAGGAGCTTGAGTTCGTTGCGGCCCAGCGCATCGCGCAGCGCGTCTTCAATCTCTTTGCGCTCGCTCGCCTCGTCATGCATCGATTCGGAATAGAAACGAAAGACCCCGCGCCCCGCGTCCTTGGCCGCATAGAGCGCGAGGTCGGCATTGCGCACCAGCGCCGATGACGGCAGCCCTTCGGCATCGGACACCGCGATGCCGATGGACGATCCGATGCGCACCTGTTCCCCATCGATGATAAAGGGTTTGGCCAGCGACACGATGATGCGGTTGGCGATATCAGCGAGCTTGTCGTGTTGAACAATCTGGGGCAGCACGACCTGAAATTCGTCGCCGCCCAGCCGCCCGACCTGGCCCTTGTCGCCGACAATGCCGCGCAGCCGCGTCGCCACCTGTTGCAAGAGCTGATCACCGACCGGATGGCCCAGCGTATCGTTCACGGCCTTGAACCGGTCCAGATCCATCAGGAACATGGCGCAGGGCTGCGGCTGGCCAATATGGTTGCGCAGGCCCCGTTCCAGCATTTCGTTGATGTGCAGCCGGTTGGCGAGGCCCGTCAGCGTGTCAAAGCGGGCGAGCTGGTTAATCTCGCGCTCCGACTTTTTCTTTTCGGTAAGGTCGCTGCCGCTGCCCCGAAAGCCGACGAAATTGCCCAGCGAATTGATGATCGGATTGCCCGAAATCGCCCACCAGCGTTCCTCGTCCGTCGCCGCCGCCAGCACGGTCAGATCCTTGAACGGCGTGCGCGACGACAGGCTGAACCCCAGCGTGCGCTCCTCGCGCTCTTCGCTGGTTTCGCGCTTGCGGATGATGTCGGTAAAGGCGCGCCCGATGAGCGAGGCGTGCGGCACGCCCAGCTTTTCGGCGATGGTCGGCGAGATATAGACCAGATGCCCCTGGCGGTCGGTTTCCCAGAACCAGCCGCGCCCCGCCTCTTCATAATCGCGCACCAGATTGTGGGCGCGTTCCTGATCGCTGGCGCGCGATGCCTTCACCAGCATTTCGCGGGCCCGGTGGCGGTGGTCGTCGCGCACCATGATGATGATCAGCGCGACAAACAGGAGCGAAAAGCCGACATAGGCGATGCTCATCGTCCCCATCGATCCGCCCAGCGCGGTGGCAATGGCAAAGGCAAAGAAGCTGGGGCGCGAAACCATGGAGGCCGCCGCCGCCACCAGCACCATGCCCACGCGCACGGCGGCCACCGCATCGGCGGTCGCGAGCGAGGGGATGAGCGCGCCGATGGCATAAATCGCCTGCGCCGCGAACAAGGTGCTGACCCCGACCAGCGCAATGCTGGCCGTTTTGAAGCTGTTGGCGCGATTCTGGAGCAAGGCAGGATTGCTGCGGACCGCGCGGTGCGCCCCGAAAATCAGCGTATCGACCAGCATCGCCGCCGCCATGGGCAGCGCAAAGCTGAGCTGAGCAGCGATCGCGCCGACCCCCAGCAATCCGGCAAGCGCCACCAGGGCAATCACGCGCGAGGCGAGGACAAAGCGCCACAACTGGCCGACACGCATCACCCGCGCCAGGTCTTCATCCTCCTGGTGCGTCCCGCCTGCGGCTGCGGACACCGCGTTTCGCCTTGCTGCCAAACCTTCCCGCAAGACCGACCCACTTTCATTGCTTAAGCGACGTTATAGTTTCCTCGCGATGCCAGAAATGGGTTTCCAAAACCTTATTGGGCCGACTTTTTCGTTGCTTCATCAAGGGACAAAGGCGCATATTCCCGGCCATGCCAGCTGTGCGCACCCTTCGTCACGACATGCTGTTTGATGCGGCCAGCTGGGCGCGGCTGACGCGCGTGTCGCGGTGGCGCGGGGCCATGCTGGTGGCGCATGGCTGGGCGGTCATCGCGCTGGCCGCGGGCGCTGCTACCTGGGCGGCGCACCCCCTCGCCTGGCTCGCCGCGGTCGTGCTGATCGGCGGGCGGCAGCTCGGCCTTGCCATATTGATGCACGAGGCGGCGCACGGCCTGCTCCACCCTGACCGAGGGGCCAACAATTTTCTGGGCCAGTGGCTGACCGGCGCGGCGGTAGGGTCGGACCTGCCCGCCTATCGCGCCTATCATCTGCGCCATCACAAATATACGCAGCAGCCCGAGGACCCCGATCTGCCGCTGTCGGCCCCCTTTCCCACCAGCCGCGCCAGCCTTTGGCGCAAGGTCGCCCGCGACCTTAGCGGCCTCACCTTCCTCAAACAGCGGACGGCGCAATTTGCCATGGCGATCAAGGGGATGGCGGCGATGGGTGCGCCGCGTGGGAGCGAAGCCGCGCCGCGCGATTCGCGCGCAGGCACCCCGTTCAACAAGGCGGATGCGGGCGGGACCAGCCTGACCTCTGGCAATGGCGGCGACGCCAGCGTCACCCGTTCGGTCGCCCGATTCTTGCTGGTGCAGGCGCTCCTGCTGGCGCTGTCGCTCACCCTTTATGGCTGGACGCCGTTCCTTTTGTGGCTGGCGGCGCTGGCGACGACCTTTCCGCTGTTCCTGCGGCTGCGCAACATTGCCGAACATGCCTGCACCAGCGTCGGCAGCGACGATCCGTTCAGCCACGCGCGCACGACCCGCGCCAACCTGATCGAACGCGCGACAGTGGCCCCCTATTGGGTCAATTTCCACGCCGAACATCATCTGTTCATGGGCGTGCCCTGCTATCGCCTCGCCGAAGTGCACCGCCTGCTGGGCGAGCGCGGCCACCACAGCGCCATGACCATCGCGCCGGGATATGCGGCGGTGCTGCGGACGACTACTGGCTCACGCTAGCGCCTCGGCAATCAGGGCCCGGGTGTTGGCCACGCCATAGAGCGCGATAAAGCTGCCCATGCGCGGCCCCGCGCTGCTGCCCAGCAGGGTTTCATACAGCGCCTTGAACCAGTCGCGCAAATTGTCGAACCCGCCGCTCTTGCCGATTTCATAGACGATGGTCTGAATATCCTCGGCGCTTGCATCCTGCGCCACCGCCGCCAGCGCCGTGTCGAGCGCGCGCAACGCCGCGGCCTCCGTCTCGGTCGGGGCCCGCCGCGCCAGCGTGGTTGCCACCACATCGCGGTTATAGGCGATGGCATGGCCGACCAGCGCGTCCAGCTCTGCATCGGTGCCGGGCCGCGCGTCGGGGACATAGTTGCGCAAATAGGCCCACACCTGGTCCGCCGTCGCCCCGGCCCCCAGCACGCCAACCAGATTGAGCAGCAACCCGAAACTGACCGGCGGCACCGCCAGCGGGACCGCGCCATTGTGGATATGGTGCGCGGGATTGCCCAGCCGCTTGTCGAGCGGTTGATCGTGCCAGCTCGCGCGGAACTTGTAATAATCATCGACCGCGGCGGGAATGATGCCGCGGTGCAATTGCTTCGCGCTCTTGGGCTCGCGATAGGCATAGAAAGCAACGCTTTCCTGCGGCGCGTAAGTCAGCCAATCCTCCAGCGCCAGGCCGTTGCCCTTGGATTTGGAGATTTTCTCTCCCTGTTCATCCAGGAACATTTCATAGATCAGCCCCTCGGGCTTGCGCCCGCCGAGCACGGCGGCAATCTTGCCCGACTGCACACCGCTGTCGGTCAGATCCTTGCCATACATTTCATAATCGACGTCCAGCGCGACCCAGCGCATCGCCCAATCCACCTTCCACTGCAGCTTGGCCTGGCCGCCCAGAATCGACTGGGTGATCCGGTCGCCATCATCGTCGAAGGCAATGAGCCCTGCGTCCGCGTCCACCACCTCCACCGGCACTTGCAGGACGACCCCCGATTTCGGGCTGACCGGCAGGACAGGGGAATAGGTCGCCGCCCGTTCCTTGCGCAGCGTCGGCAGCATGATGTCCATGATCGCCTGATAATGGCGCAGTACCGCCCGCAGGGCATCGTCAAACGCGCCGCTTTCATACATGTGCGTCGATGACCGAAAATCATAGTCAAAGCCGAACCGGTCCAGAAAGTCGCGCAGCATCGCATTGTTATGCGCGGCAAAACTGTCAAACTTGCCAAAGGGATCGGGAATGCGGCTGAGCGGTTTGCCTAGATGCTGTGCCAGCATTTCGCCGTTCGGCACATTGTCGGGCACCTTGCGCAGCCCGTCCATATCGTCGGAAAAGGCAATGAGCTGCGTCGGCGCGCCGCCGGTCAGCGCGGCATAGGCGTTGCGCACCATGGTCGTGCGCAGCACTTCGTTGAAGGTGCCGATGTGCGGCAGACCCGATGGGCCATAGCCAGTTTCAAACAATGCCGCCACACCGCCGGGTTTGCCACCGGGATAGCGTTTGACGATCTTGCGCGCTTCTTCAAACGGCCAGGCCTTGGACAATTGCGCTTCGGTTTGCAGCGCGGCGGGATCAATCATGCTCATGCCATGGGCCTTAGCCCGATTGCGGCGGAAAATGCAGCCGGAAAAATAGGCCGCCCGCAGCCGATTGTTACCGGAAAATTTACCATCTTGTGCAAGAGGATTGGGGATGTCCGAACGCTCCTCCTTGCCCGCGCAACAAGCCCGCCGACACCAGCGCACCCCGGTCTCTGCCGAGGTGACGGTGGTGGGCATCCTCGACAGTTTTGACGCAAACATCGCCGACCTGTCCGAAGGCGGCGCGATGATCACGGGCGGCAGCCTGCCCGCCAAGGCGCGCTGCGAAATTCATTATGGCGGCCAGATTGTCTATGGCCTGGTCATGTGGTCGGAGATTGACCGCATGGGCGTACGTTTTCCCTATGAACTCAGCGATGGCCCGCTGCACCAACTGCTGGTCATCGCGCGCAGCCACCATCAACCGCGCACCCTGACCCCGGTTCAACGCCCCTCGCTCTTTGGTCGGCGCGGGTTGTAAAGCGTCATTGCGAGTGCAGCGAGGCAATCCAGGGCCGTATAAGGCCGCTCTGGATTGCTTCGCTGCGCTCGCAATGACGACCGGTTCCGATTGGCATCGCGCCGGGCGTTTCCATTTCGGGCAAATCGCTTTAGCGTCGCCCGATGCTTTCCCTGCCCGCCCTGCACGCCAGCCACGCCGGCATCTGGATTGCCGATGCCAGCGGCACCGCGCGCCAGCTTGATCGGGGCGCAGCGATCGCGGCAGCGGCGAACAGCCCGCATCTCATCATCAATGCGCCGCTGACCGGCGAACGGCTGGGCTATCCCGAAGTATCGGGGCTGGACCTGCTGGAGCTGTTTGCCTTTGTCCACCCGGCGCATTTTGCCGTGCCGACGGCGGCGGGGCTGTGCGCGGCGCTGGGGTTGGAGCCGCCGCAGACCGAGGCCGATATTGCCGGGCGGATGACCGCCATTGCCGCCGCGCTGATGGCGCGGATGGACGCCGCCGACTGGGCCGAGCGCGACGGCGCGTGGCACAGCGCCGCCGCGCTGGCGCGCCAACGCTGGGGCTGGGCGCAGCGGGTGCTGGACCGGCTTGCACCGCCCGGTGACAAGGACCGCTGGCTCTTTTCGCGCCTGCCCGAATGGGAGGAAAGCGGCCCGCGCCCGGCCCCGCGCACCGCAATGCCCGATGACGGCGCGGTGCTCGCCACGCTCGCCCGGCTGACCGGTGCCACGGCCGAGGACCGGCCATCGCAGCGCGACTATGCGCTGACCGCCGCGCAGATGTTTGCGCCGCGCCCCGCCCGCGGCCAGCCCCAGCTGGTGGTGGCAGAGGCCGGGACGGGCATTGGCAAGACGCTGGGCTATCTCGCCCCCGCCGCCAGCTGGATCGCGGCGTCGGGGGGGTCGGTCTATGTCTCGACCTTTACCAAGGCGCTGCAACGGCAATTGGCGCGCGAAAGCGAGCGGCTCTACCCCGACCGGGCCGAGCATCGGACGCGGGTGGTGGTGCGCAAGGGCCGCGAAAATTACCTCTGCCTGCTCAATCTGGAGGATGCGTTGCAAGGCGGCTTTACGGGGCGGGCGGCGATCCTGGCGCAGCTGGTCGCGCGCTGGGCCGCCTTCAGCCGCGACGGCGACATGGTGGGCGGCGACCTGCCCGGCTGGCTGCCCGCACTGTTCCGCCGCAACGGTGCCACCGCGCTGACCGACCGGCGCGGCGAGTGCGTCTATGCCGGGTGCCCGCACTATCGCAAATGCTTCATCGAACGGTCCATCCGTGCGGCGGGCCAGGCCGATATCGTCATCGCCAACCATGCGCTGACCATGGTGCAAACCGTGCGCCCGCGCGACGCGGCGAGCGCGCCGCAGCGCATCATCTTTGACGAGGGCCATCATCTCTATGACGCCGCCGATGCCATTTTCGCGGTCGCGCTGACGGGCGGCGAGGCGATTGAGCTCCGGCGCTGGATTGTCGGACCCGAAGGGCGCAGCCGGGGGCGGCGGCGCGGACTGGCGGCGCGGCTCGCCGATGTCGCCAGCTATGATGCCGAGGTGGAGGGTCAGGTCCACGCCGCCGCTGCCGCCGCTGCCGCCCTGCCCGCCGATGGCTGGCTCAAACGGCTGGCAGAGAATGCCCCCGACACTCCGGTCGAGGCCTTGCTGGCCGCGGTGCGCGCGCTGGTGCTCGCCCGGGCGGCAGGCGATGCACAATTTGACGCGGGCTATGGCCTGGAAACCGAATTGGCCGAACCCGACGGCGCGCTGGTCGCAGCGGCGGCGGTGGCGAGCGATGCGCTCACCCACCTCTTGCGCCCGCTCCACGCGCTGGCCCGGCGGCTCGACGCGCTGATCGAGGAAGGGCCCGACTGGCTGGATGGTCAGGCGCGCAGCCGCGTCGAGGGCGCGCGCCAGTCGCTGGCGATGCGCAGCGACCTGATAACCGCGTGGCTGGCGCTGCTGGCGCGGGTCGGCGGGCCGGGCGATCCCGACTTTGTCGACTGGCTGGCGGTGGACCGGATTGACGGGCGCGAGGTGGATTGCGGGCTGCACCGCCACTGGCTGGACCCGATGCGCCCCTTTGCGCGCCTGGTCTATGAACCCGCGCATGGCGCGCTGGTGACCTCGGCCACCTTGCGCGCGGGCGGCAGCTGGACCGACGCGCGCGTACGCACTGGCACGCGTCACCTCGACACGGCGGTGACCGAGGCGGGCTTTGCCAGCCCCTTCGACTTCCGCCGCCAGGCCGAAGTGTTGATCGTCACCGATATCGGCCGGGGCGATCTGACCGCGCTGGCGGGCGCCTTTGCCCAGTTGATCGAGGCGGCGCAGGGCGGCACGCTGGGCCTGTTCAACGCTATCCGGCGGCTGCGGATCGTCCATGCCCGGCTTGCCGACCGGCTGGCGCGCGCGGGCCTGCCGCTTTATGCCCAGCATGTCGATCCGCTCGACACCGGCACGCTCGTCGATATTTTCCGCAGCGATCCCGCCGCGTCGCTGCTCGGCACCGATGCGCTGCGCGACGGCGTCGATGTGCCGGGCGATTCGCTGCGGCTGGTGGTGATGGAGGCGATCCCCTGGCCGCGCCCCACCGTGCTGCACAGCGCGCGCAAGCTCGCCAATGGCGGTGCCAGCTGGGACGATATGGTGGTGCGCGCGCGCCTCGCGCAGGCCTTTGGCCGCCTGATCCGGCGCAGCGACGATCGCGGGCAATTTGTCATATTGTCGCCATCGGTGCCGTCGCGCTTTCTGTCGGCCTTTCCCGCCGACACGCCGGTGCTGCGCCTGCCGCTGGCTGCGGCGGTCAGCCGGGTGCGCGCGGTGCAGGCCGATTTGCCGCCCGTGCCGACAAGCGCCTTTCCAGCGTCATGACTTTGCGCCACAGTCGTCCCCAACCAGACCCCTGCCAGCCGGAGAGCCGCCGTTGAAAAGCCTGACCATCCTGCGCCATGCCAAATCGGGTTGGGATGTGCCGGTGGAGCGTGATTTTGACCGCCCCATCAATGCCCGTGGACGGCGCGGTGCCGCCTTGATGGGCGAATATTGGCGGCGGCAGGACTGGCCACTCGACTGGATCATCGCCTCGCCAGCGGTGCGCGTTGCCGAGACGCTGGACCTATTCCTGCCTGCGGCGGGGCTGGCGGATATGGAGCCGCATTGGGAACGGCGCGTCTATCTGGCCTCTGCCGCCACATTGCTTGATGTGGTGCGCGATGCGGGCGCGCTCGGCGATCACCTGATGCTGGTGGGCCACAATCCGGGGCTGGAGGATTTGGCGATGATGCTGGTGCCCGCCGACCCGGCCAATGCGGCGCGGACGGCGCTGGAGGAAAAATTGCCCACCGCCGCGCTGGTGCGGATCGAGGCGGACATCACCGATTGGCACCATTTGCGCGAAGGGTGCGGGCGCCTGTCCGCCTTTGTCCGCCCACGCGACCTGGATGCGGGCCTGGGTCCGGCGGCGGACTGAGGCGGTATGTTTCGCGCCGGCAAAACGGCGTGCCCGTGACGACCTGCTTCGTCATCCTGGCTGCGGCGATGGATGCCTTGGCCTCAATTTCGCGTTAAGCCCGTTCCAGCGCGCCTGCGAGCCGTTGGCGCAGGCCGATGAGCGCGAGCACGCCGACGGTCGCCTCCTTGGGCGCAGCGCCCTCAGACGGTGCCGCCGCGCCTTCGTCCAGCGCACTGTGCAGCACGGGCGCGCGCCGCGATTCGGCGGCGTCCTCACCCGCCAGCGCGCGGCGCGCGCCTTCGACCGTAAAGCCCTTGTCGTGGAGCAGATGGTGGATGCGCTCCACCAGCGTCACATCCTCTGCACGGTAATAGCGGCGGCGGCCCGACCGCTGGAGCGGTTTGAGCTCGGGGAAGCGGGTTTCCCAATAGCGCAATATGTGCGTTGGCACCCCGATGCGGTTGGCCAGCTCGCCAATGGCGAGCATTGCGCCCTCTTCCTTATCGTCCGCCATCGCCCGCCGGTTCAGCCTGCGACCGCCGCGCGCATCGTCTGGCTGGCGCGGAAGGTGAGCACCCGGCGCGGCGAAATCGGCACCTCCACCCCCGTTTTGGGATTGCGGCCGATCCGCTCTGCCTTGTCGCGCAGCACAAAGGTGCCAAAGCCGCTGATCTTCACATTGGACCCGTCGACCAGCGCGTCGCTCATATGGTCCAGGATGGATTCCACCAGCCGTGCCGATTCGTTGCGCGACAGGCCGATTTTGCGATTGATGGTCGCGGCGATGTCCGCGCGCGTTAATGTTGCGTCAGCCAAGCTGTGTCTCCCGCCCTGACCGGGTGTGCCTTCCCCTGCGGCACCCCCCTGATTCCGTGGCGCAACTGTATCAGCATATATGGCCGACGCAAGCCACCGCCATGGATGCCCGGAATGGCGGTGTAAGCCCCGCTTACATCCTGACCAGCGCCGCGCCCCAGGTAAAGCCGCCGCCCATCGCCTCCAGCGCGACCAGGTCGCCGCGCTTGATCCGCCCGTCGCGCACGGCGGTGTCCAGCGCCAGCGGCACCGACGCCGCCGATGTATTGGCGTGCTGGTCCACCGTCACCACCACGCGGCCCGCGTCCAGCCCCAGCTTGCGCGCGGTGGCGTCGATGATCCGCAAATTGGCCTGGTGCGGCACAACCCAGTCAATCGCCGATGCCGGCAGGTCGGCAAGCGCCAGCACCTCACCCAGCACGCTCGCCAAATTGGTTACGGCGTGGCGAAACACCTCGCGCCCCTGCATCCGCACATGCCCCACCGTCCCCGTGGTCGACGGGCCGCCATCAACATAGAGCATCGCGCCATATTGCCCCTGCGCATGGAGCTTGGCTGCGAGCAGCCCGCGCCCCCCATCGGCTTCCGCCGACAGCACCACCGCCCCCGCCCCGTCGCCAAACAGGACACAGGTGGTGCGATCCTCCCAATCCAGAATGCGGCTGAACGTCTCGGCGCCGATCACCAGCGCATGGCGCGCATGGCCCGCGCGCAGCATCGTGTCGGCCACGGTCAGCGCATAGAGAAAGCCCGAACACACCGCCGCCACGTCAAAGGCAACGCAGTCGTTGATGCCCAGCAGCGCCTGAACCTTCGTCGCGCTGGCCGGAAAGGTGTTGTCGGGCGTGGCCGTCGCCAGCACGATCAGGCCGATGTCCGCTGCCTCCAGCCCCGCCGCCAGCAGCGCGGCGCGCGCGGCATCCGCGCCCAGCGTCGCGGTCGTTTCATCCGCCGCAGCAATGTGGCGAAAGCGGATGCCGGTGCGCTCGACAATCCATTCGTCGCTGGTGTCGACCCGGGCTGCCAGTTCGGCATTGGATACCCGGCCACGCGGCAGCGCCGATCCGGTCCCGGCGATGACCGCGCGCAGCGTCACGCCGTCTGGGCCCGGAAATTGGCCAGATCGTCGGTGACCTGGCGGGTGATGTCCTTTTCCACCAGCTCGGCGCACACATGGACCGCGTTGGCGACGCCCGCCGCATTGGCGCTGCCGTGGCTTTTGAGGACGACGCCGTTCAGCCCCAGGAACACCGCGCCATTATGGTTGTTGGGGTCCAGATGATGTTTCAGCAATTCGGTGGCGGGACGCGAAATCAGAAAGCCGATTTTCGACCGTAGCGAGCTCGTAAAGGCGCGGCGCAGCAGGTCGGTGACGAAGCGCGCCGTCCCCTCCATCGATTTGAGCGCGATGTTGCCTGAAAAACCGTCATGGACGATCACGTCCGCCTCGCCGCGCGACAATTTGTCGCCCTCGATAAAGCCGTCAAAGCGCATCGGCACGCCCGCCGCGACGCGCAGCTTGGCCGCGGCATCGCGAATGGCGTCGGTGCCCTTCAGCTCTTCGGTCCCGATGTTGAGCAGCGCCACGCGCGGCGTCGCCAGGCCCAGCGCGGTGCGCGCATAGGCCGCGCCCATGATGGCAAATTGCACCAGATTGTCTGCGTCGCAGTCGGTGTTGGCGCCCAGATCGAGCATGACAACATCATTGTCGCCCAGCGTGGGCAACAGCGCGGCCAGCGCGGGCCGATCAATCCCCGGCATGGTCCGCAGCGCCAGCTTGGCCATCGCCATCAGCGCGCCGGTGTTGCCCGACGAGACCGCGCCCCCCGCATCGCCGCGCTTAACGGCTTCGATGGCCAGACCCATGGAGCTGCTGCGCCCCTTGCGCAGCGCCTGGCTCGGCTTGTCCTCGCCCGTCACCACGCCGTCGGTGTGCAAAATATCCGACACGGCGCGCAAATTGGGGTGATTGTCCAGCGCCGCCTTGATTAGCACCTCGTCGCCGACCAGCAGGAATTTCAGCCCGTCGTGGCGGTGCCGCGCCGCTGCTGCGCCCGCGACCATGACGGGCACGCCACCGTCACCGCCCATCGCATCGATGGCGATCCGCGGTGTCAGCCCCATAAATTTGTTCCTGCGAAGATCGGCGTCAGGCGCCGATGGCGACCACTTCGCGGCCGTTATAATAGCCGCATTTGTCGCACATATTATGCGGACGCTTCAGTTCGCCGCAGTTCGGGCATTCCTGAAAGGCTTCCACGCGCAGCGAATCGTGGCTGCGGCGCATGCCACGCTTTGACGGAGAGGTTTTTCGCTTGGGGACGGCCATGACAAATCCTGCATTTCAAAAATCGTTAAAAACAGCGGCTAGCCTGCAACCTGGACCTGCCGCCTAGCGGCAAAGGCCAAGCGCCCCACCCGTTCCCGACTTCGCCCGCCAGCCAGTGCCTGCGCCGCGAAAAGGACCGGTGGGGACCATAACGCCAATTGGTGTGGGGCCAAATGGTGTCGGGGGTGCCGGACGGGCGGCGCTATACCGATTCCGCCCCGAAAGGCAAGCCCCAATGGCCCGCCATTCCCCCGGCGCTGGCAAATGCCACATCGCGCTTGCCTCCGCCCGGCTAATGCCTAATCTACGCGCGGGAACCCGGGGGAGCATGACCATGACCATTTTGCCGATCAGCCTGACGCTGGCTGCCGTTGCGGCGCTGATCAACCTGTGGCTGATGATCCGCGTGGGGCGCGTCCGGTCCAAGGAAAATGTCATGGTCGGCGACGGCGGCAACGATGCCGTCATCCGCCGGATGCGCGCGCACAGCAATTATATCGAAAGCACCGGCTTTGTCCTGTTGCTGATCATCCTGATCGAATGGGCGGTCGGCCCCGCGACCTGGTTGTGGGCGGTGGGCGGCGTTTACTTCGCCGGGCGCATTGCCCATGCGATTGGCATGGACGGCCCGCTCAACGCGCGCTTTGTCGGCACGCTCATCACCCTGCTGACCCAGCTGGGGCTTGCCATCGCCGCCATCGCGACCGTGTGGCTGACCCCCGTCACCGACGTATCCACCGCCCCGACCAGCACGGCGGTGGTCGCCCCGCAATAGCGCGCCGCCAGCGGACCAGCGGGCCCGCCGGTCCGGTCAGCCGTCGCCGCCGAACAGGTCGCGGGTGTAAACCTTGTCTGCTGCATCGGCGATTTCGTCGGTCATGCGGTTGGCGATGATGATGTCCGCCTCGGCCTTGAACGCAGCCAGATCGCGGATCACGCGGCTGCGGTAGAAATCCGCATCGGGCAAACCGGGTTCATAGACGATGACCTCAATCCCCTTGGCCTTGATCCGCTTCATGATGCCCAGGATGCTGCTGGCCCGGAAATTGTCCGACCCCGCCTTCATCGCCAGCCGGTGGACGCCCACCACGCGCGGATTGCGCCGGATGATGTCACTTGCGATAAAATCCTTGCGCGTCGAATTGGCTTCCACAATCGCGTGGATCAGATTCTGGGGTACATCGCGGTAATTGGCCAGCATCTGCTTGGTATCCTTGGGCAGGCAATAGCCGCCATAGCCAAAGGACGGGTTGTTATAGAAATGGCCGATGCGCGGGTCAGCGCAAACGCCTTCGATAATCTGGCGCGCATCAATGGCATGCGTCGCGGCATAGCTGTCGAGTTCGTTGAAATAAGCAACGCGCATGGCCAGAAAAGTATTGGCAAACAGCTTGATTGCCTCTGCCTCGGTGTTGCCGGTCAGGAGCAGCTGCGCATTGGGTTTCAATGACCCTTGCACCAGCAATTGCGCAAAGTCCGCACCGCGCGGATCGCTGTTGCCGACGACGATGCGCGAGGGATGCAGATTGTCATAGAGCGCGCGGCCTTCACGCAGGAATTCCGGCGAAAAGACAATGGCGTTCGACCCGGTTTCGGCCCGCACCCGCTCCGTAAAGCCAACCGGGATCGTCGATTTGATCACGATCAGCGCGTGCGGCGCATGGACCAGCGCGTCGGCGATGACCGCTTCGACTGTGCTGGTATCGAAATAATTGGTTTCGGGATCATAATCGGTCGGTGTCGCGACAATGACAAATTCGGCATCGGCATAGGCCGCCGCCTTGTCGGTGGTCGCAACCAGGTCAAGCGTCGCATGGGCCAGATAATGCTCCACCTCGGCATCGGAAATCGGCGACTGCTGCGCATTGAGCTGCGCAACCTTCGCCGCGTCAATGTCCAGCGCGACAACGCGATTATGCTGGGCCAGCAACACGGCGTTGGCAATGCCGACATAGCCGGTGCCGACCACCGCAATTTTGCGTCCCTGCGCGCCAGGCGCAGCGGCGGCGTGATCCGTCATGACAATATCCTTGCGGTGATTCCCCGCGCAGCCCCTAGCAAAGCACCAGTGGCACGGCAAATTGCGTTGCAGTCAAGAAATCTTAACCATCTGTGAAGGCCATCCGATTACACCAAATGCGAATGACAAAGGACGCAAGCATGCGCATTTTCGTAACGGGCGGGGCCGGATATATCGGCAGCCACACAGTGCTCCAGCTGCTGACCGACGGGCATGACGTGTGCGTTTTCGACAATTTCGCCAACAGCTCACCCACGGCGATCGCGCGGGTCCGTGAGCTCACCAATCGCGACTTCATCGTCGCGCCGGGCGACATCCGCTCTGCCGCCGCGCTGGACGATGCCATGGGTGCCTTTGCCCCAGATGCGGTTATCCATTTCGCAGGGCTGAAGGCAGTTGGCGAATCGGTTGAAAAGCCGCTGCTTTATTATGACAATAATGTCGCTGGTTCGGCACAGTTGCTGGAAGCGATGGACCGCGCCGGGTGTCGCCGCCTGGTCTTTTCCTCGTCCGCGACCGTCTATGGCGAGCCGCGCTATTTGCCGTTCGATGAAAACCACCCCATTGCGCCAACCAACCCCTATGGCCGCACCAAAGCCATGGTGGAGGAGATGATCCGCGATTGGACCGGGGCCGATTCCCGCACGTCGGCGGCCTTGCTGCGCTATTTCAATCCGGTCGGTGCGCATCCTTCGGGACGAATTGGGGAGGACCCACAGGGCAGGCCCAATAACCTCATGCCCTTTATCGCCCAGGTGGCCGTAGGCCGCCGCCCTCACCTGGCGATTTTCGGCGATGATTATGCAACGCGCGATGGTACGGGCGAGCGCGACTATATCCATGTCGTCGATCTGGCGGCGGCGCATCTTGCCGCGTTGAAATTTGTTTGCGGTTCGTCGGGCTGCGACGCGTTCAACATCGGAACGGGCGCGGGGACGACGGTTAAGGAGCTGGTGGCGGCCTATGCCCGGGCATCGGGACGCCCAATCCCCATCACCATTGCGCCGCGCCGCAGCGGTGATGTCGCGCAAAGCTTTGCCGCCACCCACAAGGCGGCCCAGCGACTCGGCTGGACCGCGGCGCTCGACGTTGACGCCATGTGCGCATCGAGCTGGCATTGGCAGTCGGCCAATCCCGGCGGCTATGCCGATCTCAGCCGGGATGAAGCGGCATGAGCATTTTGGTGACGGGGGCCGCAGGCTTTATCGGCATGCATCTGGCATCCGCGCTGTTGACGCGGGGCAATGCGGTGATCGGCATCGACAATTTCACCCCCTATTATCCGGTTGCGCTGAAAGAGGCGCGGATTGCCGCGCTGCGCCGCACGTTTGGCGATCGCTTCACCTTTTTGCCCGTCGATTTTGGCGATGCCAGCGCGCTGAACGCTGCGCTCGCCTCGCGGGATTTTGATCATATTGTTCATCTGGGGGCGCAGCCGGGCGTGCGCTATAGCCTGGAAAATCCGCTGGCCTACGTCCATTCCAACATCACCGGGCACGTCAACATGCTGGAACTGGCGCGCCACCGCCGGGTCGCGCATCTGGTCTATGCGTCATCCTCGTCGGTCTATGGCCTGCGCGCCGACATGCCCTTTCGCGTCGAAGACCGGGCCGACACGCCCATATCGCTCTATGCCGCCACCAAGCGCGCCGATGAACTGATGAGCGAAACCTATGCCCATTTGTTCCGTATCCCGCAGACGGGCCTGCGCTTCTTCACCGTTTACGGTCCGTGGGGGCGGCCCGACATGGCGGTGTGGAAATTTACCGAGGCCATTTTGAATGGCCGACCGATCGACCTTTACAATCATGGCGATATGCGGCGCGATTTCACTTATATCGACGATATCATCGCAGGCGTGATGGCAAGCCTGGATCACCCGCCAGCCGACGATGGCCAGGCCAAGGCCGGCGGCTTCTCGACGCCGCACCGGCTTTACAATATCGGCAACAGCCAGCCTGAGCAGCTATTGGCCCTGGTCGCCGCGATTGAGGCGGCCTGCGGGCGAAAGGCAGACGTGAAGCTGCTGCCGATGCAACCGGGTGATGTCCACGAAACCTACGCCGATATTGACGCTATCCAGCGCGACCTGGGCTTTCAACCGCTAACGCCGATTGACATTGGTATCCCAGCCTTTGTTGACTGGTATCGCAAATGGCTGGCGCGCAGCTAACGCGCCAGCAAAGCATGGGCACGGGTCGTCATCGCCAGGTGGCGTGCCTTGCGGCCAATTCTCCCTGCCCGTCAGGTGATTACCGCTTTGCCCGCGTCAACACGTCAGTGATGGTCGCACAGACATGGTCGACTTCGGCGTCGGTCAGCGTCGGGTGCGTCAGGAACATCAGGCTGGTTTCGCCCAACTGTCGGGCATTGGGCAAACGCTCCTTGGGCCGCCAGGGCGTACCGTCGAACGCCTTTTCCAGATAGATTTCAGAGCAGGTGCCATGCAGCAGCGGCGCGCCAGCGGCATTCACTTCGGCCACAATGCGGTCGCGGTCCCAGCCAGGTGCGAGCGCCTCTGGCCGGACGAAGGCATAGAGCCGGTAAAATGCATGGGTGACCGCGTCTGCATCGGGCAGCGGGCACCGCACAACATCGGCGAAAGGTGCCAGGGCCGCCGCCAGGCGCATCGCAATCGCCGTGCGCCGCGCGGTCCAATCGGCCATTTCTTCAAGCTGGATAAGCCCGATGGCTGCCTGCATTTCCAGCATGCGCCAATTGGTCCCAAAGCTTTCATGCACCCAGCGAAAGCCGGGTGCATGCTGCCGATTGTAAACGGCGTCCCAGCTTTTGCCATGGTCCTTGTACGACCACATTTGGCTCCACAATTCTTCATCATCGGTGGTGACCATGCCGCCTTCGCCGCCCGTCGTCATGATCTTGTCCTGGCAAAAGGACCAGGCACCGGCATGGCCAAACCCGCCCACCATCTTGCCGCCGATGCGCGCGCCATGTGCTTGGGCGCAATCCTCTATCACCTTGATATCGTGCGCTTTCGCTAGATCCATGATTGCCGGCATGTCGCAAGGCCAACCGCCAATGTGCACCGGAATAATCGCCCTCGTGCGATCGGTCAGCACCGGAGCAATGGTCGCGGCGCTGATGTTGCCGCTGTCCAGGTCAACATCGGCGAACACTGGGGTCGCCCCAGCGGTGACGACACAGGACACCGACGCCATGAAGCTGCGCGGCGTCACAATCACTTCATCACCGGGGCCAATGCCCATGCATTTGAGCGGCAAGTCGAGCGCCACCGTGCCATTGGTGAGGGCAATGGCCCGTGCGCTCATCGACCAGGCGGCAAAGGCCCGTTCGAATTCCCGGCACGTCTGCCCCGTCCAGTAATTCACCTTGTTCGATGACAGAGTGGCAGCGACGGCAGCAGCTTCTTTTGCCGAAAAACAGGGCCAAGGGCTTGTCGTCATGGGAGCCATTTCATGCTGGATTGCGGAGCGTGCGCCCATGACATGGCCCGGAATAGCTGTCAAACGGGAAGCAGGACGGTGCCGGGTGTTTCAGTGTCACTGAAACGGAGTCCGAAGTCTTTTCGGCCGTTGCCCAGTTGCAGATTAGTTGTCAGGTTCCGCTGGTGTTCGTCACGCTTCCACATGGATCGGCGGCCGCAGGCTGGGTCACGATAAGCTATCGATTGGCGAAAATTTCCCACCAACAATTGCATCGTTACAGCGCACATGTCCGGTCGAGCCACCAGCAAGCTGGCGCTCCTTTCATGATGGCAGCGTTATCTGGCTGCGACCGGGGCGATGTCCCGCGCTGGCGGATGGATTACCTGCGATGGATCGATCTTTATCCACGAGGTTGAACCAGTGAAGTTCAAATACATGTTGGCGGCCCCGGTCATCGGATCAGGGAGCCGGGACGATAGAGGCTGGCCATAGGTTGCGATTACACGTTGCGGATCATAACCCATGTGCAGCAGCAACGAAGGAAAAATTCGGAACTGGCTCGTGCGATCGTGGTTCATCAGGGCGGCTTTGCGCCACGTCGCGCCTGACTGACTGCCGTTCTCAAGAACCACCAGTGGCACAATATATTCCTCCACCACCGGCTGTGGGTAGCAATGGGTGGCTAAGCCGGCGGTCCCACGCTCGTGAAATGTCTGCCCATGATCAGAGGTATAAATAAGCAAGATGCGCCGCATATCGGCCTCTGCAACCAATCGGTCGAAAAATGCACCGACTGTCCAAGTCACCGTGTTGCGATATGAATTGCGGTATAGTTGCCAGTCCGTTGCCCCACCGACAACATTGCGCCGGTTTGCATCACTGTCATCATCCTTTTTCCACCGAAGCGCGCGGGGCAGCATGGGCGCATAGGTTGCATGGGTTTCGGGAAAGCCCTCGTGAACCGGAAAATGCGCCCCGAATTTGTTGACCAATATGAAGTCCCGCCGGCCATCGCGCGAATATTTCGCGATGAGCGACGCAATCGCCTGGTCGCGATCAAGATCGGCCAGCTCGTCAAAATAATGAGCACGATCAATGCCGGCGCGTTCGGCGTCCGTCATGTAATTTTCGTTAGCGCCGCCGCGCTGACCATAAAGATATATGGTCCGGTAACCTGCCTTTTCGGCATAGCTCCAGATCGAAGGGCTAGTCGCCAGTATCGCGCCATAACGATCGCGGGTGCCCCCATAACGCAGGACGACATTCGTGCTCATGCTGCAATTTGAAATCGACGCTGCGAGCCCAAAATTATGCATCGCAATCGTTGGGGCGAGGTTTGCCAGCCCCGACCGCACCCCTGTCGGGCTGTTGATATCGAGGTAATGCCCTGCGATACTTTCATCGATGATATAGACAAGGTCGCGCGGATCAGCAGGCTGCGTCCGGTCAATGGTCACAGGATCGCGTGGTCCTGCCTGACCGCTGATCCGGTCGCTGATATACAGCGCGCCATATCCGACGCCGGCCCATGCAGCCGGGACGCCAGACATGCCCCCTCCGCTGCGAACAATTATCAAGGCGATGATCCCGCAAACACCGGCGATCGCCAGCGCGCTCCAGCGCTTTGCCAACCCTAGTAACGGATGCGGCGTAAGGGCGATCCCAAACAGCATCGCCAATCCCCCGACCCCAGAGACAAGGGCCGACTGCGGGAACATGAACAATGCGTCCCCCGCAGCGCTGCTGGCATCGACAAAGGTGATGAACTGGAAATAGCCCATCGGCACGGCGGACACCTGTTCATAGGCCAGAATCGGCACCGTGCCCGCCGCAAAAAGCAGCGCGAGACACCAGCGCAGCCAAGTGTTGCGCAAAAAGGCGGCAACAACCAGCAGCGCCGCAAAGAACAAAAAAAGAGCGATGAGCATAGCAAGCTCGGCGGAACTGGACACCTGTTCCAAGCGATAAGCGAGCATGGGAGCACGTAACGCAATGGCGACAAAAATGAGAAGCAGCTTCGCAGTGGCCCGCCGTGTGCGAGCGTCAGAAAATGTAGGTGCCAAGGCGATCATCTATCCAGTTGGTTTGCCATCATGGTTACCCAATTGTTTGAGGAAATATAGTTCCAAGCAACATGCAAATCGTTGGATCGAGAGTTCAACTGGTGGAACGCGCCCGCTGGAAGCGAATACCGTGGCAGCAAATTGTTCGACGAGCAGCGCCAGCGCCTCGAAAGTAAAGGGGGACGGCTAGCCACGCTGCGCGGCGGGAATACCGCTAATGGTCACATGAGGCGCGACGTCGCGGGTGACGACCGCGCCGGCACCAATCCGCGCTCCTTCGCCTACAACCACGCCCGGCAAAATATTGGCCCCTGCCCCCACCAATACGGAGGCACCCAGATGGACATTCCCTCCCAACGACGCCGTTGGCGCAATATGGCAAAAGGCACCCACGATACAGTCATGATCGACAACCGCACCATGATTGACGATGGTTCCAGTACTCACCTGTGCGCGCGGCGCGATGATGGCATTTGCGGCAACAAAAACGCCTGATGCAATCAAGGCATGGTGCGACACGATACCGCGCGGATGACAAATGCTGAACGGCCGTCCGCCAGCACTTACAAGTTCATCGTACAACCGCCGCCGGACCAGATTGTCCCCAATTGCGAGATGAAAAAGGCCTTGCGCAACAATTTTGGGATCGAAAGGGGCCAAGATCGGTCGTTCGAGCAGGAAATCCCCGTTACGTTCAGCAAACTGGTCAAGGAGGATTAGCTCTTCGGCTGCACCATGATCTATGCCCTGCGACCACGCATCAAGGACGACCGTTGCGTGCCCGCCAGTGCCAACAATAAAGTGGCGACCTTTAGCCATTATGAGCGCGCCAACCCTGAAACATCAAGATCGGCCATAGCTGGTGCTGCATATTTCCAGCGCCCGACAGATGGCGTTGCCATAGCGTCGTGACCGCCTTGCGATCAAAATAATCCTCCAGCGGATGCGCTGTGTCGAACAGCAGTGTTTCCGCCCAGTCCCGCAAAGGTCCGCGCAGCCAGTGGTCAATCGGCACCCCAAATCCTTGTTTCGGCCGCTCGATCAGTGCCTTGGGAACATGACGATACAAGAGTTGACGGAGCGGCCATTTGCTGATCCCTTCGCGTAATTTGATTTCGGCGGGCAAGCTCCAGGCAAAGCGCATGACATCAACATCCAGCATCGGCACCCGCGTTTCCAGCGAAACCGCCATCGCCGCACGGTCTACCTTGGTCAGAATATCGCCGGGCAGGTAGTGAACGGCATCTTTGGCCATCATCCGGTCTACCAGCGGCAGACCGGCAATCGCCGCAAGGTTGCGACCTTCGAACCCGTCGCTGGTTCCGGGCTGGCGCAGGAATCGATCAGGATTCTGGTTGATGCTGATTAAGGCCGCATAGAGTGCGTCGCCGTCGCGCGCGCTGAGCGCCCCGGCGGACTTGTGGAGTTTATCGCCGACCGTGACCATCCGACCGGCGAGCAGACGACCAAGCGTTGCATCAAGAGTTGCCGGGGAAACAGCGGTAATCGCCTTGCCCAATGCTTGCCGGAAAATCGCCGGAATACGCGCCAGACGGGGCCAGCTGCTGTGTCCATGGACGTGCCGGTTATAGCCCGCGAACAGTTCATCGCCCGCATCGCCGGATAGCGAGACTGTGACGTGGGCACGCGCCATACGTGCAACCAAAAAGGTTGGAATCTGGGACGAATCGGCAAAGGGCTCGCTGTAAATCGAGGGCAACTGGGGAATTACCGCCATCGCGTCTTGCGGCGACACGATCAGTTCGTGATGATCGGTTCCCAAATGGCGAGCGACCGCCTGTGCATGGATACTTTCATCATAGGCAGGATCGTCAAATCCGATAGAAAAACTCCTCACCGGCTGGCTTGCGCGCGCCTGCAGCAACGCCGTGACGGCCGATGAATCAACCCCGCCGGAGAGGAACGTGCCGAGCGGCACATCGGCGACAGATTGACGCGCAACCGCCGCGCCCAACACCTGTTCCAGTGCATCAACCGCTTCCTCGGCAGTGCCGCCGAACCGTCCCGGCCCACGGGCCTTTGCATATTCGGCTAACGCGTCCCAAAACTGGATCGTTCGGTACGTCCCGTCTGCTGAATACACTTGCGCCGTACCTGGCATGAGTTTGGCGACATTGGCATAAATCGAGCGCGGTTCGGGGATATGCAGATAGCGCGAAAGCAGCGCAACTGCTTCGCTGTCGATAACAGGGGAGAACTGTGAGTGCGCCTTGAAACAGGCCAAGTCCGAGGCGAACAGCAGACTGCGCTCCGCACCATTGCCCACCCAGCCGTAGTAGAGCGGCTTTTCGCCCATGCGGTCACGCGCCAGGGTTAGAGTGCCTTCCTGCCGGTCCCATAAGGCTAGAGCGAACATGCCATTGACCGCCGCGAGGGCACGATCCATTCCCCATGATGAAACGGCGGCAAGAAAAACCTCTGTATCAGAATGTCCACGCCAATTGCCGCTATAGCCCTCGGCTTCCAATCCCTGTCGCAGATCCTCAAAGTTATAAATTTCGCCATTATAGGCAATCATATACCGGCCATCGGCCGATTCCATCGGTTGATGCCCGGCGGGTGACAAATCGATGATCGCCAGGCGGCGATGTCCGAGCGCGATACCGCGGGCGTGGTCGAGCCACTGCCCTTCGGAATCGGGGCCGCGGCGCGTGATAGCCTCGGTCATGGCACGAAGCTGGATTGAGGCGGTCTCGTCCAGCCCTGCGGGTTTCCAAAGTCCGGCAATTCCACACATAGGCTTGAACGATCCTCAATCTTGCAGCGGGCTGGATGGCTTGCGATCTTCACCCTGCCCTTTGAACAAGCCTGGCAAGACTTGCCAGAGATTCAGCGCCGTCACCACTACCGTCCCCGCAACAAAGGTCAAAATCGCAAAATTGGCGTCGACAATCGCGCCAAAGGCGACAAACAAAATAACCCGGACGGCGATGCTGGCGGCATGTGCCAAAATCAACTGCCTATGCCCACCTGCCATCATCAACAGAACGGGCGGAAAAGTCCCTATCAGGCACAATACCCGCACGCCAATCGCCAGCCCGAGCAGTTCAGGTCGCAGGCTGGCAACGGTTGCAGGTGGAAGAAACCGATCAAGATAGGGCATCAAGAATGCGAGCACCGCGGCAATACAAATGCCGGTTGCGAACGATGCACTCGTTGACAGAACGAACAGCCGCCGCAGTCGAGCCCGGTCACCGTCATGGTGCGCAATGGCAACGGCGGGCATCAGCAACATGGTGATGAACCCCGATGGAATTGTCACCAGATTGATCAGCAACAGGCCAAGTCCGAAAGCGCCAACAGCTTCGGCCGTCGATAGATAGGACAAGGCAAAAACATCGAAGCGCGAGGACAGCAGCTCGGCGATATTATACGCCAAAAGGCCGAGCGAGGCCAAAAGCCACAATCGTGGTTCGGCGGGTGTCAGCGCTGGCAAAACATCATCTGCATTATCCCTTTGCCGCTGTGCTGCGCTGCGTAGATATTGCCTGCTGACCGCCGATCCGATCACAATTCCGAACAAGCTGCCGATCGCCAGGATCAGCAGCGCCATGTGGATCGGGACCGCGGTCGTTAGAAGCAGCGCCGAGATGGCGAGCAACATGACCAGAAAGTCCCGGGAAACCCGATCGCTGATCAAGGCGAAAGACAGCCTGTCAAGGCCGCGCAGAATGCCCGCCGCAAGCCGCGACCAAGACCATAGCAGAGTGACCAGCAGCGCCAACCCAAGGATGGGCCAATTCAATCCAACGGTGCCCGCAAGATACGCAAGCATTAGCGCCGCTGCTATCAGCGCCAATGCTCCGGACATCTTAACCGCATGCCGCAAATAGCTGCGAATATAGCTGTTATCCTTCCGGTTGAGCGCGTTCGCGACGAACCGGACTGCCGTCAGATCATATCCGGCCGCACCCAGCGCCGACAATACGGCTGCGGCGTTGTAAATCAGAATATATATTCCGAAATCCGCTGCAGTCGTGACATGGCTGAGCGCCAGTTGCCCCGCAAATGTTGAAACCAGTCCGATTCCGAACAGAATCGGCGCAACAATTTTCGCGCGCCAGTTACGAAATATCACTGAAATCAGATTGCTGGCGCCGGTCATGCGGCAAGGGGTGACCTGGGGACCCTTTTCCCCAATCGCACTGGATCGGACCTGATATCGTCCGCCCAGGAAAAGAAGGGCGCTATAATCAAGGCCATGGCAAACCAGAAAACCGGCAGCCGGAAAGTGAAATGAAACATCGTGAATGTGAACAGCGCCAAAAAGCAAGCAAACCGGAAGAGGCGAAAGCGCGGCCTGACGCGCGCCAATGCGATCATCAGATACATGTGCGGAATAATGCCAATGAGCCCGGCAATACTAAGCCAGTCGATGATCGAATTATGCGCTTCCTGCCCCTGATATGGCCCGCCCAGTCCCGACCATGCGCCCGGCCCGTTGCCCCACCAAAAGCTATTGCCCCACGCCTCCAACCCGTTGTTCCACAAAGCCTGTCGATCCGTATCTTGATTTCCGACCGTGAACTGCGCTTGCAACGCGCTGCCAACGCCGCCGAATATATCGGGGACCGCAATCGCCAATCCAACCAGAAATAAAATGAACAACAAAAGGCTGCAAAAGACAGCGACCCAAAGCGGGATTCTGAAACGGTCAAGCACCACTAATCCAGCCGCCGCTAGCGCTGGCGGCAATGCCAAAATTAGACTGTCGCTTACCGTAAACAGGCCATAGATCAACGTCAGTGGCATCGTCGCATAGATGACCAACTTTAAAAGGGATTGGCGTTGAGGCAACTTCACCAGACAAATCAGCAACGCAACAAAAGTGGCCAACGCCTGAAGCGCTGACTGGTTGGGGTTCGACGCAAAGCCAGCAAAGCGCGTTTCGACGTACATTTGCGGCAGTTGAATAATCGCCCCAATCGTATAGCCCACCGCGACCAGCAGCGAAGCGAGCGAGAAACCCCAAATCAACCCGCGGACATGTCGCGAGTAAAGCAAAATAACAAAACATAACAGCAACAGCGCGTTCGCATAAAAGGGGATCGCGGCTGTAGCCATATCTTCTGCCGACGCTGCCGGTCGCTGAATGTTGAGCAGCAGGGACACCGTAATCGCCAGCGCACTGCCAAATGCAAATAGGCTGAGCGGACTTGCCACGCCTGCAACAAAGCCTGCCTGCGGCGGAGGCGATCCGACCCCCATGGGTGCAGCCGCTGGTTGCCGCAGGTTCAACTCTAACGCAGTCGCCAACGCCAATAGTCCGCTAGCGATCAGCAAAATGTCGAGAGCACCAACGCTGGATTGGCCCCGCAAGGTCGTCATTTGCGCCAGCACCAGCATGACGCCAAAGAAAAAAGCCGGGATCACGGCAACCGCCTATAGACCCCGATAGCGGCGGTTACCACCCAGCCTGTCCGCACCGGTTGCCAGCGCTGGCCATAGCCGCTTCAAATCAAACACCAGCCCGTTTTCCGCCACCATGGCGTCCAGAGCAGCGGGGGTCATCGCGGCATATTCGCGATGCGGCACCGCCGCAAACACCGCGTCGTAGCAATGGTCCAGCGCATCTCCCGATAGGGCGATGCCATATTCGTGCACGGCTTCATCGCTGTTGGCATGCGGGTCGTGAACGACAACACTATGGCCCAGCCATTTCAGCCGATCAATCACGTCGGCAACTTTGCTGTTACGCAGATCAGGCACGTTCTCCTTGAACGTCAGGCCGAGAACCAGGACCCGTCTCGGCTTGCGGCCCATCTCGTCATGCAGCCGGTCAGCAATCCACCGGCCCATATCGTCATTAATCGCGCGACCGGCCAGAATGACTTGCGGATTATGGCCGAGCATTTCGGCCTTGTGCGAAAGATAATAAGGGTCGACGCCAATGCAGTGACCGCCGACAAGGCCAGGCGCGAATGGCAAGAAATTCCATTTGGTTCCGGCTGCATCAAGCACATCCCAGACCGAAATACCATCGCTGGCAAAGATACGGGCGACTTCGTTCATAAAGGCGATGTTGATATCGCGCTGCGCATTTTCGATAACCTTCGCGGCCTCGGCAACCCGGATGCTTGGTGCCTCGTGCAATCCCGCCTCGATAATTGCGCCATAGACAGCGCGGACCCGCGCCAGTGAATCCGGCGTGTCCGCCGCCACAATCTTGGTGATAGTTTCCAATCGGCGAACCTTGTCACCCGGATTGATGCGTTCAGGGCTATAACCCAGAAAGAAATCCTTGCCTGGCTCCATACCCGAAAGTTTAGCCAGCAAAGGGCCGCAAATTTCGTCGGTGACGCCTGGATAAACCGTCGATTCAAAAACGACCACAGCCCCCTTGGCCAACCGGGGCCCAATCATCTGGCAAGCCCCCTCGACCGGGCTTAAGTCGGGACGCCGCATATCATCGATCGGTGTTGGCACGGTTACGATTATGAAACTGGCACCTTTAAGCACCTCCGGGTCGTCGGAGAAACGCAGCGACGAAGCCGCAAGGTCGGCATCCGACACTTCATGCGTCCAATCCGAACCGTTCGCCAGCGCAGCAACGCGACGCGACGAAATGTCAAAACCAACGACATTTTCAGCAACCCGCGCCAAGGCAACCGCCACGGGCAGACCGACATAGCCGAGGCCGACGACCACGATTTTTTCTTCATTCATTGCCGACACGCTAGCCATTTTGCTTTGCTTTCTTGAAGGAATTGCGGCCAGTTAGCCGCATTATGCCAGGCGACGAAAGTGCCCGATATACCAGGGAACCGCTTCGGCCAGACCCGCCGCCAAAGCATGACTGGGCTGATAACCCAACACCCGGCGGGCATGACTGATATCGGCCAGACTGTGTCGCACGTCGCCCACCCGAAAATCGCGATATACGGGACTGTTCGCGTAATGCACTTGATGCTGAGCCAACGTATCGCGCAGATTGACGAAAAGCTGATTCAGGTCCGTACGGTCCCCGACAGCGACATTGCACACATCGGCGACGCCTTCGCGGCATGCCTTTGCTGCGCGCAAGTTGGCCTGAACAGCGTTCGCCACGAAGCAAAAATCGCGGCTAGTTTCACCATCGCCATTGATCACAACATCTTCGTTACCAATCATTGCTGCTGTCCACTTGGGGATGACAGCAGCATAAGCGCCATCAGGGTCCTGACGCGGCCCAAAGACGTTGAAATAGCGCAGCCCGATGCTGCCAAAACCATAGGTCCGGGCATAGACGCCCGCATAGAGTTCATTCACCAATTTGGTGACTGCATATGGTGACAATGGATTGCCGATACGATCTTCGCGTTTCGGCAAATTGGGTTCGTCGCCATAAGTCGAACTGGAAGCGGCATAGACGAAGCTGGTCACGCCTGCGCGCCTTGCCGCATCCAGAATATTCAGAAAACCTGTGATATTGGCAGCATTGGTCGCGGCAGGATCGGCGATCGACCGGGGCACCGAACCAAGTGCAGCCTGGTGCAAAATATGGTCCACGCCGGTAACTGCGGCGGCACAGGTCTGCGCATCAATTATGTCGCCGCGGACCAGTTCAAAGCGCGCCCATGCGGCTTCGCCAACTAACGCCCGCACCTCGTCAAGATTGCGCTGGTGCCCAGTTGCAAAATTGTCGAGACCGCGAACCTGTTGGCCGTTGCGCAGCAGCGTTTCGACAAGGTTGGAACCGATAAAGCCAGCTGCACCGGTCACCAGCCATTGCCGGGTTTGGCCAAGCCAACCCCGCATTTCCTCGTCAATCCAAGCGTCCATCGTGGCTGGCACCCAATCGCGCCCGGTATGCAGGCGGCGTAGTTTAAAGATTGAGCGCGTCAATAATCTTATTGTTCACCTTGTCCACTGCAAATCGCGTCTGGGCCAAAGCCAACGACTTACTGCCCATCACCTGCCTCAAGTCGGCAGATTGAGCGAGCTCGATCATCGCAGCACCCAGCGCCGCCACATCGCGAACTGGAACGAGCAGGCCGTTTTCACCATGGGCCACGGTTTCACGGCAACCCGGGACGTCGGTTGTTACAACCGCGCGGCCCATCGCCATCGCCTCGAGCGTCGAGCGCGGCGTTCCTTCACGATAACTCGGCAACACATAGACATTGGCCCGGGCAATCGCGGGCCTCACGTCAGCCATCGATCCCAGATAGTCGATCGAACCAGCGCATAGCTTGCGCACCTCAGCTTCCGAAACGCCGTCCGGGCCGTCGTCTGTCATCCCTACGAGCAAACACTGCGCATCGGGGCAATGCTGCTTCAGAATAGCGCACGCAGCCGCATATTCCCGAATGCCTTTAGCACCCAATAGGCGCGCAATCATAAGGAACACTGGCTGGTCAGGCAAAGGTGCAGGCGCATAGTGGCCAAGATCAACGCCCGAGCCGTTGATCATGTGCACCTTGTCCAAATCAAGCGACGGCACCGCTTCGGCAAAGTCGCGCACGTCATCAGGGTTCTGAAACAAAATCGACTGGTTACTTTGCAGCGCGATGCCGTAAAGCCTGCGCGCAATGGCCTTTGGTCCCCGCTGCTTCCATGTCGTTGATGCAGCGAACATATATCCAAGACCAGTTACCATCGACGTCGTTGCGACGCCGCGCATACGCCCGGCGATGCTGCCCCAGATGTTGGGCTTTATGGTGTAGTTCAGCAGGCGGTCCGGGGCCAGCTCGCCGATCAACCGCCAGAGCGCCAACAGATAGTTGAGGTCGGAAAATGGGCCAAGGCCGTTGCGTTCAAGTGGCACTTCGTGCGGGGTCGCTCCTAATGCGCGGATACAATCGGCATCCTCGTCACTGATGGCGGGTGCGGTAGCGTGCACAGCATGACCCTGCGCGCACATCTCGCGGATCAACGGACCACGAAAATTATACAGAGACTGCGCCAGCGACGCATTAACGAGGATTTTTGCCAATGTTTGAACTCTTAGAATGGGGCGCTTGTCCCCTAGCAAAGGCCCAGTTTAGGGTCTATAGTGCTAGCGGAGCGCAACGCTTCGATCGCGCCAAGGCATTCGTTTGCCCACGAACGTGCCGAGCAGGTCCGGCAATTGTTGCCCTTGTACCAGGCTGATATCTGGGCTGGTTCCAAAGCGCGTAAGTTGGAAGAGGCTCTGGCAGTCTGGCCCGGTTCGAGGCAGGCAGTGGTGTTGGTGAACTGCGCGGTTGCGCTGGATGCATCAAAGTTTCGGGACCAACTGGCGTGTGCGGAAAATGCAAGCCGCGTTGGAACGAATCCAAGAACGTCGGCTGAAAATGTGCACGATTGGCTGAACCGTAATCGCTGATCGCATGCGGACGATGCTTGCGCAATTTCCAGATAAGGTACGCGTTGCAGTGGTCCAAGTGGGGTCAATCCACGCCTATAATCGCCGATTTATCGCAGCCCGCCCTAATGACTTGCTCGCCGATTGGACCGGTGATCGCGTCATTGCCGCTTGCGTTGGAAGGGCATTGCCGTCCTGCCAGCCAGCAGTTCCGAGGAGTATCTCGAAAATGCGTTCGGCAACAGCACCTACCATCCTACCGAACGCAAGCCTATGGCCCTCGCTTTGGACAAAACCAGTCCGATGTTGCTGACGCTTCCAAACCAGAGCGACGATGATGTGGCTCGCTTGTGCAAATTACTGGCAACGGTGTTGACCGACGCTGCCCGATAACGCTGACCAAGCATGCACCGATCCACCGGCGTTACTGCGGGGAATGCTGTTCCGAGTTGCTGCTGCCAGTGAACACGGGCATTGTCGCTTCGCCTTCTGCGCTGATGCCGTCGCGCTGGATAACGCGCCGGACCGTGAGCAATAGGATCTTGATGTCCAGCAGCATCGACTGGTTGTCGACATACCATTGGTCGAGCGCAAACTTGCTTTCCCAATCGAGTGAATTTCTCCCGTTGACCTGCGCCCAGCCGGTGATCCCCGGGCGAACCTCGTGTCGGCGAGCCTGTTCCGGGGTGTAGAGCGGCAGATACTGAATAAGGAGGGGGCGCGGGCCGACCAGACTCATCGTGCCTTCAAACACATTCCATAGTCCCGGCAGCTCGTCCAACGACGTTGATCGAAGGAACTTCCCAATTGGCACCAACCGTTCTGAGTCGGGCAAAGGATTGCCCGCCGCATCGTTTGCATCCCGCATGGTGCGGAATTTCAACATGCGGAAGGGACGGCCGTGCATCCCCGGTCGCCATTGCGCAAATATGACCGGGCTGCCCAGTTTCCAGCGAACTACTAACGCCACCAACAGGATAACCGGGCTCAACACCACCAGCGCAAGGCCCGCCACGGCAATATCGAATAGTCGCTTAACCACGGCCCTGAATCAGCTTGCCGTTGAACCAATGGCGGGCGTGACCGCTGCTTTGCCGACGCGCTTCAATCCGAAATCGCCGAAAAGCCAGCGGGCTTCGTCGCGGCTGCGGCCGCCACTCAGCCGGAAATCCAACATCTGGACGCCGCAATCGCTGGCCGGAACACTGAAGTTCAGCTGGCCCGAAACTGGCCCAAACTCTTCGCCGGGATCACCATCGCGGTTAGGAATCATCCGTTCGGCAATAACGCGGTCGGCAGTATCGTCCGAACATAGCACCACAATGCGCGCACTCGATCCTGGATTGACCGACATGTCGAGCAGCCGCCAGCCAAAGCTGTATGACCCTGGCTGGAGCGCCAGCATTTTGCGCGCGCCCAAGCCGCCCGTCCCAAAAGCTACATATAAATCAAGAAGTTGCTTACCACCCGCCGTAAGGAGCGACGCCCCGGCACTCGCATCCGTTGCTAGATACCAATTGGCGGGAGGATATTGCGCGCTGTTGTTAGCGGGCAAGGCAACACTTCGCAGTATAGCGGGGGTCGCGCCTGGCAAGCGTTCGAAGAGCGCGATGGCCAGATCAAATTTGCGCAGCCCAACTAAGTCGCGAACAACGGTCGCATAGGCGCTGCGCAAAGGCCTGGTGTCGGGTATGGCACGGCTATCCATTAGCAATTGCGCTAGCAATGCGCTCGTCTGCGGTTTTTCGGCAGCAGCGATAGCAAAGCCCTCGAACCAGTCGTTCTGTAATCCGACAAAGCGCTGCATTTCCCGGCGCATTTGCGGATCGGTGAGCGTTTGGGTCAGCACATTAAAGACAATGGGCCGTGTCACTGGCTGGGTCCGCATGATGATATCATAGCGGTTAAGCACTTGCCTTAGATCGCCTGAACGAACGGCTTTTTGACCAAGCCAAAGTTGGGCCGCGGGTTCGCGCCGCGACAGACGCGTTGCGGCCTCCATAGCCCGAAGCGCGCCATTGGCATCGCCTTGCTGGTCGCGCACCAGTCCGATCAGGCTGACAGCACTGGAATTGAGCGGTGCAAACGCAATCGTGTCCCGTGCCGCGCGCTCCACGCGTAACGGGTCACGCACTGGCTGGCCCAGCTGGACGTCTCCGGCGCGGACTTTCAGCAGACCACTATTATGCTGTCCGATCGCTCCGAGCGCCAATACCGGCCGCTTTGCAATCTGAGCCAGCGAATGGCTGAATGCCAGAAATGCAAGACCAAACGCGAGTACAGCCATGACCGCGTTTCGCGTCGTCAACAACGCCCGCAAATCAGTGCGCCGCCGTGCGGTGGCCGAGAAACCATGATGACGCTTACGTCGCATTCTGCACAGTCCGTCCGGCGACTTCGTCATCATCGCGGCCATACCCATAGCCATATCCATAGCCATAGCCATAGCCATAGCCCGCATCGCGCGACCGGTATTTGGTCATGACGACACCAAATATGCGGGCGTTGCCGTTGCGCAACCGGTTGAGCGCGCTGCGGATCCCGCGAATGGGGGTGCGATGCGCCTCGACAACATAAACCACGCCTTCAACCGAGCGCGAGATCGAGGTCGCATCGGCGAGACCCAGCATCGGCGGGCTATCCAGAATAACGAAATCAAATTGCTGCAACAGCACCTTGACCAACTGCGCCAGCCGGTCACCAGAGAGCAGTTCGGCCGCGCTGGGCGGCAACGGACCGCTGGTCAGCGCACGAACATTGGGGATGGACGTTTCGCGCAAATTCGCCGCAACATCATCATCGCCCGACAAGAAGTTGCTGGTACCGGCGCGATTGGCCAGTTCCAGATATTGATGAACCGCCGGACGACGCAAATCAGTGTCGACCAAGGCAACCTTGCGACCCGACCGCGCGAGAGCGGTGGCAATGGCTAGCGTTGTAGTCGACTTGCCCTCTGCCTCGATGGTGCTTGTCACCATGAAGCTGCGCGGGACGCCATGATCGGTCGTGAAGCCCAGATTGGTCTGTACGGTCAGATACGCTTCGTAAACTGGCGACTTGGGGTTGGCCAATTGCTCGCGCGGATTTTCATCGGAGGAGATCGCCGGAATCGCGCCCAGCAGCGGCACCGAGAGCAATTCCATGGATCGGTTCGGATCGCGCAGGCTTTCATCGAGATTCTCGATAATCAGCATCACGACCGTGGCAATGACAAGACCCAGCAGCAAAGCGAGGCCAAGGTTCAGGGCCAGATTGGGCGACGAAGGAACTTGGGGCACCGTCGCGCGATCGACCACCGAGATGTTGTTGGCACCGACGCCGGCAACCCCGATTTCCTTAAAGCGTTGCAGCAACCCGTCATAAAGTTGACGGTTAGTGTCGACTTCACGTTGGTAGATGTTGAACTGGATCGACGCTGCTTCCTGCCCGCTTAACTTTTTGAGCTCGGCGTCGAGGCGGATGCGCAGACCCTGCTCACGCAGTCGCGCCGATTCAAATTGGGCCGACAAAGACGACTGGCCGCGGGTTTCCTCGCGGCCAATGGCCGCATCAAGGGACGCGACCTGATCGCGCAGCGCTTTGGCAGGGGGATATTCGGGTTCGAATTGCGCCAGCAGCCGCGATAATTCCGCCGCCGCTTCGGCCCGGCGCACGCGCAGCGTGTTGACCGTTTCGATCGACGCTTCAGAGCCGAGCGAGCGGCCGCGCGAGGCGTTCATCCGGCCCTCCGCCTGAACCCGCTCTGCCGTGGCATCAGCTAGTGCTTTGCTAAGCGCTTCGACATTGGTTGCGGCCAAAGTGCGTGTCGTCCGCGTGCGGCCATCGTTCGATTGTTCATCGGCCAACCGGACAATTTTTTCATTGGCGGCGTAAGTGACCAAATCGCGCTCGCTTTGTTCAAGCCGCGTGCGCAATTCAGTCAACCGCGTTTCAAGAAACTGACGCGCATCGGCGGTGGAGGCAAATCGGCGCTCCATCGTTTCGGCGACAAATTGATCCACCCAACCATTGGCGATGCGCTGCGACAGTTGCGGTGAGGCGCTGGTATAGCCGATGTCCACCAATGCTGAACCACGAATGGGATTGATCGATATATTGCTTTGAACCAGCCCGACAGCCACCCGTTGACGGGCGTCACGATCGCCATTCAGCGAATTTTGGATGATGCCTTGGGGGTCCACACCATGTGCTTGGAAAAACTCGTCCGACCGAGCAAGGCCCAGCGTCCGCACAACCCGCTCGGCGAGCGAGCGCGCCTCGAGCAGTTCATATTGCGTGGCATAAAATTCCAGATCAGTCCCCGCCTGTTTGGATTGGAGTCCTTCGACATTGGTGACGTTGGCCTGCTGGCGCGCAATTTCGATGCGCGAGGAAGCGGTATATTGCGGCGATGCCAATAGCGTCAGGACCAGCCCCAACAACATCGTGGCGACCACAACCGCCAGCATCGTCCAGCGATGGCGGAGCAGCATGGCGATGTACAGACGCACGACCGAGGTCGCGCGATGTTCATAATGCTCCCCGAACATCAACGAAGCATCGCCGTCGGATCCGGTAGTGGAGAATGTGTTGGAGGCGTTCATAACTTCTCTTTGGCAAATACTAGCGCTGGATCAACGCAACAATGGGGCTGGCAATCAGTGTCCCAGCCTGAACAATCGTTTGGAACATCCGGCGGCCTGTCGATTCGCCGACCATGACAATATCGTCCGGAAAAACTTCGGGGTCATCATAAGCGCCACGGCGAATTGCGGCCATATTATAGAGGGCTGCATAGCGCTGGCTTCCGATCGTGCGGAAAATGACCACGTCTTGCAACTTGGCAAATTCGGTCGTTCCTTCGGCGCGCGCGACCGCCTGCATTAAAGTCATGCGACCGACGATAGGAAATTGGCCGGGTCTGCGTACTTGGCCATCAACGGTCACCCGGCGGCTGCGCGCTTCGGAAATATTGACGCTGACGATCGGGTTGCGAACGAAGGCGGCCTTCATCTGCTGGGCAACCTTGGCTTCCACCTGCGCAACTGTCAGGCCATTGGCTTCGACCACACCAGCCATTGGTAGCGAGATCCGACCGTTGCCATCAATTGTGAATTTACGCGCTGTAAGCGTTTCTATTCCCATCACATCGACCAGCAGCTCATCGCCGGGCCCGACGTAGTAAGGGCGTGCAGCGTCGCCATTGGCAATGCCAGCAGGCAGCGGCAAAGTAGAGGATTCGAGCACGGTAAGCCCAACCGCGCCGCCCAAGGGCTGCGTTGACGCACAACCTGCCAGCAGCAGAATTGCACCTACAAGACCAAAGCGACGGGACTTCATCATCATAACTCCACGTAGGCCGACTGTTCTTGGCGCGAAGAACCGATTCCACCACTTGAGCACAACCCAGCAGGGCGATCCGCTTTGGCAGCCCAGGCCATCCAAACCGCTGCAATTGTCACTAACGCCGCTAGCGACGGCGTCCGAAGTGGATAGTCCACCAAGCTGCCCAAACCCAGAATAAACAATATGGCGGCACCAGACCAACCAAACATATGATCAGTGCGCATCGCCGAGTCACTTGCTTGATGCAAGCGCCATAGCCGTTGCACCGACCACGCCCAACCCAGAACACCAAGCAGCATCAGCAAAAGACCGGGCAAGCCGAACTCCAGCAGTATTTCGGCGACATCATTATGGGCGTGGTTGAAGTAATCTGCGGATATAAGCCGTTCAGGTTCTATCAGCTTGTAAACCGGCACAAAACTTCCTGCACCCGATCCAAAGGGGAAATGGGCCCAGATAGCTTCAGAAATGTAAGGAAGCGCCTGAAACCGCAAATCCTCAACGGCGTCGCCTTCGGTAAGGCGCTGCCATGCTGTGCCGCGACCCGAAAAGGCAGCAGCCAGTGCAGCGAGGCAAATCGCGCCTGCGGCGAGGACAAGAACAACCAGCCCGCCGCTACCCTTGCGCCGGTCGCTGAAATTCGCAGTTGAACGGCGAAAGAGCAACAGACCCGCCACGATCCCCAGCACGGCAAGTCCTAATCCAGAGCGTGACCCGGTAACCAACAACAGCGGCACCAGCGCCAGCGCGGCGCAAAGAGCCACAATATATTTGGCACGCAGCGCCTCCGCCGATCCTCGCGCTGTGGACGCCCACAATGCGAGCAGCGGAAAGGCGCAGGCCAACAACATCGCCTGATGATTGCGGTTCGAAAACAGACCCACGGCTAGGCCGTTGTTGGTGATGCGATACAAGTATAGCGGGCCTTGGGCCGGACCAATCGCTTGCAACAGCCCCAGTAACGCCGAAGCCAAAATGACCATCAGCAACAATTTCAAAAGGAATGGGGATGATTCTCGCCCCATGCCAACGGCGACGTACATCGCGCCCGCCGGAATCATCAACGCAAACAACTGGTTCCAGCCATCAACCGGCGACAGCGTGAATGGCATCCATCCGGGCACAACACCGACGGCGTCCATAGTTTCGGTCACGACGCTGCGACCTGGCAACGCGGTCCAGACTGCGGGGGGAAGCGGTACCAAATGCGCAAGCACTAGCAAGACCGCGAGTAGCAACAGAATGAACGGACCAGGCGCTTCATCAAATACACGGCGACCCAGCACGAACATCAGTATGACCAACGTCACAGCCATCAACGGACGCAACAGGATGAGCGACGAAATATCCGCTCGCGCGCCACCGCCGAACAAGAATATGGCGATGATGACAGCAGCTGCCGCGTTACGCCGCCACCCGACTGCAAGGAGCCCGGTCAGGACTTTGGAACTCATTTGTCAGACCACTCCACAGACGAACCTTGGCCGTGTCTCGATATCTGCAGGCCGCGAACGCCCAAATATCGTCAACGACTTACATCGCAAAAAAAAATCATCCCAACGCCGTTAGTCGGAAAGGAAGGGTGCGTCGATGCTTTTCCTCCCCCCCGTCCAAACCAATCATCCTCTTTTGCCGTCCGCAATGGCATCAGCATGGTCTTCGTCAGCCAGCGCAGCATCGGGCGAGCGAAACTCGGGAACCAATTTGATGACCTGCGCCACTGCTGCCTCGGCATTGCCTGCCTCAAGCTGGGTGGCAAGCTTTTCAAGTTCGGGTTGCAACACGTCCCACAGCAGAAAATGCTCGCGCGCCTGAAGGACACGGGGATGGTCAGTGGTTCCCGGCGAATCGCCAATCAATAATTCCTCATAGAGTTTTTCGCCCGAGCGCAGCCCGATTTCCCGGATTTCGATGTCGCCGTCGGGATTGGCATCATCGCGCACGGTCAATCCGGACAAATGGATCATCCGCCTGGCCAGATCGATGATCTGGACGCTTTGCCCCATGTCGAGCACGAACACTTCGCCGCCTTTGCCCATGGCCGCAGCCTGGATGACCAGCCCGGCGGCTTCGGGTATGGTCATGAAATAGCGGGTGATCCGCCGGTCGGTCAACGTAATTGGGCCGCCGCTCGCGATCTGCTGCTTGAACAACGGCACGACTGATCCGCTTGACCCCAGCACGTTGCCAAACCGCACCATCGAGAAACAGGTATCACCACCTTCATGCGCAAAACTTTGGAGGATCAGTTCGCAAACCCGCTTGGTCGCGCCCATGATGTTGGTAGGTCGCACGGCTTTATCGGTGCTGATCAGGATGAATTTCTGCACCCCATTCGCACGCGCCGCCTTTGCCGCATGCAACGTTCCAAACACATTGTTGCGAATGCCCGCCAGGGGGTTTGCCTCAACCAAAGGCACATGTTTGTAGGCAGCAGCATGGAAAACGGTTTCGGGCTTGTACCGGCTCATCAACCGCTGGATCGATGCAGCGTCAGCGACATTGGCGAGTTCAGGAACAATTGGGAAATCGAACCCGTTTTCAGCCTTTAATCCCGCCAATTCCTGATCAATCGAATAAAGGCCCAACTCCGACATTTCGACCAGTATCAATTTGTGCGGGCGCTGCACCGCAATTTGGCGCGCAAGTTCGCTGCCGATTGAGCCCCCCGCACCCGTTACCATGACGACTTTGCCAGAGGTTGTCGTCGCCAACAAATCTTCGCGCGACGGCACCGGATCGCGACCCAGAAGATCTTCGATTACAATTTCGCTAAGGTCGGCAAGCCGCACTTCGCCATCGATCAGCTGGCCAATGCTGGGCAGGGTGCGAACCTGCACCGGATAATCGCTCAGCATTTGGATGATATCGCGGCGATGGGCACGGGTTGCTCGCGGGATGGCCAAATATACTTCGGCAATCGACAACTCGCCAATCAGCCGTTCGATATCGGACGCGAGGTGGACCCGCACGCCGTCGATCATTTGGCCGTTAAGCCGGTGGTCTTCATCGACAAAGGCGACCAACCGCACCCCGGGTTCATGCCGCAGGGCAACGGCCAATTGCTTGCCCGCCCACCCGGCCCCGAAAATGCACACTGGGCGACGCGGTGCGACCAGCTGTTCCGTCTGCAACGCTTCGGTCAGAACGAAACGGATGACCAACCGGCTAAGCCCCAACAGGCCCAAAAAGATAATCGGTTGGAGCAGCCCGATGGTGCGTGGAACTCCCTGAATGCCCACAACCATGAAGATAATGACCAGCGGCACGGCATAAATGGCCACTGTAACCGCCAAACCGCCCATGGTGCGCCCACCCGAAAAGCGGATGAGCGACGCATAGGTGCGGCGCACAAAAGCAATCGGTAGCCACGCTGCAATCGCAATCAGAATGACCCAGCGTTGCCCCCCGTCGGTCAATTGCCACTCGCCAAGGCGCAGCGACCACGCGATCCACGTCGCAACGACCGCCAGACAAATGTCCATGCCCAACGCAAACAGCTGGCGCGTCGGGCGCGGCAAGCTAGCAGCCCTGCGGACAATCTCAGTCACGCGGGTTTGCAGCCAGCGGGCGCCGCCGTGATTCACCATTGCATCACCGAACACACTTTACCCCCGACGGACGATACGCCTCGAATGGATTCAAGCCAAAATCAGACTGGCACCCAGCCGTTTATCGAGCCCCGAAGGGAACCCAAGCGTTTGCGACCCGCTGGCCGCTGCGCTAGCTTTGCTTACTGACGCTGCCAAGAGAAATGTGGGTTGAACGTCCTGCGTTGCGTTGAAATCTTTGGGGTCGCTGCCTTAACCGGATGCAAATGCCCGCGATGTAAAGCGGGAGCGCGCGACGCGTGCAATTGCTGCCAACCAGAAATCTTAGGGATTATGACCATTCACATCGCCATCGTCTTTGGCACCCGGCCAGAAGCCATCAAGATGTTTCCGGTTGTCCATGCCCTGCGCGCGGTGCCCGGCGTTGATGCGCGGGTCATTGTGACCGCGCAGCACCGCGAGATGCTGGATCAGGTGCTGGGCATTGCCCGCATCACGCCCGATGTCGATTTGAATGTCATGACGCCCAACCAGTCGCTCGATGCGCTGCTCGCGCGGCTGGTGGTCGGGCTGGGTGAGACATTTGATGCCGAACGGCCCGACCGCGTGCTGGTGCATGGCGATACGCTGACCACCATGGCCGCGACGCTGGCGGCCTATTTCCGCAAAATTCCCGTGGGGCATGTCGAGGCGGGATTGCGCAGCGGCAATATCTATCACCCCTGGCCCGAAGAGGTGAACCGCAAGGTCGCGGGCGCGGTCGCCGATCTGCATTTTGCGCCCACCGAAACGGCGGCGGCGGCGCTGCGCGGGGAAAATGTGCCCGCGAATCGCATTCACATCACCGGCAACACCGTCATCGACGCGCTGCTCGCCACCGTCAAACGACTGGACGAAGAGCCGCAGCTCGCCGCCGGGCTCGATCCGCTCGCGGCGCGCTTTGCGGGCAAGCGCATCATTGCGGTGACATCGCACCGCCGCGAAAATTTCGGCGGCGGGATGGCGGCGATTGCGGCGGCCATCGCCGCCATTGCCGCGCGGCCCGACGTGGCGGTCATTTTTCCGGTCCACCCCAATCCGCAAGTGCGCAGCGTCATGGAACCGGCGCTGGGCGGCCTCGCCAATGTCGCGATGATCGATCCGCTCGATTATCCGCATTTCGTGCGCCTGCTGTCCCTGTGCGACATTGCGCTGACCGACAGCGGCGGGGTGCAGGAAGAAGCGCCATCGCTGGGCAAGCCCGTGCTGGTCATGCGCGAAACCACCGAACGGCCCGAAGGAATAGCGGCGGGCACGGCGCGGCTCGTCGGCACCGACCAAAAGCGTATCGTTACCGAAATCTTCAATCTTTTGGACGACAAAGCGGCCTATCACGCCATGGCGCACGCCCATAATCCCTTTGGCGACGGCACGGCAGCCCAACAGATTGCGGAGATTGTCGCGCGTGCCCACTGATGTTGAACAGACGGTCACCGTCCTTGGCCTGGGCTATATCGGCCTGCCCACCGCTGCGCTGATTGCCCGGTCGGGCTGCCGCGTCACCGGCGTTGATGTCAGCCAGGTGGTGGTCGACACCGTCAACAGCGGCAAGGTGCATATCGAAGAGGTGGATCTTGACGGGCTGGTGCAGGGCGTCGTCGCGCGCGGCACGCTACGCGCCTCGACTGAGGTGGCCCCGGCGGACAATTTCGTCATCGCCGTGCCGACCCCGCACGATGCCGACCATCGCCCGGATATCAGCTATGTCCTGGCCGCCGCGCGAGCGATTGCGCCGCAATTGGTCGCGGGCAATCTGGTCATCCTCGAATCGACCTCGCCCATTGGCACCACCGAACAGGTGGCCGCCCTGCTCGCTGCGCTGCGCCCGGACCTGAAGGTGCCTGGTCACTGCGCGGGCGCCGCCGATATCTTCGTCGCTTATTGCCCCGAACGCGTGCTGCCCGGGCGCATCCTGGTCGAACTGGTCGACAATGACCGCTGCATCGGCGGCATCACCCCGCGCTGTGCCCGCCGCGCCATGACGTTTTACCGCCAATTTGTGCGCGGGGCGTGCGTCACCACCACCGCGCGCGCGGCGGAAATGGTGAAGCTGGTCGAAAACAGCTACCGCGACGTCAACATCGCCTTTGCCAATGAATTGTCGATGATCGCGGCGGAAATGAAGGTCGATGTGTGGGATGTCATTGCGCTTGCCAACCGGCACCCGCGCGTCAACATCCTCCAGCCCGGCCCCGGTGTCGGCGGCCATTGCATTGCGGTGGACCCCTGGTTCCTGGTCCATGGCGCGCCCGCACAAAGCCATTTGATCCGCACCGCGCGCGAGGTCAATCTTGCCAAAACCGCGCATGTCATTGCCGAAGCCGAAGCGCTGGTCGCCGCGCACCCCGGTGTGCCGGTCGCGTGCCTGGGCCTCGCCTTCAAACCCAATATTGATGATTTCCGCGAAAGCCCGGCGGTCGAGGTTGCCGCCGCGCTTGCCCGCCGCTTTGGCAAGCAGGTCAGCATCGTCGAACCCTTTGCCAAGGGGCTGCCGATGGAATTTGCTGGCACGGGGGCGGAGCTGGTCGATCTCGACAGCGCGCTGACCAGCTGCGGCATTTTGATCGTGCTGGTGGACCACGACCTGTTCAAATCCATCCCGCTCGACGAGCGCGCCGACAAGCGGGTGTATGATACGCGCGGCCTGTGGCCCGATCAGCCGCTACCGCCGCCGCCAGGAGCCCTGTCGCGCGCAGCCTGATCCCGCCAAATCCCGGCTGTTCCCAGCCAATCCCGGCCTACGCCTCAAGAAACCAGCGGTCGCTGCCCTCCAGCCCAATGGCGGTTAGCTTGCCCGAGGCATAGGCGCCCGTGTCGATGCCGATGCGATTGGGCTGCGCATCGACCGCTTCGGCGATAGTGTGGCCGTGGACCACCATCGCCCCGTGCCAGCGCGGATCATCCAGAAAATCCTCGCGAATCCAGCGCAGGTCCGACGGCCGCTGCGCCGCAAACTCGACCCCGGGCCGCACCCCGGCATGCACGAACAGATAATCGCCAATCTGAACCATATCCTCCGCCGCCTTGAGCAGCGCGACATGATGCGGCGGCACCGCCGCCTGGAACGCGGGCAACAGATCGTCAAAGGTCATTGCGCGATAGGCCTCGCGCGTGATGCCATAGCTCCAAATGGTTTCCTCACCGCCGATACGGCAAAAGAAGCGCAGCGCCTCCAGGCTGCCCGCCAGCGCCTTCAGCATCACCTCTTCATGATTGGCCGACAGCAGGCGGAGCGCCGGGCGCGCGCGCGCAAGATTGCAGGCGCGTTCGACCACCGCCGCCGACGCCGGGCCGCGGTCAACCAGATCGCCCAGCAGGACGATGCTGGTGCGCGCCGGGCCGCGCGCCGCATCATCCGCATCAATGCGGTCAATGAGCCGCGCGAACAAATCGTCGCGGCCATGAATGTCGCCAATGGCATAGACGCGCTCGCCCGCCGGCACAGCGGGAACGGGATAGCGGTCGGCCGATTGGCCGCGTCGGAACAGGCTGCGCAGCATGATCGGTCCTTAGCGCGCCAAAGTCTGAACAATCGCTGAAAAATCGCGCCCCTCGGCGTCGGCAGCGACAAAGGCTTCATACAGCTCGCGCGCGCGGCTGCCCATCGGGACCTGGGCGTGGACGCTGGCGGCGGCCTCCATCGCCAGCCGCAAATCCTTCAGCATCAACGCGGCCGCGAACCCGCCGCGATAGCCATTGTCGGCGGGCGAAGTCGGGCCCACGCCGGGCAGCGGGCAATAGCTGGTCAGCGACCAATTCTGCCCGGAACTGACCGAGGCGATGTCATAAAAACGCTGCGGGTCCAGCCCCAATTTCTGTGCCAGCGCCAGCGTTTCGCAGGTCGCGACCATCGACGCACCCAGCAGCATATTGTTGCAAATCTTCGCCGCCTGCCCCGCCCCGCTGTCGCCCGCGTGAATGACCGCCTTGCCCATCGCCGCCAGAATCGGTTCGGCGCGGGCCAAGGCGGCGGCGTCCCCGCCCACCATGAAGGTCAGCGTGCCCGCATTGGCCGCCGCTATCCCACCGGAGACGGGGGCATCGACCGCGACCAGGCCATGTTCGGCGGCAGCGGCCGCATTGCTGCGCGCGGTGGCGACGTCGATGGTCGAACAATCAATGAGCAAGGTGCCCGGTGCCGCATTGCCGAACACATCATTGGCATAGACGGCGGCAACATGGCTGCCCGCCGGAAGCATGGTGACGACGGCTTCGGCCCCGGTCACGGCATCGGCGGCGCTGACGGCGCGCGTGCAGCCCGCCGCCTCGGCGCGGTCCAACGCCTCGGCATTGAGGTCAAAAGCGCGCACATCATGCCCGGCTTTCGCCAAATTGGCGGCCATCCCGCCGCCCATATTGCCCAGACCGATGAAAGCGATGTTCATAAGATTTCCAGTTCAGACAGGAGGATCAGGCCCCCGACCAACACAAGGACCGCGCCATAGACCGCTTTGCGCACCAGGCGAAAGCGATTCAACGCGCGGTCGAACCAGGTCGGCGGCAATGTGTCGGCCCGCATCAGCTTGAGCAGGCCGCGGTCAATCAGCCCCAGATTCTCCTCCGCCGACCGCCGCCATTGCAGCGCCGTCTCTCGAATCAACAGCGTGCCCCACAGGAGCAGAACAACGGCCAGAGCCGGAAGCGCGTCGATGACCAATGGTCAGGACCCGGTGCGAACGCGCGTCGCAGTGCGCCGGGGCACTGCGCGGGGCAAACCATCCTCCATCTTCATGAAATCGGTGACTTTCACTCTCTCCCCTTCCGAATGGGCAAGGCCCGAACAGCCCCTCCCCCAACCCCTCCCGCCGACGGGAGGGGGAACAAGCTACCGTCCCGTCCAGACGCCGGGTCGCTTTTCGATGAACGCGGCCATCCCCTCGGCCTTGTCCGCCGTTGCCGTCAGTATCTGGAAAATGCGCCGTTCCATCACCAGTCCCTGATCGAGCGTGGTTTCAAAGGCGGCGTTGACCATTTCCTTGTTCGCGATGGCGGCCAGCGGCGGCATGGCGGCGATGTCGGTCGCGGTCTTGACGGCTTCGTCCACAAGCGACGCCAGCGGCACCACGCGCGCGACGAGCCCAGCGCGTTCCGCCTCTTCCGCGCCCATCATCCGCCCGGTCAGGCACATCTCCATCGCCTTGGCTTTGCCAATGGCGCGGGTCAGCCGCTGTGACCCGCCCATGCCGGGCGCGACGCCCAGCTTGATTTCGGGCTGACCAAAACGCGCAGTGTCGGCGGCGATAATGAAATCGGCCATCATTGCGAGCTCGCACCCGCCGCCCAGGGCAAAGCCATTGACCGCGGCGATCCACGGCTTGCGCACCGCTTTCACCAGATGGCTGGTCCAGCGGCTGAAAAAATCATCGGCGTAAAAATCGGCGGCAGGTTTGTCCGCCATCTCCTTGATGTCGGCCCCCGCCGCAAAGGCCTTTTCGCCCGCCCCGGTCAGCACCGCGCAGCGCTGGCCGGGGTCGGCCTCAAACGCCGCGAATGCGACGATCAGCTCTTCGAGCACATGGCCATTCAGCGCGTTCAATGATTGCGGGCGGTTGAGCGTCATCAGCGTCACCGGCCCACGCGTTTCGGTCAGGATGGTTTCATAGGTCATGGATGCCGGTTCCCTTGTAACGTCACCCTGGCTCAGCGACGGCTTCGCTGTTTCAGGGTCCATGGCACCAAGCCGCAATGTCACGCCATGGATGCTGAAACAAGTTCAGCATGACGGGCTAGGCGAGCGGCACCCATTCCTCGCCACCGGGCAGCGGCGCGAAAATGGCGTCGAGCAGGGCGTTGGTGACCCCCTCCGCCTTCGCCGGGTTCCATTGCGGCGCATTGTCCTTGTCCAAAATCACCGCGCGCACGCCCTCGGCGAAATCGGGGCGGGTCAGCACGCGCGATGCGATGCGATACTCCATGGCCATATTGGCGGCAAAATCAGCGAGGTCCTTGCTGGCGGCCAGCTGGCGCAGCGCGACCTTGCAGGTTTGCGGGCTTTTGCTGCCCAAGGTGGCCCGTTCCTTGGCCGCCCAGTCGCCGGGGTCGGCGTCCAGCGCGGCCAATATATCCTCCAGCCGGTCGGACGCGAACAATCGGTCGATGTCGGCGCGATTGGCCAATATGCGCGCGGGCGGTGGTTCCGCCGCCAGGCCGTCCAGCACCGCGCCCGGCGCTTCGCCCGCCGCGATGCGCGCCTTGGCCTCCGCCAGGGCTGCCGCGGGCAGATAGTGGGTGGCGAGCCCCACCGCCAGACACTCCGCTCCATCGAGCCGTGCCCCGGTCAGCGCCAGAAATGGGCCGATCCGCCCCGGCAGCCGCGACAGATACCAACCACCGCCGACATCGGGGAACAGGCCGATCCCGGTTTCGGGCATCGCCAGCCGCGTGTTTTCGGTCGCCACGCGGAAGCGCGCGGGCTGCGAAATGCCAACCCCGCCGCCCATGGTGATGCCGTCCATGAAGGCGACGACCGGCTTTGGGTAAGTGAAGAGCAGGTGGTTCAGCTGATATTCGTCGTGGAAAAACTGGCGGCCCGACACGCCACCGTCGTTGAGCGCCGAATTGCGCAGGAAGGCAATATCGCCACCCGCGCAAAAGCCACGTCCTTCGGCATGGTCGATGACAATAGTTCGCAAGGCGGGATCATCGCGCCACGCCAGCAGTGCCGTCGTCATCGCATGGACCATGGGCAGCGTCAGCGCATGAAGCGCGCCGGGCCGGTTCAGGCTGATGTGGCCGCTGGTGCCGTTGATGGAGGTTAGTATGTCAGTCGTCATCATCGTCTTTCCCCTTCTCCCGGCGGGAGAAGGATATGGAGCCTTAGCGCCGCAGGCGGTTAGGCGGAGTTGGATGAGGGGATGCACCCTCTAAGGACAGAACCCCTCACCCAGCTTCGACTAGCGAGCAAGCTCGCAAGTCTGCGCAACCCTCTCCCATCGGGGAGAGGGGCGCTTCATTGCCGCAGCAAATCGCGGCCCACGATCATCCGCATCACCTGGTTTGTCCCCTCCAAAATCGAATGGACGCGCAGGTCGCGCCAGAAGCGTTCAATGGGATAATCCTGCAAATAGCCATAGCCGCCGAACAGCTGCAGCGCCTTGTTCACCACGTCGCTGCCATTGTCGGTGGCGAGGCGCTTGGCCATGGCGGAGAATCGCGATTTGTCGGGCGCGCCCGCATTGACCTTGGCGGCGGCGAGGTAGAGGAGCGCACGCGCCGCCTCCAGATCGGTTGCCATGTCAGCGAGCATGAACTGCGTATTCTGAAAATCCGCGACCGGCTGGCCGAATTGCTGGCGATCCTTGGTATAGGCGATGGCTTCGTCCAGGCAGCGCTGCGCCCCGCCCAGACTGCACGCGCCGATGTTAAGCCGCCCGCCATCGAGCCCCGCCATGGCAAAGCGGAAGCCGTCACCCTCTGCGCCGACGCGGTTGGCGACGGGCACCCGGCAATCCTCGAAAATCACCTGGGCGGTCGGCGACGCATTCCAGCCGAGCTTCTTTTCGGGCGCGCCAAAGGACAGGCCGGGGGTATCCTTGTCCACCACCACGCAGCTGATGCCCCTCGCCCCCGCTTCGCCGGTGCGCACCATGACGACATAGACGTCATTCACCCCGGCGCCCGAGATGAACTGTTTGGTGCCGTTCAGCACATAATCATCGCCATCCCGCCGCGCCGTGGTTTTCAGCGCCGCTGCATCCGACCCCGAACCGGGTTCGGTCAGGCAATAGCTCGCAATCCGCTCCATGCTGACCAGCGACGGCAGATAGCGGGCCTTCAGATCATCATTGCCGAAACAATCGATCATCCACGCCGCCATATTGTGGATGGAGATAAAGGCGCTGGTTGCGGGACAGCCATAGGCCATCGCCTCCATGATCAGCGCCGCCTCCAGCCGCCCCAGGCCGATGCCGCCGCTGGCTTCGGACACATAGATGGACCCGAACCCCAGATCGCCCGCTGCCTTCCACACATCGACGGGATAATGGCTGGTCGCGTCCCACTCCGCCGCAAAGGGGGTGATGCGGTCGGCCGTGAATTTGCGCGCCATATCCTGAATGGCCAGTTGATCTTCGGTCAGGGCAAATTGGTCGGTCATGCGGGTTCCAGAAACGGATTGATGATGATCAGCCGGTCATCGATGACCAGGCCGTGCTGCATGTCTTCGCTGTAGAGCGTCACTGCACTTCCCGCCAGCGCAACCGCGATCAGCAGCGCATCATAAAATGCGAGCTGGTACCGCGCTGCCAAGCGAAGGCCAGCTGCATGATCTTCGCCCGTCATTGGCAAAAAAATATCTATCGTCGAATGAAGCAGACCAACATCTGCGGCGATCTGGTTCCAGTCGCGACGAAGTTTGCGGCGCGCAGTGTGAACATATTCGTTCAAGACCTGCACACTGGCAAAATCCGATTTGACCAACAATTCGCCGGCAATCTCGCGCCTTGGATCTTGGCTTAGCGCATAGACAGCGACGTTTGTGTCAATCGTTATCATCGTTCCACCGGTCCATCGCTGGCCGCCAATTCGCCTCTTCTCGGTCGAATTTATAGTCAGCGGGAAGCGGAAAGGCCCGCTTGCGAATTTCGTCCAGCGCCGCTTCCCTGCGCGCTTTTACGGCCGCAGCGTTTGATACCTCGAGTGCCTTGGCAATGGCGTCGGCGTCAAGCGCGTCGCCCTCTTTCAGGCCGAAGCGTTCGATAAGCTCGCGCGGCAATCGCACGGCCAGGCTGTTGCCCCATTTGCCGATTTGCATCTTCATCGCATGGCTCCTGACGTTGGATATCCACATGTATATCCAAAGATCATCCGGCGAGCAATTCCTTCAATGGCACGGCGGCATCGGCCAGCCGTGCAGGCGCGATGCGGGCGCGGGCCAGCACCAGCGCGCGGCCCTGGACATAATCCTTGACCGCATTGACACAGTCGAGCGCGATGACCGCCCCGTCCTTTAGATAGACGACGGAAAAGCTGCGCGTTGCCGGATCGCCGCGCACGACATGATCGTCATGGCCCGCCGAAATCCCTACCGTCTGCAATTTCAGATCATATTGGTTCGACCAGAACCAAGGCACCGCATCATAGGCCGCGTCCAGCCCCGCGATTTGCCGCGCCGCGACGCTGGCCTGGTCAATGGCATTTTGCACCGATTCCAGCCGGATGGCCGCACCCCCGGCAAAGTCATTGGCGTGCAGGGCGCAGTCGCCGACCGCATAAATGTCGGGCAGGCTGGTGCGCTGCCGCGCGTCCACCGCCACCCCATTGCCGCCCGCCGCCGCCGCCGCCACCAGCGGTTGGACCGCAGGCAGGATGCCAATGCCGACAATCACCAGATCGGCGGGGATGCGCGTGCCATCGGTCAGGCGCACGCCGGTGACCTGCCCCTCCCCCTCCAGCGCGGCGATGGACACGCCGGTGCGCAGATCGACACCGTGGGCGCGGTGCTCGCCCTCGACAAAGCGCGACAGCGCATCGCCCGCCACCCGCGCCAGCACGCGGTCCTGCGCTTCGAGCAGCACGACCGGCTTGCCCGCCTTGCGCAGCACCGCCGCAGCCTCCAGCCCGATATAGCCGCCGCCGATCACCACCACCTGGCTTGCGGCTGCGGCCCCGGCGATCATTGCGTCGGCATCGGCGCGCGTGCGCACCCCCTGCACTCCGGCCAGATCGCCGCCGGGCAGCGGCAGGGTGCGGGCATGGCCGCCCGCTGCCCAGATGAGCTTGCCATAGCCAATGACGTGGCCCCCGCTGGTGGTGACGCTGTGCGCCGCAGCGTCGACTGCGTCCACCCGCTCGCCCAGCCGCATCGTCACCGCGCGCTCTTCCCAGAATTTTGCGGGGCGGATGAGCAGGCGCTCGGCATCCTTCTCGCCCGCAAAATATTCCTTGGACAGCGGCGGGCGTTCATAGGGCAGTTCGGCCTCTTCGCTCACCACCGCGATGCTGCCGGCAAATTTGGCCATGCGCAGCGCAATCGCCGCTTGCGCCCCGGCATGGCCACCGCCAACAATGACCACGTCAAACCAGTCCACCCGCATGCCCTTCCAAGATTGACCTTTTGGCGATAGGCTGCGTCCAAACACACTGCAATTTTTTTTGGAATAGGCCTCTCCCTTGACCCGTTATCCTGCCATGCACAATTTCCATCCCACCACGCTGCGCGAATATGACATTCGCGGTATCGTCGGCTCTACCCTCAGCGACGCCGATGCCTATGCCATTGGGCGCGGCTTTGGCACGCTGCTGGCGCGCGCGGGCGAAGGGGCGGCGGCGGTCGGCTATGATGGCCGCCTGTCCTCGCCCGAACTCGCCAACGCCTTGGTCAGCGGGCTAAACGACAGCGGCATCGACGCGCATGTCATCGGCCTGGGCCCCACGCCCATGCTCTATTTCGCCGAAGCCGTGCTGGACGGCATCGGCGGCGGCATCATGATCACCGGCAGCCACAATCCGCCCGATTACAATGGCTTCAAGATGGTGTTTCAGGGCCGTCCTTTCTATGGCGCGGACATCCGCCAGCTGGGCAGCATGGCGGCGGCGGGCGATTGGGATGGCGGCACGGGGACAGTGACAACCATCGACCTGATCGACCGCTATGTCGACCGGCTGGTCCAGGATTTTGGCGGCGGCCCGTGCCGCATGGCGTGGGACTGCGGCAATGGCGCGGCGGGCGAGGTGGTGGAGCGGCTGGTCAAGCGCCTGCCCGGTGAACATCATCTGCTGTTCACCACCATCGACGGCCATTTCCCCAACCATCACCCCGACCCGACCGAGGAGAAGAATCTGGTCGACCTGCGGCGCGTGGTCGCGGAGCAGGGGCTGGATTTCGGCGTCGCCTTTGACGGCGACGGCGACCGAATTGGCGCAATTGACGGTAGCGGGCGAGTGATCTGGGGCGACCAGCTGCTGCAAATCTATGCCGCCTGCGTCCTGCGCGATGAACCCGGCACCACCATCATTGCCGATGTCAAGGCCAGCCAGGCCTTGTTCGACCGCGTCTCCGCTTTGGGCGGTAAGCCCTTGATGTGGAAAACCGGCCACAGCCTGGTCAAGGCCAAGATGAAGGAAGTGGGATCGCCGCTGGCCGGCGAGATGAGCGGGCATATCTTTTTCAAGCACCGCTATTATGGCTTTGATGATGCCATTTACGCGGCGCTGCGCCTGATCGAGGCACAGACCGTGCTGGGCGCGGGCATTACCGCCTTGCGCAGCGCCATGGCCGAAATGATCAACACGCCCGAAATGCGCTTTCAGGTCGATGAAAGCCGCAAATTTGCGGTGATTGACGAAGTGCTGGCGCGGCTCACGGCGGCCGGTGCGACGGTTGATGCCACCGATGGCGCGCGGGTCAACACCGCCGATGGCTGGTGGCTGCTGCGCGCGTCGAACACGCAGGATGTGCTGGTCGCCCGCGCCGAGGCGTCGAGCACCGACGGCCTCGACCGGCTGATGGCGCAGATTGACGACCAGCTGGCGGCATCGGGCCTGACGCGCGGCGAAAGCGTTGGCCACTGATGGGTGCGCAGCTGCTGGGGATGCGGCAGGTTGCCAAACCCTGGGGCCGACGGCTTTTGCCGCCCCCTTTTGCCAATCGGGGCACCGATCCGGTGGGCGAGATTTGGTTCGCCGAAAGCGGCGCGACGCCGCTGCCGCTGCTCGCCAAATATCTGTTCACGTCGGAAAAATTGTCGGTCCAGGTCCATCCCAATGACGCCCAGGCGCGGGCGCGCGGCGCGGCCAGCGGCAAGGAGGAATGCTGGCTGGTGCTGGACGCAGCGCCCGGCGCAGTGCTGGGCATCGGCACCACCCGCCCGCTCAGCGCCCAGGAGCTGCGCGCGGCCTCGCTGGACGGCAGCATCGAAGGGCTGATGGACTGGAAACCCGTTCGGCGCGGCGATTTTTTTTATATTCCGGCGGGCACCGTCCACGCCATTGGCGCTGGGATTGCCCTGATCGAGGTGCAGCAGCACGCCGACATCACCTTTCGCCTCTATGACTATGGCCGCCCGCGCGAACTGCATCTCGATGATGGGGTCGCGGTGGCGCAGGCACGCCCCTATGCCGATCCGCGCGCGGCGCATGTCGATTTTGCCGCCGACCGCCTGCTGGTCGACGGGCCGCTGTTCCGCGTGGCCATTGGCGGTCCAGCCATGCGGCTGCACGGCAGCGGCCCGGCGCTGGTCCTGCCGCTGGTGGGCCATGCCAGCGCCCATGGGGAGACCGCCCGGCCCGGCGATTGCCTGGCGGTGGATGCGGACAGCGACTGGCAGGGAAGCGCCGACGCCCGCCTGTTGATCGCGCGGATGGTATGAGCGGGTCGCAATGTCCCGGCCTTGCGCGACAAGCGCGAAATGGGGTGGCGTGACATGACCCTGATCACCCCTGTCATCCTGTCGGGCGGGTCCGGCACCCGGCTGTGGCCGCTGTCGACCGACGCCCGGCCCAAGCAGTTTCTGCCGCTGGTCGGGCCGCGCAGCATGTTCGCCGAGACGCTGGCGCGCTGCGCCGATCCGGCCCGCTTTGCCGCGCCGATCATCGTCGGCAGCGCGCGCCACGCCGATCTGCTGAGCGCCGAAGCGCCCCCCGAAGCGCGCCTTTTGCTGGAGCCTGCCGCGCGCAACACGGCGCCTGCCATTGCGCTCGCCGCGCTGGCGGCGGGGCCCGACGCGCTGCTGCTCGTCATGCCATCCGACCATGCGATCGCCGATGTGCCCGCCTTTCAGGCCGCCATCGACGTGGCGCAGGCCGCCGCCATCGCGGGCTGGCTGGTCACCTTTGGCATCACGCCCACAGGGCCCGAAACCGGCTTTGGCTATATCGCCATGGACGCCGCCCTGCCCGGCGCGCCAAGCGCGCACGCCGTCCGCCGCTTCATCGAAAAACCCGCGCGGGCGGACGCAGAGGCGATGCTGGCGGCGGGCGATCATGTCTGGAACGCCGGGATTTTCCTGTTTCGGTCCAGCGATTTGCTGGCCGAACTTGCCATCCATGCGCCGGACATGCTGGCGGCCTGCACCGCCGCCATGGCGGGCGTCAGCGCGGGCGCTGGCCCCATCCACCCCGACGCCGCCGCCTTCGCCGCCTGCCCGTCCGACAGCATCGATTATGCGGTGATGGAACGCGCGCGCCGGGTCGCGGTGGTGCCGGTCAGCTGCGGTTGGTCCGACGTCGGCAGCTGGGACGCGCTCGCCGACCTCGGGCCGCACGACGCCCATGGCAACCGGCTGAACGGCGATGTCATCGCGCTGGATTGCAGCAACAGCCTGGTGCTCGCCGACGGCGTGACGGTGACGCTGGCGGGGGTCAGCGACCTGATCGTCGTGGCCAGCGGCAACCAGCTGATGATCGTGCCGCGCGGCCAGTCGCAGGACGTCAAGAAAATCGTCGAGGCGCTGAAAGCACGCAGCTAATTCGCCATAGCGCGGCAAGCCCGCCACCATCGCGCGCACCATGCGAATCATCAGGAACAAAAAGGCAACCATCGGTCAGGCTAAGCCAGACCGCACGCATGTAGGAAAGCGTTTTTTTCGCGCCCCTGGTATTGGCGCAGATCAGGGGCGACAAGGCACCAAAATCTGGTGGCCACCCCTCATCGACCGCCAACACCGACCGCCCTGAGCCTGTCGAAGGGCCGTCCTTCCTTGGCAATGGTTGAAGGAAAAGGACATTCCTTCGACAGGCTCAGGACAGACGGGGGAGAGGGAAAGTCAGCACCCCGGCGTCGTTGGCGTCAGCTATCGAAACCTGCGCGGCCAGCCACTCAAAGTTAGCGTGTGTCCGCGGCGTCGCTCAGCTTTTGCCCCACGCCGTCGAGCGCCGCACGGCGCACTGCGTCATGCACGGCGGTGGCTCGCGCGCCTCGGTCGAGCTTGTAGTAAGCGGACAGATAGGCCCAATCAAACCCGGTCAGCCCGTCGGGCAGTTCCGCGCCCTTCGCGAATAGGTGCAGGATGGTCGGTGCAGCGCCATCCGCAACCTCGGCGAAATCCTGCACCGGGGCCAAGATGCGCATCGTCGCATAATCGGCCAATTGCCGCACCGTACGCCCATCCGCGCGGTCGCGGTCAAAAATCAGCAGCGTGCCGTTGATGTCGTTTCGAATAGTTGTGGTAAGGCGTCCGGTTTGGCTTTGTGCATTGTAGCGCCCCTCAATGGTTCGATTATCGCCCCGATTGGTCTTTCCCGAGAGGTTAAACCGAACAATTGGAATAGGCCTGCCGTCTGCGCTCCGAACCTCGGTTGCATGAAGCAACTGTGCCGCACCGCTCCCTTGGAAAATTCGATCAGCTTCAAAAGACTTGAACTGCGAAAACAAGGAAGATTCTGATTTTCTGAGTGCTGCTAACTCCGCTGCACTATCTTTGGAAAACCCTATCCAAGTGTTCGCACGACATCCTTTTTTGCCAATTGGCAGGCCCAAGGCATTGGCACTTCGTAAGATCCTTTCAACGAAAATTTCACCATATGCAGGGTCGATGCCGAACATCTTTATGCATAGCGGCGCATAGTGGCGCGCTAAAGGAGTATCCACCGGCGGACGAAACGTGATCCTAGATGCCTGATCTGCCGCGATTTCCGCCTGCTTGAACCGCTCACCCGTGACGACAATCGGGTCATTGACGGCCTGCGCCGCAACACCGCCCGGCACCGCCAGCGCCGCGACCGATCCCGCAGCGAGACTATGGAACGCCGAGCGGACCGATGACAGCGCCATGCCCCCTACCCCATCGTCGGGATGATGAAGGCGTTGCTGCCGTCCGCGCCGCCATCGGGCCAGCGCGCAGTGATCTTCTTGACCTTGGTCCAGAAGCGGATGCCTTCCATCCCATATTGGTCGGTGTCGCCAAAGCCGGAGCGTTTCCAGCCGCCGAAGCTGTGATAGGCGACCGGCACCGGGATGGGCACGTTGATGCCGACCATGCCGACATTGACGCGCGCCGCAAATTCGCGCGCGGCGTGGCCGTTCCGGGTGAAGATGGCGACGCCATTGCCATATTGGTGCTGGCTGGGCAGCGCGAGCGCGGTTTCAAAATCGGGCGCGCGGACGATTTGCAGGACGGGGCCGAAAATCTCCTCGCGGTAGCTCGTCATCGCCGCCGTCACATGGTCGAACAGCGTCGGGCCGATGAAATAACCCTGCTCATGCCCCTGCAGGCTGAAACCACGCCCGTCGATGACCAGCTCGCCGCCCTCATCAACACAGGTCTGGATCCACCCCTCCACCCGCGCCTTGTGCTCGGCGGTGACGACAGGGCCATAATGGGCGTCGGCATCGGTCGACACGCCGACGCGCAGCGCGTGGATGGCGGGGATCAGCTTGGCGCGCAGCCGCTCGGCCGTGTCATCGCCCACCGGCACCACGACGGGCAGCGCCATGCAGCGTTCGCCCGCGCTGCCGAACGCTGCGCCCGTCAGGTCGTTCACCACCTGGTCCAGATCGGCGTCGGGCATGACGATGCCGTGGTTCTTGGCCCCGCCCATTGCCTGCACCCGCTTGCCCGCCGCGACGCCGCGGTGGTAGACATAATGGGCAATGTCGGATGACCCGACAAAGCTGACCGCCGCAATGGCGGGGTGATCCAGGATCGCGTCGACCATCGCCTTGTCGCCATGGACGACCTGAAAAATCCCTTGCGGCAGCCCGGCCTCCAGAAACAGTTCGGCCAGCCGGTTGGGGACGCTGGGGTCGCGCTCGCTGGGTTTCAGGATGAAGGCGTTGCCGACCGACGTGCACACCGCGCCCATCCACAGCGGGATCATCGCGGGAAAGTTGAACGGGGTAATCCCCGCCCCGATGCCCAGCGGCTGGCGCGTCGAATAGACGTCAATGCCCGGCCCCGCGCCGCCCGAATAATCGCCCTTCAGCACATGCGGCAGGCCGCAGCAATATTCGACCACCTCCAACCCGCGCTGGATATCGCCCTTGCTGTCGGCAATCACCTTGCCATGTTCGGCGGACAGCATGTGGGCAAGCTCGTCCATATGCGCCTCGACCAGCGCCTTGAAGGCGAACATGACGCGCGCGCGCCGCTGCGGGTTCATCGCGGCCCACGCGGGCTGCGCTGCCTGCGCCGCCGCCACCGCGCGGTCGAGCACCGCCGCATCGCCCAGCGCCACGCGCGCCTGAACCCCGCCATTATTGGGGTCCATCACATCGGCAAAGCGGGTGGGTGCGGGCGCGCCGCCCACAAGGACATGGTCAATCGTGCGCATGGAATCCTTCTCCGCTCTAAGCTTGCCCGGGTATAGCCAAGCCGAAGGCGATAATCGGGGACAGTCCCCGATTACGGCCAAGGCGGCGCAAGCAACCCGGTAGTGCGCCCGCTGGTAATCGGGGACAGTCCCCGATTACCAGCGGGCGCGCCTGATGAAATTGGGATAGCCAGCTTTTCCCGTCAGGGAAAGGGCGGGGCGAACAGCCGGTCGTCCATCGGCTGGTCAATCTTGACGCCGCGCCAGTGAATTTCATTCTGCTTCACGCCGTTATAGGTCAGCGTGACCTTCCCCGCCTGCAGCCACCAGGGTGCGTCGGCGGGGCGAAAAAAATCGGCATAGCTGCGCACATGCCACCCGCGCGGCGTCGCAAAGCCGACCATGCGGACCGCAAAATCCTTTTGGTCCACGCCGAACAGGCTTTCGCTGCCGCTGGGGTCGGTCAGCCGGACCATATAGACCGGATGGCCATCGACATTGCCATCGGCCAGCCGCGTCGCGACAAAGCCGGGCTTGAGCGCGTGGCGGATGATGCCGAACCCGAAATTGCTGGCCCAATAGGCATCGGCCTCGGCCTTTGGCACCACGCCCCGGTCGTTCCACGTCGTCTCGCCGTCGAAGCCGACGGTGAAGAGGGGCTTGCCCCGATGGCTGACCGCGATGCGCAGCTTGCCTTCGGCCCCATGTGCGGCAGTGCGATTGGGGTCAAAGGCGCGGTGCATGACATAGCTGTCGGGCGCGCTGGTGGGCGCTGCCCCATCCTTGCCCCAGAAAATCGCGCTGCCGGTCAACTCCAGCGAGCGCACCTGCGCCCAGCGCGCGCCGCCATGCGCCTCCGTCGCCCGGGCCAGGATGGTGCGGCCATCGGGGTCGTCCTGCGCCAGGACCGGAGCAGCGAGGAGAAGGGCGAGGAGAGCGAGCAAGTGGCGAAGCATAGGCAATCCTTTGCACAGATAATTTGTCCGGACAACTTGCGATTCCGGTCTGGCTGGGTTAGCCCATGTATCAACTATCGTCATCCCGGACTTTATCCGGGATAACAGGCGACCGGTGGCGTGGTATCCCGGATCAATCCGGGATGACGAAACGGGGGGATAGGGCATTGCGGCGTGCGTCAACCTTGTCTGGCTTAACCCTGCTTTTGGCGGTGAGTCCGCTCGCCGCGCAAAACGCTTCCGCCCCCGTCACGCTGATCTATTCCAACGAAGAGCAGGTTTATTTCGCGGGTGAGGCCAGGGTGCCGGTGCCGATGCGTGTCAATTTGGTGATTGTCCCGACACGGCCCGATATCGATAAACTTCCCTATACACTGGCTTTTGTCGATGCGTTCGGGACCGAGGTTTTCCGGCCCATGCCCTTCGCCGACGTCGCCAAGCAAATCGGCGCTCTGCCGATTGCGGACCGCATTGGCCTGACCATCGACGGACAAAAACTCGAACTGCGCCGCGCGCGGCCCGCAACCTGCTGGGTGGCGATCCGCAAGGACAAGCCCAAGGCCGATGGATCGCCCGACTGGCATTTTCAGCAAGGCGTGACGCTGCACGACCAGGGCGGGCGCGCGATGATTGGCACCGGGGTCGCCGACACCCAGCCCGTGATGATCCGGATGCGCAACGTCATCTGGCCGCCCAAGGCCGATGGCACACCCAGCAGCAACAAGCCCAGCATCGTCCTGTACGTCCACAAGCCCGACCAATATGACCGCTCAGAGGCCTATGCCTGGGGCGACCCCGGCGCGGCGCGGATTGGCATCAATCTGCGCTGGATGCAGGCGAGCTGCGGCATTGACGGGATGGAACAGCCATCGGCGGTAACGCCCGCAAATTTTAGAGGATGAGGGAGAGACTGACATGAAACGCCTTTTGCTGACCGCGACGATGCTGGCCTGTGCGGCCACGGCCCAGGCCAAGGACAAGCCCCGCATGCTGGACCTGACCAAGCCCGAGGATGCGCTGGAGGTTGCCAAGCGCGCCCAGTGCGGCCCCGCCGATGGCCAGCCCGCCGTCTATCACTGGTCGGGCCGCGTCTATTCGCGCGTGACGGGCGAGCCCGACCGGATGCTGTTCAAGGGCGAAGGCATGAACATCCGCACCTGTGTGTCGGTGGACGACCCGAAACGCGGCAAGGGGTGGCGCATGGTCAGCCGCGAAATCATGCTTTATCTCGATCCCAAGACGGGGGAGGTGCTCCGCAACTGGACCAACCCCTGGACCGGTGAGACGGTGGAGGTGATGCACATCGCCAACGACCCGGTGAACCAGCGCGCACAATTCCCCTATGCCGCCGACGGCACCCCCTATAAATTCGGCGGCCGCCGCGAAGGCCGCTGGATTTTCGCGCCGTTTGAAGCGCCGCTTTTCTATCACAATGTGCTGGCGGGCGAGTATCAGGATTATATCGGCGGCAAATATCACGCGATGGAGATTTTCGACTTCGCCTATGACGCCGAAGAGATTCTGAACACCAAAAACCCCACCGCCTATCCCATCATCAGCTGGGTTCGCATTTCGGACTGGATGCCGTGGATGAAGATGCGCGGGCGGCAGGGGCAGATGGTGTTCAACGCGATGGGCAACAAGCTGACCAGCTTTGACCAGCTGCCCAAGGTGCTGAAAGACGAAATCGCGCTCAACTATCCCACCTACACCCAATCGCCGCCGACCGATGACACGCGGCCCAACGAAACGACGTGGACGGTGTTCAAAAAATGGATCGACGCCAAACGCGCGGCAGGGACGGAGGCGAAGCCCAAGACCGGGCATTAAGGCACCAAGGGGGTCGGTCACGCGCCCCTGCCCCGCCGCCCTCCGCCGAACATTCCCCCATTAACGTTACTCCGGCCCCCGAGCCGGGGTCCAACTTGGGCCCGCGCGCCACAGCTAGCTGGACCCCGGGTCAGGCCCGGGGTGACGGGGTGGAATGGTCGCGGGATGCAATGCACCAAACCCAGCACATACAAAAAAGGGGCCGGTCTCCCGGCCCCTTTTTCAATGTCATGGCCCGCAATGGGATCAGAAGTTGAAGCTGGCCTCCAGCCCGAAGGTGCGGCCCTTGCGCAGATTGCCGAAGAATCCACGCGGGCTGCCCGTTTCGATCTGCGCCGGGCGACCGTCAAAGGTCACGCTGGCCGCCGGGGGCAGGTTGCGGGTGCCCGCGCCATAGCGCAGGTCAAACCAGCGGGTCGCCAGCGTGATTGAATCCTCGTTGGTCAGGTTGCGCCCGAACACCGCCAGCGTGAACTTGTCCGTCTTGATCCCCATGCGCGCATTGAGCAGGAAAGTGCTGCCTGTTTCAGCCAGATTGTGGACCTGCACATATTTCGATGCTTCATAGGAGAAGTTGGAATTGAAGAAGGCGCGCGCGCCCTCAATTCCCGATTCATCCTCGTAACTGAAGCCGCCGTTGATGATCCACGGGCTGCCCAGCGGCAGGCGATTGCCGCTGATGTCGCACAGCGGCAGTGCCGCCGCCGTGGGGTTGCGTGTGTCGAAATTGGGCCGCAGGCCGCCCGAATTCAGGATGAACTGATCGGCATCGCACCCGCGCGAGAATTTCGCGCTGACATAGGACACGCCCAGGTTGAGCACCAGCTGGTCCACTGGTGCAGCGGTCAGCTCCAGCTCCAGCCCCTTGGTCTTGGCATCGCCCGACGTCGTCACCACCGACGTCAACGCACCCGTGCCCGCCGGATTGGGAATGGCCGATGTCAGCTGAACATTGCTGAGCTCGTTGTAAAAGCCCGCAATGCCGACGCGCAGGCGGCGGTCGAGCATGTCGAATTTCGCGCCCAGCTCGCCACCCTTGGACTTTTCGGGCAGATAGTTGATGAAATCCTGCCCCGTCTGCTGCGTCGCGGTGACGCCCGCGGTGCCATTGAAGCCGCCCGGCTTGCGCCCCGTGGCGAACACCCCATAAAGCAGCGTGCCGCCAGGGGTGGTATAGTTCACCGTGATGCGCGGATCGGTGCCGGTAAAGCTGCCCGGGTCGCCGCAGGTGATCGTCTGACCGACCGGCAGGCCGTCATCAAACTGATCGATGCGCCCCGCTTCGCCGCGACAGAAAATGCCCGCCGCCGTTGCACTGGCGCGGTCGATGATCGTCTTGGTTTCCTTGGCATGACGGATTTCGGCGGTGATGTTCAAATCTTCGGTGACGTCCCATTCGACCATGCCGAAAATCGCCTGATTCTCGATTGTCGAAAACTGCGACGCATTGGTGCCCAGCGGCAGACCCGCCGTCCCGCTGCCAAAGGTGATGTCCGTTGTCTGAAATTTCTGTTTGAAGAAATAGACGCCCGCCATGGCGCGAATGGGGCGATCTTCCGGGCTGCTGACCCGCGCTTCAAAGCTGATGTCTTTCTGCTTGTCGCGGTTGGTGTTGGCAAAGGCCGGCTCGGTGTTGAACGTCGACGCTGCCGTGCCCGCAAAATAGGCAAAGGCATCGCTATGGTCGCTGTCGGTGCCGAACAGATTCTTGTTGTCGCGCCAGCCGCCCGAGGCGTGGAAAATCCAGCCCGAACCGCCAATGTCCCAATCAAAGATGCTGGTCACCAGCGTTTGTTCGTTGAGCACCCCGTCATAGGCGGTACCGTCGCGAATGCCGAGCGTCGGGTTGATGACCATCGGGTCGGTGTTGAGCCGTATGCCATTGGGCTGCGGCCGGATGACGCCGCAAAAATATTGATTGTTGTTGTTCGACGTGAGCGTCGCCGGTGCCAGCGGCACAAAGGGCGAGGCGGCGCGGAAAGCGGGTGAGCGGAACCCCGGCGCGCAATTGTTGGCAGCCGCGCCCTGCAGGAACAGGGGCAGCGGCCCATCATCGTCGCGCTGCCACGCGATGCGGGTGCGCAGCTTGATCTGGTCCGTGGGTTCAAATTGCAGGGTCAGATAGGCCGACTGCGATTTTTCCTGGCCAACGCGTTTGCCGGTCAGCTGGTTGCGATATTGCCCGCCATATTCATAATGGCGCACGCCCATGCGCATGCCCAAAATGTCGCCGAACACCGGCCCGCTGACCGACACGGCGGCCTCGCGCTCGGCATATTCGGCCAGGCGCAGGCGGCCCGAAATGCGCACCTCGTCGCTGGGGTCCTTGGTGATATAGTTGATCGCGCCGGCATAGGTGTTGCGGCCATAAAGCGCCGACTGCGGCCCCTTGATGATCTCCACCCGTTCGATGTCATTGGGGTCAAAGCCCTGAATATCACCCTGATAATAGACACCATCGACGAAATAGGCCGCGCCCGTTTCCACGCCCGCCTGCACCCCGGCAAGCACGTTGGATTGGCCGCGAATGACGGGGCGGTCGGTGGAGCGGCCAAAGGCCTGGCTGAAGCTGATCCCCGTTGCGGTTTTGGCGAAATCGTCGATGCTGGTCAGGCCCAGATCCTCAATCTGCTGCGCGCCGACGACCGAGACCGACACGGGCGCATCGGACAGGCTTTCCGCCGTCTTGCGCGCGGTGACCACAATGTCCGCCAGCGGACCGTCATCCTCCGCCGCTGCGTCCTGCGCAACAGCGGCGACCGGCGTCATCGCGGTGACCAGCAATGCGGCAAGTTTGACAGAAAATTTCATCTCGTCCCCCCAGACTATGTGGCAATGTTACAAAGCGGCTTGTGCAACCATCCACTTTGCGTCAAATTTGTCCAGACAAATTATGATGGGGCGCGTCGCCCGGCGGCGGCAGTGGTGCATATCGGCAACACAGGGAGGAGCGAGCGATGAGCGGCAAAGCGGACGAACTGGGGGCGCTCGACCGCCGCACCATGCTGGGGCTGAGCGCGGGCGCGCTGGCCGCTAGCGGCATGTTGACCAGCGGCCCGGCGGCAGCAGCAGTGAAGGGCGGCCCGGCCCAACATGTCATGCAGGCCGATGGCGGCTATGCCACGGTGCCGCTGGCCAAGGACAGCTGGACATTGGGGGTGGTCCAGTCGCGCGTCATTGCCGTCGACACCGCCAATCCCGACAAGAAACGGCGCGAGAATGTCGCCCACATGTGTGACCTGATTGACTATGCCAGCGGCTTTTCGGGGAAGAAGGACCTGCTCTTCTTTCACGAATTTCCCATCACCGGCTATAATTACAAATGGACGCTGGCCGACGCGCGGCGGATGGCCATTGAAATTCCGGGCGAGGAGACCGAGGCGCTCGCCAAAAAGGCGCGCGAGCATGGCAGCTGGCTGGTGTTCGGTTCCTATGTCCGCGACCCCGACTGGCCCGAAAGCCTGCTGTCGATCACCACGGTGATGAACGACAAGGGCGAAATCGTCGACAAACATTGGAAGGCGCGCAACATCAAGGGCGTGTTTTTCGGGTTCGAGCTGTTCACCACCACCATCTATGATGTGCTCGACCGCTATGTCGAAATGTACGGGCTGGACGCGGTGGTGCCGGTAACGCGCACGCCGCTCGGCAATATCTGCACCAGCAGCATCCAGCGCGAACCCGAATATTTCCGGGCGATGGCGATGAAGGGGGCGGAGGTCATCCTGCGCACCGCCACGGGCGGCTTTACCCCCGCCGACATTCAGGCGACGTCGATGTATAACAGCGTTTACACCGCCATCGCCAACAATGCCGCGTCCCCGAACAATGGGCTGTATTTTGAGGATGCGGGCGGCGGCAACAGCGCGATTTACGGGCCCGATGGCGCAATGATCGACAGCGCGCCGACCGCCTTTGAAACGCTGGTCACCGCGCGCATCCCCATCGCCCAGTTCCGCGCCCGGCACCGCCAACCCATCGTCCATACCGAACTCGTCATGCCGGTGTTCGAGCAGTATCGCAGCAAATATGCCCCCAGCCTGTTCAGCGCCTATCAGCCCAAGGACATTCAGGACTCAGGCCGCTATCTGAAGGACAAGAGCCGGTGGAAATAAGCCGCCGATCTCTCTTCTTCTCGTCATGCTGAACTTGTTTCAGCATCCATGGCGCGAGGCCGGAACCTGGTGCCATGGACCCTGAAACAAGTTCAGGGTGACAATATTTGCACTGCTATGGAAAGAATACACCATGCCCGCTTACATGATCGTGACTGCAAAAATCGCCGACCGGGATGCCTTCATCCATGGCTATGGCGCGGCGGCGGCGAAGCTGGTGACCGAATTTGGTGGCCGCTATGTGCTGCGCGGTCCGGGCGCGATGCTGTTGGAGGGCGCGTGGGGCGATGGTGCGTCGATGGTCATCAGCGAATGGCCGGACAAGGCCGCCGCGCTCGCCTTCTGGAACTCGCCCGAATATGCTGCGGCCAAGGCACTGCGCGAAGGGATTGCCGAGGTGCAGGTGATGCTGATCGAGGCAGCAAAAATCAATGGCTGAGCTTTGGGCCATCATGGCGTGGGATGGACCGGGCGGAGCCGCCGCGCGCGCCGACCATCGCGCGGCGCATTTTGCGCATATCGAAACCATCATCGACAAGATCGCCATCGCCGGGCCGCTTTATGACGATGCGGGTGGCTTTGCCGGGTCGCTTGTCGTCGTCCATGCAGCAAGCAAGGCGGAGGCCGAGGCGATCCTGCGGTCCGACCCCTATTTCGCGGGCGGGGTATGGGCGCGCTGGGACATCCACCGCTTTCTGGGCGCGGCAGGCGATTGGGTGGGCGGCAAGACGTGGTGAGGCAAGCCATTGCCGCCACCTCGCACCGAAGGCCTGAGCCTGTCGAAGGGCGTGGCGCAGGCCGGATGAACGGCAGTTGCTTGCGCCCCGGGCTTCGACAAGCTCAGCCCTTCGGTAGCTGGGGCATATGGGCCGCCGCATGCCTGCTGCCCGTTCCCGCCGCCGCGCAGACCGTCGAACCGTGGACAGAGGCCGTCGTCAGCGTCACCAACCTGAACCAGGCCAGCCAGTTGTTTCGTCAGGTCGGCGGATGGACCCGCACCCATCAGGGGGCCGTTGCCCGCGCCGAGATCGACTATTGGCGTCTGCCCAGCTTCGCGCGCGCCAATTTTGAACGCTGGTGCGCGCCCGGAACCGCCACCGGCTGCATCCGCTTCGTGCGCTTTTCCAATGTATCGCAGCGCCCCATCCGCCTCGCCGCGCGCGCATGGGATACGGGGGGCATTTTTTCGATCATGGTGCGCTCGGACAATGTGCTCGCGCTGTTTGACGCCGCGATCAAGCAGGGCTGGTGGGCCGAAAGCGAACCCATAGGCTTCACTTTTGGCCAATCGGACCTTCGCAATGTGGTGTTGACGGGGCCGCACGGCATCAACCTGGCCGTCTATCAACGCGTCGCCCCGCCTTTTACCGCCTTTCCGGTAGGGCGGATCAGCCAGGCGTTCAACAGCATGCGGATGGTGAAAAACCGCCCCGCCGCCCGTGCCTTTTACGAACAGGGGTTGGGTTTTGCCGTCCTGTTCGACAGCGACCGCGAACCCGCCGAGCCCGCCCCGTCCAATTTCGGCATCCCGTTCAACCTGACGCCGCAGGTGAAGCGCGCTGCCGCCGCCTTGCAACCCAGCCCCGGGCTGGAAACCGGGCGCGTGGAGGTGATGCAGATTGAGGGGTTCACGGGTAAGGACCTCGCCGCCCATGCGGTTCCGCCCAATTTGGGCCTTCTGTCGGTGCGCTATCCCGTGACCGACCTGTCCGCCTATCGCGCGCGGCTGGCGGCGCGTGGCATCACCGCTGCCTATGCCGCCGATGCGGTGCTGGTGGGCGGGCTGGGGCGCGTCAACCTGTTCGCGGTGCGCGACCCTGATGGCAACATCACCGAATTTTACGAAGCCGCAAAGGAACGCCCATGACCCGCGCCGCCATCATCAGGGCTACCGGCGGCCCCGACGTCATCGCGTGGCACGACGGTGACCTGCCGCCCCCCGGTCCCGGCGAGGTGCGAATGCGCAACACGGCGGTCGGGCTCAACTATATCGACACCTATCATCGCGGCGGCATCTATCCGGTGCCGCTGCCCAGCGGGCTGGGGATGGAGGCAGCGGGCATCGTCGAGGCGCTGGGCGACGGCGTGACCGACTTTGCGGTGGGCCAGCGCGTTTGCACCTTTGGCCCTAAAATCGGTGCCTATTGCGACGCGCGCAACATCCCTGCCGCCATGCTGTTCGCCACCCCCGACGACATCGGCGACGATGTGGCGGCAGCGGCGCTGCTGAAGGCGTGCACGGTCGAGGCGCTGGTCGAACGCTGCGCGCGGGTGGCGCCCGGCTGGCCCGTGCTGGTCCATGCGGCGGCGGGCGGCGTCGGGCTGATCCTGGTGCAATGGTTGAAAGCCGTGGGCGCGACCGTGATCGGCACCGTCAGCACCGACGCCAAGGCCGCCGCTGCGACTGCCGCCGGGGCCGACCACATCATCCGCTATGACCAGGACGAGGTTGCGCCGCGCGTCCGCGCATTGACCGGCGGCGTGGGGGTGCGCGCCGTATTCGACGGCATCGGCATGGCGACCTGGGAGGCCAGCCTCGACAGCCTGGCGCGGCGCGGCATGCTGGTCAGCTATGGCAATGCAGGCGGCCCGGTCACGGGCGTAAACCTGGGCATATTGGCGCAAAAGGGGTCGCTGTTCGCGACGCGCCCGACGCTGTTCGATTATTATGCCGACCCGGCGGACCGAGCGCAGGGCATCGCGCGGGTGTGGGCCATGATCCGCAGCGGCGCGGTCGCCATCACCATCGGCCAACGCTATCCGCTGAGCGCGGCGGCAGAGGCCCATGCGGATCTGGAGGCCCGGCGCACAACGGGATCGACGGTGCTGGTGCCTTGAGCATCGCCTGTTTTTGGGACTGAACGCGGCCTGTCATGGCGATAGTGTCGATTTCGCGCGAAGGGCGCGAAGGGGCGAAGTTTCGCGAAGATTGAGGCTCAACGTCGCGCGCAGCGCTTTCCTATTTCAACGGCGCGGCGGGGTTGCAGACTTTGCGTTGAAAGCTGGCCCTGCGGGCCAGAACCTTGCCCTTCGCGAAACTTCGCCCCTTCGCGCCCTTCGCGCGAAATCCATCCCGGCGTTGCACCCCAAACAACCACAGCGAAAAACGCGCGTCTAAACAAACACCTCGATCGCATGGATGACTGTCCCGACGAGGCCGCCGACCAGCGTGCCGTTGATGCGGATGAATTGCAGGTCGTCGCCCACCTCGCGCTCCAACCGGTCGGTGATGGTGCGCGCGTCCCAGCTGCGGATCGTGTCTGACACCAGTTTCAGCGCGGTTTCGCCATAGCTGTCGGCCATACCCACCACCACGCGGCGCGCGTAGCGGTTGACGCGGCGGCGGATAGCGGGGTCTTCCCCCAGGCTGATGCCCAATTGCCGGACCATTTCGCCGATCCGCCCAGCGAGCACCGTGTCGGGATTGTTGGCGGCGCGCAGCAACGCCGCGCGCCCCTGCTCCCACAGTCCGTCGAGCCAGCGTTTGACGGCGGGGTTGGCCAGCATTTCGTCGCGCACGCGCGCGACCTGCGCCTTGCGGTCGGGGTCATGCTGCAAGTCAAAGGCCAGCCGCTCCAGGCTTTCCTCCACGCGGATGCGCAGCGGATGGTCGCGCTCCGCCGCCATGTCGGCGAGCAATTTTTGCAGGCCCGCAACGATGCGGTTGGAAATGGCCTCGTCAATCCCGGTCAGCCGCACGATGGTGCCGCTATTGTCGTGCACCATCTGGTGAATCATCTGGGCGTTGAGGTCGAGCGTCTTTGATCCCCAGCTGACCATACCGTCGAGCAGCGGTTGATGCCGCCCCTCGGCCAGCGCCGCCGTCAGCGCCTGGCCCAGCAGGGGGGCCAGGTCCACCTCGCGCAGCCGGTCGGCGAGCGCCGATTTCGCCATGCCGCCCAGCCGGTCCTGGTCGAGCGATTCCAGCGCCTCGGCCAGCATGCGCGATGCGCCGCGCCGCAGCCGTCCGCCGCCTTCGGCCGGTTCGGCCAGAAACCGGCCGACCGCGCCCGCCACATCAACGCCGCGCATCCGCCGCGCGATCAGGCGGGGGATAAGGAAATTCTTGAGCAGAAAGGCCGCCAGCGCATTGCCAATCCGCTCCTTGTTGCGCGGGACGATGGCGGTATGCGGGATGGGCAGGCCCATGGGGTGGCGGAACAGCGCGGTGACCGCGAACCAGTCAGCCAGCCCGCCCACCATGGCCGCTTCGGCAAAGGCGCGGACAAAGCCGACAGCGGGGTGCACATCGGCCCAGGGTTTCAGCCCGAAAAAGACGATGGCCATGACGAACAGCAGGCCCGTCGCCACCAGCCGCACGTCCACGCCCGCCCGGACGGGAATGGAAACACCGGGGGGCCGTGCGTCGGACGCTGATTCGCTCATGCCGCCGAAATGGGGATGGAATTGCGGCAGTGCAACCGCCGCCTTTCCTATTCTGCCGGTTGTGGGACGGCCTTGCCCGGCCGCTCATCACCCTCATCATAGGTCATGAAACGACGCGAGAATTTGCCGATCCGCTTTTCGATGCTGTCCGCCAGGCTGAAGCCCGCCGGGACGATGAGCAAGGTGAGCAGGGTCGACACGATCAGGCCGCCGATCACCACCACGCCCATCGGCGCGCGCCATGCGCCGTCGCCCGACAGCGACAGGGCGGTTGGCACCATGCCTGCGGCCATGGCCACGGTGGTCATGACAATCGGCTGCGCGCGTTTGCGCCCGGCGTCGAGCAGCGCGGTCATCTTGTCGACCCCGCGTTCCATCTCTTCAATCGCAAAATCGATGAGCAGGATGCTGTTCTTGCCGACGATGCCGAACAGCATCAGCAGGCCGATGAACACGGGCATGGAAATCTCCATCCCCGCAATGGCGAGGCCCAGCAACCCGCCAAGCGGCGCGAGCAACAGCGACAGCATGTTGACGAGCGGCGACAGGAACCGGCGATAGAGCAGCACCAGCGTCGAAAACACCAGCAACAGCCCCGAAACCAGCGCGATGCCAAAATTCACGACCAATTCCTGCTGCCATTTCTGGTCGCCCTGAACGATTTTCCGGATGCCGTTCGGCATGTCCTTCACCGCGGGCAGCGCGTCGATCTTTTGCTGCGCATTGCCGGTGACCAGCCCGGGGGCAAGGTCGGCGCCAATTACCACGCGGCGCGTCTGATTATAGCGGCGAAGCTCGGTCGGGCCCGACCCGAAGCTGATCTTTGCCACCGATTTCAGCGGCACGGTGGTGCCCCGCGACGTCGGCACCGGGAGATTTTCCAGCGTCGCCAGGCTGCGCCGCGAATCCTCTGCTAGCAGCACGCGGATCGGAATCTGCCGGTCGGACAGCGAGAATTTGGCCGCATTTTGGTCAATGTCGCCGATGGTGGCGATGCGGATCGTCTGCGACAGCGCCGCCGTGGTCACACCCAGTTCGGCGGCCAGGTCCATGCGCGGTTCAACGATGATTTCGGGACGCGGAATATCACCCTCCACCCGCGGATTGCGCAGCTCTTTGAGCCCGCTCATCTGGCGGACGATTTCGCGCGCATGCTTTTCCAGCGCCGCCGGATCATCACCGCCAACGATGAAGCTGATGTCGCGGCCAGAAAAGCCGCCCGACTGGCTTTGAAACCGCACCCGCGCATCGGGAATGGCCGCCAGCACGGGTTGCAGGCCGCGTTCCCATTCCACGCTTTTCATCGGGCGGTCTTTGTTCAGCGTGACATAGATGGTGCCGTCGCCGACATTCACTTCGGCAAAGGCGTCCTTCACATTGCTGTCGCGCTCCAAAATGGCGTTGACCTGGTTGGCAATGCCCTCGCTCTGCGCCAGCGTCGAGCCGGGGGGCAGTTCATAGCGCACCTGGCTGTAATCGCTGTTGATCGTCGGCTGAAACTGTTTGGGGAGCAGCATGAACAGCGCGATGCTGGCCAGAAACGCCACGAAGCCAATGCCGACAATCCACACCCGATGATCAAGAAAGGTGCTGACGAATTTGCGGCCGCGCCCACCGCCCGCGGAATAGGCCAGCGCCTTGTCCTCGTTCAGCGTCCATTTGAGCAGCCGTTCATAGCGGTCAATCCACGGGCCGGAGGCATGGTCCGCCTCGCCAAAGGATTTGAGGAAATAGGCCGCAATCATCGGGGTGATCATGCGCGCGACCGCCAAGCTGAGCAGCACCGCGACCACGACCGTCATCCCGAACTGGACAAAGAATTGTCCCGAAATGCCCGGCATCAACGCCACCGGCAGGAACACCGCGACGATGGTCATGGTGGTGGCAACAACCGCCAGCCCGATTTCGTCGGCAGCATCAATCGACGCCTGATAGGCCGATTTGCCCATGCGCATGTGGCGGACGATATTTTCAATTTCCACAATCGCGTCGTCAACCAGCACCCCCGCCACCAGGCTGAGCGCCAGCAGCGACAGGCTGTTCAGCGAAAAGCCCATCAGGTCCATGAAGAAAAAGGTGGGGATGGCCGACAGCGGAATGGCAATCGCGCTGATCAGCGTCGCGCGCCAGTCGCGCAGGAACAGGAACACCACAATCACCGCCAGCACCGCGCCTTCGATCAGCGCCAGCATCGACGAGCTATATTGTTCCTTGGTGTAAATGGTCCGCGTGAACAGGATTTTGAAATCGACCTTGGGGTTTTCGGCCTTGATCTTGTCCAACAGCTTCATCGTCTCGTCATGGACGGTGACGTCAGAGGCGCCCTTGGCCTTTTCAATCGAGAAAGACAGCACCTGCTTGCCGCGCATCTTGGCGAGGTTGCGCTGCTCGGCATAGGCGTCGTTCACGGTCGCAATGTCGGACAGGCGAATGGTCCGCCCGCCGCCAATCGACAGCCGCGTTTCGCCCAATTGAAAGGCAGTCCCGGCGTTGCCCAGCACGCGCACGGCCTGTTCCGACCCGGCAATTTCGGTGCGGCCCCCGGCGGCGTTCAAATTGGTCTGCCGCAGTTGCTGGTTCACCTGGGACGCGGTGATGCCATAGCTTTGCATGCGCGCCGGATCCAGGATGACGCGAATTTCGCGGTCCACCCCGCCCGAACGACGCACCTGCGCCATGCCGTCGATGGTCAGCAATTCCTTGGCCACCGTATTGTCGACGAACCAGGACAGCTCTTCGAGCGTCATGTCCGTGGTTTCGGCGGAGAAATAGGAAATGGGCCCGCCAGCAATGTCAACGCGCACCACTTGCGGTTCCAAAATGCCGTCGGGCAGATCGCCGCGAATCTGCGACATGGCCTGGTTGACGTCGTTGAAGGCCCGGTCGATCGGCGTGCCGATCTGAAACTGCACGAAAGAGCGGCTGTTGCCTTCGCCGACGTAAGAGGAGATTTCGTCGACGCCATTGACGCCGCGGATGGCCGCTTCGACACGCTGCGTGACCTGTGTTTCCAGCTCGGACGGGGCGGCACCCGGCTGGGCCACAATCACTTGCACCGCCGGGAATTCAACCTCTGGATTGTCGTTCACGTCCATGCGGTTGAAGCTGACGATCCCCGCCAGCAGCAACAGCGCGAAAAAGACGATAGGCGGAACCGGATTGCGGATCGACCAGGCCGAAATGTTGCGGAAATCCATTGATCCAGTTCCTTGCCGAGTATCCGCTTAACGCGCCGATTGCTGCTGCAACACGGGCTTTACCTTGTCGCCGGGGTTGAGGAAGGACCCAGCGAGCACCACCACCCGTTCATTGCCCGTCAGGCCAGACGCGATGGCGACGCCATCATCATTAACCGAACCTATGACGACTTTCTGACGCTGCACCACATTGTCTTTGCCCACGACATAGACATAATTGCCATCGGCATTGGCCAGCACCGCGCTTTCAGGCAGCAGCGGCGATTGCCCCTGCCCCGCCACCAGCCGCGCATCAGCAAAGCCGCCCGGACGCAGCGCGCGCGAATAGGGCACGGCGATGCGGACCGTTCCCTGGCGGGTTTCGGGATTGATGACCGGCGCAACTTGCCAGATTTGGCCCGCGATGGTCAGGTCCGTGCCAACCGGCGTCACCGTCGCGCGGGTGCCGACGCCCACTTTTTGCAGGTCCGCTTCCGCAAGCTGGGCCAGCATTTCCATCTGGCCGCCCTGCGCCACGCGGAACAGCACGCCGCTGCCCGCGCTCACCACTTGGCCCGGTTCAACATCGCGCGTCAGCACCAGCCCTGCGGCGGGGGCCCGCACGTCCAGGCGGCCATTGCGCGCGCGGGCTTCGCTCAGCTGCGCCTCGGCCACGCGCACGCGCGCGGCGGCGGCATCGCGGGTCGCGGTCCGCCGGTCCACATCGGCCTTTGAGACAAAGCCGCGTTCGACCAGGGCCTTGGCGCGGTCCAGCTCCGCTTGGGCCAGCACGGCGTCGGCCTGCGCCACGCGCACCTGCGCGCTCAGCGAATTGAGCTGCTGTGCCTGCACCTGGCGGTCGATCACGGCCAGCACCTGGCCCGCCGCGACCCATTGGCCCGGCTCGACCAGCACGCGCAGCACCTGCCCGCCTTCGCCGACAACGCCCACGGGCATTTCGCGGCGAGCGGCAATGCTGCCATTGGCCGACACCAGCTGCGACACCTCTTGCCGCCCGGGAATGACGACCGTGACATTGGGGGCCGCCGTCGCGGCGCCTGCGCCTGCGCCTGCGCCTGCGCCGCCCGCAGCGGCATCGCCCTGCTTGCTGCCCGAAAAGGCCCACCAGGCCCCGGCAATGACCAGCGCCAGCAACAGCAGGCCGCCAATCACCATGCGCCGCCGCCCGCGGTTGCGATCCTCGCCATAACCATAGCCGGAGCCGCTGAGGTCATCCATCGGGCGCACCTTTGTTTCGTAGTTCACGGTCATTCCCCACATTGCAGCATCGAGGCGCGGAGCCCGATCCCTTAAGGTGTATTATACGATTAAATCACCAAAGGCAAGCGACGCAACGCTGCCCCATTGCCTTTTTCGCGCTAGGCGCATCGGCCCGGCAAGGCCAGCGCGGTGAGTGTCGCCTGCCGATGCTGGTCGCCCGTTCGCCGAAACGACGCAGGGGCGAACACGGCACCGGCCGCATTCGCCCCTGAACTTCATCGTCATGCCGCGCGGTGCAATGCGCGGCATGATGGCCGGTCAGCGCACTTTGCCGCGCCGCACCAGATTGACGATTCCCAGCAGCACCACCGCGCCCAGAAAAGCGGTGAGCAGCGTCATCGGATCAAAGGCGTTACCGCGCAATTGGCCGCCACCCAGAAAACTGCCGAACAGGAACCGGCCCAGGATCGAGCCAACGCAGCCGACAATGATATTCAGGAAAATGCCCTGCTGGGCATCGGTTTTCATGACGATGCTGGCCAGCCAGCCGATGATGCCACCCATGACAATCGCGATAATCCAGGTCATCTTGTTCCTCCTGTTATCAGCAGAGCGACCCTGCCTTGTTGCGCCTTGGCCGGTGGTCCGGCCCGGTGACCATCAGTCTAACGTCATCGCCAGCAAATGCGAGAGGGGTTTGCCGCCACGAAAAAGCCCCGGCGAATGGAAGGGTTCGCCGGGGCAAGGGGGAACGGTTTCTCCAAGGAAACCACTCCGGGTCGCACCGGCCTCCTATGGCGAATGCCAAGGCAAAGCTGTGACAGACATCACAAAATGTCGAAAAATTGGGACATGGGCCACTGAATCCGCAACGGGCCGCGATCATCGGGCGCGGCACCGCATGGCCCGCTTCCCTATTCCCATGCCGTTCCCAACGCGAAATGGGGGCCGGCATTGCTGCCAACCCCCACTGATCCGGGTCCAGACTATCCCGACTGCGTGCCTGTCCGCCTCATTCCAAGGGGCTTGCGCCCGCTGGTCTGCGCTCGACCGGCTGCCTGTCGGCATCCGCCTGTTCCGGCGGCGGTTTGGTCGGCCCCCTTGCGGGGGCCGGCCTCACCGGAGCGGCCTTTCGCGCCCTGTCCTGCAACCGGTTTTCACCTATTGCCGACCCTTGATGCGGTCTGCTGCTCCTTCTCCGGTCCTGACCTGCGGCGTTTCGTGGGAATCGCTGCCGTCCTTGGTCCGGATATCGGCTGCTCGATGGGGCTGAACCGTGCCACATTTCGACGACTGACCCGAAGGTCCTGCGACGTCTTGCGGCGGTTTTTGTCCTCGCTGCGTCCGATGATTGAAGCTCTCACGGACGCACCGATTTGCCAAAGGGATTCGTCACAAATGCGCCCCCGAACCCCATTTGCCTGTGGATAATTCGGGCAGATGCAACATGCAGATTCGCCCGCGACAGATTCGGATTCGGGCATGGAATTTTTGAATGCGCTGCGGGGACTTTTGCGCGCGCGACTCGCGCTCAACGATGCAGGTCGGTTGACCCTATTGTGTGAATCACATATACGGAAGAATGAAAATCGAGTTTGACGCGGACAAGGATGAAATCAACCGCTTCAAGCATCGGGTGTCCCTGGCGTTTGCCAAGCGGTTTTTGGCTGATGACGACACAGTGATAGTGGCAACGTTCCGCAAACAGGACGAGGAGGAGCGGTTCAAGGCCATCGGCATCGTTGAAGGAAAGCTCTATACGGCGGTGCATGTTTGGCAGGGCGATATGGCCCGGATAATCTCGGTAAGGCGAAGCAATGCAGCGGAACAAAGACTCTATGATCGCGATTCCGGCCGATCCGGATGATCCCGAAGACCGCGATGTTAGCGTCGCCGCGTGGGAGCGCGGCCTGATGGGCCGACGCATCCGTCAACTCCGCAACCGGCTTGGCATGACGCAGCAGGAATTTGCGGACGCTTACGGCATTCCCGCTACGGCCATCCGGCAATATGAAATTGGGCGCCATATGCCGCCGCCAGGCGTGCGGGCGTATTTGAAGGTCATTGAAGCTGAGCCGGAGACGGTGCGGCGGGTGATGGCGGGTTAGCTACGGCAGCTGTGCTTCTATGCGAATGTGACCGCTGAACTCATCAAGGAAAGTGACCCGCCAACGCTTGCCGCCCTTGTCTGTGGGTAACCAAGGCTGGGCATCCTCGTAGCTTTGACCCGGCTTGCCACTGATTAGTATCGCATCGATCCATCCCTCAAACTCTGCCAGTGCCCGAGCCGCATGGACAATGCGCTTCTTGTTGCCCTGCTTCTTGCCCCATTGCTCGATTGGACCTCCGCGAATTCTGCTGTCCATCGACCAATCCGACCAGTCGATTTCGCGCTTCCAAATCGTAAGACAAATCCCCTCGGAACTCTCCGCGCTCCAATCTGTCCGCACCGCGCCCAGTGTATAGCCAAGCGAAAGAAACGCCTCAGAATTCTGCATCACCGTCCCCCCAAATCACCCTTCCCCACTGTCCCGCTTGCCATTTCGAGCATGCGGTCGAGGCTCTTTTTCGCCTTCACGCGCAACTCTTCGTCCAGTTCGATGCGCGGCTGCAGATCGCGCAGAGCGAGATACAGCTTTTCCATCGTGTTGAGCGCCATATAGGGGCAGATGTTGCAGTTGCAGTTGCCGTCTGCCCCCGGCGCGCCGATGAAGCGTTTTTCGGGGACCGCCTTTTCCATCTGGTGGATGATATGCGGTTCGGTGGCGACGATCAGCGTCTCGCCCCCCATCTCCTTGGCAAATTTCAGGATGCCGCTGGTGGACCCCACATAATCGGCATGGTCGATGATGTGCGGCGGGCATTCGGGGTGCGCGGCAACGGGCGCGCCGGGGTGCTGTGCCTTGAGCTTGAGCAGCTCGGTTTCCGAAAAGGCCTCATGCACGATGCACACGCCGGGCCACAGCAGCATATCGCGCCCGAATTTGCGGTTGAGATAGCCGCCCAGATGCCGGTCGGGACCAAAGATGATTTTCTGTTCGGGCGGAATCTGGCTGATGATCGTCTCCGCACTCGACGAGGTGACGATGATGTCGGACAGCGCCTTCACCGCCGCCGAACAGTTGATATAGGTCAGCGCGATATGGTCCGGGTGCTTGGCGCGGAACCGCGCAAATTGTTCGGGCGGGCAGCTGTCTTCCAGGCTGCACCCGGCGTCCATGTCGGGCAGGACGACGATCTTTTGCGGGCTCAGGATTTTCGCCGTTTCGGCCATGAATTTGACCCCGCAAAAGGCGATGACGTCGGCGTCGGTTTCCGCCGCCTTGCGCGACAGCTCCAGACTGTCGCCGACAAAGTCGCTGATGTCCTGAATTTCGGGGCGCTGGTAATAATGGCCCAGCACGACCGCGTTGCGTTCCTTTTTCAGCCGTTGAATTTCCGCAACAATATCAACGCCGGACAGATTTTCACGGATGGGGGCAGTCATGATGGGCAGGCTCCAGCTGCAAGGGCTTGGCCGCTAAATGCCCCTCGCCGCGCCCGCCTGCAAGGCAGCGGCGCAACTATTTTGCGTCACATCCCCGGCGGCGGGGGCGGGTAGGCCAGCGGGGCAAAGGCCGCGCCCGGGGTGCCTTCGGTCACGCTTTCATAAATGGCGGTGCCCAGGGCCGAATGGCCGAGCAGCCATCCCGCAACCAATGTCAGCGGGAGTGCGGGCAGGCCCCAGCGCCAGGCAGGGTGCACGGCCCCGCCGCGCGCCTCTCGCCACATGGCGATGAGCGGGAAGATCAGGCCAAAGAGCGCGGCAATTTCAAAATTGGCCGGACCCATGAACGGCATGGGCAACAGGCGGCCAAAGGCAGGCCCCATCAGCGCCGCCATGGCACAGAGATGCAACCGCCGGTGCCAGTCGCTCCGCCGCCGCAGCGCAATCGCCGCTGCCGTCAGCGCCGCAAAGCACAGCAACGTCGCCACATCGGCGATCAGAAAATGCTGGGGCAAAAAGAAGAACGGCACCCGCCCCTGTTGCACCGCGCCCACCGTCGCGCCGACGCCCAGCACCAGCATCGCCAGCACCCAGGGCACCGCCAGCCAGCCCAGCCGCCGGTGCAACGCACCATTGCCGCGCGCGACCAGGCTGTTTTGCAGCACGTAAAAACCAACCCAGCCCATGAACAAAATGGCGTGGCCATGCACAAGCAGCGGCGCTGCAAAGCTGGACCGGCCCATGGCCAATTGAAAGGAAAAACCCAGCACGATGACAATGGCCATCGCCACGGCGAGTTTGAAGAAACGCGGCGCGTCGTCGGCCCCGCCCGATACTGCCGTCGCCAAATCCCTGCCCCCAAATCGTTACCCGTTACTCAGCAAAGCGCACATTCACTGTGGCGTCAACGCCAGCGGCCTTTAGCGGGAGGGCGAAATTGCTGCGCACGGCGGCCACCGCCGCGCCTTGCGCCAGCTTCATCGGGGTCGCGCCCTTGGCCTGCGCCGTGATTTCCTCACGCGCCGCCTTCCAATTGGCCTCGTCGAGCAGCTTTTCCGCGTCGGTCACTGCCATCACCAGCGCGCCATCGCGATATTCGACCGCACCTGCGGGGTCCATTTCGGGCGTCGACACGCGGAGCGGCGGCAGCGTGACCGTCAGCGTCCCGGCCGCTGCGTCCCATGCCAGATTGTCTGGCGTCAGCGTCCCCAGGTCCAATTCATAGCGCACCGTCCCCGGCACAATCAGCGTCTTTTGCGCTGTCAGGCCCAGCTTGCGCACCCGGCTGGTCGGGTCGGCAACAAAGCGCGCGGTAAAGGGCACCAGCACATTTTGTTCCTTGAGCGCGTCAAGGCTGGCCGAGACAATGGTTTCGGGCGCGGCGGGCGCGAACGCCGATTTGACTTGGTTCCAGCCGACCACTGCCGCCAGCACGATGATGCCCGCCAGCAGCACCGCAATCACCCCCAGATTATAGGCGCGCTTCATGCGATCAAACTCCATATATCCCCGGTCCCATCGACGCGGCCCCGCGCCTTTAGGTCCAGCAGATGAGCGAGGACTGAACGCCCGGCGGCGCCCGTCAGCCGGGGGTCCAGCCCCTTATACATCACCGCGACCATTGCCGGGATGGCGCGCGGCCCCTGTGCCAGTTCGGTCAGTATCTGGCGCTCGCGCGATTTGCGATGGCCCAGCATCCCGCGCACCAGCTGTTTGGGTTTGGTCACGGCGGGCCCGTGCGCCGGGTAATATATGCGGTCGCTGCGGTCATACAGCTTGGCCAGGCTGGCCATATAGGCGGCCATGTCGCCATCGGGCGGGCTGACCACACTGGTCGACCAGGCCATGACATGGTCACCAGTGAACAGCGCGCCGCTTTCTTCCAGCGCATAGCAAAGATGGTTCGACGTATGCCCCGGCGTCGCCACGGCGGTCAGCGTCCACCCGTCACCGCGCAGCTGCTCCCCATCGCCCAATACATGGTCGGGCGCATAATCGGGATCAAAGGCCGAATCGGCGCGGGGGCCGTCATCGGTGAGGGCCAGGGGCGCGCAGCCGATGATGGGCGCGCCCGTCGCGGCCCTGAGCGGCGCAGCGGCGGGGCTGTGGTCGCGGTGGGTGTGGGTGCACAATATGGCGGTAACGCGCGCCTCCCCCACCGCGCGCAAAATGGCGTCGACATGCCCCGCGCCATAGGCATCGCCGGGGTCGCCCACGCTCTTGCCGCTGCCCGTCGGGCCGGGGTCGATGATGGCGATGTCAGCACCCTGGCCGACCAGCCAGGTTTGCGTGCCGGAAAAGGTATAGGGCGAGGGATTGGGGGCGAGCACGCGGCGGACAAGCGGCTCATGCTGCTCGGTCTCACCGGCGCGGATGCTGTCGGGCCAGGGGCGGGCATCGGTCACCCGACCCCTGTGGCACCGCTGGCGGCGAAGGGAAAGGGGGGACAGGATCGAGGCAACAGCCCCGGCCCCTGAGCCGGGGTCCAACTTGACGCGGCCGGCGAGAAAGCTGGACCCCGGGTCGAGCCCGGGGCGACGGTTGCAGGGCCGGTTAGTCCGGGCTGAGCGCAGCGAAGCTGATCAGCCCAAACCCCGTCACCCAGGCCCCTGAGCCGGGGTCCAGCCGTGACGTGGCCAGTGACGCAGCCAGGCCCGGAGTGACGAAGGTGCTCCGCTCCACGTCGCCCCTTCGCCCTCCCGCGCGCCTCAGCCTACATGCGTTTGATCTTGCCTTTCAGATGTTCGATTTCACGGTCCAGCGATTCCAGCACCGCTGGTGTGTGGTTCTGACCCTCGGCTACTTTGCGGGCATAGCTGTCGCGCGCCGCCGTCATGGCATTCAACGTCCGCTCCAACAGCTCTTTTTCGTTGATCGACGGCACCGCCATCTGACGCAATTTGCGATAGGTTTCCTCTGTCATGGGAAAGCCTTGGGCCGAAGGGATCAGCGGCACCATCGACAAACGGGCCTGACGGGCGTCAGCGCGTTTCTTGTCGAGGCTTTTGATGACCGCATCGGCCTTGGCCCCGTCAATGCCCTGTTCGGCCATAGCGGCGCGCAGCTCGTCCTCGTTCAATCCCAGGAAGGGGAAGGCGAAACGCGTCGCGACCGACGGCGCCTGGCCCACTTCGCGCTTGCCATCGCTTTCAAAGACCATGACGCGCGGCGCGGCGGCGGCAGCGTCACCATCGCTGACCACAATCCGGTGGACCACCCGTTTTTTGCCGTCGGCGGGCGGCTTGCCATCCGGGGCCGCTGCCGCGTCATCGCTGTCCAGATCGATGACCTGCGAACTGCCGTCCTTGACCACGATCACCTGCCGCACGCGCTTTTCCTCGGTCGTCGGCGTGCCCGGCGCTTTCGGTGCGTCGCTCACGGGCGGCGCAGCGGCGGGTTCGGCGGCATAGACAATGCGGGCGGGCAAGCTTGACATGGTCAGCGCCAGTACCGCCGTCGCCGCCCCAGCAAGCAGCAACCGTCCTGTCAGCGGGCGGCGCCCCAGCCGTGGTTCCTGGGTCAACATATGCAGTCGCTCCTTCACTTTCGTCCCCGATGTCATGGGCGCGGCGAGCAGCAGCCGGGGACCGGCCACGCTTTTCGCAATCGCGCAGGCATAGCTATGGGCCGATCGGGCGCGGTGATCGGCGGACAGGTCGGCCAGCACCCGCGCGTCGCAGGCGGCCTCCTGATCAAAGCGAAAGGCGCGGTGCGCGGCCCAGGCCAACGGATTGAACCACTGTGCCGCCAGCACGACCAGCGCGGCGGCATTGGCCCACAAATCGCCCGCGCGGTGGTGCGCGACTTCGTGCGCAATGGCGAGTTCGCGTTCGTGCCGGTTGTAGCGCGCAAAGAAATCGGCGGGAACCGCGATGGTGCGGCGAAGCAGGCCAACCGCGACCGGCCCGTCGACGGCGTCGCTCATCACCACGTCGATACCTTCCACCGGGTCCAGTTCCGTCCCTTGGCACAGCAGGGCGCGGTGCCAGCGGATGTGGCGCCACACCGCCATGGCCAATAGCGCCGCTGCCCCCGTCGCCCAGACCAGCGGCACCAGCGGCATCATCGCGTCGAGCAAGCCCGGGGGCGCGGCGGGTGCCTCGGCAGCCCCGATCCACAGCGGCTGATCCGCCGCACCCGACCGGGTGGTCAGCATCACCACCCGCTCCCCACCCGGCAACGGCGGCAGCACCAGCCGCAGCGCGGGCAACAGCCACAGCGCATAGGCAAAGCGCGGCCCCAGCCACGCCGCCGCCGGTCGCCGCAGCAGCAAAACCGCCGCAATCAGCAGCGCGGTCATCAACAGCGTTTCGCCCAGCAAGGGCAGCCCCAGCACGGTCATGGCTTCAACCTCCGCAAAATCGCTTCGATTTCGGCGATGTCATCGGCGCTCAGCGCCTCACGTTCGGCGAGATGGGCGACCAGCGGGCTGATCCGCCCACCCAGCAGCCGGTCAACCAGCCGCTCGCTTTCCTGCGCAATCACGGCGTCGCGCGCCACCAGCGGCGCATAGAGGAATCGGCGACCATCGGCGATGGCGCTGACCGCGCCCTTTTGCACCAGCCGCGAGGCCAATGTCTTGACCGTGGCCAGCGTCCAGCCATTGGCCGCGCCAATGGCCGCCGCCATATCCTGCGCGGTCAGGGGCGCGCGGTCCCATAGCAGCGACAATATCTGCAATTCGGCTTCGCTGACGCGTTCGGCCATGATCCCCTCCGCTGACTCGTCGATTACAAATGTAGTCGATTGACTGAACGGCAGGTGAACGGGCGATAATCAAGGGCGCATAGGCCGCCTCGCACCACCGCGCAGCGGTTCGGCAACCGGGCATGGCCGCCGTGAAAATGTCGGAATATTTGACAGCTGCCTGCGGCCTTAACCTTTTGCACACCATCGTGGCCCGCGGGAGACCGGGATTGGCAGCGATTGGCACGGCGTTTGAATAGTATTCCATGTTCCTGAGTGATCCGCTCGACAGGGCGGCGGGTGATAAGAGTCTGGTCCCTCTGATCACCCGCCATCACTCCCGACAGGAAAACCCGCTTACCCGCTCGAAAAAGGGGGACGGTGCGGCCAATTGGCCCCGTCCCCCGGTTTCCCCTCCCCGCCCAATAGCACCCTTATGTTGCCCGCTTTGCCGCGCCGGTTGCGCCGCTCGGCCCGACGCGTTAGGCTCTCTTTTCAGGGCGGCTGGGGAGCAATAAGCATCATGACCAAATCTTATCGGCAGGCGACCGTCGCGGCAGGGGCTTTTGCGGTCATGCTTGCAGCCACCTTTGCTGCGGGCACCGCGCATGGCCAGCGCAGCGGAGCGACGTCAGACCTGCGGACTGCGGTCACCTATGTCAAATTGCCCGATGGCCGCCTTGTCCGTCCGGCGTCGCCGGTGGTGCAGGCAAAGGTGGACGCCGTGATCAACGCGCCGCTGCGCATTTCACCCGGTGCCGGAGCGGTGGCGGACCTGACGGCGGGGCGCAATGCCTGTATCGCGAAGTGCCAGGGGCTGGCCGATGACGGCCCCGTCGAGGCCGAACAATGCGAGCCGAAGCCCGGGCTGGGCGATGGGACGGTGCTAGGCCATGACACACCCGCCGGCGACAAGCCGTGCAAATCGACCAAGAAGGTTACGATCGGCGCGGGCATGATGGTTGGTCTGTGCGAACAAATGTGCGCCGAGAAATATCAGGCGCCCAAATAGCCTATTGCCAATTGCAAGTCGCGCTTGCCGCGCCGGTTGGACTCACTCCGCCTTGGGCAGGTCGGCGACCAGCTGTTGCAGTTCGCCCGCTTCATACATTTCCATCATGATGTCGCTACCGCCCAGAAATTCGCCCTTCACATACAGCTGGGGGATGGTCGGCCAGTCCGAAAATTCCTTGATGCCCGCGCGAATTTCCATGTCCTGCAGCACGTCGACACTGCCATAGGCGACGCCGAGATGGTCCAATATGGCCACCGCGCGGCTGGAAAAGCCGCACTGCGGGAACAGCGGCGTGCCTTTCATGAACAGCAGCACATCATTGCTGGCCACCAGGCTGGCGAGGCGGGTTTGCACATCTTGGGTGTCGGACATGGAAGCAGGCTCCTGAAAAAAGGGGTCAGCCAGGGACAGCTGTGGTGAGTTGCAGCGCGTGGAGTTCGGTCCCCATCCGCCCGCCCAGCGCATCATAAACGGCGCGCTGCCGGGCGATTCGCGACATGCCCGCAAAGCTGGGGCAGGTCACCTTGGCCGCATAATGGTCGCCGTCGCCGGCCAGGTCGGTGATTTCAACCTCAGCCTGCGGCAGGGCGGCGCGGATCAGCGCCTCTATGGCTTCGGCGGTCATGGCCATCGCGCGGCGTCCCTTGCGGCTCGTCAGACCGAATCGATGAACTGGCGGCGCGCCTCGATCGTTTTGGCCTCCAGCGCCGCGCGCAGCTCAGCGTCGGTCACCTCCACCTTCGCCGCCGTCAAATCGCCGGTCAGCTTGCGGATGACATCTTCGTCGCCCACCTCTTCAAAATCGGCCTGCACGACCGATTTGGCATAGGCGTCGCGCTCTTCGGGGGTCAGCCCCATGCGGTCGGCGGCCCATTCGCCCAGCAAGCGGTTGCGGCGCGCGGTGATTTTGAACTGCAATTCCTGATCATGCGCATATTTCGCCTCAAAGGCGCGTTCGCGGTCGTCAAACTGGGTCATAAAAATCCCTTGGCAGGCAGTGAATGTCGCTCGGCATCAGATAGGCGCAGCACCGCCCCCGCGCAAGGCAAAGGCGGCGACTTTGGCGCGCCCGGCACCCGCCCCACTGTCCCGCAACAGTTGACGCCCGCCCCCGGCGCGGGGCATGGCGCGCGGCATGACCGACGCCGCACCCCTGATGCTGTACAACAGCCTGACCCGCCAGCTGGAACCGTTCCAGCCGCTGCACCCCGGCGAAGCGCGCGTCTATAGCTGCGGCCCCACCGTCTATAATTACCAGCATATCGGCAATATGCGCGCCTATGTCTTTGCCGACACGCTGGGCCGGGCCCTGACGTTCCAGGGTTATAAGCTAACGCATGTCATCAACATCACCGACGTCGGCCATCTGACCAGCGATGCCGACGCGGGCGATGACAAGATGGAAAAGGCCGCCGCCGCGCTGGGCAAGACGGCGTGGGACATTGCGGCCTTTTACCAGGCGGATTTTGAGGCGGACCTGGCGCGGCTCAACATCCGCAAACCGGCCCACCCGCGCGCGACCGAATATGTCGCGGCGATGATCGATTGGGCCAAGGCGATCGAGGAAAAACATTGCTACCGCCTCGACTCCGGCCTGTATTTCGATGTGTCGACCGTGCCCGATTATGGCCGTCTGGCGCGCGCCAATACCGATGCGGGCGAGAGCCGGATTGACCCGGTGCCGGGCAAACGCTCGCCGCTCGACTTCGCCATCTGGCGCACGACGCCGCCTGGCGAGACGCGCCAGATGGAGTGGGATTCGCCCTGGGGTCGCGGCGCGCCGGGCTGGCATCTGGAATGCAGCGTGATGAGCCGCGAGCTGCTGGGCCACCCGTTCGACATTCACACGGGCGGCATCGACCACCGCGAAATCCACCACCCGTGCGAGATTGCGCAGAACCAGGCGCATGGTGCGTACGACCATTCGGGTGCGCGCTTCTGGATGCACAATAATTTCCTGATCGACCGGCGCGGCAAGATGTCGAAGTCGGCGGGGGAGTTCTTGCGCCTGCAAACTTTGGTGGACCGGGGTTTCCACCCCCTCGCCTACCGCCTGATGTGCTTGCAGGCGCATTATCGGTCCGAGCTGGAGTTCAGCTGGGAAGGGTTGCAGGCGGCATTCGTGCGGTTGAAGCGGATGGTGATGGCTGCTGCTACACTGATAGAACAACGGCAATCACTTGGGGAGCAGCCAAACGATTACGAGCTCGTCATCGATAATCCGGGTGAAGATGTTTTGGACCTGCTGCTACGTGATTTTGGTTTGAGCATGCGTGACGATCTGGATACGCCAAACGCGTTGATTTTTTTTGAGAACGTGCTCGGTTACAAGAAGTGCGATGCGAGAAAGCGAAACGATGTAGTCAAGAAAATGGACTCCGTCCTCGGCCTCAACCTCCTCACCCTGACGCGCACCGACCTGCGCATCCGCCCGGCCACCGCGACGATCACCGAGGCTGAAATTGAGAGCGCGCTCGCCGAACGCAAGGCGGCCCGCGCCGCCAAGGACTTCGCCCGCTCCGACGCGATCCGCGACGACCTTATATCGCGCGGAGTGGAGGTGATGGACGGTGACCCGCTGGGCTGGGACTGGCGGATAGAGATATAAAGCATTTTTCCGTTCGCATCGAGCGAAGTCGAGATGCCCCTCGGCCTTGCGCAATCTCGGTGGGTGTCTCGACTTCGCTCGACACGAACGGGAATTGTAGGGAGGAAATTGATGACCAAAGCCGTTCTGTCGGGCCTGATGCTCCCGCTGCTCAAGGACCGGTTGCCCGATTGGGTCGAACCGCAATTTTTCCTCACGCGCGAGGATGCGCTGGCGCTCGCGCCCACTGCCGAAATCGGCTGGTTCGACATGTATGACAAGGACGTCATGGCCGAAACCATCGCCGCGGCGAGGCAGCTTAAATGGCTCAACAGCATCTATGCCGGCGCGGACCATATCCCGCTCGACGTGCTTCACGAGCGCGGCGTGGTGTTTACCAATGGCGCGGGCATCAACGCCATCACCATCGCCGAATATGTGGTGATGGGGATGCTGACCGTGGCCAAGGGCTATCGCGATGTAGTCCGCGCGCAGGACCGGCACGAATGGCTGATGGACTCGCCGGGCAAGGTGGAGCTTCATGGGTCACGGGCGCTGCTGCTCGGCTATGGCGCAATCGGCAAGCTGGTCGAAGAGCGGCTGCGCGCCCTTGCCGTTGATGTGACGGTGGTGCGCCGCACCCCGGGGCCCGGCACGCTGATGCCCGATCAATGGCGCGCGCAGCTGGGCACATTTGACTGGATCATATTGGCCGTCCCTGCCACGCCGGAGACCGAGGGCATGATCGGCGCCGCCGAGCTGGCCGCGATGAAGCCCGGCGCGGCGCTGATCAATATCGCGCGCGGCACGGTGATCGATCAGGATGCACTGGTCACCGCGCTGCAAAGCGGGCCGCTCGCCCACGCCTTTCTGGACGTGACGACGCCCGAACCTTTGCCCGTCGATCACATTTTGTGGACGTTGCCCAATGCGCACATCACCATGCACCTGTCGGGCCGGGCGCAGGACAAGATGTTTGTGCGATCGGCGCAGCGATTCCTGGACAATCTGGACCGGTGGCGGCGCGGCGAGCCGGTCGCACCGCAGGTGGACCTGACGCTGGGCTATTGATCCGCCGCAGCGCGCCCGAACAGCCCCGCCGCGAGAAGCCAGAGCGTGCAGAAAAGCGCCGTGATGGGCAGGATATTATAGCCCGCCTGCCACGCGATGATGGCGATGGCCAGTTGCACGGCCAGCGTCGCGCCCATCGCCGCGCGCATCCCGCGCGGGGCAAAGCCCGCCAGCACGCTGCCCGCCGCAGCCGTCAACGGCACAGCGGCGAACCAGCCGTTCAGATCGTTATTCTCGCTGCCGATGATGCCGACGGCCAGATTGACCCAGATTTGGAAGAAGCAGGTGAACAGCGCGATGCACGCCGCCGTCCGATAGGCCCAATGCGGTGACAGGCGCACCGCCACTTCGATCAGCAAGCCGGTGCCGCCCATCAGCAGGCCCATGGCCACAAAGTCCGACGCGGTCCATTGCACCTCTGCCGTAAAGCGCATGGCGACGGCGGGGAGCGCGAGCAAGGCAGCCGCGCCGCCCCATGCGGCGATGCGCAGCCGGTTGCCCTTCATCCAGCCTTGCGGCATGGCGCTGTTGGTCATGATCATGTCCTTTTCGTTGCGGGGTCGATGCCCCTGCTTGCCACCGGCAACGGCTGAGTGTCCTGAGCGCGCGCTGAGCAATGGCTGAAAAAATGGATCTGGACCCCATTCATTTCGGCCCCTTCACGCTCGATCAATCGGCGCGGCAATTGCGGCGCGGTGGGCAGGCGGTCGAACTCAACGCGCGCTATTTCGATGCGCTGTGCCTGCTCGTCCGTGCGCCCGGCGCACTGGTGACCAAGGACCAATTTATGGACATGGTGTGGCGCGGCATTCCCGTCACCGACGACGCCTTGACCCAGTGCATCCGGTCGCTGCGCCGCGCCCTGGATGATGATGCGGCGCACCCCCGCTACATCGCCACCGTGCCCAAATATGGCTATCGCTTTATCGGCGACGTGCAGCGGGAACCTGGCCCTGCCATCGGCGCACCAGCCGCGCCGTTGCAGGCCCAGGGCCACACCGCGACCGTCTTGAACGGCCTGTTGGGCGGGGCGCTGGCGGGCGGCGTCGGCGGCATTGCCTATGGCATGGCGGCAGCATCGGGAACCGCCATGGTTGGCGGCGCGTCCGTGTTCATCGTGCTGGTCGTCATCACCACGGCGATCGCTGCCCTGGGTGCCGCTGGGGTCAGCGGCGGCATTGCGCTGGCGCAGGCGCGCATGCCGGGCAGCGGCGCAGCGGCAGCACTTGGCGCGGCGAGCGGCGGACTGATCATCGGGGCGGTCACCAAATTGATCGGCGGCGACGCGCTGACCCTGTTGTTCGGGCAGGCCCCGACGAGCATGACGGGCGCAGGCGAAGGCGCCCTGCTGGGCGGCGCTGTCGGCATGGCGCTGTGGTGGGCGCGAACGGCGCGCGGCTGGCGCACCCGCGTTGGCGGTGCTGCCGTCATCGGGGCCAGTGCCGGCGCGTTGATCACCGCGATGGGCGGGGTGCTGTTCGCGGGCAGCCTGGCATCACTCGGGGCAAACTATCCGGGCGGTGCGATTGACCTGGGCCGCATCGGCAGTCTGTTGGGGGAGCCCGGATTTGGGACGGCGAGCCGCTATGTCACGGCGATGCTGGAAAGCGCAATTTTTGCCGCCGCCATGGTCTGGGCCCTTGCGCGCCGCCCCTTGGGCAACGCCGCCTGACGGTCAGGCCAGTTCGCGCACCCGCTGCGCCAGCGGCTCGGTTGCCGGAACATAGTCGTGCCAGCCATCCGGCCCCAGCCGTTCGAGCGGGCGGAACCGCGCCTTATAGGCCATGCGCCGTGACCCTTCGATCCAATAGCCCAGATAGACATAGGGCAGGCCCGCCGCCCCCGCGCGCAGGATATGGTCCAGGATGATATAGGTGCCCAGCCCTTCGCGCAGCGGATGATCGGCGTCGAAAAAGCTGTAAATCATCGACAGGCCATCGCCCTGCCGGTCGGTCAGGCAGCAGCCGACCAGCTTGCCCTGACGCCCGCCCACCGATGGTTCGCGATATTCAACCAGATAGCTGTCGACCGGGGTCTGTTCTACCATGTCGGCAAAATCCTGTTCATCCATATCCGCCATGCCGCCATCGGGATGGCGCGACTGGAGATAGCGGTGGAGCAGCGCATATTGTTCCGCCGTGGCCCACGGCTTGCACGCCGACACCTGAAGGTCGCCGTTGCGGCGCAGCGTTCGCTTGTGCGACGCGCCCGCCACGAAATCGCGCGTGCGCACCCGCACCGAGACACAGGCGTTGCAATCGGTGCAGCTGGGGCGATAGGCGACCCCCTGGCTGCGGCGAAAGCCGATGCGGCCCAGCGCGTCGTTCAGTTCCCCGGCATTGGGGCCCGACAGGTCCGTGAACACCTTCCGCTCCGTCTTGCCCGCGATATAGGGGCACGGCGCAGGGCTCGTCACGAAAAAGCGGGGAAAACGAAAAGGTGCGCTCACGCCTGCATCACATCCTGTGCGTCAAGGCGGGCGAATCCCCCCACCGCACGCAACTATGCCCGGTCGTTAAGCCGGTGCAAAGCATGTTTACCAAATATGACTGTGCCGGTTTGAATCGCCCCGACCGAGCGGATTCATCGTGTCCGCTTAGTGGCCCTGATATCCCTTCAACTCATCGCCGGTCAGCGTCGCGACGTGCAGCACATTGGTCGATCCCGGCGTGCCGAACGGGACGCCCGCCATCATCACCAGCTTTGCGCCCGCGCGGCCTATCCCATGGCGCAGCGCCATGCGTTTGCCCTTGGCAATCATTTCTTCAAAGCTGCCGATATCCTTGGTGCGCACGGCATGGACGCCCCAGAGCAGGCCCATGCGCCGCGCCGCTTCCAGCTTGGGCGTCAGCACGAGCAGCGGCGCGCCGGGGCGTTCGCGCGCCACCCGGCGGGCGGTGGAGCCCGATGCAGTAAAGCAGATAATGGCATCGGCGGCGATGGTCGCAATGATGCTGCCTGCCGCCTCCGCCAGCGCGTCGGCGGTCGTCGCATCGGGCTTGGTCTCGGTAAAGTGCAGCCGCCGGTAATAGTCGGGATCGGCCTCCACCGATTTGGCGATGCTGTCCATCATCGTCACGGCCTGAACCGGCCAGGCGCCTGCGGCGGTTTCCGCCGACAGCATGATTGCGTCGGCCCCGTCATAGAGTGCGGTCGCCACATCCGACACTTCGGCACGGGTCGGCGTGGGCGACACAATCATCGATTCCAGCATCTGCGTCGCCACGACCACCGGTTTGCCCATCATGCGGGCGGTCGCCACGATCCGCTTTTGCAGCGGCGGCACGGCCTCTGGCGGCAATTCGACGCCCAGATCGCCGCGCGCCACCATCGCCGCATCGGCCAGTTCCAATATCTCGCCGATGCGCTCCACCGCGCTCGGCTTTTCAAATTTGACCAGCAGCGCCGCCTTGCCGCCAATCAACCGGCGGGCCTCGGCCACATCCTCGGGCCGCTGGACAAAGGACAGCGCGATCCAGTCCACCCCCTGCTCCAGCGCAAAGGTAAGGTCGCGGCGATCCTTTTCGGTGAGCGCGGCGAGCGGCACGACCACATCGGGCACATTCACGCCCTTGCGGTTCGAAATGCGCCCGCCAACCTCCACCCGCGTCTCGATGCGTGTCGGCGCAACCGCCTGCACCCGCAGCACCAGCTTGCCATCATCAACCAGCAGGCGTGTGCCTGGCTGAAGCGCGGCAAACAGTTCGGGGTGCGGCAGTTGCACGCGGGTGGGATCGCCTGGCGCGGGGTCGGCATCCAGCACAAAGGGATCGCCGCTCACCAGCTCAACGCCGCCGTCGGCAAAGCTGCCGACGCGCAGCTTGGGGCCCTGCAAGTCCGCCAAAATAGTGGTTGGCCGTCCGGTCTCGCGCTCCATGGCGCGAATGGCGGCAATCACCTCGGCATGCCCCGCATGATCGCCATGGCTCATATTCACACGAAAGGCATCGGCACCCGCACGCGTCAGGGCCATCAGCATCTCGGGCGTGTTGCTGGCCGGACCCAGGGTGGCCAGGATGCGCGCCTTGCGCTGCCGGGGGCTATGTGCGTGCGCCACAATATATCCTTGTCTCTGCCGGGGAGGGGCGAGTGGCCAAATGGCACGGGGCCCTTGCCGCTGGCAAGAGCGCAGGGCAAGTGCATAGCTATTCATCCCCTTTTGCAAGGACGCTGACATGACCGATCCCCTGGACCAGCTAGATGACGCGGTGGCCGCTGCCGCTTTTCGCCGCCTGGTCCGCCTGCTGCGGCACCGCACCGATGCGGCGAACATCGACCTGATGGGTCTGGCCGGATTTTGCCGCAACTGCCTGGGCGATTGGGTGGCAGAGGCAGGCGGGATGGACAAGGACGCGGGGCGTGCCGTCATCTACGCCATGCCCTATGCCGACTGGAAAAGGGCACATCAGGGACCGGCCTCCCCGGAACAGCTTGCCCGCATGGAGGCAAGCATGGCAAAGAACCCGGTGAGCTAAACGAACGTCGTCCCGGGCTTGATCCGGGACAACAAGCTGACGGAGGTTTGTTGTCCTGAAACGAGTTCAGGACGACGATACTTCAGTGGGGGAAACGACACATGCGCCGCATCATTACCACCGCTCTGCTGCTGGCATCGACGCCGCTGGCCGCGCAAACCAGTTACATCCATGCGGGCCGCCTGCTCGCCAATCCGGCGGAGGGGCCGCGCGGCCCGTCCACCATCATCGTCCGCGACGGCAAGGTGGCCGAGGTCCGCGACGGCTTTGCTGCGCCAGAAGCGGGTGCACGCGTCGTCGACCTGAAAACCCAGTTCGTCCTGCCCGGCCTGATTGACATGCATGTCCATATCGGCAGCGACGATAATCCGCTGCGCGCACGGCTCGAAGCGTCGGGCCGCGATGTCGAGGACGGTTTTGTCCTCGCGCTCGACAATGCACGCAAGACGCTGGAGGCAGGCTTTACCACGGTGCGCGATCTGGGCGGCGAAGGGCGCACCACCGCGACGCTGCGCGATGCCATTAACGCCGGGATTATCGCTGGGCCGACCGTTATACCGGCGGGCACGATGGTGTCGGTCACCGGCGGCCATGGCGGGGTCAACGGCCTCAACCGCACCTATAGCCGCGCGGTTGCCGCCGAGCGCACCAATGTGTGCGATGGCCCCGATGGCTGTGCCAGCGCGGTGCGCCAGCAAATCTCCATCGGTGCCGAGGTCATCAAATTCGCCGCCACCGGCGGGGTGCTGTCCAATGTCGCGGGCGGGCTGGGCAAGCAGATGACCGACGCCGAAATGAAGGCCATTGTCGACACGGCACACAGCTTTGGCCGCAAGGTCACCGCCCATGCGCATGGCAAGGAAGGCATCGACGCCGCGCTGCGCGCCGGGGTGGATAGTATCGAACATGGCAGTTTCATCGACGATGAAACGGTGCGGCTGTTTCGTGCAACCAATGCCGCGCTGGTTCCCACGGCCATTGCACCCGTCACTGCGCGCGCGTACGCACGGCGGGGCGATACGCCCGCACCGGTGCTCGCAAAGTCCGAAGCGGCATCGGCCGCCCACGCCGCCAGTTTCGCCCGCGCCGTCCGGGGCGGCGTTCGGATCCTGTTCGGCACCGACAGCGGCGTTTCCCCGCACGGCGAGAATGCCAAGGAATTTGCGCTGATGATCAAGGCGGGGATGACCCCGGCGTCCGCGATCAAGGCCGCCACCAGCGACAATGCCGCCGAATTGGACCGACCCATCGGCGCGATTTTGCCGGGCCGTGATGCCGACATCATTGCCGTGGCGGGCGACCCGCTGGCCGATGTGACTGTGCTGGAAACGGTTGGTTTCGTGATGCGGCGCGGCGTTGTCCACAAGCTTGACGGCAAGCGCCAGCCCTTTCCGCCGGAGTGAACAACGACCGCTTTCCACCATGGGACGAGCGGGGTAAGCGCGGCGTCCATTGATTCGCATCCGGGAGTTTTTCATGTCCGACGACGCCAGCCCCACCGACCAGCAACTGCGCCTGTTCATCGAGCGTATCGAGCGGCTGGAGGAGGAGAAAAAGGGCATCGCCGACGATATTCGCGATGTCTATTCCGAGGCAAAGGCCAATGGCTATGATGCCAAAATCATGCGTCAGATCGTCCGCCTGCGCAAAATGCCGATCAATGACCGCAAGGAGATGGAGGCCATATTGGACGTCTATAAATCGGCGCTGGGAATTGTTTGAGGAGCGACGCCCATGATCGTTACCACCACCAGCCATATTGAGGGTCATCCGGCCAAGGATTATCTGGGCATCGTCACTGGCGAAGTCATCGTCGGCGCGAACATTTTCAAGGATATGTTCGCCAGCATCCGCGATGTCGTCGGCGGCCGATCGGGCAGCTATGAATCCACCCTGCGCGATGCGCGCGAAGCCGCGCTGAAAGAGCTGGAGGGCGAAGCCCGCGCGCGCGGCGCCAATGCCGTGATCGGCGTCGATTTCGACTATGAAGTGCTGGGCCAGGGCGGATCGATGCTGATGGTCACCGCGAGCGGCACGGCTGTGGTTGTCTGAACCATGCGCAAACGGCTCGGCTTTGCTTTGCCAATTGCCCTGGCGATGGCGCTAGCGGGGGCGGCGCACGGCCAGGACCCGCTGCCCGATCCGGCGACCATCAAGACAGTGGCGATTGATAGCCGCGATCCCAAGGTTGTGGCGGACGGGCACAAATTCTTTTTCTTTCATCGCGCCGATACCAGCTTTGCCGAGGCCTATTCGGATATTCGGGAATGCCGCAGCTTTATCCGGCGCGGCGCTTTCCCGCCGCAATCCGAATTTGTGCCGTGGGTTGAACCGGCTCAGCGGCCCGTTCAGTCAACGACTTCGCCTTATGGGCTGGTGGGAGCGGTCATTGGGTCGATCATCATGCCGAAATTGAACCGCGGACTTGACAATAATATGCTGCGGCGATGCATGGAACCGCGCGGTTATCTTCGCTTTCCCCTGCCCGAATCCAGCTGGTCCATGATCAACGAAAGCGCGGATGAGCAGCAGAATATCCTGATGCAGGCCAAGCTGGCATCGGGCCCTGTCCCACCACTGGCGGCGGTGCAGGACCAATGATCCGGATGCTCCTGGCAATGCTGTTGCTGGGGCTCGCCAGCCCTGCGGCGGCCAAAGCGGCTGGCGATTTTGCGGCGCTCAACACCGCGCCGAGCGCATTGGCGCCCGATACGGCCTATCTGCTGCTGCGCACCAGCCGGGCCAAGACGGGGGTGATGTCGGTCGACCATGTCCTCGTGCGGGTGCCAACCGATGCCGAAATCGCGGCTTGGCGCAGCGCGCGGCAGGCCGCCTATGATGCTGCGCTGCCCGATTTGCGCAAAAAGGCGAAGGACGGCCGCGTCCCGCCCGTCGAAGACTTTGCCTTTGACTATCGCGGGCCAAAGAACCGGCTGATCACCAGCCCCAAGAATTTCATCGAAGATGGCGAATTGCGCACTTTGCTCATTGCCGTCCCTCCGGGCGACTATATTGTTTATGGCATTGGCGTGGCCGGGCGCACGCTGGTCACCTGCAACTGCCTGGGCACGGTGCGCTTCACCGCCAAGGGAGGCGAGATAACCGATCTTGGCAGCTTCTACGCCGACAAGGTGCACAAGGATTCGCCGCTGCCATTTCTGGAGGACAATGTTGGTCCATCGATGATGGCCTATGGCTTTATCATGGGCCAGGCGATTGACCCGGCCACCCGCGATACGGCGGTGCCGCGCGTGCTGGCTGCCTTTCCGCGTGTAACTGCCACTTATCATGCCGTCGGATTGTTCCGTGAACCAGGGGCTACCAGTATCAATCGGCTTGCCCCTATCCCGGGTGTCCTTGCTTATGACCGGGGCAAGGTAATCAATGTCCGAACGGGCAAGCCAGCGGAGTGATACCCCGTTTGCGACAGTTGTCTGAAACGCCACCGCGCGCTAGGGCGCGCATCGGGTCATTCCTCATCGTCATGCTGAACGAGTTTCAGCATCCATGGCGCTAATCCGCGAACCTGCGCCATGGACCCTGAAACAAGTTCAGGGTGACGAAAAGAGAGAGCAATTTTCAGGATGGAGACAGGCCGTGGCCGGCCATAGCAAGTTCAAAAATATCATGCACCGCAAGGGTGCGCAGGACAAAAAGCGCAGCGCGCTGTTCAGCAAGCTGGCGCGCGAAGTGACGGTGGCGGCCAAGATGGGCCTGCCCGATCCCGACGCCAACGCGCGGCTGCGGGCCGCCATCAACGCCGCCAAGGCGCAGTCGATGCCCAAGGACAATATCCAGCGCGCCATCGACAAGGCGAGCGGCGGCGAGGGCGAGAATTACGAAGAAATCCGCTACGAAGGCTATGGCCCCGGCGGCGTGTCGTTGATCGTCGAGGCGCTGACCGACAACCGCAACCGCACCGCCACCAATGTCCGCACCGCCTTTGCCAAAAACGGCGGCAATCTGGGCACGTCGGGCAGCGTCAGCCACGGTTTCGACCGGCTGGGTCAGATATTGTATCCAGCAAAGGCCGGGGACGCCGACACGGTGTTCGAAGCCGCGCTGGACGCCGGCGCAGACGATGTCGAATCGAGTGAAGATGGGCACGAAATCTGGACCAGCGTCGAAAATCTCCACCCCGTCGCCAAGGCGCTGGAAGCCAAGCTGGGCGAGGCCGAAGGCGTGAAGCTGGCCTGGCGCCCCACGGTGAAATCGGAAATCACCGACGAAGCAACGGCGCAGACGCTGTTCAAGCTGATCGACACGCTGGATGACGACGATGATGTGCAAACCGTGTGGGGCAATTACGAAATTCCCGACGCGGTGATGGAAAAATTGGGGTGATGATCCTCCCCATCGACACGATGGAGAGGGGGACCATGCGAAGCATGGTGGAGGGGTGGTCCCAACGTGCGTCGACCCCTCCGCCATCGCTTGGCGATGGTCCCCCTCCCCAAGCAAAGCTTGGGGAGGAAATGTCCGTTGATCATCCTCGGCCTTGACCCGTCACTCAGCTGCACCGGCTGGGGCGTGATCCGCGCAGAGGGCAGCCGCATCCGCCACATTGCCAATGGTCAGATCAAGACGGATGCCAAGGCCGCGCTGCCCGACCGGCTCGCCTATCTCGACACCGTGCTGGCCGCCGTCATTGCGGACCATGCCCCGCACAGCGCCGCGGTCGAAGAGGTGTTCGTCAACGACAATCCGCAATCGACGTTGAAGCTGGCCCACGCGCGCGGGGTCGTCTTGCTGGGCTGCGCGCGCGGCGGATTGTCCGTCACCGAATATGCCCCCCGCCTTGTCAAAAAGGCCATCGTCGGCACCGGCGCCGCCGCCAAGGAACAGGTGCAGGCGATGCTCCGTGTGCTGCTGCCCGGGGCGCAAGTGGCGGGCGCGGACGCGGCGGATGCGCTGGCGGTCGCCATTTGCCATGCGCATCATCGCGGGCGTCACTAAAAATCCTCTCCCTTTGGGAGAGGGCAGCGAGACTTGGTGGCTATGCCACCTAGTCGCAGCGGGTGAGGGGTTGCGCTCTCACGACAGAACAGCACCCCTCACCCAGCTGCGCCTAGGCAGCAAGCTGCCAAGGCTGCGCAACCCTCTCCCAATGGGAGAGGGATGGCATTGGCCAGTTTCCATCCCCGCCCGCCCGCGCTAGACCCGTCCCATGATCGCCAAGCTCACCGGACGTCTCGACAGCAGCGGCGCGGGCCATGCCGTGATCGACGTCGGCGGGGTCGGCTATCTGGTCGAGGCTTCGGCGCGCACGCTCGATGCGCTCGGCGCGGTCGGCAATGAGGTCGTCATCCACACCGAAATGCTGGTGGGCGAGGATTTCCTGCGCCTGCTCGGCTTCGCGCGCGCCGAGGAACGCGACTGGTTCCGCCTGCTCGTCAGCGTCCAGGGCGTCGGCGCGAAAATGGCGCTCGCCATCCTCTCGGCGCTCGAAATCGCCGACCTCCAGCGCGCGCTCGCCAGCGGCGACGCCGCGATGGTCGCGCGCGCCAACGGCGTCGGGCCAAAGCTCGCTCAGCGCATCTGCAATGAGCTCAAGGACAAAGCCGGCGCACTCGGCGCCAACGCGCTCGGCGACGGGTCAAGCCTCCCCATCGGCGGCGGCGTGCTGGCCGACGCCGTCGCGGCGCTGACCGGGCTAGGGTTCAAACCCGGCGAAGCGACAAGCGCGGTGGCGGCGGCAAATGACGAACTGGGCGCAGGGGCCACGCTCGATGCGCTCGTTCGGTTGGCGCTGAAGAAAGCGGCGAAATAAGCTCAGTCAAAAGCTTCGTAGATTGTTTGTCGGCCACCGAACCAAACAGCGCGGGAGACTTGGCCATAGCGCGGGTGATCAATTAAGTTGGGCCAGTCCGGATGCGGACGATTGCGCCGAGGCGTTTCATAGTCGGTTTTCCACCAACGATTGAGGATTGTAACCGGACGGAATGGCGCATCCGCCCGCTTCTTGTCATTGTCGGGGAGCTGCAGAAAATAGGCGTGTAGCCATTCGGCGTAATCCAGCGTGGCCTTTGTCACTTTCATGGGTTTGCCGGATGGCTCCGCGGTAGAGATTTCCCCCAGCCAAATTTGGTGGATATCGATCTGACTGAGCTTGTGATGATCGTTCGAGAGGCGGCCTCCAAGATTCTTGGAGATGCCAATGTATTCGAGCCTGGTTGATCGGCGCCCGTCCTTGGCAATGGCAAGATAAAGGCCGTCCTGATAATCCGAGCGAGCACTGGCGCGTGCATCGCTGATCGACAAATATGGACCGAACCAGTCGATCGCTATCATCAGATGTTTCGCGGCCATGGACAAACTATGCCAATGGCGGGCACAACGCACAATGATGGATTCATCCCAACTCACCACCCCAGCCCGCACGCCCGAGGACGCCGATGCTGCGCTGCGCCCCAAAACGCTGGCCGAGTTCGTCGGCCAGGCGGCCGCGCGCGAAAATTTGCGCATCTTTATCGAGGCCGCCAAGGCGCGCGCTGACGCGCTTGACCATGTGCTTTTCTATGGCCCGCCGGGGCTCGGCAAGACAACGCTGGCGCAGATTGTCGCGCGCGAATTGGGGGTCGGCTTTCGCTCCACCTCTGGCCCCGTCATCGCCAAGGCTGGCGATCTCGCCGCGCTGCTGACCAATCTTGAGGACGGCGATGTCTTGTTCATCGACGAAATCCACCGGCTGTCGCCTGCGGTCGAGGAAATCCTCTACCCCGCCATGGAGGACCGCGCGCTCGACATCATGATTGGCGAGGGGCCGTCGGCGCGGTCGGTGCGCATTGACCTCCCCAAATTCACGCTGGTCGGCGCGACGACGCGGCAGGGGCTGCTGACCACCCCCTTGCGCGACCGCTTCGGGATTCCGGTGCGGCTCAATTTCTATACCCATGGCGAGCTGGAGCAGGTGATCACCCGCGCCGCGCGGCTGCTTGGCCTGGCCATCGCGCCCGATGGCGCGCTCGAAATCGCGCGGCGCTCGCGCGGGACGCCGCGCATTGCCGGGCGGCTGCTGCGCCGCGTGCGCGATTTTGCGACCGTTGCGGGGCATGACGTCGTCGACGCCGCCGCCGCCGATGCGGCGCTCAACCGGCTCGAGGTCGACGCGCTCGGGCTCGACGCGATGGACCGCCGCTATCTGACCATGATTGCCGACATATATCGCGGCGGCCCTGTGGGGGTGGAAACGCTGGCGGCAGGCCTGTCCGAGCCGCGCGACACGATTGAGGATGTGATCGAGCCCTATCTGCTGCAAGTCGGGCTGATCGCGCGAACGGCGCGGGGGCGCTGCCTGAATGCGGCGGCGTGGAAGCATCTGGGGCTGAACCCACCCGCTGGGGCGCAGGAGGGGCTGTTCGACGGGGAGTAGCAAGCCTTGCTCCCTCCCCCGTCTGTCCTGAGCTTGTCGAAGGACCGCCCTTTCTTTTTGCAATAGTCATAGAAAAGCACAGGCCCCTTCGACAAGCTCCGCGCGAGCGGCCTTTAGAGCGTGATGACATAGGGCGGAGACTGTCATTCCATTCCACCAACTGCCCCTTCTGCACGATGAAGCGCCTGTGCCCCCTTCCCGCCGAGTCCTTGCCCCGCTATCGCTGAGGCAATGGCCGCGCCCCCCTTCACCCCCGGATATTTTGACGGCCCAGCGCATATGTTCCGCCTGCGCGTCTATTTTGAGGACACGGACCTGTCGGGTGTCGTCTATCACGCCAATTATCTGCGCTATATGGAGCGGGCGCGGTCCGACATGCTGCGCCTGGCCGCCATTGATCAGCGCGCCGCTCAAGCGGCAGGCGAAGGCGCGTGGGCGGTCACCGACCTCGCCATTCGGTATCGCAGTCCAGCGCGGCTGGACGATGAACTGACCGTCATCAGCATGGTTGAAGCGGTGCGCGGGGCCAGCGTCGTGATTGCGCAGACGATCCGGCGGGATGAGCGGATTTTGACCGAAGGCCGGGTAACCGCGGCCTTTGTCGCGCCCGACGGCCGCCCGCGGCGGCAACCGGCGGGGTGGTCCGACCGTTTTCGCCAAATCATGAACGGAGTTTCCTGACCTTGCTTGACCAGCTCAACCTTGGCTTTGACGGATCGGCGATGTCGCCGATCGCCCTGTTTCTTCAGGCCGACTGGGTCGTCAAATCGGTCATGATCGGTCTGCTGGTCGCGTCAATCTATGTCTGGGTCGTGATCATCGGCCATGGCCGCAGCGTCGGCCAGTTGATGAAGGCATCGGACCGGTTTGAACGCGATTTCTGGCGCGCCGACAATATCGACAAATTTTACGAAAATGCCGGTCGCAGCGACCTGCCCAGTGCCAAGGTGCTGGCCGCCGGGATCAGCGAATGGCGGCGCTCCACCGGGGGCAAGTCCATCGACCGCGACGGCACCCGCGAACGGCTGGGCATTGCCATGAATGCCGCAGTTGCCGCCGAGGTGGACCGTCTGGCCGACCGCATCGGCATTTTGGCGACCATTGGTGCGGTGGCACCCTTTGTCGGGCTGTTCGGGACGGTGTGGGGCATCATGGTCAGCCTGTCGGGGTTTCAGGACGGTGCCTTTTCCATCGGCACCGTCGCGCCGCAGTTGGCCGAGGCGCTGTTTGCCACCGCCATTGGCCTGTTCGCTGCCATTCCCGCCGTCATCGCCTATAACAGCTTCGCGCAGCGGCTGAATCGCCTGGAAAGCCGCTTGGCGCGCTTTGGCGACGGGCTGCACGCCACCTTCAGCCGCGAGCTGGAGGCCGAATAATGGCCATGGGCTCCCCCGGCGGCGTCAGCGGCAGCGGCAGGCGGCGGGGTGGCCGTCGGGTGCCCATGTCGGAAATCAACGTGACGCCCTTTGTCGACGTCATGCTGGTGCTGCTGGTCATCTTCATGGTCACCGCCCCCATGCTGGTGGCCGCCGTGCCCATCAATCTGCCCGACAGCCGGGCCAAGGCAGTGGACACCGAAGAGGCCGAGCCGGTGCAGCTGTCCATCGACGGCGATGGCCGCATTTTCCTGGGCGAAACATTGGTCAGCGAAGCCGCGCTGCCGGGCCGGTTGCAGGCCATCGCATTGGAGGATGCGGGCAAGGAACAGCCGCGCCAAATCCGCCTGCGCGCCGACAAGACACTGGATCATGGCCGCGTGATGCGCGTGCTAGGAGAGGTGAACCGGGCCGGGTTGACCCGGGTGGCGCTGGTCACCAGCGGTTCAGACGGCAACGAATAACCCAACCCTGCCATGCGCGCCGCCATCCGCCCTTCCCCGCTTGCCGTGGCCCAGCCCGGGGCCGGCCCGGCATTGCGCGCGGCTTGGCCAGCGGCCATCGCCCTGCATCTGGGATTGCTGGCGCTCCTGTCGTTAAGCTGGGCGGGGCAGGATGATCCGCCCGACAATCCGCCGATGGAAGTCGACCTGATTGCCGAGGTGGCCCCGCAGTCGACGGCTCCGGTCATTGCCGCTGCCCCGCCGCCGCCCAAGCTGGGCGAGGAGGAGGATGAAGCCCCTGCCCCTGCAACGCCGCCCCCGCCGCCCCCTCCGGTCGCTGCCCCGCCGCCACCGCCCAAGGCCGCTGCGCCCGCGCTCAAATCGCCGCCGGTCAAGGCTGCGCCAACCAAGGCACCGCCCACCAAAGCGCCCCCGGTAAAGGCCGCCGCGCCAAAGGCACCGCCGACCAAAGCCGCGCCCTTCAAATCAGCGCCACCCGCAAAAGCCCCGCCCACCAAGGCCCCGCCCGCCAAAGCGCCGCCCGCCAAGGCCGCACCCTCGCCGCGCCAGCCCACCGGACGGTTGGATGGCATTGCCGAGGGTCTGAGCAAAGCGCCGCCGACAAAAGCGCCGCCGGTGAAGGCTGCGCCAGCGGCCCAGACGGCCGCCGAGGTGCGCAAATCCATCGATGTCGCCATTGATGGCAAGATTTTGCCGCATTGGCGGCGCAACGTGCCGTCGGGCATCGACATTGATCAGCTGCGCGTCGTGCTGCGCATTCGGTTGAACAGCGATGGTACGGTTGCGGGTGTCGACCAGCTCGGCGAGCTGACCGGCAGGACCGACAGCAACCGCCCGCAACAGGCCCTGTTTGTGGAGCGGGCCATCCGCTCCATCCGCCAGGCCGCACCTTTTGACCTGCCTGCCGAATATTATGACCAATGGCGCGTCTGGGATGTTACGTTCCGCGCGAGAGGGATTTGATGATGCGTTTCTTGCCAATTTTTGCTGCGCTTTTGGCCATGCTATCGGGGCCGGTGCTGGCTCAGACCACCACGCAGGCGCCGGGTCCGGCCAATCCGTCCCCAGCACCGCCGCCAGAAACCCCTCGTACCGCCGAAGTGGTGGCAGAGGTGAGCGCCGCCAAATCCGTGGTCATCATCCCCGCGCTGACGACCCCCGCCGTGGCCAGCGTTGCCGGGCTGTCCACCGACAGCCTGGGCCGCCAGATTGCCGAAGTGATCAGCGCAAATCTGGAACGCAGCGGTCTCTATACTCCCATCGGCCCCGGCGGCCTGCGCGCCATTGGCATGGCGGAGGTCACCGCCCCGCGCTTTGCCGAATGGGAGGGGCGCGATGCCGAAAATCTGGTGCACGGCTTTGTCCGGGCCAATGGCGACGGCAGCCTGACTGTTGGCTGCTACCTTTATGACGTGGCGTTGAAGAGCGAATTGGTCCGCCAGGGGTTTATCATCCAGCCGGGCGATTGGCGCCGCGCCGCACACAAATGCGCCGACGCCATTTATTCGCGCCTCTCGGGCGAAGCGCCCTTCTTTGACAGCCGCATCGCCTATATCGCCGAGCGCGGCCCCAAAAACGCCCGGATCAAGCAGTTGGCGATCATGGACAGCGATGGCGGCAATCATCGCTTCATCACCTCGGGCCAAGCCTTGGCGCTATCCCCCCGCTTTTCGCCCGATTACAAACAGATTGTTTATGTCAGCTATCTGAATGATCGCGTCCGCGTCTTTGTCTATGACGTCGCGGCAGGGACGCAGCGGCTGGTCACCGAAAGCCGCAACGCGACCTTTGCCCCGCGCTGGTCACCCGATGGCCAGCACATCTTGTTCTCCATGGCCGTCGCGGGCAACACCGACATTTACCGCATCCCCGCAACCGGCGGCACCCCCCGCCGTCTGACCGACAATCCGGGCATCGATGTCGGCGGCAGCTTTTCCCCCGATGGCACCCGGATCGTCTTTGAAAGCGACCGGTCGGGCGGGCAGCAGCTTTACATCATGAACGCTGACGGGTCCGACCAGCGGCGCATCAGCTTTGGCGGCGGGCGCTATGCGACGCCCGAATGGTCGCCGCGCGGTGACCTGATCGCCTTTACCCGCATGGGCGGCGGCGAGTTTCGGATTGGCGTGATGAACCCCAATGGCGGCGGCGAACGGCTGCTGACCAATGACTGGCAGGACGAAGCGCCCACCTGGTCGCCCAATGGCCGCGTCCTTCAATTCTTCCGCACCTCGCCGGGGCGCGAGGGCCGCTCTACCGTGTGGCAGGTTGACCTGACCGGGGTGAACCTGCGCCGCCTGCCGACGCCCCAGGATGCATCGGACCCTGCCTGGGGGCCCGTGCTGCCATAGACTTTGTCCGGTCATGGTTCCGGCGCAAGGGAACGACCCGCCGGATTGCGGATTGCATTTGCAGGTTCAACATGGGTTAATCGCCCGCGCAGTTATTGGATTCGCATCATCCACTTGCCGACCAATCAGGAGTATGTGTCATGACCCTTCGCCACACCGCCATCCTTGCGCTGACCAGCGCGGCGCTTGCGCTGGGGGCTTGCGCGCCAAAGGCGCCTGACAATCTGCCCCCGCCGCCCGATGGCAGCGCGGGTTCAGGGGGTAGCAGCGGTGGCGGCGGCGGCAGCGGCGGCATCCTGCCCGGCTCGCAACAGGATTTTGTTGCCAATGTTGCGTCAGACCGCATCTTCTTTGGCTTTGACCAATTCAACATCGATGCCGAGGATCAGGCCGTGCTGCGCAGCCAGGCCGCGTGGTTGCAGCGCAATCCCGCCGTCCGCGTGCTGGTCGAGGGTCATGCCGACGAGCGCGGCACCCGCGATTACAACCTGGCGCTGGGTGAGCGCCGTGCGAATGCGGCGCGCAATTTCCTGGCATCGCTGGGCATCGACGCAGGGCGCATCGACACCATCAGCTATGGCAAGGAACGCCCCGATGCCACCGGGTCCAACGAAGAGGCGTGGGCGCGCAACCGCCGCGCCGTCACCGTCGTCATCGTGCGATAAAATAATGCCATAGCGGCACGGCCAGCCACGCCGCCGCCGCCAGAAACACGCCATAGGGGATGGGCCGCTGCCGCAGCGCCCCATCCCCTTTGTGTGTCAGGATGGCCCAGATGATACCCGCGCCGCTGGACAGGAAGATCATCGCGGGCAGGGGCAGCCACCCCAGCCACGCGCCCAGTGCAGCGGCCAGCTTGGGATCGCCCCCGCCCATGCCGTCCTGCCCGCGCAGCCGCGTGAACAGCCAGCTGATCCCGCCAAGCGCAAAGCCGCCGGCGGCTGCACCAACCATTCGGTCGGCGATGGATGTGCTGAGCATGGGTCCCGCCAGCACCAGCCCGGTCACCGCAAGCGGCATGACCAGCGCATCGGGCAACCAGAAATGCCGCGCGTCCAGCAGCGCCAGCGGCAGCAGCAGCCAGCCGAACAGCGCAAGCAGCCACCCGGCTGCGCCCGGCATGACGGCCACAGCGACCATCGCCAGCGCCGCAGCGCCCAATTCCGTCCGCCGGTGCAGCGGATCGATTGCCGTGCCGCAGGTCGCGCAGTCGCCTCGCCAACCGCCCACCAGCGGCACCAGTTCCCATGGCTTCAAGGTGCGCCCGCAACCATCGCAGCGCGACCGGCCCCGCACGCTGTCGCCCGCTTCCCAGCGCAGCACCAACGTCGCCACAAAGCTGCCAACGACCAGTCCCAACAGCCCCGCAAGCGGCACGGCGGCGGTCAGCGGGAGCGTGGTCAGCGTCGCCGCTACCATCGCCCGTCGCGGGCCAGCACCAAAGCATCACCCATCGGCAGGAAGCCCGCAGCGCGCAGCAACGCGCCCAGCGCCGGATCGCTGCCCGCCGCCACGGCCAAGCGCGCCCGCCATTGCCCCTTGCCATCCATGGCCAGGGTCAATGTTTCCATGCCCGACTGGCTGGCAAGCCGCGCCTCGGCCCGTTCGGCGCGGCAGGCCACTGGCCCCGTCAGCCCGCCCGCCAGATCAAGCCCGGGAACCGGCAGCGCAAGAGCCAGGGTCATTTTGCCCCCCGCCTCCACACAGCGGCCCGACCGGTCAAAGCGCGCCGTCACGCCGTCGAGCCGGATGCTGTCCAGCGGCACGCCCGCCAGGCTGGCCCCCAGCGACAGATTGCCGGTAAGATCAGCCGCGCCTTTCCCGCCCGACAGCAGCAGCGCACCCGTCAAGGGGCCGCGCAGCGCGTCGTCGCGCTGGACATTCAGGCGCACCTCCCCGCGCAGCAGGCTGAGCGGGGCCAGCCCGGCATCAATCGTGCCCAGCGCCGCACCGCGCCAAGCCGCATCGGTCAGCCGTCCCGACCAGATGGTGCCGGTCACCCCCCGCGCGCTGAGGCCGGTGGCATCCACGCCCGCCAGGCCGAGCGCCAACCGCAGCGGAAAAGTTGCCGCGAGCAGCAGCACCGCGACCGCCGCCAGCATCAGGCGCGCCCGCCCGCTCATGGCCGCCGCACCTCTGCCGTCATCGCCACCGTCCCATCGGTGCCCGGGGTGAGCGATAGCCGTTCGATGACCAGCCCCTGCGCCTCCAGCCCCGCGAGCCATCCGACAACCGCCGGGGCCCGGGCCGATGCAATGGCAATGCTGGCCAGCCGCTCGCCGCGCGCGTCATTGCGGTCCAGCGTCAGGCCCATGTCGGTTGCCGACTGGCCCAGCCACAGGTCAAGCGCGCCGCTTTGCGACGCCGGCGGCGTTTGCGGCGCAGCGGCCAGCAGTGCCGCCTTTGCCTCCACCCGCGCGGCGCGGGCAATGGCCTCGCGGTGCGCCTCGGCCCCCGACTCCAGGCCGGCAAGCAGCGCGCGCGCGGCGAGCCACAGCAGCACCGCCGCCGTCAACCCGCCCGCAACGCCCACCAGCACGCGTTCGCGCTGCGACAGGCCGGTCCACCATTGCCGGATCGCGCTGATCATGGCACCGCCCGCACGGTGATGACCGCCATTTGCATGCCGTCGCTCCCGCTCATCGGTTGCGCGGTGACGGTGAAGCCGCCGACCTGCAACTGTTTGAGCACATCGTTGACATCTTCCACGCGCGGCGCAGCGAGGGTGACTGTCGCGGTGCCATCAGCGATGTGGGTCAGGCTGCGCACCGCAACCGATGGCTCCGCCTTGAGCGCGCGGTACAGTCCGCCAAGCGGGGCCGACAGGGCGAGCGGCCCGCCGCCGCGCGCCGCCAGCCGCCGGTCCAGCTCCGCCTCTGCCGCCGCCGCGTCGCTCGCCGCAATCTTCACCGTGGCGGCGGCAGCCAGCGCGCGGCTGTCGGCTGCCGATATGGCCCGTGACCATTGCCACTGCTGCGCCAGCGGCACCGCCAGCGTCAACAGCGCCAACGCCGCCGTCAAGCGTAGCAGCCAGCGCCGCGTTGCGGGCGCAAGCTGCGCGTTGCGGCGCGGGGCAAAATCTCCGCTGAACAGGTCGAGCGGGACGGCGGTCGCCAGCTGCGCCAGCCGGGCGGCCATGTCGGGCGCGCGCATGTCCGCCAACGCCAGGCCAGCGGTGCGCAGCGCATCAATGTCGGGGTCGGCAGCAGCGCTAAGACCCGCCACCGCCATCACCGCGCCGCCGGGCATGTCGGCGCGCAGCGCTCCAGCATCACGTGGCGGCGGCACCAGAGCTGCGACCGGAACCAGTGCATCGACCGTCAACCCCTCTGCCTGAAGCATCGCTTGCCAATGCGTCATGCTGGCCTGCGGCACCACGGCGCAGGGGACCCGATCTGCGGCATCGGCGGTGCCAGCCGCCAGATGCTGCACAGCGGGATCACCGAGCACCAGGTCGCGCACCGCAAGGCGCGCTGCCGCCGCGGCTTGCGGCGCGGTCAGCCCGGGCAGGACCAGCCAATGGACCGGCGCATCGCCCGCCGCGACCAGGGCGATGGTGCGCGCGGCGGTCGCGCCCTGTTCGCGCCATTCGCCGCCGTCGCCGCTGTCCGTGACGCCCGAACCGTCCGTGCGCCACCATCCCGTGATGGTCGCCGGACCACCGGGCGATGGCAGCAACAGGATCAGCGTGTCGTGCATGTCAGCCGCCAAAGCTCCATTGCCGCCCGACGATAGCAGGCGCCGTGGCCCCGGCATCGCGGCGCACATCAATCAGGCTTTGGCCGTCCAGCACAATGTCCCCCAATTCAACCTGGCTTTTCAGCAACAACCAGCGCGGGGTCGTCACCAATTGTTCGGCGACATCGTCTGGCGGGGTCAATCCCTGCATTGCCGCCGACTGCCAGAATCGCGCCGCGCTGCCATAGCCGTCGGCGGGACGCGCCGCCAGTGCCGCGCGCACCTGACCCACGCTGAGCCGTTCGGCCCACAGCGCGGCGACCAGCAGCGCCTCTCCATCGCGCAAACTGTTGATGTTGACGCGGACCGGATCGGCGACCGGCAGCGCGCATATCCAGCGGGCCAGGCGCTGAAAATGGGCGGGGGTGACCCCGCGCACCTGCGCAAGTTCGCGGCTGTCGGCCATCAGCGTGTTGGCCGGCAGCATTGCGGGGGTGCGACTGCGATAGGCGGCATCCTCCGCCCCCAGCGGGCCTTCCGCCGCATCGCTGTCAATCCAGTCGGCGGCGGCGGCGGCAATGGCCGCGGCTTCGCCATCGGCTATCCCGCTGAGCCGCGCCAGTGCCGCAAATTGCCGCACCGCGCTCGGCCGCTGGATATAGCGTCCGGGCGCGGTTTCGGCGACCAGGGCGTTAAGGTTGAAGCAATTGGTTGCATCATCCAGTCGCCCGGTGGCCCGGCCCCCGGGGATGGGCAGCGGATAGGCGCGCTCCAGCCAGTCGGCCCGGCGGCTTTGCGCAATATCGGCGGCGCGGCGCAGCACCAGCGCCTCGCCCGCCAGCGCAAAGGCGCGCGCCTGATCCATCGACGCGGTCGCCCCGGCAATGCGCGTGGCAAGCGTCAGCCGGTCGAGCGCCGTGGCAGCAATTACCGCCATGACCGCGACCAGCAACAAAACGCTCAGCAGCGCGGCACCGCGATCCTGTGCGCTGGTCATGCGGGCGGCCCCGGGGGCGGCGGCAACAGCGGCGGCGGCAACAGCGTCGGCGCCGTGGCGAAGAGCAAGGTCAGCGGCTGGCCGCTGCGGCGCGTCAAGCTGAGCTCGACAGCGACGGGCAGGCGGCGCTCCTCAGCCGATGACCAGCTGTCTCGCCAGATGCCCGCCGCATCGCGGTAACGCAGCCGTGCGGACGCAATGTCGCGCAGCAGCGCATCCCCCTCCCCCATCGTCGCACCATCGCCATCGGCGGTTGACCGCATCCACGCCCCATTGGCCAGGGCATAGCCAGCGCGTTGCACGGCGGCACCACCCGTTGACTCCGGCAGCGTTCGGTGGACCATGGTGAAACCATCGCCGCGCCCGACAAAGGCTGGCAAGGCCCCGCCGTTTTCATCGCGGATCGGGCGCAGCGCCGCCTGAGCCAGGTCGTTGGCCATCGCAGCGCGCAGCCGGTTGATTGCGCCCATGCTGCCCAGCCGCTGTTGCACCGCATCCTGCGTCGCGACCGATGTGCGGAGCAGCCCCACGCCCATGCTGGCGATGGCAGCAAACAGCGCCAGCGCCACCAGCATTTCCACCAGGGTAAAGCCGCGCTCCTTCACTGTGCCCGCCGGATGATGGTCAGCGCCGCCTGTCCACGCCCGGGTTGCGGGCGCGCGACAATGTCAATGCGCAGCAAATTGGCATCGGCGGTCGCCGCCACGCGCCGCTCCACCGCAAATTGCCGCCCGCCATTGGCAACGACCGACCGGCTGGTGCCAAACGTTGGCGGGGCAGCGTCGCTCCACAGCAGGACCGCTTCATTTTGCACCACAATTTGCGCCAGCGTGCGTTCGTCGAGGTCGGCGGCGCTACGGATGGCAAAGCCGTCGAGCCGCACCAGCGTCAGCGCCGCCACCGCGATGACGCTGAGCGCCACCAGCATTTCAATCAAGGTGAAGCCGCGATCATTCACCGCGCACCACCTCCCCCGTCGCCGATATGCTGAGCCGCGCCGTAACCTCCCCATCGGTGAGCGCCAATGTCTGCCGCGCCCCGGTCATCCCGGCGGGGTCAAAGGCGATGCGGCGAACCGTGCCGCCGTCGCCCGCCAGCGCTACACCCTGCGGCCAGGCACGATCGGCAAAGCTTCGCCCCGGAACATCGCTCCATTCGCCGCGCAGCCGCCGTTCAAAGCCATAGCCCGATGGCCGCACCACCAACGCCATTGGCCGCCCTTCGACAATGGCCAGATCGCGCAGCGCCGCGATGCGGACGGCCAGCCGGTCCGCCTCGTCCTGCACCCGCGCCGAACCGGCGGGCAGCGTGAGCAGCACCACCGTTGCCGCGAGCGCGAGCACGGCCAGCACCATCATCAATTCCACCAGGGTAAAGCCGCGTTGGCCGCGTCCAACGGGCGCGTCAGCTGGCGCTGCTGCGAATATCCGCATTTTCGTCCACCCCGCCCGGCGCGCCGTCCGCCCCGAACGACCAGACGTCAAAGGCACCGCCGTCGGGGGCCGGGGCCTGATATTGATAGGGACGCCCCCACGGATCATCGGGCAGCCGTTTGACATAGCCGCCCCGGCGATAGCGCGCCGGATCGGCCAGCGTGGCGGGCGGGCGGGTCAGTGCCGCCAACCCCTCGCTCGTCGCCGGATAGGTCAGATTGTCGAGCCGATACATTTCCAGCGCCGATTCCAGCGTGGCGATGTCCGCCTGCGCCTTGGTGACCATCGACCGGTCCTGGCTGGGCAACACATTGATGATGACCACCGTGGCGAGCAGGCCGATGATGAAGATGACGACCATTAGCTCGGTCAGCGTAAAGCCGAATTCGCTGCGTTTGCGGCGATGGGGCACGGGGCGCGACATGTCGGTCATGAGCCGCAGCATAAGCCGGAGGAGAGACATGGGAAACTATAAACCCGTCAAAGACTGCAATTGCAGGATGGGAAGCAGGATCGCGAGGATGATAAGCGCGACGCATGACCCCATTATGACAATGATGACGGGTTCCAGTAACGCCATTGTCGCGGCGGTGAAACGGTCAAACTCCTGCTCCAGATGGTCAGCGGCGCGCTCCAGCATGGCTTCCAGCCGCCCGGCGCTCTCGCCGCTGGCGGTCATATAGACGAGCAGCGGCGGAAACACCCCCGCATCGCGCAGCCCCGCCGACAGGCTGCCGCCCGCGCGCACCTGTTCCACCAGCGTCGCGGTCGCCCCCGCCAGCGCCTGGTTGCGAATGGTGGGCACGGTCAGCCGCAATCCTTCGACCAGCGGCAGGCGGCTGCCCACCATCGTCGCCAGCGTCCGCGCGAAACGCGCCGCATTGAGGTCGCGGAGCAGCCGCCCGAGCAGTGGCAGGCGCAGCAGCCAGGCGTCAAACCGCCGCCGGATGTGGGGCTGGCGCAGCAGTTGAACGGCCGCCAGCAGGAGCAGCGCCACCACCGCCGCGAGCAGCCACCACCATCCTGCCAGAAAATCCGACAGGGCAATCACCGCGCGGGTCAGGAAGGGCAGCTGTTGCCCGGTATCGGCAAATTGTTCGACGACGCGCGGCACCACAAAGATCATCATGGCGGCAACCACCCCGACCGCGACCAACGCCAGCACAATGGGATAGGCAAGCGCGGCGATGAGCTTGCCGCGCACCTCTGCCTGCCGTTCCAGCAGCTGCGCCAACCGGTCCAAAATGGGGGTGAGCGCGCCCGTCTGTTCGCCCGCCGCCACCATGGCGCGGTAGAGCGGCGGAAAGCTTTTGGGTTCCCGCGCCATCGCTTCGGCCAGCGCGCGCCCTTCGACCAGGCCGGCATGGACCTGACCAACGATGCGGCGCGGGGCTTCCCCCTCCGATTGGCGCATCAGCGTGCGGAGCGATTCTTCGAGCGGCGCCACCTCGGTCAGTGTCGCAAGCTGGCGGGTCAGCAGCGCCAATTGCTTGGCGGACAGGGATTTGCGTTGCCGCCAACCGGCCAGCAGGGCGGGGGCCGCATCGCCGCGCGGCTTGCCAGGCCCCAACGCGACGACATGCAGCCCCTTTGCCGACAAGGCGGCGCGCGCGGCGGGCTCGTCGGCGGCGGTCACCTGCCCCTCTTGCTCGCGCCCCTTTGCATCAATGGCGCGCCAGGTAAAATCAGGCATCGACATCCTCGCGCCGCGCGATGCGAATGGCCTCTTCGGGCGTGGTCAGCCCCGCCGCCACCATCGCGCGCGCCGCCCCGGCCAGTGTCGGGGCGCGCAAAAAGGCGTGGCGCGCAATCATCGCTTCATCGCCGCCGTCGTAGATGTAGCGGCGAATGCTGTCGTCGATGCGGACCGCTTCGAACACGCCCACCCGGCCCTTATACCCTGTGTGACCACAGGCATCGCAGCCGGTGGGCCGCCAGACGACCGACCCCGCGTCAATGCCCAAAAGCGCGGCAACCTTTTGATCCGCCTGCACCGGTTCGCGGCAATCGGGGCATAATTTGCGCACCAGCCGCTGCGCCACCACCGCACGCAGGGTGGAGGCCAGGAGGAAGGGTTCGACCTTCAAATCCTTGAGCCGGGTTATCGCGCCCACCGCATCATTGGTGTGGACGGTTGACAACACCAGATGCCCGGTCAGCGACGCCTGCACCGCAATATCGGCGGTTTCGCGGTCGCGAATTTCGCCGACCATCACCACATCGGGGTCCTGCCGCAGGATCGCGCGCAGCCCATTGGCAAAGGTCAAGCCAACCTTTGCATTCACCTGCGTCTGGCCGATGCCTTCCACGGCGAATTCGACCGGATCCTCGACCGTCAAAATATTGCGCTTGCCATCATTGAGCTGTTTCAGACAGGCGTAGAGCGACGTGGTCTTGCCCGACCCGGTGGGGCCGGTCACCAGGATGATGCCATTGGGTTCGGCCAGCGCACCCGTCAGCACCTCACGCGCCGCGCCGGTCAGGCCCAGCACGTCGAAATCAATGCCCGCCGCATCCTTGTCCAGGATGCGCAGCACAACGCGCTCGCCCGCGCGGCTGGGCAGCGTGGAGACGCGCACATCCACCGCCTTGCCGCCCAGCGTCAGCCCGATGCGCCCATCCTGCGGCATGCGCCGTTCGGCTATGTCGAGCCGCGCCATCACCTTGATGCGGCTGACGATGACGGGGGCAACATGCGGCGGCATGCGCAAATGTTCGCGCAGCACCCCATCGGCACGCAGCCGCACCACCAGGCCGGTTTCATAGGGTTCGATGTGGATATCGCTGACCCCCTGCCGCACGGCCTCGGCGATGATGGCGTTGATCAGCCGGATGGCCGGGGCGTCATCGCTGCTGTCGAGCAAATCCTCTGCGGTGGGCATGCCGTCGCTGACCAGGTCACCTGCGTCGACCGCGCCCGCCATGGCCGCGGCATCGGCGTCCAGCGCATAATGATCGGACAGCAGGCGATCAAAGTCGCTGGCGCTGACCAGATCAATGGCGATTGGCCGCGCCAGCACGCGCTTGACCTCTACCAATGCGGCAGGATCGCTGCCCTCGCGAAACGCCACCGCCACCGCGCCGTCGCGATCCCCCACCAGCACCACACCAAAGCGGCGGGCAAAGGCATAGGGGATATCGAGCGCCGCGACGCTCATGGCTGGCCCTCCAGCGCCGATGGCGGCACCTCTGTCGGCTGCACGGGGCGGTCGCCGCTGCGCATCGCGGGCAGGTTGACCGGCCCCACCGTCACGTCACCCGGCTGCGCGGCGGGTGCCGTCGGCGGCACGGTGCCAAGATAGTCGCGGACCAGCGCGTCAATCGCCGGTTCGCTTTCAGGGTCGCGCAGCCGCTGAAAATCCCGGACAAAACCATAGCGGCGCGCGGTCAGCGCCCGGTTGTCATCGCGGCTGCGCAGGATGGTCGGGCGGATGAACACCATCAAATTGGTCTTGGTCCGGCTGCGGCTGCGCGATTTGAACAATTCGCCGAGCAACGGAATGTCGGACAAGAGCGGAATGCGTTCGATGGTCCGCCGCTCATCATCATTGAGCAGGCCGCCAATCGCCAATATCTCGCCATCATCGACGGTCAGCACGGTTTCAAAGGCGCGCTTGTTGAGGATGAGGTCGCTGGAGCGCGACGATACCGGCCCCGCGATGCTCGACACCTCTTGTTTCAGGAACAATTTGACCTCGCCCGCTGCATTGACCTGGGGCGTGACTTCCAGCTTGATGCCCACTTCCTGCCGCTGGACGGTGCGAAAGGCGCGGTCGAAATTGTCCGCCAGCGCTTCGCCCGTGGTGATCGGAATTTCCTGCCCGACCAGGAATTTGGCCTGTTGATTGTCCAGCGTCACAATGTGCGGCGTTGCGAGCAGATTGGATTCCGTGTCGGTTTTGACCGCGTTGATAATCGATCCGAAAATGCCATTGCCGCCCAAATTGGTCACAATGCCGCCGATGCCGCCGGTCGCGGCGCTCAGGCTGTCGACGGCGGCCTGCTGTAGGGCGTCCTGCAGGCCCGAATTGGTGGTGCTGCGCGTCGTGGTGCGCGTGCCATCGGGGGCCACCACGGTCGTCTCGGTGGTGCCCAGCTCCTCTGCTGCCACTGCCCCGGCAAGGGTCAGGATATTGGGCTGCGCATTGCTGTAATTGGTTGCCGCAAAGCCCGTATTGGTGCTGCCCAGCAGGAACTGAACACCCAGCCGCTTGGCGGCGGCATCGCCCACCTCAACGATGATTGCTTCCACCAGCACCTGCTCGCGCCGCGCGTCGAGCTGGCGGATCAATTCGCCCACCATTCGCTGCACATCGGGGTTGGCAGCGACAATAATGGCATTGGCCCCTTCATAGCGGGTGACAATGGCCGGGCCACGGCTGGCGATGCCGCTGCCCGCGCCGCCGGGGGCCGCGACCGACACCGGGGCGGCGGGTGCCGCAGCCTTTGCCGCTTCGCTGGCGGGTGCGGCGGGCGCATTGGCTGCCGCTGCATTCGCCGCTGCGCCGCCGCCGCCCATCAGCGCCTGCAAGGTTGGCAGCAGCGTTTCGGCATTGGCATGGTCCAGCCAATAGACGCGCAGTTCGGTCCCCGCCGCCGCGCGGCTATCCAGCTCGCCCGCCATCTGGACAAAGCGCGCCACCTGCGTCGCATCCCCGCGCAAGGCGATGGCGTTGCTGCTGTCAATTGGCACGACCGTCACGGGCGGGCCCATGCCTTCGCCGCCCGTCCCGGCCAGTGCCTGGAGCGCGGTCGCAATTTCGCGCGCGCCCGCGTTGCGCAAGGTGACAATCTGGCTGCGGCTATTGTCCCTATCGATCTGTGCCACCAGCGTTCGGATGCGCCGGATATTGTCGGCAAAATCGGCGACCACCAGGCTGTTGGCATTGCGGTTGGCGGTCAGCGAGCCCTGTGCACTGACCAGGGGCCGCAGCGTTTCGATGGCGGCTGCGGCATCGATATGGCGCAGGCGGATGATTTCGGTCACAAATTGGTTTTGCGCCGCCCGCGCGCTGCCCACGCGGCCCGGCTGCGCTGCCGCGCCGTCGAGCGGTTGGATGCGATAGCTGCCGCCCTGCACTGGCACTGCGACCAGCCCGTTGGCGCGCAGCGTGGACAGGAAAATCTCAAAATATTCGGACCGCGATAGTGCCCGATCGGTGACCACCGACACTTTGCCCTGGACCCGGCTGTCTATGATGAAGGTGCGGTCCATCACCCGCGCCGCATCCTGAATGAAGGCGCGTACATCGGCGTCACGGACGTTCAGCGTATATTGGCCAAAGGCCGGAGTGGCCACCACCAGCGCCGCCATGAGCAACAGGGACGTTTTCAGGCGCTTCATGACGATTATGGCTTTCCAACAAAAATGGCGATGGGGACGACGGCGCTGCCGCGCTCCACTTCCAGGCTCAGGCGGGCCCCGGCGCTCATCTGTGCCGCGACATCGGCTGCCGAAGCGACCGGACGGCCGTTGATTGTGCGCACGACATCCCCCGGACGCAGGCCAGCGGCGCGAAACACGGCGCCATCGCCGCGCGGCTCCAGCGTCAGGCCGGTGACTTTGCCGCCCTCGCTGCGGGGGGCAAAGCCGATCCCGGCTTGCAGAGCCTGCGGGGACATCTCGCTGCCCGCGGCGGCAGCGGCGGTAGCGGGTTCAGCGGCTGCGGGCGTTGGTTCGGCGACGGGGTCCGCCGGGGTGGCCGGTGCCGATTGGTCGAGGAACAGGCTTTCGCGGGACCCGCCGCGGTCGAGGATGACATGGTCAAAGGCAACGCCAGCCAGGGTGACGCCGGGCAGCACCTCATCACCCACGGCAAAGCTGGACTGCACGCCGTCGGCCCCGGCGATAATGGCCGAGCCGCCGCCGGATGCTTCGTTGAGATTGACCCCGAACAGCGTCAGGTCGAGCGCAGTAACTGCGCCGCTGCCCGCATCGCTGGTGACTGTGCGGAAGAAGGGGTCAAGGCTGGCGAACAGGGTGCGCGATTCGGCAGGGCCCAGCAATTGGGCGGCGCCAGTGCGCCATTCGCCGAGCGGCCCGGTTGGCATCGCCACCGTCCACAGCAGCCGCACCGCCTGAACCAGCACCAGCAGCGCGAGGAGCAGCACCAGCGCACGCGGCCATTCGCGGCGCCAGTCGATTGTGCCCCATATTGCAAAACGCCGCGTCACATGCCTGCCCCCGCCCGTCCGGCCTTGTCCGAATCGCTTAAGCAGCGGTCCGTGACAAACACCGGACGGTCAGGTTACATTTTTATGGCACGCGTCACAAACCGCTGATGCCCTCGCGCGCCGGTCAAAATTTGATCGAGCCGCTGAGCGAAAAGCTGGTGCCGAGCTTATAGCGGTTGAGGAAAATCCGGTTGTTGCCCGACTGCTGCAGCTCCTGATATTTGCGGCCCGTCAGATTGCGGGCGTCAAATTTCAGTTCCACTTCTTTGCCGAACAGCGTGATGCCCTGGCGCGCGACGAAATCGAGCTGGATGCCCGGCTTTTCGCGAATGTCAGGCTGGCCCGATGGCCCCCGGCTGGTCACCCGCGGGCTGGAATAGGTCAGCAGCAGCGTCTGTTGCGACAGCTTATCCTGATCCTCCAGCCCCAGTTGCAGGTTCACCAGATGGTCCGACTGTCCGGTCAACGGCGAACCGTCAAAGAAGAAGTCGGACGCAACCAGCGATTGACCGTTAATCACGGTCACATCACCAGCGCCCACCTTCAGTTTGGATTGGGTGTAGGTATAGTTGGCAATCACCACCGCGCGGCGGCTTTGCCAAAAGGCCGCGTCCGACAGCCCTTCCAGCGGGAAATATTTTTGCAGCTCAAACTCGGCGCCATAAAGGGTGGCCTTGGGCGCGTTGGCAAAGCTGCTGTTCGCTTGGCTGTCGGTGGAAATGCTTGTGAAGGTTTCGATGGGATTGTCGATGGACTTGTAAAAGGCTGCCGCCGTCAACCGCTGATCACGGTCGAAATACCATTCATAACGCACCTCGGCATTCCACAGCTCGCTGTCCTGCAGCGACGGGTTGCCGCGGAACTGGCGGTTTGAGTCGGGATCCTGATAAATTTGCGCAATCAGCTCGCGGAACTGCGGGCGGGCAATTGTTTTGGACCCGTTGAGCCGCACCTGCATGTCGGGTGCAACCTCCCACGTCAGGGTGATGGCCGGGAGCCAATAATCATTGTTGAGCCGCGTGGTGGCAATCGCGTTGCCGCCGGTGTTGAAGATATCAACTGGCGACACCAGCTGCCGCGCATCCTCATATCGCACGCCGACATTGACATTGATGCCCGAGAACAGCTCGGCCTGTAGCTGCGCATAGCCCGCGTGGGTTTGCAGCGCTGCGTAAAAAGCCGCAGTGCCGTCCTGCGCCGAGGTCTCCAAGAGCGCGATGTCAAATGCCTGAATGCTGGTGTCGGACAATAGGAAGTCAGGCCGCAACTGGATCACCGGAAGCGGCAGATTTTGTCCGCGGAAGGCAAAGGCGCGGCGCGTTGCGGTACGCTCTGTATCGGTAAAGGCATAGCCTGCGGTCACGTTTATGCGCGGGGCCAGTTCATAGCTGACGTCCATGCCCGTCGCGATCAAATCCTCGTTCAGGTCCGAAAAGGCAATGGTCGCCTCACCCCTGTTGCCGCCCAGATCGTTGACGAATTTGTTACCGACGGGGTCCTGCGCCAGTGGCAAATTTGTCCGCACATAGGTGAAGCTACGCTCATAGGGGGCTTCGCGCTGCGAGTTGGCATAAGAGGCACGGAAATCAATCTGGATGGCGTCGAAATCAAATTCGGTCACCAGCTGGGTGTTGATCAGCTGGCGTTCGTACCACGCCGTGTCCAGCTCCATGATATCGCGCTGGGCATTATTCTGGTCCTTGCCCAGCCCCAGGCGCGATTGTTTCAACGTGTCGCGGATATAAAGGTTGGTCCAGCGGAACAAATGGTCGCCCAGTTCCAGGCCAAAGCCAAGCAGGCCGTTCACCACCACTCGGTTGTCGGTAATGACGCGCTGAAAATCGGTTTGCGGCAGCCCCGTCAAATCCGGGTCCAGCGAGGTTTGCTGCAACGTGTCGCGGGTGCGCCATTTGTTGTCGATGCCCGCCGTCGCGATAATGCCCAGCTCGCCATCGGCCAACGGGATGTTCAGACCGCCGATAAAGCTGGCGGACCAGTTCACCGGGATTTTGTCATTCTGTTGCAGCAGCGAGGTTTCGGCATTGACCAATTCCATCGCAATGGCTTCGATCTGGTTCTGCGTAAAGTCCGCGCCGACGGCGACCGGCTTGCCGCTGGCCAGCGCCGCGGCCAAGAGCGGCGGCGTGTCGCGCGTGCCATTGTCGAAACCGGTCCAGTCGCTGTTGCTGCCGAAATAGGTATAGCCCAGCTGACCCGTCGTTTCGCTGTTGCCGCCAATGCTGGACGAAAAGGTCAGGAAGCTTTCACGCGGCGTCGATTTGGTGGTGAGGTTGATCACCCCGCCGCCAAATTCGCCCGGGAAATTCACCGAATAGCTTTTCTGAACCAGCGTCGATCCGATGATGTCGGTGGGAAACAGGTCGAGCGGAACCACGCGCTTGAGCGGTTCCGGGCTGGGCAGCGGCGAACCGTTGAGCAGCGCGAGCGAATAGCGGTCACCCAGGCCGCGCACATAGACAAAGCCGCCGCCAACGACCGACAGGCCTGTCACGCGCTGCAGCGATCCGGCGATATCGCCTTCGCCGGTCCGGGCGATGTCCGCCGACGACAGCACCGACACCACTTCGGGCGTCGCACGCACGACGTTGGGCGTGTTGCGACCCGTGACGACGATTTCAGCATCGCCGCCGCCGGGGATGGATACGTCAACATCCTCTTCCTCGGCGGGTTCACCGTCAGCAGGCTGATCGGCGGATGAAGCTTCGGTATCAGCCGCCGACTGCGCCAGTGCAGCCGGCGCAATCAACGCCGAAGACAGGAGCAGCAGGCTGGCGAAGAGCGGCCGCTTGGACATGGTCAAATACCCCTGGCAAAAATTGTGAGACAGGGCGGGGCGCGCCCAATGGTGCGCCCCGCCCCGCAGTCATTGGAACAAGGCGCCTCAGGTCGTCGGAATCTGGGTGCACGGACGGCTGGCAGTGCCGAAGTTCGCCGTTGCCGAATTGCAGGTCCAACCCGAAAAGCGCGTATCGCTGGCATCGCGCACGGCCCCGATATAGGCGGTGTTGACAAAGAAGGGATCAACCGTGCTGGCGTTGAACGGCGTGCGCGCCGTTTCATTGGCCCCGTTGATAAACCCGCCCGTCAGCGACGTGGTGAATGTCGAGCTGTTGTTGGTGCCGGCGTTGAAAATCGTCTGCACTTCTGCCGCCGTGACCCCGCCGGACCCGACAAAGGCGTTGGCACCGCCGCATTGCATCACCACCGAGTCAAAGCGGGGCGGCCCGGCTTCGTCGGTGCCCGTGGTTTGAGTCGTGGTCGTCGAATTGAGCCGCAGACAAGGCAGGCCCGGGCTGGAAATCACCCCATTCATCATCCGATAGTCGGCACCGCCGCGGATCAGAATGGCGGCACCATTGCCCGCCGCGTTGAACCGCTGAACAAAGGTGAAATTGGACAGACGGGTATTTTGACGCGGCACGGCATTTTCGTTGCCGTTCGAGTCTGCTTCAATCATCGAATCGCCAACATCGCTGCGCTGAACCGCGACCACGAATTGAACATTGCCCTTGTAACCCACATCGGTGTCGAGCGCGTCATCCTCAATCCCGGTCATCGCCAGGTTGCGCATGTTGACGCGACCACCGAACACTTCGATGCCATCGTCCGAACTGTTATGGACGTGGATGTTTTCCAGCACCGTGCCTGACCCGGTGCCCGATGGCGTCAGGCCCTGAAGCTCGCTGTTCGCCGAGAGCACAAAGCCCGAATAGCGGATCTGGACAAAGGACATGCGGCCCGAATTGTCGGCGGGCTGCGCGCCGCCATAAAGGGCGTTGGACGTGCCTTCGGTGTCGCGCTCGCACGCCACAGTGCCTTCGGCTGCGCCCGGTGCCAAGCAATCGGTAATCGGCGCACGGCCCAGCAGGACGACACCGCCCCACAGCTGCGATGTATTGTCGTCGGCGCTGCCCACGACATTGCCGCGACCCGTGAACACGATCGGCTGGGCTGCGGTGCCGACCGCATCAATGCGGTTGCCGCGATTGACCACCAGGAACGACACGCCGGTCGCGCCAAAGATGGTGACGCCCGGATCGATGGTCAGCGTGACGACATTGTTGGTGCTCGCCGCGCCCTGGTCGGTGCCCACGTCGACGCGGCCGGGCAGCGAATAAATGACGCCGGCCACGCGCGGAATGGCGGTGGTGGCGGTAAAGCGGGCGGGGAAGCCGCAGTTGCGCCAGGTGCCCTGCGGACCGGTGATGGTGCCAAGATCGCTCAGCGGGTTGGGCCCGGCGATGTTGGGGCAGCTGGCGGCGGGCGTCACGCCGGTCGGCGTCGGGGTCGGCGTCGGGGCCGGTGCCGGGGCGGGAGCCGGGGTCGGCGCAGGCAGGACAATCACGCCCTCACCAGGCGAGGCAACGCCATCGGCACCGCAGGCCGACAAGATGGAACAAGCCACGCCCGCAAGCATGATCGAACGAACGCGTGAAAGTGCCGCCATGAAAATCTCCGTCCCCGCAACCGTTGCAGGTCTGCTGAAGTGAATGCCCTTCCGGCGCTCTCAGGCACTTGCCGCGATTCGCGGCGCAGACCCCCTGCCGGACGCTGGCGCACTAGGCTGTGCAGATGACGTCACGACGCAGCATCCATGACAAATCGGTGACGCGTAAAAGGCGATTTGACGACGCCTGTCACACGCGGCGTTGGAGGCAGCGAAACAATCCCGAAACGCTGGGCTGTTGTGCCGCTGGACCGGCCTGCTGTGGTCAGCGCCCCGCCGCGCGCAGCACGCTTGCATCCCCAGACCCGCTTTGCTAAGCGCCCGCTCCTGCCAGGAGCCAGCTGCGGTTGGCCCTAATCATGACGTGCGGTCGTGGCGGAACTGGTAGACGCGCAACGTTGAGGTCGTTGTGGCCGAAAGGCCGTGGAAGTTCGAGTCTTCTCGACCGCACCAAATGGTCCGCATCGATGCCGCAATTGGCGGCTGATGGTCGGTAGTTGGCATTTGTCACACATTGGCTTGCGCAATTGCATCGCTTTGCGCACAAGCTTGGTGATGACCCAAAGCGATGCGACCCAGATCCGCCTTGACCGGCATGAGGGCGTGGCCCTGCTGACGCTCAACCGGCCCGACCGGATGAATGCCTTTACCGCGCAGATGGCAATGGAGATTGTTGCGGCGCTGGACGAATGCGATGCCGACGATGCGGTGCGCGCGGTGATTTTTACGGGGGCAGGCGAACGCGCTTATTGCGCCGGGGCCGATTTGGCGGCGGGCGCGGCGACCTTTGACTATGAAAAAAGCGGGCGCAAGTCGGTGGTGGCGGGGCCCACCGAGACTAGCCCGGTTGCCGAAGATGGTAGCATAGACTGGTCGCACCCCATGGTCCGCGACACCGGCGGACGGGTATCCTTGCGCATTTTTGAAAGCCGCAAGCCTGTCATCGGTGCGATCAACGGCGCGGCGGTGGGGATTGGCGCGACTATGACCCTGCCGATGGATGCGCGGCTGCTCAGCGAAACAGCGCGCTATGGCTTTGTCTTTGCGCGGCGCGGTATTGTGCCCGAAGCGGCGTCAAGCTGGTTCCTGCCCCGGCTGGTGGGCATCGCCCATGCCGCCGACTGGTGCTATTCCGGTCGCCTGATCGACGCGGGCGAGGCGCTGGCCGCCGGGCTTGCCCAATCGGTGCACGCGCCCGGCGACCTGGTCGACGCCGCCATTGCCAAGGCACGGATGATGACCGCCGACAGCGCGCCCGTTTCGGTTGCGCTCACGCGGGCGATGCTGTGGCGGATGCTGGGTGCCCCGCATCCCATGGCGGCGCATCGCTGGGACAGCCGCGCCGTCTTTGCACGCGGGCGCAGCCCCGATGCGACTGAGGGCGTCATGAGCTTTCTGGAAAAGCGCCCGCCCCATTTCGTCGCCAGCGTGGCGCAAGATTATCCGCGCTTTGACGAATTTGAGGACGGCCCGGACTATAGCTGAACGGCCAACCGCTCAGGCCATCGCGTCAAATCGCCGCATCCCGCGCCGCACCGTCATGCGGTGGCTGCCCTTCATGGCCAGCGACCGGGTGCGGATGGTGTCGAGGAAATGCCACTCGCCCGTTACCTGTTCGGGGGTCAGCCGCACGCTCATATAGCCGCGGTCCTGCGTATTGGCCCAGGCTAGCCCGGTGGCCGCCGCGCGCAGGGCCGCGACGCGCACGGGTTCATGCGCGCGGGTATTGCTTTCAAAGCCCGGCGAGGTGACGCTGTGCCCGGCGAATTCGACGCCGACGGCCTGCCCATCGCGGTCGAGGTCAAAGGCCCAGCCATTGTGGCTGTCGCCGCTGAGCACCACAAAGTCGCTGTCCGCGCCGCGCACCGCATCGAGCAAGCGCGCGCGGGCCGCCGGGTAGCCGTCCCAAGCGTCCATGTTGAGCGGCAGGCCCGCCTGCCCGGCCAACTGAGCCGTCGCCACTCGCCGCCGGACAAAGTCGGGCGTATCCACAGGAAACCAGCTCGCGGCCTCTGCCGGAAAGCGCATGGTGCCCATGGTGATCTGTTGTGCGCACAGCTGCCACACCTTGCCGCTGCGCTTTGACGCGGCAAGGGCGCTGGTCAACCACGCTTCCTGTTCGGCGCCCAGCAAATGCTGATCCGCGCTGCGCCACGTGGTTTCGGCAAAGCTTTTGAGCGCGCCGGCTGGATTGGCGGCGTCCGCGACCACTGCGTTCAGGTCAAACGGCTGGGACCGCCCGCTGATCCGCGTTTCGGGCAGGAACAGGGTCGCAAGGTCGCCAATGTCATAGGCGCGCCAGCGCGCGCGGCTGACCGGCATCCATTCCTGATAGACGCGCTCGGCCACATCCTTGCGCACCGCCCATTCACCCTCGGTATCGGCCTGGTGATTTTCCGCGCCGCCCATCCAGGCGTCGTTGGTCAGTTCGTGGTCGTCCCACTGGCTGATGACGGGATAAAGCTGGTGCAGCCGTTGCAAGTCAGGGTCGCTGCGATAGGCGGCATAGCGCAGCCGATAGTCGGCCAGCGCCACCATTTCATGGTCCGGCTGGATCAGCCGCCCCGGCACCGCCTGCCGCAGCGAAGGATAGGTGCCGATGGGATATTCATAGAGATAATCGCCAACATGGACGACCAGATCGAGGTCACCGCGCGCTGCCGCATGGCCATAGGCGTTAAAATGACCAAAGGGCAGGTTGGAGCAGGAAAACAGCCCCAAGGTGAAGGCCGCGACCGGCCCCTCGGGCAAGGTGCGGGTGCGGCCAATTTGCGACATGCTGCCGTCGGGCGCGATGAAGCGGTAAAAATACCAGCGCCCGGGTTTGAGACCGGATGCCATGAAGCGCGCACAAAAATCGCTTTCATCGCCAACCCGCGCGAGGCCGCCCAGCACCACCTTCGCAAAATCGCTGGTTTCGGCGACTTCGACTTGCAAATCCTCGCTGTGCAGCGCGGCGTAGCGGGTCCACAGCAGCACCGAGGTCGACGTCGGCTCTCCGCTCGCCACGCCGTGCGTAAAGCCCTGCGCAAACATGGCCTGCGCCGCGCCGGGCAACGCCATCGCCGCCAAGCCGCCGGTGGCCAGCGCAATCAGTTGCCGCCGGTCAAGTGTCGCCCAATGCGAATGCATAAATAATCCTCTTTACCCCATGATTCCCATCGCCAGCAGCAACAACAGGAATAATGTGACCGTAAAGATACAGAAGAACAGCAGCAGCGCCGTGCGCGCCAACGCGCCCAATCGGGAGGAGCGATAGGCCCCGCGCAATTGGCGATACATGTGAAAGCCAATGTAGGGAACGCCGACCGCGAAAAGCGGACCATCAATGCTGTCCGGCAAATAGCTGGCCAGCCGCAGGGCGACGAACAGCAGCAGCATGAAACTGATCGAATAGGTGATGTACACAAAATGGTCGAACATGTGGAACCGGCGGCTGAACGGATACAGGAGCCACAGGAAGGGCATGGACAGCGGAATTAACGCCCAGGCGAATTTATAGGCATTGGCCTGAAGCTTGTAGAGCAGCAGGCCGGGATTATCGTTCGCCTTTTTGATGGCATTGTCGATGACTGCGACGCCGGTGTTGATGTCGGTGACGGTGAAGTTGCGCTGCGCGGTCTCGCTGATCTGCGGCTTGGGCCCGCTGGTGTCGAGCAGCCCCATGGTGCGGGCGGTGGAAATAATCCCTTCACGCTCCCGATTGAGCGCGGCCGTGGGCCGACCCGCTGCTGCCGCCTCATCCAACTGCCGATCCACCCGGGCCAGCGACGTTTGCAGGGCATCGCGGGCACCGTTGATCGTCTGCTGGCGTTCGACCGCCGACATGGCATCAAATCCGTTGCCGCCGGTGCCGATGCTCGCGAGCACGGCATAAGTCAGAAAGACGGCGAACAGGAACAGCGCGAGCGGCGAAATGAACGACGCGCGCTCCCCATGAATATAGCGGCGGGTCAAATCGCCAGGCCGCCACACCAACAGGGGCAGTGTGTTCCAGAATTTGCCGTCGAAATGCAGCACGGCATGCAACAGATCATGGCCGATCGCCGAGAAGCTTCGGTGGACATGACTTTTCTGACCGCAACGGTGGCAGTGGCTACCCAGCAACAGGGTCCCGCAATTCAGGCAGCGGACGGCGTGGGCGCCATCCCCTTGCGCGGCAAGCCGCTCGACGGCTCCCGCGGCGAGCCCGGCGGTGACCGCTTCCCCGATCTGGTCGACTTCCCCTGTCATTTGGCTGGCCCCGTCATGACGCCGGTGTAGCAGCGCAAGCCGCCCGCGCAACAGGGCTTCGCGTTGCGCCATGCGCATGATAAGGCCGCGCGAATGATGACCGTCACTGTTCTGGACACTGTCGCCGCGCTCGACCCCGAAGCGCTGATTGCCGATATGGGGGCGCGCGCGCGCGCCGCTGCCGCGATGCTGGCCGCGCTGCCGACCCATGCGAAGGCCGCCGCGCTTCGCGCCGCCACCGATGCGCTGCGCGCGGCAAGGGCCGATATATTGGCGGCCAATGCGCTGGACATGACGGCGGGAGCCGAGCGCGGCCTATCATCCGCCATGCTCGACCGGCTGCGGCTGGATGCTGGACGGCTTGAAGCCATTGCCGGGGCCGTCGCCGCCGTCGCGGCGCTCGCGGACCCGGTTGGCAAGGTGATCGACGAAAGCCAGCGACCCAACGGCTTGACCCTGCGGCGCGTCCGCGTCCCCTTGGGCGTGGTGGGCATCATTTACGAAAGCCGCCCGAATGTGACCGCCGATGCCGCCGCCCTGGGGTTGATGGCGGGCAATGCCGTCATCCTGCGCGGCGGGAGCGAGGCGGTGCACAGCAACCGAGCCATCCACGCCGCCATGGTGCAAGGGATCGTCGCCGCTGGCCTGCCCGCCGATGCCGTGCAATTGGTGCCGACGCAGGACCGGATGGCGGTGGGCGCGATGCTGACCGCCAGCGGCCTTATCGACATCATCATCCCGCGCGGCGGCAAAAGCCTGGTCAAGCGCGTGCAGGACGAAGCGCGCGTGCCCGTCCTCGCCCACCTTGACGGCATTTGCCACAGCTATGTCCACGCCGCCGCCGACGCGGATATGGCAGAACGGCTGGTGGTCAATGCCAAGATGCGCCGCACGGGGATTTGCGGCGCGACCGAAACCGTGTTGATCGACCGCGGCTTTGCCGATCCGGGACGTATCGTCCGCGCGCTGATCGATGCGGGATGCGAAGTGCGCGGCGACCGCGCCATTGCCGCGATGGACAGCAGCGTTGAACCTGCCGCTGCCAATGATTGGGACACCGAATATCTGGACGCCATCGTCTCGGTCGCGCTGGTCGACGATGCGGCGTCAGCGATGGCGCATATCGCCCGCCACGGCAGCCACCACACCGACGCCATCATTACCGACGACGCCGATATTGCCGCGCGGTTCCTGGCCGAGGTGGACAGCGCCATTGTCATGTGGAACGCCAGCACCCAGTTTGCCGACGGCGGCGAATTTGGGCTGGGGGCGGAAATCGGCATTTCCACCGGACGCCTCCACGCGCGCGGCCCGGTCGCGCTCGAAGGGCTGACGACCTATAAATGGCAAGTGCTGGGGACGGGCCAGGCGCGTCCTTGATTCATTTGTATACAAATGATACGCTACGCGAATGAGCAAGCAAACCGTCATTTCCGCCCGCATTGACGCCGAAACCTCAGCACAGCTGGACGCCATCGCGCAGCGCGCTGACCGCTCGCGCGCATGGCTGGTTGCGCAAGCGGTGCAAGAATTCATTGATCGTGATGCGGAGCTGATGGCCTTCGTCCAGCCGGGCCTCGACGATATAGCGGCTGGCCGGATCGTGACGCAGGAGGAGATGGAAGCCAAATTCGCAAGGCTGCGCAAGGGCCTGAGCAAGCAGCGCAGCAAAGCTGCCGCGTGAAACAAGTCATTTGGTCCAGAAAGGCCGACGCTGACTTTGATGAAGCCTATGGCCATGCCTTGGCGCTCGGGCCTGGTCATGCGGGCCACCTGCTTGATTTGCTGGATGAAGCACAGAAGGTGCTTCAACTATATCCTTCGGCGGGACAGCTGATAAGCGACCGTGGGCTTAGAAAATGGATTTTGCGACCATTGCCCTATGGGTTGATTTACGAAGCTAGCGTCGATGCAATCATGATTATCCGCCTCGTCCATCTGCGGACAAATTGGCTCGTTGACACTTGACCGCCACCGGCCTTCTTGGCGGCAGCTTCAATCCCGCGCACGGGGGCCACCGCGCCATCAGCCTGCAGGCGATGGATGCGCTGGGGCTGGATGCGCTGTGGTGGCTGGTCTCGCCGGGCAACCCCCTGAAGCCCAAGGTGGGGATGGCCCCGCTCGCCGCGCGGCTTGCCAGTGCACAGACCGTCGCCCGGCGCAGCCGTATCCGTGCGACCGCAATTGAGGATGAACTTGGCACCCGCTATACCATCGACACGCTCCGCCGGTTGGTGCGCCGTTACCCGCAGCACCGCTTTATCTGGTTGATCGGGGCCGACAATCTGGGCCAGTTGCACCTGTGGCGCGACTGGCGGCGGATCGCGCGATTGATGCCGATTGCGGTCATCGCGCGTCCGGGCTATAACGATCACGCCCGGGCGGCTCGCGCCATGGGCTGGCTGCGGCGCTTTGTCCGGCCCGCGGACCGGAAACGCAAGTGGACGGACTGGAGACCGCCTGCCCTCGTGTTCCTGCGCTTCCCGCCCGATGTGCGATCCGCAACCATGATACGGCAGGCCGACCCCCGCTGGCACGAACGCTTCGCTGGCCGCGCCGTGCGCGACCCGGTGACGCGGCGTCGTTTGACCCCTTCAACCAAACAGGAGCAACCTTGACCCCAGCCTCTATGGCCGCTGCCCCGCGCAGCACCGCACCCGCCGACAGCGCCGCAAGCTCGGACGTGCTGCACGCGCTCGTCCTCCATCAGCTTGACGAGGATCAGGCGCAGGAGCCGATTTCCATCCCGCTGGCGGGGAAAAGCAGCATCGCCGACCATATGGTCATCGCCAGCGGCCGTTCGACCCGCCATGTCGCGGCCATGGCCGAAAAGCTGGTGCAGCGCATCAAGCAGGAACTGGGCCGCAACGCCCGGGTCGAAGGCCTGCCCAACGCCGATTGGGTGCTGATCGACGCGGGCGACGTGGTCGTGCATCTGTTCCGGCCCGAAGTGCGCGGATTTTATAACCTTGAGCGCATGTGGTCGTTTGGCGACGCGCCGGCGGCCAACTGACGCGCGCCAGCGGCAGGACATTGACGGGTCATGCTGCTGCACATCATCGCGCGCGGGCGCATCGCGCGGTCGCCAGAGGCCGAGCTGGTCGATCGCTATATCAAGCGGTTGAGCTGGCCCGTGCGCCTGACCGAATTGCCCGACAGCGGCGGCAAAATGCCGATTACGAGTGCAGCGCCAGCCCGCACGGTGTTGCTTGACGAAAGCGGCGACATGCTCACCTCCCTGCAATTTGCCGACTTGCTGGGCCAATGGCGTGACGGCGGCGTGCGCGAGGCGCGCTTTTGCATCGGCGCAGCAGATGGCTTTACGGCGGTCGAACGCGGCGACGCCGACCGCATGATCGCCTTTGGCCGTGCGACCTGGCCGCACCTGATGGCGCGCGCGATGCTCGCCGAACAGCTGTACCGCGCCACCGCGATTCTGGCTGGCCACCCCTATCACCGCGAAGGCGCCCGATGATCCGGATGGGCATCATCGCCGCTCTCGCGCTGACCGCAGCCTCGGGCCTAGCGATGACCGCTGCCACGGTCATGGCGCAAAGCGATGCCTTTGATCCAACGGCGCAGGCCGAACTGGAACGCCAGGCGCTCATCGCGGCGCAGCGGCAATCCGGCGAGGCAATGGCGCGCAGCGCCGCGCTGGAACGCCAGGCGAGTGCTGCCGCGACCGATGCAGATGCGCTGAAAAAGCGGATCGCCGCGCTCGCCGCGCGCATTCAGGCGGCAGAAGCCGACATCAGCGGTGGGGAGGCGCGCGTTGCCCTCGTCAACCGACGATTGCAGGCGCAGGAGGCACGGCTGGCCAGCGCGCGCCAGCCGCTGCTGACCCTGTCGGCGGCATTGCAGCAATTGTCGCGCCAGCCGCCGGTGGCGGTGCTGGCGCAGCCGGGTTCGCTGACCGAAATGGTCCATGCCCGCGCCGTGCTCGACAGCGCCCTGCCGGTCATCGAAGCGCGAACGGCGGCGGTGCGCACCGAATTGGCGGCGCTGCGCAAGTTGCAGGGGCAGGCGCAGCTGGCGCTGACAGCACTGACCGACAGCCGCGCGACATTGGCGCTGCGGCGCACCGAGCTGAGCCGGCTGGAAAATGAACGTCGCCTGCGCGCCCGTCAATTGATGGGCAGCGCGCGGCTGGAGGCGGACCGGGCGCTGGGGCTGGGCGAGCAGGCGCGCGATATCGTCGAATTGATGGACCGGCTGGAAAGCGATGGCGACACGCGCGCGCGGCTGGCGGCGTTGGCGGGCGCGTTGCCCCGCCCCGCCGATCCGCTGCGCGCAGGCCCCATTCCGCCCGAACCCGCCCGCAGCGCGACGGGCGGCGGCCAGCCCGCCTATCGCCTGCCCGCTGTCGGGCGGATCGTCGCGGGGCTGGGCGAGGTCAGCGACAGCGGCGTGCGGTCGCGCGGATTGACCATCGCGGCGCGGCCCGGCGCGCAGGTCATCGCCCCCGCCGCCGGGCGGATCGTCTTTGCGGGCGACTATCGCGGCTATGGCAAGATTGCGATTATCGACCATGGCGACGGCTGGTCATCCTTGATTACCGGCATGATCGGGCTCAGCGCCGCCATCGGCGAAACCGTGGACGCGGGCAGCCCGCTGGGCCGCGCCGGGGCCGACCGCCCGCGCATCACCGTCGAACTGCGCCGCGCCGGGCGGCCCATCGATCTGGTGGCGCTGGTCGGCTGACATTTACCGCTCACCGAAGGCCTGCCCCGTTTCGGGAAGGTTCATGGCAAGGCCAGTATCGCCCTTGGCAATTGGCAAAGCTGCCGCATATAGTTGAAGGCCCGTTGAGGAAGGATCCGAGTCCGATGGCCCAAGTCACCCCCCCGCCCGCGCCCCGCAAGCGCAGCTTTGCCCTGTGGCAGGGCGCTGCCGCGCTGAGCACGCTGGCGCTGGTGCCGCTAGCGACCAGCGCGATGGCGACCGTCGACGCCTCGACGCAGGATGAGGTGCAGCGGTTTTTGGACGTGTTCCTGGAGGTGCGGTCCAACTATGTCGAACCCGTTGACGACAGCAAGCTGATCGAAGGCGCGATTACCGGCATGCTCGCCAGTCTGGACCCGCATTCGGGCTATCTGGACGCGCGCAACTTCAAGCAATTGCGGACGCAGACCGATGGCGAATATGGCGGGCTGGGCCTGTCGGTGACGATGGAGGATGGCGTCGTCAAGGTTATCGCGCCGCAGGCCGACACGCCCGCCGACCGCGCGGGCATCAAGGCGGGCGATTATATCACCCACATCGACAATGAACTGATCGTCGGCCTGCCGCTGGACGAGGCGGTCGAAAAAATGCGCGGCCAGCCGGGCACCAGCATCGACCTGCGCGTGGTGCGCGAAGGCCGCGACAAGCCTATCGAAATGAAGGTCACGCGCGAGATTATCGACCTGAAGCCAGTGAAGTGGGAAGTCAGCCAGGGCGTTGGCATCATCACCGTCAACAGCTTTTCCGCCGACGCGACGGCGGACGTAAAGGCCGGGGTGACGGCGGTCGAAAAATCGCTGGGCGGGAAACCGCGCGGTTACATCATCGATCTGCGCTCCAATCCCGGCGGCCTGCTCGACGAAGCGGTTGGCATCAGCGATCTGTTTCTGGAGCGCGGCGAAATTGTGTCGCAGCGCGGGCGGCGCAAGGGCGATATTGACCGCTATTTTGCCGAGCCTGGGGATGTTGCCAAGGGGTTGCCGGTTGTCGTGCTGATTGATGCCGGGTCCGCTTCGGCGTCGGAAATTGTCGCTGGTGCCTTGCAGGACCAGCGCCGCGCGATCGTGCTGGGCGAACGCAGCTTTGGTAAGGGATCGGTGCAGACCGTGCTGACGCTGAGCGATACCACAGCGCTGCGGCTGACCACCGCGCGCTATTACACGCCGTCGGGCCGTTCGGTGCAGGAGGGCGGGATCGACCCCGACATCCGCGTGCCGCAGCTGACCGACCCTGATTATGCGACGCGCCCGCGCTTCCGCGAAAGCGACCTGCGCCGCCACCTGATCAATGAAAAGAAGGTCGACAACAGCATCCTGGAAAAGGATGAAAAGGCCGACCCGCGCTTTGCCGCCACGCCCGAAGAGCTGAAGGCCAAGGGGATTGAGGATTTTCAGCTGCACTATGCGCTGGAAATGATCGGCCGCATCGGCCCGGCCCAGGCCAAGATGGCAGCGGCCAAGCCCGCCCCGGCGACGCGGCGGAACTGATAGGTGGTGACGGTCGATTGAAGCAGCGACACAAGGGCGACGGGTCCCGGGTCTCTCGACTTCGCGCGGCATGAGCGGTTATAGGGTTCGGGATGCATAAACCGCCCCTGCCCGCCCTGCTCGCCTTGCTCGTCCCGCTCGCCCTTTATGGCGGGGCGCTCATCTCGCAATATGGCTTTGGGCTTTATCCCTGCGAAATGTGCTATTGGCAGCGGTGGCCGCATCAGGCCGCAATCCTGCTGGCGCTGCTCGCGCTGCTGCTGCGCCGACAAGCCGGGGCGATGACCATCCTGACGCTGCTGGCGATGCTGGCGGTGATGGTCAGCGGCGGCATCGGCGTGTTTCATGCGGGCGTCGAATATGGTTTCTGGCCGGGCCCGGCGTGCAGCGCAGGCGGCACGGGGCCCGTGTCGATGGAGGATTTGATGGCGGGTCCGGTTGTCGCCTGTGACAAGCCGCAATGGACGCTGCTGGGAATTTCGCTCGCTGGCTTCAACGCCCTCTTTTCCTTTGCCGGTGCCGCGCTCATATGGGGGGCAGTTCGCCGTCAAAGGACCCCCGCCGCATGAGCATGAGCCCCGCCCGCCGCGCCCAAATTGCCAGCATGATCCGCGTCGATCAGGCGGGCGAATTTGGGGCCACCCGCATCTATGCCGGGCAGCTGGCGGTGATGGGCAACCGCCATCCCATGGCGCGCGACATTGCCCATATGGCGGAGCAAGAGGCGCGCCACCGCGAATTTTTTGACCGGTTGATCAGCGAACGGCGGGTCCGTCCGACCATCCTTGCGCCCTTTTGGAACGCCGCGGGCTTTGGCCTGGGGGCAGTGACCGCCGCCATGGGCCCGCGCGCCGCCATGGCCTGCACCGCCGCCGTCGAAACCGAAATTGACCTGCATTACCGCGAACAGCTGGCGGAGTTGGGCAGCGATGACCCCGAACTGAGCGCCGCCATCGCCGATTTCCGCGCCGAAGAGGTGGAGCATAAGGACGCCGCCATTGCTGCCGGAGCCGAAAGCGCGCCGGGATATCCGCTGATGTCCGCCATCATCCGCGCCGGGTGCAAAACCGCCATTGCGCTGGCCAAGCGCATCTGATCGCCGCGTTCATGCGTTTTTCGGGCATGTTCATCACCGGGCCATGTGGCCGCAGCTAATCCAAGGGCCATGACCATGACCATGACCATGTTTCGCCCCCTGTTCCTGACCGCCATCGCCGCCACGCTGTTGTCGGGCGGGGCCGCTGCGCAGTCGCAGGACCAATCGTCCACCGGGGAAAAGGTGACCCAGGCCATCGTCTATGGCCAGGACGCCTGCCCCACCGCCACGGGCGACGAGATTATTGTGTGCGCTCGCCTGCCCGAAGGAGAGCGGTTCCGGGTGCCGCAAATGTTTCGCGGCGGCGACCTGGCCAGCCCCAAGAATGAGGCCTGGGCGAACAAGGTGACGTCGCTCGAACGCATTGGCCGCTTTGGCACCGACAGCTGCTCACCCGTTGGCCTGGGCGGCTTTACCGGCTGCACCCAAAGCCTGCTGGCATCGGCAGCCGCCGAGCGACGCGCCACCGACAAGACCGATTGGGAAGCGATGATCGCCGACGAGCGCGCCAAGCGGCTGGCGGGCATCGACGCCGCCGCCCGTGTGGTCGAAGCCGCCGTGGTCGCCGACGAAAAGGCGCGCGAAGAGCGCGCGCGCCGCGACGCCGAAATTGAAGCACGCGGCGGAGCCCCGGTCGATGACGCACCGCTGCCCGAACCCAAGCGGCCCTGACGCCAACCTTCGAGCAGCGCGCCGACGATACCCCCTATCGTCATCCTGAACTTGTTTCAGGATAACGAGCCCAATTATGCCTGTTGTCCTGAATCAAGTTCAGGACGACGAACCATGGTTTAATTCCAATTGTTGATGCGCGATGACGTTGCCTCGACCCGTCACCGCTCCGGACAGGCAACGCCCGGCTGACCGCGCAGCACGGCGATGGCAAAGGGGGCCATCCCGCGATTGTCATGCCCAATGCCGGGTGCAAGCGCACAGCCCCAGTTGAAGGCAGCGCCCCGGCTGGCCGCATCGCGGCGGGCACTCGCGAAGAATGCCTCGCCGCGCGCCACCCGGTGCGGGCCCTGTGCCATGGCGGCAGCGTCGCGGGGCAGGCTGGGGTAATTGGGGTCATTGTCCGCCGTGCCCAGCAGGACGGTCATCGGCGCGGCATAGGCCGCCGCCGCATCCCAAATGCCCGCCGGCAATCCGCCCAGGCCAAAGGGCCAAGGTGCCGCCGCGTCGGGCATCATATAGGACCCGGCATTGGCCGACACCGCTCGCTCCATTCGCCGGGCATGGCCGGTCATGACAAAGCGGTGGACAAATTGCGCGCCCGCCGAATGGCCGAACAGCCAATAGCGGTCGCGCGTCAGACCGGCGCGGGCGCGCACCGCATCGAACAGCGGTTCGATGACCGCAAAGCTGCGCTGCGCCGGGGGGGTCGGTCCTCCCGCCTCTGTCAGCAAATTGCCGTGATTATAGCCGCGCGCCCCCGGGAAACCGGCCTGGGTAAATTCGGGCACGATGATCACCAGCTTTTCGCGCGCCGCAAGGTCAACCCATTCGCCAAGATAGCGGTCGGCATCGCGCCGGACCCCGTGAAAGACGAACAGGATGGGCGCATCGGCCGGGGTGTCTGCGGGGCGATACATCCATACGGGCAGCGCCGGGCCCGCCCAGCCGTCAAAGGTGAACCGTTCCACCCCGCGCGCCGCCAGCTCTTCGCGGCTGTAGAGCATCGGAATGTCCACTGCCGCCGTGCGCGGTGGCGGCGGCGCTGATTGGGCCGTAACCGGGCTGCACGCCATGATGAGCGGCACGGACAGGGCGGACAGCAACGGCTTCAACATCATTCTCCCGGGCAGGGACAGGCCAGATGGTCTAGGAAATCGGCGGCCAGCGCGCGGCCAATCGCCGCCGCACTGGTAGGGCTGTGTGCATCGGCCAGTTCGACGGTGAACGCCGCCGCACCAAGCCGCACCTCGCCCCAGCTTTTCAAGGTGGCCGCCTCCGCCGATTGGGTCGGCAGATGGCGCAGGCCATGCCGCTGCGCCGCCCGGGCAAAGGCTAGTGCAGCGGGCGGCGGCGCGAAGGGGGAATAAAGCGCATCGCCCGCAGTCGAGTGAAAATCGAGCAGCGAGACGATCTGCGCCCGCGCCCCCAATGCCAGCAGCGCCGCCGCAATGCCCGCCGTTTCGGTCTGGCGCAGCGCACCCCAATCGCGGTTCAGATCGGTTCGCCCGGCGTTGGTCCGCCAATGGCCGCGCGCAATCCCGTCGGGATTCATCACTGGCGCGAACAGAAAGGCATGGCCGGGGCAGCGGCGCGACGGGTCCGCCGCCAGCAGGGCGTCGGCAAAGGCGTCAAAGGCCGCCGCGCCGGTTGTTTCGGGCGGGTGCTGGCGCGTGGCAAAGACGTGGAGCCGCGCGGCATCGGCAGAGCCATGGCGAAACAGCGGGACGCTCCGCCCGTCGCGGCTGACCGCCGCAGCCTCCTGCTGCACCTGCCCGGCGCGCTGCCGCGTGGCCCATTCCGTCAGCACCTCTGCGACCGGGCGGATCGGCTGGGCCGCGACCAGCGCGATGCCGGCAAAAGCAGGCAGCGCCACCACGGTTGGCGCGCCGGCCTGCGCCGCCGGTTCGACCGCCAGTCGCTGCCACGGCCCGCCATTGACCGATGCCCATGGCGCATAGCGGTGGCGGCCATGGCGATAATCGAGCGCCACCCGCCGGGGCCGCGCCGCATCCTGGGTCAGCCGCGCGGCATACCAGGGGCTGGGGTTGATGGGCCGGGTTTCGGGCTGAATGGTCAGCACGACGGTGCCGCCCTCCTGCACCTGACAGGTGGCAAAGCCCGCCTGATCAAAATCGCCGTCGACGCGCACGCCGTCCCCGCTGCACGGCGGTGGGGCGGGCCGCGGAGTGGTCGCCGCCCCCGCCGTCGTTCCAATTGTCAGCGCCGCCGCCGCAGCCGCGATGGGCAAAACCGCCCACCGTGGCCGCGTCAGCCCGGCATGCCATCGACCGCGCGAACGCAAGGTCAGAACTTCTTGCGAAATTCGATATGATACACCCGGCCCCGCGCCGTGTGCAGCTCACTGAAAAAGCCATAGGTTTCGTCGGCGAGCGGTGGATCCTTGTCGAACAGATTGTTGACCGCGAAGCGGATGCGGGTGCCGTCGAGCGCGGTGTTGTTTTCAATCGTGTAGGACAGCGACAGATTGACCAGGAACTGGTCTTGCACGCGGAAGAAATTGCCGTTCGGATCGGTGGTGGCAATCGGCACGTCACGCGCGACGCTGGTGTCCCACACCTTGCCCGTATATTGGCCGAACAGGCCGACATCGACGGGCCCATTGTCCCAGTTGATCGATCCGCTGAGGCGCCATTTGGGCCGCCCTTCAATCTCCAGCAATTCGCCAAGGCCGCCAACGGTGACGTCATTGGGCAGCTTGCCCGCAGCGATGGCGGCGAGCAGCTCGGCCCCCTGCGCCCCCGCCGACTGGACAAAGCTGTTCAGCCGCGCGGCGTTCAGGCGCAAACGGAATTTGCCCAGACCGAAATCGGGAACGGCATAGTTGAGCCCGAAGTCCCAGCCCTTTGATACACGGCTGTCGAGGTTGAGATAAGGGTCGAGCACCTGCACAATCGCCCCGGCTGGCGACAGGCCGGTGCCTGCGAACAGCGCGATATCATCGGCGGTCGGGGCCGCGCGGATGACATTGGGATTGGTGCTGCCTGCCTGGCGGCGCAGCAGATCGAGCGCGATAGCATTGTCATCGCCAAAAGTGCCGACCAGTCCGGTCTGCTTGACGCGCCAATAATCGGCGGTCAGCGTCAGGCCGGGGATGAAGCGCGGTTCCACCACGACGCCCAGATTGATGCTTTCGCTATCCTCGGGACGCAGGTCGCGCGCGCCCGAGCGGAAGCTGATGACGCCCCGGCCCGGACAGGCGCCCAGATTGCTGAGCAGCCCCTTGGTCACCTGGGCCTGACAGACCACAAAGTCATCGCGGGTGTTGGACCGGGTTGTGCCATCGTCGTTGACCTGCACCAAATTGGGGGCGCGGAAACCCTGTGACCAGGCCCCCCGCACGCTGATGCCGGGAAGGACCATCCACGATGCCGCGACGCGCGGCACGGCCGCGGTGGCGTCAATATCCTTGAAATGCTCGATCCGGCCCGCCAGCTGAAGGTTCAGCTCTTCGACCAGCGGCACATTCATGTCCGGGCTGACCAGCGGCACGAACAGTTCGGCAAAGCCCGAATAAACCTCGCGCGCCCCGTCGGTGTCGGGCGAGGGGCTGGTCCCGGCGACGTCGCTGCCGTTGAACACGCCCGTCACGCTGTCGGTCCAGGTGATGGTGCCGTCGATGCGCGGATCGCGGTCGTCAAAGAAAGTCTCGCGCCGCCATTCGATGCCGCCCGCAATCCCCACATTGCCCGCGGGCAGTGTGAAGAGGTCGTCACGGCTGACCTTGAAATCGGCGAGCGCCAGGCTGGTCCCGCCCTTGCGGAACACGTCGATGCGAAAGCTGTCGATGACCGATTCGGGGTTGGGGGTGCAATCGCCCTGCCCCGGATCGCTGGTCGTGCAGCCGCCGTTGAAGGGATTATAGGCGTCGGGCGTCGTGCGGTTAATCGACCGTTGCAGCAGGGTCAGCGACACGCGGTTGGTTTCGATGTCGGTGACCTTGGATTCCGAATAGACGAAGCCGGTATCAAAATCCCACGCGCCCAGATTGCCGCGCAGCCCGGCGACAAAGCGATAGCTGTCCTTGTCGACAAAGACGTCGCGATTGCCCGCATCGACAAAGCGATAGCGTTCCATGATCACATCGGCCCCGCCCGCCGGGATGGTCGTCCCGGGCAAGCGGTTGGGATTGGCCCCGCCGCCCGCCAATGTCGTCGGGCCAAAGGGGTTCCAATAAGCGGTGCGCGAAATGCCCACCGGCACCGCGCTCAAAATGGCCGACGCGTCATTCTTGCGCGCATTTTCGGACCGGTAATAGCTCGCCTCGAAATAGGCCTCCAGATCATCCGAAAATTCGTAATTGATCAGCGCCATCGCATTATAGCGGTCCTTGCGGCTGATCAGCGTGTTGCCGAAAATGGTGTTGTAGCGCACCTCGGTCGCGGGCGTTTCGCCGTTGCGGGCGCAAATGCCATTGCGGAAATCCATCCGGCATCCCGTAAAACTGCTGGGTTGCAGATAGAAATCATCGTCGCGAATGGGTGTCTGGTTGTTGTTGGTGATCTGAATGTCGAACTGGCCAAAGGGGCCAAAAGTGTTGCGGTTGTTGAATTGGGTATCGCCCGCAAAGTCCGTCCCCTCGAGCAGCGCGCGGCGGTCATCATCGCGCGAATAATCGCGGGCGGCATTGGACAGCCCATTTTCGTGGAAATAGCCGCCATAGAAGGTCACATTGCCGCGACCGCCACCAAAATCAAAGCCCAGGCCGCCCGTCAGGCGATAGCTGTACAGGCTGGTCCCGTGCGACCCGCGCCAGTCGGCTTCAAAAAAGCCGCCCTTCAAATTGCCCTTGAGCACGGTGTTGATCACCCCCGCGACCGCGTCCGCGCCATAAATGGCCGATGCGCCATCGCGCAGCACTTCGATCCGCCGGATGCTGCCCGGGGCAATTTCATTGGTGTCGGGGCTGACGACCGGGACCAGCAATTCGGTCTGGAAGCCGGGGTGCAAGTTCATCCGCCGCCCGTTGACCAGCAACAGCGTGTTGCCGGTGCCCAGATCGCGCAGGTTCACCGAGCCAACGTCGCCGCGCACATTGTTCTGGGTCGTCGCATTTTGCTCGTTAAAGGCAACCGTGCCGTTCTGCGGAATGGCGCGAAACAGTTCATCACCCGACGACGCGCCGGTGTTTTCAATGGCCTGTTCATCCAGCACGGTGACGGGCAGGACATCGTTGATCTTGGCCCCCTGGATTTGCGATCCCACCACGACGATTTCGGGGTCGCCCTCGGCCTCTGCCGGGGCGGGCGGCGGCGCGGGCTGTTCCTGCGCCAATGCGGCGGGGCTGGCGAGCGCGATGGCAAGGGCCGCGATGCTGCCGCCCGCATGGATGATCGAAAATCTTTTCATGGCTGGTCCTCCTGAACCCTGTTTTTGGCGTAACATTCAATCTTCGTCCTGTTCGACCGGCGGCGCGGCGATGGTCGTTGCCGCCGCAAATTCGCCGCGCACCAGCACGGCGGCAAAGCGGTCCTCGTCAATCGCCTTTTCCCAGCGGGCAACGACGATCGTCGCCACCGCATTGCCAATGAAATTGGTGATGGCGCGGCATTCGGACATGAAGCGGTCGATGCCCAGGATGAGGGCAATTCCGGCGAGCGGCACCACCGGCACAATCGCCAGCGTCGCGGCCAGCGTGATGAACCCCGCGCCGGTAACCCCTGCCGCCCCCTTGCTGCTGAGCATAGCGACGCCCAGGATGAGCAGCTGGTCGCCGAGGCTCAGCTCGATATTCATCGCCTGGGCAATGAACAGCGCGGCAAGCGTCATATAGATGTTGGTGCCATCCAGATTAAAGCTGTAGCCCGTGGGCACCACCACCCCGACGACAGGCCGCGCGCATCCGGCCTGTTCCATCCGTTCCATCAGGCTGGGCAAGGCCGCCTCTGACGAGCTGGTGCCGAGCACGAGCAGCAATTCGGCCTTTAGGTAGCGGATCAGCGTGAAGATCGAAAAGCCGCTGAACCGGCACACCAGCCCCAGCACGATGACAACGAACAGGGCTGAGGTGACATAAAAAGTCGCGACCAGCGCCGCCAGGTTGGCGATGGAGGCAATGCCATATTTGCCGATGGTAAAGGCAAAGGCGCCAAAGGCCCCGATGGGGGCGGCTTTCATGAAAATGGCGACCAGCTGGAAAAAGGCGTGGCCCACCGATTCAAGCATCGCCACCACCGGCTCGCCCGCGCGGCCCACGCCCACCAGCGCCAGCCCAAAAAAGACCGAGAGGAACAGCACCTGGAGCAGATTGCCGCCCGCAAAAGCCCCGACAAAGGTTTCGGGAATGATGTTGATCAAAAAGGCGGTGATCGACTGATCCTTCGCCGCGGTGACATAGCCATCCACCTCTGACCCCGACAGGGTCGCAGGGTCGATGTTCAGCCCCTCGCCCGGGCGCACGACATTGGCGACAATCAGGCCGATGATCAGCGCCAGCGTCGAAAAGGTCAGGAAATAGGCAAAAGCCTTGCCCACCACGCCGCCCAGCTGGCCCAGATCGCGCATCCCGGCGATGCCGGTGACGATAGTCAGGAAAATGACCGGCGCGATGATCATCTTGACCAGGCGAATGAACGCATCGCCCAGCGGCTTTAGCGCGACCCCGGTATCGGGATAGACATGGCCAATCAGCCCGCCCAGCAGGATGGCCGCAATGACCTGAACATAGAGCTGTTGCCAGAGCGGTTTGCGCCGAACCACAATGGGCCCTGCATCGACTGGTGCCGAAATTGCGACGATGACCGCCCCCTTTATCCCTTGACGAAGGCCCTCGCGACCGGGGTCTTTCACCCGCGAAAGGTGAAGCCGCTTTGGTGGGGAGGCAAGCCCTGACGCCATCGCGCTAACCCATTGATATGCATGATATCGTTTCGCATTCTACCAAAACAATGTGCGGATTTTCGCACATAAACCTTGAACGGTGGCGGAAATCCGCTCATCCTGTGGGGCAATGGCGTCGATTCGCACCTTCAACCGCTTGTCGCTCAGCCTGGCGCTGGCGTTGATCGTGGTGGCGGCGGCGCTCACCTTTATCGCCGGGCGGATTGCGGCGACGCGCGTCGAGGCGCAGCTGGCAGCGGAGGCGGCGGAAAATGCCGATCTGCTGGGGGCATTGCTGGCCAGCGAAATTGAACATTATCGCGCCCTGCCGCTGGTGCTGGCCAGCGATGAACAGGTGGCGGCGGCGCTGCTGACCGCCGATGCGGCGGCGCGGCTGCGGCTGAGCGACCGGCTGGCCAGCATGTCGCGCGACATTGGCGCAGCGGCGGTTTACTTGATCGGCGCCGACGGCACGACCATCGCGGCCAGCAATGCGCGCGAGCCCGGCAGCTTTGTCGGCGGCGATTATCGCTTTCGCCAATATTTTAGCGCGGCGATGGCGCGCGGCACCGGCTTTCAATTCGCGCTGGGCACCACGACGCGCCGCCCTGGCCTCTATCTGTCGCAGCGCGTCAACCGCGCGGGCCGCGCCATTGGGGTGATCGTGGTCAAGGTGGAGTTTGACAAGCTGGAGGCCAGCTGGGCCCGATCGGGCACGGTCGCGCTGGTCACCGATGCGCGCGGCGAAATCCTGATCACCACCCAGCGCGCCTGGCGCTTTGAACCGGTGGCCCGCATTCTGCCCGACATGGCGGCGGGCGTGACCCGGCACAGCATTGGCGCGGCGACGGGCGCGCCGCCCGGCACCTATACCCGCGCCGCGACCGCCACCATCATCCCCGGCTGGACGCTGCACGCGTTGCAACGCGGGGATGACCGGATTGCAAGCGCCGTGACCGGCGCATCGGCTCTGATGTTGCTCGCCTGTGCGCTGGCGGGGGCGGCGTTGTTCTGGATCGTGCTGCGCCAGCGCCGCGCCGCCGTGCGCGCGCAGGCGGACGAGGCCGCCCGCCGCGAGCTGGAGGCCCGGGTGGCGCAGCGCACCGCCGAGCTGAGCGAAAGCAACCGCCAGCTGCTCCACGAAATGGCCGAGCGGCAGCGGATCGAAGAGGCAGCGCGCCTGTTGCACGAAGAGTTGGAACAGGCCAACCGCCTGACCATCCTGGGCCAGATCGCCGCCGGGGTGACGCATGAAATCAACCAGCCCGTCGCCGCCATCCGCGCCACCGCCGACAATGCCGCCGTCCTGCTGGAACAGAGCCAGGGGGATGCGGCGCAGGCCGCCGTGCGGCGCATTGCCGAGCTGACCGACCGGATTGGCAGCATCACGGGCGAGCTGCGCGCCTTTGCCGCCAAGGGCACGGGCGGGGCCAGCGCCATCAGCGTGGAGGCGACGCTGGACGGCGCGCTGCAACTGGTCGGTGCCAATTTGCGCCAGGCGGGCATCCGCATGGACCGCGCGCCGAGCGCGGCGGGCCTGACCGTCTGGGCCGAGAAAATCCGCGTCGAACAGATTCTGGTCAATCTGCTGCGCAACGCCATCGATGCGCTGGAGGGGCGCGCCGACCCCGCCATTGCCATCCGCATCACGGCCACGGCGGACCAGGTCCATTACCGGGTCAGCGACAATGGCCCCGGCATTGCGGCGCAGCTGGCCGATCAGCTGTTCACCCCGTTTCGCACCACCAAGGCGCAGGGGCTGGGCCTGGGCCTGGTCATTTCGCGCGACATTGCCGCCAGCCTGGGCGGGGCACTGAATCTGGTCCCGGCCGCACCGGGCGACGGCGGCGGCGCGGTGTTTGACCTTGTTCTGCCGCGAGGCCGCGCGTGAGCGCCGATCCGCTCGTCCTGCTGGTCGATGACGACGCCGATTTGCGCGCGGCGCTAGCAACCTCGCTGGAGCTGGCCGGGCTGTCGGTGCTGGCGGTGGCCGATGCGGCGGCGGCGCTTGCCGCGCTCGACCGGCATGGCGTGGCGGTGGTGGTCAGCGATATCCGCATGCCCGGGATGGACGGACGCCAGCTGGCGCAGCGTATCGCCGCGCAGGACGCCGACCTGCCCGTCATCCTGATGACCGGCCACGGCGATATTGAACAGGCGGTCGCGGCGCTGCGGCAGGGGGCCTATGATTTCCTGGCCAAACCCTTTGCCAGCGACCGGTTGATTGAAAGCGTCCGCCGCGCCGTCGACAAGCGCCAGCTGGTGCTGGAAAACCGCCGCTTGCAGGGGGAGGTCGCCGCACAGGCCGCGCCGCGCCGCTTGCCGCTGATCGGCACATCGGCGGCGGCGCAGCGGTTGGTGCATGTCACCGCGCAGCTGGCCGGCACCGACATCGATGTGCTGATCGAGGGCGAATGGGGCAGCGGCAAGCGCGCAGTCGCGCAATTGCTGGCGCAGCGCGACCCGGCGACAGCGCGCGCGCCGGTGCAATTGTTCGATTGCGAGGCGCTGCCCGGCCATATGCTGGAAAGCGCCCTATTCGGACCCGCCGTTGCCGGGGCCAGCGCGCGCGGCGCGGCCAGGGGCGGCGCAATTGCGGCAGCGCGCGGAGGGACGCTGATCCTGGCGGCGGTGGAGACGCTGCCTTTGCCGGTGCAGGCGCGGCTTGTCCCCGCGCTGGGCCTGCGCGAGCTGGCGGCGGGGTCGGACGCGCTGGCCGTCCCGCGCATTCTGACCACCACGGCGGCGGATTTGGGCCAGCAGGTGACGGCTGGTTCATTCCGCGCCGACCTCTTCTTTCGCCTGTCCCCGGTGCGCGTGGTCGTGCCGCCGCTGCGCGACCGCCGCGCCGATATCCCCCTGCTGTTCCAGCAAATGCTGGTCACCGCCGCGCGCCATTATCAGCGCCCGGTGCCCGACATTTCCGATGCCATGCTGGCGCGGCTGACCGACCATGACTGGCCGGGCAATTTGCGCGAGCTTCAGAATTTTGCCGAACAGGCGATCCTGAACCTGGACCGGGCCGAGGCGGCGCTACCCGATCGCGACGCGGGCCGCCTGCCCGAACGGGTGGCGCGGTTCGAGGCCGAAGCCATCCGCAGCGCACTGCGCCAGGAGGGCGGACGCATCGCCGCCTGCTGCGCGCGGCTAGGCATCCCGCGCAAGACCTTTTACGACAAGATCGCCAAATATGGCATTCAGCCCGCCGCCTTTCGCGCGGGGCGCCCGGCGCGCCCGGACGGGAACGCCGGGTCAGGCTGAACCCGCCCTAACCCTTTTTCTTGCGGTGGCTGTCGAGGTCGAGCACGGCATTGTCGCTCGCCTCGCCCTGGAGCAGGCCCAGCCGCCGGGCGACCTCTTGATACGCCTCGACCTCGCCGCCCAGGTCACGGCGGAACCGGTCCTTGTCGAGCTTTTCATTGGTCGCCATGTCCCACAGGCGGCAGCCATCGGGCGAAATTTCGTCGGCCAGGATGATGCGGCTGAAATCGCCCTCAAACCAGCGGCCAAATTCCAGCTTGAAATCCACGAGCCGGATGCCGACCGCCGCGAACATTCCGCTCATGAAATCATTGATGCGGATCGCCATGTCCTGGATGTCGTGCAGCTCTTCCTGCGTGCACCAGTTGAAGCAGGCGATATGCTCTTCCGCGACCAGCGGGTCGCCCAGGCTGTCGTCCTTGTAACAATATTCAATGAGCGTGCGGGGCAGCGGCGTGCCCTCTTCAATCCCCAGCCGCTTGGACAGCGTGCCCGCCGCGACGTTGCGGACAATCACCTCGATGGGAACAATCTCCACCCGGCGGATCAGCTGTTCGCGCATGTTGAGGCGGCGGATGAAATGGGTCGGCACCCCGATATTGCCGAGCAGCGTGAACACATGCTCCGAAATGCGGTTGTTGAGCACGCCCTTGCCATTGATCGTCCCGCGCTTTTGCGCGTTGAACGCGGTCGCATCATCCTTGAAATATTGGATCAGCGTATCGGGCTCGGGCCCCTCATACAGGATTTTGGCTTTGCCTTCATAGATTTGGCGGCGGCGAGCCATGTGCATTACCCTTTGCAAACGTCAAAAAATCTGCGCCCCGGCTGCCCGACACGCGGGCTGGCGAGTCGAACGTCCGGGGCGATTGGCAGGCGGTATAGCGGTGTTTTCCGCCGCCGTCACGGGGGGGTATCCTTTGCCTCAACACCGCAGGGCTGAGCTTGTCGAAGCCCGCTTCGCAGTGATAAGCCGGGCTCTATGACCAGCGACTGGATGTTCCATTGCTATATGCTGCGCTGCGCTGACGGAAGCTATTATGTCGGTCACACCGACGATATCGATCAACGCATCGGTCAGCATCAATCCGGATGGTTCAAGGGATATACGTTCAAACGTCGACCCATCGAATTGGTTTGGAATGACCAGTTTCAAACCCGCGATGATGCGAAGGCGGCCGAGCACCGAATCAAGGGTTGGAGCAGGGCCAAGAAAGAGGCGCTGATCGCTGGGGACTGGGATCAGATATCCCTGTTGGCCAAGTCACGGGCCAGCATAAAGGCGACCTGAGGTAAACCGCGCTAAACGGGCTTCGACAGGCTCAGCCCTGCGGTTTTTAACCAACCGGAGCCCTGAGCCTGTCGAAGGGCGTGGCGCCGGAACAAACCACCGGGCGTCAGGGCGCGCCGGGCTTCGACAAGCTCAGCCCTACGGTGCTAACAAGTCCGGCGTCGGCCCAGGCACGAATGGCGGGTCGCTGGCGAAGCGGATGGGGGGGGCGATGTGCGCCGCTTCGCCCTGCCGCAGGATCAGGCCGCGCTGCGCGACATGCGGCTGGTCGAACGCCTCGCGAAAATCGAGCACGGGGGCAAAGGCGACGTCCTTGTCGGCAAACCATGCCTCCCATTCGGCGCGCGTTCGCGTGGCAAAGGTGACGCGCAGGAAATCGGTGAGCGGGGCCTGCGCCGGGCCCGCATCGGCTTCGGCCAGCGGGATGAGGTCGGCGCGGTCCAGCGCAGTGAGCAGGTTGCGCGCGAATTTAAGCTCGCGCCCGCCCAGCACGACATGCTGCCCATCGGCGGTGCCATAGACCTGATAAAAGGCCGCTCCGCCCAGGCTGCGCTGCGTCGCCGATCGCGGGGGTTCGCCGCCCGCAATCGCGCTGCCCGCTGTATGGACGCACCAGGGCAGCATGGCGTCAAGCATGGCGATATCGACATAATCGCCCTCCCCGCTCGCCTCTCGCCCGATCAGCGCCATCAGGATCGCCGCCAGCGCGGTCAGCCCGGCGGCCATGTCGGCGCTGGGCGCGCCCGGCACCACGGGCGTTCCGTCGGGCCCGTCGTTGACCGATAGAAAGCCGCTGAGCGCCTGCACCGCCATGTCGTGCGCGGGGTGATGCGCGAGGTCGCCCGTCTGACCAAAGGCGCTGATCGAGGCATAGACGATGCGCGGATTGATGGCGCGCACCGCCGCATAGTCAAAGCCCAGCCGCGCCATGACGCCGGGCCGAAAGCCTTCGACAAAGACATCGGCGGAGCGGATGAGCTCGACCAGCGCCGCGCGCCCCGCATCGCTTTTCAGGTCAAGCGCCACGCTGCGCTTGCCGCGATTGAGGTTGGCGAACCAGACGCTGTGCCCACCCGCAAACGGAGCCATGGCGCGCACCGGATCGCCGCCGGGCGGTTCGACCTTGATCACCTCCGCCCCCTGATCGGCCATCATCACCGTCAGCATGGGGCCAGGGAAAAATTGGGTGAGGTCGACGACGCGGATTCCGGAGAGTTTGCCCATGCTCCCCGCCTAGCAAGCCCGCGCTGCGCCGCAAAGGGGATTGACAGAAGCAGCAAACTATGTTCTATATCTGTTCTTAGATGCGGAGGGCGAGTCGATGGGCGTTTCAGAGGTTGAAGGCGGCTGTCATTGCCGCGCGGTGCGCTATTCCATGCCGGTCGCGGTGGAGCATCACACGCTGTGCCATTGCACCGATTGCCGCCGCCATGCCGGGGCACCTGCCGTCGCCTGGGCGATGGCACGGACCGATGCGGTGAGGATATCCGGCGAAACCACCGCCTATGCCAGCAGCGAACATGCGCGGCGGCATTTCTGTGGTCGGTGCGGCACCGGGCTGTTCTACACCAATGATGCGGTGTTCCCGGGCATGATTGATGTGCAGACGGCGACTTTGGACACCCCCGACGCCATTGCCCTACAGGCCCAAATCCAGCTCGCCGACCGCATCGGCTGGATGGCGACGATACAGGATTTGCCGGGGTTTGACCGATTTCCACCCATGGGGTGAACGGCGCGGGCGGGATTTGAGTTCGCGCGAAGATCGCGAAGGGGCGAAGCAGCGCGAAGGGATTTTGTCCAAGCCGCGCGCAGCGCCTGCCATGGCCACGCTGGGCTTTAGCTGGTGCCGGGGACAGAAGGCCCAGCGGGCGGCTCGGACCTTCGCCCCTTCGCGCCCTTCGCGCGAGATTCTGTGGGAGCCGGTTGATGAAGCTTTTGAGCGATGCCCTGGTGACGATGATGATCGGCGTCCCGCTACTCATCATCGCACTGCTTATGGTCAGCAAGGCCTTGACCTGGTTCTTCACGACCTTCGGCAACAGTTAATCGTCACCCCACCCGCGTCGCCCCGGCCCCCGAGCCGGGGCCCGGCTTGACCCGCTACGGCCCGAGAAAGCTGGACCCCGGGTCAAGCCCGGGGTGACGACGGTGGTTGCAGCGTGTGTGGGGGGGCAACTGTGCTGGTGGCAAAGGCGCTGATAATCCTGTTGGCAAAGGGGTTGGCGGTCCTCCACCCCCCTCGTCACCCCACCCGCGTCGCCCCGGCCCCCGAGCCGGGGCCCAGCTTGACCCGCTACGGTCCGAAAAGCCGGACCCCGGGTCGAGCCCGGGGTGACGATGGCGCAGGATTGGGCGGAGTCTGCGCGGTTTCTACCCCATGGGACGCCCGGCGCGGGAGGGATTTTTGGTTCGCGCGAAGGTCGCGAAGGGGCGAAGGAGCGCGAAGGACAGGGCCTTTGTCCCGGTCACCGGTGTATGGCCCGGTGTGGCGCGGAGAAGCGCTGCGCGAGCTTTGGAGACAAATTTCTTCGCGAAACTTCGCCCCTTCGCGCCCTTCGCGCGAAATCGTCCTTGGCGCAGACCATCCCCCCAGCCGGGGCCCAGCTATTCCCGCTGCGGCCCGAGAAAGCTGGACCCCGGGTCAAGCCCGGGGTGACGACGGTGGTTGCAGCGTGTGTGGGGGGGCAACTGTGCTGGTGGCTAGGGCGCTGATAATCGGGTTGGCACAGGGGTTGGCGGTCCTACACCCCCCTCGTCACCCCACCCGCGTCACCCCGGCCCCCGAGCCGGGGCCCGGCTTGACCCGCTACGGCCCGAACAGCTGGACCCCGGGTCGAGCCCGGGGTGACGGCATTGGTGGCAAGGGACGATGACGGGGGTAGCAGCGGGGTGGTGCGGCACGAGCAGGTCCGCCGCAGCACAGCGACCAGCGGCCCCTACCCCTGGCCCCGCCGTGCGGCCCACCAGGCCATGCGTTCGGCGATGCGTTTTTCAAAGCCGCGGTCGGTGGGCGCGTAAAAGCCTTGCACGTCCAGCCCCTCGGGCCAGTAATTTTGACCGGAGAAGCCATGTTCGCTGTCATGATCATAGACATAGCCCGCGCCGTGGCCCAGATCCTTCATGAGCTGCGTCGGCGCATTCAGGATGTGCGCGGGCGGGGTCAGGCTGCCGCTGGCCCTCGCCGCCGTCCATGCGGCCTTTTGCGCCGCATAGGCGGCGTTGGATTTGGGCGCAGTGGCGCAATAGAGGCAGGCCTGGACAATCGCCAATTCGCCCTCCGGCGAGCCCAGAAATTGAAAGGCATCGCGCGCGGCAAGACATTGGACCAGCGCCTGCGGATCGGCGAGCCCGATATCCTCGCTGGCAAAGCGGACAAGGCGGCGCAGGACATAGAGCGGCTCCTCCCCCGCCACCAGCATGCGCGCCAGCCAGTAAAGCGCCGCGTCGGGATCGCTGCCGCGCAGCGATTTGTGCAGCGCCGAAATCAGCCCATAATGGCCGTCGCGATCCTTGTCATACACCGGCATCCGGCGGTGCAGCAGCGCAGCGAGCGCGGGCGGGTCCAGCGGACGCTCCACCCCGGCGGCCACCAGCGTTTCAACCTGGTTGAGCAGGAAGCGCCCGTCGCCATCGGCGCTGGCGATCAGCGCGGCGCGGGCATCGCCGGTCAATGGCAGGGCCGCGCCCAACGCATCCTCCGCCCGCGTCATCAGCACCGCCATGGCCCCCGCATCGAGCCGGTTCAGCACCAGCACCTGGGTGCGGCTGAGCAGCGCGGCATTAAGGGCGAAGCTGGGGTTTTCGGTGGTCGCCCCGACGAGCACCACCGTGCCGCGTTCGACAAAGGGCAGGAAGCCGTCCTGCTGCGCGCGATTGAAGCGGTGAATTTCGTCGACGAACAGCAAGGTGCGCTGTCCCGCCGCGGCCAAGCGGTCGGCATCGGCAAAGACTTTTTTAAGGTCGGCCACCCCCGAAAAAACCGCGCTGAGCGGAGCAAAACGCAGCCCGACCGCATCGGCGAGCAGCCGCGCAATGCTGGTCTTGCCCGTTCCCGGCGGGCCGCACAGGATGATGGAGGCCAGCGCGGCTTTCGCAACCATCCGCCCCAGCGCGCCGTCGGGGCCGGTCAGATGGTCCTGCCCCACCACATCCGCCAGCGATTGGGGACGCAGCCGTTCAGCGAGCGGCACGGCGGCGGCGGCGGCGGGGGCGGCGGCGGGGCCCGTGCCGGGTTCGGGCGCGAACAGGTCGGGCATCTTATGCCGTTCCATCACCGCAGTGCTGAGCCTGTCGAAGCACGTTCGGCGCAGCCGCGCCCATGCCTGGTGCCGCGACGCGCCCTTCGACAGGCTCAGGGCTCCGGTCTGGACGACGGGCCGTGGCGGTCACCGGATCGCCGCATCGGTCACTGGCCCCACGCCGCGTTGCCGCCGCGCGATCAGGCGCAGATAATTGTCGGCAACCGTCTGGTTGATTGCGTCCCAACTGAAATCGCGGCTGCGCGCCTCGCCCGCTGCGCCATGCGCCTGGCGCAGCGCCGGATCGGAACAATAATCGCCAAGCGCGTCGGCGAACGCGCCAATGGCGCCGGGCGCGACCAGGCGGCCCGAGCGGTTGTCGGCGACCAGGCTCTGGCTGCCCGTCGCCTTGGCCGCGACCACGGGCAGGCCGCACGCCATCGCCTCCAGCGTCACATTGCCAAAGGTTTCGGTGACCGACGGGTTGAACAGCATGTCCATGCTGGCGACCGCGCGGGCGAGGTCGGCCCCGCCCTGAAAGCCCACGAAATGCGCGTGCGGCAACCGGTTTTCAAACCAGTCGCGCGCGGGCCCTTCTCCCACCACCAGCACGTCATGCGCCACGCCGCGGCGGCGCAGCTGGTCGATGGTGTCGGCAAAGACATCCAGCCCCTTTTCCATCACCAACCGCCCCAGAAAGCCGATGACGGGCCGGTCGTCGGCCATGCCCTGCGCGCGCCGCCAGGCCAGGTCGCGCCGTTCCGGGCCAAAGATTTCGCGGTCCACGCCGCGCGACCAAATGTCGATATCATAATTCATCCGCTGTTCGCGCAGCAGCTGGGCCATGGATTCGGACGGCGCGACCAGCGCGTCGCAGCGGCGATACAGCTTGCGCAGCCACGCCTCTACCACCGGTTCCAGAAACGACATGTTGTAATAGCGAAAATAGGTTTCAAAGCGCGTGTGCACCGACGCCAGCACCGGCATTTGGCGGTCGGCGGCCCATTTGCGCGCCTGGCGCGCGACGCGGTCGGGGCTGGAGATATGCACGATATTGGGCGCAAAGGCCGTCAGATCGGCACGAACCCGGCGCGACAGGCTGAGCGGGATACGATATTCAGGGCGCCCGGGGATGGCGGCGCTGGGCACGCTGACCAGATCGCCGGCGGGGGCAAAGGCCGGTTCGTCGACCGTGGGCGAATAGACGCGCACCGCCGCCCCCTGCCGCAACAGAAAGCCAACCAGCCGGTTCAGCGCCTGATTCGCCCCGTCGCGCACATAGTTGTAATTGCCGCTGAACAGCGCAATCCGCAGGTCGCTGGTGTGCATTGCCGGGAATTAGCGGGCTTTACCCGGCGGTGCAAATCGCCGCTGGCGCACCGCCATCAATCGCCGCCATCGCCCTCGCCCCGGCTGAGCGAGGCTTCGGGGTCCACGACCAGCGGCGGGTGGAGCAGCAAGCGGTCGACCCGCCGCGCATCGCCCGCGACAATTTCCAGCCGCCACCCGCGCGGATGCAGGACGATTTCGCCCACCTCTGGCACATGCCCGGCCAGCACCGCGGCCAGCCCGCCGATGGTGTCGACATCATCGTCGGTTTCCGCCAGTTCGGGCGCAATGCGTTCGGCAATATCGTCCAGTTCGGCGCGGGCATCGACGTCCCACACATTATCGCCGCGCGCGATGATCAGCTCTTCGGGCTCATCATCATGCTCATCCTCTATCTCGCCGACGATTTCCTCGACCAGATCCTCGATGGTCACCAGCCCTTCGGTGCCCGAATATTCGTCGATCACGATCGCCAGATGCGTCCGTTTGGCGCGCATTTCGGCCAGCAGGTCGAGCGTGCCCATCGATTGCGGGACATAGAGCGGCTGGCGGATCAGCTCGGCCATCGGCGGCGGCGTGCGGCCCTCGGCCAGCACGGTAAACACGTCTTTGACATGAATCATGCCGACAATCTGGTCCAGGCTGTCGCGAAACACGGGCAGGCGGCTGTGCCCTGCCTCGGCAAACAGCGCGACCAGCTCGGTAAAGCTTGCGGTTTCGGGTGCGGCGATGATCGACGACCGCGGGACCGCGACATCGTCAACGCGCTGCTCCCCGAAATGGAGCAGATTGCGAACCATCTTGCGTTCGATGGGCGACATGTCGCCGACGGGGCCCGACACGCCGCGCGCGCCCCCGTCCTCCTCGGCTTCGTCGATTACCTCTTCCAACTGTTCGCGGAGCGATGGTTCAGCCGCGCGCCCCAGCAGGCGGCTGACAAATTGGTGGATCAGCCCGCTACTTCGACTGTCGCTGTCGTCGCTGCGGGCGCTCGCTTGGCTATCGTCCGGCATGGCCCCATCTGTCCTGCCCGCTCAGTCGGGCGCTTCATCCAGCCCCGCATATGGGTCCGCCAGGCCCAGTTTTGCAAGCGCTTTTGTCTCCATCGCCTCCATCGCATCCCCGCTGACATCGTCCAGATGGTCATAGCCGAGCAGGTGCAGCGTCCCATGCACCATCAGATGCGCGGCATGATCGGCCAGCGAAACGCCCTTCGCCGCCGCCTCACGCGTGCAGGTTTCGAGCGCCAGCACGATATCGCCCAGCAAAATCTCACCATCATCCGTATTGGCCAGCATGGCAAAGTCCTGCTGGTCATATTGCGGAAAGGACAGGACATTGGTGGGCCGGTCCTTGCCCCGATAATCGCGGTTCAGCGCCTGCACCTCGGCATCATCACTCAGCCGCACCGCCACCTCTACCAAGGGCGCGGCCATCGCCAGCGCGGCATGCGGCGTCTGTTCCACTGCCGCCGCCACTGCGCGCTGCGCCAGCGCGGGCCAATCGGCGGCAGGCCAGGCGGCGGCGATGTCGGTCTCGGCGGTCAGCATGCACCAGGCCCCTAACCCCAAATGAAGCGCTTGTTTACCCTTTTCCGAAAGCCAGCAGCAACCGCCGCACCGCATAGGAGCCGTGACCCGCCGGACAAAGGGGGCGGCGGCGGGTGAGCGGGGGAAAGAGTGTGACGATCATCAAGGCAATGGGATGGGGCCTGGGCGCGCTGGCGATGGGGATGGCCATGCCCGCACACGCCGCCAACAGTTCGGCGGCCAGCAAGGCAAAGATTTTGGCCCCGGTCACTGTCGCAGCCACGGGCGAGCTGGATTTCGGCACCTTTGTCACCGATGGCAGCGGCGGCATCATCGACCTGGACCAGAATGGCAACCGCACATCCTGCATGGGCTTTTCGATCTGTTCGGGCGCAACATCCGCCGCGACGTTTCAAGCAACCGGCACCGTCGGCCAGACGCTGGTCATCACCTCGCCCGGCAATTTCTTCCTGACCGGCTCCAACGGCGGCACGGTCGAAATCGGCAATGTGATCTTTAGCGGACCCGACGTGACGGTCGTATCCTATTTCAATTCGACCGCCGTGGTGCCCGCCAGCGGATCGCTGAATTTCAACATGACCGGATCGCTCTGGGCTCAGCCGGGCACCGACAATGGCGAATATAGCGGCAGCTTCACCGTCAACGTCAATTATCAATAAGGGCAGCAGCGGGCGGCGGGTCGGTCATGGCCGACCCCGCCGCCCGCCGCCGCCGCTGCCCCGCCTGCGTCGCCCCGGGCCTGACCCGGGGCCCAGCTACCTTCGCTCCCGGTCACGGCAAAAGCTGGACCCCAGCTCGGGGGCCGGGATGACGGTCGGGGGCGATTTGGCCGATGATTGGATGATGGACGGCGGCTGTGCCATCGCCCCCGCGCCTTGCCCCTCCCGCGTCGCCCCGGGCCTGACCCGGGGCCCAGCTACCTTCGCTCCCGGTCATGGCAAAAGCTGGACCCCGGCTCGGGGGCCGGGGTGACGTGGATTGGTCGGATTTGGCCGCGTTGAGGCTCCGTTCCTTGGCCCGCGCGTTCGATTATTCGTTGCCCTCATAGGCCTCCACAATCCGCCCGACGATGGGGTGGCGGACGACGTCGGCGACGCCGAAGCGGGTGACGGCGATGCCCTCTACGCCCTCCAGCCGGTTGACCGCGTCGGCGAGGCCGCTGGAGGCGGGGATGGGCAGGTCGACCTGTTTGGGGTCGCCGCAAACCACCATCCGGCTGTTCTGGCCAAAGCGGGTCAGGAACATCTTCATCTGGGGGATGGTGGTGTTCTGCGCCTCGTCCAGAATCACGAAGGCATCGGCGAGTGTGCGCCCGCGCATGAAGGCGAGCGGGGCGATTTCAATTTCCCCGCTGGCAATGCGCCGTTCCACCTGTTCGGCGGGCAGGCAATCGTGCAGCGCGTCGTAAAGCGGGCGCAGATAGGGGTCGACCTTTTCCTTCATGTCGCCGGGCAGGAAGCCCAATTTCTCGCCCGCCTCCACCGCCGGGCGCGACAGGATAAGCCGCTGAACGCTGCCCGTGATCAGCTGCGCCACCGCCTGTGCGACCGCGAGATAGGTTTTGCCCGTGCCCGCCGGGCCGAGGGCAAAAATCACATCCTCGCGCGCCAGCGCCTGCATATAATCGGCCTGCGTCGGGGTGCGCGGTGCGATCACCTTTTTGCGGGTGCGGATGACGATGGTCGCCATTGTGTTCGCCTCGTGCCGGATGATGCCGTCCAGCGTCGGCTGCGCCGTCATCGAAATGGCACCTTCGACCATGCCCATGTCGACCTCTTGTCCATGGGCGAGCTGGTCATAAAGGGCGGAGAGCACATCGCGGGCGCGTGCGGCGCTTTCCGCCTCGCCCTCGATCTGCACACGGTTTCCGCGCGCCGAAATATAGACGCCCAGCTTGTTTTCGATAGTCACCAGATTGCGGTCAAATTCGCCGAACAGCGCCCCCATCAATTGGGTGCGGTCAAATTCCACGGTCAGACGGACGCGATCCCCCGGGGCGGCGGGCGTGTTCGACAGTGGTTTTTTTGACATTCAGCAATCCTATCCACGAGCAAAAACATACCGTAGCCCTGAGCCTGTCGAAGGGCGGTTTACTGGAAGGCGCCCTTCGACAGGCTCAGGGCTACGGTGCCTGGGTCAGCAGTGCAATCTCCGCTTCATGCGATGAGCGCATTTCGGCGGTCAGGCTGTTGGGCCCGGCGTCGGTGATGGTCACATCGACCATATCGCCGATGCTCAGCCCCGGCGCAATGATATGCGCCGATTGCAGCCAGGGGGTTTTGCCCAGCAGCTGGCCGGGCAGTTTGCCCCGCCGTTCGAGCAGCAGCGCGGTGCGGCGGCCCGCCGTGGCGCGGTTGAAATCATGCTGGTGGACGTTGATCCGCGCCTGGAGCCGTTGCAGCCGGTCATCCATCACGTCATCGGCGACCTGCCCCGCCATGGTGGCGGCGGGCGTGCCGGGGCGGCGGCTGTATTTGAAGCTATAGGCCTGTGCATAGCGGACCGCATCGACGAGCGCGAGCGTGGCGGCAAAATCGGCCTCTTCCTCGCCCGGAAAGCCGACGATGAAGTCGCCCGACAGCGCGATGTCGGGGCGCGCGGCGCGGACCCGTTCGATAATCGCCAAATAGCTGTCCGCCGTGTGGCTGCGATTCATTGCTTTCAGAATCCGGTCGCTGCCCGCCTGAACCGGCAGGTGGAGGAAGGGCATCAGCTTGTCGACCTCAGCATGCGCGGCGATCAGCCCGTCGGTCATGTCGCCCGGATGGCTGGTCGTATAGCGGATGCGCGCCAGGCCATCGATCGCCGCCAGCGCGCGGATCAGGCCATCGAGCCCCACCGCGCGGCCCCGGTCATCTTCGCCGGTCCAGGCATTCACATTCTGGCCCAGCAGCGTGATTTCGCGCGCGCCGCCATCGACCAGCGCCCGCGCCTCGGCCAACAGATCGGCATAGGGGCGGCTGACCTCTGCCCCGCGCGTATAGGGCACGACGCAATAGGTGCAGAATTTGTCGCACCCCTCTTGCACCGTCAGAAAGGCGCTGGGCCGCTGGCCGCCCGCGCGGGTGGGCAGCGCGCCGAATTTCGAGGCCGCAGGCATGTCGAGGTCCACCGCGCGCTGGCCCTGCGCCGCGCTGGCGACCAGATCGGGCAGGCGGTGATAGGCCTGCGGACCCACGACGATATCGACACTGGGGGCGCGGCGGGCAATTTCCGTCCCCTCTGCCTGTGCCACGCAGCCGGCGACCGCGATGGTCGGGCGGCTGCCGTCATCGCGCCGCAGCCGGCCAATGTCCGAATAGACTTTTTCCGCCGCCTTTTCGCGAATGTGACAGGTGTTGAGCACGACCAGATCGGCGCTGGCCGCATCGGCCGCCGCCGTCATCCCCTGCGCGCCCAGCATTTCGGCCATGCGGTCGCCGTCATAGACGTTCATCTGGCAACCGAAATTTTTGATGTGATAGCTTTTGGGGGCGGGGCGGGTCATGCCGCGCGCCATAGGCGAAGCCGCCCCATTCAGCAAAGCCCTTCAGCAACCATGCGCTGCATGATGGCGGCGCGGCACGCCTCGGCAATCGCCTTGCGGTCGTGCGCCGTGTCAAAAGGCAGCGGGTCGAGATAATGGATGGTGAGCGCGATGCCGCGCCAGCGCGACAGGATGCGCCAGAAATTGGCCAGCCCCGATTCGGCACCCAGCCAGGCAATGCGCGGCCCATCCGCCCCATAATCGAGCAGCACCGGTTGAATCCGCACCCCCGGCGGCGGCGGGGCCACCGCCTGAAACAGGGACGCGCGAAAGGGCAGCAACCCCTGCCCCGGGCCGGTGGTGCCTTCGGGAAACAGCGTGACCGGATGGCCGCGCTTCAATTCGCCGTGCAGCGTCAGCGCCTGGGCATGGACATCGCGCTTGGCGCTGCGTTCGACATAGATGGTGTGATTCTGGTCCGCCAGCCAGCCCAGCAGCGGGGTATCGCGCACCTCGGATTTGGAGACAAACGCGCTGCGCGCGGCCCCGCCCAGCGCCAATATGTCGAGCCAGCTGACATGATTGGCGGCGAAGAGCACGCCGCGCCGCAACCGTTTGCCGGTGGTGCGGATGCGCAGGCCCGCCAGCCAGCCGACCGCATTCAAAAACGCCATCACCATCGGCGACGGCCGCCCCGCGGCGCGGTAGCAAAGATGCGGGACAATCAAGAACAGCAACACCCCCGCCATGGCGACGAGGCGCAGGATCGCCTGCGGCGTGATGCGGGCGCGATCAGTCGCGCTGGCGATCGAGGGCGACGCCATAAAGCTCCATGCGGTGGTCGACCAGGCGATAGCCCAGCCGTTCGGCAATAACACGCTGCAACGCTTCCAGTTCGGGATCGACAAACTCGATCACCTTGCCGGTTTCGACGTCGATCAGATGGTCATGATGCGCCTCGGGCGCGGCTTCATAGCGCGACCGCCCATCACCGAAATCATGCCGGTCGAGGATTCCCGCCTCTTCAAACAGGCGCACCGTGCGGTAAACCGTGGCAATGGAAATGCCGCTGTCGATGGCGGAGGCGCGCTCATACAGCGTCTCGACATCGGGGTGATCCTCCGAATCGGAAATCACCCGCGCGATAATCCGCCGCTGCTCGGTAATGCGCAGCCCCTTTTCGGCGCACAGGGCTTCCAGATCAATGGCACCGGGCATGGCATGCTTTCATCGCTCACGAACAACTCCCCCCTCTATAGGGTGCCGGGCCGGACGCCACAAGGGCGGCGCCTTCCGGCCCCGCCCTTGCGTAAGATGACTGGCTGCGCCTCCTCCGCTCAACCAGGGCGGAGAAAGCCAGAAAGGTCAGGCCTTTTTCTTGCGGCGGCCGCCGCCGCGCCCCTTGGTGCCTAGGCCGATTTGCTTGGCCAGGTCCCGGCGCTGTTCGGCATAGTTGGGCGCGACCATCGGATAATCGGCGGGCAGGCCCCATTTGGCGCGATAATCATCGGGCGTCATGCCGAACGCGGTCATCAGGTGGCGGCGCAGCATTTTGAGCTTTTTGCCATCCTCCAGACAGATGATGTAATCGGGCTTGACCGAGGCGCGGATGGACACGGCGGGAACCGGCTTTTCCGGTTCGGGCGTCGGCGTTCCGCCCAGACCCGTAAGCGCGTTATGCACGCTGCTGATGAGCAGCGGCAGATCGGAAATGGCAACGCTGTTGTTGCTGACATGCGCAGCAACAATATCGGCGGTCAGTGTGACCAGCATTTCCCCATTATCTTGAAGTTCGGTCAAGGCTTCCTCCTTTAACCACAGATTAAACATGATGCGACCCTGTCGTCTGTTGCGACAAGCGACACGGCCCCTTGCACCTTCATTTTGTTGGGCGCAATGATTGTTTTTCGTCTATTTCGCGATGATATGATGACACATGGTGATGGCATCGCGAACCGCTCCGTCGCCGCCGCGATAATATTGCGGGCGGCGACCACATTCGGCAAAGCCCGCCGTCCGATAGAGCGACAGCGCCGGATTGTCGGCGCGCATTTCCAGAAACGCCTCTGCCGCGCCCGCTGCGCGCGCCCAGGCCAGCCAGTCGGCGATGAGCGCCGCGCCCACCCCCTGCCGCCGCCGCGACGGGACCACGCCCAGCAACAACAGCTCGCTTTCCGGTCCCGCCAGCCGTGCGGCGGAAAAGCCAGTGACGCCGCCATCATCCTCGGCCAGCATCACGCGTGTGCCGGGCAGGGCGAACAGGGTCATCGCCTGCGCCGCCGTCCACGCCTCCCCAAAGCGCGGGTCAAAGGCCGCCGCCATCACCGCCATCAGCGCGTCCATATCCTGCGCCGATGCCGAGCGCAGCCGCATGGGCTCGGCCAGGCCCGCCATCACCCGCGCTTCACCGCAGCGTCGGGCGCGCGGGCATAAAGGGGGCTTGCTGCCCACCCCTGTTCCTCTGGTGCCAGCGCGAGGGCGTGGGCGGCATCGGGCAAGGCATCAGCGGCGTCCCCATAGCCGCGCCGCGCCACAAATGCCGCCGCGCGGTTGCCAGCGACCCACCGCGTTGGGTCGGCAATGGCGGCGTCGGGGTGCAGCGATGCGGCGGGCGCCAGCGCGCGGCCATCATCGCCAAATGGCTGGACCAGCCATTCGCCATGGCCGCCATCCATGACGACGAGCAGCGGGGCCGCCGCCGCGCCTGCCGCCATCATGCCGGCGGCGACCAGCGCCAGGCTGCCAAAGCCGACAACCGGCACGCCCCAGCCAATGCCCAGCGCGCGCGCCGCTGCAATGCCAACGCGCAGCCCGGTGAAGCTGCCCGGACCGCAGCCCACCAGAATGCGGTCGGCGCGCCCGCCGCCATCCAGCGCGGCAATCATCGGCACCAGCATTTCGGCATGGCCGCGCCCGATGTCGACGTGGCGGCTATCCACCAGCGCCGCGCCGTCAAACAGGGCGACCGAACAGGCCTGGCTGGATGTATCGATGGCCAGCGAGCGCAAGCGGCGCGTCAGACGATGCGGTTGAACCGGTCGAAACCGGGGCGCGGGCTACGGTCAAAAATCGTCGCCGGATCGCCATAGCCCAGCGTCGCGATAAAATTGCTCTTCACCGTCGGCTGGTCGGCAAAAAAGGCCGCGTCGACGGCGTCGTTGTTGAACCCCGACATCGGCCCGGTGTCGAGGCCCAGCGCGCGTGCGGCGAGGATGAAATATCCGCCCTGGAGGCTGCTGTTGCGAAAGGCGGTCTTTTCGATGAGCGCGTCATTGCCGACAAACCAGCTGCGCGCATCGGTGTGCGGAAAAAGTTCGGGCAGCATGTCGTAAAATTCCATGTCCATGCCGATGATCGCAGTCACCGGCGCGGAGCGGATTTTTTCGCCATTGGCAGGCATGGCACAGGCGGCCAGCCGCTCCTTGGCCCCGTCGCTGGTGCACCAGATGATGCGCGCGGGCAGACAATTGGCGCTGGTCGGGCCATATTTCATCAGGTCCCAGATGGCGGTCAGCTGCTCGTCCGCGACGGGACGGTCAAGATAGCCATTAAAGCTGCGCGCGGTGCGAAACAGTTGGTCCAGCGCATTGGCGCCAAGCGGGTCGGCCATGAAATCCTCCGGCTTCAGTAAAAAATCAGGGCAATATCGTCAGGCGGCGTGGACCGCGATCACCTCTGGAACATAATGTTTCAGCAGCTGTTCAATCCCGTTCTTCAGCGTCGCGCTCGACGAGGGGCAGCCTGCACAGGCACCCTGCATTTTCAGATAGACATTGCCCTTGCTGAACCCGCGATAGACGATGTCGCCGCCGTCATTGGCGACCGCCGGGCGCACCCGCGTTTCGATGAGCTCCTTGATCTGCGCGATAATGTCGGCATCGGCGGGATCGTCGCCCACCCCGTCGGCATCCTCGGGCGGCACCGCAAATCCGGTCGCGCTGGGCGGGTGGAAGAGGGGCATGCCGGCCAGAAAATGGTCCATCACGATGTTGATGACATCGGGCCGCAGCGCCGCCCAGCTCACCCCCGGCGCGGCGGTGACCGAGATGAAATCGCGGCCAAAAAACACCCCCGTCACATCGCCCAGCATGAACAGCGCGCTGGCCAGCGGCGAGGCTTCGGCCTCTTCGGGCGTTGCAAAATCGCGCGTGCCCATGTCCATGACGGTGCGACCGGGCAGGAATTTCAGCGTGGCCGGGTTCGGCGTCGATTCGGTTTCAATCAGCATGTCCGCGCATGTGGGCCGCACGGCGGCTTTGTGCAAGGGTGTCGCCCCGACTATCGCCCCGCTATACAAGGGCGACAATGCGCCGATTTCATCATTGTATCGCCATCGACTGGTCGGGGGCCCAGGGCGAGCGCCAGCGCGGAATCGCCGTCGCCATGGCTAGCGGCGGCGATGCCCCGCGCCTGATCCGGCCCGGCCACCGCTGGTCGCGCCGCGAGGTCGGCGGCTGGTTGGCGCAGCTGGCCGAGGATGATGCCGATGCGCTGGTCGGTTTCGATTTTTCCGCCGGATTTGCGCACCGCGACATTGGGGCCTATTTCCCCGAATGGTCCGCCAGTCCGCCCGACATGCCCCGGCTGTGGGCGCTGGTGGAAGATTTGTGCGCGGATGATCCGCACCTGGGCGTCGCTGGTTTTCTGAACCATCGGCAGGCGCGCCGCCATTTCCGCCACGCCCGCGGCGATGTCGGCGACCTGTTCGTCGGCGGTGCCGGGCGGATGCGCGTGGTCGAGGCGCACCAGCGCGCGAGCGGGCAAGCCGCCAGCTGGAGCAATTTCAACCTGGTCGGCGCGGGACAGGTGGGCAAGGCATCGCTCGCCGGGATGCGCCTGCTCCAACGCCTGCACCCCGCCCTGCCCTTTTGGCCGCTGGATCCGGTGCCACGGCGCGGGCCGCTGCTTCTTGAAATTTACACCAGCATCGCCGCGCGCGCCGCAGGCCTGCGCGCCGGGATCAGCAAGATCCGCGACGGCGCGGCGCTCGATGCCGCGCTGACGGCCATTGGATCGCGCCCGGCACGGCTCACCGGGCCCATCACCGACCATGTCGCCGACGCGCTGCTGACCGCCGCCTGGCTGCGCACGGTTGCCGACAGCCCGGCACCATGGTCCCCTGCCCCCCTCGACGACGCCCTGGCCCGCACCGAAGGCTGGACCTTTGGCATTGTTTGAGGCAAGGCGCGCCCAGCACCACGCGCCGGCTTAGCTCAGTTGGTAGAGCACCTGATTTGTAATCAGGGGGCCACGGGTTCGAATCCTGTAGCCGGCACCATTGTTTCGTATATTTTGCAGTCACTTGGAAATAGCTCAGCGCACTCTGCGGCTTCGGGACGGCGCTGCGAAACAAAAAATGCGGCATATTCGACGACATGACTGGATCGATTTGGGCTAACCCGCTAACGTCACACGGATTTCGGGGGCGGGGTAGTGGCGGAACGTTTTCACATCGCGGAGTGGTATGGACGACCGTTTCTTGAGCTAACTGACGCTGATCGACGCTCGTTGGCAATTCACAAAGTGGGCGGCTCGGCCTTGACCAAGGCGGAGCTTTCCCGGCTCGTTGCGCTTGAGAAGAAGGAAGTCGACGGAGAGCTGAGACTGAGTGAGGTAAACAGGCTGGCAACGCTTCGCGCCAAGCTAGACGAGCAGCGGCAGAAGGAGCAGCACTGCCCATTCAGGACTGACTCCCCGCATCCGACTTGCACAAAGCCCGGTGGGGTCTGCTCGCTGCAGCTGGTTTCCGACCAAATGGGCCAAATACAGCCCGTGGCGGGTGACAAGGGACTTGTCCGGGCGCTATGCCCCTATCGCTTTCACCAGGACAACACTGTGTTTCGCCACATCGGCGAGCGTCTTCTCGCTGATCCGAACCCGAGGCAGATGGGTGAGGTCGGCTTCCTTAAGTCTACAGGCAACCTTGACAGCGATCCTGGGGCCGACGTCGGCTACATCGACATGATCCTGGCGAGCCCTCGTGCGCAGCCATATCTCCCGCTCCGCTGGACACCCGTCGAAATGCAGGCGGTCTACTTTTCGGGTAAGGAGATGGGCATTGAGTTCCGTCACATTAACGAGACACAAGGAGCCCTCTCCATGCCGCAGGAAGCCCGCCGTCCCGACTATCGGAGCAGCGGTCCAAAGAGGCTAATGCCTGAGCTCCAAATTAAAGTGCCCACGCTCCGGCGGTGGGGTAAGAAGATGGCGGTCGTCGTGGACATTCCATTCTTCAAGTCCATGGGTGAGATGCGTACGGTGGAGGAGGTGTCTAACGCAGACATTGTTTGGTTCCTAGTGGACTTCCCCCGAACTCAACATGGTGCGCTGAGGGAGCTTGTCGTTGTAGAGGAGCTCTACACTACACTGGAGGCCGCAATAGAGGGACTGACTGGCGGCGTCCCCGTCTCGCTCGACGAGTTCGAGCAGAGGATCGAGGGTAAGATTGCATAAAAATGGTTATTGCAGGGTCGCCTCGATCGCGATAGGGGTCGAGAACAGGGCAAGAACATATTGAGACTTGGGGTTTGGCATGACGCATACGGCAATTGACTTGTTCTGCGGCGCTGGAGGCCTGTCGGCGGGGCTGGAGATGGCCGGGTTCAGGGTCCTCGCCGGAAACGACCTGTTCGAGGCTGCGGGTGAGACATTCTCAAGGACCCATCCCCATGCGAAGTTCATCGGTGGCCCAATACAGGACCTCTCTGTCGATCAGCTGATGGAGGAGACTGGGCTGAGGAGGGGCGAGCTCACTGTCCTTGTGGGCGGGCCACCCTGTCAAGCCTACTCGGTCTACAACCACCAGCGCAGCATGTTCGACGTGAGGGCCACCCTCTTTCGCGAGTATCTCCGTATCGTCGATGGGCTTCGGCCCGAGTGGATCGTCATGGAGAACGTGACCGGCATCTACTCGATTGGTGGCGGAGAGGCCGTGAGGGCAATTAAGACGGAGCTCGCCTCTCTCGGATACAATGTCGACGAGAAGGTCTTGAAGGCAGAGGACTTCGGTGTCCCGCAGGAGCGTCGGCGCGTGGTCTTCATCGGGAACAGACTCGGCGCGCCCATCAGCCACCCGGGGGCCACGCACGGCCCATGCCTGAAACCATATGTGACGATACGCGACGCTATCGGCGACCTGCCCGCACTGGAGAATGGAGAGGACCGGGGGTCCGTCCGCTACGCTTCGCCACCGACCTGCGACTATCAGCGTATGCTGCGCGGCAACGCCGTGATTGTGACAAACCACTCGGCGCCGCGCCTCGGCGGCGTGAATATCGAGAGACTTGAGCACATCCCGGCTGGTGGTAGCTGGCGGGACATCCCATTCGACCTGCTGCCCGCCGGAATGAAGCGGGCGAAGCGCAGCGACCACACCAAACGATATGGTCGGATGACATGGGAGGGCCTGTCATGCACGGTGCTGACCAAGTGCGATATTCACTGGGGGGCCTACATCCACCCGGAGCAAGATAGAGCTATTTCCGTCCGTGAGGCCGCGCGGCTGCAGTCTTTTCCAGACTCATTTGAGTTTTTGGGCTCCAAAACTGAGCAATATGTTCAGGTGGGTAATGCTGTGCCGCCACTGCTTGGTAAGGCCATCGGTGGCCACCTAATGATGCTGATCGCGGCAAATAGCCGCGCTGCCGTAGCAGCATAGCCCCCCCCTTCGCGCCCATCGCGGGAACCCGGTGGTGGCTTCGCGCGTCTCCTTGGCTTGGGGCGGCAGGAAAGACTTGCCAAGCCCGCGCGGTCGTCCAAGGGGGGACATGTTATGACCATCCGTCTCCCGGCATCAGGCGCTGCTCTCCTGCCCTCCCGCCACCTTGCTCCCTGGCTGGCCGCTTCGCTGGCCCTGCTGCTCGCGGCTTGCGGGGCGGGCGAGGAAAAGCAGCAGCGTCCACTACCGCTGGTGCGGGCGGAGGCCGCCGCGACCCAGCAATTTGCCGATGTCTATGCCGCCATCGGCACCGCAACGGCCAATGAGCAAGTGGTGCTGACCGCGCCGGTGACCGAGCGCATCATCCGGTTGGGCTTTGCCGACGGCGGCTTTGTCCGGCGCGGTCAGTTGATTGCCGAACTGGCGCAGGGGCAGGAGACAGCCTCGCTCGCCAGCGCCGCCGCCCGCGCGCGCGAGGCGGAGCAGCAGCTGGGGCGGCTCAAGGTGCTGAAAGATCGCGGCTTTGCGACCAAGGCCAATTATGACGCGCAGGTTGCGGCGCTGGCCACGGCACAGGCCGCCGCCGCCGAGGCGCGGGCGTCGATTGGAGACCGGGTCATTCGCGCGCCCTTCTCGGGCCTTGCCTCGTTGCGGCAGATTTCGGTGGGTGCCGTCGTTGGCGCGGGCACGCCCATCGCGACGATCAGCGACATTGGCGTCATCAAGCTGGATTTCACCGTCCCCGAAACCATGCTGGCGCGCGTCGCCGTGGGCCAGGCCATCGCCGCACGCTCGGCAGCCTTTCCTGACCAGATGTTCGGCGGCACCATTCGCGCCATCGACCCGGTGATTGATCCTGCCACCCGCGCGGTCAAGCTGCGCGCGCATATCCCCAACGGCGCGGGCCAGATCCGCCCGGGCATGTTGATGACGGTCGAGCTGCAATCGCGCCCGCGCACCGCCACCGCCGTGCCCGAACTGGCGATCGTCAACGAAGGCGACGACCGTTTTGTCTATATCCTGGCGGACGATGGCACGGTGAAGCGGACGCCGGTGACGACGGGCGGACGCCGCGACGGCCTCGTGGAAATCACCGGCGGCCTGGCCCCCGGCACGCACGTGGTGACCGAGGGCGTGGTCAAATTGTCCGACGGCATGAAGGTAAGGGTCGAGGGCGAGGGCAAGGCGGCCAGCGGCGTGGCGGCCAGCGACGCAGCCGCGAAGTGACGCTGTCCGATCTTTCGGTCAAGCGGCCCGTCTTTGCCGCAGTGCTGGCAATTTTGCTGGTGCTGGTCGGTATCGTCGGTTTTTTCAGCCTGCCGGTGCGCGAATATCCCGATACCGAGCCGCCGATTGTGTCGGTGCAAACAACCTATACCGGCGCGGCGGCCAATGTGGTCGAAACGCGCATCACCCAGGTGCTGGAAAATGCGCTGGCCGGGATCGAAGGGATTGAAACCATCAGCTCGCGGTCGCGCGACGGCCAGTCCGAGGTTACCATTGAATTTGCCCCGGGCCGCACCGTTGATGCCGCCGCCAACGATGTCCGCGACCGCGTGGGCGGCGTGGGCGAGGATTTGCCCGAAGAGGCGCTGGCCCCCGAAGTGCGCAAGGTGGATGCCGACGCCTCGCCCATCCTGTTCCTGGTCATTTCGCGGCCCGGCTGGTCGCGATTGCAGCTCAGCGATTATGTTGACCGCAATCTGGTCGACCGCTTTTCCGCGCTGGACGGCGTCGCGCGCGTCTTTGTGGGCGGCGAGGCGCGCCCCGCGATGCGCATCTGGATGCAGCCGCAGCGCCTGGCCGCGCTGGGCCTGACCCCGGCGGATGTCGAAGGCGCCCTGCGCGCGCAAAATGTCGAGCTGCCTGCAGGCCGCATCGAGGCGCCCGACCGCAACGCCACGATCCGGGTCGAGCGCCCCTTTGTCACCCCCGGCGAATTTCGCGCGCTTGTCATCGCGCGCGGCGATGATGGCTATCTGGTGCGGCTGGGCGATGTCGCGCGGGTGGAGGTAGAGGCGGAAAATCCCTACGCCGCCTTTCGCCTGAACGGCGGTTCGGCGCTGGGCATGGGCATTGTCCGCCAATCGGGTGCCAACACGCTGGCGGTGGCCGAAGCCGCCAAGGCGCTGGCCGAAGAGATAAGGCCCGACCTGCCCACCGGCATGACGATGACCGTGGGGTCCGACGAATCGCTGTTCATCAGCCGCGCCATTGACGGGGTGTGGATCACGCTGGCCGAAGCGGCGTTGCTGGTCGTGTTCGTCATCTATCTGTTTTTGGGCAGCCTGCGTGCGACCATCATCCCGGCGGTCACCGTGCCTATCTGTTTGCTCGCCACCTTTGCCGTGCTGTGGATGCTGGGTTTTTCGGTCAATCTGCTCACATTGCTCGCCCTGGTGCTCGCCATCGGGCTGGTGGTCGATGATGCGATCGTGGTGCTCGAAAATGTCTATCACCGGATTGAGGCGGGCGAGCCGCCGCTGGCCGCCGCCGTCAACGGCACGCGCCAGGTGGCCTTTGCGGTGATTTCGACCACCATCGTCGTGTGCGCCGTGTTCGTGCCCGTCATGTTTCTGGCCGGGCAGACGGGCCTGTTGTTCCGCGAACTGGCCGCCGCGATGATCGCCGCCGTCGCCTTTTCGGGCTTTATCGCGCTCAGCCTGGCACCGATGCTCTGTTCCAAGCTGCTGCGGAAGGAGGAGCGCGGGCGGCTGGCGCGCGCGGTTGACGACCGGTTCCGCCGCATCGAGGCGGGCTATGGCCGCCTGCTCGACCGCGTCATCGCCCGGCCACTGGTGCCGATGCTGGCTATTGTCGGCTTTCTGGCAGGGGCGGGTTGGCTGTTCACCACGCTCGACAATGAACTGGCCCCGGCCGAGGATGTCGGCATCATTCAGGCCAATTTGAGCGCGCCCGAGGGCACCAGCTTTGCCGCAATGGACCGCTATATGCTGGACTTGCAAAAGCCGATGCTGGACCTGCTCGAACAGGGCACGGTGCGATCGATGATTCAGCGCACCCCCGGCGGCTTTGGTCCCAGCGACGATTTCAACACGGGCGCATTCGTCATCTTTCTCAAACCCTGGGACGAGCGCAGCGAAACGACGCAGGATGTCGCCGCGCAGGTCAACCGCATTTTCGCGCAGAGCGCGGCGCTGCGCGGCAACGCCAGCCCGCGCAATTCGCTGAGCCGGGGACGCGGCCAGCCGCTGAACTTTGTCATTGCGGGCAACAGTTACGAGGATCTGGCCCGCGCGCGCGACCGCATATTGGCCGCCGCCGCCGACAATCCCGGCATCATCAATCTGGACGCCGATTACAAGGAAACAAAGCCGCAGCTGCGCATCGCCGTCGACACTGCGCGCGCCGGGGACCTGGGCGTGGCGGTGAGCGACGTCAGCGCCGCGCTGCAATCGCTGATGGGGTCGCGCCGGGTGACCACCTATGTCGACCGGGGCGAGGAGTATCGCGTCATCGTCCAGGCCGAGGCCGCCGACCGCGCCGCGCCAGAGGCCCTGGCCGCCATCCAGGTGCGGTCGCAAAGCGGCGCGCTGGTCCCGCTCGCCAATCTGGTCACGGTCAGCGAATTTGCGGGCGCGCGCGACCTGGGCCGTTTCAACAAGCTGCGCGCCATCACCCTGTCGGGCGCGCTGGCCCCGGGCTATACCATGGGCGAGGCGCTGGAGTTTCTGGAAAATGCGGCGAGCGAGGCCGAAGAGGTGCAGGCCATTGGCTATCGCGGCGAAAGCCAGGCGTTCAAGGAAACCGGTGGGTCGATCGTCCTCATCTTCCTGTTGACCATCGTCCTTGTCTATCTGGTGCTGGCCGCGCAGTTTGAAAGCTTTGTCCATCCGCTGACCATCATCACCACCGTGCCGCTGGCGGTGGCGGGCGGCGTCATCGGGCTGGCCATCATGGGCCAGACGTTGAACCTTTACAGCCAGATCGGCATCGTCATGCTGGTCGGCCTGGCCGCCAAGAACGGCATTTTGATCGTCGAATTTGCCAACCAGCTGTGCGATGAGGGGATGGAGATTGTCGCCGCGACGCGCGCCGCCGCCACCCGCCGCCTGCGCCCCATTTTGATGACGTCCATCGCCACGGTGGCGGGCGCAATACCGCTGGTGCTGGCATCGGGCGCCGGGGCCGCCGCGCGCACCGCCATTGGCGTCGTCATCGTGTTCGGCGTCGCGCTGGCGACGCTGATCACTCTGGTGCTGATCCCCATCATCTATGCCCGGCTGGCGCGCTATACCAGCTCGCCGCTGACGGTGTCCCGGGCGCTGGATGACCAGTTGCAGGCCGCCGTACAGCGCCCTGGCAACGGACAGCCATCCGCTTAACTTCATCTGGATATTGCCGCCGGTTCGGGTTAGCTTCCGCGCGCGGGGGGCTTGGCAACATGACGGACGGGGTGGGTCTGGTGGACAGCAGCACGGCCGCCGTCACCGGCAAGGTGCGCGTCACCCTGTTCGGGGAATTCCGCCTGCACGCACCCGATGGTCGCCCCGTGGCGCTGGCGAATCGGCGGGCGCGGGCCTTGCTGGCCATGCTGTGCGCCGACCCTGGCGAACCCATGGCGCGCGACACGCTGGCCAAATTGCTGTGGCCGGGCCGTTTCGACGCGCAGGCAAAGGCCAGCCTGCGCCAATGCCTGCTCGACCTGGGCAAGGTATTGGAGGCGCATGGCTGCCCCATTTTGGCCATCGCGCGCGACCGCATCGGTTTGCAGCCGCACAGCGTGCACAGCGACCTGGGCGAGCTGGAGGCGGCCTTGCTGGTCGGCGATGTGGCGCTGGTCACCGCGCTGCTGGCCAGCATTGGCACCCATGTGCTGCTGGATATACAGCCATCGGGCGCGCCGCTGGAAAGCTGGGTAACGCGCCAGCGCGGGGCGGTGGAGCATCGGTTGGGCATCGCCATCGCCGACGCGGTGGACCGGTTGCAGCGCGCGGGCAATAGCGCGACCGCGACCAAGTTACTCGATGCCTGGGCCGTGCGCAGCGCGCCGCTGCAACTGCGAACCGCCGCGCCCGCCACGGGCGGCAAGGCGCGCGTTGCGGTGTTGCCGTTCCAAAGTTTTGGGTCGGGCGAAAGCGACTATTTTGTCGATGGCATGGCCGACGAGCTGATTTCGACGCTGGGCCAGGTGCCGCAACTGCTGGTCGCAGGCCGCACATCATCCTTTCATTTTCGCGATTCCCAACAATCGTTGCCCCAGATCGCGGCGGCGCTGGGGGTGTCGCATCTGATCGAAGGATCGGTGCAACGCCAGGGCGAACGCGTGCGCATCCATGTCCATCTGATTGCGGGCGAGACGGGCTTTGAAATCTGGGGCCAACGCTTTGACGGCACCCTGGATGATGTTTTCGCGCTGCAGGAAAGCCTGGCCCAGGCGGTGACCGCCGCCATCGGCAGCGCGCTGGGCGTCGCGATGCAGCCGCCGCTGGTGCATGGGGTGACCCACAGCAAGGCGGCCTATGACCTGTATCTGCAGGGCAAGGCGCTGAGCTATAAAATGTTTGGCGATGGCGCACTGGACACGGCGGTCAGACTGCTGGAAATGGCGCTGGCGCTGGACCCCGATTTCGCCGCAGCCTGGCTGTTGAAGGGCGAAGTGCATCAGCTGATTGCCATTTACACCGCCTGCCTCGACCGTCCGGCGCAATCGGCGTTGATGGCCGCCAGCGTCGAACGCGCGCTCGCCATCAACCCCAATCTGGGGCAGGCCTATGCACTGCTCGGCTTTCACCAGATGGTGAACAATGACTTTGTCGGCGGCCTGGACCTGGCGTTCAAGGGATATCGGCTGGAACCGACCAACCCACAGGTCGCGATGCGGCTGGGCTCTTACCTCCTGTTTTGCGGGCGCACGGCCGACGGGCTGCGCTATATCGAAGAAGCCTTGGCGCAGGACCCGGTCGATGGCCGCAAATTCATGCTGCGCGGCACGGCCCGCTTTAATCAAGGCGACATCGACGCGGCCATTGCCGACCATCAACGCTCGGTCGATCTGGGCTTTGCGTCGATTTATCTGGCGGTGGCAACGGCAGCCAAGGGACAGCATGACCGCGCGGTCGATCAATATATGCAGACCCGCTTGCTGCTCAACAAATCGATCTTTCCGCCCGCCGGCACCGCCCCGATGACGCAGGAGGTGATGGACGCCTATTGGCTGGTCGCGGCCAAAGGCGTGTGCAGCGGCGTGCCCGAGGACCGCGAGACTTATTGCCGCACGCTCGAATTTCTGCACATGACCATGTATGACAAGGGCGATTTGTCGATTGCGATCCCGGCGGTGTTCATGGGCCATTTCCCGATGGTCTTGCGGACCTTGGGGGAAAATCTGTCGGCGCCCAACATCACGGCGCTGATCGCCATATGGGCCGAAATCGACCCCATCCGCCGGATTTGGCAGGACGACGAATTCATCCCCTTTGCCCAGCGCATTGGGCTGGCGGCGGCGTGGGACAAATATGGCTGGCCCGATATCCTGCCGATGCCCACCAACCGGCGTTGATCTGCACCCGGCATTGATCTGCACCCGGCCAACCCAACGATCGTCGTCCTGAACTCGTTTCAGGACAACAGGCCGCAATGCTTGTTGTCCTGAAACAAGTTCGGGACGACGAATGGCTTGTGACAGGACCGAGCCCGCATTGACGCTTTATTGACGCTTTATTGACGCTCGGATGGATTGACGCCGGTCAGGCGTTGGCATCATCATCGGCGCACAGGGAAAGTCCAAAAATCATCGGTTTATCCGGGTCGCCCCGCGCGATTTCCGGCGGCGGAGAGGCTGTGTCGGCTTCCCCGCTGGGCCATAGCCCTATTCCCTGCAACGCTTTGGCCTGCCCCATATCCGCGCAGGCCCATTGAGGGAGAATGACGATGACGATGCTGAAAAATCTGATGCTGGCCGCCGCCGTGACGATCGCCGCGCCGATGGCGCTGCCCGCCGCTGCCCTGGCCCAGGAATCGCCGCTCGTGGCGGGCGACTATGCCGAAGTCGGGGGCATTTTCGTCAAGGACGGTGCATCGCTGAAATATGCCATGCACCTTGCGGGCGAATGGAAAAGGAATCAGGATTTTGCCAAATCGCAGGGCTGGATCACCGACTATAAAATCTATGTGAGCGAAAATCCGCGCCATGGCGAACCGAATGTCTATCTGATGACGACATTCGCCAGCCTGCCCGATACCGCCGAAGAACAGCGGCGCCAAAAAACCTATGAGGCCTGGGCCAAGACAACCATGGCCCAACGCCAGGCCGAAAGCGGCAACCGCGCCGAATATCGCACGGTGATGAGCAGCACGCTGCTGCGCGAATATAAGGTTCGCTGAGCCCTCGGCTCCACCGAATATCAGCACTTGATTCTGAAGCAACGCGACCCGGTTTCAGGATCATTGGCGGGCGGCGGCATCCCTGGCGCCGCCCGCTCTCCCCCCGCGACAATGCAATACCCGCGCAGGAGCGATGCCCATGGCCAGCACCTTTGCCCTTCCCAAGCCAGCGCCATCGCTCGCGCTCAGCGAGCATCGCGGGCTGCGCGTGGCGACATTGTTCCTGCTCTATATTGCTCAGGGCCTGCCGCTCGGTTTCATCAACTTCGCCTTGCCGGGCTGGCTGGCGCAAAATGGCGCGTCGGCGGCGGCGGTGGGTGCAGTGTTGGCGATGGCCAATCTGCCATGGACCTTCAAGCTGGCTTATGGCGTCGTGATGGACCGCTGGGCCTTTCTGGCCATGGGACGGCGGCGACCGTGGATCATCTTTGGTCAACTGGGGATGATCGGCACCCTTGCGGTGCTGGCGGCCCTGAACCCGGCCGTGCAGGATGTGGCGCTGTTGACCGCCTTTGCCTTTGCGCTCGGCATGGGGTCGGCGGTGCAGGATGTGGCGGTTGACGGGCTTGCCGCTGACATACTCCCCAAAAATGAAATCGAGCGCGTCAATGGCGTAATGTTCGGCGGCCAGATGACGGGCATTGCCATTGGCACCGGCCTGGGCGGCACGTTGATCGCCTATCAAGGGATTCCCGCCGCCGCACTGGCGCTGGCGATCATTCTGACCGCCATTTTGTTGCTGGTCATGGCGGTCCGCGAACGCGCGGGCGAACGGTTGCTGCCCTGGACCAAGGGTCACGCCACCCAACGCAACCTCGACATTCACCTGGGCGCGCTGTGGCCCATCATCCGCGACGTATTCAAAGCCATGTCGCAGCGGCAGATCGTCATTCTCATGCTGGCGTTTGTCGCGGCGCTTATGGCGCCGGGCATATTGAACGGCGTCAAACCGCTGTTCGCCGCCGAGGTGCTGGGCTGGCAAAAAGACAGCTTCACCACCTGGTCCAGCCAGGCGCAGCTGCTCGCAGGTCTGCCCGCGGCGCTGTTGTTCGGCTTTGCCGCCGCGCGGTGGGGGGCGCGGCGGGCGTTCATCATCGGTGCGATGCTGACCGGTGCCTGTGCGCTGCTGATGCTGGCGCTGCAAGCCCAATGGACCAACCCAGCGATCTTCATCGCGTTCCTGTTCATCACCGAAATCCTGCGCGCACTCCGCCTGGTCGCGGGCGGATCATTGGCGATGCGGCTGTGCACCCCCGCCATCGCCGCGACGCAATTTGCGGTTTTCATGGCGGTGTTCAATCTGGGCACTGTCCTTGGCGGACTGACGCTCGGATGGCTCGACAGTATCGGCGGCATCCCGGCCATGCTGGCCGCCGCCGCGCTGTGCAGCTTTGCCGGGGCTGGGCTGGCGCTTGTTGCAAAAGTGGAGCGTTGAATTGGCGATGGCCCAAGCGCGCAATGCCCTCGCCGCATTTTCCCACATAGGCGCCATCGGATAAGGTGGGACGATTCTGTTGCCCGGCTCGTCCCCAGCCGCTGGTATCCGATTCTGTTGCCCGGTTCGGTCCGAACCGCGCTCTCTTTGTCTAACTTTGGGCCTTGCGGCTTTATGGGTTAGGCAGCCAGAGCGAGTGCTTCATTGTCATTGGCACTTGTGAGTTTTGAGCCTTTAACGGGTTACTCAGCCCGGAAGAAACCACCGTCTTTGAACGCACGTCGATCCTAGTTCGGCCCCGTCAAAAGCCAGCATCGCTGCTGGATCATGGTGGAGCCGCCGGGTACCGCCCCCGGGTCCGCTGCGCCTATTCCACGGCACCATTTATCCTCATAGCCGGATTGCTCCGGCCCGCCCGATATAAGGCCGATGCGTGAAGATTGCAAAGGGGCGGCGCACATGAGCCGCGCGCCGCCCCCTGCATTGACCCACTGGCCGCGCTTATTTTTTGAGCGCGTCGCGGATCTCGGTCAGCAAATCGACCTCGCTCGGGCCCGCTGGCGGCGGCGGCGCGATGACCTTGTTCGCCTGACGCACGATCAGGAAGATGGCAAAGGCCAGGATGAGGAAGTTGATGATGGCGGTGATGAACGCGCCATAGCCCAGCATGGCCACGCCCGCCTCTTTCAGTTTCGCATAATCGGTCGCCGCGACGCCATCGGGCACCGCGCCCAGCAGGATGAATTTGTTGGTGAAATCGACCCCGCCAAAAATGGCGGAAATAACCGGCATGATGATATCTTCGGTCAGCGATTTGGTGATGGTGGCAAAGGCGCCGCCGATAATGACGCCGACCGCAAGGTCGAGCACATTGCCGCGCGCGATAAAGGCTTTGAATTCTGAAATCATATTGGGACCCCGGCTGTTATGCTGTTGATTGGTGCCCATTTTGGGTACCATGGGCACCATGCGCTATTGATTGCGGCGGTTCAAGCGTCCACCTATGCTGCCTGCGCCCCGGCACGGTGCCGGTGCAGTTGGAGAGTATCGGCCATGTCGTTCCGCCCCGCGCCCCTGCCCACCCGCCTGATTGCAGCCAGCCTTGCCGCCATGACCCTGTCGGCCTGCGGCATCAACAGCGTGCCGACCAAGGAAGAGGCCGCAAAGGCCAAATGGGCCGATGTCCAGGCCGCCTATCAGCGGCGCGCCGACCTCATCCCCAATCTGGTCGAAACGGCGCGCGGCGCGGCCCAGATTGAGCAAGCGACGCTGGAAGGTGTCATCCAGGCGCGGGCATCCGCGACCCAGGTGCAGCTAAACGCCGACGACCTGTCCGACCCTGCGAAGGTCGAAGCGTTCCGCGCCGCGCAGGGCAATGTGACCAGCGCGCTGGGCCGGTTGCTGGTGACGGTCGAACAATATCCGCAGCTGCAAAGCCAGGGCCGCTTTGCCGACCTGATGACCCAGCTGGAAGGGACCGAAAACCGCATCACCGTTGCCATCGGCGATTACAACCGGTCGGTGCAGGATTATAACACCACCATCCGCACCTTTCCCGACATCATCGGCGCCAAGATCATCCACGGGGCCGAGGCGATGAAGCCGTTTGAGGCGGTCACCCCCAACGCCAATGTCGCGCCCAAGGTGAATTTCGGGACGAAGTGAGATGCGCGGCGCGCGCGACCTGTGGCTGGCCCTGATTGCGCTGCTGGGGGCCGCATTGGCACTGACCCCTGCCGCCGCGCAGGATTTCCCCAAGCTCAGCGGGCGTGTGGTTGACCAGGCCGATTTGCTGCCCCCCGCCGCCGAGGCCGCGCTGACCGACAAGCTGGCGGCGTTTGAAGCGCGCAGCAAGCAGCAGCTGGTGGTCGCGACGGTCACCAGCCTGAACGGCCGTGACATTGCCGATTATGGCGTGGCGCTGGCCCGCGCATGGGGCGTTGGTTCATCGGCGCGCAACGATGGCGTGCTGTTCCTGATCGCGCCTGCCGAACGGCGGATGCGCATCGACGTCGGCTATGGCCTGGAACCGGTGCTGACCGACGCGCTGTCGGGGCGCATCATTCGCGATGTCGTGACCCCCCGGTTCAAGGCGGGGGACTTTGCCGGCGGCATCAACGCCGGGACGGACGCGATCATCAAGCAGATCGAATTGCCCCCCGAACAGGCGCGCGCCAACGCCGCCGCAGCCGACAGCAAAAAGGGATCCAGCGGGGCGGGCCTGTTTTTCCTGATTTTCTGGATATTGCTGATTTTCCTTGTCGTGCTGAGCATCGCGCGCGGGCGGCGGCGCGGGAAAAAATATCGCAAACGGCGCAGCGCCTGGGACGCCCCCGTCATCATCTGGGGCAGCGGCGGCGACTGGAACCACAGCCGGGGCAGCCGGGGCAGCAGCTGGGGCGGCGGCGGCTTTTCGGGTGGCGGCGGGTTCGGCGGCTTTTCGGGCGGCGGCGGCGGCTTTGGCGGCGGCGGCGCGTCGGGCGGCTGGTAGAAGGAACAGGGCATGCCACCCACCATCCATATGTCCGCCGACGACCACCGCCGCGTCACCGCCGCCGTGGCCGCGGCTGAGGCGCATACCAGCGGCGAAATCGTCACCATCGTCACCGACCTGTCGGACAAATATCGCGAGGTCGCCTTTGCCTGGGCCAGCATCGCCTGCTTTGCCGCGCTGTCGGCCATTGCCCTGTTTCCCGATGCGTTTCAGGCGCTGTATGAACGCGCGCTGGGCGGCTGGACCTATGACCACAGCCCGGGCCAGTGGCTGGGCATTGTCGCGGTTTTTGCGGCCTTTTGCTGGATTGGCACCTTTGCCGCGATGCAGCTCCTGCCGCTGCGCCTGGCGTTGACGCCGGGGGGCATCAAGGCGCGGCGGGTGCGCGCCCGCGCGCTCAGCCTGTTTCGCGTCAGTGCCGAGGCGCGCACGACCGGCAAGACCGGCGTCCTCCTCTATCTGTCCCTGCGCGAACGGCGCGCCGACATTGTTGCGGACGCCGCCATTGCCGACAAGGTAGCCCCAGAGATTTGGGGCGCAGCGATGGCAAGCCTGCTGGACCATGTCCGCGCGGGCCGGCCAGGCGAAGGCATGGCGGCAGCGGTGGAGCAAATGGGCGCGGTGCTGCGCGAGCATCTGCCCAAGGGCAGCGAGAACCCCAATGAGCTGCCCGACCGGTTAATCGAGCTATGAGCGATGCCGACGCGGCGCTGCCCGCCGAAACCATGTGGCAGGGGCAGTTCATCACCGCCAAGCGGCAGGGCAAATGGGAATATGTCGCCCGCGCCCGCGGCATCCGCGCGGCGGTCATCCTGCCCATCGACGATGCCGCCGACGGGCGGCACATCATCCTGGTCGAACAATATCGCGTGCCGCTGGGCCGCCGCTGCCTGGAGCTGCCCGCCGGATTGATCGGCGACGAGGTGGCGGACGAGGACCCTGCTCTGGCTGCGGCGCGCGAGTTGGAGGAGGAAACCGGCTACCGCGCCGCGCACTGGACCGACGCGGGCGAATTTTTCAGCTCGCCGGGGATGGTCAGCGAAAGCTTCACCCTGCTCATCGCCCGCGATCTGACGCGCATGGGGAGCGGCGGCGGCGTGGCGGGCGAGGACATCATCGTCCACCGCGTGGCGCTGGGGGAGCTGGCCGCCTTTGTGGCGGCAAAGCGCGCCGACGGGTGCGGCATCGACGTGCGCATCGCGCTGCTGCTGGCGGGGGATTGGCTGTCGCTTCATCCATAGCGGTGCGGCGCTGGCCTTTGCCACTGGCTTGCTTTACCCTCGTCCCGGGAATTGGGAGGAGGGACGACATGACACGCACCCTGGCTTGGCTGGCGGCATGGGCCATTGGCATCGGCTGCGCGCCGGTGGCGGCGCAGGACAAGCCGCCCGCTTCCTATGGCGCTGGCGACACCCACGGCGCGATGAACAATCTGTCGCCTGCCGCCACGGTGAAGGCGGCGCAGCTCGTCAAGCTGGGCAAAGTCTATGCGCTGGGCATCGTCACCGGGCCCGACACGCCGGCCTGGCCCGGGCGGTCGACGTCGGTGGCCGTGATGGGAATCGACGATGGCGGCGGCGCGCCCATGGGGGCCAATAAGGTCACCGGCCATGACGATGTCATCATGAGCTTTGTCGGCATCGGCACGCAGCTGGATGGTTTTGCGCACATCGGCATCGACCGCGTCCATTATAACGGCGTCCATGCGCGCGACTTTTACCGGCCCGACGGAGTGACGAAATTCGGGACGGAGGCGATTTTGCCCACGGCGACGCGGGGCGTCCTGCTCGATATGACCAAGCAGCTGAAGCAAAATCCCTTGCCGCCGGGCACCGCCTTTAACCGGGCCGATATTGACGCCGCGGCCAAGGCGGCGGGCGTGACCATTGGCAAGGGCGATGTCGTGCTGTTCCACACCGGCTGGCTCGCGACTGCGGCGACCGACCCGGCCAAATTCATTGCGTCCCAACCGGGTCTGGGGCGCGAAGGGGCCGACTATCTGGCGTCGCTGGGCGTGGTGATGGTGGGTGCCGACACCTCCGCGCTGGAGGCCATCCCCTTTGAAAACCCCGCCGCGCCCTTCATCGTGCACCAGCGGCTGTTGGTGACGCACGGCGTGCACATATTGGAAAATGTCGACACTGCCGCGCTGGCCGCCGATGGAGCCACCGAATTTCTGTTCGTTTTGGGGCAACCGCGGATCAAGGGCACGGTTCAGGCCATCGTCAACCCCATCGCGATCCGCTGACCGGAGGGCCGATCAAATTGACCGGGTGGTCATGTCAGCGCAGTGCACTGCGCGGGTCGCGAAAGCGGGCGCGCAGCAGCGGTCGGGCCAGCACCAGCCCCGCGAGGAAGCCGCCAATGTGGCTCAAGATCGCAATGCCGCCGCCCGCGGCATAGCCGATGGCGAATTGCAGTCCGATCCACGCCAGCGCCAGCCATGTGGCGCGCACGACCACCGCAGGTATGGGGCCAATGGGCCGCACGCTGTTGCGGTTGAAGATGAAGGCAAAGGCCCCGACCAGCGCCGAAATGGCCCCGCTCGCCCCGATGACGATGATGTTGCCGCTATCCGACAACAGCCATTCGGCCAGCGCGGCGGCATAAACCCCGGCGAGCAGCAGCCCGGCCAGCAGCCGCCAGCCCAGCACTGGTTCCAGCTGCCGCCCGACAAAGACCAGGATGAGCATGTTCATCGCCAGATGCAGCACATTGCTGTGCAAGAGCGCGGCGCTGAGCGGGGACAGGAGCGCGGGCACCGCCGGGCCATAGGCCAGCCCGCTCCACCGATCGGGGATGAAACCGCCGCTGAGCACCGCCCATTCGTGCCGCCCGCTGACCAAGAGCAGCAGATGCACCGCCGCGCACAGCAGCGCCAGGCCATTGGTCAGGGGGGCGCGCGCAGCGGACATGGCGCGCGATCAGATGAATTCGATTTGCTTGACCAGATAATATTTGTCACCGGCGGGGACGGTCACTTCGACCTCATCCTCCACGCGGCGACCGATCAGCGCGCGGCCCAGCGGGCTGTTATAGCTGATCCGGCCAATTTTCGCGTCGGCCTCTGCCTGCCCGACGATCTGATAGCGCACGGGCTTGTCATCCTCGTCCAGCAGGGTGACCGTGGCACCAAAGACGATGCGGTCGCCCGACAGGCTGGTCGGATCGATAATCTGGGCGCGCGACAGCCGGTCTTCCAGCTCGGCAATCGATGCCTCGACCTGGCCCTGGCGTTCCTTGGCCGCGTGATATTCGGCATTTTCTGAAAGGTCGCCATGCGCGCGCGCCTCTTCGATCGCATCGACGATCTGCGGGCGTTCGGCCTTCAGGCTGGCCAGCTGCGCATGCAGCTTGTCATAGCCTTCGGCCAGCATCGGCACTTTTTCCACAGCTGCCATTTGTCCCTGTTCCTTCATCAATAATCGCCCGCCAGCGAAGCTTCGCCGGGGCGGCCGCGCCGCGTTCCTGAGTCTTTCGGGGGGTGGGCGTTCCCTTAATAATAGTCCTGCAGCGGCTTAACTTCAAGACTGCGTGCGCGCAGCGCGCCAATCGCCTCCACGGCCGCCGCACATCCCGCCGCCGTAGTGTAATAGGCAATGTCGCCGGTCAGCGCAGAGGCACGGATCGATTGCGAATCCTTCAGGCTCTGCCAACCCTCGGTCGTGTTAAAGATCAGCTGGATGTCGCCATCCTTGATCCGGTCGACGATATGCGGGCGGCCCTGCGCCACCTTGTTCACCCGTTCGATGGCGATGCCGCGCGATGCCAGATAATCGGCGGTCCCGCCCGTCGCCACGATGCGCCAGCCCCAATCGACCAGCCGCGCCACCGCATCGGCGACGCGCGGTTTGTCGCTGTCCTTCACCGACACGAACAACCGCCCGCTGGTCGGCAGCCGGTCGCCCGCCCCCAGCTGCGCCTTGGCAAAGGCAAGCGCGAAGTCGGCGTCAATGCCCATGACTTCGCCGGTTGATTTCATCTCGGGGCTCAGCACCGGGTCGGTGCCGGGGAAGCGGGCAAAGGGGAACACCGCCTCCTTCACCGCGACATGGGCAATGTCGCGGTTGATGCGCGGCAGGTCGGCCAGCCGTTCGCCCGCCATCACCCGCGCGGCAATTTTGGCAATGGGCGCGCCTACCGCTTTGGCGACAAAGGGCACGGTGCGGCTGGCGCGCGGGTTGACCTCGATCAGATAGACGCTGGCCCCCAGGTCCGATTCCGGGTCATCCTTTACCGCAAACTGGATGTTCATCAGCCCGCGGACGTTCAGCCCGCGTGCCAGCAATTCGGTCTGCCGCTCAATTTCGGCGACCACCGCGGCGGGCAAGCTGTAGGGCGGGATGGAACAGGCGCTGTCGCCCGAATGGACACCCGCCTCTTCGATATGTTGCAGCACGCCTGCGACAACAACGTCACTGCCATCGCACAGCGCGTCGACATCCACCTCGATCGCGTCGCGCAGATAGCGGTCGATGAGTACGGGGCTGTCCCCCGACACTTGCACTGCCGTTTCAATATAATGGCTCAGCTGTTCAGGGGTGTCGACGATTTCCATCGCCCGCCCGCCGAGCACATAGGATGGCCGGGTGAGCACCGGATAGCCAATGCGCGCGGCGACGGCGAGCGCCTCTTCGCGGCTGCGCGCAATGCCATTGTCGGGCTGACGCAGCCCCAGCTTGCGCACCAGCGCGGCAAAGCGTTCGCGGTCCTCCGCCAGGTCGATGGCATCGGGCGACGTGCCCAGGATCGGGATCCCGGCATTGGCCAGCGCCTGCGCCAGCTTCAGCGGGGTTTGCCCGCCAAATTGCACAATCACACCGACCAGCGTGCCGCGCGATTGTTCGACGTGCAATATTTCCAGCACATCTTCGACCGTCAGCGGTTCAAAATACAGCCGGTCGGACGTGTCATAATCGGTGCTGACCGTTTCGGGGTTGCAGTTGACCATGATGGTTTCAAACCCGGCATCGGCAAGCGCGAAACAGGCGTGGCAGCAGCAATAGTCAAACTCGATCCCCTGGCCGATGCGGTTGGGCCCGCCGCCCAATATGACGATCTTGCGCGCGTCGGAAGGTGCGGCCTCGCACTCGGCCTCGCCAAAGCTGGGCGCTTCATAAGTGGAGTAGAGATAGGGCGTTTGTGCGGCAAATTCGGCGGCGCAGGTGTCGATGGTCTTGAACACCGGACGCACGCCCAGCCGGTGGCGCAGCGCGCGCACCTCGTCCTCGGTAATCCCGCCGGTCATCGCCACAATGGCCTCGCGGATCAGGCCGGACCCGCGCCGCATCGCGCTTTCCATTCCCGGCCGCACATTGGCGCTTTCGAGCGCGAGATAGGCGAGCCTCTTGTCCGAAAAGCCCATGGCCTTCAGCCGGCGCAGCGCATCGGCATTCTGGGGCAGGCCATTGGCACGCACCTCATTTTCCGCCGCGACAATTTCGGCCATCCGCTCCAGGAACCACAGGTCATAGCCCGCGATGCGGTTAATCTCCGCCAGCGTCAGCCCTTCGCGGATCGCCTGCGCCGCGACCAGCAACCGGTCGGGTGTCGCGCGCGCGAGTTCGCTCCGGATGCGATCATGATCCGCGCCGACCAGTTCATCGACAATATTGAACCCGCTCAGCCCCGTCTCCAGCCCGCGCAGCGCCTTTTGCAGGCTTTCGTGGATGGTGCGGCCAATCGCCATCACCTCGCCCACGCTCTTCATCGCGGTGGACAGCAGCGGCTCGGCCCCCTTGAACTTTTCAAAGGCAAAGCGCGGGATTTTGGTAACGACATAGTCAATCGTCGGTTCAAACGCCGCCGGGGTGACCCCGGTGATGTCGTTCATAATCTCGTCGAGCGTATAGCCGACCGCGAGCTTCGCCGCGACCTTCGCAATGGGAAAGCCCGTCGCCTTGGACGCCAGCGCCGACGAGCGTGACACGCGCGGGTTCATTTCAATGACGATCAGGCGGCCGTCCTTGGGGTTGACCGCAAACTGGACGTTCGACCCGCCGGTCTCCACCCCAATTTCGCGGAGACACGCTATCGAAGCGTTCCGCATGATCTGATATTCCTTGTCGGTCAGCGTCAGGGCGGGGGCAACCGTGATGCTGTCGCCCGTGTGCACGCCCATGGGGTCGATATTTTCGATGGAACAGATGATGATGGCGTTGTCGGCGCGGTCGCGCACCACCTCCATCTCATATTCCTTCCACCCCAGCAGCGACTCCTCGATCAGCACCTCGGTCGTCGGCGATGCGGCCAGCCCGCCGCGCACGATATGCTCAAACTCCTCCCGGTTATAGGCGATGCCACCGCCGGTGCCGCCCAGCGTGAACGATGGGCGGATGATGGAGGGCAGCCCGGTGCGCTCCAGCACCGCAAAGGCCTCGTCCAGCGTATGCGCAATGCCCGACCGCGCCGATTCCAGCCCGATCCTGTCCATCGCCTCGCGGAATTTCTGCCGGTCCTCGGCCTTGTCGATGGCTTCGGCATCGGCGCCGATCATCTCGACGCCATATTTGGTCAGCGTGCCATCGTTGAACAGCGCGAGCGCGGTGTTGAGCGCGGTCTGCCCCCCCATCGTCGGCAGCACCGCATCGGGCCGCTCCTTGGCGATGATCCTGGCGACAATCTCCGGCGTGATCGGCTCAACATAGGTCGCATCCGCCAGCTCGGGATCGGTCATGATCGTCGCCGGGTTGGAGTTAACGAGGATGATCCGGTACCCCTCCTCCTTCAGCGCCTTGATCGCCTGCGTCCCCGAATAATCAAATTCGCACGCCTGGCCGATGACGATGGGCCCCGCGCCAATGACGAGGATGGAGGAAATGTCGGTGCGTTTGGGCATTGCAGTCAGGCAACTTTCGAACTACATGATTGCAGTGCAATCATTGGAGATTTGTGATGGGCAGTATGACCATTCGTCAAATTGATGACGACATGAAAGAGTGGCTTCGTTCGCGCGCCGCCGAAACTGGTCGGTCGGTCGAGGGTGAGGTGCGTCATATCCTCTCTGCAGAGCGGGAAAGAGACGATCCCGAGAATTATCCGCCCGGCAAAGCGCCACGACCCGGCGAGAGCATTGGCACCTATCTCTATCGTATAAGTCGCCCGGGTTTTGAGCTGGAATTGCCCGAACGTAAATTCGAACCCATGCGCGATCCGTTTGATGATCGTCGTTGATACCAACGTCATCAGCCAACCGCTCCGAGAAAATGGAGAGCGGCGCGTCATTGATTGGCTCGATGCGAATGATAGCGATATTCGCATCCCTGCCCAAACCATTGCCGAGCTAGTTTATGGCTATGAGAAACTTGAATTCGGTCGAAGGCGGACCGAACTGCATGACGCTGTTTTTGCTTTGCTGACCCGATATCGCGATCGCATACTAACCTTCGATCGCGCAGCAGCCGAAGCGCATGGATGGCTGTTCGCGAAGCTCGAAAAGCAGGGGAAAACTCCGCCATTTGCGGATTCTCAAATCGCAGCAATCGCAATTTCGCGCGGAGCAAAAATCGCGACTCGAAACGTTGCTGATTTTGAACTGTCAGGGGTTGAACTGATAAATCCTTGGGAGACGTAAGGACCGAGTCCTTGTTGACCCGATGAACGACCACTTCCATCCACCCGTCATTGCGAGCGCAGCGAAGCAATCCAGAGCGGCGCAACACAGCTCTGGATTGCTTCGCTGCGCTCGCAATGACGGAGATAGACGAGATGTCGGTGTGTTTGGGCATCTATTTGTCTACCGAAAAAACAGGGCAACTACAGAGACGAAAAGCGAGGCTATACCTGAGAGCTGACAAGCTCGATTGACTAACTCCCATATGAGGTCTGCGGGCGGCTCAGGAGCATCAGACAGTGCCTGCAAAGCCATTACGTAGGCTCGCGCTTGAGCTTTTTCTTCGTTCGTCGCTCCTGATCTCTCCACTGCGCTCTCAACCAGAGCCAGAGCAGCTTTCAAACGGTCGGCATCGGCCTCGTTCAGCACACCCTTTCGTGGGAGTCCCGTCCATAAGGCGCTGTCTATCGGACCATTCTCTGGCCTGTCTGCCAGTATTTCCCCTTCGTCAGGTGGCACATGCCAATCGCCCAATTCCAAGCCAACGCCGCAGTATCTTGCTAGGATTTTGGCAAGTCTATAGTGCAAGGCATCGTCGGGGTGGATTTCCCCGCTTATCAGTCTGGCAGACCACCTTACGGAATGCCCGGTTGCAGCGCAAATAATGTGAATCGGAGAAATTTCAAAATCAACAATTTCTTCAAGCTTTGCTTCATAATCCAGACTCACATAGGGACCGAATTGATTGTAAGCGTCCATCTTACGTATGCTTAGCTTAAGCAGCGGATTTTCTCGGACCCACAGCGCTAATTTGTTCGAGTTCTTGCTGACAAACACGTTTTCAGGTAACATCAAAAGAGCCTTCCAACATCACCCCAACGCCCCCACAAACCGCTCGAACAGATAGAAGCTGTCCTGCGGCCCCGGACTGGCCTCCGGGTGATATTGCACGCTGAAGGCGCGCTTGCCGGTCACCTCGATCCCGCAGTTCGACCCGTCGAACAGGCTCCGGTGCGTTTCGACCACGCCTGCGGGCAAGGTCGCCGCATCGACCGCAAAGCCGTGGTTCATGCTGGTGATTTCGACCGCGGCGTCGCTCAACCGTTTGACCGGGTGGTTGGCGCCGCGATGCCCCTGGTGCATCTTGGTCGTCTGCGCGCCCGCCGCGAGGCCGAGCAGCTGGTGGCCCAAGCAAATCCCGAACAGCGGCACATCGCGTTCGAGCAAGCCCTGGATCACAGGCACCGCATAGGCGCCCGTCGCCGCTGGATCGCCGGGGCCGTTGGACAGAAACACGCCAGCGGGTTGCAGCGCCAGCACGTCGTCCAGCGACGCGGTGGCAGGCAGCACCGTCACCCGCGCGCCGGCCTTGACCAGCATCCTGAAGATATTGTCTTTCGCGCCATAATCGATCGCGACAACGTGGGGGCGTCCTTGAAGCCCCTCCCCTTCAGGGGAGGGGTTGGGGTGGGGACTGTCGGCGAGCGCGGTGTCAGGACGAAAAACCCCACCCCCGGCCCCTCCCCTGAAGGGGAGGGGAGAAGTATATCCCTCCCCCAACACCCAAGCCCCCCCGCTCCAGTCCCCCGGCGCGCCGCGCGTCACATCCCTGGCGAGGTCCATCCCCTCCAGCCCCGGCCAGCCGCGCGCCTGGGCGAGCAGCGCGTCCACGTCAAACTGCCCGTCGGGGTTGTGCGCCACCACGCCATTCGGCGCTCCCGCATTACGGATGCGCCGCGTCAGCGCGCGGGTGTCGATACCGGCGAGGCCAATCAGGCCCTTGGCCGCCATCCAATCGGGCAGGCCCGCCGTGCTGCGGAAATTGCTGGGCGCGGTGGGCAGCTCGCGCGTGATGCAGCCGATGGCGGCGGCGGTTTCGCGTTCGACATCGTCGGCATTGGTGCCGACATTGCCGATATGCGGAAAGGTGAAGGTGATGATCTGCCCCGCATAGCTGGGGTCGGTCAGCACCTCCTGATACCCCGTCATCGCGGTGTTGAAGCAAATCTCGCCCACGCCCGCGCCCACCGCGCCATAGCCATGGCCCCACACCACCGTGCCATCGGCGAGCACGAGCACGCCGGTTGCGCCATCGGGTGCGGTATAGGGGCGGCTGGGCGGCATGGGATTTTCCGTTCATGTGGGTAAACGGACGGCCAATTAAGCCGGAAAAAATTGATTCACAATCTATCGGTTTGGAAAAGTTGCAGCTAGAAGACTTGCTTTCCAAAATCGCAGAGACGGGAGTGAGCGCATGATTCGCGACGACATCAAGGCTGCGCAGATCGCCGCCATGAAGGCGGGCGACAAGGCGCGGCTGGCCACCATCCGGTTGATGCTGGCCAAGATCAAGGACCGCGACATTGAATTGCGCGTGACGACGGCGGTGGGCGACGATGATGTCGTCGTGACCGACGTGCTGCAGAAAATGGTCAAGCAGCGCCGCGAATCCATCGCCCTTTATGTTCAGGGCGGGCGGCAGGAACTGGCCGATATCGAAGCCGCCGAGGTCGCGGTGATCGAAGAATTTCTGCCCACCCAGCTGGACGAAGCCGCCGCAACCGCCGCCATCGCCGCGATTGTCGCCGAACTGGGTGCCACCAGCGTCAAGGACATGGGCCGCGTCGTGGCCGCCGTAAAGGAACGCCACGGCGCGGTGCTGGACATGAGCAAGGCGAGCGGCTGGGTGAAGGCGGCGCTGGGGTGAAGTGAGGCCATATGCCCTCCCGCTGGCGGCAGGAGGGATTCCGCCTTGCCCCTGTCCCGTAAGGAACGGACACTTTTCCTCCCCTCCCGCTTGCGGGAGGGGTCGGGGGAAGGCATGTGGAGCCAATGCGCGACAAAGGCTATAACCGACCCACGCTGCGGTCCCGCGAATTGCGCAACCACGCCACCGACGCCGAACGCACGCTGTGGGCGCAGCTCAGCGCCCGGAAAGTTGCTGGCATCCGGTTCAACCGGCAATTCCCCGTCGGGCCGTTCATCTGCAATTTCGTATCGCGATCGGCCAAGCTTGTCATTGAGGTCGACGGCGGGCAGCACGCCAATGAAGCGGCAAAAGATGCCTCCCGCACTGCCTTTCTTGAGGCGCAGGGATATCGCGTCATTCGATTTTGGAACCACGACGTGCTGGGCCATATCGACGGGGTTGTGGGCGAGATTGCGCGCGTGCTGGCCACATGCCCTCCCCCGACCCCTCCCGCAAGCGGGAGGGGAGAAAAGTTCCTCTCCCGTTCGCGGGAGGGGTTAGGGGAGCGTATGCCAGACGCTTCGCCAAAGCGTAGCGGGAGGGGGGATTTGTGACCCTCACCCCCCAATGGCTAGACGAGCTGCGCGCGCGCACGACGCTGTCCACGTTGATCGGGCGCAGCATCAAGGTGACCCGCGCAGGGCGGGAGTTTAAGGCCTGCTGCCCCTTTCATCATGAAAAGACGCCCAGTTTCACCATCAATGATGAAAAGGGATTTTATCATTGCTTTGGCTGCGGCGCGCATGGCGATGCCATTCGCTGGATGACCGACCAGCGCGGGCTGTCGTTCATGGATGCGGTGAAGGAGCTGGCGGCGACGGCGGGCATGGATGTCCCCGCGCCCGACCCGCGCGCCGCCAAGCAGCAGGAAGCGGCCCAGAGCCTGCGCGATGTCACCGCCGCCGCCGCGCAATGGTTCACCGAGCAGCTGGACGGCATCGATGGAGCAAGCGCGCGCGCCTATCTGCAAAAACGCGGGATTTCGGACAGCATCCGCCGCGCCTTTGGCTTCGGCTATGCGCCCGACAGCCGGTCAAGGCTGAAGGCGGCGCTCAGCGCATTCCCCGTGCCGATGCTGGTCGAGGCGGGGATGCTTATCGCCGTTGAGGACAAGGACCCCTATGACCGGTTTCGCGGCCGGTTGATGATCCCCATCCGCGACCCGCGCGGGCGGGTCATTGCCTTTGGCGGGCGCATTTTGGACGCGGGTGAGCCCAAATATCTGAACTCGCCGGACACCCCCCTGTTTGACAAGGGCCGGACGCTGTTCAACCTGGACCGCGCCGCGCCCGCCACGCGCCAGACGAACCGGGTGATCGTCGTCGAAGGCTATATGGACGTCATCGCGCTGGCCGGGGCGGGGATTGACGATGCCGTCGCGCCGCTGGGCACGGCGCTGACCGAACAGCAATTGGCGATGCTGTGGCGCATGGTGCCGGTGCCGCTGCTGTGCTTTGACGGCGATGCGGCAGGGCAAAAGGCGGCGATGCGCGCGGCGATGCGCGCCCTGCCTCTGCTCCACCCCGGGCACAGCCTGGCGTTCGTCACCCTGCCGCCCGGGCAGGACCCCGATGATGTGGTGCGCGCGGGCGGCGCGGCGGCGCTGGAGGCGTTGCTGGCCGCCGCGCAGCCGCTGGTCGACCGGCTGTGGGCGCACGAGCTGGCCGCCGGGCCGGTCGCGACGCCCGAGGAGCGCGCTGCGCTCAAATCCCGGCTGCTGGCCCATGCCGACAGCATTGGCGATGCCGATGTGCGCCACCATTATCGCGAGGCGTTTCGCGAGCGGCTCGATGCGCTGTTTGCGCGCGCGCGGCCCGATCGCGCCCCGCTGCCAGCCCGCGCCGGCACACGGGGTGGGCCACGCGGGCGGTTTCAGCCCGACCCGCGCCTGCAACCGCCGCAGCGCGAGACACAGGGCATTGCGCGCGCTGGCCTGGCCCCGCCGCTGGTGGCGGCGTTGCTGGGCGGGCTGCTGCGCTTTCCCGAGGCGTTGGCGCGCAACCAGGACGCGCTGGCGCGCCTTGCCATCGCTGATCCGACCGACGCGGCGCTGCTCGATGCCATGCTGGATGCCAGCATTTCGCATCAGGGGCTTGATAGTCGGGGCCTGCTTGCCATATTGGCAGACGGAATCCTGTATAATAGGGCGACGACGCTGGTTCGGGCCGACGCGATGCGATTTTCCTTTCATCGCCGCGGCGCGGATGAAAGCGGGGCCGTGCGGACGAAGGCGCTGCGCGACCTGGACGAATTTGTGTCGGTGCTGGTGACCCAGCCGGACATAAGGGCGCAGCTGGATGCGGCCACCGCGCGGTTCGCGGCAACACTGGCCGAAGCCGACATGGCCGAACAGGCCCGGCTGCGCGCGCTGGATGCGCAATTGACACAGCGGCTGGCGGATTTGTCCGACAGCGGCGACAGGCAAGGTTGATGACCCGGAACCGGCCGGGCGACACGGGGAATGAAGCTGGCATGGCCGAAGACGACGAAATGGACAAGGGCGGCGACGCCCCGCTGATCGACCTGAATGAAGCCGCGATCAAGAAGCTGATCGCGCGCGCCAAAAAGCGCGGCTACATCACCTATGACGAGCTGAACGAGGCGCTGCCGCAGGACCAGATGTCGTCCGAGCAGATTGAGGACATCATGTCGGCGATTTCCGACATGGGCGTCAACATCGTCGAAAGCGACGAAGATGTCGCCGAAGAGGCCGAGGCGGAGGCCGACGACGATGTCGATCTGACTACCGATACCGGTGCGCTCGCCGCCCCGGCGGTGGAAAAGAAAAAGGAAACGGTCGACCGCACCGACGATCCGGTGCGCATGTATCTGCGCGAAATGGGCGCGGTGGAACTGCTGAGCCGTGAGGGCGAGATTGCCATCGCCAAGCGGATCGAGGCGGGCCGCGACACGATGATCCTGGGGCTGTGCGAAAGCCCGCTGACGTTCAACGCGATCATCGAATGGTCGAACGCGCTGAACAATGGCGACATGCAGCTGCGCGAAATCGTCGATCTGGAAGCCATGCTGTCCAAGGATCCGGCGCCCGAAAATCTCTCCGACGATGACGAAGGCGACGACGACGGCGAAATCAGCGAAAAGACCGCCGGCCCGTCCTTCAAGGACGAGGATGAGGTGGAGGATGAACCCGCCGCCGCGACCGACGACGATGAAGAGGATATGACCGAGCGCCGCGCGCGCCCGGCCTTTGAAGAAGAGGAGGAGGACAATACGCTGTCGCTCGCGGCGATGGAGGAATTGCTCAAGCCCGACGCGCTGGAGAAATTTGCCGCGATTACCAAAAGCTTCAAGGAGTTTACGAAGCTTCAGACCGGGCGGCTCGACGCGCTGTCGGCGGGCGGCGATTTCGCGCCCGCACAGGAAAAAAAATATCACCGGCTGCGCGAAGAGCTGACCGCGCTGGTGGAAAGCGTGCAGTTTCACGGCTCGAAGATCGAATATCTGGTCGACCAGCTCTACAGCTATAACCGCCGCCTGACCGCGCTGGGCGGCCAGATGCTGCGCCTGGCCGAACGGCACAAGGTGCCGCGCAAGGATTTCCTCGACCGCTATATCGGGCGCGAGCTCGACGAAAACTGGCTCGACAGCGTGGCCGGGCTCGACAAGAAATGGACCGCCTTTGCAAGCAGCGAGGCCGACGCCGTCGACCGCATTCGCGGCGAAGTGTCGGACATCGCCCAGGCGGCAGGCATGAGCCTCAGCGAGTTTCGCCGCGTCGTCAACATGGTGCAAAAGGGCGAGCGCGAAGCGCGGATCGCCAAAAAGGAAATGGTGGAGGCCAACTTGCGCCTCGTCATCTCCATCGCCAAGAAATACACCAATCGCGGCCTGCAATTCCTGGACCTGATCCAGGAAGGCAATATCGGCCTGATGAAGGCGGTCGACAAATTCGAATATCGGCGCGGCTATAAATTCAGCACCTATGCCACCTGGTGGATTCGCCAGGCCATCACGCGCAGCATCGCCGATCAGGCGCGCACCATCCGCATCCCGGTGCACATGATCGAAACGATCAATAAGCTGGTGCGGTGCAGCCGCCAGTTCCTGCACGAAACCGGGCGCGAGCCGACGCCCGAGGAAATGGCCGAGCGCCTGTCCATGCCGCTGGAAAAGGTTCGCAAGGTGATGAAAATCGCCAAGGAACCGATCAGCCTGGAAACCCCCATTGGCGACGAGGAAGACAGCCATCTGGGCGATTTCATCGAGGACAAGAATGCCGTCATCCCCGTGGATGCCGCGGTGCAATCAAACCTCAAGGAAACCGTCACCCGCGTGCTGGCCAGCCTGACCCCGCGCGAGGAGCGCGTGCTGCGCATGCGCTTTGGCATCGGCATGAACACCGACCATACGCTGGAAGAGGTCGGGCAACAGTTCAGCGTGACCCGCGAACGCATCCGCCAGATCGAGGCCAAGGCGCTGAGGAAGCTGAAACACCCCAGCCGGTCGCGTAAAATGCGGTCGTTTCTGGATCAGTGAGGGATATGGTAAGCTACTTTGCGTCGCTCACCAATCCATCAAATCGCGTATATGAGTGCGAAAGGCAGACTTCAAACGCCCTTGGAAACCGCCATTTCCATAACGGCACATTCTAACAACGCGCCCAAGCAATTCATCGTCTAGGACGAGCGTGCCGTCAGGCTGAAGTGTTTGCTGCAAATCTCGTAAAAGCGTTTGGTATCCGCCAGTGCCATTGACTGGCTTCAATATTTCGGTGCGCTCAGCAGGGGTCAATTTGAACTGCACCTGGCCCATAGCGCTTTACCTTATCCTTGCAGCTTACGGGCTGTAGTGGATTGCACGCAATGGGGAAAGAGAATGTCTGAATCATTCGTCTTTGAATGGAACCTTGCTGAACTCTCCCAAGCTATGCATCTTTCAGAAGCGGAAGTGCTGTCTTATTTTCAAGATGGACGGCGCATCTCGTTCATGCTTGAGCGGCGCATACGAGATCAATTGGGTTGGACCTTAGCTCCTAGTGAGGGGTCGGGTTTCGACTTGATCGACGACAAGGGCATGAACTGGGAGGTTCGATCGGTTAGCAGCTCCATCTACTTCTGCCCCAGTTACATGGTCGGCAGCGGGCGGTCTTTCCAAGAAGCCGGTTTCATAGAGAAGCTAGACGCTATCGCTGGCTACGTGTGTTCGGACATAAAGAAATTCCCGCGCGTGCCAGTTTGGATTATCCCTGTAGATTACATTAGGCAGCTTTACCTGAACGGCCTACTTGGCAGCAATACATCAATCAGCAGCGCGAATTTTTACAATCGTGTTGTCCCGCTTTTAGCTCCTCCAGAGATAATCGATGACTAGCTCCGCCTTAGAAGCACAATGCGGTTCGTGTTGGTGCCTGCGTTGTTGTTGTTGACGCCCCAGCAATTGGCAGTCTTTGTAAACTCCTGCTGATTGACCATGACGCCGAGACGATCAAACGGCAGCCCGTCAGCCGCTTTCCAGACGAGGCGTTCAAGCAAGACCTTTCCGCCTCGAACTTCGCCAACCTCAAAGGCAACGTGGCCATTTGGTCGAACGACCCGAGCCAGTTCACGAAGCGTCTCGCGCACCATTGCCGTCCACGCGGCTTCATTTTTGAGCATGTCGATTTGCACACTCGCTGTATCGATTCCAGCAAACCAGCATCGAAGCCAATTGTCCTTTGCATATTGCACGATGTCGAGGAATGGCGGCGACGTCACCACCAGCGACACCTCGCCTGAAGGAATTGCCGGACTGCAGCTAGCCTGGCCGATCATCGTGCTGCCTGGCGGATGAATCGGCATCATCCCATCTGCCAACAGACTTTTTGTCTTTTTCAGAATGATGCGGTCGATATCTCTCTGTTCAGGTTTTTGTCCGCGCCTCTCGTTTATTCTCCTTTGCGATTCGACAGAAACCGCCTGATTTGGTGGCAAAGTATATACCGAGAAAAAGCCGGGCGAGTGCCCTGTTAGTCGGTTGATTGCCACCATCCTGATCCAATCGAGCGCAGGGTCAGGCTGATGGCAATCGAGCGGCGCTTGTTCGAACAGATACTCGCGAAGCACTGTCAGTCGGCGAAGCGTTTCGGTATGGTAAAACACCAACAGTTCGTCTCGGAGATTTACGGTGCGCCCCCAAGGCACGTTCGCCAACGCGGCAGTTATGCTCCCAAGATGGGGCGGGTTAAGTCTCGGACGCACAAGCAGCGTAGAGAGCGGATTCACATCATTTCCGATTGGTCTACGACCTTGCAGAGCGGCCTGCACAAGTGTCGTCCCGCGACCCATAAACGGATCGTAAACTGCATCTCCAGGTGAAGTCAGCCTCGAAATGAAGAATTCGGGTAGCTGGGGTTTGAAACAGGCACGGTAGCTGATCTCATGCAGCGAGTGGCCGCGTCTCTGCCCTGATGTCCAAAACTCGTTTATAAAATAGGGAATCCCGTTGGCGGTGTCGCACACAGTTTTGGTGCCAAACGCGTCGAAGCCAGTTATCTCGCCGACTATGTCGGGTTCATCCGAAACCGGCTGGTGGGCAATTGCAGGCATGACGGGAGCTTCTAGTGGAAACAGCTCGTCGAAGTAAGCCAGTGCGCGTTCTGATAAGTGATGATCCATGCCGAGCCTCCTCAAACAGCTATGAACGAAAAGAGAACAGAATCAAGGATCGCCTCAAATTTATGTCCATACCGGATTAGTCTTGGACCAATAACTGGGTGTTTGCGCAACACCCCGCATCCCACCCATCGGCAAGAAATCCCAACAACTGGCGCTTGAACTTTCGCTGCGCCGCATCATTTTATGGGGAACGCCCGCGAAATTAAGGCGTTGTTCAATTCTGGCATGGCAATTGCACAGCCACAGACAAGGCGGGGATCAACTCCGCTGGTTCCAACGATAAGGGCTCTCCTCCCATGGCTGACACCAACCGCAATACGTTCGACCGCCCCGATACCTTCTTTGGCATTTGCGAGGCGATGGCCCAGGATTTTGGCTTCAACCCGCTGTGGTTGCGGCTGGCCTTTGTGCCTGCCATCTTCTTTTTCCCGTTTCAGGCGCCCTTTGCCTATCTGGGGCTGGGCGTGATCGTGTGGGCCTCGCGCACCCTGTTCCCTGCTCCGGCGACGTCCAGCGATGCGGTTGCCGATGCGCCCGTTTCGGTGGCGGAGGTGGCGGCCATGCCCGCAGCCGCTGCACCGCAGACCGACGCTGCCGAGCGCCGCGAGCCGGTGCTGCTCGCCGCCTGACGCCTTGGTCGCCCTGTGCCGCGCCGGGGGACCATTTGTCCCAGCGCGGCACAGCGCGGCGGCACATTGGTGCCAACGTCATAAACCCGTCCTTTACGCTGTTGCCCTAGACACCGGACTTCGATGGTGGCGCAGGCTCCTGCGCCCGGCGGAAGGAAGACGGGACCGGTGCAGCTTTTCCCACGCGACAAGAACGGCGGCGTCGCCGAAATGCTCGATGCGCTGGTCGCCAGCGATGGCACCGGCGCGCATGGCTATGTCCGGTCAGGCAAACTGTCGGAAGGGCCGGATGCGATGCGCAACCTGGCCGATGCCGTGCATTTCCTGTGCGTGCTGCATGGCCGCCACCCCGGCATTGTTGACCATGCGCTGCGCAAGGCGGTCGAGCCCGACGCCCACGCCTGGCTGGAACAAGCCGCCGACGCCTTTGCCGCCGAACGCAGCCTGCTCGGCAAAATCGCATCGAAGGTTGGCCCGGTGCCCAGCACCAGCGGCCAGGCGCAATGCGAGGCCGCCGTCGCGGGGCAGCGCAAGGCGCTGGATATGCTCGCCGAATCCGACCGGCGCGGCTGCGCGCTGGGCGCGGCCATTGCACTGACGCTGGAATGGCGGACGATCCGCGTGCTGCTGGATATCAGCGCGGCGCGCATCGACATGGAAACGCCGCACTGCACCCTGCCCGACCTCGTCGCCACTGCGCGGCTGGCGCAGCAGGCCGCCGACAGCGCCGCCGTGGAGCGCGCCATCGGCTTTGGCGCGCAGCAATTGGTGGCGCAGCACCGGGGCCTGTGGGATTTGCTGAGCGCGCGCGAAGAGGCCCGGCGCGGCCATTATTGATCAATCGGGATAAATCGGGGACAGTCCCCGATTATTTTCCGTGGCAGGCGCGGCGCGGCTGCATGTGCCAGCGCCGCCCTCGTGCTTGCACCGCCCCGTTCCACTCGCTAAGCCCGGCCTGACTTTACGTTCACGTCAAGCGAAAGGGCGGCCATGCGGTTTGAGGGCACCAGCGGATATATTGCGACCGACGATCTGAAAGTCGCGGTGAATGCGGCGGCGACGCTGCGCCGGCCGCTGCTGGTGAAGGGGGAGCCTGGGACCGGCAAGACGGTGCTGGCCGAAGAAGTGGCCAAAGCGATGGGCGCGCCGCTGATCACCTGGAACATCAAATCGACGACTAAGGCGCAGCAGGGCCTGTATGAATATGACGCAGTGGCCCGCCTGCGCGATGGCCAGCTGGGCGACGAGCGCGTCCACGACATCCGCAACTATATCAAGCGCGGCAAATTGTGGGAGGCGTTCACCTCGCCGCAGCTGCCCGTGCTGTTGATCGACGAGATTGACAAGGCGGACATCGAATTTCCGAACGACCTGCTTCAGGAACTCGACCGCATGGCGTTCGATGTCTATGAAACCAGCGAGCATATCGCCGCCGCCGAACGGCCAATCGTCGTCATCACCAGCAACAATGAAAAGGAATTGCCCGACGCCTTCCTGCGCCGCTGTTTCTTTCACTATATCAAATTTCCCGACCGCGACACGATGGCCGCGATCATCGAGGTGCATTTCCCCGGCATCCAACGCACGCTGGTGTCCCGTGCGATGGACGTTTTTTACGAGGTGCGCGAGGTGCCGGGCCTCAAGAAAAAGCCGTCAACCAGCGAATTGCTCGACTGGCTGAAACTGCTGCTGGCCGAAGACATGCCGCTGGAAGTCCTGCAAAACCGCGATCCGACCAAGGCCATCCCGCCGCTACACGGCGCACTTCTCAAGAATGAGCAGGACGTGATGCTGTTTGAACGGCTGGCGTTCATGGCGCGGCGGGGGAGTTGATCGGCAACGATTGACGAGGCTTCGGTAAGAACATATCGTGTCCAACACTGTGTGGCCGGGAGAGAATCATGCACTCAATCGAGCTGTTTGCCGGTGCCGGTGGACTAGGATTAGGCACAAAACTGGCCGGTGCTTCACCGTTGTTGATCGTCGAGCGGGATAAATGGTGCTGCGCGACGCTTCGGCGCAATGCATCGTTTGGTAACGCTAACTGGCCAGACCCCGTAGAAAGCGATGTCAGGCAGTTAGACTATTCTGCTTTCGCTGACCGCCTAGCGTTGGTGACTGGAGGTCCGCCGTGCCAGCCGTTTTCGTTAGGCGGCAAGCATCGCGCGCATGATGATCACCGCGACATGTGGTCGGAGGCCGTTCGCGCAGTCCGCGAAACGCGCCCCAAGGCTTTCGTGTTCGAGAATGTCAAAGGCCTAACGCGCGCCACTTTTTCGGCCTATATGGCTTATATCACGCTCCAACTGACGCTCCCAGAGATTCAACGGCGCGCAGGCGAGCGATGGGACGAGCATCTGTCAAGGCTAGAACGAGAGCATAGCTCTGGCCAATGTGCGGGTTTGCATTACCAAGTTATTCCGCCGCGCGTTCTTAATGCAGCCGACTATGGCATCCCTCAACGCCGTGAGCGTGTATTCTTTGTTGGGTTTCGATCCGATGTCGGCGCAAATTGGTGCTTTCCCGCTGCAACACACAGCCTTGAAGCATTACTTGCCAATCAATCGGAGCGCGGGGCATATTGGGACTTACATCGACAGCCGCGCGTCCGTAGAAAGCCCGTCAGATCATTTTCAGCGTCTGAGAAGCTGGAATTGATGCCTTGGCGAACGGTGCGCGACGCGCTGCGCGGTTTGCCCGACCCTGAAACACAACAGGCCCAAGCATCGGCATATCTGGACCATCGTTTTCAGCGTGGCGCGCGCGCGTATCCTGGACATACAGGTAGCCCATTGGACTTGCCTGCGAAAGCGTTGAAAGCCGGGGTGCATGGGGTTCCGGGCGGCGAGAACATGATGGTGAAGGATGACGGAAGCGTCCGGTATTTCACCGTCCGAGAAAGCGCACGCATTCAAACTTTTCCAGATGATTATAAGTTTGAAGGTGCGTGGTCGGAAGCAATGCGGCAGTTGGGAAATGCCGTTCCGGTCGACCTGGCAAAGATCGTCACGTCTTCGGTGGTAGCCCATCTAAAGGCACCAAATGACTAACGTCTACAATCCTCTTGAGAAGCACAATCTCGGCAGGTCGGTTGTCGATGCTTTGCTGGAACTGCCGCCAATCGCGCTAGCCGATCTAATGGCATTTAACGGAGCTGGAATTTACGCGCTATACTATCATGGCCCGTTTGAGCCATATCGACCCCTTTCCAGTCGGATCAATAACAAAGAATTGGTGCCAATTTACGTCGGCAAAGCTGTGCCGACAGGGTCGCGGAGAGGGGCTAGCCTGAGGACGACTGCTGTTGGAAGTGCTTTGTTTTCCCGAATTCGTGAGCATCGCGACTCAATTTCAGCCGTTCAAAATCTTGAGGTGGTTGATTTCTCCGTCCGCTACCTAGCAGTCGACGATATATGGATTCCGCTTGCCGAATCTTTGCTGATTTCGACCTTCAATCCGGTCTGGAATCACCTGATTGACGGATTTGGCAATCATGACCCGGGAGCAGGTCGCTATCAAGGATTGGTCCCAATATGGGATGTGCTCCACCCGGGTCGCAAATGGGCCGCGAAATGCCAGTCTCGGACTGAGACATTTGAAGACTTGAGTAATCGCGTAGTTGAGTATTTGAATGCCCATCCGCATTTATGAGCAAATTTGCTACAACTGATACGCCACTTCCAAATCCCCCCAGCGCCGCCCGCCGATGAGCACAGGCGTATAGACGTTGCGGACCACGACATAGTTGGTGCCGTCGCCTTCCTGGCGATAGACGCACATGAAAAAGGGCGCGGTGCTTTTTTTGGCGAGCGCGTCGGTCTCTTCAAACAGGATGCGGCCGTTGCGGCAATAGCGGGTGTCGTGGGCGAGGTCGCCCGTGGGTGCGCGCGAACATTCGCTGCGGTGGGCGGGCAGGAAGCCGTTCATGTCGGCGGCGCAGACCGCCTGGATGCGCGGGTCGCTGTCCGTCGCGCGGTCGTAGAAGGGGCGCAGCACCTGATGCGCCCAATCGGACATGCCGGTGCGGAAGCGTTCGGGGCGCGATCCCGGGATCAGTTGATAATCACTGTCCCATAGCTGCGCCGGGGTCAGCGCCCCCGACGCCAGGCCCGCGTCAATCAGGCCGACAAATTCGTCGCGGAACCGCGCCGCGCGCTCGACAAAGCCGGTATCGACCGGCGAGACGCCCGCCGAAATGACCGAATTGAACAGGCGGTTGGCGGTGCCCTCCATGCCGACAATGCTGTCGCGGGTTCCGGACAGCAGCTTGCTGTTCTCGCTTACCGAAGCGACGACCGTGTCCACCGCCGCGCGCACCTTGGTCCCGTTGGCGTGGACCATGGCGCTGGATTGCGCGATACGGTCGCTCTGGTCATCCAGCAGCGCGACCAGATGGGTGGCATCGGCCAGCGCGTCGGTGATGGTTTCAAACTGTGCCTCGGCGCGGCCCGATTGTTCGACGCCCGATTGAATTTCGCTGACCAGCCCCGAAGCCTCGGCGGCCAGGCTGCCGATGGAGCGGTTGATTTCATCGGTGGCGCTGCGCGTATTCTGTGCCAGCTTCTTCACCTCGGCCGCCACCACGGCAAAGGTGCGCCCGGCGTCGCCCGCGCGCTCCGCCTCGATCGCGGCGTTGAGCGCCAGCATGTTGGTCGTCTTGGCAATGGTTTCGATGCCCTTGCTGACCTGTTGCACCTGTTCCATCACGGCGGCGAAATTGGTCACATGGCTGCCCAGCCGCGACACCAGATCGATGACGCTGCGAAATTCGCCCACGGCGGCGTTGACGCGTTCGGCCCCCCGGTCGAGCTGTTCGCAGGCGCGCGCCGACAGCAATTTCGCCTCGTCCGTCGAATCGGCGATGCGGCGCTGGTCCGCCTCCAACGCGGCGGTCACCTGGTCCAACCGGCCCAGCTCGCCCAGCTGGCGCTGCATATGGCCGGTGACGCGGTCGATGCGCCCCGCCGCCTCGACACAGCCGACCACCAGATCACCGCAATCGCCCGCGACCGATTGGTCCAGCAAGGATTGGGCCGGCGGCAGTGGTTCGAACTTCATGGCATGATTTCCCGCATTTGCACTGTGCTGTCGGCCACTTATGCCGCGCAATGGTTAACGGCGGGTCAACCATGGCAGTGGTTGCAGCGGGGCGATTTGCGGATTAGGCCGGGGTCACGGCAGCAGGATTACGCACATGTTTTTCAACTTTCTGGACGAACTGCGCAGCGCGGGCATCGGCGCCAGTTTGAAAGAGCATCTGCTGCTGCTCGAAGCGCTGGATGCCGAGGTGATTGAGCGCACGCCGGAGCAATTTTATTTCCTCTCCCGCGCGGTGTTTGTTAAGGACGAAGGCCAGCTCGACCGGTTCGACCAGGTGTTCAACAAGGTCTTCAAGGGCCTCCTCACCGATTATGGGCAAAAGCCGGTCGAGGTGCCCGACGAATGGTTGAAGGCGGTGGCCGAAAAATATCTCACCCCCGAAGAGATGGCGGCGATCAAGTCGCTGGGCAGCTGGGACGAGATTATGGAGACGCTGAAAAAGCGGCTGGAGGAACAGCAAAAGCGCCACGAGGGCGGCAACAAATGGGTCGGCACCGGCGGCACCAGCCCCTATGGCAATTCGGGCTATAACCCCGAAGGCGTGCGCATCGGCGGCGAGAGCCAGCACAAACGCGCGCTGAAAGTGTGGGAAAAGCGCGAATTCGCGAACCTCGACAACACCAAGGAACTCGGCACGCGCAACATCAAGGTTGCGCTGCGCCGTCTGCGCAAATTCGCGCGCGAGGGCGCGGCGGACGAGCTTGACATCGCGGGCACCATCGATGGCACCGCGCGCCAGGGCTGGCTCGACATTGTGATGCGGCCCGAACGGCGCAACGCGGTTAAGCTGCTGTTATTCCTGGATGTCGGCGGATCGATGGACCCGTTCATCAAGCTGGTGGAGGAATTGTTCAGCGCGGCGACGGCGGAGTTCAAAAATCTGGAATTCTTCTATTTCCACAACTGCCCCTATGAAGGGGTGTGGAAGGACAACAAGCGCCGCTGGTCCGAACGCACGCCCATGTGGGACATCCTCCACAAATATGGCCATGACTATAAATTGGTGTTCGTCGGCGACGCGAGCATGAGCGCCTATGAAATCACCCACCCGGGCGGGTCGGTCGAACATTTCAACGAAGAGGCCGGGCAGGTGTGGCTCCAGCGGATGACGCATGTCTATCCAGCGGCGGTGTGGCTCAACCCGGTGCCGGAACAGCATTGGGGATACACCCAGTCGCTGAAGATGATCAAAACGCTGATGAACGACCGCATGTATCCGCTGACGCTGAGCGGGCTGGACGACGCGATGCGCGAATTGACGCGGAAGCATTAGGGCGGTGCGCCGCTGGTTGATCGGTCTGGCAAAGGCGCTGGGTTTGATGTTGGGGGCCGCAGTGCTGGCCTTTACCGCTCTGCTTTGGTGGCCCATCGCGGATCCGCCGACGCCGCAGCGTCACGACGCGACCCTGTTCGATGGCGCGCAAATCGTCGATGTCGCGCGCGGGACATTGACCGAGCCACAGCAGATTTTGGTTCAGCGCGGGCGCATTACCGATATGGCCCCCCGGCTTGCCGCATTGCCGCCGCGCACACGGCGGATCAACGCGCGCGGGCGCTTTCTGATGCCCGGGCTGTGGGACATGCACAGCCATAGCTGGCAAGTGTCGCCCCAGCTCCATCTGCCGCTCCAGCTGGCAAGCGGCGTGACTACGGTGCGCGACATGATGGGATGCCCGGAGGCTTCCGACCCGCTGCTCGCCTGTCATGCCGACAAGGCGCGCTGGTCGGCAGAGGCGGTTGCCGGCAGCCGGGCGGGGCCGCGCTTCGTCGGCGATGCCAGCTTCTTCTACGACGATGCCGCGCTCTCCCCAGCCGCTGTCGCGGCGCGCGTGGCGGCGGACAAGGCGTCGGGTGCGACGCTGCTCAAGGTTTACAACCGGCTGTCGCTGCCCGCCTATCGGGCGCTGACGGACGCGGGCCGCCAGGCTGGGATGCCAGTGGTGGGGCATCTGCCCAAGGCGGTGCCCCTGGCCGAGGCGGTTGCGGCAGGACAGCGCAGTTTTGAGCATGGCCGGATTTTCATCGAAGGCTGTTTTGCGGGCGCGGCCGATTGGCGCGCGGGCAAGCTCGATTCCCTGCCCCGCCCCCAATTGTTGCGCCGGATGCTGGCCAATCGCGATGCGGCAGGTTGCGCCGGGACCATGGCGGCCATGGCCAGTATGGGCGCGGCGTTCGTGCCAACGCTGGTAACGCGCGAGGAAGATGCGCGGGCGCATGAGGCGGCATTTATGAATGATGCGCGGCTGGCGCTGGCCGATCCGCTGTCACGCTGGGCCTATCGCGATGATGCGGCGGGCACGACCCAACTATACGCCAGCGCAGCCGACCGGACCTTGCTGGCCGCCGCGCTGAAGCAGGCGCAGGCCGACACGCAGGCCGCCTATCGCGCCGGTGTGCCGGTGCTGGTCGGCAGCGACACGATCATCGCGGGGCCGCGCCTGCATGACGAAATGGCGCTGCTGGTCGCGGCAGGCCTTACCCCAGCGGAGGTGCTGCGCGCAGCGACACTGGATGCGGCGCGCTTCATGGGGCTGGCGGATGACCATGGCAGTGTGGCGGTGGGGAAGCGCGCCGACCTTGTGCTGCTGACCGCCAATCCCTTGGCCGACATCCGCATGACGCGGCGCATCGAAGGCGTGATGCTCAACGGCCACTGGCACGACCCGCGCGCGCTGACCGCCTATGTGCGGGGGCAGGCGGGCCATTGGGGCAATATGGCGCGGATGATCTGGGGGTTTGTGACCAGTCTGGCGAGTGCAACATTGTAAGGATGGAGCCCTATTGGCCCCCTTCACCGCTTGCCCTGAGCTTGTCGAAGGGCCGTCCTTCGCTTTGACTGTGGCCAAGAAAGAGCAGCCCTTCGACAAGCTCAGGGCGAACGGTGGTGGGGGATAGGAAAGCTCAATAAAGCCCCTCCCCTTTAGGAGTGGCGGGTCGGTTGGTCTCCCAGACCAACCTGAAATTGCCGGGGGCAATTTCACCCGGCACTGGGTTGGGGTGGGGTCTGTCGGCATTGCACTAGGTGGCCGGTCCCCGCCCCGCTGCGACTAAGCGCCTTGCGGCGCTAAGTCTCACTGCCCCGCCCCTGAAGGGGCGGGGATGGGTTAGTAAAGCAACAAATCAGCCACACCATCCGCCCACGCCGCTTCATCCGCCGCCGCCAGCGCATCCAGATCGCCCGGCTCGCTCCCCGGATCGTCGACCCATTCCCTCAACCCCGGCCCGCCGTTGATCACGTCGATCGCCAGCCGCCCGAACGCATATTCATAGGCGAAATCGCGCCACAGCGGATAGTCGGGATAAAGGCCGCGGATCGCCTTGAAGGCCAGCGCCTGCACCCGCCACGGGCGGAAGGCCGCGTGGTCGTAGAAGGCACCTTCGGCGTGGATATGCACCCCGTGGCACAGCTGGCCGACATGTTTGTGAAAGGTCGGTTCGAACCAGATTTCGCGCAGCGCGCAGCCGGTAAGCCATTCGGGCGCGAGGGCGCGCATCTCCGCCATCACTGCGGCGGCATCGATGTCGGGCGCGCCGAACAGTTCCAGCGGGCGGGTGGTGCCGCGCCCTTCGCTGAGCGTCGTCCCCTCCAGCATCACGGTGCCGGCATAGACGCGCGCCATGTTGATGTTCGCGGCGTTGGGGCTGGGGTTCACCCAGATGCGGCTGGGCGGCCAGCCAAAGCCTGCGCCGCCCGGTTCCCACCCCTGACACGCCACCACGCGGTAATCGACGTCGAGCGCGAAGTGGCGGATGAACCAATGGCCCATTTCGCCCAGCGTCAGCCCGTGGCGCATCGGCATGGGCGCGGCGCCGACAAAGCTCTCCTCGCCCGGCAGCAGCGTCAGCCCCTCCACCGGGCGGCCCGCCGGATTGGGGCGGTCAAGCACCCACAGGCTCTTGCCTGTCTGCGCTGCGGCCTCCAGCACATAGAGCAGGGTGGTGACATAGGTGTAGATGCGGCACCCCAGATCCTGCAAATCCACCAGCATGACGTCAAAGGTGCTGAGCGATTGGCCGGTGGGGCGGCGATGCTCGCCATACAGGCTGAACACCGGGATATTGTAGCGCGGGTCGGTGAAGTCGGGCGACTCCATCATATTGTCCTGAAGGTCGCCGCGCACGCCATGCTGCGGCCCGAACATCGCCGTGACATTCACCCCAGCGCCAATCAGCGCATCCAGGCTGTGCGTCAGGGTCGCGGTCAGCGACGCCGGATGCGCGAGCAGAGCGACGCGGCGGCCCCTGAGTTCGCTCAGCAGCGCGGGGTCAGCCAGCAGGCGGTCGATACCAAATTGGACAGTCATGCCGCATCCGGTGCCGCAAGGTGGAGCGCAAAGCAATCGGGATGATGGAAATCGGGTGGCCCTTCTGGCGGGTGCGCAAGTGCCCAATAGGATGTGGTGCCGTCGGTTTCCGCGATCACGGCACACAGGGCGATGTGAAGGTCGCCCGGTGGCAGGACCGGGCCAGAGCCGACCCCAAGCCCATAAGCCTGCCCATCCCGAAAGCCCGCGATGGCCGGCGCGCCCAGCGGCGCATCGCGCCTATTCGCCCGATAGCCATCAAAGGCATAGGCCGCCCATTGGCCGGACGGCGAAAAATTATATTCGGTGTATCCGGCCGTTCCGGGCGATTTGACGAACAGCTCGAAACAGGTGGTCCGCCAAAGTTCGTCGGCGCGCGTGGGCAGAACCGGTCCGGGAACCTTCAACAATTCCGCGCTCTCGACCCTGTATGCAAGCCTGACTTGCCCTGCGCCTTCGCCCGCACAAATGATGGCGTGGACCGCACGAACTTCCCTTGGCGGGGTTTGCGGGTGTGGAATCAAGAAAAAGGGCAGCCCTTCGACAAGCTCAGGGCAGGCGGGGTTGGGGGATAGGTTGGCATGCTGCACATCGGTTGAGGGAATAACGAAATTCACTACCTCCCCCGTCTGTCCTGGCTCCCGGCGGGTCGCTGTCGAAGGGCCGTTCTTCCCCTTTGCCAACATCGAAATCCGGTCCCAATCCCCCCGGATCAGCGCCATTTTCTTGGCTCGCGACCAGCCCTTGATCCGGCGCTCGGCCTCCTTGGCTTCGTGAAGGGTCGGGAAATCGCGTGACCAGACCAGGCTGACGGGCAAATGGTCGGCGGTGAAACCCGCAACCAGCCCGGATTGATGCTGACCCATGCGCTGGTCGAGGTTATCGGTGTGCCCGACATAAAAGGCCCCGCCCCGGCAGTGCAGCAAATAGGCCCAGAAAGTCATATGCTGCGATGTAGAAGAAAGAACCGCCCTTCGACAAGCTCAGGGCAGGCGGTTAAGGGAGGAATGGGGGAGAAAAGCAAATGAGGACAGGCGATTTGGCGGGCCGAACCGCGCTCGTTACCGGGGCGTCGCGCGGGATTGGGCGCGGGTCTCGCCAGTTTTCGCTGACCACCCTTTTTCGGGTTGACCTTAAGCGGGGTTGAGCCTGCACTGCGGCGGGGGCAAAGGCCTTCCGTTGCCTCTCCCTCCCCTCCACGAAAGCCCGCCATGTCCAGCCGCCCATCCCCTGTCCTGCCCATTTTGGTCGCGAGCGCCGGTATCGGCTTTTTTGCGGTGATGGACGCAGTGATGAAGGATTTGTCGATCGCGCTTGGCGCTTACAATGCGGTGCTGTGGCGCGTGTTGCTGGGCGCGCTGCTGGCCGGGTCGGTGTGGGCAGGGCTGCGCTTGCCATTGCCGTCGCGGGCGGCGCTGACCCTGCACATCATGCGGTCCGCCCTGGTCGCGGCGATGGCGGTCAGCTTTTTCTGGGCGCTTGCCCGCTTGCCGCTGGCCGAGGCGATTGCGCTGTCCTTCATTGCGCCGCTGATCACGCTCTACCTCGCCGCCGTGTGGCTGGGCGAACAGGTTGGGCGCGCGGCGATCGCCGGGTCGGTGCTGGGCCTAGCGGGCATGCTGGTCATCCTGTCGGCCAAGCTGGACGGAGCGGGGGGCGGCCTGCGCGATGGCGTGGCGGTGGCCGCGGTGCTGTTTTCGGCGGTCTGCTACGCGGTCAATCTGGTGCTGGCGCGCAAACAGGCGCTGCTGGCCGGGCCCACCGAAATCGCCTTTTTCCAGAATTTGCTGGTCGCCGCGATCCTGGGGCTGGCCGCGCCCTGGCTGGCGGTGGTGCCGACGGCGGCCTGGTGGCCGCACCTGGGCAGCGCCGCCGTGCTGGCCACGGTGTCGGTGTTCCTGCTCGCCTGGGCCTATGCCCGGGCAGAGGCACAGACGCTGGTGACCGTGGAATATACCGCCTTTCTGTGGGCGGCGGCGCTGGGCTGGCTGTGGTTCGCCGAACCGCTGGCGTGGCAGACGGTGGCGGGCACGGTGTTGATCGTCGCCGGATGCCTGATCGTCGCGCGGCGCAAGCCGATGGTCGATCCGGTGGAGCCCCTGCCAGCCTGAAACACTAGCGCACCCGCCGCCCCGTCCACACCACGCGGCCAACCAGCGCGATGGCGTCGGCGGCAAGGTCGGGCCAGCTGGGATATTGGTCATTGTCGCTGATCACCGAGATGCGCCCCGGGACCGGCAGCCGCGCGACGCGTTTGACCATCAGCGCATCGTCCATGCGCAGCACGTAAATCCCGTCGCGCAGCCGCGCCGCCGTGTCGGCCCCATCGACCAATATGTCATCGCCATCGTTCAGCGTCGGGGCCATCGAATCGCCCTCCACCGAAATGATCGACAGCGCGCGCGGATCGGCCCCCAGCCGCCGTAGCCAGCGCGGGTCAAAGGCAAAGCCAGCCTCTACCCCCTCCCCCTCCACCGCCGCGCCGGGCCCGGCGGACGCGCCGACAGCGAGCTGCGGGACGATCAGCATCGCTGGCCCGCGCGGCCCGGCGCGCAGCGGCGCAGGTGGGGCCGCCGGACCCCCCAGCATGGCATCGGGCACCCCGAACAACGCCGCGATGCGCCGCCGGTCGCCCTCCTCCAGCCGCCGGGGGGTCCCGCGTTTGATATATTGTTGAATATAGGCGGCATTGCGCCCGATGACGCGCGACAGCGACTGATAATCAAAGCCGCGTTCGCGGATCAGCCGGTCGAGCACGGCGCGCGGGTCAGTGTCCATGGTCATCGCAAAAAATCCTCTGGCGGGACATTTAGCAATAGGATTTATCCTAGACAAGTAGGAAATGAACAGGCAATAGGAATATTCCTATCCCTCGAATCGCCAGGAAAGGCCGCCCTTACATGTCCCGACCATTGCTGCGCCGCATCACCCAGTTTCTGAACGAGAGCCAGCTGCCGCCGACGCTGTTCGGGCGCATGGCGGTGGGCGATCCGCGGCTGGTGAGCGACCTGCGCGGCGGGCGCGAATGCGGGGCCGCGCTGACGCAACGTGTGGAACATTTCATGAACGATTGGCGCGTCGGCCGCGCCGTGAAGGAGCATGGCGCATGCAGATGATCCCCCGCCTGTCCCCCCGCGATGAAAGCGCGCATGATGCGCTGCGCGACCAGCTGGTTGCGCTGGTCCCGCCCAGCGTACGCATCACGGCGCAGGGATGGCGACCCTGGGCCAGCGCCAGCTTTGCCGGAGCGCGCCACTGGTTCGATCTGGCGGTAGGCGACACGCCTGCCGCCGCGCTGCACGCCATGGCCGTGGCAGAGCGCGAATGGCCGCTGCCCGGCGCGTTCGTCGCCGATGCCGCCCTGCACGAAGCCGAGCCGCAAGCAGGCCAGTGGCGCGTGGAATTGCTGGTGGTCGATGATTGAGCGCGCCGCACCATTGCGGGCCGAACGCGGTTCAGCCGACCGCCGACTTGCTCATCCGTTGCAGGGTCGCGAGCGCGGCTTCGAGCGCAAGGTCAACGACCGGGCCGTCATCTTCATTGGCAGGCGCAGCGCCGGGGCCGATGGGCGACGGGGCCGCCGCATCGCTGCGCTGCGGCCGGTTGCGGCGGCGGTCGAGACCCGCTTCAAAGCGGGCAACCATCGCGCCCAACGTGCCATCATCGGCAGCGATCGGAGCGGGCGCGGGCGCGGCGAAGGGCGGTGCCGCCACCCCAAATTCATGAGGAGCATCATCATGCAATTGTTCGGCAAAACCCAGATCGAGCAGGTCATCGCCATCGTCGTCGGCCTGATCGGCATCCTGACCGGACGGCCCGGCAAAGGGCGCGGCGGCAGCAGCGGTCATGCCGCCCCCACCCAGGCCATAATCGACTGCGGCGGGGCGCACGGGCCCCAGCCCGCCCGCCGGCAGATCGCGATCGGCCATGATCGGGGCGACCGGCGGCGCGTCGGGATGCCCGTCAATGCGGCGGCGGCGCAGGATCTGGCTATCTTCTGCCTCGGTTTCGGCATCGTCGTCGCTGACGGCCTGGCGCGCGCGTTTGGCGACGCGCTGGTTCATCGCCTGATTGCCCTTGACCGCCGGTTTGACCATCGCCAATGCGATGACCAGCGCGATCAGCGCGGCGATAATGGCCAGCCCCAGCGCCACGCCAATGCGTGCGGCATTGCCCAGCGGCGGGGCGAAAATCGGGTGGATGCTGTCAAGATAGAGGTTCCAGCAAATGGCCCCAATCCACGGCATCGGCATCATCGCCGCGAACAGGAAAGTGAGCGCAAAGGCGCCCACGGTGGCGGGCATCGCGGGGCGGAAGCCACGCCATATCGGGCCCAGGCCGCCCTTTTTCTTTGCCGTCTTTACCGTTTCATTCGCCATCGCATCACGCTCGGTCCCCGGTGGAGGCCGGGAAGCCAATCCTTTGCTGTTCACGCCGCCCGGGCCCGCAAGCGGTTCCCCAGCAGTTTGTGGTAAACCGGTTCGTAACGCAAAATGTTTGACGACCAGTTACGATGCAATTCAACATATTGGCGCGCGTCGTGGCGGCGCTTGTCCCACTCGCGCCGGTCGGTCAGCAGTGTGGCGAGCGCGGCGGCCATGGCGGCGGGATCGTCGGCAGGAAACAGCGTGCCAGTGACGCCATCGGCAATCAGTTCGCGGTGCCCGCCAACATCGGATGCAGCGACCAGCTTTCCCTGTGCCATCGCCTCCAGCGGTTTCAGCGGTGTGACCAGGTTCGTCAGGCGCATCGCCTTGCGCGGATAGGCGAGCACATCGACGATGGAATAATAGCGTTCCACCTGATCATGCGGCACCCGGCCGATGAAATGGATGCGCGGCGCCGCCGATGACGCCGCGGCCTGCGCCGCCAGCGCGTCGGCCATGGGCCCGCCGCCGACCAGCACCAGCTGCGCCGTGGGCACGCGCGCGACCAGCGCGGGCATGGCAGCGATCAGATCGTCCAGCCCCTCATAATCATAAAAGCTGCCGATATAGCCGACCACCGGCCCGTCGCCGATGCCCAGGCTGGCCGCCAGCGCGGCATCGCGCGGCGGCGGATCGCCGAACAGGTCGAGGTCGACGCCATTGGGCGACACGATAATCTTGTCGGCATCTATGCCGCGCGCGATCAGGTCACTGCGCAGCCCTTCGCAAATCACCGCGACCGCATCGGCGCTGCGCACGGCGTGGGTTTCCAGGCTGCGGGTCAGGTGATAGCGCGCGCTGCCCTCGCGCCCCGTGCCGTTGCCGACGGCGGCATCCTCCCAAAAGGCGCGAATTTCATAGATGAGCGGCAGGCCACGGCGGCGGGCAATGCGCTGCGCCGCCAGCGCACCCAGCACGGGCGAATGGGCATGAAGCAAATCGGGTTGCCAGCTGTCGACCAGCGCGTCGATGCGCGCGGCCAGCGCCCCAATCTCGCGCCATTCGCGCAAGGGGCTGGGGGCGGCATCGATGGGGGCGGTGCGGAAAAATTCCAGCCCCTCGACTATCTCGTGCGGCGGGCCGGGCAGCGGGTGGCGCACCCCGGTGACCCCCGCCACGGCCCACCCCTTGGCCAATTGCGCCTTCATCAGCGCGCGGGTGCGAAAGGTATAGCCGCTGTGCGCGGGCAGGCTGTGGTCCAGAACATGAAGAATGCGCGTCATGGCGCAGGCTTTTGCCAGACAAGGCTTAACGCCGCGTCAACCCCGTTGCGGTAGGGCCGGTGTCTGCGCAGGGCCATTCCGGCCGCGCCAAGGGATTTGCCGCGTCCGATGGTCGACAATTTCGCCATAGCCCTGTCGCACGGACTGATGGCCATTGCGCTGTGGCGGCTGCTTTACCGCGACGACCTGGACCATGAGGTGTGCGCGCGCGATGTGTGGCAGGCGCGCAAGGACCGTGGCGGCGGGGAATCCGGCGCGGGTGAAGGGCCCGAGTCCCGTCATGCGTGACATTGCCTTCATCGCCTTTCTGTTCGCCTTCATCGGCATCGGCTTTCGCAAGCCGTTCCTGTTCGTGCTCGCCTTTTGCTATATCGACATCGTCGCACCGCAAAAGCTGTCCTATTATCTGCTGAACGCCATTCCGGTGTCGCAGATCGTGTTCATGCTGGCGATTGCAGGCTGGTTCGCGGTCGACAAGAAACAGGATTCGCGCTTTTCCGGGCGACAATTCCTGATGCTGATGCTGCTCGGCTATTGCGGGCTCACCACGATGCAGGCCGATTTCCCGGTCGAGGCAGCGGACAAATGGAGCTGGGTGTGGAAGGCACTGGTATGGGCCATCTTCCTGCCGCTGACGCTGCGCACCAAGCTCCGGATAGAGGCGCTGATCCTCATCATGCTGCTTTCTGCCGCGTCGATTGCGATTACGGGCGGCATCAAGACGGCGGCGGGCGGCGGTGGCTATGGCACGCTGCAACTTTTGCTCGATGAAAATTACGGCCTGTATGAAGGCAGCATCATGTCGACGGTGGCCATTGCCATCATCCCGCTCATCCTGTGGGCGCGGCAACATGGCACGGTGTTTCCGCCCGAATGGCGGGTCAGCCTGTTCTGCTATGCGCTGATCTTTGCCTGTCTGCTCATCCCGGTGGGGACCCAAGCGCGCACGGGGCTGGTGTGCATTGGCGTGCTGGCGGTGCTGGCGCTGCGCCAGGTGAAGTATCGCGCGCTCTATGTCGTGGGCGCGGGGCTGCTGGCGGTGGCCTCTATCCCCTTCCTCCCCGCCAGCTTTACCGAGCGGATGGAAACCATTCGCGACCACCGCTCCGACCAGTCGGCCTCCACCCGCGTTGCGGTGTGGCAGTGGACGTGGGACTATGCCAAAAACAACCCCTTCGGCGGCGGGTTTGAGGCCTATCGCCAAAATGAAGTGCGCGTCGACAAGGCCGAAACCAAATTCGACCCCGACAAGGGCGGCGATACCGGCCCCATCACTTACGAGGAACGCGCGCGCGCCTATCACAGCAGCTATTTTGAAATGCTGGGGGAACAGGGCTATCCCGGGCTGGTCATGTGGTTGACGCTGCACATCTGGGGGCTGGTGTCGATGGAGCGGCTGCGGCGGCGCTATCTGAAAACCCGGCGGGCCGAGGAGCAATGGATCGCCCCGCTGGCCACTGCCTTGCAGCACGGCCATATCATCTATCTGGTCGGGTCGGTGTTCGTCGGCATCGCGTTCCAGCCGTTCATCTATATGATGATCGCGCTGCAGATTGGCCTGCACACCTATGTCCGCCGCCGCGAGCGCGAAGCGGGCTGGCGTCCGCTGATCGCCCAGCGCCCCTATCCGGCGGCAGCGGCGGCCTGACCGCGCGCTGGCCGGAGAGGATGGCCAAAGGGGCTGGCCAGCCTTTTTGCCAAAGCCGGGCCAGTTGCGCTAAAGCGCAGGGATGACCACGAAAGCGCCTGCGCCGCCCTCCCCCACGCCCGCCCCGCCCGCTGCCGAGCCTGCCGCTGCCGCCGCGCCGACGTCGGCCTGGGACAGTCTGGCGACCAGCTGGGCCCCGGTGGCCCGGTGGTTTGACCTGCATTGGGGCGACATCGCCGTCGCGACGGGCGCGGCGCTCACCCTGTTCGCCATCCTTTATGGCCTGCGGATGCTGGCGCGGCGGCGCGAGGTGCGGCTGGCCCCCGACATCAGCCTGACCGACGTGTTCCTGCGCGCGGCGGCGCGGACCCGCACGCTGCCGATGATCCTGCTCAGCCTGTGCCTTGCCATTCCCTATACCAGCCCGCCGGGCGCGGTGCTGGGGCTGGTCAGCGTGGTGCTCACCGCGACGCTGGCGTTGCAGGGCGCGGCGTGGCTGCGCGATATATTGATCGGCGTCATCCAGCGCCGCGCCGCCGAAAGCGGCAGCGAAACGCTGGTCAACGCCATGGCCATCATCCGCCTGTTGATCAGCGTCGCGCTGTTCGCCATTGCCGCGATCATCATCCTGTCAAACATCGGCGTGAATGTGTCGGGCCTGATCGCCGGTCTGGGCATCGGCGGCATCGCCATCGGCCTAGCGGCGCAAGGGATTTTTGCCGATCTGTTCGCCGCGTTGTCGATCATTTTCGACCGGCCGTTCAGCAATGGCGAGACGATCCGATATGACACAACCGTCGCGACGGTGGAGCGGGTTGGCCTGAAAAGCACGCGCCTGCGCTCGGTCAATGGCGAGCTGCTGATCATCAGCAACACCAATTTGCTGAACAAGGAAATTGCCAATTTCGCGCGGCTGGAACGGCGGCGCATCACGCTGACGATCGGGGTGGTGTATCAAACGCCGCCCGACGCCCTGCGCGCGCTGCCCGCGCTGCTCGAACGCGCGGTGGTGGAAACCGAGCATGTCTTTGTGCGCTCCAGTTTCGTGACGTTCGGCCCGTCCAGCCTGGATTTTGAATTGCTTTTCGACGTGCTGAGCGAGGATATTGAAGAGGTGGCCGAGGGGCGGACCGAGGTCGGCATTCGCGTGTTTGAACTGATGCAGGCGGCGGGCTATCATTTCGCCTATCCCACCCAGACGACCTTTACCGCCGCGCCCGACGGCACGATGATCATGCCCTTTGCCACCCCCGCGCCGGCGCCCGATGCGGCGGCCAAGCCGCGCTGACCCTACGGCGGCGGGGGCACAGCGGCGGCGGCTTGCGCCCGCCCGTTTCTTGGCGCAAAAGCCCGGCATTCAGCCGATTCTGAACAGGAGAGCAGAAGCCATGGCAGCGATTTCGGCAGCGGACTTAGCCGCCCGCGTGGGGGAGCAAATCGGCACATCGGAATGGGTGCTGGTCGATCAGGCGATGATCAACAAATTCGCCGATGCCACCGGTGATCATCAATTCATCCACATCGACGTCGAACGCGCCAAGGCGACCCCGTTCGGCGGCACCATCGCACACGGCTTTCTGACCCTGTCGCTGATGCCGCTCCTGTCCGCCAAATCGGACTTCCCCCGCGTCGAGGGCGTGAAGATGGGGGTGAATTATGGCAGCAACAAGCTGCGCTTCCTGGCCCCCGTTCGCGCGGGCAAGCGCGTGCGCGCGCATTTCAAGCTGCTGGAACTGGAAGAAAAGCGCCCGGGCCAGTGGCAACAGGTGCAGGAAGTGAGCGTGGAGATTGAGGGCGAGGACAAGCCCGCGCTGATCTGCGAATGGATCAGCCAGTTTTTCGTTTGAAATGATTTGGCCCCTCCCCTTCAGGGGAGGGGTTGGGGTGGGGACTGTCAGCCTTGCACAATGTCGCGAGTCCCCTCCCGCTGCAACTAGGCAGCAAGCTGCCAAGTTTCGCTTCCCTCCCCTGAAGGGGAGGGATTGGTAGAAAGAAGATCAGGAGACACCCCCCATGCGTGACGCCGTAATCGTATCCACTGCCCGCACCCCGCTGACCAAGGCGGCGCGCGGCGCGTTTAACAACACCACCGGCGCGACGCTGGGGGCCTATTCGATCAAGGCTGCGGTTGAGCGTGCAGGCCTGGCCGGGGCCGAAATTGACGATGTCATCATGGGCACGGCGGTGCAGCAGGGCTCCACCGGCGGCAACGTCGCGCGACTCGCCGCGCTGCGCGCCGGGCTGCCCGTCACTGTGCCCGCCATGACCATCGACCGGCAATGTTCGTCGGGCCTGATGACCATCGCCACCGCCGCCAAGCAGGTGATTGTCGACAATATGGACATTGTTGTCGCGGGCGGCGTCGAGAGCATTTCGAAGGTGGTCGGCAGCGGCAAGATGTTCATCGAGCCCGACCGCGAGCTGCTGGAAATGCACCCGCACATCTATATGCCGATGATCGGCACCGCCGAGGTGGTGGCCAAACGCTATGGCATCAGCCGCGAGGCGCAGGACGAATATAGCCTGCAATCGCAGCAGCGCACCGCCGCCGCCCAGGCCGCAGGCAAGTTTGACGATGAAATCATCGCCTGCGACGCGACCATGGCGGTGATGGACAAGGAGACGAAGGAAGTCAGCTTCCACGCCGTCACCGCAACCAAGGATGATTGCAACCGCCCTGACACCACGCTGGAGGGTCTGGCCAGCCTGAAACCCGTGATGGGCGAAGGAAACACCATCACCGCAGGCAACGCCAGCCAGCTGAGCGATGGCTCGTCCGCCTGTGTGGTGATGGAGGCCAAGGTCGCCGAAGCGCGCGGGCTGACGCCGCTCGGCCGCTATGTCGGCATGGCAGTGGCGGGGACGGAGCCCGACGAAATGGGCATCGGCCCGGTGTTCGCCATTCCGAAGCTGCTCGACCGGTTCGGCCTCAAGATGGACGACATCGGCCTGTGGGAATTGAACGAGGCCTTTGCGGTGCAGGTGCTCTATTGCCGCGACCGGCTGGGCATTCCCGATGAACTGCTCAACGTCAACGGCGGCTCCATCTCCATCGGCCACCCCTTTGGCATGACCGGCGCGCGCTGCACCGGCCACGCGCTGATCGAGGGCAAGCGGCGCGGCGTCAAATATGCCGTCGTCACCATGTGCATCGGCGGCGGCCAGGGCGCGGCTGGGCTGTTCGAGGTGTTTTGATCCGGGGGCGCTGACCCGGCTTACCCAAAGGGGCGCTGATCATGCTGAATGGCTGGCTGGCCGGACTGGCGGTGCTTGCGCTGACGCTCAGCCCTGCCGGACCGGGCAAGGCCACCGCTCAGCAGCTCTATGATCAGGGCACAGCGGCGCTGCTTGCCGAACGGCCGGAGCAGGCGCGGGCGTGGTATGCCCGCGCCTGCGCGGCGGGCCATGTCACCGGATGCTATGATCTGGGCGTCTTCGCCGAAAATGGAACCGGCGGGGCCACCGACGAGGCGGCGGCGCGCGGCCATTATGACACCGCCTGCACTGGCGGGGAGATGATGGCCTGTTCCAACCTTGCCATGATGCTGGAGGATGGCCGGGGCGGCTCGGTCGAAGCGCCGCGCGCCCGCACCCTGTATGAGCTGGCCTGTGAACAGGGCCGGATGGAGGCATGCAGCAATCTGGCCGCCATGCTGAATGAAGGCAAAGGTGGGCCCGCCGACGCGGAGCGCGCCATGGCGCTGAACGATCGGGCCTGCACCGCTGGCAATACCACCGCCTGCTCCAACTTGGCGGGCGGTTGGGAAAATGACTCGACCGACCCCCAGCAATTGGCGCGGGCGCGGGCGATTTACCGCGCGCTGTGTGACGGCGGCGACACCAATGGCTGTTTGCGGCTGGGCTATATGCTGGAAGAACCGCAGGGCGGCCCGGCCGACCATGGCGCGGCGCTGCGATTGTTTGAACGCAGCTGTGCCGCCGGGCTGGGCGCGGGCTGTAACGCCGCCGGGGTCAGCCATGCCAAGGGCAAGGCCGGGCCGGTGGATGACATCCAGGCGCGCGTCTATTATGAACTGGCGTGCGAACGCGGCAGACCGGCGGGGTGCGGCAATTGGGGCGCGCTGCTCGAAAACGGGCGCGGCGGAGCGGAGGACAAGCCCGCCGCCCGGCAGCTGTATGAACGCGCATGCGCCGCCGGTTGGGCAAAATCGTGCAGCAATCTTGCCGACATGATGTTGCTGGGCGAAGGCGGACCGGTGATGATCGCCGCCGCGCGCCAGCATTTGCGACCGGCCTGCGCCGACAATCTGCCTGCGGCGTGCCTCAAACTGGGCACGCTGCTGGCGGATGGCCGTGGCGGACCAAAGGATGAAGCGGAGGCCCGCGCCCTGTTTCGCAAGGCATGCGATTTGAAGCTGGCGGTCGCATGTGATTTCGCCAATGGGAACATGCGGCCTCCAGGGCCCTGAATCCCGGCGCGGCTTTGCCGAAGCCATGGTCCGCGCCTATGATCTTTTGGAAACCCGCATGCCGCAGGAGGATTGTCGATGACCGAAGCCCAAACCGCCGCACGCGGCGTTTATGATGCCTTTGCCGCAGGCGACATGGCGGCGCTGGGGGCGCTGCTCGCCGATATCGAATGGCATGAAAATCTGGGCATGCCCTATGGCGGGGTGTGGCATGGCTTTGCCGAAGTGGCGGGCCAGGTGTTCGGCCCCATCGCCGCCGATGTGCCCGACTTTACCGCCGTGCCCGACGAGGTGCTGCCACTGGGCGATGACCGCGCCGTCGCCTTTGGCACCTATCGCGGGCATGATGGGCGGGTGGCGACACCCTTTTGCCATGTGTGGACGGTGGCCGGGGGCAGGCTTACGAAATTTCAGCAATATGCTGACAGCCATTTGTATCGGCAGCAGACCGGCCTGCTCTGACCCGCACCGGGCCAAGGTGCGGCCATTGCATCATTTTCCGGGCAATGGGACTTGCATCGCGCGTCCCGCACTGTAAGTTCAACTTACGTCGCTATCACCGTTAAGGCAGGCTTTGCGCTGCTTTGACCCATGGAGCTTGACGTGATGATTGCCCGCAATTTGCCGCGTTTGACTGCTGGCCTTCTTCTGTTTCTGGCCACCGTGATTGCCGTGCCCGCACAGGCGCAGCTGCGTCCCGTCCCGCCGCCCAATCCAGCCGCGGAGCAGGCCAATCAGGCGCTGAACACCGCCCTGGCCGATTATCGCGCCGGGGGCGACAGGATGCCCGCTGCACGCGCCGGTTATGAGCGCGCCTGCAATTTGGGCAGCATCATCGGCTGTGCCAACCTTGCCAATATGCTCGACAAAGCTGAGGGCGGGCCGGTGGACTCGCCGCGCGCCCGGACCCTTTATGGCCGCGCCTGCGATGCGAACAACGCCATCGCCTGTTCCAACCTGGCCTTCATGCTGCGCGAGGGGCGCGGCGGCGCGGCAGATGGCCCGCGTGCGCGCGCGCTTTATACCAAGGCGTGCAACGCGGGCAGCGCCGTCGCCTGCACCAACATCGCCTTCATGTTGGAACGCGGGATGGGCGGTGTGGTTGATATGACGGCTGCGCGCGGCTTTTATGTCCGTGGTTGCGATGGGAACGATCCGGTGGGATGCCACAATCTGGGCATTTTCCTGCGCGACGGGCGCGGCGGCCCGGTCGACCACACCGCCGCCAAGGCACAGATGGACAAGGCGTGCCGCCTGGGCAATCAAGGGGCCTGCACCAGAGCGCAGGCAATGGCCGCGAACGCAGGTCCGCCCGCTGCGGCGGCTGCGCGCCCGGCGCCACCCGCTACGGCCGCCCGACCGGCACCCCCGCCACCCGCTGCCGCGCGCCAGCCCGCAACCCCGCCTGGAGGCAGCGCGGCGGATCAAGCCTTCACCGCCGCCCTGGCCGATCTCCGCGCGGGCGGCGCGCGCCTCCCCGCCGCGCGCGCAGGGTTTGAGCGCGTTTGCAATCTTGGCGGCGCGGACGGCTGTTTCAACCTTGCCGTCATGCTGGATAAGGGCCAGGGCGGCGAGGCTGACGCGCCGCGTGCGCGCGCAACCTATAACAAGGCCTGTTCCGCCAACCTTGCGATGGCCTGCACCAACGCGGCGATCATGATGGTGGAGGGGCGCGGCGGGCCGGTTGATGCGGCCAGCGCCGGGCTGTTCTTTGCCAAGGGATGCGACCGCAATTCCTTTGAAGGCTGCACCAACCTGGGCATCCTGTATGAAGAGGGCCGTGGCTGGCGCAAGGACCTCACCGCCGCGCGCGAAAGCTATGCCAAGGCCTGCACTGGCAACCATGCCCAGGGGTGCCACAATTTGGCGCTGCTGTTGTTGACCCATGGCGGCGATCCGCGCTTTGGCGGCGCGGACAAATTGGCGATGGAGCGCGAGGCCCGCGGCCTCTACGCCAAGGCCTGCGATGGCAACTTCATCGCCGCCTGCACCAATTTGGGCATCATGTGGTCGCGCGGCGAGGGCGGCCCGGCCGATCCGGTGCGCGCCCGCGCGCTTTATACCAAGGCGTGCGATGGCAATAACGCGACCGGCTGTTCGAACCTGGGGTCCATGGTCGCGCGCGGTCGGGGCGGCCCCGCCGATGCCGTGCGGGCACGCGCGCTGTTCACCAAGGCCTGCGATGAGGGTAATGCCATCGGCTGCGGCAATTTGGGTGTATTCCTTTATCAGGGAACCGGCGGCCCCGTGGATGTCGCGCGCGCGCGGACGGTGCTGGCCAAGGGGTGCGATGGCAACGCGGATGGGGCGTGCAACAATCTGGCGGTGATGCACCGCAATGGCACGGGCGGCCCGGTTGATCGCGCGCGCGCCAAGGCGCTGTTCGACAAGGCATGCAAGCTGGGCAATCAACCGGCCTGCGCCAGCGCGGCGGCGCTTTAGCGGGTCCATCGGCACCCATTTGCGCCGCTCATCGACCCCCTTTTTCCTCACCCCGGTCCATCGCCGCGCGCCGCCGGTGGCCCAAACGCAGCAATGGCAAAGCGGTTCGCCCGACCGGGACTTGCATCCTGGCTGACGCACGGTAAGCTGCCTTTGCGTCGCTGCCACACTCAAATCGTGCCCTTGGCACTTTGATTTATGGAGCCTGACGTGATGATCGCCCAAATCCTGCCTTTGCTTGTTTCGGTTGCCAGCCGCGCGCGTGGGGTGCTTGCCCTGATGCTGGTCCCGCTGGCCCTGCCCTCTGCGCGGGCACAGGTGGCAGCGCAGTCGCCCAGTCCGGCGGCTCAGGCCTATAATGCCGCGCTGGCGGACTATAAAGCCGGGGCTGCGCGCTACCCCGCCGCACGGGCGGGGTTTGAGCGGGCGTGCGATCTTGGCGCGCTGGCCGGATGTTTCAATTTTGCGCAGATGCTGTCCACGGGCCAAGGCGGCCCTGCCGAACCGCCCCGCGCGCGGACCATATTTGGCAAGGCTTGCACCGGCAATTATTTCGATGCCTGCGTCAATTTGGCGACGATGCTGCAAAATGGCAGCGGAGGCCCGGCCAATTTGTTGGAGGCACGCAACCTGCTGACCAGGGGCTGCGACGGCAATCACGCCCTTTCGTGCCACAATCTGGCCGTGGCGGTGGCGCTTGGTCGCGGCGGGCCGGTTGATTTACCCCGGGCCCGAACACTCTATGGCAAGGGTTGTGACGGCGGTTATGCGCGAAGCTGCCGCACGCTGGGCTCGATGGTGCAGTCGGGCGAGGGCGGGGCGGTTGACCTGCCCCGGGCCCGCAGCCTGTTCGACAAGGCCTGCAAGGCAGAGGATCTGGACGGCTGCGCCGGGCTTGCATCACTGCTGACGGATGGCAAAGGCGGCCCAGCGGACCAGGTTGAGGCGCGCACCCTGCTCACCAAGGGATGCTATCGCAATCATGCCCTTTCGTGCCACAATCTGGCAGTGGCGTTGGCGCTCGGCCGCGGCGGAGCGGTTGACCTTGCCGGAGCGCGGCCGCTCTATGCCAAGGCGTGTGACACGGGCTATGCGCTGAGCTGCCGCAATCTGGGAAGAATGTGGGTCGCGGGTGAAGGCGGCCCTGCCGATACGGTCAAGGCCCGCGCGCTTTATGCCAAGGCCTGCGATGGCGGCAATGCGCTGGGTTGCGGCGAATTTGGCCTCAGCCTGGCGCGCGGCGTCGGCGGCCCGGCCGAACCGGCGCGTGCGCGGACTGTGCTGGCCAAGGCCTGCGACGGCGATTCCAGCGACGCCTGCAACAATCTGGCGGTGATGACCCAGCTCGGCCAGGGCGGCCCGGCTGACCGCGCGCGCGCCAAGACATTGTTCGAAAAGGCGTGCAAGCTGGGCAACAAGACGGCCTGCACCAGCGCATCGGCGCTTTAGCGCGTCGCGTCGCTGCGCAAAGCCTACCCCCCGTGCCGCTGGATCCACTCTTCCAGCACCGGGGCAATTTGTTCGCGCCATTTGCGGCCGTTGAAAATACCATAATGGCCCGCGCCTGCGGCCATATGATAGTGTTTCTTCGCTGCCGGTAACTTGGTGGCGAGCTTCAAGGCCGCCTTGGTCTGGCCAAGCCCCGAAATATCGTCGCGTTCGCCCTCGATCGCGAGCAGCGCGATGTCGGTGATTGCCGCCGGATCGACCAATTTCCCGCGATAATTAAACTCGCCCTTGGGCAGCAAATGGCGCTGGAACACCACATCCACCGTTTGCAGGTAAAATTCGGCGGTCATGTCGCACACGGCGCGATATTCGTCGTAAAAGGCCTTTTTCGCGTCCGCCTCTTCGCCGTCGCCGTCGACCAGATGCTGATACATCTGCCAATGGCTCATCATATGATTGCCCAGGTTCATCGACATGAAGCCTGCAAGTTGCAGGAAGCCGGGGTAAACCCGCCGCCCCGCGCCCTTGTAATAGGCGGGAACGGTCGCGATCACATTGTGGACGAACCAGTCGTGCGGGCGCGTCGTTGCGTGGGTGTTCACCTCGGTCGGGGCCTCGCGCGTGTCAATCGGCCCGCCCATCATCGTCAGCGTGCGGGGGCGACACGGATGCTTGCTGGCCGACATGATCGCGGCGGCGGCATAGGCGGGGACCGACGGCTGGCACACCGCCAGCATGTGCGCGCCAGGCCCGATATGCTCCAGCCATTCGATCAGATAGTCGATGTAGGATTCCAGGTCGAAACCCCCGGCGGTCAGCGGCGCGTTGCGCGCATCGCGCCAGTCGGTAATCCACACATCATGGCCAGGCAGCATGCGTTCGACCGTGCCGCGCAGCAGCGTGGCATAATGGCCCGACATGGGCGCAACGATCAGCAATTTGGGCGCGCCCGCGCTGCCCGCGTGGATGAAATGCTTGAGCTGGCCAAAGGGCTTGCGCGCCTCCACCACCTCGCGCACCGGCACCGACTTGCCAGCAACGATGGTGGTGTCGAGCCCGAATTTGGGCTTGCCGCGCGGCGCAGCGGCATGGGCGAACACCTCAAGCGCAGAGGCAAACATCTGCCCTCCGCCGATATAGCCCAGCGGATTGGCCGGATGCGCAATCACCTGCGCCCCCGCGGTGGCCAGCTGGCTCGCCCCCGCCAGCCAGGCCTTTTGCATTTCGAACGCGTGGTAAAGCATAAACATGTCCCTGCTGCCCCGCGCCCGTCTGATGCCAGCATCGGGAAAGCGGCCAGTTTAGGCCCAATGGATTTTTGTGCAATGCATCATTTTTCGGTGCTTGCCGCTGGGCGATGCCCCCGATAAGCTCCTCCCACGGCCCATGGTGGGCCGATGGAGTGTTGATGTCCGAGCTTGCGGGCCACCGCTAAGCATCCCGGCGTGAAGGGATGACTGGCCAACCGCCGCCGACCCGATGGGACGGTGCGCGCCCATAATCCTGTTCGGACATTATCCCATGAATATTTCCAAGGCTGAACAGCGCGTGCTCCACGCGCTGGCGCAGGGCGGCGAAATTCGCCACCGGCGCGACCCATCGGGTCATATCGTCGAAGCGCCCTGCTTCACCCGCGAAGGCTATGTGCTGACCGACGGCACGCTGGCCATTTTCCAGCGCCTGCGCCGCCGCGGCTTCATCGCCTCGCACGGCGGCCAGCCCTATCGCATCACCCGCGCCGGGCTGAGCGCCGTGCGCGCGCAGCTCGACAATCGGTGACGGAGAACACCGAAACCCTGAGCTTGTCGAAGGGTGTGGCGCAGGGCAGAGTCATGGGCTTGGTTCGGCGCGTCGTGCTTCGACAAGCTCAGCACTGCGGTGGCGGTTTCGACCGGTCGCTTTACTCAGGCCAAGTCGCTTCGCCCAATGCGGCACAGCGTAACGCCGACAAACCCCACCCCAACCCCTCCCCTGAAGGGGAGGGGCTTATCCGCCCCATTGCGGCGCGGCGGTGGGCGCTCTAGGGCCACGCTATGAGTTCGCCTGAAACGATTGCCGCCGCAGCCGAGCCGCCCAAGCCCCGCAAGCTGGCCAGCCTGCGGATGATCTGGCGCTTTGCGGCGGCCTATCCGGGGAAGATTGCCGGGGCGGCGCTGGCGCTGGCCTTTGCGGCGGGGGCAACGCTGGCCATTCCGTGGCAGTTTCGCGCGATGATCGACAGCGGCTTTGTTGCGGGCGGCGGCGATGTGACGCCGCATTTCCGCTATTTCTACATGATTGTCGTCGTGCTCGCGCTGGCCACGGCGGTGCGCTTCTACTTTGTCAGCTGGCTGGGCGAGCGCGTGGTCGCGGACATTCGCCAGGCGGTGCAGCGCAACCTGCTGCGCCTGGCCCCGTCCTTTTTTGAAGAGAATCGCCCGTCCGAAATCGCCAGCCGGATGACCGCCGACACTGCGCTGATCGAACAGGTGGTGGGCACCACCGTGTCGGTCGCGCTGCGCAATATTGTCATGGGGGTGGGCGGCATCGGCCTGCTCTTCACCCTGTCGCCGCAGCTGACCGGGGCGATGCTGCTGGGCATTCCGATCATCATCCTGCCCATCGTCCTGCTGGGGCGGCGGTTGCAGGCCATTGCCCGCGCCAGCCAGGACCGCGTCGCCGATGTCGGCGCGATGGCGAATGAACAGCTTGCCGCGATGAAGATCGTCCAGGCCTTTGGCCAGGAATCGCGCGAGGCCGACCGCTTCACCGGTGCGGTCGAGGCGACCTTTGCCACGGCCCGCCGCCGCGTGGCGGTGCGCGCGGTGATGACGGCGCTGGTCATTGGCCTGTTGTTCGGGGCGATTACCACCCTGCTCTTCTTTGGCGCGAAAGAGGTGGCGGCGGGGCGGATCAGCGGCGGCACCATCGGCGCCTTCGTCCTCTATGGCGGGCTGGTGGCCGGGGCCTTTGGCGCGCTGACCGAGGTGTGGGGCGATTTGCTGCGCGCGGCGGGCGCGTCGGAGCGGCTGAGCGAATTGCTCGCCGCGCAGCCCGCGATCCGCGCGCCCGCCCAGCCGCGCGCCATGCCGCTGCCGCCCGTTGGCACGCTCAGCTTCACCCATGTCGAATTTCGCTACCCTGCGCGTCCCGATGCCCCCGCGCTGCATGATTTCACGCTGACCATCGCGCCGCGCGAAACGGTCGCGATTGTCGGGCCATCGGGCGCGGGCAAGACGACGCTGTTTCAGCTCGCCCAGCGCTTTTATGATCCGCAGGACGGAGTGGTCGCGATAGACGGCGTGCCGCTGGCCGAGGCCGACCCCGCCGATGTCCGCGCGCGGCTGGCCATGGTGCCGCAAGAGGTGGTGATTTTCGCCGCCAGCGCGCGCGACAATCTGCGCTATGGCAATTGGCTGGCCGATGACGCGGCGATCTGGGCCGCGGCTGAGGCTGCCAACGCCGCCGAGTTTCTGCGCAAGCTGCCCGAAGGGCTCGACACCTTCATGGGAGAGGGCGGCGCGCGGCTGTCGGGGGGGCAGCGCCAGCGGATCGCCATTGCCCGCGCGCTGCTGCGCGAGGCACCGATCCTGCTGCTCGATGAGGCGACATCGGCGCTGGATGCGGAAAGCGAGCGGCTGGTGCAGGACGCGCTCGACCGGCTGATGGCCGACCGCACCACGGTGGTCATCGCGCACCGGCTGGCCACCGTACGCGCCGCCGACCGCATCGTCGTGATGGACGAAGGGCGCATTGTCGAACAGGGCAGCCATGATCAGCTGGTCGCCCGAAACGGCCTTTATGCCCGGCTCGCGCGGCTGCAATTTCATGAACCCGCGTGACAGAAGGCCGGCATGACGGAAGGGCCCCCAAAAATGCTGCATGATCAAGTGGTAATCGGCTTTGTGCAGCAGGCACGCGCGCTGTGCGGGCAGCTCGACAAGGCGGCGGCCTGGTGCTCCTATATGGGTGAATGCCAACAGGATGTGCTGGACAGCCAGCTGGCGCCCGACATGTTCCCGCTGGCCAAGCAGCTGGATTTTGTGGTGGCCCAGATGCTGCAGCCGCTCCGCCGACTGACCGGCGCGGCGTTGCCCGAACCCGCGGCGGCAAGCGGCTCCATCGCCGCCTATCGCGACCGCATTGCGGCGGCCGCCGACATAGTTGCGGGCTTTGGCCCAGACCAGACCGACGCCGCGCCCAAGGCCATCATCAGCTTTGATCTGCCCAATGGCATGGCGTTCGACCTGACCGCCGCCGACTATGTCCGCGACTGGGCAGTGCCGCAGTTTTTCTTCCACATCATGGCCGCCTATGCGATCCTGCGCATGCGCGGCGTGCCGATCGGCAAGATCGACTATGTCCCCTATATGGCGCAGCACGCGCGCAAGAGCGGGGGAGAGTGAAAGCCTAAGCCAGAGTAAATGGGTGAGAAAGGGTAGCAAATCTATTTGTTCTTATCACCATCAACTCGTTCAATTGAGATCAGGGCTTTTCGTTCCTCGCTAGCTTCATTTTCGATTCGGACTTGTTCCCGTTCGGCCATCTTCTTCAAGGTTGTTGCAGTTTCAGCGAAGAAAAACAGAAGAATGGCAATTACAGCGCTTATCAAGACGCCGGAAACAATGGCTATCCCTTTGAACCGCTCTACAAACCGGTCATGTTCTCGCTGCGACGTCTCAAGCTGTTCCAATCGATTTTGAATGCTGTCAATGTTGGCAGCAATTCGGCCGATTTCAAATCCAGCGTCCCCTGCCAAACCAGGCATATTCCCACCTGGGACCAATCCTTGGGACAGCGGGGTCTGAAGGTTACGCTGCGTCGGCGTCTGTCTGCGGGGCGCCATCTGGACGCTCCTCCATTCTTAGAGACATCCATTCCCATAGGTCTGGTTCCGCACGTCCAAAATAGCTGGTAATTGTCGAAACAAGCGCCGAGATACCGCCATCTCCAGCACTGATTCCGAGCTTGTCTGAGATATCGCGCGTCAGCGCATTATCTACAACGATCCAAGCTGGCTTATCCGAGAGCTTCCGACGATAGCGCTCGGGATAAATACGCTCAATATTTTCAGCCAGAGTTGCAACGCTGTCTGGGCCATTCAAAGCGAGGACTAGGTTTAACTTCATAATAAATTGGCCTTAGTCAGAAGGTTACATTGGCAATTGCATGCCCCACCGTCCGAAGCCTACCCCACGATAGTTTCAGGCATCTTACCCGAGCGCAAACAAATAAGTGAGCGATCTGGAAAAACAATACCCACAAAAAAGGCGACACCACAATTGCGGTGCCGCCCTTAATGTTGACCTCTGACACTTCATCAGAGGAAAGCGGCTTACATGCCCGAACCCGGACCGTAGGTGATTTCCACCCGGCGGTTCTGGTCGTTGCGGACACCGTCGGCGGTGGCAACGGCCGGACGCGATTCACCGAAGGCTTCTTCGCTGAACACGCCATCCGAGATGCCGCGCGACGACAGGTAGCTGCGCACAGCCGCGTTGCGGCGCTGCGAAAGACCCACGTTATAGGCCGGACGACCCGAACGGTCGGCGTGACCCGCCAGCATGACCTTCTGACCCGAGCAGCCACGGTTATACGCGCTGACCACGTTGTCGAGGGTCGAAGCCGCTTCCGGCGTGATGGCCGACTGATCCCAGTCGAAATACACGATGTTGGTCGCACCCGAGCACACCATCGGCGGCGGCGGCGGGGGAGGCGGCGGGGGCGGCGGCGGCGGAGCCGGCGGTGCCGGAGGTGCCGGCGGCGGCGGGGCCGGCGGCGGCGGGGCAGCCGGGCCACCGAAGTTGTAGGTCAGCGTGCCGAGCAGCGAATGCGACCGGTAACGCGAATCCACGTTAAAGCCGCGCTGGTCGATCAGATTGACCGCATCGGTGTTGAAGAAGCGATACTTCAGGCCAACGTCCCAATTGTCCGAAATCGGCGCGCGCACGCCAGCAATGGCCTGCCAGGCAAAGCCCGTGTCCGAATCGGCGAGCCACGGGCCCGCAAAGACGTTGGTGATGTCGGTGCGGGCAACGCCCACGCCGCCACCGACAAAGCCCTGGATGCCGTCATCGTCGCCGAAGTCGAGCAAGCCGTTCAGCATGAAGGACAGGACATTGACGTCGCCGTTGGTCGGGCGGGTGCCGGTGAAGGTGCCCGTGCCGTTCGCATTGGACGGAATGCCCGGAGCCGAGACGGCGATGCTGCCAGCCGAAGCCTGACGATAGCCAACTTCGACTTCAGCGCGGAAACCACCGAAATCATAGCCGACGACGCCTTCGACGTCATAGCCCGAGTCATAGTCGACGGTGCCGGCGTCGTTCACGCCGCGAATGTCGAGGAGCATATCCTCTACGATCATCACACCAGCCCCAACACCCACATACCAGGAGTCGTCGCGCGCCAGAGCCGGCGACGCCAGGGCAGTGGAGGCCAACGCCACAGCGGCGGCAAGCTTCCTCATAAGAAATCCCCTTTCATTAACGAGACAAGTCTCTGCGGTGCTCCTACCCGCGCCAGCCCGGCGGTGCAAGCGCCCAATTGCCCGAACTGTTGCGCAAATGCAGCAGCATGGACGGAAAACCGACGTTTATGACAGTGGTGACAGCAAGCCCTGGCTGCGCAGCGCCTGAATCACTGCCGTGATGGCCGCGCGCGCGGACGAATCGACGACGCTGCCGCCGCTGGGTTCGGCGATGCCGGGCGGCGCGCTCCATCCCGCGGCGCCAAGCGTGAAGATGCGGCCATCGGCGGCGCGCACGGTCAGGCCCAGCGGTGGGTCAATCCAGCGCCACCCGCCGCTGGTCCACCCCGCAATCTGCCCCGCGCGGCCCGCCCAGTCCCCGGTCGGCGCAGGACCGATCAGCCAGCATTGGCCCACCTCTGGCGCAGTCGGCGGGGCATTTTGCGGCGCGCCTGCCACCGCAATCGCCAGCAGCAAATCCACCAGCGTCAGCGCCTCGTTATGCGTCACCTCTTTTTGCAGCTGGTTGACCGCCAGCAGCGGCAATTTCCACCGGCTTGTTTCGTAAAAGCCACTCATTTGGTGTTCCTTTTTGCTCTATGGACCGATCAGGCGGCGGGCAGCGCAATGGCCAGCGGCGGCGACACGGCATAATCGCCGCGCTGCTCCACCCAGGCGGTCGAGCCGGGCAGAAAGCCGGTGGCGGGCAGCAGCCATTCGGGGGCGCTGGCTTCGGCGGTCTGCGCGCTGCCGTCGGCACCGGTGAATCGGATGACGAAGTGCGACTGCGCCTCGCCCACCGGGCCGTCCACACCGTCGCGCCATGCCGCGCCCGCGCGGCTGCGCGCGGTCCAGCGCAGCTGAACCCGGCCATCGGCAAGCCGCACCGCGCGGCCATGCACCGGGGACAGCGGCACCAACGCGCGCTGACCCGGCGGCAAGGCGGTCTGGTGCATCACGGCGGTGCCGCGCACCTGCCAGTCAATGGCTGCACCGCCGCCGACCGAACGCAGCGCCATGGCATCGGGCAACGGCAAGAGCGCGGCGTCATCCACCAGGACAAAGGGTGCGCCAATGGGATGCCCGCCCGCCGGGGTCCCCGTGCCGCCCCGCCCGCGCAGCAGCCCGGTGAGCCGCCAGCGCGCCGCGCCCAATGGCTGGGCGCGCTCAAACTGGATGAGCTCGTCGCCTAGCATCGCCGCATTGGCCCCGCTCGCCAGCCCCGTCAGGGGGACATTCTGAAGCGTCATCGCGTCGTTCAGCAATTGGATATCAAGGGGTTGCGCGCGGTCGATCAGCGCGGTTATCCCGGGCGGCAGCACGGTCAGGCTAGTGCCCAGCGCCGCCGCTGCGGCAATGCGGCCCAGCGGTTCGGGCTCTGCCCCCGCCGCTGCCACCCACCACAGATCGGCTCCGCGCCAGGCGGGATCGGGGCCCGCCGCCGCCATCAGCCGCAGCGGCGCGGTGCGCGCGGCATCGCCGTCACCCGGCACGTCGAAAATGGCCAGCATGGCGGCGCTGGCGGGCAGATCGCCGCTGGTCAGCGCGGTGCCCCCATCCGCCGCGGCGGGCGCGGACGCCGCGCCGCTGGCCTCCAGCTCTACCAGCGTCAACCGCACGCCATCATCGCCCAATTGCCGCTCGCTCACTTGCCAGCGGCGGATATGGTCATCGGCCAGCGCCAGCGTCACCGGCGCGCCGAGCGGCAGCGTCATGGCCCCCAGTCCGCCCCGGCAGAGGACCATCCGGCGGCGGTTGGCGGCGGCCATGGCCAGCCGCTGCGCCGCGCCCTGCGCCCTGGCTGCGGTCAAGGCGCTGGGCAGGTCGATGGCGCGCGCCGCGCCGCTGCCCCCCGCCACCGCCGCGCGTTGCTCGCTGGTCTGATAATCGCGCGCGGGATCATAATGGCGCAGCCGCACCGCGTCCGGCACCTTGGCCCAGGGGCGGCGCTGGCTTTCGTCGGCGACCAGCGGCTGCGCGGCATGCACCCGCGCCGCCGCCGGGTCGGCCCCAGCCGCGCCGCCGCTGTCCGGCCCAGCAAGGTGCAGCGCGGCGCCAGCGCGGCGCAGCGCCAGATCGCCCCATTCGATGAGCGGGGCCAGCACATCGCGCCGCCGCTCCCCCACCGCCGCAAAGCCGCCCAGCAGCGTGCCATCGGGCGGGACAGCAAGGCCGGTCAAGTCGCTGACGATCAGGCCTGGGGCGACGTCACCGTCATCGGCCGCCACCTCAAAGGTCAATTGCGGGATGCGATTGCCAAAGGCGGTCAGGTCCAGATCCTCGAACAAGGCATAGGCGATGCCGCGAAAGGCGCTGCACCGGTCCGCGCCGACATGGCTGGCAATCAATGGGTCGGGGGCCTGATCCGCGCCGCCATCATGGACGCGCAGCGCCCCGGCTTCGGCCATCGTTCCCGTGCTGTCGCGCAAGATGCGGCCATCGGCCCAGATGCGGCGGATGGCCAAAATCGGGCGGCTGGACAGGGCGACGGCAAAGGAGGCGCTATATTGATATTCAATCGTTTTCGGGCGGCCCTTGCCGTTCGACCTTTTGCTGCGCCGTTCCACCAGGTCGGTGGCCCAGATGACCGTCCCGGCCACGCGCATGGTGCCATAGAGGCGCGGGATGCGGTCGCCATAGCTCGACGTCTGCACCTTGAAATCGGTGAGGCGCGGGCCCTGACGCGCCCGCGGCGCGAACAGCGCAGCGTCGGCGCTCTGCCCCAGCAGTGCCCCCAGCGCGCCGCCGATCGGCCCACCCAGCGCCGTTCCCACCGCCGTCAGCACCAAGGTTGCCATGATTCTAAATCCTCTCTTGAAAGCGCCAGCGCAGCAGCGGTGGCGGCAGCCGCGCGGCGGGCGCGCCGACCACCCGGCGCAGCGCCGCGTCGGCATGGATGATCCGGTCGGGGGCAAGCAGCGCGAGGTGCAATTGCCTGGCGGGCAGCGCGAACAGCCCGACATCGCCCGCCGCCAGCGGCTGAGCGCAGCGCGCGAGCCCGCCCCCATCCAGCGCCGCCGCCGCCGCATCCAGCGCCATGCCGCGCAGGCCATAGCTGTCGCTGGCCAGCAGGCGCACGCCCGCTGCAGCATAAGCCGCCACCACCACGCCCACGCAGTCGAGCCCCGTCGCGGCGTCGCGCCCCTGCAAGCGGAACCGCGCGCCAATCAGTCGCTTTGCCGCCGCCCATGCCCGCGCGCCGATGGGGCCCGGGTGCATCACCAGTGGCGTCATCCGCCGGGATAGCGCGTCAGCAGGTCAAAGCCCGGCAGATGCGCCTCTCCTCGAAAATTGGCGGCATTGGCAAAGCGCGTCGCGCAGGTCTCCAGCCGCTTGTCACACCCGGCGCGCAGCTCCACGCGCATAGGCAGCGCGGGCGGCTCGGGCGGCACGTCGGCCAGCGTCAGCTGGGTCCCCGTCTGCGCCGCAATCGCCGTCACCAGCCCCGCCGCCGCGCCGTCGAGCCAGCGCAGGCGGCCATGGGCAAAATCCTCCCCCGCCGGGACCGCGGCGATGGTCAGCGTGCGGCCTACCAGCGCCGTTGCGCTGGCCACAAAGCTGCGCGGGGCCAGCGCCACGCGGCAGTCTGCATCGCCCAGCGCGGCGCGGCAGGTGGGCGCGGTTGCCGGGCCAACGGGATGGTCGAGCGCGGTCAAGGGTCCGGCAAGATCGGCAGAAAAGCTGCGTCCCGATTGCACCACCATGCCCAGCTGACCCGTCGCCACGACATGCAGCGGCGCGGCGGCATCGGCCCAATCGGCAAGCGCCAACGTCAGCATCGCCCCGTCCCAGCGCCCCGCCGCAATATCGGCGGCGCTTATGGCGTCGGCGGTAATGGCCCCGGCCAGATCGATGCTGTGCGCCTCCACCCGGTCGCTCTGTTCCAGGCGTGACGGGCGCATGCCGGGCGCGGCGCGGTAGAGAAGGTCGCCGCGCCACAGATCGCGGTCATGGCTGGTCAGCGCCACCACCAGCCCGTCGCGCCGCGCCAGCCGCCAGCACCAGGCCAGCGCCACCAGCGGGTCGGCAAGCCAGGGCGCGGTCATTGCCGCACCTCAATGAGCGGCACGCTGATCGCCTCGCCCGCGCGGAAGGTGGCGTGGGAAATGGTCAGCCGATCCTCGGCAAAACGCACCGGCACATCAAAGAGATAGCCCGCGCGCACCGCAGCACCCCCCGGCGGCGCAATGTCGAACAGCAGCACGCCATCGTCGACCAGCGCAAAGGCCGTGGTCGGCGCGCCGCCCACCGCCGCCACCACGCTGCCCGCGACGGGCAGGGTGATGCGCCGCACCTGGGCATCGCCAGCTTCGCCATAATGTTTGACCAGCGGGAAATCGCGCCGCGTCCCATCGCCCACCCCCAGCAATTGGTCGAGCGCGGCGGGCGCGCCGCCCGCTGGCGCCGAGCTATGGTCCAGCGGATCGCGAAAGCGAAAGGCGCGCCCTGCCCCGCGCCGCGCCCGGAAAAAGCGCGCGAGTTCGGCCAGTTCGGCATCGCTGCGCACCCCCGGCCCGGCGTCATAGCGCATGCGGGCATCGGCCCATTCGCTCGCGCGCTGTTCATGCCCCGAAGGGGCAGCGATAATCTGGGTGGCGAATTCGGTCACCACCTCTGCCGCGCGGCCAATGGCCAGCGGGAAATCCACGGCGTCAAAATCCTGCATCTGTGCCTCCAAGGGTCCGATCACCAGCCCGTCGCGGGCAATTTGCGGCAGCGCCCACAGGAACACCCGCCCGGTCCCGCGCGCGATGGCGGCCGCCGCCGCCGCCATGATCGCGCGCCACTGGCCGCGATTGGCCCCGTCGAGGACAAAGCCCGCGAGATAATGCTGCTGCGCCAGCGGGTAATTCAGCCGCGCCGCCGTTGCGGCGATGGCCGGGGCGGTTTCGGCCCCGCGCCCGCTGGTCAGCCAGTCATAATCCTCCAGCTGGAGCACATCAAAGGCCGGCGCGGCCCAGCCGACGGGCACATTGGCGCGCCGCAATTCGGGTGCCGCCGGGTCGAGCACGGTGGGCAGAAAGACGAGCAGATGGCTGACCAGCCCGCCGGGGCCCGCCGCCGCGCGCGCCGCCGCGACCAGCGCCGCCGTTGCATCGGCGAGCAGCGCGCCCAGCGCGTCGAGCATCGCGCGCTGTGCTGCGCTCTTGGACCCGGCAATGTCGGGAATCGCGACCGACAGCGGCCCCAGCGCCGCCGTTGTCGCGGCGTCATAGGCGCACAGGCGGCCCCCGCTGTTGGTCCACCACCAGGGTTCACCCACCTGAAACTTCGCGGGCAGCCCTGCGGCCACGCCCATGCCGACAAAAGCCGCCGCCACCGCCTGAAGCCAGGCCATCGCCTGCGGGTGCGCCGGGGACAGGAGGGTCGATGGCGGCACCCAACCGGTCAGCGCGGGCGCGCCATCGGCGCTGCGCTGCTTCCACGGCTGCGGGCAATAGGCATCGAACAGCTCGAACGACAGCGACCAGATGATGCCCATCCCGGCGGCCTTTGCCTCGGCGGCAAAGCTGTTGTGCCAGGCCGCGCATGGCCCGGCGAGTGCACCGCCCTCCAGCCCCGCAAACAGCACCCCGCCGCTGCGCCCCAGCCGGGGAAAATGGCTCATCCCGACATAATGGTTGATATCGCCGCGATAGCCCAGCGCGTCGATCATCCGCACCACGCGCTGCGGCGTCAGATGATAATGATCGTCATAGCCGGTGGCGACCGACAGGCCATGGGGGGGCAGGCGGACATCGCCGATGGTCAGCACCGCGCCCGACCCGGTGCAGCGGATATCGTTGAGCTCCGCCCAGCCCTCGGCCGCCGCCGGGCGCAGCCCGCTCGACCCGTCATGATCGGGCGCGACGAGCGAGATGAACATCCGGTCGATGTCGCCCGCAAACACCGGGTCGGCCTCCCCCGGCAGCAGGAAGCCGCCGTTGAGCGCGGCAAAATCCAGCGTCACCAGCGCATCCTCCGGCGTGCCGACCGCATAATTCCACAGGCGGACATACCAGCTGCGCGGGCTTCCCGCCGCATCGCGCCCCTCGATGGTCAGCGTCGGGCCATGGACCGCGTCCAGCGGCTTGACCCCGCCCGAGCGCCAGCGAAACGCCAGGCGGCAGCGGCGAAAATCGCGCGCGGTGGCATAGGCGAGCAGCGGATGGTCCCACCGGTCCTGCGCCTCCCAGATCAGGCCGCACAGATCCTGCCGGTTCTGAAACACCGCATCGACGCGCAGCGCGTCGGGCGCGGTCGCCAGCACGCTGGCCAGCATCGGGCGCGGGAAATTGACGGTCCAGAAGCGCGGATCAAAGCGGTGGATGAAATCCGCGCTCTGGTGCGGCTCGCGTTCGGGGGTGAGCGCCCACACCATCGCTCAATCCTCCAGATCGGCGAGCGCGCGGCGCACGGCGCGGGCGACCTGCCGCCCCGATTGCGCCAGCCGCTGCGGCTCGCTGGCGCTGGCGGCGACATTGACGGTGATCGACACGGCAGCGGGCTGCGGCGAGCGGGCAAAGCCGCCGTCGACCCGCCCGCTGCTGGTCGGCACGAACAGTTCGGGGCCACGTTCGCCGACGACATAGGCGCGCCCGGCGCTGACCGGCCCGCCCGTCGCGCGCCCCGGGGCACCAATCAGGCCCGCGATCAATCCGCCGAGCAGGCCGCCGCCCTGCCCTGCCCCGCCCAAGGCCCCCAACCCCAGCGCGCCCATGCCCTGCGCCAGCGCGCTGCGGGCAATATCGGCGAGCGCGGTCAGCGCCGCGCGTTTCAGGTCATCAAAGCCCAGCTTGCCAGTGCGCACCGCGCGCAGCAATGCGCCCTCGATCGCGCTGCCCGCGCGCGCCGCACCGGCGCTGAGCGGCCCTTCGAGTTCGCTTTTCAACGCGGCCACCTCGCGGCGCAGATCGCTGCTGTCGGCGCGCAGTTCGACCACCAGTTCGTCCACTTTATCGGTCATCGGGAAATTGCTCCATCAATCGCGCACGCGTCGCCGCATCGGGCGGGGCCACGCCGCTGGCTTCGCCGTTCGTCCAGCCGTTCAGCACCATGACCGCCTCTGCCGGGGTGGCGGCCCAGAAATCGGCGGGCGTCCATCCGGCCAGCCGCGCCATTGCCCCGCCCAGGCGCAGCGCCGCCGCGCCAAAGCCGGGCGCACCGCTCGCCGGGGGCGCGGCCATGGTCAGCGGCCCTGCAAAATCTGCATCAGAATCTGGCGCAGCGCCGGGGTCACGGCGACCAGCCCGGCGTCCACCACCGCATCGCCCACCGCCGCCACGGTCAGCGCGGGCGGGCGATTGTCGATGCAATGCCACAGCAGCCGCGCCAGCTCGTCCAGCCGCAGCGCGCCATCGGCGGCGCGGTCAACCAGCGCAAAGAGCGAGCCAAGCTCTGCCTCTGCCGCCACCAGCGCGGCAAAGCTGGGACGCAGCCGATAGACGGTGCCCGCCAGCCGCAGCTCCGCCTCGCCGCGCAGCGCATTTGCCGCCGCGCTCACAGGCTGATCACCGCGCCGGAGGATTCAAGGTTCAGCGCATAGCTGCGTTCGCCATTATAATCCCCGGCATAGTCCAGCCGCGTGACCAGAAACGCCCCGCGCAGCCGCTCGCCGCTTTCAAAGCTCAGTTCATAATCGGCGATGGTCCCGGCCAGCGCATGGCCGCGCACCGCCGCCTCGGGCGCGGAGCCGGTAAAGATGCCCGCCGCCGATACTGACACCGACCGCACCCCCGCGCCCGACAAGAGCGCGCGCCACCCGCCCGAATCCTTGGTGGTGACGTTCACGCCCTCACCATTGATCGACAGCTGCGTCGTGCGCAGCCCCGCCACCGCCGTGTAAACCGGCGGCACAGCGCCATTTCCCAGCTTGAGCAGGAAGGCACTCCCATTTTCAATTGCCATGAGCTAATCTCCTTTTCACAAAATCGTCATCAACAACGGGGAGTGGATGATGCTGGGCACCAGCCTGATGTTCGCGGCGGCGCTTGCCGCTCAGACCGCCGGCACGCTTGACAAGGCGCGCGGCGATTATCTCAAATGCATGCGCGCGCACTTATATGAGGCGGTGAAGGACAAGATGCCCGACGCCGATTTCAATGCGGGCATCACGACGGCGTGCCAGGCGGAGCAGACCGCCTTTCACGCCGCGGTCGTCGCGCTGGACCGCGCCGATGGCATCAAGCCCGCCGACGCCAAGGAAAATGCCGACATGCAGGTCGCCGACTATATCGAAAGTTTCCGCGACAAATTCGCCGACCATATTTCCAGCAACACCGTGCCGCCAAAGGATTAGGGCGCGGGCCAGGGTCCGCCCGCCTGGCACCGCAGGGCTGAGCCTGTCGAAGCCCGTCACGCGGCGGCACACCTTGGCCTTTTGACGCGCCGCGCCCTTCGCCACGCTCAGGGCTCCGGTGGGCTCGTCAGAGCGCGGTCGCTGGCGATTGGGCCAGCATGCGCACGCGCACGTCAAAGCTTTGCTCGACCCGGCCCTGCCGGTCAAAGGCGCGGCGGGCGCGGATGAGCCGGGCGCTGACCAGGGACCAGCCGTCCGCGTCGCCGCGCAGGCCGGGGATCAGCGCGCGCAGCCGCGCCGCCGCGATGCTGCCGTCATCGCCCGCCAGCCCGCTGTGGCGCAGCGTCACCAGCGCCTCGCACCCCATGCGATCCTTGGTTCCCCAATCGCTGGCGGCGATGACGGCGATTTCGATAAAGGGCGGCGTCATGCGCGGCACGGGGGCGGCATAAAGGCCGTGCACCGCACGCAGCAGCGCCCGGTCGGCCCCAAGCTGGGCAAGCAGGCGCGCGGTCACCGCTGCCTCTGGGCTGCTTGAGGGAAGGGCGGCGCTCATCGCCCGCCTCCCCCCAGGCTGACCCGGCGCCAGGGCAGCCACAGCGCCGCGACGATGGCGGGCACCGCCACCGCCCCATCGCCGCCCGCGTCGGCCCTGTCGTCGTGCAAGTGCTGCACCAGCCGCATCAGCCCGTGGCGCAGCGCATCGGGCAGCGCCGCGCCATGATCGGCGAGGCCCGCGCGATAGCGGATCCGGATACGCGGCGGCAGCGCGCCATGCAGGCGGACGGCGGCGGCAGCGCCCCCGCCCCCATCCCCCCGCACGTCCCACGCATCGGCGGGCAGCGGCGTCCCCGCCCCCGCCGCACCCAACGCATCCACCCCATCGACCGCCACCAGCGGGCGGCGCAGCAGCGGCATCCAGCCGGCGGCGGCGTCGCGTTCCTCCACCACGCCGCGCACCAGCAGCATTTGCCCCGTAAAGGCCTCACACAGGTCCGCCGCCACGCGGATGAGCGCGGCGGCGCGCGCATCGCCATCGCCCGTGCCCAGCCGCAGCCAGTCGCGCACTTCGCCCAGGTTCAGCGGCAGCGCGCCGCGATCCATCGCCACCGCGCTCACCGGGCGTCCACCCGGATGGCCAGGCTGCGTTCGTCGACTTGCCCATCGCTGAGCGTGATGCGGTTGGTGAGCGCATAAACCTGGCCCGCCAGGCCGCCGCCGACCGTCACCTTTGCCGACACCAGATCGTGGGCGTGGCCCAATATGGCAAGGCCGCCGGGGACATCGGGCGCGACCAGCCAGCTGCTGGCCACCAGATGCTGGCCATCCAGATAATCGCTGCCCCAATCGAACAGATAATCGACCCGCGCATCGGGGTCCTTGATGTCATGGGCCATGGCCCGCTCCTTTTTTCATTGCTGCGGAAAGTGGGTGGGTCAGCGCCGCGGACGATGGCGGCGCGGTTGGCCGCGCACGGGCAGTCCGGGCGGCGCGGGCAGCGGCAGGGCCGGTCCCTGCCATTCGCTGGCCAGGGTGCGCCGTCCGGTGTCGGCCAGGGCCGCGCCGCCAATCGCATCGCCGCGCGCAATCATGCCGCGCCCCGGCAGTGCGCTTCGAGCGCCGTCAGCCGCGCCTCCTGCGCCGCCGCGATGAACAGCGTCAGTTGATCGGGGCGCACGCCAAAGCGGTGGCGCTTGCGCCCGCCCTTCCCGTCGCTCCAGCTGTCCCAGCACAGAAAGGCATAGGGGGTGGCTCCCGGCTTGCCGGTCCTGCCGATGGGATCGACCAGCCCTTCTTCGGCCATGATCGCCCACACCGCCTGCGCCCGGACGCCGACATGCAGCCGCGCGCCATCGGCCCCCTTTTCGGCGATGGCGTCGTTCCATTGAAAGACGCCAATCTCGCGCGCGATGCGGCTCGCGGCGCGCAATTCGGCGGCGTTCAACCCGCCGCGCCACGTCTTTTCGCGCGCGTCGGACGTGTTGATGGTGCCGGTTGCCGCATACACCACCGACCAACGGACGGATGGTGCGCCCAAAGCGGCAATATTGTCGGTGCCCGCCCAGGTGCCGGCGCCGGTAATCACCAGGCGGGCTGCCCCGCCGGTCCAGATGAACACCGGCGCGTCTATTTCATTGTTGATAAAGAAGCTGTCGTCGCTTGCGCCATAGCCGATATAGCCCTTGCGACCAGCGGCATCGTGCCAGCTCTGGAACAGGTTTCCGGTGCCGCGCGCCGCCGCCGTGCTGATGCGAAAGGCTTCGGAAAACGGGCTGTGCACATGCAATTGGGTGGCCGGTGCCGCCGTGCCCACCCCGACATTGCCATTGGCGGCAACCCGCAGCCGCTCCACCGTGTCGGTGTGAAAGGTCAAATGGCCGCCCCAGCTGCTGTTCCGGCCAGCGGTGATGCGAACCTCGCCCGTGGTGAGCAGCGATTTGAACGCGGCATCGACAAAGCCGCCCGCGCCAATCTCCACCCCGAATGGCGTGGCGTTGGACGCGGTTTGCCGGATACGAAACTGGGGGTCCGCCGCCGTAATCTCCACATTCACGGACGGCGTCGCCGTGCCAATGCCGACGCGGCCCGTATCGGTCACGCGCAGCCGTTCGCTGGCCCCTGTTGACAGCGCGAGCGTGTTCGCCGCCGGGCTGAACAGGCCCGTGTCGCCATCGCCCGCCACCGCCAGCGCGGGCGTTGCCGCGCTGCCGTTCGTCAGGTCGATTGGCCCGGCGAGCCGAAAGCGGCCGTCATCGCCGCGCCAGGCCAGCGCCTCGATGGGCAGATTGACCCAGCCCGCCCCGCGCCGCGCCGCCACGCGGTCCCCCGCATTGGCGTTGGAGGTGAGCGGATGCAGCGTCGACAGCGGCTGTTTGGCGGCAAGGTCCGCCGCCAGCGCCGCCACCGCGCTGTCCTGTCCCGCAAACCACCCCGACCCGACGGTCAGCGCGACCGTTTTGAGGCCGGGGCCAAAATCCACCCAGCCGCCACCCGCCGACGATGCCGCGACGGCGCTGCGGTCCAGCCGCCCCTGGGCATCCAGCGCGCCAGTGCCGGTTTCCCATTGGTCGGCATGGGTCACGCCGACGATGGCATAATGAAAAATGGCCCCCGGCGGGACGATATCGGCAAAGCGCCGGTGGCCCGGCACCGCACCGGCCAGCACCAGCGCACCGGTGCCGGTCGCATGGCTGGTTTCGCGCACCAGATCGGCAAAGTAAAAATTGGGCATCGGTCCTGCTTTCGCTTGCTTGGGATGATGGGTTGACCGGCGGCGGCGCGATCAGGGGGTATCGCGCCGCCGCACGGCCTTCGCCGCGCGTCAGGCGGCGGCGAATTTCATCAGCTTGACCGCTTCGCTGTTGGTCAGCGCGCCGCCCACCCGCTTGGTCGCATAGAAATGGACGAAGGGTTTGTTGCTGAACGGATCGCGCAGGATGGCCGTCTCGCCGCGATCGGCGATGACATAGGCCTCCTTGAAATTGCCGAACGCGATCGACAGGCTGTCGGCGGCAATGTCGGGCATGTCGGCGGCCTCCACCACCGGATAGCCCAGCAGCATCGCGGCCTGCCCCTCGCCCAGCGAGGGTTGCCAGATGAAGGCGCCGTCGCTGGTCTTGAACTTGCGCACGCGGGCCAGCGTGTCGCTGTTCATCAGCCACACCGCGCCCTGGCGATAGGGCGCCCGCAGCGCATGAACCAGGTCGATCAGCCGGTCCTGTGGATTGACGGCGGCAAAATTGCCCGCCGCGCCCGCCGCGACATGCTGCACCGTGCCAAAGGCGCGCACCCCATCCTTGTCGCCGCTGGTGGCATAGGTCAGCAGGCCCTTGGGCCGACCCACGCCCGTGCCGGTCAGAAAGGCCGCGCCCTCCGCGACCGCAAATTCGCGGGCGATTTCATCGGCCAGCCACGCCTCCACATCGAACATGGCATCGTCCAGCATCGCCTGGCTCGCCGCCGGATTGGCGTAAAGCTCGCCCGTCGGCGGGGCGATTTCGGCAAAGCTGCGCGTGGCGGTTTCGGGGCGCGGTGCCGTGTCGCTGACCCAGCCCGCCGCCGTCGCACCCGTGGCGACCAGCTTGCGATACCCCGCGCTGCCCGTTTGCACCACATTGGCAATGGCGCGCAGCGGCGACAGCGATTTCAGCGTCGCGCCGATCATCGCGTCAATCTCGCGCGGCACGGCAAAGCCGCCCTCTGCCCCGGTCGCGCTCGACAGGCTCTTGAGCTCGACCCCGGCATCCTGCCCGCGCCGCAGATAGCGGTCGACAAAAGCGGCCCGCGCCGGATCGCGCGCGCCATCGGCGGCCTTCACCCCGTCCAGCGGCAGCCGCGCGGCGGCCACCGCCTGCCGCTCCACTTGCGCGCGGAGCGCGGCCACGTCGCCGCGCACCGCCGCCAATTCCTCGGCGGCCAGCACCGCATCAAACGCGCCCTCCAGCGCCTCGGCCTTCACTTCGATACCCATATGCTTACTCCTTGCTGCACAACAAAAAACCCCTCTGGCTGCGGCCAAAGGGGCGAACAAAACTGCAAATTTTCCGGCCTGTTCGGGGTTTGCCTCTCTCCCCCCCCTCCCGCCTGCCCTAAGCTTGTCGAAGGGCTGTCCTTCCTTCCGACTCTGCCAAAGAAAAGAACCACCCTTCGACAGGCTCAGGGTAGGCGGAGTTTTACGGCTGCCAGAGTTGGAGGCCGTGGATCATTCTCAAACCCCCACCGCAATCACCCGCGCCAGCGGCTGCATCGGCCGTTTGACCAGGCTCACCTCCACCAGCTCGACCGCAATCAATTCGCGCGGATTGCTCCCCGCTGCGGTCTGCACGCGATAACCGAACGACAGCCCGGTCACCGCGCCCGCCGCGAGCAGCGCACCGATGCGCGGCTCCACCCGCCCGACCACGCGCAGGCCGCGCTGATCCTCGGCCAGCATCGCAACCGTGCCGATCACGCGGGCGGGATCATGCTGCCACAGCAAAGGCACAGGCGCGCCGCGCGCAAGCGACGCGGCAAAGGCCCCGGGCCGCACCACATCATTGCCCCGGTCCACCCGGTCAAAAATCGCGGCATAGCCCGCGAAGCTGACCCTAAAATTTTCTCCGTCATGCTGAACTTGTTTCAGCATCCATGGCGCTGTGCCGATACCGCGCACCATGGACCCTGAAACAAGTTCAGGGTGACGGTTGAAAGCGAGCGAACGCATCACCGCACCCACGCGCCAAACCCCAGCTTGACCGCCAGGGCGATCAGCAGCAGCGCCAGCGCGCCGCGCACGGCCCAGTCGACCGCGGCCTTCCACGCGCTGCGCTTGGCATCGCGCCAGGCCTTCAACAGCTCGCGCAGCTCGCCCACATCATCGCGCGCGGCCTCATCCGCCAGCCCCAGCCGCGCCAGCGCCCGCCGCGCGCCCAGCTCCGCCGCCTCTTCAATCGCCGCGCGCCACAGCAATTCATCGGGCGCACTTGCACCAGCCAGCAAGCGCGCCAGCGCCGCTTCGTCGTTCATGGTTTTTCTCCGTAATTGCATTGCAGCAGGGGCACGCCCCGCCTAAAAACCCCGCCTGCCCTGAGCTTGTCGAAGGGCCGTCCTTCTCTTCACAAAGCCCAAAAGAAAAAGCGACCCTTCGACAAGCTCAGGGTAGGCGGGGGAGGGAAAAAGCTGCGCTCACCCCAGCCCCACCATCGCGCGCTTTTCCTCGCGGGTCAGCCAGTCGGCGGCGCTCACCATCGCCCACAGCCGTTCGCGGTCTTCGGCCATGGCGGGCACCTTATCGATATCGACGCGCAGGCTGGCGTCCGCGAACCAGGGGGTGAGCGACCCGGCGAGCGCATCCAATATCTTGCCCGCCAGCGGCAGCACCGTCTGACGCCACAGCGCTCGGTTGGCCTCGCGGTAATTGGCATAGGTCGCATCGCCGGATAGGCCGAGCAGCATCGGCGGCACGCCAAAGCCGGTCGCAATCTCGCGCGCCGCGCTATCTTTCAGCGCCAGGAAATCCATGTCGGCGGGCGACAGCGACAGCGGTTGCCACTTGAGCCCGCCTTCCAGCAGCAGGGGCCGCCCGGCATTGGCCTCCCCCGCAAAACCGGCGGTCAGTTCGGCCTTGAGCCGGTCAAATTGTTCGGGCGTCAGCGGCAATCCCTTGTCGCCTTCATGCACCAGCGCGCCCGATGGCCGCGCCGCATTGTCGAGCAGCGCGCGGTTCCAGCGGTTGGCGGCATTGTGCGCCGCCACCGCGCCCGCCACGGCGGCCAGGCACCCCGCGCCATAATGATCATCGCCGGGGTGCAGCGCCTGGATATGCACAATCGCCGGCAGCCCGCCCGCATCGACAGCATCGAGGAGCAGCGTTTGCCCGCCCACGCGGTAGCGATAGGCCACCGGCCAGCCGCGCGCGTCGGTCTCTACCGTCACCCGTTCGGGGCGCAGCGCAAACAGCTCCGCCGGCACCCCGTCCGCCCCGCCGATCAGCTGGACATAGGCATTGCCGTGCAGCATCAGCTGCGCCGCCAGGGTTTCGAGCAGCGCCTGCCCCGCCGCAGGCCGCCGCACCAGCGCGACGAGCGCGGGATCGGACGCCGCCAGCGGCGCCCCGCCCACCGCCTCCGCCACCATTCGCACCGCGCGCGCGGCAATGGCATTGGCAAGATAGGCCTCGCGCAGCAAAGCATCATAAGACGGCGCCGCCCCCACCGCCGACGCAGCAGAAAAACGCGACAAAAAAGGCCGCGCAGCGGGCTGCGCGGCCTTACGGCTCCAGAATTTCATGGGTTTTCTCCCTAGTTCTTCGACGTCCGTTGAGCGATCGATGGTCGCCAAATTGTTGAGTGAGTAGCCATCTGATCTACCATTTTTCCAAAGTATCTATCGGCCCACTCCCAGTCAGGATACTCGTCTGGACGAATCCTAAAGCTTTGAATTCTCCCAACTAGCGTTGCTATCCAGTCTGCTAGCTGGATGGTCTGATACAGATGACTTTCGACTTCAAATGGCGGCTCGATTAGGCATCTGGCTGGGTCAACACGGTCAAACATTGTTTGTGCGGCCGTTTTCATCCATCGATCACGACCTGAATGTTGATCCATTATCACGAGGAAATTGTCATTGTTATCACAACAAAATGCATTGATGCCGCGAATCGTGTGACCCAGCACCGTGCTGTATAGCCCATTGGCTTTTGCGTAATCGGCAGTCTGAAATTTTTCTCGTCCGTAATAGAATATCTTTCCGCCTGACCGTCTTATATCGTTGAGAATTCGCCTTACCCCTTCACGAACATGAGGGTGCCGCTTCAAATTCTTGGCGGTGAGGAGATCTGTTCCCTTTTTCTCCCAACTATGCGCGGGCATCCCGGCACGCTTGAGATCATAGGCAAGCATGCCTTGCTTCAGTTTCAGCATCGCGGTTGCAAGGTGTCTAGCTTGCGAATCCGGCAGGACGACGCCCGCAAGCCCGAAAATTGGGCTAGTGTTGTGGTTTTTGTGATGTCTGGAGATAAATGGCCCAATATGGCCAAATTCATCAAGATAGGCTATCCGCATCAGTTGAGAATATAGAAACGCGGAAGCCCGCGCAATGGTTTGCGCGGGCTCCGGAATTGGAAGCAGATGTGACTGCCGCCGATGGGTTAGATAATCTATCGTGGATTAATATCAAGTGAAAAAGCACACCGTAATGTGCATTCACACCACCCGAACCCGCACCCTCGCCCCGCGCCTTTGCCCGTCGCTCAGGGCGGTGAGTGCCCAGATGGCGGCGTCGGCGCGGTCGGGGGAGCGGCCAGGGCCGGTGTAGCCGCCCGCCATGTGCATCCCGCACAGCTGATCCTCCAGCGCCGGGAAGGTCCCCGCATGCACCACCTCGCCGCGTTCATAGCGCAGCGCGATGGGTTCGGCGCGCGCGCCCTTGCTGTGGCTGGCCCACACCAGGGTCACGGGGAGCGCCGGGTCGGCGGCGAGCAGCACCTGGCGCACCATCGCCCCGCCCTGGTTGCGTTCGGCGACCACCCGGTCGGCGCGCCAGCGGGCCGCCGCGCGGCACACCGCATGCGCCCATCCGGCGGGGCTCAGCCCCGCGACGCTGGCATCCTCCAGCACCGCCAGCCGCCCGTCGCGCAGCGCCCCGGCGACGACAATGCCGCAGGCGTCCCCGCGCCGGTCCGGCCCGCTGCCAAGATCATCCGCGCGGCCCCCGCCTGCGGGCGGATCGACGCCGATCACCACGCGGCCCGGCACGCCCACCGCGTCCGCCGCCACGCGGCACGCGTCCAGCCCGGCGCGGGTCCACAGCGCGCCGTCGTCATCCTCCAGAATTTCGCCGTCCAGTTCCTGCCGCCCGATGCGCGTGCCGCCATAGAGCCGCTGCATCGCGGCCAGATAGCCGTCGGCCAGATGCAGATGATTGGCCGTTGATGCCCCGCGCGTCACCGCGACATCGCCATCGGTCAGCAACCGCTTGATCAGCGTGCCGCCGCGCGGCGTGGTGGTCGCCACCACCCGCGGCCGCGCGCCATGGCGCATGGTCAGCATCAAATTGGTCCACGCCGCCTCTGCGCCCGGCCATTTGCCGATTTCGTCGCACCAGGCAAAGCCATGTTCGGGCCCGCGCAGGCTGTCGGCATCGCTTGCCCCGAACAGGCTGGCAACGCTGCCATTGGGCCACACCAGCCGTTTGAGGCTGCTTTCAAAGGCCGGCCGCGCCGCCGGATCGCCGATGGCGAGCAGGCCGCTGACCCCCTCGACCATCACGCTGCGCGCTTCGGCGGGGGTCGCGGCGACCAGCGCGATGCGTGCGCCGGGGTGCGCCAGCGCCTGTTCGCGCACCCATTCGGCCCCCGCGCGCGTCTTGCCAAAGCCGCGCCCGGCGAGCAGCAGCCACACCGCCCAGTCGCCCGGCGGCGGCACTTGGTCATCGCGCGCCCAGCACCGCCAATCGGCCAGAAACGCCCTTGCCTGCGCCTTGCTCTGCTTGGCCAGCCAGGTGCGAAAGGCCGTGTCCGATTTTTCGGCCAGCTCAATCGCCTTCACGCCGCCGCCCCATCCGCTGCGTCTGGGTCGGTCGCCGCGTCCACATGCCCCGCCGCGATCAGCCGCGCGCGCATGACGGCAATTTTTTCCGCCAAAATGGCCTTGGGATCGTCGCCGTCATCGTCGCTTGCTGGGCGCGCCGCAGCGCGCGGTTCGCCGCGCACGGTCGCGCGGTGCGCCGCCAGCAGCGCCAGCGCCAATTTCTGACGGTGCAGCCGCAGCTTGAGCACGGCGTCGGGCACCTCAGTTTCCGCCGGGGCCAGCGCCTCGGCCAGCAATTCGGTTTCCAGCCGGGCATAGCCCTCGCACAGCGCGGCGTGCCATTGGCGGCGGAAGGCGGCATCCTGCGCCCGCGCGCGATAGACGGTAGTGCTGGCAAGCTTGGCCTTTTTCGCCGCCGCCGTGACATTGGCGGTCAGCGCCAGTTCCTCCAGAAAGCGCCGCCGCGCCGCCGCCGTGGTGCGCACGGCGCGGCCCGGCCCATTGGCCCGCCGCCGCTTGGCAACCGCCTTGCCGCGCATCACCCCGCTAGCTCTCTTTGCCTTTGCCTCGGCCATGCCTACGCTCCTGCCGACGCGAAAGGGCCAGTCGGTCAGGGGCATCCCCCCGACCGACCGGCCCGAATCGCAATTCTTGATGATGCGCAATATGTGCCAGAACAGCGTGACGCTGTCAAGCTATTTTTACCGATTTGGTTATTTTACCCGATCGAGCACCCGCTGTGCGGCTTTCAGGTGCGGGGCGTCGAGCATTTGGCCATTGAGCGCCAGCGCGCCCGCGCCGGGGTTGGCGGCAAACAGATCGACGACGGCGCGGGCATGGGCGACCTCTTCGGCGCTGGGGGTGAAGGCGGCGTTGATGACCGGCACCTGCGCGGGGTGGATGGCCAGCATCCCGGTAAAGCCATCGCGCCGCGCCCGCGCGGCATAGGCGGCGAGCCCATCGAGATCGCGAAACGCCGGAAACACCGTGTCGATCGCCAGCACGCCAGCGGCATGCGCGCCCATCAGCGCCAGCGTGCGCACCACCTCATACACCGGCGTGTAACGGCCATCGGCCTCGCGCGCGCTGGTTGCGCCGATGGCGGCGGGCAAATCCTCTGCCCCCCACGACAGGCCGACCAGCCGGTCGGTGGACCCGGCATAGCTGCCCAGGCCAAAGACCGCCGCCGGGGTTTCGCTGGCGATGGGCAGGATGCGCCCGGTGGCATCGCCCACCGCCGTCAGCATCGCCGCCAGCCGCGCGGCACAGCCGCCGCCCTGCGCCTTGGGCAGCAGATAGCCGCTGGGCGCCGCCGGGGCGATGGCGGCCAGATCATCTGCGGTCAGGCCGCTGTCCAGCGGGTTGACGCGCACGAAAATCTGGGTGCCCTGCCCCTGCTCTTGCCTCTGCCCCTCCCCGCGCAGGAAGGCAGCGGACATCGCCCGCGCCGCTGCCTTGCGGTCCGGGGCGACGGCATCCTCCAGGTCCAGGATGATGGCGTCGGCCTCGCTGGCCAGCGCCTTGGCCATGCGGTCGGGCCGGTCGCCCGGCACGAAGAGCAGCGAGCGCAGCGTCACGCCCCCGCCCGCCGCTTGATGAGCGCGCTGCGCAAACAGGCGCAGACCACCTCGCCCCGCTGGTTCAGCGCCTGGTGGCGAAAGGTGACGATGCCCGCGTCGGGCCGCGATTTCGACGCGCGCAGTTCCACCACTTCGGTTTCGGCGCGCAGCGTGTCACCCAGAAACACCGGGCGCGGCATCACCAGCTGGTCATAGCCCAGATTGGCGACCAGCGTGCCCAGCGTCGTGTCGCCCACCGACAGCCCGACCATCAGCGCAAAGGTGAAGGTGCCATTGACCAATATCTGGCCAAATTCGCTTGCGCGCGCCGCTTCGGCATCCAGGTGCAGCGGCTGGGGATTGTGCGTCATGGTGGAAAACAGCAGATTGTCCGTCTCGGTCACCGTCCGGCGGATGTCGTGGACCAGCCGGTCGCCGACCGTCCATTCGTCGAAAAATCGTCCCGCCAATCCGGCCTCCCCCGATATCCAGCGCACCTTTGCCGCGCCCTAGTTTATCTTGCTTGTTTCCCGCCCCTCGTCCAGCAATTAGCGCCGCGATGACCCCGCTGACCCATCTTGACCGGCTGGAGGCCGAAGCCATCCACATCCTGCGCGAAGTGGTGGCGGAGGCCGCGCGCCCGGTGATGCTCTACTCCATTGGCAAGGACAGCGCGGTGATGCTGCACCTGGCGCGCAAAGCCTTTTTTCCGGCGCCGCCGCCCTTTCCCTTGCTCCATGTCGATACGACCTGGAAATTTCAGGCGATGTATGCGCTGCGCGAAAGCGCGGCGCGCGCGGCGGGGATGGAGCTGATCGTCTGGCAAAACCCCGATGCGCTGGCGCGCGGCATCAACCCCTTTGACCATGGCGCGCTGCACACCGATCTGTGGAAGACCGAAGGGCTGAAACAGGCGCTGACCCACCATGGCTTTGACGCGGCCTTTGGCGGCGCGCGGCGCGATGAGGAAAAAAGCCGGGCCAAGGAGCGGATTTTTTCCTTCCGCACGGCAGCGCACGGCTGGGACCCAAAGGCGCAGCGGCCCGAGGTCTGGTCGCTCTACAATGCGCGCAAGCAGCGCGGGGAGAGCATCCGCGTCTTTCCCATCTCCAACTGGACCGAGCTTGATATCTGGCAATATATCCGGCGCGAGGGGATTGCCATCGTCCCCCTCTATTTCGCCGCGCCGCGCCCGACCTATGACCTTGGCGGCCAGCTGTTCATGGCCGACGATATCGACCGGCTGACCCAGGTGCTGGGCCAGCGGCCCGCGATAACCACGCGCACCATCCGCTTTCGCACGCTGGGCTGTTTCCCGCTGACGGGCGCGGTGGAAAGCGACGCCGCCACGCTCGACGCGGTCATCGGCGAAATGCTGGTCGCCACCACCAGCGAGCGCGAAGGCCGCGTCATCGACAAGGACGGCGGCGACGCCAGTATGGAGCGCAAAAAGCAGGAGGGCTATTTCTGATGGCCCCGGCTTTGTCCCTCCAACCCGCCCCGAAACGCCCCGCTTGTCCTGAGCGTGTCGAAGGACTGTCCTTCCGTCCCCCGGCCAATGGCAAGGACGACCCTTCGACAAGCTCAGGGTGGTCGGTGTTGGGAGGATGGAGAGGCTTTGAAGGACGAACGGTGCCGGGTGAAATGGATAAACCTTGCAGGACGACGCGGTTCGACCCCGCGAGGACCCTCGCCGCCAATTCCACCACCCCCCCTCCACACACCCCGCCTGTCCTGAGCTTGTCGAAGGACCGTCCTGCCTTCCCCCGGTCAAAGGCAAGGACGACCCTTCGACAAGCTCAGGGCGGACGGTGTTGGGAGGATGGAGAGGCTTTGGAGGCCGGGCGGTGTTGGGGGGATGGTCGGTGCACGGGGGCACGGACGGTGCCGGTGCGATGGAGGGGCTGGGCATGACTCTCCCCGCCGCGCCGCCCCCGCCCGACACCGCCGCCTATCTCGCCGCGCATGATGCCAAGACGCTGCTGCGCTTCATCACCTGCGGCAGCGTGGATGATGGCAAATCCACGCTGATCGGCCGGTTGCTGTATGACAGCAAATTGCTGTTCAGCGATCAGCTCGCCGCGCTGGAGGCGGACAGCCGCCGGGTGGGCACGCAGGGGGCAGAGATTGACTTTGCCCTGCTGGTCGACGGCCTGGCCGCCGAGCGCGAGCAGGGCATCACCATCGATGTCGCCTATCGTTTCTTTGCGACCGAGCTGCGCAAATATATCGTCGCCGATTGCCCCGGGCATGAACAATATACGCGCAACATGGTGACGGGCGCGTCGACCGCCGATGCCGCCATCATCCTGGTCGACGCGCGCAAGGGCGTGCTGACGCAGACGCGGCGGCACAGTTTCCTGTGCCACCGGCTGCGCATCCGGCACCTGGTGCTGGCAGTGAACAAGATGGACCTAGTCGATTATGACCAGGCGGTGTTCGACCGCATCGTCGCCGATTACCGCGCCTTTGCCCAAACGCTCAGCGCCCATGACGGGCGGCCCATGGGGGCGGTGACCGCGATTCCCCTGTCGGGCTTTCGCGGCGACAATGTGACGCAGGCCAGCGCCGCCATGCCCTGGTATCGGGGGGCGACGCTGATCGACCATCTCGACACGGTGCCGCTGGCGGATGACGGGGCCGCCGCTGCGCCGCTGCGCCTGCCGGTGCAGTGGGTGAACCGGCCCGACCTCGACTTCCGGGGCTTTGCGGGGCAGATCAGCGCCGGGTCCGTCCGCCCCGGCGATGCCGTGCGCATCCTGCCATCGGGCCGGACCAGCCAGGTCGCGCGCATCGTCACCATGGACGGCGATTTGGCGGCGGCGCGCGAGGGCCAGTCGGTCACGCTGACGCTGACCGACGATGTCGATTGTTCGCGCGGCAATGTGATCGCGGCGGCGGACGCCCCGCCGCAGGTCGCCGACCAGTTTGAAGCGACGATCATCTGGATGGACGACGACGCGCTGATCCCCGGGCGCGGCTATTGGCTGAAACTGGGGACGGCGCAGGCGACCGCCACGGTGCAGCCGCCCAAATATGTCATCAACGTCAACACGCTCGACCGGCTGGCCGCCAAGACGCTGGAGCTGAACGCCATCGGCGTCGCGGAAATTGCGACCGACCGGCCCATCGTCTTTGCCCCCTATGCCGATGACCGCACGCTGGGCGGCTTCATCCTGATCGACAAGCTGACCAACCGCACGGTCGCGGCGGGGATGATCCATTTCGCGCTGCGCCGCGCGCAGAATGTCCATTGGCAACCCACCGACATCACCCGCGCCGACCACGCCGCGCTCAAAAATCAGCGGCCCCTGCTCCTGTGGTTCACGGGCCTGTCGGGGTCGGGCAAATCGACCATCGCCAATGCGGTGGAAAAGCAGCTCAATCTGATGAACCGGCACACCTTCCTGCTCGACGGCGACAATGTCCGCCACGGGCTGAACCGCGATCTGGGCTTTACCGATGCCGACCGGATTGAAAATATCCGCCGGGTGGGGGAGGTGGCCAAGTTGATGACCGACGCCGGGCTGATCGTCCTCACGGCCTTTATCTCGCCCTTCCGCGCCGAACGCGCCATGGTGCGCGCGATGCTGCCCGAGGGGGAATTTGTCGAAATCTTTGTCGACACGCCGCTGGCGGTGGCCGAAGCGCGCGACGTCAAGGGCCTGTACAAAAAGGCGCGCGCCGGTGAGCTGAAAAACTTCACGGGCATCGACAGCCCCTATGAAGTTCCCGAGGCGCCAGAGATTCGCGTCAACACGGTCGACATGACGGTCGACGAAGCGGCGGCGCATATCATCCAGCAAATCCTGCCGCTGAAATGACGGCCGACATTGCCCTTGCCGCACGGCTGGCGCGCGACGCCGGGGCGTTGCTGGCCGCGCTGGCCGAGGATGGCGCGTTGCAGGGCCGCGCGCTGGGCGATGCGGGCGATGCGGCGGCCAATGCCATGCTGATGGATGCGCTGCGCCGCGAACGCCCCGATGATGCGATTTTGTGCGAGGAGGAGCGCGACGACCCCGCCCGCCTGACCGCGCGGCGGGTGTGGATTATCGACCCGCTCGACGGCACCCGCGAATATGGCGAGCGGCGCGATGATTGGGCGGTGCATGTCGCGCTGGCGGTCGATGGCCAGCCGGTGGTCGGCGCGGTCGCGCTGCCCGGGCTTCACCAATGCTGGACCAGCGCGCCTGCTCCCCCGCCCGTTTGCGACCCATCGCGGCCCCCGCGCATGGTGGTCAGCCGCACCCGGCCCGCGCCCGAGACGCAGGGCGTGGCGGCGGCGCTGGGCGCGGCGCTGATCCCCATGGGCAGCGCCGGAGCCAAGGCCATGGCAGTGGTGCGCGGCGAGGCAGAGATTTATCTGCACAGCGGCGGCCAATATGAATGGGACAATTGCGCGCCGGTCGCGGTCGCGCTGGCCCATGGCCTCATCGTCACGCGGCTGGACGGCACGCCGCTGACCTATAACCGGCCCGACCCTTATGTCGCCGATCTGATTATCTCCCACCCCGCCTGGGCCGAACCGCTGCGCGCGGCGCTGGCGGGTTAGAGCGTGATGATGTCACCGCAGGGCTGAGCCTGTCGAAGCCCGGTCCTGGCAGCGCCGCACCCTTCGACAAGCGCAAGGCTTCGGTATCGCCCTCAACAGCGCCTACCCGCCCAGCGTCGGCGCGCCCGACCAGATCCACCAGCCCACCCCCACCGCGATGGCGAGGCACAGGAGCGCCGCCAGCGCCGACCCTGGCGCCGGTGCGCGCGTGCCCGGCGGCACGGTGCGCAGGCCCGTCACCATCGGGCCGACCAGATTGTCGCGGCGGACAAAGTGGTAAAAGGCAATCGCCGCCAGATGCACCGCGATCAGCGCGGCGAGCAGGTTGAACGACGCCTCGTGCCACTCCCGCGCGGCATCGCCGGTTTCATAGCTGACAAGATGGTTGAGCGGGCCGGAAAACAGCGCATCGACATCCTGCGCAAACAGGCCCAGGCCAATTTGCACCGCGAGCAGGGTCAGCAGCGCGACGACGCTGAGCGCGCCCAGCGGGCTGTGTCCCGGCTTTGCCGCGCCCTGCCCGCGCATATAGGCGATGACCGCCGCGGGCCCCTTCACAAAGCTGGCGAAGCGCGCGCTCTCGCTGCCGACCAGGCCCCACAGCAGCCGAAAGACGAGGAGGACGAGGAGCAGCATGCCCAGCTGGCTGTGCCGCTCCATCATCCCTTCCTCCGCCGTCCACCACATGGCGGGGATGAGCAGCGCGAACGACCAATGCACCAGCCGCACCGGCCAGTCCCATAGCCGGATGCGCGCCGCGCCTGCGTCCGCGCGGTCGGCCTCAGCCGCTTCAGTCATGGTCAATCCTTGACGCGGAAGCTGTCATGGCATCCCTTGCACCCCGCGCCCACCGCCGCGACGGCGGGGCGGATTTTGGCGATGTCGCCGGTCGCCGCCGCCTTCTTGAGCGCATCGGTCGCGGCCAGCGCCTTTTTGCGCGCGGCGGCAAATTCGGCGGGCTTGGTCCAGATGGCGGGCCCGGCCTCAGTCGTCACGCCGGCCTGCTTGCCCGATCCGCGCGGGAAATTTCGCGGGTGGGTGGCGTTGGTCAGCCGGGTGTGCAGCGCGGTCGCATTGGTGCGAATGACCGCAACCGATGGTTCGCCCTTGCGCACCTCGTCACCCACGGCCTTGATCGCTGCACCGACGCTTTTGAACTGCGCCTGCCGCGCCTTGATGATTTCGGGGGCCGCTGCCGACACGGCCACGGGAACGGCAATCAACCCTGCGGTCAGCAGCGCCAGTTTCACAGCATGCATCATCGCTCTTTCCTCTTCACCCAGCCGGACGGGATGGCCCGCCGCGCGCCATCATGCCTGCGCCTGCCGCAAAGTAAACCGCTGTTCGCCGAGCGGGTGCCGATTTTGCCGGGGCGATGGAATAACCGCCCCCCTGGCGCCGTTAGCCCTTGCGATCCCCCATGAAAGCAAGGGCGCACGGCCATGTTCGACCAGCATTTTGACGACGATCTTCCCCGCCGCCTGGTCGACGACCGGCCCGCCGATACCAGCCCCCCGCCAGCACCCACCAACCGCGCGCCAGCCGCCCATGCGGCGCTCGCAGTTGCCTCGCGGCTGCGGCCCATGCCCGTCATCATCGCGGTCTTTGCCCTGTGGCTGGCGGCCTTTGCCTGGTCGGTCGAGGGCGGGCTGACCATCGCCCCGTCCGCCCCGGCACAGGGCGGGGCGCTGCTCGCGCTGCTGCTCCATGTGCCCTACGCGGGGATCCTTGCCTTTTTCCTGTTCGGGCTGCGCGAACGGATCGGCTATTTCCTCTTTGCCCGCCGCACCGACCCCGCCGGGCCCCTGCCCGCGCGCCTGCCCAAAGTGTGCGTCCAGCTGCCCATGTTCAACGAAGCCGCCGTGGCCACGCGCGTCATCGCGGCGGCGGCGGCGCTGCACTGGCCGCGCGACCGGCTGGTCATTCAGGTGCTCGACGATTCGACCGATCCTGCCACCCGCGCGCTGGTTCAGCAATTTTGCGTGACCGAGGGGCTGCGCACGCACAGCGCCATCGCCTTCATCCACCGCACCGACCGGTCGGGGTATAAGGCCGGCGCGCTGGAGGCGGGCCGCCACCGGACCGACGCCGACTTCATCGCTATTTTCGATGCCGACTTTGTCCCGCCGCGCGATTATCTGACCCGCGCCATCCCGCATTTTTATGCGCCCGATGGCGCGCCGCTGCCCGATCTAGCGCTGGTCCAGGCGCAGTGGGGCCACCTCAACGACGACGACACCCCGCTCACCGCCGCGCAGGCATTGTGGGTCGATGACCACCATACGCTGCAGCAAAGCTGGCGCTCCAAAGTCCTGGGTTTCGTCAATTTCACTGGCACCGCCGGGGTCTGGCGCGCCGCCGCCATCGAGCGCGCGGGCGGCTGGAGCTCATCCAGCCTGGTCGAGGATTGCGAGCTCAGCGTCCGCGCGCTGTTCGCGGGTTACCGCACCAAATTTGTGAAGGAGATAGTCGCCCCTGCCGAGCTGCCGCAATCCATGGCGGCCTATCGGTCCCAGCAAAAGCGGTGGACGCAGGGCTGGGCACAGCTGCAGCGGCTGCACCTGGGCCGCCTGCTCTTTCGCCACCGCGCCGGGCTGCGCCGCAAATCGGGCCTGCTCGCGATGGTGTGCATTTCGTGGCAATGGCCCTTGTGGTTCATCTGGATCGCGATTTTCCCCTTCCTGCTGGCACACGGCCTGTCGCTTGCCGAATATGGGACGGGGGCGGCGCTCGCCGCCTATCTGGCCCCGCCGGTCGTCTTTGCGGTGGCCGCTACGCTGGCGGCCAATCATGAGGCGCGCGCCAGCTACACCCGCGCCGACGGCACGCTGCGCCTGTCGCGCCTGCGCCGTTTTTTCCGCGTCATCCCCTACCTGGTGGTCAGCGCGGGCATGTTGCCGCACCATTTCTGCGCCTTTGTCGAGGGGCTGTTCGGCCCGATGCACGCCGAATTTGAACGCACCCCGAAAACCGCAAAGGTCAGCGGCGGGACCGTCGCTCCACCGGCCATAGCGGCCACGCCAGCGGCACTGGCCAAGCGAACCCCGGCGCGGCCCGGCTTCGCCATCCCCCGCATCGCCCGCCCGGCCTATGCCATCACCGAATTGCTGTTCGTCACGGCGCAGCTCAGCTGGGTCATCGCCTTCGCCCGCTCGGGCTATCTGCTCGCCGCCGTCACGGCGCTCTGGCTGGTGCTGGGGATTGCCGCGCTGCGGCTGGGGCCGCCAATCGCGGCCTGGCTCCGCCGCCGCACCGCCCTTCGTTCACAAGGAGTTTTCGCATGACCTGGCTTCGTTCAACCGGCCTGTTGGCCGCCGCCGCTCTCGCCTGTCCGGCGCAGGCCCAGGACAGCAGCGCCGATGCCGCAGCCGAAACCGCCCGCGCCGCCGCCCGCGCCGACCGGCATGCGGAGGCGATTGCCGCCTTTCGCGCCGCCATTGCGCTCGCGCCCGAGCGGACGGGTGAATGGCGGCGCGAGCTTGCCGATCAACTCACCTGGTCCCGCCAATTTGCCGAGGCCATCGCGCTCTATCGCGCGGGCGTGGCCGCTGACCAGGGCGAGGCGCAGCGCCAGGCGCGCATTGGCCTTGCCCGGGCGCTGTCCTGGGCGGGGCAGCATGATGCCGCCATTGCCGAATATGGCCGCGCACTGGCCATGCAGCCGCAGGACCGCGATGTCGCCATCGCCCGCGCGCAGGTGCTGGGCTGGGCCAGTCGCCTGGGCGCGGCTGAGGCCGCCTATGCCGCGCTGCTGCGCGCCAACCCCGACGATGCCGATGCCCTGCGCGGGCGCGCCCGGATGCGCAGCTGGCGCGGCGATTATCGCGCCGCCATCGCCGATGCCCAGCGGCTGTTGGCGTTGCAACCCGGCGATAGGGAGGGCAGCGTCATCCTGGCCGAGGCGCGGATCTGGATGGGGCGCGGCGACCTTGCCCTGCCCGTGCTGCGCGCCGCCGCGGCCCAGCATCCGGACCACCGCCATCTGGCCAAGCTGCTGGACGCGCAACAGCAACGCCTGCGGCCGGAGGTGCGCGCCGACCTGCGCCTGTTCGACCAGTCCGACGATCTGGCGATAAGCGAGGCCAGCATCGACCTGCGGCTGCCCATCGATGCGGGTCGCGGCAGCGTGGGCCTGCGTTATGCCCGCGCCGCCTATCGCCCCCCGCAAGCGCGCCGGGACGGCATCCGCGTTGACCGCCCGGCGCTCCATGGCGGCTATCGGATCAGCGATGCGGTGGAGGTGAACGGCGCGGTCGCGCTGGACATCATAATCGAGGAGGGGCGCGGTCGCCGCCAAGCGCCACTGACCTTTGAGGGCTATGCAACGCTGCGCCCGGTCGACGCCATCCGCATCGATGCCGGCGTGTCGCGCTGGACCTTTGACAGCGAGGTGACGCTGCGCGCGGCGCTGATCGCGACTCAGCTCGGCGCGTCCATCGACGTCATCCCCGCCGATGGCACGACACTGTCGGCGCGGATCAGCCGGACAAAATACACCGATGGCAACCGCCGCAACTGGCAACAGGTGGAACTCGCCCACCGCCTGCTCGACCGGCCCCGCCTGACCGCCGGGTATCGCCTGACCCGCTTTGCCTTTCGCCTGCCGTGGCAGCCCGGCTATTACAGCCCGGCGGGCTTTACCGGGCACGAGGTCACGTTGCGCGGCTATGGCGACCTGTCGCTCAGCTGGCGGTGGGACCTGCGGCTGGCGGGCGGGATTGAACGCGAAAAGGGCGGGTCGTCGCGCGCCATCGTCAATGCGGGGCTGAGCATCGCCAAGCGGCTGAGCGCGCGGCTGGAGGCGGAGGCCGCCTATGATTATTCCAGCTCGCGCAGTTTTTCGCCCGACGGATTTCGCCGCAGCATCGCCCGCATCACGCTGCGCGCCCGCTTTTAGAGCGTGATAAGACGAGGTTGATGATCGTGTCATGCTGGTTCAGCGATAGCCGCGCTTTTCCGGCATCCATGGCGCAGGGGTCTTGCGTTTATCCCCTCCGCACCCGAGCGCGTCATTGCGAGCGGGATAAACGCCGCACGGGTTCAGGGTGACCGTTCGAGCAACCCCCATCCCGCTCCGAAAAAAAATCGCGCGCCCCCGGAATAAAGCCGCACCCCGCTCCGTTCGTCCTGTGCAACCCAACCGCAGGAGAGCCCCCATGTCATCGATCACCCTTGCCAAACTCCCCACCGCCGACCGCACCGTCCGGCTTGCCGCCCGGCTCGATGAGGCCAAGCGCGCCTTTACCACCCGGCATGTCGATCTGGCCGTCGCCGAACGGCTGGTGCGCAGCGGTTCGCCGCGCGCGGGTGACCTGGTGCTGGCGCGCGTCACGGCGCTGGGCCAGCATCAGCGGATTGAAAATGTCCATGGCCGCCGCGGCGCCCTGTATGTCGGTGATGAAATCATTGTCGCCTTTGGCAACCGCTATGCCCCCGACCAGTTTGAGGCCTTTGTCCCCAACCGGCTGGGCCCGTGCCATCTGGTCGCGGGCGGCGGCGTCGCGGGGGAGGTGACCGCCAAGCACGCCAAAATGCGCGCCGCCACCCAGATTGAGCCCATCGGCATGCTCGCCCGCCACGACGGCAGCATATTGAACCTGGCGCAATTCACCGCGCCTGCCGAGCGTGCCACCCGCCCGCCGCTGGTGATTGCCGTGGCGGGCAGTTCGATGAACGCGGGGAAGACCACGACCGTCGCCGGGCTGGTCCACGGCCTGTCGCGCGCCGGCTTTCGCACGGGCGCGGCCAAATTGACCGGCACCGGGTCGGGCGGCGATTTGTGGGCGATGCTGGATGCGGGCGCGGCGCTTGCCATCGATTTCACCGATGCGGGACATGCCTCCACCTTCGGCCTGTCGGCGCGGGAGCTTGCGAGCACGACCAACTACCTCCTCACCCGGCTGGCCGCCGCCGACATAGAAATTGCGGTGGTCGAGATTGCCGACGGCCTGTTGCAGGGCGAAACGGCGGCGCTGATCGACATGTCGGTCGCCACCGGCTGGTTCGACAAGCTGGTCTTTGCCGCCGGGGACGCGATGGGCGCGGCCTTTGGTGCCCGCTGGCTGGCCGACCATGGCCGCCCGGCCTGCGCCCTATCGGGGCTGGTGTCGGCATCGCCGCTGGCCGCGCGCGAGGCGGGCCACGCCACCGGCCTGCCCATCGCCACCCTGGCGGCCCTGCGCGATCCGGTCGCCGCCGCGCGCCTGGCCTTTGGCGACGCGCAGGTTGCGAGCCAGGCGGCATGACGCTGCCCCGGCTCACCGCACCGCAGCGCCGCCCGATGGTCGCGCTGCTGGTGACGCTGGCGGCGGCGCAGGCGGCCCTCGCCGCTGCTGCCGCTGCTGCGCTGGGCCGCGCCATGGCGGTGCCCGATGCGCAATTGCTGGCGGCGGGCGGCATGGCCGCCGGGCTGGCGGCAGTGACAGGCGCGGCCTTGCTGACCGAACGCAGCCTTGCCGAGCGGCTGGCCCAATCGCTGATCCTCGATACCCGCGCCGCCCTGTTTGAAAGCGTCATTCGCCATGGCCGCGGGTCGAGCGAGGAACGCTGGCTCACCCCCTTCATTGGCGATCTCACGGCGCTGCGCAATTGGGCGGCGCGCGGCGTCATCCGGCTGTGGACCAGCGCCATCGCCGGGGCGGGCGCGGCGCTGTGGTTCGCCGTCGCCCACCCTGCCGCCGCCGCTGCGCTCGCGCCGCTGGCACTTGGCCTGCTGCTCGTCCTGCTTGGCGCGCTGCGGTTGCGGCAAGTGATTGGCGAACAGCGCCAGGCGCGCGGCCGGCTGACCCGTTTCCTCATCCGCCGCGTGCGGGCCGAAGTGGCCGGTCAGGTCGCGCGCGGGCGGCATGGCCGCCGCGAACTGGGCCAGCGCGCCCAATTGCTCGCGCGCCTCGCCGAATGCCGCACCCGCTGGGCCGCGACGATCGAGGTGGTGATGGTCGTTGCCGCCACGCTGGCCGCCATCCTGCTCGTCATCGCCTTTCGCCAGGCAGAGGGCAGCGCAAGCGAACTGGTCGCCGGTCTGGCGCTGCTGGGTTTTGCTGGCGCGCGCTTTGTCGAATTTGCCCGCGCGCTGCATGCGCAACTGGGCGGCATGATTGCCATTGCCCGGCTGGACCAGCAGCTGGCCACCCCCACCCCCGACATTCATGGAGCCAAAGATGAAGACGCATGACCTGCCCCGCATGGTGCTGGCGCGCCGCGCCGATTGTCCCGACGCCTATATCGTCTATCGCGGGCCCGCCGCTCCCGTGCTGGTCGCCGTCCACGGCATTTCGCGCAACGCCGCCGAACTCGCCGCCCGCTTTGCCGAATCGCCGCATTTTGCGGGCTGGACGATCATCGCCCCGCTGTTTGAAAAAACCCGATTTGGCCAATATCAGCAAATGGGCACCCATGGCGGACAGACCCGCTCTGACCTCGCCATGCTGACCCTGCTCGATGAAGTGGCGGACAGCTATGCCTGCGACATATCGGCACCGGCCTGGTTCGGCTTTTCGGGCGGCGCGCAATTTTGCCACCGCTTTGCCCTGCTCCATCCGAAGCGGGTCGCGGCGGCCTATTGCGTGTCGGCGGGGTGGTATGCGATGCCCGATGCGGCGCTGGCCTGGCCCTTTGGCATTGGCAGCGGCGCGCCGCTGCCGTGCGATCTGGCCGCTGCGCTGAAGGTGCGGCTGACGGTTGCGGTGGGGGAACAGGATTTGCGGATCGACGGATCGGTCCGCCAATCGCCGCTCATCAACATGCACCAGGGCGAAACCCGCCTGCGCCGGGCCAAACGCTGGACCCGCGCGATGCAGCGCGCCGCCGATCGGCTGGATGCGGAGTCCCATGTCAAGCTGGAGCTGCTGGCCGGGGGCGTTCACGATTTCGCCATTTGTGCGCGCGAAACGGCGATGATGTCGCTTGCCGCCGCCGCGCTGTCCGCATACGTCACTGGCAAGCAAGCCGCGACGGCTTGAAGGGGGATTTATGACCAAGCATCTGTTTTTGGCCGGTGCGGCCACGCTCGCCATCACCCTTGCGGCGGCACCGGCGGCGGCGCAGACCATACCCGAACTGCGCCTGCAATCGGGCGGCTTTGACCTGCGCCTGACCGCCGGGGTGGCGGTGCAGGGCGCGCTGTTCGACGATAATGATCCCGCCACCGGCAACAGCGACGCGACCATCGACCTGTTCGGGCGGCTGAACGCCGAATGGACCTCGCCCGATGGCCTGCTGATCGGGGCCAATGTCGAACTGTCGAACCAGCGCCGCGAAACGGAATCGCTGGAGACCGGCGAAATCTATGGCTTTGTGGCCAGCGAGCTGGGGCGGTTTGAAGTGGGGCGACAGGACGGCCCCGCCGACGTGCTGGCCTTTCATGCGCCGGTCATCGCGCTGGGCCAGGTGCGCGGCGATGCGTCGCGCTATGGCGCAGCGCAGGCGCTTTTGTCGGCGCTCGACACGCGCGATGCCTTCAAGCTTATCTATCTGTCGCCACCCATCAACGGCATCCGCGCCGGAATCAGCTGGTCGCCGAAGTTTCAGCAGAATGAAAATGCCGCCAACCCGCGCGCGCGGACGATCGTGCGCGATGCCATCGAGCTGGGTGTGCAGTTCCAGCAGCCGGTGGGCGACTGGATTGTCGGCCTGTCGGGGGGCTATGCCACCGGCGATGCCGACCCGATTACCCGGCGCGCCGATTTGAACAGCTGGAGCGTCGGGACCGAATTGCGGCGCGGGCCGCTGCGGCTGGGCGGTGCCTATGTCCGGCGCGGCGACAGCAACCGGCTGGACCGCAATTTCAACCAGTGGGAAATCAACGGCGGAATCAGCTGGGTCGAGGACAAATGGGGCGCGGCGTTCAGCGCCGCCACGACCCAGGCGCGCACCCAATCATCGCGCAGCTTTGGCGTCGGCGGCTATTATGCGCTGAGCCGGAACCTGCAACTGCGCAGCGACCTGGTGCAATATCGCGAACGCCGCCTGGGCCAGCCCACGGTCAACGGGGTGGTGGCGATTCTGGAGCTGCAGTTCGCGATCTGACGATGCGGCCCGCTGGGGCCGAAACCAGGAAAGGGGGCTGCACCTATCGGTCGCAGCCCCCTTTGCCGTTCGCCTGTCAGTCCAGATTCAGCGTGCCTTCAGCGCCGCCGCCTCGGCTTCACCCAGCAGGACGTCGCCAACGATGATCCCATCGACCGCCGTCAGCACCGCCGGGGCAGCATCGCCCGCTGCCGTGCGGATTTCGCCGGGTGCAGCGGGACGCGGCGCCATCGCCTCCACCCGCCATCCCTTGCCATCGCGGCACGACACGGCGTCGGTAACGCCGCGCCGGCCCGTTACCGCAAATTGGCGGCACAGCTGCCCGTCTCCATTTCGAAAGCTGATCATCAGATGTGCCGTGCCCAGCGAACCGGCCTGGCGCGTCTCGCCGCTAGCGGCGGTATCCAGCACGGTGGCCAGGCTGGCCGTCAGGCGCGGGCCATCGGCGGCGGCGATTACCAGCGCGCTGCCATCGCCCGCGGGGGTCAGGAACAGGCGGCTGGCCAGCACACCCACTGCCAGCGACGCCGCCATGGCGCCAAATTGCGGCCAGCCCCATTGCGCGCCCCCGCGCACGGCCCGGCGGGCGGCGCGGGCGGTGCCCAGGTCGATGGGCTGGTTCGCCGCCGGTGCCGTTGCATAAACCGCCGCTGTCAATCGTGCGGGCACCGGCAGCGCCTCTACCGGGGCAAAGGCATCGCGCACCGCCGCGCTCGCCGCATCATCGCCGTCGGCCAGCGCCTCCAGCCGCGCGACGAGCGCCATGTCGGTTTCCAGCGCGGCATCGATGGCATCCATCTGATCCGCAGGCAGCGTGCCGCGCAGATAGGCCTGCAGCATGGCGGTATCGAAATCGGTCATACCGCTGCCTCCCACTGGCGCAGCGTGTCGGCCAGGGCGGCCTTGGCCCGCGACAAGCGGCTCATCACCGTGCCGATGGGAATGTCGAGCATGGCGGCGGCCTCGCGATAGGCAAAGCCCTCCAGCATGACGAGGCCGACCAGTTCGCGCTGGTCGGCGGGCAGCGCGTCAACGGCGCGGCGCACCGCCCGCTGCCGGTCGCGCGCCTCCACCGCATCCACCCCGTCATCGCCCGCCAGATCGAACATTTCGGTCACATCATCATGCGGCGTGCGATTGCGGGCCAGCCGCCGGTCGTCGATCCACAAATTGCGGGCAATGGTGAACAGCCAGCTGTCCAGCCGGGTTCCGGGTTGCCATTGGTCGATATTGCGCATCGCTTTCTCCAGGCTCGCCTGCACCACATCGTCGGCGTCGGCCAGATTGCCGGTCAGGACGCGGGCGAATTTTCGCAAGCGGGGGATGAGCGAGGCAATCTCCTCCTGTATCCGCGCGTTTGGTTCCATTTGCCCTGTCTGTTGCTGCGAACGATTCATCGGCGCGAAATATTCCGCATGGTTGAATCGTTTTGCCGGTCGGAACAATGTGCCATGAGTCGCCGCAGACCGAGCGGTGACTCGCCAAAGGGCCTTAAAGGCGGGAGCGTCAGGTGACCAAGCATAATCTTTTGCTGACGGCGGCGGCGCTGGCGCTGGCGGGAACCCTGACGGCCTATGTCATCGATGTGCCCAGCATGGCCCAAAGCAATCCCGGCGACGATGATGATGACGAGGATGACGACGACGGCGATGGCGATGATGACGCCGGGGTGCCCGATCCCGACGATCCCGACACCGACCCCCCCGGCGATGACGACGGCGATCCCGGCGGCGGTGATGCCGATGACGATGGACCCGGCGGCGATGATGGCGGCGGCGCGGGCGGCGATGACGGCGCGGGCGGCGACGATGGCGGCACCGATGACGGCGGCGGCGACAGCGATGATGGCGCGGCGGCAGGCGGCGGCAGCGCGGGCGGCGACGACGATGATGGCGAAAGCGACGATGACGACGGCGCGCCCGCCGCAGGGGCTTCGGGCGGCAGCGGCGACGATGACGACGACGATGGTGACGATGACGACGCTCCTGCGGCCGCGGGCAGCACCGGCACCGGCGGCGAGGACGATGACGATGACGATGGCGACACCGGCGGCGGGGGCGACGACGACGGCCCAACCGAAAATGCGCCGGGCAACAGCGGCGGCGACGCGGGCGACGATGATGACGCGGTGCTGGAAATCATCGGCGGCGGCAGCGAAAGCGAAAGCGAACGGCTGCGGCTGGATGAACGCGACGGCATCGACACCGACCGCGAAGGCTTTCGCTACCGCGCGCACGAATTTGTCGCCATCGACCTGCAACCGACCGAACTGGCGGAACTGCGCCGCCGGGGGATAGAGGTGGTGCGCTCGTCGCGGCTTGGTGCGCTTACCGGCACGCTTTATCTGCTGCGCGGACCGGCATCGGCCAATGACCAGGATTTGCTGGGCCAGATCGACGATGTGGCCGACCCGGGGGCGCTCAGCCTCAACCATCTGTTCGACAGCTCGTCGGCGCGCGTGCGCACCCAGGGAAAGGCGCCGCCGGTCGCGCGCGCCGCCTGTGGTTGCCGCATCGGGCTGATCGACACCGGCGTTGCCAGCAGCTTGCCCGCATTTCGCCATGTCCAGGTCGAGCAGCGCGCCTTTAACGCCGCTGCCCCCGTGCCCCAGTTGCACGGCACCGCCATCGGCCATTTGTTTGCGGGCACCGCCGCCAAGCCCGGCGCGCGCACCCGCATCCATGTGGCCGATATCTTCGCCGGACCGCGCGGCACGGCGGGATCGACCTTTGCGCTGGTGCAGGCGCTCGACTGGATGGCGGCGCAAGGCGTGCCGGTGATCAACGTCAGCCTGGCCGGGCCGCGCAACGCCGTGGTCGCGGCCAGCATCGACCGGCTGACCAGCAAGGGCCATGTCATCGTCGCCGCTGCGGGCAATGACGGACCAGCGGCCCCGCCCGTGTTCCCGGGGGCCTATACCGGTGTCATTGCGGTGACCGCCGTTGACCAGCGGCGGCAAATCTATCGCTATGCCAACCGGGGCAGCTATGTCGATTTTGCCGCGCGCGGCGTCAATGTCCCCTCCATGGATCCAAACGGGCTGCGCACATCAACGACCGGCACCAGTTTTGCCGCGCCCGTGATTGCCGCGCGGCTCGCCGCCACGCTCACCCGGCCCAATGTCGCGGCGGCCAAGGCCGCCGTTGCGGCGCTGGAGGCGTCGGCCACCGACCTCGGCGCGCCGGGACGCGATGCGACCTTTGGCCAGGGGCTGGTGGAGGAGGCGCCATGATCGCGGCCAGCCTGGCCCTGTCGCTGGGAACGGCGACCCTGCCCCGCTACCGCGCCAGCGACGCCTTTGTCTTTTCGGACGGGCGGGTGGAGCGGGTGGTGCGGGTAAAGGGCGATATCATCACCTGGTCCGGGCTCACCGGGCCGACCTATACCCGCAACCGCAATTTTGTGGTGCCCGTGCTGAACTGGCGCGCGGGACGCGGGGTCGGGCGGCGCACCGTGCGCGGGACCCCGGCGCAGCTGTGGCCGCTGGACAAGCCCCGATCGGTCCGTTTTCGCGTGGTGGCTGAAACGCGCGCCAAGCCAACGGCGGGCTGGCGGCGGACTGCGACCCTGTGGACCTGCAAAACGATGAAGCCGCGCAAGGTGACGATCAAGCTGGGCACATTCGACACCATCCCGGTGAAATGCGACCGCTATTCGGGCACCACCATGCGCCTGATCGAACGGCTGGAGTGGGACTATGCCCCCGCGCTCAACCATTATGTCCAGCGGTCGGCGGTGGATTATTTCCGCAGCCGCCGGACCACCATCACCCTGACGGCGGCGCTCAGCGGCCCGGCGGCGAACCAGCGGCGGCTGGCCGCGCTGTCGCGCGAGGCGCGGCGCGGCGAGGGGCGCTGACGCCGGCGCGATTGTGCGCCGGGGCAAAGCATGTCATGTCCCGCACGATTTCATCAGGGGCAGACGGCGCAGCATGGGCACGGGCGCGGACATAGCCGGGGACGCAGGGCCACCGCTGGTGTTCGTCAGCTATTCGCGCGACGACCGCGCCCGCGCCCTGCCCATTATCGACGCACTGACGGCGGCGGGCCTGCGCGTGTGGTGGGACGGTCTGTTGGAGGGTGGCACCGCCTTTCTCCAAACCACCGAAGCCGCGCTGGAAACCGCCGACGCCGTGGTCGTGCTGTGGACGCAGCGGTCGGTGCAATCGCATTGGGTGCGCGATGAAGCCACGCGCGGTCGTGACCGGGGGGTGATGGTGCCCGTGCTTCTGGACGGCACCGAGCCGCCGCTCGGCTTTCGCCAGTTTCAATATGTCGACCTGACGGCATGGAAGGGCAAGGCAGCCGCGCCGTCATTTCAACAGCTGCTGCGCGCCATCGCTGCCGTGGGTGGACAGCGGCCTATGACCGCCGCATCCTTGCCATCACGCCGTTCACCTCCGCCTGCCCCGCGCCCGTCGCGGCGCGGCCTGATCCTCGGCGGCGGTGCGGCGGTGCTGGCAGCGGGCGGCGGCCTGCTGGCCTGGCGCGCCGGGCTGTTCGCCGATGCCACCGCTGCGAACAGCATCGCGGTCCTCCCCTTTGCCAATTTGAGCGGCGACGCGGCGCAGGATTATTTTTCCGAAGGGCTGGCCGAAGAGGTGCGCACGACCCTGAGCTCCAGCGCGCAGCTCGCCGTCGCCGCGCAAACCTCGTCGAGCGAAAAACAGTTTGCTGAACTAGACCCGCGCGCCATCGCCGCCAAGCTGGACGTGGCATTTCTGCTCGATGGCAGTGTGCGGCGCGATGCCGACCAGCTGCGCATCGCCGCGCGCCTGATCGACGGGACGAGCGGGGTGGAAAAATGGGCGCAAAGCTTTGACCGCACCGCCGCCGACGCGCTGGCAGTGCAGAGCGAGATTGCGACGCTGGTCGCCGATGCGCTGGCGGCCAAGCTGGCGGGCAGCGGCGATCGCAACGCACCGCGCGTCGGCGGCACGCGCGATCCGCGCGCCTTTGACGCCTATGCCCGTGGCCGCGCCCTCTATCGGCTGGCCGCCGACGAAGCGTCGGACCGCGCCGCGCTGGCCGCTTTTGACGAAGCGATTGCCCGCGATCCCGCTTATGCCGCCGCCCATGCCGAACGCGCCCGCGCGCTGACCGTCATCGCCAACAATTATGCCAAGGGCGATCAGCTCAAATCGCTTTATGCCCGCGCGGTCGATGCGGCGCAGCAAGCCGTCCGCCTGGCCCCGACGCTGGCGGAAGGGCATGGCGCGTTGGGCTTTGCGCTGTTCAACGGGCGGCTGGACGCGCGCGCGGCGGCTGCCCCCTATCAGCAGAGCTTCACGCTGGGCTTTGGCAATGCCGACATATTGGCCGCCTTTGCCAATTTTGCCGCGCGCACGGGCCGCTTTGCCGATGCCCGCGCCGCTATCGCCCGGGCGCAGCGGCTCGACCCCCTGAACCCCAGCGTGTTTCGCAACGCAGGCGTCATCGAATATGTCGCGCGCGACTATCACGCGGCTGCGGCGCCGCTGGGTGCGGCGCTGTCGCTCAATCCAAAGGTCAGCGGGGTGCACGCCATTTTGGGCGATATCGCGCTGCTCGGCGGGGACGCAGCGGGCGCGCGGGCCCGCTATGCCCGCGAGCCCAACCGGCTGACCCAGCTGCGCGGCCTGGCCATCGCCGATGCCCGGCTGGGGCAGGCCGAAGCGGCTCAGGCTGGGTTGCAGCAGATGATCGCGAAATACGGCGATAACAGCCTCTATCAGCAGGCCCAGGTTCGCGCGCAATGGGGTGAGGGCGACGCCGCGCTGACCGCGCTGGAAGCCGCGCTGGCGGCGGGCGATTCGGGGCTGGTGCAGCTTCGCAACGACCCGCTGCTCGATCCGGTGCGCTCGGCCCCGCGCTTTACCGCGCTTCAACAGCGGCTCGGTTTCCTATAGTCTGTTCATTCGCAAGGGGAGAAGACCATGTCAAAATCACTGACCACCGCCGCGCTCGCGCTGTTGATGCTGCCGCTCGCGGCGTGCGGAGAGAGCAAAGAGGCTGACACCGAAGTTATTGATGTCGCCGACGAAGCGCCTGAGGCCGACGACGCCGCTGGCGACGCCGAGGACGCTGGCGAAGCAGCAGACGACGATGCGCGCGGCAATACCGGCGATCGCGGCAATACCGGGGATCGCGGCAACACCGGCGATCGCGGCAACACCGGCGATCGTTAAAGCCCGTAATGCCAGCTGAGCAGCGTCGACAATGTCACGATCATGATGCCAACCAGCGGCAGGCCGGTGCGCACATAATCGGCAAAGCCATAGCCGCCCTCTTTCATGATCAGCATGTTGGTCTGGTAGGCTATCGGCGTGGCATAGCATAGGTTGCACCCGAACAGCACGGCCAGCACAAGCGGTTCGGGCGGCACCCCCAATTGCTGGGCCAGCACAAAGGCGATGGGCGTGCCCACCGCCGCCGCCGTTGCGTTGGATGCGAAATTGGTGAGCACCGTCACGAACAGCATGATCGCCGCCACCACTGCAAAGGGCGGCAGGAATTGCAGGCCAAGCGCCAGGCCGCTGGCCAACCCGCCCGCCGCGCCGCTGATCAGGATCAGGTCGCCCAGTGCGATGCTGGCCGCGATGAGCACGATGACCTGCGCCGACAAGGCCCGGCCCACCCGGTCGAATTTGACGCAGCCCGTGGCAAACATGGCAATCGCCCCGGCCAGCGCCGAAATGGCGATGGGAACCAGCCCCAACGTCGCCGATCCGACCGCTATGCCCATGATGGCCAGCGACAGCGCGGCCTTTGACCGGCGCGGCAATTCTTCCACCCCGGCCAGCAGCAACAGCCCGTCATCGGCGGCGCGGCGCTGGATCGCGGCTTCGGTGCCCAGCATCAACAGCATGTCGCCTTCGGCAAAGACCGCCTGCGACGGATCATGGCCGGCCACTGCGGCGCGCCCCGGATTGACGCCGACCACCGCGACATCGCCAAAGCCCGCCGTCCGCAGCGTCAGGCCAATCAGCCGCGAATCGGCGGTCACCGCCAGTTCGGCGAGCAATATGTCCTGTTCCGCAGCGCGCGCCTCTGCCTCGATCCGGTCAGTGAGCCAGTGCGGGGCGAGCGATGCGCCGAGCAACCGCGCCGCTTCCCGCAGGTCAGCCGAGCTGCCATGGGCCAGCAGCCGGTCATCGGCGGCGAGCGCCTGACCATGGGGCCGGAGCGACAGCGTGGCGGGCAATTTGGCCGCAAGCTCGGCCAGCGTCTGACCCAATGCGGGCGAGCCAGCGCGCAGCCGCAGCACGGCGGCGAAATAATTGCCCCCCGCCACCGCCTCCACACTATTGTCGCCGAGCAGGCGCGGCATCACCAGCCAGACATAGGGCAGCGCGATCAGCGCCGCCGTCATCACCAACGGCGCAAATTCAAATATGCCGAGCGGGCGCATGCCCAGATCCTGCGCAATCGACACGACCAGCAAGTTGGTGGAGGTGCCGATGGTCGTCGCCATCCCGCCGATCAGCACTGCGGCGTTGACGGGGATCAGCGTCTTGGATGGAGGCATTGCGCCTTGTGCGCCCAGTTGCAACAGCACGGGCAGCAGCAGGACCAGCACCGGCGTGTCATTGACAAACATGCTCATGCCAAAGGCCAGCATGATGGTGACCAGCAGGCCCAGATGATGATTGACCAGCCACACCCGGCGCAGCAGCCGCGCCACGGGTTCCAGCGCGCCGCTGACCGCGATCCCGCGCCCCATGACCATCAGCGCGCAAATGGTGATGAGCGCAGGATGGCCAAAGCCCTGAAAGGCGATGGCTAGCCCATCCTTGGCATTCGCGCCTGGCAGGGGAAAGAGATAAAGGCCCAGCGCAATCGCGCTGATGGTCAGCAGCGAGATGATCTCGCTGCGCGCCCGTTCGGTGGCAAAGGCATAAAAGACCGCTGCCGCCAGCACCAGCGCGGCGGCGGCATGGCCACCATATTGGGTTTCGGTCATCGCAGCCTTAGACCAGACCCGGGCCGCTTAGCCAAGCGCGTTGACGGCGCGCCAGCGGCTGGCGGCGACAGTGCGTGGCCCGCAGGCCGCTCGCGTCAGGCCGCCTGGGTGCTCAACGCGGTCTGGGCGGGTTCCAGGCCATGGGCGCGCATCACCTCATGCGCGCGCAGATAGGTGACCGGCTTGCCAATCCCCAGCCGCTTGCGCGCATCGGCGAGCGGCTCGCGCAGCAGCGCGGCAATGTCCTGATGCGCGATATTGGCGGCGGCCTTGCCGATGCGCCGCGCCTCGCGGATGCAGCCCAGGATGTTGGCCGCGCGCGGCACTTGCTTGCGAATTTGCAGGGCCCCGGCCCAGGCGATGAACTGCGTGCCCCAATTGGGCGTGTGACAGGCGGAAAAGGCCAGCACGCTGGTTTCGCCCAGCGCGTCGCGGCCATAGCCGGTCAGCACATGGCACAGGTCGTGCGTGTCACGCAGCCGGTTGGAATAGCGTTCGAGCAAATCGTCATAGCGCGGCTGGTGGCGGCGGAACCGGTCATATTCGTCGACCAGCCCCTGCGCGGTCAGCCCTTCGCGCTCCATGAACGCCAGATAGGCGCGGCCCACCGTGCCCGCCGGCAATTGGCGCAGCGCATCATGATCATCGAGCAGCGCCACCAGGCTGACCGGTTCGGTCAGCGTCGCGGCACCAAATTCGGTGGCATAAAAGGCCTCTGCCAGCCGCGCGAAGCGACCGTCGCGCAGGGCATTGATGATGTGGAAAACCTGTTCCGTATCTTCCTTGTCCGCCACCAGCTTGCGAAAATGCCCCCACGCCTTGAGCGGCCGAAAGCCTTCATCCACCCTGTCAGGATGGGTCAAGGGGAGCGCAGGAGGGAGGGCGACGGAGAGAGCGGTTGCGGTCATTGTCATGTCCTGATTCGGCTGATGGATGCAGGCTTATCAACACTGGTGTTAATAAGCTCTTTCCGCCGCCTTGGCAAGAGGGGGCGGCACCCCTTATGAACCCCGTCATGTCCGATCATCCCGCCGTTCCGCTACCGCCACTGCCCGCGCTCACCGATTCGCAGCGGATTGCCGCTGCCGAGGGCTTTCTGACGGCCATGCAAAGCCGCCGCAGCGTCCGCGCCTTTGCGACGACGCCGGTCCCTCGGGCCATTATCGAAGCCGCCATCCGTGTCGCCGGGACCGCGCCCAACGGTGCCAATCACCAGCCATGGCATTTTGCCGTCATCGGGTCGGACGCGGCAAAGCGGGCCGTGCGGATGGCCGCAGAGGCCGAGGAGCGCGCCTTTTATGCCGAGCGCGCGAGCGCGGAATGGCTGGCGGCGCTCGCCCCGCTGGGCACCGACCCCGACAAGGCGTTTCTGGAATCGGCCCCCTGGCTGATCGTCGTCTTTGGTCAGCGGCGCGGCGGCATTGCCCCGGGCGAGAAGCGCCAAAATTATTATGTGACCGAAAGTGTCGGCATCGCTTGCGGCCTGTTGCTGGCCGCACTGCACCAGGCGGGGCTGGCGACGCTGACGCACACCCCGTCGCCCATGGGCTTTCTGCGCAAGCTGTGCGGGCGGGACGCCGATGAAAAGCCGGTGATGATCATCGTCGTCGGCCATCCCGCCGCCGATGCCACCGTGCCGGTGCAGGCGCAGCGCAAGAAAGCGCTCGACCAGATATCTTCGTGGCTGTAATGCCCGGATAATACAGCATGTGGGGGTGACATGAGCGGAGTGAGCGCGGCGCAGCGTTATACCAGCCTGGACGCGATTCGCGGGGTGGCGGTGATGGGGATTTTGGCGATGAACATCGCCGCCTTTGCCCTGCCGCTCAGCGCCTATTTCAATCCGGCTGCGGGCGGACCGCCGTCCGCGCCCGACCTCATCACCTGGGCGTTCAACTTCGTGCTGATCGACAGCAAGATGCGCGGCCTGTTTTCGATGCTGTTCGGGGCCAGCACCCTTTTGGTCATGGAGCGTGCGGCGGCGGGCGGGCGCAGCGCCGCCAAAAGCCATTATGCGCGCATGGTGTGGCTGTTCGGCTTTGGCCTCATCCACTTCTACCTCATCTGGCCCGGCGACATATTGACGCTCTATGCGGTGTGCGGCCTGCTCCTCTTCTTCTTCCGCAACCTGTCGATCCGCGCGCTGCTGTGGTGGGCGGGCGGCTTTTTCCTGGTGTCACAGCTGTATCTCTTGTCGGGATGGGCGATGTTCGCTTTGTATGAAGCGGGCCGCCTGCCCCCCGACGCGCAGGCCGGGCTGGCCGAAGCGATGACCGCGCTGTCGCGCGAGATGGGGCCGTCCAACGGCCGCTTTGGCGAGGAGCTGGCCATTTACCGCGGCGATGCGGCGGCCATTTATGGCGAACGCTTTGGCCATTTGGTTGACATGCCCCTGGTTCAGATTTTGCAGTTCAGCTGGGAAACCATGACGCTGATGCTGATCGGCATGGCGCTGTTCAAGGCGCGGATGCTGACGGGTGAATGGGATGCGGCGCGCTATCGCAAATGGGCGGTGCGCTGTTTCCTGATCGCGGTGCCGCCGCTGGTCGGCCTGGTCTGGTATCAGCTGGTCTCCGGCTTTTCGGTGGCGGCGGTCTTTGGGGCCAGCCTGGCGCTGTCGGCCCCGTTCGACATGGTGATGACCATCGGCTGGGCGGCGCTCATCATGCTGGTCATTCAAACGGTGGCGAGCCCCGCCATGGTCGCGCGGCTGGCCGCCACCGGGCAAATGGCCTTCACCAACTATCTGGTCACTTCCATCGTCATGACGCTGATTTTCTATGGCTATGGCCTGGGCCTGTTTGGGCATGTGGGCCGCCCTGGCCTCTATCTCTTCTGCTTTGGCATGTGGGCGGCGATGCTGCTCTGGTCGCAGCCGTGGCTGGCCCGCCATCCTTATGGCCCGCTCGAATGGCTGTGGCGCAGCCTGGCGCGCGGCGAACGCCAGGCCTGGACGCGCTGAACTTTTCTATTGCGAGGCATTCGCAGATACGCTAGCGAATGATTCTCAATTGAGAGGTTCGCCCGTGATCGTTTGCGTCTGCAATGCCATCAAGGAACGCCAGGTGCGCGAGGCCGCGCAAAAGGGTGCGCGCAGCCCGGCGCGCGCCTATCGCGACCTGGGGTGCCAGGTGAAATGCGGCCAGTGCGTGCCGTTTGCGCGAGACATTATCGGCCGCGAGCGCGCGACTGCTTGCTAGTCGCAATAGCGCAAAAACCCTGATTTTCCGCCATTTTCTGACTGTTCGGAAGGGCCGGATGGCGCTATAGGCCGTCGCCATTACCACCCCACACCAGCAGGATGATGTGCGATGAAGGGCGACCCCAAGGTTATCGATTTTCTGAACGAAGCGCTCAAGAATGAGCTGACGGCGGTCAACCAATATTGGTTGCATTACCGGCTGCTCGACAATTGGGGCGTGTCCAAATTGGCGGCGCTTGAGCGGCACGAATCGATTGACGAAATGAAGCATGCCGACAAGCTGGCCGAACGCGTGCTGTTCCTGGGCGGCCTGCCCAATTTCCAGATGCTGGGCCGCCTGCGCATTGGCGAGACGGTCGAAGAGATTTTGAAGGCCGACCTGGATCTGGAGCATGATGCGTTGCCGCAGCTGAAAGCCGCGATTGCGCACTGCGAAAAGGTGCATGACTATGTCAGCCGCGACCTGTTCGCCGCCATATTGGCGAGCGAAGAGGAGCATGTCGACATGCTGGAAAAGCAGTTCGACCTCATCGAGCGGATGGGCATTGCCAATTACATCCAGCTCAATTCGGGCAGCGCGGATTCGGAATAATCCGCGCGGCAGTTCGCGTCAGGAGGCAAAGCCTCCGGCGCGGCCAAAGCCCCCGGCGCGGCGCTGGACCAGCGGGTTGGATTCGCGCTCCAGCGCCTCAAGCGTCGCGTTGAACAGCGGGCGCAGACCCACCACCTTGGGCAGATATTCCTCTGGCGTGACGCGCATCTCGACGCAGCGCCGGGCAAAATTCTCGATTTCCTCGGCCAGGCTCGCCAGCTTTTCGGCGCCAAATTGCCGCGCCTCACCCTTCAACGTGTGCGCGGGCATGACCAGCCCACGCGAATCCGCGTCGCGCATCGCCGCTTCGATGGCGAGCACCGATTTGGTGCCATCCTCGCGAAAATACCCCAATATGCGCACAAAGGCGGCACCCAGCTGGGCGCGCGAGGCGCGATATTCGTCCCAATCGACCAAATTCTGGTCCTGATCCTTCATGTTCTTTGCCCTTGCAGCAAGAGGCTGGTCCTGCCCGGGTCTTGGCACAAGCGCGTAAAGAAGCGGTTACGCCCGCACCGTGATGCGCACCGCATCATCGCCGGACATCACCGTCCATTGCCACCCGTGGCGCCCGGCAAGCGCCGCAACCTCAGCCTCGGTGCGCGGATCATCGCTCAGCAGAGTGGCCGCCTGCGCCGAGCGCATCGCCCGCGCCAGCCGCAACGCAGGCCAGGGGCAGCGCATCCCGCGCGCATCGACCAGCAACGGCCCATCACCGCTCATTCGGTGTCGAAGGGATTGCGCGTGTTGCGGAAATTCAGCCGGATCGGCACCCCTTCAAACGCCAGTTCGCGGCGCATGCCGTTGGTGAGATAGCGTTGATAGCTCGCCGGGAGCAAATCGGTGCGCGAGCCAAAGACGATGAAGGTCGGCGGCCGCGTCCGCGCCTGGGTCATGTAACGCAGCTTGATCCGTTTGCCGCCCGGTGCCGGGGGTGGATTGGCCTCTACCGCGCGTTCAAACCAGCGGTTGAGCCGCGCGGTCGACACCCGCTGGGACCAGATGGCGCGCTGTTCAAAAGCAACGCGCAGCAGCACGTCAATGCCCTTGCCCGTCGCGCCCGAAATTGTGAGCAGCGGCACACCGCGAATCTGCGCCAGCCCCTCGTCCAGCGCCGCGCGGACGCCGTTGAACAGGCTGCTGGCATGTTCGGCGATGTCCCATTTGTTGAGCGCAACGATCAGCGCGCGCCCCTCGTCCAGCACGCGATCGGCGATGCGCAGGTCCTGTGCCTCCAGCCCCTTGCTGGCGTCGAGGAGCAGCACCACCACCTCGGCAAAATCGACCGCGTGCAGCGCGTCGGCGACCGACAGCTTTTCCAGCTTGTCCTGAACCTTGGCGCGTTTGCGCATGCCCGCCGTGTCGAACAGCTGAATGTCACGCACTTCGCCGCTGCCGTCGGTCCAGCGCCATTCGACGCGGATCGAATCGCGGGTAATGCCGGCCTCTGGCCCGGTAATCAGCCGGTCCTCGCCAATAATCCGGTTGATCAGCGTCGATTTGCCCGCATTGGGCCGCCCGACAATGGCCAGCTTGAGCGGACCATCATCGGCCTCGTCATCCACGCCCGCATCGGCATCGACATCAAAGGCTTCGACATGCGGGCGCAGCGCGTCGAACAGGTCAACCACGCCCTCGCCATGTTCCGCGCTGAGCGGGATGGGATCGCCCAGGCCCAGCGCATAGGCCTCCAGCACCCCTTGCTCTCCCGCGCGGCCCTCGGCCTTGTTGGCCACCAATATGACCGGTGTCGCTTCGCTGCGTAGCCAGCGGGCGATTTCTTCGTCGAGCGGGGTCAAGCCAGCGCGCGCATCGATCATGAACAGCGCGACGTCGGCATCGCGCACCGCAATTTCGGTCTGCGCCCGCATCCGCCCCGGCAAGCTGGCGGGATCATCTTCTTCAAAGCCCGCCGTGTCGACGATGCGAAAGGCAAGGCCCAGCAAGCTGGCGTCGCCCTCGCGCCGGTCACGCGTAACGCCTGGCTGATCATCGACCAGCGCCAGCCGCTTGCCAACCAGCCGGTTGAACAGCGTCGATTTGCCGACATTGGGGCGGCCAATGATGGCCACATTGGCCTGCCGCGCCATGGGTCCTGTTCCTTCTAGCGCCAGGCCGTGATGCGGCCCGCATCGTCGAGCAGGTAGAGCACACCGCTGGCCACAATCGGCGGCTGCGACAGGGGGGATTTCAGCTCCTGCGTCGCCGCGACGCTGCCATCCGCGGGATTGACCTCCGCCAATTGCCCTTCAGTGCTGACCAACAGCAGCCGCCCGCCCGCCAGCACGGGGCCGGTCCAGCGAATGGGATCCTTTTTCTTTTCCTCATTCCGGAAGCGTGACAGCTGCGTCATCCAGCGGATCTTGCCCGTGGCGCGCGCGATGCACAGCAATTTGCTGTCATCGGTCACCGCGAAAATCCACTCGCCCGCCACCCATGGCGTCGAAATGCCCGCGATGGAAATTTCCCAGCTGCGCTGGCCCGTCACCAGTTCATAGCTGGCCATGCGGCCGCCCTGCCCCAGCGCAAACACACGGCCGCGGTCAATCACCGGGTCGGCATCGACATCGGTCAGCGTCGACACGGATAGCGCGATGCTGGTCCGCGCGAGCGCGTCATCCCACAGGTCGCGCCCATTTTCATAGCGATAGGCCTGAACCTCGCCCGACGAATAGCCCGCGACAATCGTGCCTTGCCCGGCGGCGGGGGAGCCTGCACCAAAGACGCTGCCTGCCTCCAGCGAGGCCGATGCCTGCCACTGCACCGCGCCGTCGGCGGCGGCGAGCGAGAAAATCTGATTGTCCTGCGTCATCACCAGCACGCTGCCAAAGGCAACCGTCGGCGCACCGCGCAGCGGGCCGGCGGGCTTCGCCTTCCACACCACCGCGCCGGTTTCGACATTCAGCGCCACGACATCGCCGACGCCGCTGGTGGCATAGGCCAGCGCGCCATCGATGGCCACGCCGCCGCCGAACAGCGAGCGGGCAAAATCCTTGCCCTCGCTGCCAATGGCGGTGCGCCATTGCGATGCACCCGTGGCGGCATCAAATGCGTGGACGACCGCGTCGGTCCCGATGGCCAGCAAGCGGCCCCCGGCCACCACGGGCGGCGATGCCAGCCGCACCTTGTTGCTGCTGCCTGCGATGGACGCTGACCAGATTTGGCTGCGCGATGTGCCCAGCGCGACATGGCCCATCGCCTTGGACGCATTGCCGCCCGATTGCGGCCAATCGGCATTGGCGAGCGCAGCGGGGACAATCACCTCTTGTCCCGCGATACCGGCGTCGAGTTTGATGCTGTTGTCGTTGGACAGAATAGACACGCGGTTGCCGACGGTCGGCGTTTTGGGGCCGCCATCGCCGCCGCCCAGCACGCCGCATCCGGCGAGCGGCAACACCGCCAGCATCAACATGGCCATCCGGCCCCGGTTCGCAAGCGGCTTATTGTGCATTCGCATCATCCTTCTTGGCGGCGGTGCCAGCGCGGTCCTCGACCGCGTCAACGCCCAGCATCCCGGCCATCTGCACCGCACGCGACTGAAGCTGGGGCGGCACATCCTTGGTCTTGGCAATGCGCGCATAGAGCTCGCCCGCCTGTTTGTATCGTCCCGCCTGATAATGGGCGATGGCGGTCATTTCCGCCGCGCCCGGGAACCAGGCCGATTGCGGATCGGTTTTGGCAACAATCGGCGCCAGCCGGGCGATAACCAGTTCGGGCTTGATGCTATCCAGCTCCAGCGCGGTCTGGCGGATGAGCGCCATGTCGCGAATGGATGGGTCAATCGATGTGTCGGCAGCCAGCGCCGCAAGCAACGCCGCAGCACCTTTGCGGTCGCCCTGTTCGGCCTTCATATTGGCAAGCTGAATGGTCGCCGCGGCGCGGTAGGCCGGCGGCGCATCGGCCTTGATGGCGGTCAGCGCGGTTTCGGTCGCCTTGGGCTGCCCGGCTTTCAGCTTTTCAAACGCCGCCACCAGCTTTTCCGACTGTTCCCCCGCTGCCGCGCGCTGGCGGTCCTGCCAGAACAAATATCCGCCAAAGGCCAGCAATCCCGCGACCACCGCCGCGATAATCCAGCGGCCATAGCGGCGCCCAAAGGCGTCCAGCTGATCCTTGCGGACGGCTTCGTCCACTTCCTGAATCAGGATATTATTGGCGGGGGGCCGCGTGGCCAATCAAACCTCCATCAGCATGCCGCAGCGCGGACGTCCCGTTCGCTGCGCGCCGTGTCCATAGCGAGCAGGCCCGCAAAGGCCAAGTGTTTCGCAAAAGCCGATGCGCCGCGCGCAGGACGCCGCCGTCAATCGCGATACAATTGTTGTTCGGTCGGGAATGAACGGTCCCTGACTTCGCTGGCATAGGCCGCCACGGCCTCTGAAATCGCACCATCGAGGTCCGCGAACCGCTTCACGAATTTCGGGACCCGGTCGAACATGCCCAGCATGTCGTCGGTCACCAGCACTTGCCCGTCGCACTGCGGCGATGCCCCGATGCCGATGGTCGGGCAAGGAACGCGCTGCGTAATTTCAATCGCAATGGATTCGATCACGCCCTCGATCACCAGCGCAAAGGCTCCGGCCTTGGCAACGGCGACCGCGTCTTCGACAATCGCCCGCGCCTCTTCAGGGCTTTTGCCGCGCACGCCATAGCCGCCTAAGATATTCACCGCCTGCGGGGTCAGCCCGACATGGCCCATGACCGGAATGCCGCGCTGGGTCAGGAATTCGATGGTCGGGCCCAGCACCTTGCCGCCCTCCAGCTTCACGCCCGCTGCCCCGGTTTCCTTGAGCAGGCGCGAGGCATTGGCAAAGGCCAGTTCGGGGGATGCTTCGTAAGAACCAAAGGGCATGTCGACGATAACGGCGGCCTGAAAACTGCCGCGCACCACGGCGGCACCGTGCAGCGCCATCATTTCCATCGTCACCGCCACCGTATGCGGCAGACCATAAATGACCTGCGCCAGCGAATCGCCGACCAGCAGCATGTCGCAGTGCGGATCGCACAGCTGGGCCATGCGCGCGGTATAGGCGGTCAGCATCACCAGCGGTTCGCCGCCCTTGCGTTGGCGGATGCGCGGGACCGACAGCCGCTTCATCGGCTGCGGCATCGGGTTGGCGCGGCTAGTCGACGTGTCGAGCGTCAGCGTCTTGGGGAGCGTGGACATGCGCGCCCGCTTAGCGGGGAAAGCGCAGGGGCAAAAGGGGGCATCCCCACGCATGTCGATCAAGGTTGACGTAATGTTCGTTCTATTTTACATTGAGTCGAATATTTCGGACAAGAGGGACTTCTGACATGAGGGATAAGGAAATGACCTTTCGGGAAAAGACGCATTGGGTGGCCATGGTGGTGCTGACATTGGTGTTCGGGTGGTTCTTCATCCATTCGCACACCGCTTTGCCGCGCGGGCCCGAGCATCTGGCGGCCAGCGGCGGGCTGCTGATGTTCAGCACCATCGGCATCATCATTGCCATGTCGATCATCATCGGCTTTATCGCCGCTCGCAATCCGCAAGACGCCCATCTTGCCGCTGATGAGCGCGAACGCAGCATCCATTGGCGCGGAACCCATTATGCCTATTATCCCGCAGTGATCGGCATGTGGCTGTGCATCTGGCTGATCTTTTCAGGATATGACCGAGTGACCTTGCTTTACAGCCTGCTGGGCGTCGTGGTGCTGTGCGAACTGGTCCGCATCGGATCGCAGCTGTGGCTGTATCGGCGGGAGGCCTGAGCCATGGCCCTGCCCTTCACCAACGCCATCCGCACGCTGCGTTTTCTAACCGGGGAAATGACTCAGGCCGAATTGGGCGAGCGGGTCGGCGTGACGCGCCAGACCATCGCCGCCATCGAGCAGGGAAAATACTCCCCCTCGCTGGAGGTCGCGTTCCGGATTGCGCTGGTGTTCGGCAAACCGCTGGACGCGGTGTTCATCTGGCAAGAGCCGCCCGCGCCCTGACGGCAACAACGGCTTCGGGAACATTGTCGCTGAACAGCCCGTCGATGCCGGTGGCCAGGAAGCGGGCAATTTCACCCTGAAGATTTCCCGCCGCGCGCGGATCGCGGCCGCTCGACAGTTCGGTCGGCAAGAAATAATTCTCGCGCCGGAACGTCCACACATGGACCTTCAGCCCAGAGGCCTGCGCATCGCGCACCAGCGTGGTCGGCGCGGCGAGCGTGCCATCGGCGGCGCGCGGCAACACCATCGCCTTGCTGACCCCGATGCCGTCGGCATAGCGCGCGATGGCCGCCAGCCCGTCGGGCCGCGCCATGGTGAAATAGAGCGTGCCGGGCTGGTCGGGCGGCCCGCCCGCGCCGTCCATCAATTGGATAAGCCGCAGCGCCGTCTTGGGGCGCAGCGCGTGCAGATTGCCGACTTCAAAACTCTGGATGAAAATCGGTGCATCCTGGGTGCGATGACCAAAGCGTTCGAGCGCCGCCAGCAACGGCCCTTCATGCGGCAGGCCGATGGCCGCGAAATAGCTGGGGTGTTTGGTTTCGGGATAGACACCAATGGTGCGCCCCCGCCGCGCCCCTTCATCCCGCGCCAGCGCCAGCACCTCGTCAAAGGTCGGCACAGCAAATTGACCGTCAAAGGCCATATTGGCCGGGCGCAGCTGCGGCAGGCGTTCGCGCGCGCGCAGCGTTTTGAGCTCGGCCAGCGTGAAATCCTCGGTAAACCAGCCGCTATAATCCTGCCCATCGATGCGCTTCGTTGTTCGCCGCGCGGCAAATTCCGGGCGGCTGGCCACGTCGGTGGTTTCCGAAATTTCATTTTCATGCCGGGCGACGAGCACGCCATCCTTGGTGAGCACCAGATCGGGTTCGATGAAGTCGGCCCCCTGTTCAATGGCGAGCTGATAGGCCGCCAGCGTATGTTCGGGCCGTTCGCCCGACGCGCCGCGATGGGCGATGACGATGGGCTGCGCCGCGCCCGCCGTCACTTGCACGGCCAGAATCGCGAGGAAAAGAAGCAGGATGACACGCATCGCATCTGCATCGCACCGCGCCATGACAGGCGCAAGTCAGCGATCACCGCAGCAACCCGGCCCAGCGGTCTGGCTGAAAGCCCACCAGCACCGCATCGCCAAATTCTACCACCGGGCGCTTGATCATCGCCGGATTGGCCAGCATCAGGGCGCGGGCCTTGGCCGTGTCCAGATCGGCCTTGTCTGCGTCATCCAGCGCCCGAAATGTCGTGCCCTTCCGGTTGAGCAGCGCCTCCCACCCCGCACTGGCCAGCCAGCTGTCCAACCGTTCGCCGGTCAGCCCATCCTTGCGCAGGTCATGAAAATGGTGGGCGATCCCCGCCGCTGCCAGCCAGGCGCGCGCCTTTTTCACCGTGTCGCAATTGGGGATGCCATAGAGGGTGATCATTGTGCTGTGTCCAATCCCGAGGTCGCCCGCGCTTTGGCATCGACGCCCTGACCGCGCAAGGCCGCGCGCATCGCTGGCGGCAGGGCAGCGCGGGCGTGCGGGTGGGAAGCCAGAAAGGATTGCAGCCGCGCCTCAGGGACACACCACAGCTGCGCCCTGGTGGCCAGTCGCACCATGTCCGCCGGGGCGTCGGCGTCGCTGACCAGCGCCCGACCAATGATGTCACCCGCCGTGCAGCGCCCGCATTCCACGCCGCCCCGGCTGACCAGCGCCACACCCTGCGCCAGATAAAAGAGACTGGGTGCCGCCTGTGCCGCGTCGATCAGCACATCACCCTTGTCAGCTGCAAGCCAATACCCCTCGTCCAGCAGGCGGCGGGCCATGTCCGGCGGCAGGGCGGCAAGGTGCCGGTCGCGCATCCCCGCCTCCTCAGCCGAAAACTGCACATTGACCAGGTGGTAGTGACGCCAGGCCATGCGCACCAAAATGGCAACGATCAGCAAGGCAAACAGCAGCGCATAAGAGGGGCGATTGATCAGGATCACGCTGGCCGCAATGCCATCGAGCGCGGCCAGCACCAGCAGCACGGCCCGCTGGCCCTCGCGCGGGGCCAGCGTGGCCGCGATCAGCAGCACTATGCCCGCATGGCCCAACCAGGCCCAGCCTTCGCTTGCGTCCATCGGCATCCTAGCCAGCGTCGCTTGCGCTGGATTGAGGGTGCGACCCATGTTCAGCCAACGCAGCGGCAGGCCCGCCGTTCCCTTGGCGGGGCAACAAAGTTTCCCTGCGGCGGGAGCCGTGGTAACAATCCCGCTCCCCGGCGGACGATGAGCGCAATTGCCAAGCTTCGCGCTTGCCAATTGCGGCGCAGGCCGCCATGGCGCAGTGCACAATTTATCGCCCAGAAACGAGCAAGACGATGACCGACCCATGGCAACCGCACAGCTGGCGCATGCATGAAGCGCGGCAATTGCCGCACTATGCCGACGCCGATGCGCTGGCCGCCGCCGAACGCGAACTGGGCAATTACCCGCCGCTGGTCTTTGCCGGGGAGGCCCGCGACCTGACCCGCGATCTGGCCCGCGTGGCGGAGGGCAAGGCGTTTTTGCTGCAAGGCGGCGATTGCGCGGAAAGCTTTGCCGAATTTCATCCCAACAATATCCGCGACACGTTTCGCGTCATCCTGCAAATGGCCGTCGTGCTGACCTTTGCCGGGAAATTGCCGGTGGTGAAGGTCGGGCGCATGGCGGGCCAATTCGCCAAGCCGCGGTCGGCGGATCTGGAGGAAATTGGCGGCGTATCGCTGCCCAGCTATCGCGGCGACATCATCAATGACATCGCCTTTGAGGCGGCGGGGCGCGAACCCGACCCCCGGCGCATGGTCAAGGCCTATAGCCAGGCGGCAGCGACGCTGAACCTGCTGCGCGCCTTTGCCGGCGGCGGCTATGCCAATTTGCATCAGGTCAATGCCTGGACCCATGATTTCATGGGCCGCAGCCCCTGGGCCAAGAAATATCGCGAGACCGCCGACCGGATTTCCGAGGCGCTTGCGTTCATGGAGGCGTGCGGCGTCACACCGGACACGGTGCCGCAAATCAAGGGCACCAGTTTCTACACCAGCCATGAAGCCTTGCTGCTGCCCTATGAGCAGGCGTTGACGCGCCAGGATTCGCTGACCGGGGGGTGGTACGACACTTCGGCCCATATGCTGTGGGTGGGCGACCGCACCCGGTTTGAGGGCAGCGCGCACATCGAATTTCTGCGCGGCATCGGCAATCCCATTGGCATGAAATGCGGGCCCAGCCTGGAACCCGATGCGCTGCTGCGCCTGCTCGACCGGTTGAACCCCGGCCATGTCGCGGGACGGGTGACGCTGATCACCCGCTATGGCCACGACAAGATAGAGGCCGGGCTGCCCAAGCTGGTCCGCGCGGTCAAGGCATCGGGCCATCCCGTTGTCTGGTCATGCGACCCCATGCACGGCAATGTCATCAAGGCCGCCAGCGGCTTCAAAACGCGGCCCTTTGACCGCATTTTGGCCGAGGTTCGCGGCTTTTTCGCGGTGCACCGCGCCGAAGGGACGCATGGCGGCGGCATTCACATCGAAATGACAGGCCAGAATGTCACCGAATGCACGGGCGGCGCGATCGCGATCACCGACGAAGGGCTGTCGGACCGCTATCACACCCATTGCGACCCGCGCCTGAACGCGGCGCAGTCGCTGGAGCTCGCGTTCCTGATTGCCGAAATGCTCAATCAGGAAATGGCCGACCGCGCGAAGGCGGCGGCCTGACGCAAGGTCAGGGCTTGGGTACGCCGGCCCAGCGCGTCACGCTGCCAAAGGCCCGCGCCAGCGCCACATGCAGGTCGGCATCCTCGGCGGCGCCGCCCAGCGGATAGGGGCGGCCAGGCTGGTCGTCCGGCCCATGATAATCGCCGCTGAGGAAGGCCTGCAGCAACGCCATGTCGGAAAAGCTGCCGCCCACCATCAGCGAGGTGACACCTTTCGCACCAAAGGCCCAGCCATCCTGCCGCTGGACAAAGGCATCGGCCTCGCCATCGGTGTCGAGCGTGCGGCCAAGCTTGGTCGCCACCTCGGCAACCACGGCATCATGCGGTGCCGAACCGCGCCCAATGGTCGCCACCGGTGTCCCGCGCGGGGCAATGGCGATGGTATCAATATTCAGCGCGACGGTGATATCCGTGAGCGGCACCACCGGATTGTCGGCGAAATGATAGGCCCCCAGCAAGCCGCGCTCCTCCGCGGTGGTGGCGAGGAAATAGATATCGCGGTCGGGACGCGGCCCGCTGGCGAGGCGCTTGGCCACTTCAATCATCACCGCAATGCCGCTCGCATTATCGACCGCACCGTTGCAGATCCGGTCCGCCGCACCTTCGGGACGGCACAGACCCAGATGGTCCCAATGGCCCATGATGACGATGGCCTTGCCATCGGGTTTGGCCCCGGGCAGCTTTGCCAGGATATTGTGGCTTTCAAAGGCGCGGACATTGGTCGTGACGGTCAAATCCGCCGTGACGTTCAGATTTACCGGCACAAAATCGGGTGATTTCGCGGCCTCCGACATCGCGTCAGCCTTGTGGCCGCCGCGCGTGGCAAGCGTGTCAAACGCTGCCTGCGCGATGAATCCGCCCAGCGGTGTGCCGCTGCCCGCATTGCTGGCCAGTGCCATGGTTGGCCCTGCTACCGCACTCTTGAGCGTATTCCACGGGATGGCATCGCCCGCCACGATCAGCACCGCCGCCGCGCCCGCTTCGCCCAGCAAGCGCCGCCGTTCACTCTGGCGAACGGGCGGGCCGCCAAAGGGGACATTGTCAAACAGCATGACCGCCACCTTGCCGCGCACATCGGCAACGACCTTGCCCGCCCCGTCGACGCCGTGGCCGACAAAGACCATCGGCGCGTCCGCGACCTGCGACAGGGGGGTGCGGCTGACCAGCAGCACGCTGTCATCCTCCAGCGTGATGGTGCGGCCGTCGCGCTGGAACGCCGCCTTGGTCGATGTTGGGGTGCGCTCCACCAGCGGCACCGGTTGCAGCCACGGCGTCGCGCTGCCCGGCACCGGCACCAGCCCGGCGCGCGCCCATTCCGCAGTGACGTAAGCGATGGTGCGCATTTCGCCGTCGGTGCCCGGCGCGCGGCCCTGAAAGGCGTCGCTCGCCAAAATGTCGATATGCGTGGCAAGCTCTGCCTCAGTGACAGGACGTTCAGCAGCGGCAGCGGCCAGCGGGATGAGAGCGAAAGCGGCAGCAGTGGCCAGCAGGGTGCGTTGGATCATGGCGACGGGATGGCACGGCACAATGATTGGTGCAAGGCAGGCCGTTTTGCTGCCGGGGTCCGGGGCGCTATGGTCATTTCCCGGCAAGCGGTTCGGCCTATCCCTGGAGCCGCGCCAACAGGGCGCGGGCCAGGGCGAAGTGCATATCCTCGATCATGCGGCCCCGAAAACGCTGGGCGCCGCCAGCGGCTGCGGCAATGATCGCTTCGGCCTCTTCAATTTCGGCGGGTGTCGGGGCAAAGGCGGCGTTGCAGGCCACAATCTGGGACGGGTGAACCAGCGTTTTGCCATCGAAGCCAAGGCGGCGGCTTTCGGCCACTTCGGCGGCAAAGCCCGCGGCATCGTCAATCGCATTGTAAACGCCATCGAACACCAGCTTGCCGCCCGCCCGGGCCGCCAGCACCAGCGACTGGATGGCAAATTGCATCGCGTGACGGTCGGTCACATCCGGCAGGCGCAGGTCGATGGCAAGGTCGTTGAGCCCCGCAATCAGCCCGGCCACCGCAGCATGCGCCGCAATGTCGCGCGCCGCATAAATGCCGATCGCGCTTTCGATCATCGCCAGCAGCGGCCTGCCCAGCGCGGCAGGCGCGGCCAACTCGCTGGCCGCATCCACCTTGGGCACGACAAGCACGTCGCACGCCACTGCTGCGACCGCCGCAAGGTCGGCGGTCTGTTCCGGATGCCCATGCGCGTTGATCCGCACCGCGACGCGCTTGCCCGGAAAGCCCGCCGCGACCGCCGCCTGCATCGCGGCGCGCGCCGCGTCCTTGCGGTCGGCGGGCACGGCATCCTCCAGGTCGATGAGCAGCATGTCGGCGGGCAAGGTCCGTGCTTTGTCCAATGCGCGGGCGTTGGATGCGGGCACATAGAGCAGCGAGCGGGGCGGCGGGGCAAAGGCGTGTGGCATGCGATTATGCTTGGCGAGCGCGTCTACGCTTGGCAATAACGCTGTTCCAAGCAGGAGGGATTTTACATGGAAGCCTTTGTTCTGGTGCTTTTGGGGCTGGCCATCGTCTTTTTGATGATGGGCGTCACCGTGGTTCGGCAGGGTTTTGTCTATACCATCGAACGCTTTGGCCGCTTTACCCATGCGGCGAACCCGGGGTTCAATTTCATCATTCCCTTCGTCGACCGCGTGGGGCGCAAGGTGAATATGATGGAACAGGTGCTGGATATTCCGGGCCAGGAAATCATCACCAAGGACAATGCCATGGTCGCGGTGGACGGCGTGGTGTTCTTTCAGGTGCTGGATGCGGCTAAGGCGGCCTATGAGGTCAGCGATCTGTATCTGGCGATCATGAACCTGACGACGACCAATTTGCGCACCGTCATGGGCTCCATGGACCTCGACGAAACATTGTCGAAGCGCGACCATATCAACGCCCGCCTGCTGGTGGTGGTGGACGAGGCAACGACCCCATGGGGCGTCAAGATTACGCGCGTGGAGATTAAGGACATTCGGCCACCCGCCGATATTTCCAACGCAATGGCCCGGCAGATGAAGGCCGAACGCGAAAAGCGCGCGACCATCCTGGAATCCGAAGCCGCCCGGCAGAATGAAATCAACCGCGCCGAAGGCTTGAAACAGGCCCAGATATTGGAGGCCGAGGGCCGCCGCCAGTCCGCCTTTCTGGACGCCGAAGCGCGCGAGCGGGCGGCACAGGCCGAAGCGACGGCCACGCGGCTGGTGTCGGAGGCGATTGCCAGCGGCAACAGCCAGGCCATCAACTATTTCGTCGCGCAGAAATATGTCGAAGCGGTCAGCCAATTTGCCACATCGCCCAACAGCAAGACCATCTTGTTCCCAGTGGAAGCCACACAGCTGATCGGCACGCTGGGCGGCATTGGCGAAATCGCCAAGGAAGCGCTGGGCACCAGGGAGGGAGGCCGCTGACATGGAAAATTGGCTAAGCGAGATCGATCAGCATTGGTTCTGGCTGTCCATCGGGTTGGGCCTGGCGGTGCTCGAAATGCTGCTGCCCGGCTTTTTCCTCATCTGGCTGGCGGGCGCGGCGCTGGTCACCGGGCTGGTGGTCTGGGTGCTGCCGCTTCCCTTTGCGGCACAGGTGGCGATGTTCGCCGTCCTGTCCATCGGCGCGGTGTTCTGGGCGCGGCGCTATATGCGTGACAATCCGATCGCGACGACCGATCCGCTGCTTAACCAGCGCGGCGCGCGCTATGTTGGCGAAGTGGTGACGCTGGTGACGCCCATTCAGGATGGGCGCGGGCGGGCCAAGATTGGCGACGGCGAATGGCCCGTGCGCGGTCCCGACGCCGCCGAGGGCAGCAAGGTCCGCGTGGTCAGTGCCGAGGGCGGAACATTGGTGGTGGAACTGGCCTAAACAGCCGCGCTACGGTGCATTGTCCGCCACATTAGGCGCGCGCCCGTTCCCACACATTCACCGGGTCCGGGTCCATCGGATGCGCGCCGATGATGGCAAAGCCCAGCTTGGTCGCCACCGCTTCGGATGCGCGGTGGCCGGGGTTGATGATGCAGCGCACGGTGGGGGCGTCCAGATGCACGTCGGCCCAGCGCAGCACGGCCTGCATCGCCTCGGTCGCCAACCCCTGCCCCCAATGGTCGGCGGCAAAGGCCCAGCCCGCCTCTGGCACGCCTTCGAGCAATGGCACGCCGCGCGCGAAATAGGAAAGGCCGCCCATGCCCAGCAACCGGTCGCTCACCGGGTCGGCAAACACCCAATAGCCATAGCCCATGACGGGCCACAGCCCGGCGGCGGCCAGAAATTTCCCCCAGCTGACATCTTCGGGGCGCGGCGCACCGCCGATGAAGCGCGTGACGCGGGCATCGGCCCACATGGCGACATGGTCGGCCTTGTCAGCCAAGCGCGGCGCGCGCAGGCGCAGGCGGGACGTCTCGATGGTCGGCGGGGTCATCAACGCCGCCTAAGCCGTCAGGCGGCCTTTGCCAACTCCACGCTCGACGGCATTTTTGCGTCGGCATAGTCGCTGTCATATTTGCCAATCAGCGCCCGGTCATCATGGTCCCAGGGGTGGAATCCGGGCAGAAAGAACGACAGCCATTGCGGGAAAATGCGGCGGAGCAGGCCGGGCTTGCCCAGCATATACCAGGCAATGCGCGCATTGACGCGCCAGCCGGTCAGGCCGTCCTGCGCCAGCAGCAGCTTCATCCCCTTGATCCGCTTGTACCAGAACATCACCGTGATGATGGCCATCAGCCGCGATTTGAGTGCCCAGCGCCGCCAGCGGCTCCAGTCCCTGGTCGCGTGGAGCCAGGTGTCGTAGGCCACACCCTTATGCTCAATTTCCTCCATCGCGTGCCAGCGCCACATGTCGGCCCATTCGGCATCGGCCCCGGCGAACAGCGACGGATCCTTCAAAAACAGCTGCGCCAGGATCGCGGTATAATGTTCCAGCGCGATGGTGGCGGCCAGATTGACGATGGCGGGACGTTCCTTGATGAGCGCCATCACATGGTTGACGTCGGCAAACAGCGCGGACAGGTCGTAACCGGTTTCGGCAATCTTGCGATTGAACGCCACATGCTCGCGGCTGTGGATCACTTCCTGTTGCACAAAGGCGCGAATTTCGCCGGCCAGCTTGGGCGGCACGCCGTCGCGGTGGGCCTTTACCGCTTCGATGAACATCGCCTCCCCCTGGGGAAAGGTGACCGACAGCGCCGTGAACAGCGCACTGCCAATCGGATCACCGCCCAGCCACCATCTGCGGCTGGTCGTGCTGCGGCCAAAACGGCGGTCGCGCGGGGTGATGGCCAAATCGGCGGGGGTCGGCGATATGGAAGGGCTGGACATTGTGACATTCCCGGCGAAAAGAGACTGTTGTGGGGCGGCATCATCCGCCTGTGGCAGTGACTAGCGGATAACTTACACCGATGTCAATAGTATCCATGGAACCGCGCAAACGGCTGTCGCCCGAGGAAAGCCGGGGCCAGGCGCTGGTGGCGGCGCGCGACATCCTGCTCGAATCGGGGCCGCAGGCGGTGACGCTAAAGGCCGTGGCGACCCGGATTGGCCGCACCCACGCCAATTTGCTCCACCATTTCGGCAGCGCGGCAGGGCTGCAAAAGGACCTGGCCGGCTTTCTGACCGAAGGGGTCTGCGCCACCATTGGCGAGAAAATGCGCGGCGATGAACTGGGCCACCGCGATTTGCGCGCCATTGTCGACATGGCATTCGACGCGTTCAACGAAGGGGGTGCCGGGGCGCTGGCCAGCTGGATGTTGCTGACGGGCAATGACGACGCGCTGGACCCTGTAGTCGGGGCCATTCACCGGCTGATCGATGACCTGACCCCGGATCCCGATGAAAAGCGGCTGATGCGCGAAGATACGCTGGTGCTGGTGCTGATGGCCCTGGGCGATGCGCAGCTGGGTGCGCCGATGGCCGCCGCGCTGGGCCTGCCACGCGACACCTCGCGCGCGCTTGCCTATGAGATGATTGCCGGGCGGATTGAGCGATTCCATGCGGCGAAGGCCGACAAGGATTGCTGCTGAAACAAACCGGATGTCCGGACGAAAGCGTCATGCTGAACTTGTTTCAGCATCTATGGAGCAACATTGCGACGTCACGCCATGGACCCTAAAAAAGTTCGGGGTGACGACAGGGGCAAAGTCGGAAAGGCCCAGACTCGCGTTTTCGGCGCGCCTGGCCTAAGGGAGCCGCCAATCCCTCTCCGTTCGTGTCGAGCGTAGTCGAGACGCCCAGCAGCATGGCACCATGCCGACGGGCCTCTCGACTTCGCTCGAGGCGAACGGCATTCTCCGTGATTTGAATAGCCATGCATTTCCTCGATCAAGCCAAGATTTTCGTGAAGTCCGGTGACGGCGGCCCCGGTGCGGTCAGCTTTCGGCGGGAAAAATTCATCGAATATGGCGGCCCCGACGGCGGCAATGGCGGCAAGGGCGGCGATATCATTTTCGAGGCCGTCCCCGGGCTCAACACGCTCATCGATTTTCGCTACACTCAGCATTTCAAAGCCCCGCGCGGCACGCCGGGAGCGGGGCGCAACCGCACCGGGGCGGGCGGGCCCGATATCGTCATCAAAGTGCCCGTGGGCACGCAAATCCTGGCCGACGATGACGAGCGCAGCCTGCTCGCCGATCTCACGACCCCGGGCGAGCGATTGATGTTTCTGCGCGGCGGCGATGGCGGGCGCGGCAATGCCAGTTACAAGTCCAGCACCAACCGCGCGCCACGCCAGCACGGCCCGGGCTGGCCTGGCGCGGAATGCTATGTGTGGCTGCGGCTGAAGCTGCTGGCCGATGCGGGGCTGGTCGGCCTGCCCAATGCCGGCAAGTCGACCTTCATCAACGCCGTCAGTAATGCCGGGGCCAAGGTCGGGGCCTATGCCTTTACCACCACCCGCCCGCAGCTGGGCGTGGTCAGCCACCGTGGCCGCGAATTTGTTGTCGCCGACATTCCCGGCCTGATCGAAGGGGCCGCTGACGGCGCAGGCATTGGCGACCGGTTTCTGGGGCATATCGAACGGTGCCGCGTGCTGCTCCATCTGGTCGATGCGCAGGACGCCGATGTGGCCACCAGTTACCGGATCGTCCGCGACGAGCTGGAAGCCTATGGCGCGGGCCTGACCGACAAGCCGGTCGTGGTCGCCCTGAACAAGGTCGACACGCTGGATGCCGAACTGATTGCCGCGCTGTCGGCTGAGCTGGCAGCGGCCAGCGGCGCGCCCGTCTTTGCCCTGTCGGGAGCCAGCGGCGCGGGGATCGGCCTGGTGCTCGACGCCTTGCAGGATGCCATCCTGGGCGACCGCGATGACGGCGCAGTCGCCACAACCGGCGAATGGTCCCCTCTCTAAACGCTGTCCCGGCGAAAAGCCCAAACGGCGCGGCGCAACCATTGGCGCGCCGGTGCTTTTGTAACGCTGTCGGTGTCGGTGGAGGGTCGCGTGCGTAAGGGATTGAAATTTTTTGCCGCTTTCGCCGCTGTTGCGCTGCCGTCGGCACCCGCCATCGCCCAGAGCGCGGACGCGCCCGCGCGCACCCGGGTCATGCTGGGGGTTCAGCTGACCCCCAAAGTGCCCGGCGCTGCTGACCTCGGCCTTGGGCCCTTTATCGAGGTTGCCCGGACGCGGGGCGATGCACCCTTTGAATTTGAAGCGCCCGATGAAAGCTTCGGCTTTCCAGTGCTCGACGCAGGCGGCGTCAAGGTGGGCCCGGCGCTCAGCCTGACCGGCAAGCGCAACCGCGCGGCCATCGACGCCGATTTGCCGGCCGTCAGCCGCACCTTTGAGGCGGGGGTCTTTGCCCAGACGATGGTGACCCCCGCGCTGCGCCTGCGCGGCGAAGTGCGGCGCGGCATTGGCGGCCATGACGGCTGGATTGGCGAAATCAGCGCGGATTATGTCGCGCGCGATGGCGATGCCTGGCTGCTGTCCGTTGGCCCGCGCGTGACACTGGCCGACGCGCGCTTTCACCGCGCATGGTATGGTGTGACGCCTGCCGCGGCGCTGACCAGCGGGCTGGCCCCCTATCGCCCCGGCGGCGGCGTGAGCGCAGTAGGCGTCGCGGCGGGCGGGCTGGTTCAGCTCGACAAACGCTGGGGCCTTGCCGCCTATGCCCGCTATGACCGGTTGGTCGGCGATGCCGCGCGCTCCCCGATCGCTCGCGGCCCCGGATCCCGGGGACAGCCCGCCGTCGGCATCGGGCTGAGCTATATTTTCGGGCGCAGCACGGGTCCTGCCAAGCGCTGAGGCCGGACTTCAGCGCGTGATGACATGACGTAGACGCGCCTGCCCTGAGCTTGTCGAACGGCAGCGCTCTTGCGTCGCCAGTGCCAACAAAAAGAACAGCCCTTCGACAAGCCTAGGACAGACGGTTTTTGTTTTGTGATTGGCTTGGTCCCGCTAACAGATTTCGATGATCCTGTTCCCCCCCGCCGCCACCCCGCGCCTGATCGTCAAGATCGGATCGGCGCTGCTTGTCGATGGCGCGGGCGCGGTGCGGCGGGATTGGCTCGCAGGGGTGGCGTCCGACATCGCCGAACGCGCGCGCGCTGGCCAGCAAGTGGCGGTCGTCTCCTCTGGTGCCATTGCGCTCGGGGCCCGGCGGCTGAACCTGCCCAAGGGTGGCCGCGCGTGCCTGGAGGATGCGCAGGCCGCCGCTGCGTGCGGACAGATTGCGCTCGCAGGCGTCTGGGCCGAGCTGCTGGCGGCCGAGGGGCTGACGGCGGCCCAGATGCTGGTCACGCTCGACGATCTGGAGGACCGCCGCCGTTACCTCAACGCGTCGGCGACGTTGGACCGGCTGCTGACGCTGGGCGTGGTGCCGGTCATCAACGAAAATGACAGCGTCGCCACCGAGGAAATCCGCTTTGGCGACAATGACCGGCTGGCAGCCCGCGTCGCGCAGGCGGCAGGCGCAGGCGGCGTCATCCTGCTGTCCGACATTGACGGGCTGTATGACCGCAACCCGGCGGACCCGGCGGCGCAGCATATTGCCCGCGTCGAACGGATTGACGCCGCCATCGAGGCGATGGCCGACAGCCGGTCGGCGAGCGGCATGGGTTCGGGCGGCATGGTGTCGAAGATTGCCGCCGCGCGCATCGCCGCCAGCGCCGGATGCGACCTTGCCATTGTGTCGGGCCGGTGCGAACACCCGCTGTCGGTGCCCGCGCGCCATACCATGTTCGTCGCCGTTGCCGGGGCCAGCGCCCACAAGGCGTGGCTAGCCGGGGGCCTGACTGCCAAAGGGCGGGTGACCATCGATGCCGGGGCGGTCAGGGCGCTGCGGTCGGGGGCCAGCCTGTTGGCCGCCGGGGTCACCGCGATCACCGGGCGGTTTGAACGCGGCGATGTGCTGGAGATTGACGGCCCCGATGGCCGCACCATGGCGCGCGGCCTGTCCGAATATCCGGCCCCGGATGCCGCGCGGATCATGGGGCTGGGCCGCGACGCGCAGGAGGCCGCGCTGGGCTATACGCCGCGCAGCGCGATGGTGCACCGCGACCATCTGGTGCTGCTGTGACCCAGCGGCTGGCGTTGACCGGGGCGACCGGCTTTGTGGGCAGCCACGCGCTCGACGCCGCCATCGCCGCCGGGATGACGGTGCGCGCGCTGGTCCGCAGACCGCAGCCGGAGCGTAACGGGGTGAACTGGATTATCGGCGGGCTTGACGATGCTGCGGCGCTCCAGGCGCTGTGCGATGGGGCCGACGCGGTGCTGCATATCGCCGGGGCGGTCAATGTCCCCACCCGCGCGGACTTCGCCGCCGCCAATATCGCGGGAACGCAGGCGGTGCTGACCGCCGCGACCGCCGCCCATATCGCCCGCTTTGTCCATGTCAGCAGCCTGGCCGCCCGCGCGCCTGCCCTGTCCAACTATGGCTGGTCCAAGGCACAGGCGGAGGATGCGGTCTCCGCAAGCAACCTCAACTGGGTTATCGTGCGCCCGCCCGGCGTCTATGGCCCGCGCGATACCGAGGTGCTGGCGCTGTTTCAGATGGCACGCCGGGGCGCGGTGCTGTTGCCGCCGGACGGGCGGGGATCGTGGATCCATGTCGACGATCTGGTGCGCCTGCTGCTCACGCTGACAGGCGCGGGTCCGGCGCATGCGGTGCTGGAACCCGATGACGCGCATCCGCAAAGCCACCGGGCGATGGCGGCGATGATTGGCGAAGCGGTGGGCCGCCCCCACCCGCTGGCGATAGCCGCGCCGCGCTGGTTGCTGCAATTGGCGGCGCGCGGCGACCGGCTGGTGCGCGGCGCGGGCGCAAAGCTGACGCCCGACCGCGCCGCTTATATGGCGCATCCCGATTGGGTGAGCGATCCGGCGCGGCGTCCCGACCCGGTGCTGTGGACACCACGCATAGCGCCCGCCGAGGGGCTGGCCGCCACGGCGCACTGGTATCGGTCACAGGGCTGGCTGGCGTAGGGGCGGGACGACGCTGGTGGCCGCCCACCGGGTTTCGGTCGAAGCCGCCATTGCCAAGCGCCCGCCCCCTCCCTAGCTAGGGCAGATGACCGACACCGCTGCCCCCGCCGCCATTTCTGTCCCGCCATCGGCCCCGCGCGTTTCGCCGCCACGCGGGCCGCGCCCGCCGGTGCCTGGCGACAGCTTTCCGCGCAAGGTGTGGCGGCTGTTGGTGGCGATCAAGGATGCGCTGGCGCTGGCCTTCCTCCTCCTCTTCTTTGTTATCCTCTTTGCGGTGCTCACCGCGCGGCCCAATGCCGCCATGCCGGTCAGCGAAGGCGCGCTGCTGCTGCGGCTCGATGGCGTGCTGTCCGAACAACCGGCTGAGGTGGACGGCCTGACCGCGCTCAGCGGTGCGGGCGGTCCCTCTATCCGCGAATATCGGGTGCGCGATGTGGTCCAGGCACTGAACAGCGCCGCGACCGACGACCGGGTGAAGGCCGTGGTGCTGGACCTCGACAGCTTTCTGGGCGGCGGTCAGGTCGCGCTGGGCGAGGTCGGCGACGCCATCGCGGCGGTGCGCGCGGCAAAGAAGCCCGTGCTCGCCTTTGCCACCGGCTATGCCGATGATGGCTATCGGCTGGCCGCGCATGCCAGCGAAATCTGGACCGACCCCATCGGCGGTGCCTTTATCGCCGGACCCGGCGGGTCCAACCTTTATTACAAGGAATTGCTCGACAAGGTCGGGGTCACCGCCAATGTCTACCGCGTCGGCACGTTCAAAAGCGCGGTCGAACCCTTTATCCGGTCGGACCAGTCGCCCGAGGCCGAAGCCGCCGCGCGCGCCTATGCCGGGGAATTGTGGGCCAAGTGGCAGGCCGATGTGGCCAAGGCACGGCCAAAGGCCAAACTGGCCAGCTTTGTCGCCGACCCCGTCGCCGCGACGCTGGCGGCCAAGGGCGACAATGCCAGGGCGGCATTGACGGCGGGCCTGGTGGACAAGATTGGCGGACGGCTAGCCTTTGAACAGCGTGTGGCGGAACTGGTGGGAACGGCCGACGATACGCAGCCCTGGGCCTATAATGCCATCGAGTTTGACGCGTGGCTGGCCAATAATCCCGCACCGACCAATGGCACGCCGATCGCGGTCATCCCGGTGGTGGGTGAAATCGTCGATGGCGAGGCGCCCAATGGCACGGCGGGCGGCGATACCATTGCCGGGCACATATTGACCGCCATCACCAACGATGCGGTAAAGGCGATTGTGCTGCGCGTTGACAGCCCGGGCGGATCGGTGCTGGCCAGCGAAGCCATTCGCCAGGCGTTGCTGCGCGCCAAGGCCAAGAAGCTGCCCATCGTCGTGTCGATGGGCAATGTCGCGGCGTCGGGCGGCTATTGGGTATCGATGCCCGCTGACCGCATCTTTGCCGAACCCGATACCATCACCGGCTCCATCGGCGTGTTCGGCATTTTGCCCAGCTTTGAAAAGACATTGGCCAATATCGGCGTTCGCGCCGATGGCATCAAGACGACACCGCTGTCGGGCGAGCCCGATCTGGCCGGCGGCGTGAGCCCGCAGTTCAACCAGCTGGCGCAGGCGAGCATCGAGGATATTTATGCCCGCTTCACCGGGCTGGTCGCCAAATCGCGCAAGCTGGACATCGCCAAGGTCCAGGAAATTGCCGAAGGGCGCGTCTGGGCCGGGGGCACCGCGCGCCAGCTGGGCCTGGTCGATCAATTTGGCGGCATCGATGACGCGGTGGCCCACGCCGCCAAGCTGGCCAAGGTGGAGGGCGAATTTCACCCCCTCTACATTGAAAATGTGCCCGACCCCTTCAACCAATTGCTCGCCAACTGGGCGCAACAGACAAGCCCCGCCGCCACCGCCCCGCGCGGCTGGTTCGCGCTGGCCGGGGCGCAGCGCGGGCAAGTGCAGGCGCGCTTGCTGGCCGACCTGACGCTGCTGGCCGCCGCGCCATCGGTGCAGGCGGTGTGCCTGGAATGCCGCGGCTGGATGGGGCCAGTCGCGCCGCCGCAGGTCGCCGTTCGGCAACTGGGCTGGCTGGCCCGCCTGATCGACTAGCCCGCGCCCCTGACATGCTCTGCCACCGCGTCGGCCAGCGTGTCGACCAGCGCCAGCGGCAGGTCGTGGCCCATGCCGGGGATGGTCATCAACCGCGCGCCCGAAATGTTGCGCGCGGTATCTTCCCCGCCCGCCATGGGCACCAGCGGGTCGTCTTCGCCATGGATGACCAGCGTCGGCACCTTGATGGTGCGCAGCATGGCGCGCCGGTCGCCATCGGCGACAATCGCCGCCATCTGCCGCGCAAAGCCGGGGGGATACCAGGCCCGTTCAAAATCATTGCGCACCCGCCGGTCGAGCCGGTCAGGATCGGGGGGATAGGCGGGGCTGCCGATGATATACGCTGCCTTTTTGGCATAGGCGATCATCGCCTCTGGGTCGCCCGACATGGGCCGCCCGGCGAGCGCACGCATCGCCTCTGGCCGCGCGCGCGGCAGGCGGCGGTTGCCGGTGGTCGACATGATGGAGGTCAGCGACAGGATGCGCTGCGGCCAGTGCGCCGCCATATGCTGCGCAATCATGCCGCCCATCGATGCCCCGGCGACATGCGCCCGCTCCACCCCCAGCGCGTCGAGCAGCGCCATCCCGTCATGCGCCATGTCGCGCAGCGAATAGGGCGCACGCGGCGCCAGGCCGAGCAGCGATTTGACAATCATCCAGCGGACATTCGGCACCCCCGCCGCATCAAAGCGGGTCGACAGCCCGACATCGCGGTTGTCGTAGCGAATGGTGCGAAAGCCATGGGCGTTCAGCGCCGCGACAAATTCATCGGGCCACAATGTCAATTGCCCGCCGAGCCCCATGACGAGCAGGATCACTGGCGCATCGCGCGGCCCAGCGTCGTCATAGGTGATGGTAATGCCATTGACGGCAAGTTGCTGGTTGGTCACGCGTTGCAAATCCTTTCAATCGCGGTGCTCTGGCGCAGGCCCGGGCGCTGGGTGTCGCCTACTGCCCTGCCCTGCCAACGCTCCGGCCTGCGCCGGAGCACGGCGCTCTTGCAACCAAAAGCGACAACGACACGAAACAATGTGGGGCAATTGGTCCGCACTTGGTCAAGCGGTCGCCGGGCGATATTCGGCGGCGTTGCTGGTGAATTCGGCATGGCCATAGCCCGCCAGCTGGCGTTCGATCCGCCGCACCAGTCGCCGGTCGGCCAGCGCGCCGACCACCGGAAGCCGCGCCGCCAATCGATAGGCGGCCATCCGCCCGACCAGCGCCAGCATCGTCGCGCCGTGGATGAACCGGTCCACTTCGGTCACCTGCACGCCCGCGCTCGCGGCGCGCTGCGTGTCGCCGTTCAAAAAGGCCTGGACAAAGAACACGCGGCTGACCGAGCGTTCCAGCGCGCGGCGGATGCGCCCCTTCAGGCTGGCATCCGCCGACAGCTCCGCCTCCATCGTCGCGCGGAGCAGGCCGCCGCAAATGGCATCATCATAATCATAGCGCAGCGTCGCGCTGCGCGTTTGCCAGATTTTGACGATCGCCTCGGGCGTGTCGGCCAGCAAATCCTCCGGCAGGCCGAGCAGGAAACAGCGATAGCGCGCAATTTCCACCCGCCCCCGCTCTTCCCGCGTGAAATGCTTGCGCCCCTTGCCCAGCACCTCTTGCGCCAGAAAATAAATGGGAATGAGGCCAGCGGGCATCTGGTCCAGTTGCGGGATGGGCACGCCATAGGTGGCGGCATCCCACATGCCGTCCTGCGACAGCACATTGACGCGCACCATGCTGTGCATCAACCGCACCATCGCCGCCGCCTTGAAGCCCGGACCGTGGCGCTCCAGCGCCCCGGGCAGCGTTGTGGTGGCAAAGAAGGTCGCTGTTTCCTTCACCCGCCGCGCCGCCGTCGCGTGGCTCAATGTGCCGGTTAGCGCCATCGGCAGCGCGCTATATTTGTTGAGAAAGGTCGCAATAAACGCCCCGCGGATCAGGAAGGGCGACAGATTGGCGGTGGCGTTGCGTTCATAGGCCGCCCCTTCCGCCACCAGCGCCATATCGACCCAGGCGGGCCGCGCCTCCATGGCCGCAATCAAGGCAGCGAGCTCGCCCGGTGCATCGGGCACGGCGGCGATGCCGTGGTCACACGCCGCCACCAGCATATCTACCGTGCGCCGGAACCCCAGCGTCCGGGTCAACGCGGCATAAGCGTCCCCCACTGTGTCGCCCAGCATCGTATATTCGCGGATGCGGGCGACCAGCTCCCGATCCTCGAGCCACGCGGCCCGGTTGCTTCCCCTGACCCGCCCGAGTTCGGTCACATCATCGGGAGCCGCCGCCCAGCGTTCGGGCGCGCGGTCAAAGTCAAAGCGCGCGTAAAGCGCGGGCAGCGCCGCCGCTTGATGGCGGACGCGCGCAGCGATGGCGGGGAGCGAAGCGGCGGTCATGCGGGCCAAGCTGCCAGATTTGCGCGATTTGGCAAGGCTAGAGCGTATTGCGGAAATGTGCGGCCATGTGATCCGCTGTTGCTGCGACCAAATCAGCGTGGTCATAGAAGGCGACCTGATTTGGTCCTTCGAGCCAGCGAATAGGCGTGGCGCAGCTCAGCGCAGCATGGAACTTCTCCGCCCAGTGCGGCGACAGGGCGTTGTTCGAATGCACCATCGCCACCGGCTGAGTGATGCGCGGCGCGGCGGCCTGCACGTCGAACGGCAGAAAATATTCGCGCGACATGACGGCAAAGCTGTTGGTGTAATTAGCGACCCCGGCGCGTGATGTACCATAATAGTCGAACAAGTCGGCGGTTTGCATCGCAGCGTCGCCGCTGAGGGCAACAGCCGGAATGGTAATGACTTCGCCGGTTGCCTCATAATGCAAGCGCGCCGCTCGGCCCTCTTCAACGCGCGCATCGAAACCATCGGCGTCGCCAGCACGCATCGCGTCCGGATCGCGGTAATAGCCGACAGCGAGAGCGAGCGCCTTGACGCGGTCGGGCCGCTCGACTGCGGCCCAGCTGGCATAACCGCAGCCGAGGCATATACCAGCGAGGCCAATTCGGTGCGCGTCAATGCCATCGTGTCCCGCCAGCGCGTCAAGCGCCGCGCCGAGATCGGCGACCTTATGACCCGAATGTTCATATTGGCGCGGGGTGCCCCCACTTTCGCCAAAGCCGCGATGATCGATGGCAAGCGCAGCAATTCCGCGTTGCGCCAAAGCAGCGGCATAGACGCCGGTTACCTGTTCCTTAACACTGGTCATCGGCCCCGCGACAACAACGGTGGGATAGGCCTCAGCGCCTTCGGGCCGGTACAAATCGCCGACCATCTGGTCGCCTTCGAGGTTGAATGTGATGCGTTCTGCCATACGCGCTCCATGCCACAAAATCGGCGGCGGGGGAATTCAGCGACCCGCTTGTCCGCGATAGGCGGGCAGCGCCAGCGACCAGCGGATCGCCGCACCGCGCAGGGCAAAGCCGGCGACCGCGCCCAGCGCAGCGGCGAGGGGCAGGCTGAGCCCCGCCACCAGCAACAGCAGCAGGAACAATCCCGACGCCAGTGCCGCGGCAGTCACATAGATTTCGGGCCGCACAATGATCGACGGCACCCCGGCGAGCAGGTCGCGGATGATGCCGCCGACGCAGCCGGTGATCACGCCCATCAGCAGCGCGGGCACCGGCGGCACGCCCCAGGCGAGCGCCTTGGCCGTGCCAAACACGCTGTATGCCGCCAGACCAACGGCGTCGGCCCATTCGAGCAGCTGGCCGTCCCACCACCGCTGCGGCGTCAGCCAGACGATGAGCGCGATGGCGATGCAGACGGCGGCAATCGCCCCGTCCTGGACCCAGAACACCGGCGCGCCGATGAGCAGGTCGCGCACGCTGCCCCCGCCGACACCCGTGACCAGCGCGAAAAAGCTGGCCGTGACCAGCGTTTGCCGCAGCCGCACCGCCATGAGCGCGCCCGACAGCGCGAAGACCCCAATGCCCGCAAGGTCAAGCAGGCGGAGGAGGAGGGCATTGTCGAGGTCGGGCATGGCTCGTTCCCCCTACACCGTCTGCCCTGAGCTTGTCGAAGGGCCGTTCTTTCCCTTAACTGCAGCCAAAGAAAAGGACAGCCCTTCGACAAGCTCAGGGCAAGCGGTGCTGGTGGGAATGGTTGGTCCCCTCCTTCAAATATGAATCGGCTTCCCCGTCACCGCCATCGCCGCTTCCTTCAGCGCCTCGGCATGGGTCGGGTGGGCGTGGCAGGTAAGCGCGATATCCTCGCTCGTCGCGCCAAACTCCATGGCCTGGGCGGCCTGCGCGATCATCGTGCCCGCAACGCTGGCGATGATCCACACGCCCAGCACACGGTCGCTGTCGGCGTCGGCGATGACCTTGACCAGTCCGTCGGTCTGGCGGTTGGTCTTGGCGCGGCTGTTGGCCATCATCGGGAATTTGCCGACCTTCACGCCGCCGCGCTCCTTCGCTTGCGCCTCGGTCAGGCCAACGCCCGCGATCTCGGGAAAGGTATAGACGACGCTGGGGATGACCGCGTGGTTCACAATGCCGGTATGGCCCGCGATATTGTCCGCCGCCGCGACGCCCTCATCCTCCGCCTTGTGCGCGAGCATCGGGCCGGGGATGACGTCGCCAATCGCCCAGATGCCGGGCACGCTGGTGCGGAAATCATGGTCGGTTTCAATCTGGCCGCGCGCGTTGGTGGCAAGCCCCGCCTTGTCGAGCGCCAGGCCATCGGTGTTCGGTCGGCGGCCGATGGCGACGAGCACGACGTCGGCGGTCAGCGTTTCCGCTGCACCCCCGGCGGCAGGCTCCATGGTCAGCGTCGCCGCCTTGCCCTTCACCGTCACGCCGGTGACCTTTGTCCCGGTCTTGATCGTAAAGCCCTGTTTCTTGAAAATCCGGTTCGCTTCCTTGCGGATATCCTCGTCCATGCCGGGCAGGATCTGGTCGAGATATTCGACCACGGTCACCTCCGCCCCCAGGCGGCGCCACACGCTGCCCAGTTCCAGCCCGATGACGCCGCCGCCGATGACGACCATATGTTTGGGCACGGCGGGCAGGGTGAGCGCGCCGGTCGAATCGACGATGATATGCTTGCTATTATCGACCGCGACGCCGGGCAAAGGGGTAACGCTTGAGCCGGTGGCGATGAGGATATTCTTGGCGGTGTAGCGGGTGCCCGCGACATCAATGCTGTTGGCGCTGGTGAAGGCGGCGTGCCCCTTCAACCAATCGACCTTGTTCTTCTTGAACAGAAATTCAATGCCGCCGGTCAGCTCGCCGACCGCCTTGTCCTTCTCCGCCAGCATCGCCGCGACATCCAGCTTGGGCGTTCCAAAGCTCATGCCATATTTGGCCAAATGCCCGCCCGCAACCTCGTCATACAGCTCGGATGCGTGCAGCAAGGCCTTGGATGGAATGCACCCGACATTGAGACACGTGCCGCCGAGCGTCGCGCGGCTTTCCACACAGGCCACCTTCAGCCCATGCTGCGCCGCGCGGATAGCAGCAACATAGCCGCCAGGGCCCGCGCCGATGACGATGAGGTCGTAGGGGGTGTGGGTCATATTTAACCTTTGCTGTGCTCCGGCGCAGGCCGGAGCTCTGGCGCGCGAACAGCGCGCTATCGGCCAAAGCTCCGGCCTGCGCCGGAGCACGATCATGTCTACTACCAGTTCAGTTCGTCAAACAAGTCGCGCCATTCCGGATTTCCGTCTTCGATCAGCCTGATTTTCCAGGCTCGCTTCCACTTTTTCATGCGATACTCACAAGCGCGGGCATCCTGCAAATCTTCAAAATGCTCACACCAGACTAGCATGACACAGCCCTTTGATTTTGAATGCCCTTCAATCACACCATTGCGATGTTGCCAAACACGTTGGGGCAAATTGCTCGTTGAACCAAGATAGGTCTGGCCGCGGCGATGGTTGGCCATCAGATACGCATAGCCAGATTTCATTTTTCCCTTCCAACGCTCCTGCGTTCGCAGGAGCGCCCATCCCCTAAAGATCAATCAACAACCGCGCCGGGTCCTCAATTGCTTCCTTGATGGTTTTCAGGAAGGTCACCGCCTCGCGCCCATCGATCAGGCGGTGGTCGTAGCTGAGCGCAAGATACATCATTGGGCGGATGACGATTTGGCCGTCGCGCACCACCGGGCGGTCCTCGATGCGGTGGAGGCCCAGCACGGCGGACTGCGGCGGGTTGATGATCGGGGTGGACATCAGGCCGCCGAACACGCCGCCGTTGGAAATGGTAAAGGTGCCGCCGGTCATGTCGGCCATGGTCAGCGTGCCGTCCTTGGCGCGCTTGCCCAGGTCCGCGATGGCCTTTTCAATGTCGGCAAAGCCCATTTTGTCGGCGCCGCGCACGACGGGCACGACCAGGCCATTGGGTGCGCTGACCGCGACCGAGACGTCGAGATAGTTGAAATAGACAATCTCGTCGCCGTCGATGCGCGCGTTGACCGCCGGGATGGTCTTGGCCGCCAAGGCCACCGCCTTGGTAAAGAAGGACATGAAGCCCAGCCGCACGCCATGCTTTTTTTCAAACAGATCGCGATACCGGTCGCGCGTCTTGATAACTTCACTCATGTCGACGTCGTTGAACGTCGTCAGCATGGCGGCCGTGTCCTGCGCCTCTTTCAGACGGCGGGCGATCGTCTGGCGCAGGCGCGTCATTTTGACGCGTTCTTCCCCGCCCGTTGCGGCCACAGGGGCGGGCGTGGCCGTCGACGCCGCCGCCGGAGCCGGGGCTGGGGCTGGGGCCGCAGCGGCCTCGGGCGCGGCATTGGCGGCGGCCAGCACATCTTCCTTGGTCAGGCGGCCATCCTTGCCCGTGCCCTTGATGCGGCTGGGGTCCAGCCCATGTTCCAGCACCAGGCGGCGCACCGCGGGCGACAGGGTGGTGACCGCGTCAGCATCGCTGATCACCGCCGCCGCTGCTGGGGCGGTTGCCGCAGGCGCGGGCGTGGAGGCAGGTGCGGGCGTAGCGGCTGGTGCAGGCGCAGCGGCGCTGCCCCCCGCCTCGACGCTGCCGATGACTGCGCCGACGCCGACCGTATCACCCGCAGCAAAGCCATGCGCGCCCATGACGCCCGCGACCGGGCTGAGCACTTCGACCGCGACCTTGTCGGTTTCCAGGCTGGCGATGGGTTCATCGGCGGCAACCGCTTCGCCCGGCTGCTTCAGCCATTCGCCAATGGTCGCCTCGGTCACGCTTTCGCCCAGGGTTGGGACTTTGATTTCGGTGCTCATATTATCTTCTCTTTGCTGTTCCCCTGCGAAGGCAGGGGTCCATCATCGGACCTGTGGGTGATGGGCACCTGCCTGCGCAGGAGCCCATCGTCTGTTACTTTCGCGTCCGCCTAATCTCGGCCCGGCGGCTGAGCCCCAGCGCGTCAGCGACGAGCGCCGCCTGTTCGGTCTGATGGCGTGAGGCGAGGCCGGTCGCGGGCGAGGCCGAGGCAAGGCGCCCGGCATAGCGCGCGCGCATGCCCGTTTTGCCCGCCGCCGCCAGCGCCTCTTCAATCAGCGGTTCGACAAAGAACCAGGCACCATTGTTGCGCGGTTCTTCCTGCGCCCACACCACATCATCGAGCTTGGCCATCCGCTTGAGCCGGGCGACCAGCGGCTCGCCCGGAAAAGGATAGAGCTGCTCGATGCGGATGACCGTCGTGTCGGTCTGGCCCGCCGCATCGCGCGCCTCCATCAGGTCATAGCCGACCTTGCCCGAACACAGGACGACCCGGCGAATATCGGCATCGGCGGGCGGCGTCCGGTCCGACATGATACGGCGGAAATGCGCATCGCCAATAAAATCACTGCGCAGGCTGAGCGCCAGCTTGTGCCGCAACAGCGATTTGGGCGTCATGATGACCAGCGGCTTGCGGAAGGGGCGCAGCATCTGGCGGCGCAGGACGTGGAAATAATTGGACGGCGTCGAGATATTGCACACCTGGATATTGTCATTGGCGCACAGCTGCAAAAAGCGTTCGAGCCGCGCCGAGCTATGCTCTGGCCCCTGCCCTTCAAAGCCGTGCGGCAGCAACAGCACCAGCCCGTTGGCGCGCAGCCATTTGGCTTCGCCCGCCGCGATGAACTGATCAATCATGATCTGCGCACCATTGGCGAAATCGCCAAACTGCGCCTCCCACAGCACCAGCGCCTTGGGATCGGCCATGGCATAGCCATATTCAAAGCCCAGCACGCCATATTCGGACAGCGGACTGTCGAGCACTTCAAACCGGCCATGCGGCACGGTGGTCAGCGGGATATATTTCTCCTCGGTCGCCTGATCGACCCATACGGCGTGCCGCTGGCTAAAGGTGCCGCGCCCCGAATCCTGGCCCGACAGGCGGACCTGATACCCTTCGCTGAGCAGCGCGCCAAAGGCGAGGCTTTCGGCGGTGGCCCAGTCGAACACCTCACCATCCTTGGCCGCGAACATGGCCGCGCGCCCGTCGATGACGCGGCGCAACGTCTTGTGCACCTCCACCCCGTCCGGAATGGTGGTCAGCGTCCGGCCCAGGCTGTCGAACAATTTTTCGGAAACGCCGGTGGGAATGTTGCGCCGCGCGCTTTCGGGGTCGGCGGGCATGTGCAGCCCCGACCAGCGCCCGGCGAACCAGTCGGCCTTGTTCGCCTTATAGCTTTTGGCGGCGACGAATTCGTCTTCCAGCCGCGCGATGAAGGCCGCGCGCATAGCATCGGCCTCGCCGTCCGCAATCACGCCTTCGGCCTCCAGCCGCTTGGCATAAAGGGTGGAAACCGGCGGATGCTGGCGAATGCGGGCATACATCAGCGGCTGGGTAAAGCTCGGCTCGTCGCCTTCATTGTGGCCAAAGCGGCGATAGCACCACATGTCGATGACGATATCGCGCTTGAACTGCTGGCGAAAATCAATGGCCAGCTTGCAGGCAAAGGTCACCGCTTCGGGATCATCGCCGTTGATGTGCAATATGGGGGCCTGCACCCCTTTGGCAACATCCGATGGATAGGGCGACGAGCGCGCAAATTGCGGGCTGGTGGTAAAGCCGATCTGGTTGTTGACGATGAAGTGGATGCAACCGCCCGTATTATAGCCGCGAATGCCCGAAAAGCCCAGGCACTCCCACACAATCCCCTGCCCCGCAAAGGCCGCATCGCCGTGGATCAGCACGGGCAGCACCTGGTCATGCTTGTCCTTGCCAATGTCGCCGCGCGCCACTTGCTGCGCACGCACCTTGCCCAGGACCACCGGGTTCACGGCCTCCAGGTGCGACGGGTTGGGGACCAGGCTCATATGCACCGACACGCCGTCAAATTCGCGGTCGGTGCTGGTGCCGAGGTGATATTTCACGTCGCCAGAGCCGCCCACATCCTCCGGGTTCGCCGTGCCGCCCTGAAATTCATGGAATATGACGCGATAGGGTTTGGCCATCACATTGGCGAGCATGTTCAGCCGCCCGCGATGCGCCATGCCATAGACGATTTCCTTCACGCCCAGCTGGCCGCCATATTTGATGATGGCCTCCATCGCGGGAATCATCGATTCACCGCCGTCGAGCCCGAACCGCTTGGTCCCGACATATTTGCGGGCGAGGAATTTTTCATATTCCTCCGCCTCGATCACCTTGTTCAGGATCGCCTTTTTGCCGTTGACCGAAAAATCAATCTGCTTGTCGGCGCCCTCCATCCGATCCTGGAGGAAGCGCCGCTCCTCGACGTCGGAAATATGCATATATTCCAGGCCAACATGGCCGCAATAATTGGCCTGGAGGATCGCAACCAGCTCGCGGATGGTCGCCCGTTCCAGCCCCAGCGCGCCGCCCAGATAAATGGGCCGGTCCTGCTCCGCCCCGGCAAAGCCATGATATTCGGGGGTCAGGTCGGCGGGGATTTCCTGCTTTTGAATGCCCAGCGGGTCGAGCTTCGCCGCCAGATGCCCGCGCACGCGATAGGTGCGGATCAGCATCATCGCCCGGATGCTGTCCCCCGCCGCGCGCCCCACTTCGGCATCGGACAGCGGCGCCCCGGCCTTCGCCGCCGCTGCCTTCACGGCAAGCTGCATCTGGGTGGGGTCAAGGCTTGCGGTCAGGTCATCGCTGTCCGCAAGCGGCCAGCCCGCCCGCGCCCAGCTCGGGCCAGCCTGGACCTCGTCGGCGTCAAAGCTTTGGCGTTCGATGTTCATAACCAACTCTTTCCCGTACCCCTGCGAAGGCAGGGGTCCATCACCAGAAGCCCGAAAATCAAAACGAACCTCGAATATCAAACCACAAATCACGCCAGTCCGGGTTCGCGTCCTCGATCATTCGGATCTTCCAGCTTCGCTTCCATTTCTTGATCTGCAATTCACGGCGGCGCGCTTCCTGCAGGTCACAATGCACTTCGAACCAGACCAGCAGCTTGCAGCCGTGCGTCTTGGTATGCCCCTCAATCAATCCTTCGCGGTGCTGGTAGGTTCGTTGCACCAATTGCGAAGTGGACCCCGTATAAATTGCTCCCATGCGGCGATTTGCCATGATGTAAACTGCGCCGCTTCTCACTCACCTCACCCTTCGGTGATGTGCCCCTGCCTTCGCAGGGGCACAGCGGAAGCGGACCGCGCTCACACCCGCTCTTTCAGCACCTCGGCCAGCGTCTCACCCAACAACGACGGCGACGGCGACACGCGGATGCCCGCCGCCTCCATCGCCGCGATCTTGCTGTCGGCGTCGCCTTTGCCGCCTGAGACGATTGCACCGGCGTGGCCCATGCGGCGGCCCGGGGGCGCGGTGCGGCCTGCGATGAAGCCGACCATCGGCTTTTTGCGGCCGCGCTTGGCTTCGTCGATCAGGAACTGGGCGCCTTGCTCTTCGGCATCGCCGCCGATTTCGCCGATCATGATGATCGACTTGGTCGCCTCGTCCGCCATGAACAGTTCGAGCACGTCGACGAAGTTGGTACCGTTCACCGGATCGCCGCCAATGCCGACCGCGGTAGTCTGACCCAGACCCACATTGGTCGTCTGAAACACCGCTTCATAGGTCAGCGTGCCCGAGCGCGAGACGACGCCCACGCTGCCCTTGGAAAAGATGCTGCCCGGCATGATACCGATCTTGCACTCGCCCGGCGTCAGCACGCCAGGGCAATTGGGGCCGATCAGCCGCGACTTGCTGCCGACCAGTGCCCGCTTGACGCGCACCATGTCGAGCACTGGAATGCCCTCGGTAATGCACACGATCAGCGGGATTTCGGCGGCGATCGCTTCGAGAATGGAGTCAGCAGCAAAGGGCGGCGGCACGTAGATGACGCTGGCATTGGCCCCGGTTTCATCGCGCGCCTGCGCCACCGTGTCCCAGATCGGCAGGCCAGTTTCGGCGTGGGTCGTCCCGCCCTTGCCCGGCGTCACCCCGCCGACCATCTGCGTGCCATAGGCCAGCGCCTGCTGGGTGTGGAACGTGCCGGTCGCGCCGGTCATGCCCTGCGTGATGACCTTGGTGTCTTTGTTGATGAGGATGGACATTATTTGCCTTCTTTAGCTTCGTGCCCCTGCGAAGGCAGGGACCTATCTCCGGAACTTCGCATCACGCGCAGCGCTTGACGACATCGCAGGTGATGGGCCCCTGCCTTCGCAGGGGCGCATTTGTCACGCCAGCGACGGATCCAACGCCTTGCACGCGCCCAGCAATTCCTTCACCGCATCGACGCTGACCTGCAAATTGGCCTTGTCGGCATCGTCGAGGGCGATTTCGATCACCTTTTCGACGCCGCCCGCGCCGATCATCACCGGCACACCGACATAAAGGCCGTCCTGGCCATATTGGCCGTCAACATAGGCGGCGCAGGGCAGGATACGCTTCTGATCGCCCAGATAGGCCTCCGCCATCGCGATGCCGCTGGCGGCAGGCGCATAGAAGGCCGAGCCGGTGCCGAGCAGCGCGACGATTTCGCCGCCGCCGCCGCGCGTCCGCTTGACGATGGCGTCGATGCGCTCCTGCGTCGACAAGCCCATCTTGATGAGGTCGGGCACGGGGATGCCGTTGACGGTCGAATAGCGGACCACTGGCACCATCGTGTCGCCATGGCCGCCAAGGACGAAGGTGTTCACGTCACGCACCGACACATTGAATTCGTCAGCGATGAAGTGGCTGAAGCGCGCCGAATCGAGCACGCCCGCCATGCCGACGACCATGTGATGCGGGAGGCCCGAAAACTCGCGAAGCGCCCACACCATGGCGTCCAGGGGATTGGTGATGCAGATGACGAAGGCGCCGGGGCAATTGTCGCGAATGCCTTCGCCCACCGCCTTCATGACCTTGAGGTTGATGCCGAGCAGATCGTCGCGGCTCATGCCCGGTTTGCGGGCGACCCCGGCGGTGACGATCACCACGTCCGCGCCCGCGATATCGGCATAATTGTTGGAGCCGGTGATTTTGGCGTCAAAACCCTCGACCGGGCCGCACTGCGACAGATCCAGTGCCTTGCCCTGCGGCACGCCTTCGACCACGTCGAACAGGACAATGTCGCCCAATTCCTTTTGCGCCGCGAGATGGGCGAGCGTTCCGCCGATATTGCCGGCACCCACCAGCGCGATTTTCTTGCGTCCCACGGCCTTGTCGCTCCCTTATGCATGGCCCGGCGGCAAAATGCGGCAACCGGCAGGGCGCGGGCGAGAATCCCCTGGCGCCGGTCGATGGAATGGCCGCGCGATACGCGCTATTGGAGTGGGAGACAACCGCAAAAAGCCCCGTTGCACCGGCTATTTACGCGAATAGTTCGCAATAGCATTAAAGCTGCGAATAGGGGTCAGGGAACAGCCGCGCGGCTCACGCGTTACGGATTTATGACAAGGGAGGGACCATGAGCTTGACCCGCTGGCGCTTGATCGCCGCCGCCGCCACGATGATGACCCTGCCCGCGCCGGCGCTGGCCAGCGAAAAGGGCTGGGACGACGCCGGGACCATCGCGCGTGATGCCCTGGTGGTCGCGGCCTTCGGTGTGCCCTTGCTCCAGGGGGATTGGGATGGCACCCTCCAGGCAGGCGGCAGTGTGGGGGCAACCATGCTGATCACCGCCGGGATGAAGGAAGCCTTCCCGACGCTGCGTCCCGACCGCAGCGACGACAAGAGTTTTCCATCGGGCCACACGTCGGTTGCCTTTGCGGCGGCGGGCACCATCCACAACCGCCATGGATGGGAGGCTGGCCTGCCCGCCTATCTCGTCGCCTCCTTTGTCGGGCTGTCGCGCGTGGAGGCGCGCAAGCACCGCGTCGGCGATGTGCTGGTGGGCGCGGCACTGGGGGCAGGCACGGCGCACCTCATCACCCGCCGCAAAAATGACCGCGTTCAGATTGTGCCCTGGGGCGACACCAAAAGCGGCGGCGTGGCCGTGGCCATGCGCTTTTAGGCAGAGCCAACCCACCCCGCCTGCCCTGAGCTTGTCGAAGGGCTGTTCATCCTTCACCCATCGCGAAGAAAAGGACGGCCCTTCGACAAGCTCAGGGCGGACGGCTTGGAGTGGAGAGCGAAGGCGATGGCGGGGAGGGCGATGGCGGGACTGTAAGAGCGGGGATGGCGGACTAATCCCCGCCATGCCCCAGTGCCAGATAGGCATCCGACTGCATTTCAGCGAGGCGACTGGCCGTGCGTTCAAATTCAAACGCGCCGTCGCCCGCCACATAAAGCTGGTCGGGCAAGGCCGCCGCGCTGGCGAGCAATTTGACGCGATACTCATACAGCGCGTCGATCAGCGTGACGAACCGCGCCGCTTCATTGCGATTTTCGGGGCCCATGCGCGGGATGCCGACGATGAAAACGGTGTGAAAGGCGCGCGCGATGCTGAGATAATCCGCCGCGCCGCGCGCTTCGGCACACAGGCGCTTGAAGGAAAAGACCGCGACGCCCTTCAGCGATTTGGGCACGTGCAGCGTGCGCCCGCCGCCGACGTCCAGTTCCTGTGTCGGCACATGCGCGCGGTCCTCTGGCGGATAGTCGGTAAGGCGAAAGAAAGCGGCCGACATCGCCGCGCTTGCCGCGTCATCGGCGGGCACGAACCAGCGCGCGCCCTCCCCCAGCCGCTCGCGCCGGTAATCGACCGGGCCGTTCAGCGGGATGATGTCCAACCGCTCCTTGATGAGCGCGATGAAGGGCAGGAAATGTTCGCGGTTCAGCCCGTCCTTGTACAAATCATCGGGCGCGCGGTTGCTGGTGGCCACCAGCGTCACCCCGTGGCCGATCAGCGCGGTAAACAGCCGCGACATGATCATCGCATCGGCGCTGTTGTTGACGACCATTTCGTCAAAGGCCAGGCAGTCCAGCCCGGCGGCCAATTGGGCCGCGACGGGGGGGATGGGATCGCCGCTCTCCTTCATCCGCTCGTCGCGCAACAGGCCATGCACTTCCTGCATGAAGGCATGGAAATGGACGCGGCGTTTGCGGGCAATGGCCAGATGGTCGAAGAAAAGGTCCATCAGCATGGATTTTCCGCGCCCAACACCGCCCCACAGGTAAATGCCCCGCGGCGGTTCTGGCCTCCGCCCGGTCAGCCGCCACAACAGGCTGCCGCGCTGCGGTTTCGCTGCCAGCGCGGCGCGTAGCGCGGCAAGCTGCGCAGCGGCGGCCTGCTGGTCCGGGTCGGGCCGCAGTTCGCCCGCCGCCACCAGTTGGTCATAGGCCGACGGCGATCCCGCCATCAGCGATCATGTCGGGATTTGCGGATCGTGCCGGAAAAGGCCGCGACAATATGCGCGTCGCCCGGACCTTGGACCACCATGCCGCGCAGGAACACCAGCCGCCCGGTTTCGCGGACCAGTTCCACCACCGCGTCCATCGGTTCATCAATCCGCCCCCCGCCGACAAATTGGGTCGACAGGTCAAGCGTCACCGAAAATCCCGCGTTGAGCGACCCAAACTGGTGCGCGGCGGCAAACAGCGCGACGTCGATCAGGGCCAGCGTCACCGCGCCGTGCACGGCATTGCCCAGATTGCTGTGCTTGTGCCCCGGGTGCATCCGCACGCGCGCCTGTGGCCGGCCATCGGGCGTCGGGGCCTCGCGCCGCACGCACAGCGGCTCGATAAAGCCGTTGAACCGGGTCGCGTCCTTCAGGTTCCAGTCAATCCAGCCATCGTCCCGCACCGTTCCGTCGAAATGCGCCGGTGCGGGCGGGTCCTCTATGCCGTCGCTCAAACCGCGCGCTCCGCTGCCAGCTTTTTCACCTCGGCAATCGCCCGCGCCGGATTCAGGCCCTTGGGGCAGGCATTGGCACAGTTCATGATGGTGTGGCAGCGATAGAGGCGGAAGGGATCCTCCAACTCGTCAAGCCGTTCGCCCGTCATTTCGTCGCGGCTGTCGGCCAGCCAGCGATAGGCCTGAAGCAGGATGGCCGGGCCCAGAAACTTGTCGCCGTTCCACCAATAGCTGGGGCAGCTGGTCGAGCAGCAGGCGCACAAGATGCATTCATACAGCCCATCCAGCTTTTCGCGGTCAGCGGGCGACTGCAGCCGTTCCTTGCCCGACGGGGTCGTCGTCTTGGTTTTCAGCCAGGGTTCGATGCTGGCATATTGCGCATAGAAATGGGTGAAGTCGGGAACCAGGTCCTTGATCACCTCCATATGCGGGAGCGGCGTGATGGTCACATCGCCCTTGCAATCCTCTATCGCGGTGGTGCAGGCCAGGCCGTTCTTGCCATTGATGTTCATGGAACAGCTGCCGCAAATCCCCTCACGGCACGAGCGGCGAAAGGTCAGCGAACTATCCTGTTCGGCCTTCATCTTGATGAGCGCGTCAAGCACCATCGGGCCGCAATTTTCGGTGTCGATCTCGAACGTGTCATAGTGCGGGTTCTTCCCGCTGTCGGGGTCATAGCGATAGACTTTGAACCGTTTGACCGCCGCTGCCCCATTGGCCGTATGGACCGTGCCATCCTTGGTCGGACGGCTGTTTTTGGGAAGGCGAAACTCGGCCATTGCTCAAAGGACTCCGCTGGTGCCGGGCAGAGCTGCCCGCTGCCGGGCCGAGTTAGCGATGGTGCTGCGCCGTTACAAGTGCAAAGGGTGCCGAATTGAAACCCACTGGCCGCTGTTCGCCCTTGCCGCTATGCCCCGCGCCAGCATGACCGCCGCCCACGCCCCGCCCCCGCCGCCGCCGCCCTCGCCGTCCGGGCCGCCCGCCGACAGCGCCAGCCGCCGGGTGGCGCGCGGCATTGGCACTACGGTGCTGGCGCGGCTGGGCGCGGTGGTCGAAATTGTCGCACAGCCGCTGTATGTGCTGATGTTCGGATTGGCGGGCTATGGCCTCTATGCCGTGCTGTGGGCGGCCATCAACCTCATCGAAAATATCTTTGACCTGGGGATGACCAGCGCCTTGCAGCGCACGGTCCCGCAATCGGCCAGCGATGCCGAAGCCGCAGCGGCGTTGCGCACCGCGCTGCTGCTGGGCGTTGGGCCGTGCCTCTTGGTCGCCGCGCTGATCGCCTGGCAGGCCCCGGCGATTGCGCCGCTGGTCAATGTGGCCGCCGCCGACGAAGCGACCGTTGCACCCGCCATCCGCCTGTTCATCTGGGCCCTACCGCTGTGGGCCTTTGTCGAAATTGCGACATCGGCGCTGCGAGCGCGCATGCTGTTCGGGGCCGAGATTCGGCTGCGCATCGTGTGGGAACAGCTTATTCGCCTGGCACTCGCCACCGCATTGTTCGCGGGCGGCTGGGGCCTGATGGGCCTGTTCATCGCGCAAATTGCCAGCCTGACCATCACCGCCTGGCTGTGCCTGCGGCTGCTGGCGCAGCATTATCGGCTGCGGCTGATGTTCACCGGACCGCGCTGGCCGCCGGTTGCCCGCAACACCGCGCTTGCGGGCCTTGCCATCCTGCCATCCAACATGATTGCGCGGTTGTTTGGTGATGCCCCCGCGCTGGTGCTCAACCAGCTGCTCCCTGGCGCGGCGGGCGCGGCGGCGGGCGGGCTGTTCACCATCGCGCGCAAGCTGGCCAGCGTGGTCCAGCTGGTGCGTATCGCCTTTGTCTACGTCCTTGCCCCGCTGACTGCGAGCAGCGAGCGGCACGACCGGGGGGAAGTGCGCGAAATCTATGCCTATGCGGTGCGGCTGATCCTGGTGATATCGGTGCCGCTGGCGGCGGTGCTGGCGGCGGGCAGTGCGCCGCTGCTGTCGCTGTTCGGGCGCGGGGCCGATGTGGCGCAGGCTGCGGTCATCATCCTGCTGCTCGCCCGCGCGGGCGAAGCGGTGCTGGGCATATCGCTGCCGGTGCTTCAGGTCGTCGCTGCTTTTCGCCACCAGCTGGCGGCCAGCATCATTGGCCTGGGGGTGGCCGCGCTCGCGGGATGGTGGTTGGTGGGGCTGTTCCCGGCCCTGACCGCAGTGACGCTGGCGGTCGCGCTGGGGGTGATCGTCGCGGCGGTCATTCCGATGGTGCAGCTGTGGCAGGTGGAGCGGCTCCACCCCTTCACCCCCGCATTCCCGCGCGTCGCCGCCGTGGCGCTGATGACCGCCGTCGCCGGTGCGGCCCTTGCGCTTGCCGTCAGCGGCCTGCCCGATGCCCTCGCCCTGCCCCTGACGCTGGTGATTGCGGCTGCGGCCATCTGGGTTTCGGCGCGCTTTGCCCTGCCGCTGGCTGACCGCCAGTCGCTGGGCAAGGTGGCGCGCAAGCTTGCCCTCATTCCGTCACACAGTTGACGCAAAGCCGCATGCCCCGCTAAAGGTGCGGGCTTTGGCGGGCCTTTTGCTGCCGCTTTTGACCGGATCAATCCTTCGCATGTATCAGACCGAACTCGCCCGCAGCGGCAAGCGCCTGTTTTTCGTCCGCGGCACCTATATCTACATCATCATCGCCATTTCGGCGCTGATTGCCTTTACGACGCGCGACGTCGGACCCTTTGCCAATGCCACGCTGGATTGTGCCTGGTTCTGGCTGTCGCTGGGCGTGGCGAGCGCGGGCGCGCTGGTCCGCGTCATCACCTCGGGATTTGCCGCGCTCGGCACCTCGGGCCGCGCCAAGGTTGCGGCAGAGGCCAGCGAGCTCAACACCACGGGCCCCTATAGCCTGGTGCGCAATCCGCTCTATGTGGGCCGCATCCTGAACTTCACGGGCCTGGCGATGCTGTCGGGCAGCTGGGTGTTCGGGGCGATTGTCTTTCTGCTCGCGGTCCTGATTTACGAGCGTATCTCCATTTATGAAGAGGAGTTTCTGCGCGGCAAATTTGGTGAGGCGCATGCCAAATGGGCCGCCGAAGTGCCCGCGCTGCTCCCCCGCCTCCATGGGTGGGTCAAGCCGAAATACGCCTTTTGGTGGAAGCGGATGATCTGGCGGGAACAGAATAAGCTGTTCCTGCTCGCCACCACCCTGTTCGTTACCTGGTTTGCGCGGCTGGGGTTTGATCTGGCCGCGCTGACGGCGGATCAATGGACCTGGGTCTATGCCTTTGGCGCGCTGGTGGCGGTGCGCTTCGTCATCGGCGGGCTCAAGATGATCGGCTATTTCAAAGAGCTGAGCTGACCCCCGTGGAGGCGGCGCTGGCCCCGCTGATTGCCGTGGTCGGCTGCGACGGGTCGGGCAAATCCACGCTGTCGGCTGACCTCCTCCGCCACATCCGGCAAAGCCACGCCGCCGAAATGGGCTATCTGGGCCTGGGCAGCGGCGAACAGGGCCGCCGCATCGGCCGCTGGCCCTTGGTCGGTCCCGCGCTGCAACGCTGGCTGGAGGGGGTGGCGGCAACGCTGCGCGATCCGGCGCAGCCGATCCCGGGCCTGCTCGCGGCGCGCTATGCCCTGCGCAAATCAAAGAAGCGCCGGGCGCGCTTTGACGCATTGCTGGAACAGCGGCGGCGCGGCGCGGTGATTGTCACCGACCGCTATCCACAGATTGCCGTGGCCGGGCTGCATGATGGCCCCATTTTGGCGGGTATCGCGACCAGCCCGGCGCTCGCCGCGCTCCAGGCGCAGGAGCATGCGCTCTACGCGGCGATGGCGGCCTATCGCCCGACACTGGTCATCCGGCTGCACATCGACGTCGACACGGTGATGGCGCGCAAACCCGATCACGACCGCGCGCTGATCGCGCAGAAGGTGGCCAGCGTCGGCCGCCTGACCTTTGGCGGCGCGCCGATGGTCGATCTGGATGCGACGATGGATTATGCCGAGGAACTGGCGCTGGCCACTGCCGCGGTGGACGCCGCGCTGGCCGCCGCCTGACGCGCGGCCAAAATCTGCTCGATCAGGATGATGTCGGCGGGTTTGTCTGCGTCGATGCAGGCTTCGGGATCGGTCATCGCCACCACCCGCGCATCGCGGATGCCAAAGCGGCGCGCGGCGCGCTGCACCCCCTGCCCAATGGTAATCAGCCGCAGCAGCGCCGCCACCAGCAAGGCCGGGCCAAAGGCCGCGACGATACGCAGCCCCTTTTTGCGGTCCTGTTCGATGCCCGACCAGAAATCGAGCAGGGGCAGCACCTGCCGCCCGCCGAACCGGAACAAATTGGCCCCCGACCACCAACCGCCCCGGAATTTCAGCCAGGTGCGGCGCGATTGCGGATGGCGGGCGAGCAGATTGGCGCGCGCCACCATGGCGACGGCGACGTCGCTGCCCCGGCTGGCTTCGACAAATTCGGCGATCATCGCGGGCGACAGCAGCACATTGTCGGCGGTGGTGACGAGCAGCGGAGCGTCATGCGCCGCGACCACGGCGACCAGCGACGCGCTGATCCCCGCGCTGCTGTCGATGAAGGCCAGGCGCGGGTCCTGTGCCAATGCGCGCAGCGCCGGGTCAGCGGCCAGCGCGGCGCTGTCCTGCGCCATGATGGTGATGCGGCCAATGGCAGGGGCGGCGCGCAGCGCGTCGACGACGTGGAGCAGCATGGGCCGCCCGGCGATGGGCAACAGCGCCTTGGTCGCGACGCCCGTGTCCGCGAGCAGCGCGTCGCGCCCCGGACGGCTGCCCGCCAGGATCAGCGCATCAATGGTCAAGGAGCGGCAATCCGCCGCGCCGTCACCGCGCGCAGGAAATCCCCCGCCTCGTCCAGCACGGGCGCCTTGCCGCGAAAGGGGTGGGCCAGCGCCATGACGATCGCCTGATGCCCGATGCCGGGGTAAAGGCGCAGCTCGGCCCGGCCACCCGCAGCGGCGATGGCGCGCGCCAGATTGCGGCTGTTGCGCGGGCGGACCACCGTGTCATCCTCGCCCGTCGCCAGCCACAGCGGCGGGGCATCGCCGCGCGCAAAGCGGATGGGCTGCGTCGCCTCTGGTGGGCGGACATGCCCCATCGCCTTGTCCGCGCTGCCGCCGCGTTCCAGCGGCAGGAAGTCGAGCGGTGCGGCAAGCGCCGCCACCCCCCGCACCACCGCCGGATCGCTGCCAGCGCGGCGCAGCCATTTGGGGTCCAGCGCGAGCATGGCGGCATTATAGCCCCCCGCCGAATGGCCCGCGAGCGCAATCCGGTCCGGATCGCCGCCATGCGCCGCAATGTTTGCGTGCACCCAGGCGACGGCGGCGGCGCTGTCGGTCAGGAAATCGGGCCATTTGCCCTTGGGCACCAACCGGTAATCGGGGATGACCGTGACAAAGCCCTGTTCGGCAAAGGCCCGTCCCGCAAAGCCATAATCATGGCGCGACCCCGAATGCCAGCCACCGCCATACAGGAAGATGACGACCGGGCGGCGCACTTCGCCCGCCGCGCCCGGCGGCGTCCAGATGTCGAGCCGTTGCCGTGCACCGGGGCCATAGGCAATGCCGGCGGCGCTGTGCAGCGCGTCGCTACGCCCCAGCAGGCGGTCGGCGCGGTTCAGGCTGGCCGCCCCGCCCGCAATCACCAGCCGGGCCGCGCCGCCAAACAGCAGCACCAGCAACACCGCCAGCAAAAGATATTTCAGCAACCCGGGTCCCTTCGCCTGCGCACCGTCGTTCATCGCTTGCCTTCGCGTTCGCTGCGCCTATCGTGCGGCCAGCCCTATCGGCCAAGACGCCGGGGCAGGCAAGCGGAGAGAGCGATGACAGACGCAGCAATGGCGACACCGGGTCCAGGCGGCTGGGGCCTGCGGATCAGCAAGACGGCCCGGGTGCTGGCCGTCGCCGGGGTGCTGCTGGCGCTGGGCGCGGGCGGCGGTGCCTGGTTTGGCCTGATTGCGCCGATCCAGGGCTTCACCTGGTTCAGCTATTCGGTGTTTGTGGCCTTTGGCGCGCTGCTCGTCAGCCTGATTGCGCTGTGCATCCATGCGGTCAAGAAAAGCGCGTCGATGAAACTGATCGCCATCGCCTGGCTGCTCGCCGCGCCGCTGGTGGGCTATGCTGTGTTCTTCATTGGCCAGGCGCAAAAGGTTCCGCCGCTGCACGACATCACCACCAACCTGGCTGATCCTCCGCAATTTTCGTCGCTGAAGCTGCGCGATGATCTCAACAAGATTGTGCCCGATGGCGGGCGCGCGGACCTCGCACCGCTCACCCCCGCGCAGCGCCGCGCGAAACTGCATGCAGAGGCCTATGGCGATCTGGTGGGGGTCAGCGTGCCTATGTCGGTCGACGACGCCGTGGCCCGCCTGACCGCGCAGGCCAAGGCGCGCGGCTGGGACGTCGCGGTCAGCGACCCGCGCACTGGCCGGGTTGAGGCAACCGAGCGCGTCTCTATCTTTCGCTTTGCCGACGATATCGTCTTTCGCGTCCGCCCCGATCCGGCCAATCCGGCCCGCGTGTTGGTGGACGCCCGCTCGGTCAGCCGCGTGGGGGTGAGCGACGTGGGCGTCAATGCGCGGCGGATCCGGGCGGCGCTGGCCGACTTTGTGGCTGGAGGTTAGCGAAGGTGCCGCGCAGCGTGCATTGATTATTTGCGAATCGTTCGCAACAATGCTAGCCGCGCTCGGGTCCTTGATTCGCAAAGAAGGTTTGCCGCCATGCGCTTGTTCCCGCTTTCCGTCGTCGCGCTCGCTGCGCTTGGTCTGGCCAGCTGTTCGGGGGGCGAGCCCGCCGCCGGATCGGGCGAGGTCAACCTTTATACCGCGCGCCATTATGACAGCGACCTGCCGCTGTATGACCGCTTTACCAAGGAAACCGGCATCAAGATCAACCGCATCGAGGGCAAGGCCGACGAGCTGATTGCGCGAATGCAGAGCGAGGGCGCGAACAGCCCCGCCGATCTGTTCATCAGCGCCGATGCGGGCGCGCTGTGGCGGGCGCAGCAGGCCGGATTGTTCCAGCCGGTCACCACTGCGACGCTGACCGAGCGCGTGCCCGCCAATTTGCGCGAACCCGACGGCCATTGGTATGGCACCAGCCGCCGCGCCCGCATTGTCGCCTATGACGCCGCCAAGGTGAAGCCGGAAGAGGTGGATGATTATGCCAAGCTGGCGGGACCCCGGTTCAAGGGCAAAATCTGTGTCCGATCGTCCGACAGCGTCTATAATCTGTCGCTGGTCGGCGCGGTCATCGAGCAATTGGGCAAGCCCGCCGCCGAACAATGGGTGAAGGCGATTGTTGCCAATATGGCGCGCCCGCCCGAAGGCGGCGACCGCGACCAGATTCGCGCCGTGGCCGCCGGAGTGTGCGAGGTCGCCATCACCAACAGCTATTATTATCTGCGCATGGCCAGCGGCGACGATGCCAAGGATCGCGACGTGACACAGCGGGTCAAGCTCGCCTTCCCCAGCCTGGGCGGCAAGGGCGCGCATGTGAACATCTCGGGCGGCGGCGTCGCCAAAAATGCACCGAACCGCGCCAACGCCATCAAGCTGCTGGAATTTTTCGCCTCGGCCGAAACGCAGCAGCATATCGCCAAGCACAACAATGAATTCCCCGCCACCCCGGGCGTGGCCGCGCCGCCGCCGGTTGACGCCTATGCCGACTTTACGGCCAACCCGATGCCAGTAGCGGTCTTTGCCCGCCGACAGGGCGAGGCCCAGGCGCTGATGAGCGCGGCGGGGTGGCGCTGACCGCCAGCATCATCGCCCGCCCACCCCGCGCGTCGCCGCTCGCTGGCCTGGCCTTGCTGGCCGGGCTGGTGGTGGCGCTGCCGCTCGCCGGGGTTGTGCTGGCGGCGCTGGGCGATGCGTCGGCGGACATCGCGCAGCGCGACCTGTTGCGCTATGCCGCGACATCGGGGCTGGTGGCGCTGCTGGTCGGGGTATTGACCGCCCTTGTCGGCACGGCGGCGGCGTGGCTGGTGGTGATGCACCGCTTTCCGGGGCGCGACGCCTTTGCCTGGTTGCTTGCCTTGCCGCTGGCGGCCCCGGCCTTTGCGCTTGCCTATGCCTATGCCGACCTGCTCGATGTGGGCGGCGGACTGCGCACGGCCTTGCGCGCTGCCACCGGCCATGACCTGCCCTTTGAAATGCGCAGCATCGGCGGCGCGGTGTTCGTGCTGACGGCGGCCTTTTACCCCTATGTCTTTCTGGCGATGCGCGCGGCCTTCATCAACCAGTCCGTGGCCGCGCTGGAGGCAGCGACCATGCTCGGCTGTCCGCGCCGCCAGCTGCTGTGGCGGGTGGCCTTGCCGATGGCGCGTCCCGCGCTGGCCGCCGGGGTCGCGCTGGCGGTGATGGAAACATTGGCCGATTATGGCGCGGTCCATTTCTTGAGCGTCCAGACGCTGACGACCGGGGTGGTGCGCGCCTGGTCGGTCTTTGGGTCAACCGCCAGCGCCGCGCGCTTTGCGCTGCCCTTGCTGGCCGCTGCCGCGCTGCTGCTGTGGCTGGAACGGATGAGCCGCCGGGGCCGCACGCACGACAATGGCAAGGGCCGGTGGCGCGCCATCGCCCCCAGCGAATTGGGACCGGTGCGGCGCTGGTTGGCCTTTGCCGCTTGCGCCATGCTGCTGGTGCTGGCGCTGGGCCTGCCGCTGGGCTGGCTGGCCTGGCAATTGCCACTGGCCGTGCCGGATTGGGCGCGGTTGACGCTGGCGCTGCGCAACAGCGCAGGCATGGGCCTGGCCGGGGCGATGGTGACGGTCGCGCTGGCGATGATGCTGGCGCTGGGCACCCGGCAATGGCCCCTGGCGGGCCGCCTCGCCAGCCTGGGTTATGCCACGCCGGGCGCGGTGATGGCCATCGGCCTGCTGGCCCCGGCGGGGCTGATCTGGTCGCTGGTGCCCGGCGCAGGTGCGGGGATTGCGCTGCTGTTGCTGGTGCTCGCCTATGCCGCGCGGCTGATGGCGGCGGCGCTGGAGCCGATTGATGCCGGGCTGGCGCGGGTCACCCCGTCGATGCGCCATGCCGCGCGCACGCTGGGGCGCGGAGAGCTGGGCGCAGCCATGGCGGTCGATTTGCCGGTCGCGCGCGGCGCGATGCTGACGGCGACGCTGATCCTGTTTGTGGACATTTTGAAAGAACTGCCCGCCACGATGATCCTGCGGCCGTTCAATTTCGACACGCTCGCGGTGCTGGCCAGCAATTATGCCCTGGACGAGCGGCTGAACCAGGCGGGGCTGCCCGCGCTGTTGATCGTGGCCATGGCCATGCCCGCCGTCATCTGGCTGACGCGGCGGATAGACGGTGCCCGACCGGGTGCGCTAAACGCGGCAGCATGACCGCTGTTCCCGCGCTGATTTGCCGCAATGTGTCGCGCCGCTATGGCGGGCGGCAGGCCGTTGACGACGCCAGCTTTGTGATGCCGCCGGGGCGGGTGACCTGTTTGCTCGGCCCGTCGGGCAGCGGAAAATCGACGCTGCTGCGCCTGATTGCGGGACTGGAACCGGTCGATGGCGGGGACATTGCCATTGCCGGTCGGGTCATGTCAGCGCCGCGCCAGACCATCGCCCCCGACCAGCGCGGCGTGGGGCTGGTGTTTCAGGACCATGCGCTGTTCCCGCATCTGTCGGTGCGCGCCAACATCGGTTTTGGCCTGACCGGCCTGGCGCGCGCCGCGCGGGCGGCGCGGGTCGATACGCTGATGACGCGGTTTCATATCGCGCATCTGGGCGCGGCCTGGCCGCATATGCTGTCGGGCGGCGAACAGCAGCGCGTGGCCATCGCCCGCGCCCTGGCGCGTGAACCGGCGCTGCTGTTGCTCGATGAACCCTTTTCGGGGCTGGACGGGCGGTTGCGGGCCGATGTGCGCGCCGCGCTGCTCGCTGACCTGGCCGCGCTGGGGGCCAGCGTGCTGATCGTCACCCACGATCCCGAAGAGGCGATGGCGATTGCCGACCACATCGTCCTGATGGCCGATGGCCGCATCCTGCAGGCGGGGACCGCCGAACACTGTTTCCGATCCCCAGCGTCGGTGGCGGCGGCGCGGCTGTTGGGCGCGGTCAGCGTGTTGCCATGCACCGTGCGCGGTGGTGTGGCGCAAACGCCGCTGGGTCCGCTGGATGCCGCCGCGCTCCCCGACGGGCCCGCCGACCTGGTGCTGCGCGATCATATGCTGGTGACGGCATCGGACGGCGTGGCGGCGCAGGTGGAGCATGTCCAATTTTGCGGGCAGGGCCATGTCGTGGCGGCGCGCATCGCGGGGGAGCGCGTGACGGTGCAATGTGACACCGCCCCGCCAACCCCGGGCGATACCATCATGGTGGCGCTGCATCGTCCGGTGACCGGCATTTTTCCGCGCGGAGCATAAGAAAAAGGGGGCAGTCCCGTGCGGAACCGCCCCCCTGTGTTTTTCGGCTGCGCTCCAGCCGATCAGAAGCGCCAGAGCAATGTCCCGCGCACCGCCAAAGTCCGCACGTCCGACCGACCCAGCGTCGTTTCCCCCGCCACGGAGGCGTTGAAATTGTCGCCGCCAACCGTCACGCCCGCGCCGGTTTCAAACCAGTTGCGGTCGGTGGCGGGCAGCGCAAAGGCGACATTGCCGCCCAGCCCCGGCGAACCCGCGGCAAAATTGGCCCCGAACACCGCCGGGCGGTCTTCGAATTCATGGACATAGTTGACGGTGACAAAGGGACGGACCGCGCCGCTTTTCACCTTGGCGGTCAGCCCGGCGCGGCCTTGCAGGCTTTCAAACTGCCCCAGGTCGTAACGCAGCGCCGCTGAACCGCCCGTTTCGGCGGTCGGGGTGAAGCCCAGATAGCCATAGCGCAGCGCGATGCGCGGGGTGACGGCAAAGCTGTCGCTGCCCGCCTGATACGACGCACCCAATTCGGCGGTGAACGACGTGGCGTTGTCGCGGCTGGCCAGCGTTTGCACCAGCCCGCCCACCGGCACGATGCGCGCGGTCGTGCTGCGATACTGGCCCGCGCTGGCCTGCAGATCCAGGCTGAAGGCATCCGACAGCGCGCCTGCGCCATAGAAGCTGCCCTGGATCAACCGGCCCGACGCCCCGGCCACCGTGTTGCGCGCCGTCCCGTCGAGGTCGGAATAGCCGAGCGCAAAGCCGATGAAGCTGCCGTCCACAAACGCCTTTTCCGCGCCGCCGATGACATAATAGCCGTCAAAGTCGCTGCGGCCGCCGGGGGTTGCCGTCGGCAGGCCCGACCCGCGCCCATCGACATAGCCGCCCGCCAGAAAGACGCTGACATCCTCTGCCACCGCGCCGTCCTTGACCGCCATGGCGGTGCCGGTGTCGGTGCGCACTTCGTCGCCCGCAATGGTGTTGAGCGCCAGCGAGGCCATTTGCAGCGGACGGCCATAGGTGGCGATGGTGCCCCCCATTTCGCCGCCGGTCACGCGGCCAATGCGGTCGCGGATGAAGTTGGACATCACATCGGTCGACGCAATGCCAATGTCATTCTGAATCGGCAGATGATTGGGGGCGAGCGCGTCCAGATTGCTGCGCACCCCGGCCACCGACAACAGATCGAGTTCGCCATAAAGCGTGCTCAGCCCGGCGTTGCCGCGATTCTGGTCGAGCAGCTGGGCATAGGCCGACTGAATCGGTGCGCCCGCCGCAATGACGTTGCGATACAGGCCTGCGGCAATTTCCATGGTCACGGCGTTGGCGCTGTAGGTCAGCCGCGGTGACAAAATGGCCGAAAAGCTGGTCCCCGGCGCATAGGTGCCGGTGATGCCGCCCGTTGCGGTCAGGAAGGTGAAGCGATCCCCCGCCGTCGGGCGATAGCCGCCGACCGCCGTGAAATTCACGCCGCCGCCAAGATTGGCCGCGCCGGTGCTGGTGCCGTTGGCGGTGACCACCAACCGATCGGACGCACCGCCCGCGCCAATATCGATCATCAGGCTGCTGCCCGATGCCTGAACCAGATTGCCGTTCAGCGTGAGCGTGCCGATGCCGCCCAGCGCGCCCGGCGCGATGGTGCCCATGACGCTGGTCAGGAACGGCGTGCGGACGGTGCCCGCCCCGGTCAGCAACCCCGACATGAACAGATAATCGCCGCGCGTGATCAGCGTGCCGTTGCTGTTCACCGTGCCGGTAATCTGGCGCACATCAATCAGGCTGGTGAGCGAGGCGCCCGCCGCGATGTTGAGCTGCGACGTCGCGCCCGCCACCGCGAAGCGGTCGATGGTGACATTGCTGTTCAGCGTTACCGCGCCGGTGTTGCGCAGCGTGACGTCATAATAGCGGCCCATCTGGCCGGTGGTGCGCACGCCATCGACATTGTTCGGCACGAAATTGGTCGCACCGGGCAAGCCGTTGGCCAGCGTCGCCGCCGGGCGCGCCACGGTGGTGAAGCCATTGTTCTGCGCCGATTCGCTGGGTGCCATCAGCTCGCCCAGCGCATTGATCCGCTCGCTGCCAATGCCGCTGACCGGGGCTGTGTCGCTGGGGTTGTTGGGCACGCCATTGCGGATCGCACCGGTGGCGATGTTCTGGCATTCATTGGTGCCGCCCAGCTGGAAGCACAGCTCGCCAAAGCCGACCGTGCTGCCCGGGGCATTGGCCGCGCCCAAATTGGTGGGCAGGCCGTTGACCAGCTGGCCGCCGACGATGATCTGATAATTGGGATCAAGCTCGGTCACCCAGCCCGACGCATCCTCCCAATTGCGGTTGCCCGCGAGCGCGCTGACATAGCGATAGGGGTTGTTGGCGACGATCCAGTCCCAATAGAGGAACAGCGGCTGGTAAAAGCTTTGCGTGCCATAGCTGCCGCCCGGCTGGCCGCCAAAAAAGGTGGAGCCACCCGACAGGACGCCGATGACGACCTGTTTCGAAAAATGCTGGTCCAAAATCAGCGGCCCGCCCGAATCGCCGGGGCCGGTCAGCCCTTCGCGGGTCAGCGCATTGTCGCGGAAACCGTTGAAATCGCGCGGATTGGTCCGCGTCGGATCGTCAAAGTCGAGGAAATAGAGCGGCTGCGGGCGCGACGGCGCGCCGGTGGTGCCGAACAGGAACAGGTTGCGTTCGTTGAGCGACACCAGCGCGCCCAGCATGTTTTCGGCGGCGCGGCGGCGGAAATCATTGCCCACCGCCCCGGTCGTGCCGGTGCCGTTGCGGCCATAGCCGCTGATCGTCACATGATAGCCAGTGCCGGTTGCCGGGTTGATCGACGCAGGCTTGTCGAGCGGCGAGAAGAGCAGCGCCCAGGTCGGGATATTGCCCGCCGGCGTGTCGAGCACGGCGGTCGCCACATCGGCCTCGATAAAGCAGGACGTGGGACCGGTGCAGGACGCCGGGTTCAGCGACCGGGGATCATAGAAAATCTGGTTGATATTATACAGCGCCTGCGCCTGGTTGGTCGTGAACCGTCCCGGCCCCGCGCCCGCGCCCAGCAGCCAGTTGACCAGTTCGTCCACCTGGCCCGGCGCATTGGCGCGGGTATTGGTTTCAAAGCCTATCGCCGCGCCGACCCCGCCGCTGGCCGCACCATAGGCAGTCGCCGCGCGGGTGTTGACGCAGTGCGCGGCGAAAATCACCGTGCGCGGGTTGATGAGGGTCCCGGTGCACAGGCCAATGCTGCCGCCGCCGCTGTCCGTGAAAATCTGGCCAATGCCGTTGATGTTGACCGGATCGCGGATGTCGGTGGGCGTCAGATTGTTGCGGATGGTGATGTCGGGCGAATCCACCGTCTCGGTCACCTGCACCACGCCAGTGGCGGCACCCGATTGCGGGGCTTCGACCAAATGGGTGATGTCCATGCCGCCCGCGCCATTGCCTGCAGGCGCGACCGAGACGGCCGCATCCTGAGCGGCCACCTGCGGCGCCAAGGCCAGCCCGCCCAAACACACCGACGCCATCAATGCGCGGCGCAGGCCCAAGGGCGAGAGTTTTGAAATTGACATGATAAATCCCCTGATAATCGGCTTGATCCGCAGCGATGCGGAATCATGATGGGGAGTGGCTATGGCAGTCGCCGCCTGCTGACAACGCCAAACTGTGACAGAGATGTTTCGGCAAATCACTGTGACAAACGGGCAACGCGACAAACGGGCAACGAAAAAGGGCGGCCCGCCGTGCGGACCGCCCTGATGTCGGTGGGGGCCATGGCTGGCCGCCAGCAGGCCAGCGGCCTTAACGCTTCGAGAATTGGAAGCTGCGGCGGGCCTTGGCCTTGCCATATTTCTTGCGCTCGACCGCGCGGCTGTCGCGGGTCAGGAAACCGGCGGCCTTGACCGCACCGCGCAGCGCGGGCTCATACCGGCTCAGCGCCTGGGCAATGCCATGCTTGACCGCGCCAGCCTGACCCGACAAGCCGCCGCCCTTGACCGTGGCGACCACATCATAGGCACCGACCCGGTCGGCCACGCCGAACGGCTGGTTGATGACGAGACGCAGCGTCGGACGCGCGAAATAGACTTCCTGATCACGGCCATTGACGATGATCTTGCCGGTGCCGGGCTTCACCCACACGCGGGCCACCGCATCCTTGCGGCGACCGGTGGCATAGGCCCGGCCCTGCTTGTCAATCTTCTGCTCGCGCAGCGGGGTGGTCGCGGCTTCGGCAGGCGCGCCGCCTTCGGTCATGGTGCCGAGGTCGGCAAGGGTCTGGACGGTGTCGGACATCATGCACCCACCTTATTCTTGCGGTTCATCGCCGCGATATCGATGATTTCGGGGTTCTGCGCTGCGTGCGGATGCTCCGCACCGGCAAAGACGCGCAGGTTGCGCATCTGCTGACGGCCCAGCGGACCGCGCGGGATCATGCGCTCCACGGCCTTTTCCAGCACGCGCTCGGGGAAGCGGCCTTCCAGCACCTTTTGCGCCGTGACTTCCTTGATGCCGCCGGCATAGCCGGTGTGCTTGTAATAAACCTTATCGCCCAGCTTGTTGCCAGTGAAGCGCACCTTTTCCGCGTTGATGACGATGACATTGTCACCGCAATCGACGTGCGGGGTAAAGGACGGCTTATGCTTGCCGCGCAGGATGTTGGCGATGATCGATGCGACGCGGCCCACAACCAGTCCGTCGGCGTCAATCAGCACCCATTTCTTTTCAACCGTGGCGGCATTGGCCGAAACGGTCGATTTGGTCAGCGCCTTCATGGCGGCCTCCTCGATACAGGGTTGGGGCCGGACAAGCGGCGGGGTGCACAAAGGCCCGACCCGCCACCATCCGGCTTCGGAGCGCGCCACTGGCCGAGACTGGCCGCAAAGTCAAGCGCTGCGCGGCTTTGCTGACGGGTAAAATAATACCCGGGCTATTCCGGCAAGAGGCTGCGCAGCGCCCGCGACGCCAGCACCGGGGGCGTCGTATCGCCGCGCCGCAGCCAGCGTTCTTCGCGATGCAGGCGCACCAGCCCGGTGCGCGCATCGACCTGCCACTGGCTTTGCTCCAGCACCCGCGATCCGTCGTCCACCGTCCGTTCGACCAGCGAGACAAGCCCGCAATCCCGATTGTCATGATCGGGCCGCACGGCAAAGCGGTCAGACCAGTCGCGCCCGGCAAAGCGCAACATCTGGCGAATGTCGGCCATCAACAGCGCCTCGCGCTGCGCAGGGGGCAGCGCGCTGATGGCCGCGCCGACCTGTCGCCCCTCGGCGACCGGCGACCGGGCACTGAGCGCCACCAGATCATCGGCCACCGCCTGCCACAGCGCATCGCCATTTTGCAGCGCCATCGTCTGGCCATCGGCCCCGATCAGATATTCGGCCTGCTTGCCCACCAGCGGGGCCAGCATCTCTGCCACCGGCGCGGCCATGGCGTCGCGTCCGTCGGTGCCAGAGCGCAAGAGGGTGGCGCGCAACCCAAATCCGCGCCCAGCCGCCGAAAAGACGAGGCGATACCGGCTTTGAAAATGAAGCGTCTTGCCATCGCTCAGCGGGCGTTCGCTGCTGATGTCCAGCCGCAGCGGCACATCTAGCGGCGGGGCAAAGCCAATCTGGCGCGGGGCCGGGGGACAGATGGGCGGTGCCAGCTGCGCCCGGGCGGGCGGCGCGGCAAGAACAGCGACGGCGGCAGCAACAAGGGCCAGCAGCATCGCCCCCGGCGCGCCCGGGCCAGGGCGCAGGGCAGCGCGCGGGCCGCGCCGCGTCAAACCGTCGCCCCGCCCTGGTCGCGGCCCAGCCGATGCAGCGCCGCCACGGTGACCAGCACCAGCAGCGCCCCCGTCGCCTGATGCGCCACCGCAATCCACAGCTGAACGCCGCTCATCACCGTCGCTATGCCCAGCACGACCATCAACGCCACCAACCCCAGCAACAGCGCCGCAAGGCGGCTCGCTTCCCGCCGGTGCAGCGTCAGCGCCAGCCAGACGAGCGCCGCGGCCACCACCCACGCCCACCAACGGTGCAGGAAGTGGATCAGGAAGGGATCATGCGTCAGGGCATGCCAGGCCCCCTTCGACCAATCGATCCCGGCGGGATAGAAACGGTCGACCATCAATGGCCAGCTGTTGGCGACCTGCCCCGCGTTGAGCCCGGCGGTCCAGGCCCCGAGCAGCAACTGACCAAAGAGCAGCAGCGCAATACCCCATCCGGCCAGCGTCATGCGGGCCGGCCGGTCCATCCCGCCAAGCCGCAGGCGGCGGAGGTCGAGCGCCGTCCACACGAGCCCCGCCAGAATGAACAAGGCCGTCAGCAAATGGGCCGACAGGCGAAAATGGCTGACATCGGTGCGCAGTTCCAGCCCCGATGCCACCATCCACCAGCCAATGGCCCCCTGCAATCCAATCAGCGCCAACAGCGCAAAGAGGCGGGGCAGATAGCCCGCCGGAATCGCGCGGCGCAGCGCAAACCACGCCAGCGGCAACGCCATGGCCAGCCCGATGAGGCGGCCCCATTGGCGATGAATCCATTCCCAGAAATAAATGACCTTGAACGCGTCGAGCGACATGCCGCGGTTGATCTGCTGATATTCCGGGATTTGCTTATATTTCTCGAACTCCGCCAGCCATTCCGCTTCGCTGGTTGGCGGGATGACGCCGCTGACCGGTTTCCATTCGGTAATCGACAGGCCGGATTCGGTCAGCCGGGTGATGCCGCCAATGACCACGATGCTGACCACCAGCACGGCCACAAACCAGAGCCAGCGTTCCAGACGCCGGGCCTGAACGGCGGGATCAAGGGAGAGCGAGCGGCTGGCCATCATCTCATTGCCTGTCTTGTCTTACATAATTCTTATGTCTGCGCCCCCACTGGGGCCTGCGCATAACGGCGGCAGGCGCAACAGACAATATGCATGACAGCAAGGCCGCCATCGGCTTAGAGACCATGGCCATGACCAAGGCATGGACAATGATGGCGGCGGCAGCGGCGGTGACGGCTTGCGCATTGACCCCGCTGGCGGCGGCGGCGGTGGCGGCGGCACCGGCCAGCCGCCAGGCGTCAGCCGATCCGCTCGCCACGCTCATCGGCATGGAACGCCGGGTTGCGCCCATCATCGCCCGGCTGATGCAGGGCAGCGCGCGCTGGTGCCCGCAGCTGATGCCAACGCCCGGCTGGTTGCTGGGCGACCCGCGCCAATATCGCGCGGCGGTGTGGAACCGCGCGCGGCCCGCCTATGGGGCCAGCGGTGTCGATGCCCCGTTCATCGCCGCGCTCGATCCGGGCGGTGCCGCCGCTGCCGCCGGGGTGATGCCTGGCGATGCCGTGACGGCCATCAACGGCGTGACGCTCAGCGGGGATGGGGATGCCCCCTATGCGCGGATGGCGCAGGCGCACGCGCTGCTTGTGGCTGCGGACCCGCGCGCGCCGCTGACCATCACGCTGGCCCGGCTGGACACGCCGCTGACCTTTGCCGCGCCAGCGGGCTGTGCCAGCGAGTTTCGGGTGGAGGCGAGCGAACAGGTCCGCGCGCGCGCCGATGGCACGCTGGTCCTGCTCTATGCCGGGATGCTGCGCTTTTCGGATGATGATGATGAGCTGGCAACAGTGATTGCGCATGAGCTGGCCCACAATATCCTGCGTCACCGCGCGCGGCTCAATGCCGCGGATATCCAGCGCGGGCTGGCCCAGAATTTCGGGCGTAACGCGCGTTTGACCCGTTTGACCGAAATAGAGGCCGACCGGCTGTCCGTCTGGTTGATGGCGGACGCGGGCATTGATCCGGCGGCGGCGGCGCGGTTCTGGACCAATTTTGGCAAGCGCCATGGCGGCGGCATTTTCGCCGCGCCCACCCATCCACGCTGGAAGGAGCGGGTGAAGCTGGTCACCGCAGAGGCCGAAACCATGCGCCAGCTGCGCGCCGCCGATCCCAATGCCATCCCGCCACTGGTCAGCAACCCGCCGCCGCTGGAATAGCCGGGCCGCCGCCCTATATGGGCAAAGCGGGCCGCATGCCCCCCTTTAGCGCGCCAGACAGGAGACGCCCCATGACCCTTTCGCAGGCCACATTTGCCGGTGGCTGTTTCTGGTGCACCGAGGCGGTGTTCCAGTCGCTCGCCGGGGTCGCTGGCGTTGAAAGCGGCTATATTGGCGGGACCGTCGCCAACCCCAGCTATGAACAGGTGTGCAGCGGCACGACGGGCCATGCCGAGGCGATTCGCATCCGCTTTGACCCCGCCATCATCGGCTATGGCGACTTGCTCGACGTGTTTTTCGCAACGCACGACCCCACGCAGCTGAACCGCCAGGGCAATGACATCGGCACGCAATATCGCAGCGCCATTTTCCCGCATGACGCGGATCAGGCCGCCGAAGCCCGCGCCGCCATCGCCCGCGCTGCACCCGATTGGCCGGACCCCATTGTCACCACGATTGAGGATGATGCGCCCTGGTATCCCGCCGAGGATTATCACCAGCAATATTGGAACGGCCCGGGCCAGCGCAACGGATATTGCCTGGCGGTCATCCCGCCCAAGCTGGCCAAATTGCGCAAGGGCTTTGCCGACCGGCTGCGCTAAGCCACGCCAAACGCCCGTGAGCCAGCCCGGCAAACGGCGGCGATTGCTTGACATTTGGCCATTTATGGCTAGCCCGCGCCGGACACGCGCGCCCCATCATGCCGCAAGAGCATAGAGGCGCGGCAGGACGGGGTGGGTCGGTGTTGTTGGCTTTCTGGATCGCGGGCACGCTGGCCTTGGCACCGCCGATGGCGACCCCGGCGGCTGCGCAAACGCTGATCGACCCGCAAAGCGGCGGGACGGCGGGCGCGGTCGACCGGCTGGTTGGCGGCATCATATCCTATGTCCGCTGGCCCGGCATCGGGCGCGGAACCGGCCTTGCGACCTGCACCGTCGGCCAGCCCGCGCTGACCAGCGCGCTCGGCCCAAAGGTGCCGGGCAACCAGCCGCCGCTGACCAACTGGCGGGCGACGGCCGCGTCCATCATTGGCGGGCAGCCGTGCGATGTCATCTACCTGGGCCAGATGCCTGTGGCCGACCGGCGGCGGTTGATCGACTGGGTGCGCTATCGCCCCGTGCTGACCATTACCGATGTGGATCCGGATTGCCTGCTGGGTGCGGCCTTTTGCTTGACGCGGCAGGGCGATGGCATCCGGTTTGCGATGAACATCGACGCCGTCACGCGCAGCAAGCTGGCCGTTGACCCCCGCGTTCTGCAACTGGCCCGCCCCGACCGAGGGGGGGCGTGATGGCAAGCGGACAGACGACCAGCCTGTCGCGGCTGCTGGGCCGGTTCCATTTCGGCATCACGCTGCTGGCGGTTGCCATTTCGGGGCTGACCGTGTTTCTGGCGGGCATTGCGGCGCTGCGCGGATATGCCGAAAGCAATTTGGAACTAGCGAGCCAGCTGGGGGCCTATTCGGTCGAGCCCGCGCTGGTGTTCAACGACCCCCAGGCCGCGCGCGAAGCGATTGCGCCGCTGACCAAATTGCCCGGTATCGCCCGCGTCACCGTGCTCGACACCAATGGCCGCAGCCTGACCGAATGGCGACGCGGCACGGGCGATCCGGCGCCCATGGTCACCCGCCTTTTCTTCCCCCGCCCGCTGGACACCCGCATTTTGCGCAACGGCACGCAGGTCGGCCAGCTGCGCCTGTGGGGCGACAGCGCGGCGCTCAACAGCTATGTCCGCGCCGGATTGATCGGCGGGCTGGCCTGTCTGCTGATCACCGCGCTGGGCACCGTTTACATTGCCCGCCGTTTTTCCCGCACGATCAGCGGGCATATCGCGGCCATCGCCGATGTCGCGCACGACGTGCGGCTGCACCGCCGGTTCGACCGGCGCGTGGAGCCGCTGCCGGTGGCCGAACTCAACCGGCTGGGCAAGGATGTGAATGCCCTGTTTGATGAGCTGGCGGGCTGGCACCGGTCGATGGAGGCGGAAAAGGCCAAATTGTCGCGGCGGGCGTTGCAGGACGGGTTGACCGGGCTGCCCAACCGCGTCGCGCTCGATGCGCATTTGGCTCGCCTGCTGGAGGAAGCGGCGGCGTCGGGCCAGGATTTTGCCCTGCTCTACCTCGACCTTGACCGGTTCAAGGCGACCAATGACCAGATGGGCCATGCGGCGGGGGATGCGGTGCTGACCGCCATCGGCAAGCGGCTGCGCGACATCATCCAGCCCGGCGACTTTGCGGCCCGGCTGGGCGGTGACGAATTTGTCGTCGTGACAGCCGCAGGCCGCGGCGGCGCAGCGGCGGGGCAGCTGGCGCGCCACATCAACGATGGCATTGCGGTGGCCGTTGATCTGGGGTCCGGCGTGTCCATCATCCCGTCGGCCAGTATCGGCGTGGCCCGTTTCCCCCAGGACGGCCGCGACGCGCCTGCCCTGTTGAACCATGCCGATAGCCAGATGTATCGCACCAAACAGGCCAAAACCGACCATCGCCGCCGCTGATGGTCCCGGCCATTTAACCATGGAGCCATAATCACCATGTCCTTCCCTGTCCCGCTGTCCTGGACTGGCCTGCGCGCCGCACTGATTGGCCTGGTTGCGGCTGCGGCGCTGGCTGGCTGTCAGTCGGCCCCCGCCCCCACCGGCTTTTCGGCAGCGCAAAAGGCCGTGCTGAGCGCCAATGGCTTTGTCGAACGCGGCGATGGGTGGGAATTGACGCTGGCCGACCGGGTGCTGTTCGCGTCCGATGAAAGCGCGCTGCTGCCCGATCAAGTGGCAAGCATTGGTCGCATCGCGGCGGCGCTGGCCAAGGTCGGCATTGCCACGGCGCGGGTCGAGGGGCACACCGATGCCACCGGGTCCGCCAACCATAATGCCCGCCTGTCCAAGGCGCGCGCCGCCACCGTGGCTGCGGCGATGCAGGCGAACGGGATGCAATTGCCCGACGACCAGATCGTCGGGCGCGGTGAGGCCTTTCCCATAGGCGACAACCGCACTGCCGAAGGGCGCGCCGACAATCGCCGGGTTGTCATCATTGTCACCCCTTGACCCGGCATCGCCGCGCGACCAGGGCCGGATAGAAAAGGAATGCCGCCGATGAAACCGATCCGCAAAGCCGTCTTTCCCGTTGCCGGTCTCGGCACCCGCTTCCTGCCCGCGACCAAGGCCATTCCAAAGGAAATGCTGCCCATCGTCGACCGGCCCCTGATCCAATATGCGGTGGACGAAGCGCGCGAGGCCGGCATCGAACAGATGATCTTTGTCACCGGGCGCGGCAAAAGCGCGATCGAGGATCATTTCGACATCGCCTTTGAACTGGAAAGCACCATGGCAGAGCGCGGCAAGGACCTGTCCGTCCTGGAACCCACGCGGCTGGGGCCCGGCAATTGCGCCTATGTCCGGCAACAGGTTCCGTTGGGGTTGGGCCACGCCATCTGGTGCGCGCGCGACATTGTTGGCGATGAACCCTTTGCCATCTTCCTGCCCGATGAATTCATGTTCGGGACGCCCGGATGCATGAAACAGATGGTCGATGCCTATCACCGGCTGGGCGGGAATTTGCTGTCGGTGCTCGAAGTGCCGATGGACGACGTGTCCAGCTATGGCGTGATTGCGCCGGGCGCGCGCGATGGCGCGATAACCGAGGTGCGCGGCCTGGTTGAAAAGCCCAAAGTTGCCGATGCGCCATCCAACCTCATCATCTCGGGCCGCTATATCCTGCAACCCGATGTCATGCGGGTGCTGGAACAGCAGGAAAAGGGCGCAGGCGGCGAGATTCAGCTGACCGATGCCATGGCGCGGATGATCGGCACCCAGCCGTTCAACGCCGTAACCTTTGCCGGGGAACGGTTCGATTGCGGGTCCAAGACCGGATATGTGGAGGCCAATCTGGCCGTCGCGCTTAGCCGCGCCGACATGGCCGACGATGTCCGGCACCGGGTGGCCCGGCGGTTGGCGCAATAAAGTCGCCAATCGCCGCTATCTGGGGCCAATTTCTAACGGCCCGTTAACCATCACACCCTAAGCCAGCGGCTGAAAAATGTCCGTCCGGCCGAGGTGAAGATGTCGCTGCCAGCAAAATTGACTGCCGTCTTTGGCCGCGCGCGGACGGGGCAACTGGGCGTCGGGCGCAAATTTGAACTGGGCGTCCTGTTGGTGCTGGTGCTGTCGATCGGGTTCAGCCTGGCCAACTGGTTCACCTACCGCGCCACCATCGCCGCGACCCTGTCGGCGGAACAATTGACCGTGGCCCTGTCCGAACATCAGCACAGCGATATGTTGCATGTCGCCATCAAAGCCGACGTGCTGACCGCCCGGATGGCGCGCATGGCGGGCGACGAAGGCCGGATTGCGGCGGCTGGCCGCGATCTGGAGGCGCACTTTCGCGAGCTTCGCAAGAGCCAGCAGCGAATCCGCAACGCCGAGCTGGCGGAGGATCAGCGCGGCAAATTTGATGCCCTGACCGGTGAGTGGACCGACTATCTGACCGCCGCCGAGCAAGCCTTTGCCGCCATCGCCGCCGACAGTCCGCGCAGCGACGGCCTGTTCGACCGGTTTCAGAGCACCGAGGAAAGCATCGAGGCCGTGATGGGCCAGGCCAGCGAAGAGCTGGCCATCGCCGCCAGCGATGCGCAGCGCCAGGTGCGGGCCACCGCGCGCAACGCCGAAATCCTGTTTGCGCTGCAACCGCTGGTGCTGGTGGTCCTGCTGGGCCTCGCGGCCTGGCTGATGCGGCGCACCATCATTCGTCCCATCCAGCTGTTCGCTGCCAAGCTGAGCGAGCTGGCCGCCGGGCGCGACGTTGGCGACATTGCCGGGACGGCGCGCGGCGACGAAATTGGCGAATTGGCGCGCGGCCTCGCCGCCTTCAAGGCCAAGGCCGAAGAGGTGTCCGCCGCGCTGGCCGGCCAGCGTCAGGCCGAGGCGCAGGCCAAGGCCGAAGGTGCCCGCGCCGCGCAAGAGAGCGACCGGCGCGAAGCGCTGGTACGGCTGGCAGTGTCGCTGGAAACCCGCGTGCTGACCGCCGCACAAACCGTCGCCGAAACCGCGCGCGCGTTGCAGCAAGCCTCGCTGGCCGTCGAGAATGCGGCCGTTGAAACGCGCAGCGAGCTGACCCGCGCCAGCGCGACGGGTGCATTGATCATCGGCAATGTCGACGAAGTCGCCGTCGCCACCCAGCAATTGGCAACCAGTGCCCAGGAAATCGGCCGCCTGATGGGCGATGCGGTCGGCCAGATTGACGAAGCCGCCGCGCTGGGCAGCAAGGCCGCCGCACAGACGGGTCAGCTGAGCGACCTGGCGGCGGGCATCGACACCATTTCCACCTTTATCGCCGATATTGCGCGGCAGACCAATTTGCTGGCGCTCAACGCCGCCATCGAAGCGGCCCGGGCGGGCAGCAACGGGCGCGGCTTTGCGGTCGTCGCCGACGAGGTCAAGGCGCTGGCCGGCGAAGCGGGCGATGCCGCGGAAAAAATCGCCGTGCAAATCGGCGCGGTGCGCGACCTGGCGGCCAAGGTCACCGCTGCCTTTGCCCAGGTGAATGGCGCGGTGGGCCGGATGCACCAGGCATCCATCGCCGTTGCCAGCTCGGTCGAGGAACAGGGGCTGGCGACGCTGGCCATCGACAGCAGCGTTCAGCAAGTGGCGCGCGGCACCCGCGGATTGGGCGATACCATGTCCAGCGTCGATGGCATTGCCGGGGCGGTGGACGCCGAAGCGCGCAAGCTCGTCGCCGCTGCGCGCGACCTTGACCGGCTGTCGTCCATCCTGGCCGCCGATGTCGGCGCGGTGATTGCCGACGTCCGCGCGGCCTGACCCTATTCAGCGTCGTCGCTGCGCCCGACGAAATTATAGGCCAGCGCGCCCAATATCCCGCCTGCAATCGGCGCGACCCAGAACAGCCAGAGTTGCTGGATCGCCTGCCCACCGACCACCAGCGCCGGGCCGGTGCTGCGCGCCGGATTGACCGACGTATTGGTCACCGGAATTGAAATCAGGTGGATCAGCGTCAAGGCCAGCCCGATGGCCAGCGGCGCAAAGCCCGCCGGAACCCGCCCATCGGTTGCCCCCATGATGATGAACAGGAAAAAGGCGGTCAGCAGCACTTCGACCAGCAGCGCGGCGATCAGATCATATTGCCCCGGCGACAATTCGCCAAAGCCATTCACGGCCAGCGCATTGGGGGCCAGTTCAAACCCCGCCTTGCCGCTGGCAATGGTCAGCAGCACAAGCGCCGCAACCAGTGCGCCGCCGACCTGCGCCAGCACATAGGGGGCGATGTCCTTTGCGGCAAAGCGCCCGCCCGCCCACAGGCCGATGGTCACCGCCGGATTGAAATGCCCGCCCGAAATATGGCCAACGGCATAGGCCATGGTGACGACCGTCAGGCCAAAGGCCAGCGACACCCCCAATAGGCCGATGCCGACGTCGGGAAAGGCCGCCGCGAGCACCGCGCTGCCGCACCCGCCAAAGGTGAGCCAGAAAGTGCCCAGAAACTCCGCCGCGCCGCGCTTCATCATCGTGCTTCCCCCACCCAAACACCGTGTCTGGTGACAGGCTATCGCGGGCGAGCGCGCGAGTCCATGGCGCACTTTTCCTCCGCGCGTCAGCGGTGAATTTAGGTCATGCGCCGTTCACCCAAAACCGCTATAGAGGCGTGCCATGCACCGCACCCTCATGCTCGCCCCGCTGCTCCCACTCGTCCTTTCGGGATGCGTCAGCACTGTTGCCTCGGTCGTCACCGCGCCGGTCAAGGTGGTGGGCAAGGCCGCCGACTGGGCCACGACCAGCCAGGACGAGGCCGACCGCAACCGGGGCCGCGAGCTGCGCAAGCGCGAGGAACAATTGGGCAAGCTCGCCCGCCAGCGCGACAAGGCGCAAAAGAAATGCGACGCGGGCGATGTGCAGCAATGCGCCCGGGTCGAAGTGCTGGACCATGAAATCGAAGCCGAAATGGCACGCGCCATATAGGCGGGTTGCAAATCACCTCGATCTACCGTCACCCCGGGCTCGACCCGGGGTCCAGCGTCGTCATCGCCGCAGCGGAGCGAGCTGGACCCCGGCTCGGGGGCCGGGGTGACGTTAGAGGGTAACGTCGGCGCAAGGGAACCGATCTTCACATCCTTCCCCCCTCCCCCCCTTCCCACTTTCCTTGGCCAGCGCCTGCCGCTAGGGCCGTGACATGCTGACCGTGAATGACGCGCTGGACCGCGCCGCCCATCTTGTTGCTGCTGCGACCCGCGCTGGGGCCGATGCGGCCGATGCGCTTTATTATTGCGATGCTGCGACGTCGGTCGCGATGCGGCTGGGCAAGCTGGAGGATGTCGAACGGTCAGAGGGGCAGGATATCTCGCTGCGCGTCTTTATCGGCCAGCGCAGCGCCAGCGTGTCGACCGCCGATCTGTCGCGCGACGCGCTCGATGCCATTGTCCTGCGCTGCGTCGCCATGGCGCGCGAGGCACCCGAGGATGAATTTGCCGGGCTGGCCCCCGCCGACCGGTTGATGACGGTGCCCGCGCCCGACCTTGACCTTGACGATGGCAGCGAAGCCGATCCGCAGGCGCTGCGCGCCGCCGCGCTGGCCGCTGAAGAGGCCGCGCGCGCCGTCCCCGGTGTCACCAACAGCGAAGGGGGCAGCGCCGGGCACAGCCGCACCCGCTTTGCCCTTGCCACCAGCCACGGCTTCACCGGCGGCTATGGCAGCAGCGCGCACAGCCTGTCGGCCAGCGTCATCGCTGGCGAGGGCAGCGACATGCAGCGCGATTATGGCTGGCACAGCGCGCGCCACGCCGCCGACCTGGAATCGCCAGAGGATATTGGGGCGCGGGCGGGGGCGCGCGCCGTTGCGCGATTGAACCCCGGCAAGGCCCCCGCCGGCAAGCTGCCCATCGTCTTTGATCCGCGCGTCGGCGGCGGCCTGATCGGCCATCTGGTTGGCGCGATCAGCGGCCCAGCGATTGCGCGGCGGACCAGTTTCCTGCTCGACCGGCTGGACCAGCCGCTGTTCGACCCCGCCATCATCATCCGCGATGAACCGCACCGGCGACGCGGGCTGCGCAGCCGCGCCTTTGATGGCGAGGGTCTGCCCACTGCCGCGCGCGATATTGTCGCGAACGGGCTGGTCACGGGCTGGCTGCTCGACAGCGCATCGGCGCGCCAGCTGGGCCTGTCCCCCACCGGCCATGCCAGTCGCGGCGGCGGCGCGGCGGGGGTTGCCGTCAGCAATCTGCACCTGGCCCCCGGCACCGTCACGCCCGCCGCGCTGATGGCCGACATTCGCGAGGGCATTTATGTCACCGAACTGATCGGCCAGGGCGTCAATCCCGTGACCGGGGATTATAGCCGCGGTGCGTCGGGCTTTGTGATCCGCGATGGCGTGATCGCTGAGCCCATCGCCGAATTTACCATCGCGGGCAATTTGCTGACCATGTTTCCGGCGCTGGTCGCGGCGGACGATCTGGAGTTTCGCTATGCCACCAATGTGCCCACGCTGCGCATCGACGGCATGACCGTGGCGAGCGCTTGACCACAGCGGGCGTCAACCTGGAAGCGGTGGTTGCGGCCACGCGCGAGGTGGGCGACATGGCGCTGGCGCGCTGGCGCGGCGAGGGCAAAGCGGTTCAGGTCTGGGACAAGGCAGGCACGCCGGTCAGCGACGTCGATCTGGCCGTCGATGCTCGGTTAAAGGCCGTGCTGGGGGCGATCGCGCCCGATGCGGGCTGGTTGTCGGAGGAAACCGCCGACGATCCCGCCCGGCTCGCCCGCCGCGCCATCTGGTGCGTCGACCCGATTGACGGCACCCGCGATTTTGTGCGCGGGCGCACCGGCTGGGCCGTGTCGGTCGCGCTGGTCGCGGACGGCTTGCCCCGCCTTGGCGTGCTCTACGCCCCCGCGCGCGACGAATTGTGGGTGGCGCAGGCGGGGCGCGGGGCGACGCGCAATGGCGTTGACCTGGTCGCCAGCCGCCGCACCGCCTTTGCCGGGGCGCGGGTGCCCGCCGACAATCTGCCCAGCGTCGACAGCGATCTGGCGATGGTTGCCCGGCCCAACAGCATCGCCTTGCGCATGGCGATGGTCGCGGCGGACGAGGCGGATCTGGTTGCCACGCTGCGCTGGGGGTTTGAATGGGATGTCGCCGCCGCCGCGCTGATCGCGAGCGAGGCAGGCGCGCGCGTCAGCGACGCCTTTGGCACTCCGCTCGCCTTCAACACGCCGCGCGCGCAGGCCTTTGGCGTCATCGCCTGTGCCCCCGCCATCCACGCCGCCACCGTGACCCGGCTGGCCAGCCGCGCCGCCGACATCGCCCCGCGCACTCGGGCCCGCTAAGCCGGCCCGGCACCGACACATGGCCCAGCCACCCGGCTTTGGCCGTCATGCCCCACCCCAGCTGTGCAAAGCGGGCCGCTGTCCGATCGGAAAGCTGGGCCCCGGATCAAGTCCGGGGCGACATGTGATGCCTAGAATCGTCGGTCTCATCATCGTCACCCCGGCCCCCGAGCCGGGGTCCAGCTGCTCGCGCACACCGGCATAGCCTTACCCCCCGAATCCTCGCGTCATTGCGAGCGCAGCGAAGCAATCCAGAGCTGTGTTGTGCCGCCCTGGATTGCTTCGCTGCGCTCGCAATGACGGCGGCAATAATAAATCGCTCAACCACTGACTTGTAGCGACCGCTACAGTCTGCTACCGACATCTGTAGCATTTGCTACATAAGGAGCTTCCCCATGGCCGCATCCACCCGGCGCCTGCCCTTCACCTCCGGACAATTGGCCATATTGGTCATCAGCGGGGCGATTTTCTGGTTCATCGGCGCGCTCATCTGCCGCTTTGGCGGCGCGATGGGTTGGTTCGACGGCACGGCCCGCATCCTGCTCTATGCCGCGCTCATCCCGGGCACCCTGCCGGTCATCCTGATCATTCGCCGTATCGCCCGGCTCGACGACCAGCACGTGGCGCTGGGCGCGGCGATTGCGACGGCCGCCGCCATCATGCTGGATGGCATTGCGCTGGCCTGGTTCCCGGCGCTTTATGGCCCCGGCCTTGCCCAGACCGCCGCGTCGGGCGCGGTCATATTGTGGGGCGGTGCCGTGGCGATTGGCCTGGGGTGCTGGCTCAACCGCGTGCCGCCGCAATCGCATCCGTAAGGCCGAGGCTGGCGAGCAGCACCGTCCCCTCAATCTCGATGAGCAAGCGCGCGGCGGCCCCGGCGCGCTCGCCATCCTCCACGGCAAGGTGGCGGCCCAGCCAGTCGAGAAACCCCGCGCCAATGCCGCCGCCAATTGTCCGGACGGCCAAGTCCCCCTGCGCCGCGCGCGCCGCCATGTCGAGCCAGACGCGCATGAACGGCTGCACCGCCGCATCGCCAAGCAGCGGGGCGAGATGATCGCGCAGCAGCGCGGGCGGCAAGGGTGCAGGCGGTGCCGCAGCATCGAGCAGCGCCAGCATCCGCTCCGCCACCCGGGTCAGCGCCGCCGCCATTACCGCGCCCTTGTCCGGGAAATAATACAGGAGCATCCGGTCGCTGGTCCCCGCCGCGCGCGCCAGCGGGCGCAGGCTGGACGCCGCCAGCCCATGCGCCAGCACATGGTCGGCCAGCCGGTCAATCAGCGCGTCGATACGGTCTTGCTTTTCGGTCACCGCCCTGCTGTGGCACATGTTGCGCAGCGGCGAAATCCCCACCGCTGCGCTTGACTTATCCCCCGACTCGCCGTAACGGCCAAAGCCTTCCAGCACTCCGACCGGACAGCGAGGCGCAAGCAGCGCAGCGTGGTCCGCTTTTTGTGCTGGAAATTCAGACGCTTTGAGATGGGGTCCGGTGCCATCGCACCCCGTGGAGCAGGAGAAAAGATTACCATGGCACGTATTGCGGGTGTGAACCTGCCCACCAACAAGCGCGTGATCATCGCGCTCACCTATATCCACGGCATTGGTCGCAAGACCGCCGTCGACATCGCCGACAAGCTGGGCATCGCCCACGACCGCCGCGTTCAGGACCTGTCCGACGCCGAAGTGCTGCAGATCCGCGAAACGATCGACGCCGACCAGACGGTCGAGGGTGATCTGCGCCGCCAGACGGCGATGAATATCAAGCGGCTGATGGATCTGGCCTGCTATCGCGGGCTGCGCCATCGCAAGGGCCTGCCGGTCCGGGGTCAGCGCACGCACACCAATGCGCGCACCCGCAAGGGCAAGGCCAAGCCGATCGCTGGCAAGAAGAAATAATCGCTGCTTGCCCCATCGCGCGGTCGGCCCGTCCGACCGCCAGCGCTTTTCGGATTTAGGAATTTCAACATGGCTCGCGAACCTCAGCGCCTGCGTCGGCGCGAACGCAAAAACATCTCGTCGGGCGTCGCCCACGTCAACGCCACTTTCAACAACACCATGGTCACCATCACCGATGCCCAAGGCAATGCCATTGCCTGGTCCAGCGCCGGGATGATGGGGTTCAAGGGCAGCCGAAAGTCCACCCCCTATGCGGCGCAGGTTTGCGCCGAGGATGCGGGCAAAAAGGCCGCCGAACATGGCGTCCGCACGCTGGAAGTCGAAGTCAAGGGCCCCGGTGCGGGCCGTGAATCGGCGCTGCGCGCGTTGCAGGCGGTTGGCTTTCACATCACCTCGATCCGCGATGTGACGCCGATCCCGCACAATGGCGTGCGCCCGGCCAAGCGCCGCCGCGTCTGACGCTGCTGCCCGGCCCGCCGCACCCGGTGCGCGCTGGCCCCACGGATTAACGCCGGACGGCAGGCGCGCCCGCCCGTCCCGCCAAAAGCAAAGGGAAGTCCATGACTGTCAATATCCGGAACTGGCAGGAATTGAAAAAGCCCAGCAACCTGGAAATCAAGACCGCTGGTGATGCCAAGCGCAAGGCGACCTTTGTTGCCGAACCGCTGGAGCGCGGCTTTGGCCTGACGCTCGGCAATGCGCTGCGCCGCGTGCTCTTGTCCTCGCTTCAGGGCGCTGCCATCACCTCGATCAAGATCGAAAATGTGCTGCACGAATTTTCCAGCCTGGCGGGTGTGCGCGAAGATGTGACCGACATGGTCCTGAACGTGAAGCAAATCGCGCTGAAGATGGAAGGCGAAGGCCCGAAGCGGTTGCAACTGTCCGCCACGGGCCCCGCCACGGTGAAGGCCGGCGACATCATGGTGTCGGGCGACATCAAGGTGATGAATCCCGATCTGGTGATTTGCCACCTCGACCAGGGCGCGACGCTGAACATGGAATTGGTTGCCGACACGGGCAAGGGCTATGTCCCTGCGACCACCAACCGGCCCGCCGATGCCCCCATCGGCCTGATCCCGGTCGATTCGCTGTTCTCGCCGGTGCGCCAGGTCGCCTACAAGGTTGACAATGCCCGCATCGGGCAGGAGCTGGACTATGACAAGCTGTCGCTGACCGTCGAAACCGACGGCACGGTCAGCCCGGAAGATGCCGTGGCCTATGCCGCACGCATCCTTCAGGACCAGCTGCAGGTGTTCGTCCACTTTGAAGACGCGATCAGCGACACCGGCATGATCGGCATCGCCGTTCCCAGCGCGTCGACCGAGGAATCGGACGTCAACCAGCTCAACCGCTTCCTGCTCAAGAAGGTGGACGAACTGGAATTGTCGGTGCGCAGCGCCAACTGCCTGAAGAACGACAACATCATCTATATCGGCGATCTGGTCCAGAAGACCGAAGCCGAAATGCTGCGCACCCCGAACTTTGGCCGCAAATCCCTGAACGAAATCAAGGAAGTGCTGTCGTCGATGGGCCTGCGCCTTGGCATGGACATCCCCGGCTGGCCGCCCGAGAATATCGAGGAAATGGCCAAGAAGCTGGAACAGGAATTGCTGGGATAAAAGCCCGCCCTTCTCCCCTGGGGAGAAGGATACGCAGCCTTGCCGACGTGTCGGCTAGGCGAAGTTGGATGAGGGGTTCGGCACTCTCTTGATAGAACCGACCCCCTCACCCAGCTGCGACTAGGCGGCAACGCCGCCAAGTCTTCGCAACCCTCTCCCACTGGGAAAGGGGCAAGAACGGGAAGGGTTGCCCCGCAATGCAACCTGGTCTGGGCTACCTCACACGGGCCCTTAACAAACGCCTGGCCCGTTCAGGGAAAGTGGGAACCGGTTTCCCGCCCGGAACGGCCAGCAACAAAAGGACAGGAAAATGCGTCATAAATCCGGTGGCCGTAAGCTGCAGCGCACCAGCGCGCACCGCACGGCGATGTTCCGCAACATGTCGGCCAGCCTGATCAAGCATGAGCAGATCATGACGACCGTGGCCAAGGCCAAGGAACTGCGCCCCTATGTCGAAAAGCTGGTGACGCTGGGCAAGCGCGGTGGCCTCGCCAACCGCCGCCTCGCGATGAGCCGGTTGATGGACGAAGCGCAGCTGGCCAAGCTGTTCGACGTGCTCGCCAAGCGTTACGAAACCCGCGCCGGTGGCTACACCCGCATTGTGAAGGCGGGCATCCGCGCGTCGGACGCCGCGCCGATGGCCATCATCGAATTCGTCGACCGCGACGTCGATGCCAAGGGTCAGGACAGCGGCCCGGTGATGTCGGAAGAATATGCCGACGCATAAACCGCGTCGGGCATGATGAAAAAGGGGGCTGGAAGCATGCGCTTGCGGCCCCCTTTTTCATGACGTTCAGCCGCCGCGCGGCGGACGGCCGCCTGCGGGCTGGGGCTGTTGCACCGGCGGCGGATTGGTCAGCGTCGGCACCTTGATCGGCCCCGCAGGTGGCACCGCGCCCGGCCCGACCGGACGCCCGCCCGCCCGCGCCAGCGACGCGACGACATAGCCGCGCAGCGCCGTGTCGCCCGAAACCAGGATCGGGGTCATGGTCGCGTAAAGCGCCTTGGGCTTCATCTTGTGCTGCCCCGCGATGGCCTGAACAATCGTGGTTTTCAGCGTTTCCAGTTCGGCCTTGCACTGGGCATCCAGACATTTGGTTGCCGCAATCTTGTCGACGCCCGCCGCCCATTTGGCGGGGTTCAAGCGGAAACGGCTCTCCTCTATCGCCGCCAGTGCTGCGGCCTCGGCCTTTATCTTGGCCGCGTCCGTCACCGCAAAATAGTTGGCAACGCTATTTCCGCTCTTGGCGGCGGTCAGCGCCTGCCCGCGCACACCCCCGCTCGCATTGGTGATGGCATTGCGGCAATCATTGTCGCCATTGACGCACATGGGTTGCCACATGGTGACAAATTGGCTTTGCCACTGCGCCAGCTTGCCACCGGCCACCGCCAGGTCAGCGTCGAGCAGGGCGCGCCGCTGCGCCGTGTTGGCCGCCTTTTCCTCGGCCGTCACACACATGGTTGCGCCGCCATTTTTGCGGCGGCACGCGCTTCCGTCATTGCAATTGAAGCTGAAGTTGCTGGCATTGGGAAAATTGCCCGCACTCAGCCCGCCGCGCGCAGCGCACCAATTTTGGGCCCCTCCCACGGCCAGCGTCAGTGGATCGGGCGGCGGGGCCTTGCTGCACCCGCTGCCGACCAGCGAATAGACGGCGCACGCCCCGGCCTTCGCCCCCTGCCATGCATAGGAAACGCCGTCCTCGATCAACCCGACCCCGCCCTTGATGATGCCCGCAAATCCGTCGATGACCTTGCCAACAAAGCCGCTGCACGCGGCTTTCGCCAGATCGCCAAGCAACGGCGTGCGCCCGATCAGGCTTTGGTCCACCAGCGTGTCGACCAGCCCGCACGCCACTTCGCCGCTGACCCCCAGTGTCAGCAGCGTGCCGACGCCGGTGGCATATTCGCCGTCGCGGAAGGACCGATAGATTTTGTGAATGTCCTGCGACGTCTTGCTGGCCGCCTGCTGGAAATTCTTTTCGATCGCGAAATCGGTTTCAAAGGCGAAGGAACAGATGGTCTTGATTTCGCCGAAATAGGGGATGGTTTCGGCAAGTTGCGACTGCACTTCGGCCTTGGCCTGCGCGGTGGTTTCCTTGGCATAGGCGGCGGCAAAATCCTTGGCTCCGCTGACCAGCGCCTGCGTATCCTGTTTGCCCTTGGCATTGTCGACATAGCTATCGGCCTTGCCAAACACGACATCGATCAGCGTCACCGGCGTTTCGCATTTGGCCTGTGAAAACGGCCCGATCCCTGGCAAATCCTTGTTCTTCACCGCCTTGACAGCACCGACCAGCGCGAAAAAGGGATAATCCTGTGCTGCGGCATGGGTATAAACAATGCCCGCATGGCGCGTCTGGTTGACGGTATAGCGCGCCATTTCGATGGCATCGGGACTGACCCCCGCCTTGACCAGATATTCGGCGACCTTTTCAAAAAAGGGACCGGCGGGCTTGGCGGTGGCAACGGGCGTGGCCGCCGGAGTCATCAGCAAGGCCCCGGCAGCAATCGCCGCAATTGTGCGCCGCGCGGCGAGGCGCCAACGGAATTTCTCAGCAGGCTGAGGAAGGTAAGGCACAGGCATAGCAAGCTCCCTTTCAGGGCCAACATCGGATAATCATGCTTGCGACTTGGCCGACAAGCTATGCGCGCGTTCATGGCCGGTCAAGCCACCTTACCACCCCGTCAGCAACCGCACCGCCACGAACCCCACGAGCAGCGCGGTCAGGCGGCGCAGCAGCGCGGGCGCGGCCAGCTGCACGGCGATGTGGCTGCCGATGGTGCCGCCGACCAGCACAGCGACGAGCAGCGGCCAATGCGCCGCGACGGTTTCAAACATGGCGCTGCCCTGTCCCTTCACCAGCTGACCGGTCAGGCCGAACAGGCTGTTGGTCAGGATGAACAGGCTGGCCGTCGCCGCCACCGCGCGCGCCTCGGCCCAGCGGATGAGGTGCAGGATGGGGGCGAGGAAAATGCCGCCGCCGATGCCGACGATCCCCGCCAGCAGGCCAAGTGCGCCCGCAATCGGGTAAAGCCAGAGGTTCGGGAGCGCGATGGGCCGCGCGCTTTGCGGCTGCACCAGAAGCAGCATGGCCGCCACCAGCAACGACCCGCCGAGCAGCCAGACGAGCAACCCCTCCTTCACTGGCGTCAGCCCGCCAAGGAAGGCGAGCGGTGCGGCGACGGCGACCAGCGGCAACGCCCGGGCCCAGGGCACGGCACCCGCGCGCACAAACCGCGCCGTCCCGCCGCTGACCACGATGATGTTGCAAGCGAGGCTGATCGCCGGGACCAGCGCCAGCGGTGTCCCGAACAGGATGAGCAGCGCGGTATAGGTCGATCCGCCGCCGAACCCGACGCTGGCGTAAAGCGCGGCGGTGAGCGCAAAGAGGGCGGTGAGGAGGGTCATCGGCCCAGTGCTGGCGGGCACGCACCCGTTGGTCAAGCCTGCCCTGCCGTGCTCCGGGCTTGACCCGGAGCCCAGGGAAGCCGGAGCCGACAGTTGCGCTTGAAGCCCTGGGCTCCGGGTCAAGCCCGGAGCGCAGAGTCACACCACCCCCACCCGCAATCAAATCATCCCGTGGCAATGCTTATACTTCCGCCCCGACCCACACGGGCAGGGCGAATTGCGGCCGATGTTCATGTTGGCGAACGGATTGTCCCCCTCGCCCACGCCTTCGGGCAGCGGCGGGCGGACAATCTGCATCGGCGGCAGCGTGTTGGCGATCACCCCCAGCGAGCCATCGTCGATGTCGGCGCTATTGTCCTCGCCCGTGAAGGGGTCGATGTGCGTGGTCAGGAAATCGGGCAGGTCGGGCAGCGGCATCGCCTCTGGCGCGTCCAGCCGCAATTGCAGCGTCGCCACGGTGCGCGTCACATCCTCACGAATATTGGTCAGCATCCGGTCGAACAGGGCAAAGGCCTCTTGCTTATATTCATTGATCGGCTGCTTTTGTGCATAGGCGCGCAGGAAAATGGCCTGCCGCAGCGCATCGAGCGTCGCCAGATGTTCCTTCCAATGATGGTCGAGCGTGCGCAGCAGCACCGATTTTTCGATGTTGCGCCATGTTTCCTCGTCCACCGCGCCGCGCTTTTCATCCACCGCCGCGTCGGCCAGCGCCTGGATGCGCTCGGCGAAAATTTCGGGCTCAACCGCGTCCTCCTTGACCCATTCCTCCACCGGCACCAGCTGGTCGAGCACATTGGCGACGCGGTCCTTCAACCCCTGGACATTCCATTGTTCGGGATAGCTGCCCGGCGGACAGGCATCGCCGACCAGCGCATTGACCGTTTCGGCCCGCATGTCGGCCATCACATCGTCGACGCTGTCGCTGTCCATGATTTCGGCGCGCTGGTCATAGATGACCTTGCGCTGGTCGTTCATGACATTGTCATATTCAACGACCTGTTTGCGGATGTCGTAATTGCGCGCTTCGACCTTTTTCTGTGCGGTTTCGATGGCCTTGGACAGCCATTTGGACCCAATGGCCTCGCCATCCTCTAAATTGCTGTTCATGATCTTGGCAAAGGCCGTGTCGGGGCCAAAGATGCGCATCAGATCATCGTCAAGGCACAGATAGAATTTGCTGCGCCCCGGGTCGCCCTGCCGCCCCGAACGGCCGCGCAGCTGATTGTCGATGCGGCGGCTTTCGTGGCGTTCGGTGGCGAGGACGAACAGGCCGCCTGCTGCCTTCACCCGCTCGCGTTCCTCGGCGACCTCGGCCCGGATGCGCGCGATCGCGGCGTCGCGTTCGGGCCCTGGGGCCATGGCCCCGCATTCATCCTCGATCCGGAATTCTTCATTGCCGCCCAGCTTGATGTCGGTGCCGCGGCCCGCCATATTGGTGGCGATGGTCACCGCGCCCGCGCGGCCGGCCTGTGCCACGATATGTGCTTCCTTTTCATGGAAGCGGGCGTTCAACACTTCGTGCTTCACCCCTTCCTTTTCCAGGAAGGATGACAGCAGCTCCGATTTTTCAATCGACACGGTGCCGACCAGCACCGGCTGGCCCGCCTCGCTCGCCTCGCGGATCGTTTTGGCGATGGCGGCGAATTTGTCGGTGATATTCTTGTAGAATTCATCCTGCTCGTCGCGGCGCGCGATGGGCCGGTTGGTGGGGATGGACACGACGTTCATCTTGTAAATGTCGAAAAATTCCGCCGCTTCGGTGGCCGCCGTCCCGGTCATCCCGCTCAATTTGGGATACATGCGGAAATAATTCTGGAACGTAATCGACGCCAGTGTCTGGTTTTCTGGCTCGATCTGCACGCCTTCCTTGGCCTCCACCGCCTGGTGCAGCCCGTCGGACCAGCGGCGGCCGTCCATCATCCGCCCGGTAAATTCGTCGATGATGATGACCTTGTCATCCTTGACGATATAATCGGTGTCGCGGCGGAACATGATGTTCGCCTTCAACGCCTGGTTCACATGGTGGACGACTTGCGTGTTTTCGATGTCATACAGATTGGCACCGTGCAGCAGCCCGGCGCTTTCCAGCAGCCGTTCGACATGTTCGGTGCCATCTTCGGTCAGCGATACCGCCTTTGACTTTTCGTCCTTTTCATAATCGCCCTCGCCCAGTTGCAGCACGACCGCGTTGACGCGGACATAGAGTTCGGATTTGTCGTCGGTCGGGCCAGAGATGATCAGCGGCGTGCGCGCTTCGTCGATCAGGATGCTGTCAACTTCATCGACAATCGCAAAATTAAATTCGCGGTGGACCATTTCGGTGCGCGAATATTTCATATTGTCGCGCAGATAATCAAAGCCCAATTCATTGTTGGTGGCATAGGTAATGTCGGCGCCATAGGCATCGCGCCGTTCCAGTTCATTAAGGTTGGGCACGATGACGCCGGTGGTCAGGCCCAGAAAGCCATAAACCTGCCCCATCCATTCGGCGTCGCGCCGCGCCAGATAGTCGTTGACGGTGACGACATGGACGCCCTTGCCCTCCAGTGCGTTGAGGTAGGCGGGCAGGGTGGCGACCAGCGTCTTGCCTTCACCCGTCGCCATTTCGGATATTTCACCGCGGTGCAGCACGATGCCGCCAATCATCTGCACATCGAAATGCCGCAGGCCCAGCGTGCGCACGGCGGCCTCGCGCACCGTCGCAAAGGCTTCGGGCAGAATGTCGTCGAGCGTTGCGCCCTGGTCCAGCTTGCTGCGGAAAATCGCGGTCTGCCCGCGCAATTCATCGTCCGACAGGGCCGAAATAGTGGGTTCAAAGGCGTTGATCTTGTCCACCACCTTGCGAATGGAGGCGATGTAGCGGTCGTTGGAGGAACCGAAAACCGATTTGACGAGCGATGCGAACATGGAAGTGTCCTGAAAAAATCATGATGGAAGTGCGGCCAGGGGGTGCCGCCGCGCGGCCCGTTCTGGGCGATGCAGGGGGATGGGTCAGCGCACGGGCGCTGCGCCGCCATGCTATTCCCGGGCGCGCAGTCCGCGCGGCGTCAGGCCGGACAAAATGGGCGCTGCCGTCACCTGGCGCACCATTTGGGTGCAACTGGTGACCAGGCGCAGCGGTGCGGCAAGCACCGGGCGGTTGGCGGCCTGCGCCTGATTTTGCGGGACCGCCCCCTTTGCCAGCACCGCCGCCACGCCCAGCGTCGCCGTGGGCGCAGGCGCAAAGCGCGCCGCATCCCCGCCGGCAAAACCGGTCAAAATGGCAAGCAAGGTCAGCAGCAATTTCATGCGGACGGAGACTATTCCAAACAAGGGCGCATCAAGCGAGCAACCCACATAGGGCCTTGCACCGCCAGCGTCCAGAGAGCGTGATGACATAAGGTCAGGGCATGCCGAGAGGTTTAGCAGCAAAAGCTTACCAGCGGATTTTCACCCGCACCCGGTCTGCCGTCGCATTATCCTCGCCATCGAAACCGGGGACAAACAGGTCCTTCCCCATCAACAGCGCGCAGGCCTTTGCCGGGGGCGCATCGCCGCCATGGCCCGCGCAAGCCGTCACCACGCCCGACCGGTCAACATCCACCAGCACAAAACTGGTCGCGGGCACCGCCGCTGCAGGCCCCATCGCGGCGGTAAGGGCGGCCAGACCAGCGCCCGCCTGCGCCGAGCGTTTCGCCGGCCCATTGTAGCGCGGGTCGATGGCGATATAGGGCGCGGGCGGCAGGTCCCACCGCACGCGGCTATTCCATTCGCCAGCCACTGGCTTGCCCGCTGCCGTCGCCGGGGCAAAACGTGCCCGGCGCAGCAGCAATTTGCACGTCGTATCATCCAGCAGCGCCGACCCGCTGCCCGCCGTGATGCGGCAGGCCCCGGGCCGCCCGTCGGCCCCGACGCTGAGCGCAAAACCGGTCGTGCCGCCGACATCGTCGATCATCGCCAGCGCGGGATAGTCACTGCGCTGAATCAGGCCGCCCGATGTGCCGAGCAGGCGGGGCGGCGTCGCGGCGGCCGGTTCGGTCGCGCTGGCCAGCACCAGCATCCATGTCATCATCATCGCGTGACCCCCGGGTTCAGCGCGCGCATCTCGTCCAGAAACTGGCGCGGCTTCGTGAAATACTCGCTGCGGCGGTTTACGTTAAGGCCCAGCGCCGCACCCATGTCCATCACGAAATGCACGCAGTTGCGCCGCATCAGACGATAGCCCGGCTGGCGCAGCCGCTGCCACGCGGCAACGCGGGCCATCAGGCGGCGATAGGCGGCCGCATCCACCGCCACGCTGAACCGCCGCTCCATCGTTGCCAGTCCCGCGGCGTCCAGGGTCTGGACATATCCCGGCACGTCCTGCGTGAGCAGCTCGCGGGTCACCTGACGCGCAGTAAAGCCATAATTGACGTCGATGCGCTGCCCGGTTGCGGCCATTGCGCCCTCAATCCGGATGGCGGCGTGAGGGAAATGGGTTCCAAAATCGCGGCTGTAGAAGTGCGCCGTCAATTGCGCGCGCGCCGGGGCGGCAAGCAGCAGCGCCAGGATCGCGAACAGGAACAGGCGGGACAGCCGCATAGGCCGCTATTCCTAGAGCATGATGCCGTCCCGCCAAGGCCCATTGTGCAATGCCCACTTGCGCACATCGCGCTTGGCACTTGACGTCCCGGGCCCTATGCCGCCAGTTACTGACAGCAATGTAGATTAACGGAGAGCAGCATGACCGGGACCCGCAAGGCCATTTTCATCACCGGCGGCGGTTCGGGCATTGGCCGCGCCGTGGCGCAGACATTTGCGGCGCAAGGCTGGTTTGTCGGTATCGCCGATATCGATCGGCAGGGGATGGACGGCACCGCCGCGCTGTTGCCGGAAGGGCAAAGCAGCCGCCACCTGATGGATGTGACCGACCGGGACCAGTGGCAGACGGCCATCGCCGCCTTTGCCGAGGCGAGCGGCGGGCGGATGGACGTGCTGTTCAACAATGCCGGCATCGGCACCGGCGGCCATTTTCCGGAGGTCGCGCCGCAGGCCGCCGACCGCTTGATCGCGATCAATTTTGGCGGCGTGGTGAATGGCATTTATGCCGCCCTGCCGCTGCTCACCGCGACCCCGGGTGCGGTCATCCTCAACACCGGGTCGGCGTCGGGCTATTATGGATCGGCGGGGCTGGCCATTTATTCGGCGACCAAGCATGCGGTCCGCGCGCTGACCGAGGCGCTCGACATTGAATTTGCCCGCTATGACATCAAGGTCCGCGACCTGATGCCCAGCTTTATCGAAACGCCGCTGCTCAATCAGGTGACGGGCAACAGCAATGTGTCGATCCGCGACCGCCTGGCCGAAGGCGGCGTGGAAATCAGCCCTGTGTCCGAGGTGGCCGATGCGGCGTGGCAGGCCGTGCATGGCGACCGGCTGCACACGCCCGTGGGGCCGACCGCGCGGCGCATTGCCTTTCTGTCCCGCTGGCTCCCCGGCCTGATCGTCAAACGCAGCCGCACCTTGGACCAATTGACCTGGCAGGACGCGGGATAGCCCCTGTCAACTGCCGCAGGCGACGGTAACGCTGCCCAGGTTGCGAACCACGCATTTTGCCTTGCCGGTCACCGTCATCCGGCCCGTGCCGCGCAGCGTCAGCCGGGCCGAGCGGCTGGCGGCATAGCGTTGATCGGCTGATCCTTCGCCCTGGACCACCAGATCGGCGGCATTGAGCGCGGCGGCATCGACCGCGCCCGCGCCCGACACCATCGCCTCGGCGCTTTTGGTGGTGCCGGCCAGCACCGCGCGGCCATTGCCGACCACCGCGAGGGTCAGCCGGTCGGCGGCAATGGCCCCGACGACCAACGTGCCCGGCCCGCGCAGGCCCAGATCGACCTTTGCCCCCTTCATCCGGTCAATCGTCAGCGATCCCGCGCCGGCGACCGCAGCGCTGCGCAGCCCGGCGGTGTTGATGCGAATGGTGATGGCACCGGGCCCCGCACCGCGTTGCCGGTCGCTGCCATAGCGGCGGTCGTTGATGGTCAGCACCCCGCCGACATTGCGGATTTCCACCCGGTCGAGGCCGTCGCTGCTGCCAGAAACCACCGCGCCCAGCGGCGCGCGCGTGCTGACCTCTACCACGAAATCACCGTTCAGGATGATGCGGTCAAAGCTGCTGAGGCCGATGCGCTTTTCCGCAGCCACGACTGGCCCGGCAGCGGCGAGCGCCGCGAGCAGCGCCGCACCCGAAACCATCATCCATTCCCGCATCATCCATCCCCGCATCATCCATCCCCTATGGCGCCACGCGGGGTTGGATCAGCGGCGCTTAACCGCAGATGACCTCGCCCGAGCCGATAGCGTTGCTATCACATTTTGCCCCGCCGCTCACGCGGACATCGCCCGACCCGACCAGCGACGCCTTCACCGCGCCAGTTGCGGTCAGCGCAATGTCCCCTGACCCGGCCAGCGACACGCTGGCATTGGCCAGGCTGAGGCCGCTGGCGTCCATATCGCCCGACCCGGCCAGGCCCAAATCGCCGCTGTCCGCCTTTCCACCGCCGATTTTCAGATCGCCTGACCCGGCCAGCGACAGCGCGACCGTCTTGGCGTCGACCGTGGCAATGCTAAGGTCGCCCGACCCCGACAAGGTGGCCGCGACGCTGTCGGCGGCGGCGCGGTCCGCCGTCAGATCGCCCGATCCGCTGATCGCGGCGCTGGCCAGCACGGGCATGGTAACCGTTACGGTTGCGGTTTGCGCGTCGGACCAGCTCATGCCCATAGTCTTGCGCCGCACCACCAGCACGCCGTCCGCCACCGACACCACCAGCTGGTCGAGCACGGACTGCGGCCCCGTGGCGACCACCGAAAAACTGGCCCCCTGTTTGATGACGACATCGTCCGCGCCAGCCAGTTCCACCCCGGTAAAGTCGGCTGCCGCGAAGCTGCGGCTGCCGTCGGGGCCATTGGTGCCCTTGGCCGCATCGTCGCCCCCGCCGACCGACGCGTTGCAGCCCGCCAGCAACAGCGCAGGCACCAGAATGGACAGGGATTTCATCGACCGCATGGCGCCGCTCCTTCATTGTGTGTTGTATGGATAATACACGTGCGGGCCCGGCTGTCCAGTCGCTAAATCGCGGCGGCGGCGTGGTGCTCGATCAGGAACACCGCAGCTCCTTCGGCGCGCAGTGGCGGCATGGGCAGCCCCGCATGGCGCAGCCAGCTGCCGTCCAGCGTCACGGGTTCCGCCTGCATCGCCGCAAACAGCGCGGGCGCCGCAATGCGATAGGGGCCGCCCAGCCCGCTGCTGAACAGCAGGCTGACGCGGTGCGGCCCATCGCCGATGACGGGCAAGGGCAAAGGCTGGGGGCGGCGGCGCAGCGGCGGCGCGGTTTGCCAGGCAAAGAGCAGCATCCGGTCCGCGCGTCCCTGCGCCTGCCACAGCAGTCCGTCGCCGCCGTCCCCCAGCCAGAGCTGACCACCATGGAGCAGGTCGCGCCAATTTTTATAGAATTCGATATGCTGTGCCAGCGCGGCCCGTTCGCCCTCGCTCAGCTTCGCGGGGTCCAGCTCCACCCCCAAATGGCCGGTCATGGCGACGACGGCACGAAAGCCCATGGGCTGCACCCGCCCCGTGGCATGCGCCGGGCTGGCCCCGACATGGCTGCCCATCATTTCAGGCGGCATGAACGCCAGAAAGCCGCGCTGGATCGCAATCCGGCTGAGCGCGTCGATATTGTCGCTGGTCCAGAACCGATGGACATGCTGGGCCATCCCCGCGTCAATCCGGCCGCCGCCGCCCGCGCAGCTTTCGATTTCGACATCGGGATGCGCCGCGCGCAGCCGCGCCAGCAAGGCCAGCGTGCCCGCCACCTGCGCCGTCCCGCTGGGCCGCCCCGCCGCATCGGCTAGCGGGGCCAGGTCGCGGTTATGGTCCCATTTCAGATAGGCGATGGGCAGCGCCGTGAGCAGCGCATCGAGCGCGGCAAAGAGATAATCCCGCACATCGCCGCTCGCCATGTCGAGCACCAGCTGGCCGCGCGATGTGGGCGCGGCGATGCCATCAACGGCGAGCGCCCAATCGGGATGCGCGCGATACAGGTCGCTGTCGGGATTGACCATTTCCGGTTCGACCCACAGGCCGAATTCCATCCCCAGCGCAACCACCGCGTCGGCAAGGGGGCGCAGCCCGGCCGGATATTTGTGCGGATCGACCGTCCAGTCGCCCAGCCCGGCGCGGTCGTCGCTGCGCCCCTTGAACCAGCCATCGTCGAGCACAAAGCGTTCGCACCCCAGCGCCGCCGCGCGCTGCGCCAGCGCCCGCATCACCCCTTCGTCATGCGCGAAGTAACAGGCCTCCCAGCTGTTGAAATGCACCGGGCGCGGGCGCATGGAACCGCCGGGCCAGGTCAGCGCCGCGCGGATCGCGGCGTGGAAATTGGCGCTGGCCCCGTTCAGCCCGTCGGGCGAATAGGTGGCGATGAGCGGCGGCGCGGTCCAGCTTTCGCCGGGCGCAAGGATGATCTCGCCCGGGGCCAGCGCCGCCCCGGCGGTCAGCACATGCCCGCCTTCGTCATCGGCGGTCATCGTCAGATCGCTGTCGCCCGGCCAGGCGAGCTGCACCGCCCACACCCCGCCGCCAAAGCCATGCGCCCCCGCGTCCAGCACGAACAGGCCCGGCGGCCCGCCATGGCCGGTCAGGCCGCGTCGCGACGAGCGCCGCCAGACCTGCGCCGGCATGGCTTCATCCGCCGCCTGCAATTCGCCATTGTGCCGTCCATGGTAGCTGCGCAGCCGCGCCGCGCTGGCGGGAATGGGCAGCACCGCGCTGGCCAGCGCCGCGACCTGCAACGGGTCGGCCCCGATATTGGTCAGCGTGGCGGCAAAGGTTGCGCAATCACCGTCCGCATCCAGCGAAATCCGCTGGACCAGCCGAACGCCGCGCGCGGTATCGGTGAGCGTGATGGTGGCCTGCCGCGCGTCCGCCGCGACGTCGCAGCCATCCCACGCTAGCACGCTGTCGCGCGCCGCGCGGTGGCAGGCGACGGCGACGGGTCCGAGCCAGCCCGTGCCCGCCGTTGGCGCACTGGTCAACGGGACGTCGCGGTCCATGGAAAAGGACGCCGCACCGCGCTGATCGGCGATTGGCGGCAATGCGGCAAGGCCCGCCACGTCCACCCATGCCCCCCAATGGCGCCAGCGCGGCGGCCCGCGCTCCGCCCGTTCCAGCACCAGCGACATGGCGCGCCCCGCCAGATGGATATAGCGCCCCTCGGTCACCTGCTCATGCCGTTCCGCGCACAACCGCCAGGCCAATATATTCGGCGCGATTGCCCAACAGCCAGCGGTTCGCCGCCAGCGCCGCGATCACCGACGTCGCCAGCACAATGACCATGAAATGGATATAGTGCAGCGTGATGATGCCCGCCGGCTGCCACCAGAAGCTGTAGGCGGCATAAAGGAGAAAGCCCCACAGGACGCCCACCACCGCCGCCGGTGCCCCCACCCCGCGAAACAGCAGGCCGACGATGAAGGCCGACAAGATGGGCATGGAGGACAGGCCGTTGAGCTGTTGCAGCAGGTTGATGATGCTGTCGGCGTTTTGGAACACGGGCACCATCAGAATGGCGACGACCGTAATGGCGACCGACCGCGTCGCGGACAAGCGCCAGAAATTGCGCACCTTGCCGATATATTGATCGTGAAAATCGACCGCGTAGAGCGCCACCGAGCTGTTCAACACCGCACTGAATGTCGTGATGACTGCTGCGGCGATGGCCGCCGCAAAGGTGCCCGCGAGCCAGGGCGGCAGCACTTCGCCGACCAGGCGGCCATAGGCGGCATCGCCAATGTCGCCGAACAATTTATAGGCGACGACCCCGGGGATGACGACGATGGGCGGGATGATCAGGATGCGGACGATGGCGGCGGCGATGACGCCCTTTTGCGCCTCGCGCACCGTCGGGGCGGCCATCGCCTTTTGCGTGATATTCTGGTTGGTGGACCAATAGAATATCTGGATGAAGATCATGCCGGTCAGCAGCGTGTGCCACGGAATGGGGCTGTCATCGCCGCCCACCATGCTCAGCCGTTCGGCAGGCACGCCCGTGACGATATCGAAATCCACCGCCGCCAGCGCGAGCAGGACGATCAGCAGCGCCAGCCCCAATATGCCTATGCCCGAATAAGTGTCCATGATCGCCACCGCCTTCAGCCCGCCAAAGATGGTGTAAAGCGCGCTGACAATGGCAAGCCCGCTGGCAAAGACCAGCAGCGGAATGTCCGCCCCGAACAGCGTTTGCAGAAACAGGCTGCCCGAATAAAGCGCGGCGGGAAGATAGATGAAGATGTTGCCGAGCAGGAACAGCCCCGCGATCAGCGTCCGGACGCTGCGCCCCTGATAGCGCCGTTCGAGCAGTTCGGTGACCGTCGTGCACTGGTTGCGATAATAAACCGGCACAAACACAAAGGCGAGGATCATCAGCCCGACAAAGCCCGCAATTTCCCACCAGGCCAGCAGCAGCATCTGATTGCCGTTCATGCCCACCAGTTGATCAGTGGACAGGTTGGTCAGCGTGATGGACCCGGCGACGAACAGCCATGACAGCCCCCCGCCCGCCAGGAACACATCCTTGCCCGACCCGTCATTGGCGGTTTTCACCTGCCGGACCTTCCAGATGGTCAGCAGCGCGACGAACAGGGTCAATCCGGCAAAAATCGCAATCTGGACAAAGCTGCTACTGCTCAGGCCTGTGTTCATCTATATCCTCCACCCACGGCCCGCTGGTCTGACCGATTGCGGCCAGGGGATCAAGCCAGTTACGGGCCCGGGTGCGGGGAAACGGGGGGACCAGCGTGGAATTGGGTGTCTGCTATTATCCCGAACATTGGCCAGAGGCGGTGTGGGCGGACGATGCCGCGCGCATGGCCGCCATGGGCCTGTCGCGGGTGCGCATCGGCGAATTTGCCTGGAGCCGGATCGAGCCAGAGCCGGGGCGTTTTGATTGGGGCTGGCTGGACCGCGCCATCGCCACGCTGGCCGACGCGGGGCTGCGCATCATCCTGGGCACGCCGACGGCGACGCCGCCCAAGTGGCTCGTCGACCGGATGCCCGACATGGTGGCCATCGACACCCAGGGGCGCCCGCGCAATTTCGGGTCGCGCCGCCATTATTGTTTTTCGCACCGCCCATACCGCGCCGAATGCGCACGCATCACCGCCGCGCTGGTGGACCGCTATGGTCAGCATCCCGCCATCACCGCGTGGCAGACCGACAATGAATATGGCTGCCACGACACAGTGGTCAGCTATTCGGCGCACGCCGCCGCTGCGTTTCGCGACTGGCTCGCCGCACGCTATGGCAGCATCGCGGCGCTCAACAGCGCCTGGGGCAATGTGTTCTGGTCGATGGAGTATCGCAGCTTCGCAGAGATTGACCCGCCGCTGACGCCGGTGACCGAGCCCAATCCAGCGCATGTGCTCGACTACCGCCGCTTTGCGTCGGACGAAGTGGTCGCCTTTAACCAGGTGCAGACCGCCATCATCCGCGCCGGATCGCCGGGCCGCGATGTCATGCACAATTATATGGGCTTTTTTACGCAGTTCGATCACCATGCCGTAGGCCGCGATCTGGATGTTGCGGGGTGGGACAGCTATCCGCTCGGCTTCCTGGAACAATTTTGGTTCGGTGAGGCGGACAAGGCCGCCTATCTGCGCCAGGGTCATCCCGACATCGCCGCCTTTCACCATGACCTTTATCGCGGGACGGCGGCGGGGGGGCGCTGGTGTGTGCTGGAACAGCAACCCGGGCCCGTGAATTGGGCGCGCTTCAACCCCGCGCCGCTGGATGGCATGGTGCGCCTGTGGACGCTGGAGGCGATGGCGCATGGGGCAGAGCTCACCAGCTATTTCCGCTGGCGCCAGGCCCCCTTTGCCCAGGAACAGATGCACGCGGGGCTGCTGCGGCCCGACCGCGTCGATGCCCCGGCGGCGGCGGAGGTGCGCGCCGCCGCCGCCGACATTGCCGCCATCGGCCCCGTCACCACGGCGCAGGCCCCGGCCGCGCTGCTGTTCGACTATAGCAGCGATTGGGTGACCGACACCCAGCCGCAGGGCAAGGGCTTTAGCGCGCTGCGCATCGCATTCGACTATTATTCCGCGCTGCGCCGCCATGGGCTGGATGTCGACATGATCCACCCCGATGCGCCGCTTGATGGCTATCGGATGATTGTCATCCCCTGCCTACCCATCGTCCCCGATGGCTTGGCCGATCGGCTCGCCGCGCAGAATGTCCCCATAGTGATCGGCGCGCGGTCGGGCAGCAAGACGCGCGATTTTGCCATTCCCGCTGAGCTTGCCCCCGGTCCGCTGCAACAACTGATCCCGTTGAAGGTCATCCGCGTGGAGAGCCTGCGCGATGGCCATGCGGAGGCAGGCGAAGGCTTTGCCCTCACCCGCTGGCTCGACCATGTCGAAACCGCCCTGCCCGCCGAGGAGCGGCTGGCCGATGGGCGCGGCGTTGTGTTCGCGCATGGCGCCGTCCGCTACGTCGCCACCTGGCCGGAACCAGCGCTGCTCGACCGGCTGGTGCAGCGCCTGGCCGCCGAAGCCGGCCTTGATGCCAGCCCCCTTCCCGACGGCGTCCGCATCCGCCGCGCGGGCGATATCGGCTTTGCCTTCAACTATGGCGCGCAGGCGGCTGCCGTGCCGATACCGGCGGGCGCGGCCATGCTGTGCGGCGGGCCCACCCTGCCCCCCGCCGGGGTCGCGGTGTGGCGCGCGGGGTAAAGTCCATTCCACTCACGTGGAATCGGGACCGGCCGGCACCCGCACCCGGCCGCCCAATCAAGGTTACTCTGTGGGCGGCCGGGTGGGGGTGTGGGCCGGTGCCGGGCGTTTCAGTTTAACTGAAACAGAGTATGGAGGTTCAGCGCGCCGTGGCCATGGATTTCAGGTTGGCGGCCAATCCGGTGACGTCGATTTCAACCAGATTGGGTTTGCCGTCCAGCGCCAGCACCACCATCTCGACCTGTTTGGCGTTGGTCAGCGCGGTGACCTCCGCTGCGGTCAGCGGTCGTTCCGCATAGCATCCGTCCGGAAAGCAGCGGGTGAAGGGGATGGCGTCGATATTGCCGTTCGCTTGCTGGTTCAGCCGCAGCATCGCCCCCGAATCGAGCCGGAAACCCAGCGGCACCTTGACCAGCACGCCAGTGCGCCCGGAGGCGACCTGTTTGGCCACCGCAATGCGAATGGCCTCTTGCTGCGTTGTCTTGTCGACCAGCACATGGACGGCATCACAGATCCGCGTGGCGCCTTCGCCGCGACAGGCATAGGTCCAGGGCTTGATGTCGCCCTGCGCGCCGGCACCGGGCGCCGTTTGGGCCGCAGCAGCCGATGTTGCAACCAGGGTGACCAATCCGAATATCAGGGCTTTCACTGCCAATTATCTCCTCGTGTCGCGGCCAACATAGGCGATGTCACCGCCCACTTTGACCACGGTTGATCCATTGCCATCCGCTTCGGACTCTTCCGTCTGGTTGGAAGCACTGCCAGTGCTGCCTCCCGCCCCGCCGGTTTCGCCTTGACCGCCGATATAGCCAATCTCGCCGTCCTCTTCGATCACCGGTGCGGCCAAGCCGGTATTCTGCGGCGTTTGCTGAACGGCGGCTGAAATCGTCAGCACGCCAGGAACATAAGCGCAGTTATAATTGGTCGCGGTCGCCCCCCCGGCGTTGATCGCATAAGTGCCAATCGGCGAGAAAGTCGATGCTGCGGTGTTGTAGACAAGACCCGCCACCACATTGGCCGTGTCGCCATTGACCAGCCCGCTGATCCGCCCGGTCAACGCCGGATTGGCAACGCCGAACAGCTTGCTCTTATTGTCGGCGGTAACCGTCAGCAGGGCCTTGGTTATGGTGAGCGTGCCGGGGACATAGGCAAAATTATAGTTGGTGGCCACGCCGCCCGAAGCGTTGATGGCATAGGTGCCGACGTTCGACCCTTGCGTCGCACTCGTCGCATAGGTCAGACCAGAGACAACCGAAGCTGCGTCCCCATTGACCAGCCCACTGATCGTGCCCGTCAACGCCGGATTGGCCGCGCCATAGGTCCGGGTCTTGTTGTCTGCCGTCACCGTCAGCAGCGCCTTGGTGACCGTCAGCGTGCCCGGGACATAGGCGAAGTCATAATTGGTCGCCGTGCCGCCAGACGCGTTGATTGCGTATGCGCCGACATTCGATGCCTGCGTTGCACTGGTGGCGTAGGTCAGCCCCGACACGACCGACGCCGCGTCGCCGTTAACCAGCCCACTGATCGTGCCAGTGAGCGTGGGGTTAGCGGCACCATAGGTGCGGGTCTTGTTATCGGCAGTGACCGTGAGCAGCGCCTTGGTGACCGTCAGCGTCCCGGGGACATAGGCAAAGTCATAGTTGGAGGCTGTGCCGCCCGACGCGTTGATTGCGTATGCGCCAACGTTCGACCCCTGGGTTGCGCTCGTCGCATAGGTCAGCCCAGACACGACCGACGCCGCGTCACCATTGACGAGCCCACTGATCGTGCCCGTCAACGCCGGATTGGCCGCACCATAGGTGCGGGTCTTGTTGTCCGCCGTGACCGTGAGCAACGCCTTGGTGACGGTCAGCGTGCCAGGGACATAAGCGAAGTCATAGTTGGTGGCCACGCCGCCCGAAGCGTTGATGGCATAGGTGCCGACATTGGACCCTTGCGTCGCACTCGTTGCATAGGTCAGCCCAGAGACAACTGAGGCCGCGTCGCCGTTGACCAAGCCGCTGATCGTCCCGGTGAGCGCTGGATTAGCCGCGCCATAGGTCCGGGTCTTGTTGTCCGCTGTCACCGTCAGCAAGGCCTTGGTGACTGTCAAGGTCCCGGGGACATAGGCGAAGTCATAGTTGGTCGCTGTGCCGCCAGACGCGTTGATTGCGTATGCGCCGACGTTCGATGCCTGCGTTGCACTGGTGGCATAGGTCAGCCCAGAGACAACCGACGCCGCATCGCCATTCACCAACCCGCTAATTGTGCCGGTGAGCGTGGGGTTGGCTGCACCATAGGTGCGGGTCTTGTTATCCGCCGTGACCGTCAGCAAGGCCTTGGTGACCGTCAGTGTGCCAGGCACATAAGCGAAGTCATAGTTGGTCGCGACGCCGCCTGATGCATTAATCGCATAAGCACCAACGTTCGATGCCTGCGTTGCAACGGTCGCGTAGCTCAGCCCGGTCACGACCGCATCCGTATCGGTCCCCTTAAAGCCGGTAATCGTGCCCGTGAGCGCCGGGTTGGCCGCGCCATAGGTCCGCGTCTTGTTATCCGCCGTGACCGTGAGCAGCGCCTTCGTGACCGTCAGCGTGCCGGGGACATAGGCGAAGTCATAGTTGGTCGCGGTGCCGCCGCTGCCGTTGATCGCGTAAGCGCCGACATTGCTGAACTGGCCCGCCGTCGTGCCATAGGTGAGGCCCGTCACCACCGCTGCCGTGTCGGTGCCCTTGAAGCCGGTGATGGTGCCGGTCAGCGCGGGGTTCACCGCCCCATATTCGCGGGTCTTGTTGTCGGCAGTGACCGTGAGCAGCGCCTTGGTCACCGTCAGTGTGCCGGGGACATAGGCGAAGTCATAATTGGTCGCCGTGCCGCCCACCCCGTTGATCGCATAAGCGCCGACATTGCTGAACTGGCCCGCCGTCGTGCCATAGGTCAGGCCCGTCA
>CAZKOW010000001.1:0-45802 GCA_964554455.1 uncultured Sphingopyxis sp. | reverse complement strand
CATATTCGCGGGTCTTGTTGTCCGCCGTCACCGTCAGCAGCGCCTTGGTCACCGTCAGTGTGCCGGGGACATAGGCGAAGTCATAATTGGTCGCCGTGCCGCCCACCCCGTTGATCGCATAAGCGCCGACATTGCTGAACTGGCCCGCCGTCGTGCCATAGGTCAGGCCCGTCACCACCGCTGCCGTGTCGGTGCCCTTAAAGCCGGTGATGGTGCCGGTCAGCGCGGGGTTCACCGCGCCATATTCGCGGGTCTTGTTGTCCGCCGTGACCGTCAGCAAGGCCTTGGTGACGGTCAGTGTGCCGGGGGTGCCAAAGGCGAAGCCATAGCCGATGTCGGACACCAGGCTGCCCAGTGCGGCATTGATGGCATAGGTGCCGGCATTGGCGAACTGCCCCGCCGGCGTGGTCACCGACGGCGCGCCGGCATAGGCGGCCGCCGCGCTATCGCCGTTGACCAGGCCCGTGATTGTCGCCGTAAAGGCCGGGTTGACCGCGCCATATTCGCGCGTTGCCGCCGTTTGCGGGGTAACCGTCAGGATTGGCTGGCGCGAGAAGAGAAATTGATTGCCGGTCTGGGTGATGGTGCCCGGCGCATGGCCCGCAAAGGTGCGGTTATAGAGGTTGCCGCCGACCAGGCCGCCGCGCGTGTCATTGTCCCAATTGTCGGAATAGATGAGGAAGCGCCCGCCGCCCGTCAGCGCCAGCGCACCCGCACCGCCATTGTTGGTAAAGCGTTTGCCCGACAGGATGATGGCATTGCCCGCGCCGGATGCGGTCAGCACTGCGCCGCTGTTGATCACGATGCCGCTGCCCGCGGTCGGACCGTCGTTGACCGCGCTGATCGTTCCGCCGGTGATGTTGCGCAGGCTGATGTTGCCGCTGGCGAAGTTGGTTTTGCCCGCGCCGCTGCGCAGATGCAGGCTGACCGCGCCCGTGCCAGCGTTGATGAAGCCGCCCGTGCCGAACAGGATTTCGGCCGCCCCCGCATCGCGGTGCGCATCGATCACGCCATTGGCGAGCAGGTCATTGGCGATGACGGTGATATTGCCATTGTCGGTCGTGATGCCCGCGTTGATCAGCACCGAGCGCCCGGCCTGGAGCGTCAGCGCGCCGCCATTGCCCGCCGGATTGTTGACGGTGATTGCGTTGGTGACGGTGATGTCGTTGTTCGCCTGGAGCACCAGGCCTGTGCCGGTATTGAGGATGTTGGCGATGGCGGTCGGCGTGATGGTGACGCTGTCACCCGGCGATGCGCCATAGGTGAAGGCGGTCGAGCTCGAACCGCCCAGAGTGAAGAGATAGACTGCGCCCGAATTGTTGACGCTGTTTCCTTGCCCGTCGTCATTATTGGCGCCCACCGCGAGCCGCCCCGCGTCGAGCGAGACGCTGCGCCCAAAACTGTCGCCGCTGCCCAGCTGCGTGAGGCTGAGGTCGTTGGTGCCCAGCCAGCCCGCGCCGAACCGCGCGACTTCGGACCCGCCGGAAAATTGTGCGTCGGCAAAGGTGAACAGATAGACCGAGCCCGAAGCCAAAACCGAATTCTGAAAACCGCCGTCGTTCGGCGCGCCGACCGCCAACCGGTTGCCATCGAGCGAAACCGATATGCCGAATTGGTCGTTGGCCTCCAGATCGGCGACATCGATATTCTTGCCGCCGGTATATCCCTTGCCGACAATGGCCTGCACCGTCGGGGTGGCAAAGACCGCATCGGCGAAGCTGAACAGATAAACGGCCCCGACCTGCGACAGGTTGTTGGCCGCACTCCGGTCGGCCCGCGCACCGACGGCGAGCCGGTCGCCGTCGAGCGACACGCTGTAGCCGAATTGGTCGTTGGCGTCCAAATTGGCGACATTGTGCGAGCTGGCGCCCACGTAATTCTTGCCGATGGTGCCCGCCAGCGCCGGCGTTGCAAAGGTCGCGTCGGCAAAGGTGAAAAGATAAACGGCGCCCGAGCCGGCAGAGGATTCCCCGAATCCGTCGTCGCCGGGCGCGCCAACCGCGAGCCGGTTGCCGTCGAGCGATACGCTCCACCCGAAACTGTCGCTGATGGCGAGGTCGGGCATCGAAAGATTCTTGCCGCCGGTATAGCCGACCCCGATCCGGGCCTCCAATGTCGGCGCGGTGAAGCTGGCGTCGGCAAAGCTGAACAAATATACCGCGCCGCTGTTGTTCACGCTGTTCGTTGCGCCGTCGTCGGACGGTGCGCCGACCGCCAGCCGGTTGCCGTCGAGCGACACCGACGTGGCAAAAACGTCGGTGGCCGCCAGCGTGCCGACCGAAAAATTCTTGCCGCCGCTATAGCCAAAGCCGATGATGGATTGCAGCGTCGGTGTGCTGAACGCCGCACTGGCAAAGGTGAAGAGATAGACGGCACCGGCGCCGCTGGCATTGCCCAGCGCACCCGAATCGCCCGACGCCCCAACCGCCAGCCGATTGCCGCTCAGCGAAACACTGGTACCAAAAAATTCATTCGAAATGATGGTCGGCGAACTGGCCAGGTTGACCGGCGTATAGGCGCGATAGCCCGCGCCCAATGTCCCGCGCAGCGTGCTCTGGGTGAACAGCGTGTCGCCGAAGGTGAAGAGATAGACGGCCCCAGCATCGGTCGTGCTGTTGGTCGCACCATCGTCAAAGAGGGCGCCGACCGCCAGTCTTTCGGCGTCGATCGAAACGGAGAAGCCGAACAGGTCGTTTGCGGCGATTTCGGCTACCGTCCGGTTCTTGCCGCCTATGGCACCATAGCCTGCGCCAAAGGTTGCTTGGAGCGCGGGCGTGGTGAACAGATCGTCGGCAAATGTCACCAGATAGACCGCGCCCGAATCAGTCGCCGCATTGCCGCTCCCATCGTCGCGCGGCGCACCAATGGCGAGGCGCAGGCCGTCGAGCGAGACCGAAGTGCCGAAACGGTCGCCGGTCTGGACGTTCGCCAAGTCGAGATTCTTGCCCCCCGAATAGCTGGTCCCATATATCCCGGCGAGGGTCGGGGTTGCGAAACTGGCATTGGCAAAGGTGAAGAGATAGACCGCGCCCGCGTCTGACTGCGAGTTGAGGGCCCCGTCATCGCCAATCGCACCGACCGCCAGCCGGTTGCCGTCCAGCGAGACCGACCGACCGAATTCATCCGACGCCTGAAGCCCGGGGACATTCAGATAATTGGTTCCGAGCACATAGCCTGCGCCCAGGCGCCCGGCCTCTGCGCCCCCGCTGAAGGCGCTGTCGGTAAAGGAGAAGAGATAAACGGCCCCGGAATCGGTGACCAGATTGCCCTGCCCGTCATCGCCCGGTGCCCCGACCGCGAGGCGGTTGCCGTCCAGCGACACCGACACGCCGAAATTGTCCAGCGAGGACAGGCCGATAACGTCGCGGTTCTTGCCGCCCGTATAGCCGACCCCCAGGATCGCGGCGAGCGCACCGCCGCCGAAGTTCGCATCGGTGAAGGTGAACAGATAGGCCGCACCGGTTTCGGAGAAATCATTGAACCGGCCATCATCGCCATTGGCCCCGACCGCGAGCCGGTTGCCGTTGATCGACACGCCCGTGCCGAATTGGTCACCCGCTTCCAAAGACACGACCGAAAGGTTCTTGCCGCCCGAATAGCCCACGCCAATGATGCCCTGCAGCACCGGGGTGGCAAAGGCAGCGTCGGCGAAGGTGAACAGATACACCGCACCCGCGTCGGCGGTGTTGCCCGTTACGCCATCATCGCCCGGGACGCCGACCACGAGCCGGTTGCCGTCGAGCGCGATGGATGCGGCGAAACCGTCATTTGCCTTCAGCCCCGGAACCGTCGGGGTAATCCCATAGCCCTGCCCAATTGTGGTGAGGAGCGTGACCGTCGGTGTGGCCGGATTGACGATCGAAAAGAGATAGACCGCGCCCGAGTCCGACATCTGGTTCGAGGACCCGTCATCAAAGCGTGCGCCCACCGCAAGGCGATCGCCATCGAGCGAAACTGCGCTGCCAAAATGGTCATTTGCCGCCAGGTTGAGGACATTATGGCTCCCGGCCGCGCTGTAATCCTTGCCAATCCGGCTGGTCAGCGTCGGGGTCGAAAAGGCCGCGTCGCTGAACGAGAAAAGATAAACCGCCCCGGCACCGGTGGTGGTGTTGAACAGACCATTGTCGCCAAACGCGCCGACCGCGAGGGCATTGCCGTCCAGCGACACCGATGTCCCAAACTGGTCGTTGCTGGCCAGATCGGGAAGGGAGAAATTCTTGCCGCCGCTGTAGCCCCGGCCAATGGTCGCCGTCAGCGCCCCGCCGGAGAACGCCGCGTCGGTAAAGGTGAACAAATATACGGCCCCAGCGCCGGGCGTCAGGTTGGTCGCTCCGTCATCACCAATAGAACCGACCGCAAGGCGATTGCCATCCAGCGAGACCGACCGGCCAAAAAATTCAAAGAAACCCAACGCGGCGACCGACAGATTCTTCCCGCCGCTGTACCCCGCCCCAATAGTGGATTGCAGTGTCGGGGTGGTAAAAGCAAGATCAGCAAAGGAGAACAGATAGACCGCGCCGGTATTGTTGGAAGTGTTGGTGGGCCCATCATCGCCCTGCGCCCCAACCGCGAGCCTTAGTCCGTCGAGCGAGACCGACGTGCCGAATTCATCGCCACCACCCAAACCGGCGACGGTCAGATTCTTGCCGCCGCTGTAGCCCGAACCCAGCGTTGCCGTCAGCGCGGGTGCCGTGAAATTCGCATCGGCAAAGCTGAACAGATAGACAGCACCCACATCGGTCGACGCATTGGTCGCGCCGTCGTCGCGGGGAGCGCCAACCGCGAGCCGGTTGCCGTTCAGCGATACGGCCGAGCCAAACGCGTCGTTCGCCCCCAGATTGGCAACCGACAGATTCTTGCCGCCGCTATAGCCAAGGCCGATGATGGACTGGAGCGTCGGGCTGGTGAAATTCCGGTCGCCAAAGGTGAACAGATAGACCGCGCCCGTATTGGCGCTGGTTTTGGACGCACCGGCATCGCCGCTGACGCCAATGGCCAGCCGCAGCCCGTCGAGCGACACCGCCTGACCCAGGGTCGAATTCTGCGCCAGCGCCGATTTTTCAACCGAAAGGTTGCGCCCCCCGGTGTACCCGCCACCAATCAGCGTTTCCAATCGGCCGCCGTCATAATTGGCATCGGTGAAGCTGAACAAATAGACCGCACCGGCATTGCTGAACGCCGTCGCATTGACCGGGCCATCGTCGCCGCTTGCCCCCACCGCGAGGCGGTTGCCGTCCAGCGAGACCGACCGGCCGAACGCGTCGTTGGGGTCCAGATCGCTGACCCGCACATTCTTGCCGCCGACATAATTGGCACCAACGGTTGCGACCAATGTGGGCGCGGCAAAGGATGAATCGGCAAAGCTGAACAGATGGACCGCGCCGGTATCAGTGCGCAGATTGACATCGCCATCGTCACCCGTCGCGCCAACGGCCAGCCGGTTGCCCTTGAGCGATACCGACGCGCCAAAGCTATCGGCGGCGTCCAGCGACGCGATCGACAAATTCTTGCCGCCCGTAAACCCAAGGCCGATCCGCGCCTCCAGCGTCGGTTGACCAAAGGCCGCGTCGTCAAAGCTGAACAGATAAACCCTGCCCTCGCTGACACTGGGCGCGCCGACGGCGAGGCGGTTGCCGTCGAGCGAAACGCCAGCGCCGAACAGCATGCTGCCGGTCAGCCCGGTGGGCGAGAGGTTTTTCCCGCCGGTATAGCCAAAGCCCAAAACGCCCTGCTGCACCGGGGTCGAAAACAGGCCGTCGGCAAAGGTGAAGAGATAGACCGCACCCGCCTCGGTCGCGTTGTTCGCGGCACCGTCGTCGCCTGTGGCCCCGACCGCCAGGCGATTGCCATTCAGCGACACCGAAATGCCGAAGCGGTCGCCAATCTCCAGCCCCGTGACCGCCAGATTCTTGCCGCCGACATAACCGTTGCCGATGATCGCTTGCAGCGTTGGCGTCGTAAAATTGGCGTCGGCAAAGCTGAACAGATAGACCGCACCCGATGCCGACGCGACATTGCCAAAGCCATGATCGGCAAAGGCCCCAACCGCCAGCCGGTTGCCGTCGAGCGACACCGACGCCCCAAAGGCGTCGTTTGCCTCCAGCTGGCCGAGCGAGAGATTCTTGCCGCCGCTATAGCCCGACCCGATAATCGATTGGAGCACCGGCGTGCCGAAATTCAGATCAGAGAAGGTGAAGAGATAGACCGCACCCGCCCCAAGGGTCGTGTTGAACACACCGCTGTCGTTGCGCGATCCGATCGCGAGCCGCAGCCCGTCGAGCGAGACCGATTCGCCAAACTGGTCGCCGGTTGTCAGCTGACTCACCCCCGGGCTGGGCAAGGCGTTCGAGAAAGCATCGAGCACCAGATTGAGCTGGCTTGGCCCCGTGGTCGCATCGGCGATGGTGATGTTCTTGGGATCGAGCAGCAAGGTGCCGCCGCGCATCCCGCCGCGCGCGGTTTCCACCGTGCCGCGCCACAGCAGATCTTCGGCACCCGACACCTCAATGAGGCCGCCATTGCCCGCGACCGTGCCGCCCATCGATTTGACGGTGCCGAGGAAGGTCGTTTTTTCATCCGACCATACGACAATGTCGCCGCCAGTGCCGCGCTGCGCCAGCGACGACACGTCGATGGTCACGGCATCGGTCGCGACCAGCCGCCGGGCGTTGGCGAGCTCGTCGGTCGTCAGCCCCTTGCCGCCCTGAAATTCGCCGCCGATGCGCACCCGCCCGCCGCGCACGCCGCCCTGCGCATAAAATTGCGACGAAAACAGGTCGAGCCGCGGCGCAGTGACGTCAATCTGGCCACCAAAACCCATCGTCCCGCTGGCCCGGAAGGCTCCTGATGAGATAATCTGGCTGGCCGAGATATAGCTGATCGAGCCGCCGTGCAGACCGGTGGCGTCCACAAAGGCGTCGCCGGTATCGATGGCGCGGCCCACCGCGTTGATCTTGACCGAACCGGCCCGCCCGCGCGGCGCATTGACCGCAATCGTGCCAGCGAGCGACAGACCGCCGCCCGATGCGATGTCAACCGAGCCACCCGCCGTCGCCCCGCTCGCCGACAGCGCGGACCCAATGCTGACCCAATTGGTGCCGCGAATCTGCGCCGACCCGCCGCGCGCCGACCCTTCCAGATCAATATTGCCGTCGAGCACGACGCTGTCCGCATCAATCGCCAGCTTTCCGCCCGCGGTGCCGCCATTGGCCGCGCCTGACAGGTCAAGCAGAGCGCCCTTGCCCATCTCGACCGTGCCGCTCGCGTCGATGGTGATCGCCCGCGCGGTCAGCTTTGCGCCGTCAACGGCGGCGGTTCCGGTGAAGGCCGCAGTCAAAGTGCCGGGATCCGCCGCGTCACCCCCGGCGCTGCGGCCATCCAGGGCAAGCGCGCCGCCAGCGCCGACAACCGTGTCGGTCCCGGCATTGTGGTGCGTCGCCCCGCCGGTCAGGCTGAAGCTGCCATCGCCGTTGGTGGTCACCCCGGTGGCGGGTTGAAAGGCGCTGATCCGCACGCTTGCGTTGACCACGTCGCGCGCCGCGCGCGCCGTCAGCTGGATGGTCCCGCCGCGAACATCGACGACCCCGCCGACATCGACCAGCGCGCCGGTGCCGTCGCCCTGGGTTGCCTTGACCTCATCCCCCACCTGAAAGCGGATGAGATTGTCCCCCGCGAGGTCGAGGGTAAAGGTTTCCGCGCCGCCAAAGGCCACGCGCCCGCCGCGCGCCGTGACAATGCCTTCGTTGCGCACATTGGGGGCGACAAAGGCCGCGACGCCCGAATCGCGCACCGAAATGCGCCCCTGGTTGACAATGCTCGCGCCGTCCTTGCCGGGCTTGTCAAAGCGCAGCGCGCCGCCCGCCATGAAGGCGTCGTTCGCAATATCCGCCGTTGAGACAACCAGCCCGCCGACATCGACGCGCGATCCCGCGCCGAACAGCACGCCATTGGGGTTGATCAGGAACACCCGGCCATTGGCGGTCAGCGACCCCAGGATCGAGCTCGCCTCGCCGCCGAAGACCCGGTTTAGCGTGATGGAGGTCGTGCCAGGCTGGTTGAACCGGGCGCTCTCACCGGCCTTCAGTGAAAAGCTGCGCCAATCGATGATCGCCCGGTCGCTTTGCTGGGTGACGACGATATGGCCGCTGCCCTCGCCCGCGACGGTGGCCGATCCAGCGACGACTTGCGCGCCATCGGGGCTTGCCAGCGCCGGGGTCGCCAGTGCGCCAGGGAGCATCGCCGACCCCAGGAGCAGCGCCCCGCGCAGGTTGCGCGCCCGCGCCGCCCGTTTCCGGGGCCCATCGACCATCATCGCAGCGGTCAGGTCGAAAATGGTCGACGCGGTCATAACCGGGCTCCCAGAGTGAAAAAGATGCGCGGATTGTCGCTGCCATTTGGCGCAAAGCGGCCCCCATTGCCGGGCCAGCTGACCTCTACCTGCCCCACCAGATATTGGCTGAGCGCAATCCGGCTGCCGAATCCAAAGGATGTGGTCTTGCTCGTGCGCGTCTCCAGCACATCGAGCGGCCCGACTTGCCAGGCCTTGCCGGTGTCGACGAAAGCAAAGGGCGCAAGCGCGAGTTTGCCGATCGCTACCGGGCGCGACACCTCCATGGCAACCTTGACGCAATGTTCGCCGCCAAAGGCACCGGGATCGAAGGCGCGCCCGAAGCGGTCTCCGCCAAAGCTGCATTCCCGCGACGCCAGCGCGCCGCCACCCAGGCCGAGCTGACCTTCGATATCGGCGCGCAGCTTGAATCCGCCGGGCAGCGGCGGCGATTCAATGCCCCCTTCGACGATGACCGCAGCAAAATCTGGCTGGCCCGTCGTCCGGCTGCGCGTCGGATTGAGCGCGGGACTCGCGCCCAGGCCAGTCAGGCCAAGGTCGACCAGGGCGCGCCAGTTCACTGCGCCGCCCGACGCAGGTGCGACGTCACCCGCCAACCAATAGGACAGAGTGCGAACGTCCTCTGCAATCAGGTCGACCCCGAAAATGCTGCTGCGGGTTGACGACCCGGTCAGTTCGGTGCCCGCACGCAAGCTGAAGGCGCGGGTGAGCGTGAGCGGATGTTCAAAGCCGGCACGAACGCTGGTCTCCCGCCCGCGAAACTCCAGCAGGCCCAGCAAGCCGTTCTGTCCGCGCGTGCGCGCGGTAAATCCGGTGGCATGCAGGGTCGTCGCGGTGCTGGGTATCATCGCCTGATACCGAAGCTGCCCGGACTGAATCCCCTTGCTGTCGGGGGTCCCGCTGACGAGCAACGACAGCCGGTCGCCCGGGACGACCAGGGAATTGACCGCAGCGCGCGCCGTGACGCGGTAGTCGCCAAATTCTTCGCGCAGCCGGTTGTCGGTGGTCAACGACGCATCAAAACCGTCGACGTCGACGATGACCAGCAAGGATGCTGCGCCCTCGGTGTCCTCCGACGGCTTGACCACCACCGACACATCGGTTCCGCCCATTTCGCGAACCGAAAGCGCCGCAAACTCCAGCGCCTCAGCACGCACCGGCCCGGCATTGATCAGCGGCCGAAACCGCGTCGCAACAAAGGCTTTCAGGCTGGCATCGCGAACATGGGCGGAAACATTGCGAAGCTGGACATCAACCTTGTCGACCGTGCCTTCGACAATGCGCAGCGTCACGGTGCCGTCGGCCACATCCTGCACCGGAACCAGCGCAAAGGACAAGGCGTAGCCCGCGTCAGCATAGAGCGAGGTGACCGCGTCGGCAGCGCGAAACACATTCTGGATCGGCACTTGCTGGCCCAGAAACGGGGCCACTGCGGCGTCGATCTGCGCCCGGTCGACCACCGTTGCGCCCTCGATGCGAAAGGCGGTGACATTCACCAGCGCCGTCGATGCGGCCTCCTGCGGCGCGGGCCGTTCGATGCGGAACGACGGGCGGCGCGTATCCTCAGGGCGCTGGGGCGGCAGAATCCGGTCTTCGGCGGGCCCGGATGGCACCGTTTGCGCGCGAAGACCGGGTGTGGCGGAAACCAGCATGGTTGCCACCAGAAACGATGCGCGAAAGCACGCAGACTGCGTTGCCAATAACGTCCCCCCACCAACGGCGTGAACCGTTCGAGTCTGAAACCTAATATGATTGGCAGCGCCAGTTCAAGCTGATTCCATCGCAAATCGCGCCAAAGACCCAATAAAAATAGCATTTTGCGGCCATGGCGGGCCGATCATGTCCCAAATGGCGCACCCGGCAGGATTCGAACCTGCGACCACCCGCTTAGAAGGCGGGTGCTCTATCCAGCTGAGCTACGGGCGCTGGGGCCTTGGGCATAGCGCGGTTTGCTTGCGGGCAAAAGCCGGTTAAACGGGCGGCCATGACCGCTTCCGCCCCGCCACCTGCGGCGCCGCCTGCCGCGCTGCCGCATCCCGCTCCCGCCGATGCGTCTGCGCCGCGCAGCTTTCTTTACTATGATTATGTCATGGCGGCCTTTGTCGCCATCTTGCTGCTCAGCAATATCATCGGTGCGGCCAAGCGGTCGGTGGTCGATTTGCCCGTCATCGGCGAATGGCCGTTCGGCGCGGGAGTGATGTTCTTTCCCCTGTCCTATGTCATCGGCGACATGTTGACCGAGGTTTATGGCTATGCCCGGGCGCGCCGCGTTATCTGGACGGGCTTTGCCGCGCTGGCCTTCATGGCGTTCATGGCCTGGGTGGTGGTCGCGCTGCCGCCCGCGCCGGGGTGGGAGGGGCAGGCCGCCTATGAACAGGTGTTCGGGAACAGCTGGCGCATCGTCATCGCCTCCATGCTCGCCTTCTGGGTCGGCGAATTTGCCAACAGCGTCGTGCTGGCCAAGCTGAAACTGAAGGACAATGGCCGCCGCATGGGGCTGCGTTTCGTGGCGAGCACCTTTGTCGGTCAGGGTCTCGACAGCCTGATTTTCTATCCCGTCGCCTTTTATGGCCTGGACGGCTGGCCCACCGATGCGCTGATGCAGACGGTCGTGTCGCAATGGGCAATCAAGACGGGGTGGGAGATTTTGCTGCTGCCCATCACCATCGCCATCGTCACCTGGCTCAAGCGGCGCGAGGGGGTCGACCTGTTCGACCGGGGCACCAATTTCTCGCCCTTTGCACGCGCAGGCGAATAAACCCATGGATATCGCCGAAGCATCGCAGCTGTTGCAGCTGTTCAAGACCGATGTCATCGCCGCAACCGGCCTCGCCAAGGATGCGCTGCATGTCTATTTCGGTCTGGCGCTGTTCCTGGGCGTCCGGCTGGTGTGGCGCGGCCCGCGCGGCTGGGTGGCGGCGTGGACGGCGGCGCTGGTCATGACGCTGACGGGCGAGTGGCTGGACATGCGCGGCGAGCGGCTGGTGGGCCGGCTCCAGTCCGATGCCGCGCATTGGCACGACATTTGGAACACGATGTTCTGGCCCACCGTGCTGTTGCTGATCGGGCGCTGGCTTTACCCGACCGCTCCGTCTGCACCTATTTCAGCCGACGAGGGCACCGAGCGCGGCAGCGAATAGGCGCGCGCCGTCCTGATTGCCATGCGCCGGTTCGCAGGCGCGTTCGGGGTGCGGCATCATGCCGAGCACAGTGCCGGTTTCATTCAGCACCCCGGCAATGTCGCGCGCCGATCCATTGACCGGTTCGGCATAGCGAAAGGCCACCCGGCCGTCGCCCTCCAGCCGGTCCAGCGTCGCGGCGTCGGCAAAATAATTGCCGTCATGGTGCGCGACCGGAATGCGGATCGCCTCGTCCGGTTGATAGGAACGGGTGAACAGCGAGCCTGTGTTGGCAACGGTCAGCGCGACGGTGCGGCACACAAAGCTGAGCCCCGCGTTGCGCATCAACGCGCCGGGCAGCAACCCCGCTTCGGTCAGCACCTGAAACCCGTTGCACACGCCCAGCACGGGGACGCCGCGCGCCGCCGCCGCGCGCACCGCCGCCATGACGGGCGAACGCGCCGCCATCGCGCCCGAGCGCAGATAGTCGCCATAGGAAAAGCCGCCGGGCAGCGCGATGAAATCGGTGCCGTCGGGCAGCGCGGTTTCGCGGTGCCACAGCATCGCCGGGGCCCGCCCCGTCGCCCGTTCCACCGCCACCGCCATATCGCGGTCGCAGTTGGACCCGGGAAAGACAATGACCGCCGTCTTCACGGCCGCACGATCCGGTAATTTTCGATGACGGTGTTGGCCAGCAATTTGGCGCACATGGCGTCCAGGTCGGCATCGGCGACGCCGTCATCCACATCCAGTTCGATAAAGCGTCCGGCGCGCACATCCTGAACCCCGGCAAAGCCCAGCCCCTCCAGCGCATGGTGAATGGCCTTGCCCTGCGGGTCGAGGACGCCGGGTTTCAGCGTGACATAGACATGGATTTTCATCGACGCGGCATTCCTGTGCGGATGGTGACGGGATTGGGGCGGCCTATGCCCGCGAACGGGCGGCGGGTCAATTCGCCCGCCCCGCTGGCTGCGCGGCCCAGCCCGTCAGGTCGGGCGGCAGCGCCGATCCGTCACCCAGCGGCAGCGAGAGGCGCAGCGCCGCGCCGCGCGCGCGTTCGCCGTCGACCAGCGCGCCGCTAAGCTGCTGCAAGGCGGCCTTGACCACGTCGCGGGCGAAGGGATCGGCCAGGCCCACCGCCAGCGCGCCGCCCCCTGCCCCTTGCGCCGACAGGGTCAGCGTCCGGCCCGGCGCATCAATGGCCAGCGCAATCCGCGCCGCCCCGGCGTCCAGCAGCGCGCGCAGATATTCGAGCAGGATGACCGCCACCGACGTCGCCTGTTCCGCAGGCAGCCGCAGCGCATCGCCCGCAACCTCTATGGCCACGGGTTGGCGCGCGCCGCTTTCGACGCTGGCCAGCAGCATGTGGCGGGCAAAGGCGGTGATGTCGGTCTCTGCCGCGCCGCCGCTGTCCAGCGCCCGGTGCAACCGCGCAATCGCCAGCGTCTTGGACGAGGTATCGGCGACCACATGGGCATAGCGTCCGTCGCGATCATCGCTGGCCAGCGCATCGAGCAGCGCCGCGACCAGTTGCAGATGCTGCGCCGACCGCTGGTTGAATTCGCGGAACAGGGCGGCGTGGCCCTCCGCCTGCTGTTCAGCGGCGACCCGGCGCTGGTGATTTTCCGCCAGCACCCGTTTGAGCAGAGCAATGAACAGGATGTTCATCGCCGTCGTCAGCGTATAGAAATACATCGCTGCCAGCGCGCCCTGGTTGGTGCCCCAGGCGAAGCTGGGTTCGGCAAACGCCCAATAGGCGATGGGCGCGACGACGACGCTGGCGACCAGCGCGGGCACCACCCCCGCCACAAAGGCGATGACGACGACCGCCAGGTAAAAGCTGGAAAAAACAAATCGGTCAGGGCCGAACAGCGGGTCGAGCAGATAGCGGATGAGGAAGGCAAGGCCGATCGCGCCCGCGGCGAACAGCATCCGGCGCCCAGGCCCCAGCGTGCCGCCGTTCAAAAGCAGCAATTCGCTGGCGTTGCGGATCCATTCCCAGCGACTTTGCGGCAATTTGGCCCCCATTCCCCTGGCCCCCCAACCTAACGGCGCATGGCAGCAAAGCAAGTGCGCCCCACAGACTTACCGCCCGGCGGCAAATGCACCATGTTAGCATGGCTTACAGCCGCTTTTTGCCACCCGGACAGGGGAAATGGCCGCAAACCAGAGCCGCTCGGGCGCGCAAACGGCCTTAATTCCCTCCTACGCACTATCCCTAGGGCGGTTGTAATCATGACGTATAGCACTGATATCAAACGCGTTCTCTGTTTGAAACAGGTCCATATCGGACATTCCGGCTTTTACCCCAAATTAACTCTGACCTGTCAGTTTCGCTGACATCGCCATTGACCACGGCGTGTTTCGAGCGAGGAGAATCAGGATGAAGAAGATTTTTGCCATAGTGCGTGACACCCGCGCTGCCACCGCCATCGAATATGGACTGATTGCCGCCTTGATTGCGGTTGCCGGGATTACCGCCATGGGTTCGGTGGGCACGGGCATCCAAAAGACGTTCAACAACGTCAAGAATAAGCTCTAAGCGACACCGCTCGCGACAGGCCGGGTTGGGCCCGGCGGCATCGGCCAATGGTCGGTGCCGCCGTCCCCCGCTTTCGCCCTTAGAGCGTGATGCTTGACGCGCCGACCTGCTGCCGCCAAACCGGCGGCCGGACGGATGCATGCTGCCCGTGCAGCATGAGCGGAGAATGACCATGGAACAGCAAATGCCCTATGCCGCGCTGCGGGTGCTGGAAACGGTGGTTCGTCATCGCAACTATAGCTGGGCCGCACAGGAATTGGCGGTCACGCACAGCGCCATCAGCCAGACCGTCAAGCGGCTGGAAGGGCAGCTGGGCGTCAAATTGTTTGAACGCCGCGCCGGGGAAATGCGCCCGTCGCAGGCCGCCGTCGATCTGGCCGCCGCCTACACCCGCGCCGAGCGCAGCCTGCGCCGGTCGCTCGATGAGATTTTGGCCGACAAGGCCGCCTGACCCATCCATCAAATGTTGGACGTCGCCTGACGACGGCAGCTGACCGGGCCCAGGGCTGCGGTCACCGCAGCCGCGCGGTTGGTCGCGATAAGCACCGCGCCATCGCGTTCCAGCTGGACAAATTCGCGGCCATCGCCATCGGCCAGCCATTGCTGGTCCAGGCTGTCCGGCCCCGACCCCAGCGTTCCGAAAATCGGTTCAACCCCTGCCGCGCGCAGCGCCGCGAACAGCGCGATATCGGGCGCGCGCGTGCCCGTCCACGCCAACAGGCGGTCGCGCCGCACCCCGCCCGCGATCAGCCGTTCGGCCTGGCCCGCATCACGCACCGTGGCCGACTGCATCAGGTCGGGCGCCAACCGCGCCAGCGCCAGCGCATCAGCGTCGGTGTAAGTGATGATGATGACATGCCCGGCGGCATTGGCCGCGCCCACCGCGTCCACCACGGCGGCAAGGTCAACCCCGCGCTTTACATCGAGCTGCGCCACCGCGCCGCGCGATACGATCAGCCGCAGCCCCTCTGCCAGCTTTGGCACGGCGGCGTCGGTCACCTGGCCATCGCGGTCGCGCAGGCGCAGTTTGGCAATATCGGCCCAATCGGTCGCCTGCACCGCGCCGCTGCCGGTCGACTTGCGGTCGAGCCGGTCGTCGTGGAACAGGATCAGCACGCCGTCGCGGCTTTGCTGGACATCGATTTCCAGCAGCGCGCCAGGCACGGCGTCCAGCGTGCGCGCCATCGCCGCCAGCGAATTTTCCGGAAAGCCCGGCGCGGGCCCGCCGCGATGGGCGCTGACCACTGCCTCTCTGCGTTCGCGCAGACAGTCAAACCAGCCGCCCAATTCGGCGGGCGATGCCGCGCGCGGCGGGGATGCCGCGGGCGTTGGGCCCGGACCCGCCCCGGCACATCCCGCCAGCAGCGCCGCGGCCAGCAGCGCCGCCACCGCCCTCACGGCTTGGCGGCCGCGCTGGTTCCAGCCGCGCCTGCGGCCTTGTCACTGATCGCCTTGATGACCAGCGACCGGTCATCGCGCAGGTAGCGACGGGCGGTATCGCGCAGCTCCTGCGGTGTAATCGCGCCCATCGCCGGAATGGCCGCGTTGATCCAGGCCAGCCGTTCGGGGCGGCTGGCGGCATAGGCCACACGGTCCAGCCAATAGCCATTTTCGCGGCGCGCCTTGGCCATCGCCTCCAGCGCGGGGGCGCGGGCGCGGTTGACCAGATCGGCGCTCGGCCCGTCCTTGGCCAGCTGTGCCGCGACCGCGCGCATCGCGGCCTCGGTCGCCGCCAGGTCGGCGACATCGACATTGGCCCGCGCCACAATATGGCCAAAGCCGGGATAGAGGCTGGACAGATCGGCACCCGCGCCGGGCGAATAGGTCTTGCCCAGCGCCTCGCGCAGTTCGTCGGTGAGCGCAATGTCCATCACCCGTGCGAGCAGGTCGATGCGCAGATATTCGATCATGTCGCTGTCGTCGCGCGCCATCCAGTACAGGCGCAGTTCGGCCTGGTCCGCAGGCCCCTTGTGGATCAGCGTCCGGGGAGCGCGGTTGGCGGCGAAGCTGCGCGCGCGGCCCTCCGGCCATTCGGCGAAGGACGCATTGCGCTGGGGCAGCGCGCCCAGGCTGCGCGCAATGGCGTCAATGGCGGCGGCCTCGTCAATATCGCCGACGATGCCGACCTCGATCGCGCCCTTGCTCAGCATCTCCGCGCTGGCGGCGCGCGCACCGGCCCAGTCGAGCGCCATGACGGTGGCGAGCGGCGGGGTCACTTCGCGCGGATCATCATTGGCCAGGATGCCCGCAACGTCGCGGCCCATGACCGCCCCGGGCGTCGCTTCATAGCCCGCATATTGCTGCGGCAGCACGCGGCGGATCAGCGCCAGCCCATCCTCGCGCCAACCCGGAGCCGTCAGAAAGGCCGCATAAAGCTGTGCCTGCAGCGCCAGATCGCCCGGCGTGGTGGTCGCCGATCCCTTGAACCCGTCACTGGCGGCGGCGAAGCTGGTATTGACATTGCGCCCTGCGAACACCCCTTGAAGGTCCGAAAAGCTGTGCTTTTCCAGCCCGCCCAGCATCATCGCCCCGGCCAGCGCGACGCGGGTCGGTTCGGCGCGGGTGGCCAGCAAATTGCCGCCATCAACCCGCACCGCAATCTGGACGCGGTTCGCCTGAAAATCGGTGCGCTTGATGTTCAGCATCACATTGTTGGCAAAGCGGATGCGGCGAATTCCGTGATCGGGATCGCGCGTGTCGCTGACCACCGTGCCGGGCGTGCCGAAATCGGTATAGGCAAAGACCGCCGCCTGCTCTGCGGCGGGCGGGGCGACGGCGACGGCGGTCGCCTGTTTCCACGCCGCCAGCACGGCATCGGGGCCGCCCGTTACGGGCTTTTTGGCGGTCACGCGGACCAGGGGCGCGCCATAGCCGTCGTGCCGCCCGCGAAAGGCGGCGCTGACCTGCGCCACCGTCAGCGTCGGGGAGATCTGGGCAAACAGGTCGCGGCGCTGTTCGGGCCGGGCAAAGACGCTGCGCCCGTCACCGCGCGCCATGCCCATGATGCCATTCGCCAGCGCCGTGCTGCGGCGCGTCGGGGCGGCGGTCACGCCATTGTCGAGCGCGGTGCGCAGATTGGCGGTCGCCTCCGCCAGTTCGGCCTCGGTAAAGCCGTGCTGGAGCGCGCGGCGCCATTCGGCGTCGATGAGCGTGAGCGCCGCCTGCCACTCGCCTTCCTTTGCCGAGGCGCTGATCGCGACCAGATCGACGACATCGGCCAGCGTCGCGCTCCCCAGGCTCGCCGCTTGAATGGGCGCATTTTCGCCGAGCGCGAGCTTTTCGAGCCGCCGGTTGAGCATCGCAATGCCCAGCCCTTCGATCAGCAGGCGTTTGCGCCGTTCCACCGTGTCGGCCTCGAACCGCCAGGGGCGGAACCGCACCAGCTCCACGCTGTCCGCCAGCGATGGGTCGACATAGACATCGGCAGCCGATGGCCGGTCGGTGCGGATCGTGCCGACCTGGGGTTCGGGACCATTGGCCCCCTGCCCGCGCCAGTCGGCAAACCGCTGTGTCAGCTTGGCCTCCATCGCGGCGACGTCAAAGTCGCCCGTGATGACCAGCGTCGCGCGCTCGGGCCGGTAATAGGCGCGATAAAAATCGCGGAACCGCTGCGGCGGGGCCGTGGCAATCACCTCTTGCACCCCGATGGGCAGCCGGTCCTTGAGCGTCAGGTCGGGATAGTAAAAGCCCAGCGAGGCCACCAGATTGCGAAATTGCGCGGTATCGCGCAGCCGGCGTTCGGCGGCGATGACGCCGCGTTCCCGCTCCACGGCGGCGTCGCTGATCGTCAGCTCGCTGGCGGTTTCCCGCATCAGCATCAGCCCGGTGTCAATGAGGTCGTCGCTCGCCTGTGGCAGGTCGAGCTTATATTCGGTATGTTCAAAGCCCGTTTCGGCATTGGTGTCGGCCCCAAAGGCCAGCCCCTTGCGCTCCAGCAGCTTGATCATCTCGCCTTCGGGCACATTGGTCGACCCGTTGAATGCCATATGCTCCAGAAAATGGGCCAGGCCGCGCTGCTCTTCGCGTTCGGCCAGGCTGCCGGCGTTGATGCGAAAGCGGATGACGACGCTGTCCTTGGGCGTCGCATTGGCCATCAGCGCATATTTCATGCCGTTGGGCAGCACGCCCAAACGCACGGCGGGGTCAATGGCCACATCGCTCGTCGCAATGCCCCAGGCGCGGGCGGCGGCATCCTGCGGGTTGACGGCGACCGGCGCAGGCGCGGCTGGCTGAGCGGCCACCGGCGCGGACCCGGCGGCACAGCCGGACAGGGTCAGTGGCAGCGCCAGGGCAATGACGGAAATCAGCGCAGTCGAGACGCGCTTGCGAAGGAGAGGCATGGCAAGGTTCATGACCGCAATGGGTGACCAGTGGGCCCGCGCTGGTCAAGCCATAAGGCAAAATATTTTAACCCCTTGGCATTAGGGACTGGGGGCGTTTTCAGTCGGGGGATCCTTTATGCGGACAATGATTGCCATCGCCGCTGCGCTGCTGCTGGCAGCGTGCGGCAAGGTCAGCGAACTGGCCAAGACCGAAATCACCGTCAACGCCCCGCGCGCCGAGGTGTTCGACACGGCCTTTGTGGTCGATGAGCTCAAACGGTCCATCCCGCTGGTTTCAAACAGCGGCACCGATCAATTGTTCGAATTGCACATCGACGAAACGTCGCCGCAGTGGGAATCGGTGCGGCCCAAAGCGGTCCCCTTTGCCAAGGAACTGACGGTCAAGGTCGCGCTGGAGGATCGCCGCGAAGCGTCCATCCGTTTCATCGTCAATGGCGATGCGGTCAAATCGGGGGTCCGCTGGACGTTCGAGGATGTCGAAGGCGGCGGGACCAAAGTGTCGTTCGACATCATGCCGCTGGAGGGCAACCGGACCGAGGGGTTGACGCTGAACCAGCTGGAGCTGCGCAGCATGGCGCGCCAGTCGCTCGACCGGATTGAACGCATGGCCAAGGAACGGGGCGGCGAGGTGACCATCAACGGCTGAACAATAGGGGCAAGTGAGGGTCGAGCGACGCCTTAGGTTGCAAAAGCGAACCCAAAGCCCCTTGCATCGCCCCCGCGCATCTACCACTCTGCCACCCAAGGGATTCGTCCCCGCATGTGGCAGAGAGGATCGGCGCAATGAGCGATTTTGAAACGCGGTTGAAGCAGCATTATATCGGCGGCCAGTGGGTCGACAGCATCGGCGGCAAGCCGCACGGCGTCATCAATCCGGCCACCGAAGATGTGTGCACCACCATCACGCTGGGCACCGCCGCCGATGTCGACGCCGCCGTCGCCGCCGCCAAGCAAGCCTTCAAAAGCTATAGCCAGACCAGCCGGGAGGAACGGCTGGCGCTGCTCGAACGCATTGTCGAGGAATATAAGAAGCGCGGGGCCGACCTTGCCAAATCCATGGCCACCGAAATGGGCGCGCCGGTCAGCTTTGCGCAAATGGCGCAGGTGGGTGCAGGGATCGGCGGTTTCATGGGCACCATCGCGGCGCTCAAGAATTTTTCCTTCACCGACACCTATCCCAACGGCATCGTTGCCTATGAACCCATTGGCGTGGTGGGCATGATCACGCCGTGGAATTGGCCGCTCAACCAGATTGCGCTGAAAGTCGCGCCCGCGCTGGCGGCGGGCAACACGATGATCCTGAAACCGTCGGAGGAATGCCCCGGCAACGCGACCATCTTTGCCGAGATTCTGGATGCCGCAGGCGTGCCGCCGGGCGTGTTCAACCTGGTCCAGGGGGATGGGCTAGGCGTCGGCGCGGCGATCAGCGCGCATCCGGGCATCGACATGGTCAGCTTCACCGGCTCCACCCGCGCCGGCATCGCGGTCGCGATCGCGGCGGCCCCGACGGTCAAGCGCGTCCATCAGGAACTGGGCGGCAAATCGCCCAACATCGTCCTGCCCGACGCCGATTTCATGGCGGTGCTGCCGCCGACGGTGCAGGGCGTGCTGGTTAACACCGGGCAAAGCTGCATCGCGCCGACCCGCATCCTGGTCCACAAGGACCGAAAGGACGAGGCGGTTGCGGTCATCAAGGGAATGTTCGACCAGACCCAGGTGGGCGATCCGCTGCAAGAGGGCATGCACATCGGCCCGGTCGTCAACAAGGCGCAGCATGACAAGATTCAGGGCCTGATCCAGTCGGCCATCGACGAAGGCGCGAAGCTGGAGACCGGCGGCACTGGCCTGCCCGCGAACGTCAATCGCGGCTATTTTATCAAGCCCACGGTCTTTTCGGGCGTTACCCCCGACATGCGCATTGCCAAGGAGGAGGTGTTCGGCCCGGTCGCGACGATCATGGAATATGACACGCTGGACCAGGCCATCGAAATCGCCAACGACACCGAATATGGCCTGTCGTCGGTCATTTCGGGCGACCCCGCCAAGGCCGCCGAAATCGCACCCAAGCTGCGCGCAGGGATGGTCGCCATCAACGCCTGGGGCCCCGGCCCGGGCGCTCCGTTCGGCGGCTATAAGGCCAGCGGCAATGGCCGCGAAGGCGGCATTTTCGGTCTCAAGGACTTTATGGAAGTGAAGGCGATTTCGGGCATTCCGGCCTGATGCCTGCCATGAGGGCGGACGCCCCGGCGAAAGCCGGGGTCCGACTGCTACCGACATCGCGCACAGCGGCGCTTGCCGGGGCGGCACTGCTGTTTTTGTCGGCGATGAGCGACGGGACGCCCGCAGCGACCTACCCCGACGTTCGGCACGCGACCTTTCACCAGCTGATTTTTGCCAATGACGATGTGGCAATATTGAACAATCACTACCCACCGGGCGGCGATTCGGACTACCACCAGCACAGCCACGATCTGTTCGCGGTTGCCATCACACCTTCGTTCGCCAGCATCGGACAGCCGGGTCAAGCCATGTCCGAACCGCGCCAGCAACCAGCCGGCCTCGTCTCCTTTGGCGCAATTGACGCGCCCATCGTCCACCGCGTCATCAACCGAAGCGATCAGCCCGCGCAATTCATCGCCATCGAAATCCGCCGCCCTGCGCCAATGGCTGGCCTGGTGAGCGAACGTGGCGCTGGCTATAGACTTGTCACAGACAATGACCGGTTGCGCGCATGGCGCATTCTGCTTGAACCCGGTCAAGCTCTGCCCGCCTTCACCCAGCGCGCCAATGGCGTGCGGGTTGTCGTGCGCGGCGGCCTGCTGGTGACCCAGCGTCCCGGCATAGCCGATCAGACGCTGGCGCTTGCCAGCGGCGATGCCGCTTTTCAGCAGGCCGGAGAAACGCGCGCGCTTAGAAATGTGGGCACTACCACGATTGAGTTTGTCGAGTTGGAATTGAAATAGCGGGCCCTTCCGCAAGCCAGCACCAAAGGCTATGCCCGCCGACCATGACTCGCTCTCCGCTCGCCCCCGACCACTTCCCCGACCTGCCCGCCATTGACGGCGTCACGCTGCGTGTCGCGCGCGCGCACTATAAGGCGTGGGACCGCTGTGACCTGACCTATGTCGAACTCGCGCCCGGCACCACTGTCGCCGGGGTGTTCACGCAGAGCCTGTGCCCATCGAGCGAAGTGGAACTGGGGCGCGAGCAGGTGAAGGGCGGCACCGCCCGCGCGCTGATCGTCAATGCGGGTAACAGCAATGCCTTTACCGGCTTTCGCGGGCGCGATGCGGTCGTGGCGATCCAGGCGCAGGTCGCGGAGCATCTGCGCTGCCCTGCGGACGAAGTGTTCGTCTGTTCCACCGGCGTCATCGGCGTGCCCTTGCCCATGGACAAGGCGCGCGCCGGAGTCGCGGCTGCGCTGACGGCTGCGCCCTGTTCGTGGGAGGAGGCCGCCGCGACGATCACCACCACCGACACCTTTGCCAAGGGCGCCACCGCCAGCGCCATCGTCGGCGGCCAGCGCGCCCAGGTGGCGGGCATCGTCAAGGGCAGCGGCATGATTGCGCCCGACATGGCGACGATGCTCGGCTATATCTTCACTGACGCCGCCGTTGCGCCCGCGCTGTTGCAGGCGATGCTGACGCAGGCCACGGCGGGCACCTTCAACGCTATCACTGTCGACAGCGACACCTCGACCAGCGACACGGTGTTGCTGTTTGCGACCGGCGCGGCGGGCAACGCCGCGCTGACCGACTGGGACAGTCCGGGGGCCGACGCGCTTTATGCCGCCATCCATGCCGTCGCGCTCGACCTAGCCAAGCAAGTGGTGCGCGATGGCGAGGGCGCGTCGAAGTTCATCACCATCACGGTGACGGGCGCCGTCAGCGATGCCAGCGCCAAACGGGTGGCGCTGAGCATCGCCAATTCGCCGCTCGTCAAAACGGCCATTGCGGGCGCGGACGCCAATTGGGGCCGCGTCGTGATGGCGGTGGGCAAGGCGGGCGAACCCGCCGACCGCGACCGGCTGAGCATCCGCTTTGGCGACACGCAGGTGGCGCGCGATGGCCTGCCCGCCCAAGGCTATGACGAAGCGCCCGTGGCGGCGCATTTGCAGGGGCAGGATATTCGCATCGGCGCCGACCTGGGCCTGGGCGATGGCCGGGCGACCGTTTGGACGTGCGACCTCACCCACGGCTATATCCGCATCAACGCCGATTATCGCAGTTAGGCTTGCCAACGCGGTGCTAGGACACCAAATCGCTGATTTCACGCGAAGAACGCGAAGGAGCGAAGAAGCGCGAAGGGGATTACGCAGAGCCACGCGCAGCGCGTTCCGACGCTCCATCACACTGTATCGCGGGTCATTGGAAAGGGCCCTTCGGGCGAGCGAACCTCTTCGCGAAACTTCGCCCCTTCGCGCCCTTCACGCGAAATCAATCCGCTATCTGCGACATTTACCTCTGCAGCTGGCTGGACCAGTCCCTTTTGGCAAGGCTATGCTCGACCGAGCAAGAGGCAGCGGGAGAGCAGCAAATGGCCGACATATATTTGCACCATTATGAAAGCTCGCCCTTTGCCGAGCTGGTGCGGGTTGCGCTGGGGATGAAGGGGCTGGACTGGTTTAGCGTCCACATCCCCAACATGATGCCAAAGCCCGATTTGGTGGAATTGACGGGCGGCTATGCGCGCACCCCGGTGCTGCAAATTGGGGCCGACATCTATTGCGATACCGCCGCAATCCTGGACGCGCTGGAGCGGCGGCAACCGTCGCCATCGCTGTACCCTGCGCCGCTCGGGCCGCTGCACCGGGTCGTCGCGAGCTGGGCCGGGGCGGCGCAGTTCGGCGCGCATGTCGGCGCGGCCATGCGCAATGTCCCGCCGGGCGCCCTGCCACCGGGCTTTGCGGACGACCGCAAGCGGCGCTTTGTTGGCTTTGATTTCGACCTGATGCCGCGCGTTGCCCCGCATCTGGAAACCCAGGTGCTGGTGGCCGCCGACTGGCTGGCCCTCACCTTGGCCGATGGCCGCCCCTTCATCGGGGGCGACGCGCCGGGCCACGGCGACCTCGCGCTCTATGCCAATTTGTGGTTCCTGGTCGCCATGCCCTTTGCCGCCGATTTTGCCGAGCAAGTCTTTACCCGGGCGGCGCTCGCCAGCTGGTTTGCGCGCATTCAGTCCTTCGACGACGGCGGCGGCATTGCCAGCGATGCCGCAAGCGCCATCGCCCACGCCCGCGCGGCATCGCCCGCAGCGGTGAGCGGGTCAATCGAACCCGGCTTTACGGCGGGCCAGCGGGTGAGGGTACGAACCGAAACATCGGGCGATGATCCCGTCGCCGGAACGCTGCTGCGCGCCGACAGCAGCGGCATTACCCTGCACCGGACCAGCGACCGCGCGGGCGAGGTGCATGTCCACTTCCCCCGCCTGGGCCAGATATTGGTCGCTGATTAGAGCGCATTCCACTTACGTGGAAGCGGCACCGGCCCGCGCCCCCACCCGGCCGCCCACAAGGTAAACTGGATTGGGCGGCCGGGTGGGGGCGCGGGCCGGTGCCGGGTGTTTCAGTGTAACTGAAACAGAGTCTAAAGCGCGCTTTCCAGCCAGCCCTTGAGCGCGCTTTTGGGAGCGGCACCAACCTTGGTGTCGGCAATTTCGCCGCCCTTGAACAGGATCATCGTCGGGATGCCGCGCACCCCATATTTCGCCGGGGCATCGGGGTGATCGTCGATATTGAGCTTGGCAATCACCACCTGGCCCGCCAGTTCGTCGGAGATTTCCTCCAGCGCCGGGCCGATCATCTTGCACGGACCGCACCATTCGGCCCAGAAATCGACCAGCACCGGGGTGTCGCTGTCGATGACATCGGCCTGAAAGCTGGCGTCGGAAATGGCCTTGGTGGGCATGCAATGTCTCCTGAAAATGGTCCTGGTCCTGCTCTTGTCGAGCGGGGCGGTCTGCGCATAGCTAAGCGTTCGGTGCCGGTCCCTCAAGGCCTGCGTCCGGCAAATTTGCCTTCGCCGCGTCAAAGCCGGGCTTGTGCGCCGCCAGCAGGTCGGTGGGCAGCGCGATGAGTCGGGGCGCGGCGGTGTAGAGCAGCGCCGCGCCGATGCGCCGTCCTGGAAAAATCACCGCCATTGCGGCGGCATAGGCCGCCATCTGGCGCAAATAGGCCGGGGCGACATCGGCGGCGCTGTCCGGCACCTGGGCCCCGGTCTTGTAATCGACGATCAGCACGTCATCGGACGTCACCAGCAAGCGGTCGACGGTGCCCGCAATCACCAGTCCACCATCGATGACCGCCGAAAACGGTGCCTCTGCCAGCGACCCCGGGCCAAACAGCGCCGCCCAGTCGGGGTGCGCCAGCACGGCGCACGCCTCTGCCGCCCAGGCCGCGCGCGTGGCAGCGGAAAGGTCTGGCGCCTGGACCGCCAGCCACTGGTCTGCGGCATGGGCGCGCGCCGACGGCGGCACTTCGGGCAACCGCTCGATCAGCGTGTGGAGCAGGATGCCGCGCTGAATCGCGTCACGGCGCGCGCCGCCCGCCGGGCGCTGCGGCGCGTCATCGCTGCCCAGCTGCGACGGGGCAAGCGGGCGCGGCGGGCGGGCTTCGGCTGGCGGCGTCCGTCCGACCCATTCGGGCAAGGCAATTTTGGCAGTGGAAGCAGCGGCAGCAGGCTCCCGGGGTTCGGTGGGCCGCGACCACAGGCCGGGCTGCGTCGCATGGCGCAGCGCGGGGCCGCTTTCCCAGCCAATATCCACCGTCGCCGCCGCCATGGCGGTCAGCGCGCTCTGTGCGGCGACATACCAGCTGTTGGCCGGCAGGGGTTCGCCGACCTTGGCCTGGGTGCCCGTGATGATCAACAGCCGCTGCGCGCGCGTTGCCGCGACATAGAACAGCCGCCAATGCTCCTCCCGCTCCGCCTGGACGGCCAGCCTATGGGCATGGTCAAGCCGTGGGGCGCGGGCCGCCGCGCCTATCCGGAACAGCGGCAAACCCTGCCATCCCGCAATATCAACCTGCGCCTGCACCATGGCCTTGTCCGGATTGCGGGTGGCGTCGGCCAGGATGACGATGGGGGCTTGCAGCCCCTTTGACCCATGGACGGTCATCACCCGCACCAGCCCGCCGCGCCCCTCGGTCTGGCGCTTGATCGCCACCGAAGTCCGGTCGACATGGTTCAGAAAGCCGATGATGGAGGGGATGTCCCGCGTCTCGAACGCCAGCGCTTCGGCCAACAGCGCGTCTATGGCATCATTGGCCTCTGCCCCAAGGCGCGCCAGCATGGCGGCACGCCCCCAGGGCTGCGCCAGCAACCGGTCGAGCGTGCGGAAGGGTGTCGAGAAATCCGCCCCGGCGCGCAATTCCTCCAACCGCGCATGCGCGGCCCGCGCCTCTGCGCTGTGCCCTTCCTCCAGCCATTGGCGCAGCGGCTTGGTCCCGCGCGCGCAGCTGAGATTATAGAGCTGTTGCTGGTTCCACCCCACCAGCGGCGAGACCAGCAGCACCGCGAGGCTATATTCATCGTCGGGCTGAACCATGAAGCGCAGCGCCGCCAGCAAATCCTGCACCGCCAGCGGATCGGCCAGGCCAAAGCGGTCAACCCCGGCCACGGGCACATCGCGCGCTTGCAGCTGGGCGACGATGCGCGCCGCAAGCGATGTCCGGTTGCGCACCAGCACCATGATATCGCCCGCCGCCACTGGCAGGCCGTCGATACCGCCATTCTGCGCATCGAGCCACAGGGTCACCCGTTCGGCAATCGCCCCGGCCAGTTTCAGGCTGGCCGGATCGGTCGCCGCGCGCAGGCTGTCCTGTGCCGACCAGCCGTCCTCCTCCTCGGCGTCATCGCCGTCGTCCGTCTCATCGCTGTCCCGCGCGGCGTCGACCAGCAGCGGCGGCCACAGCTCGACCCGGCCCGCCTTGTCGGTGCTGCGGTGGGGAAGGTGCGCGGTCACCGGAGGCTCCAGCCCCATCGCCGCCACGCCGCCGTCGTCAAGCCAGCGGTCGACAAAGCCCAGAACCGCCGCCGATGAGCGGAAGTTGGTGGTCAGATCAACAGGCCGAAACGGCTGCAGCGCCGCCGCAGCGCGCGCCGCAAAATCCTGACGCGCGGCGGCAAAGGCGGCGGGATCGGTGCCCTGAAAACGGAAAATCGCCTGCTTGCGGTCCCCCACCACGAACATGCTGGCGGGGCGGGCTTCGTCGCGCACGCCCTCGCCAACAAAATATTCGCCGGTCAGCCCCGTCGCAATGGTCCATTGCGCCGCATTGGTGTCCTGCGCTTCATCGATGAGCAGATGGTCGATCGACTGATCCAGCTTGAAGCGGATCCATTCGGCAAGCTCGCTGTGCGCGAGCAGCGCCGCCGCGCGCGTGATCAAATCGTCAAATTCGGCGAGCCCTTCATCCGCCTTGTGCCGCTTGAGCTCGCCCGCATAGTCGGCCGCCAGCGCCCATCCGGCGGCCAGATCATCCGCCGCCGCGCACCAGCCAGGCATGGCCATCAGCCGAAGGCAGGCGTCAGCGACCCGCTCCGCTGGCTCCTGCTGCCCCTCATATTTGCCGGGCTTTTTCCCGCCGCCATAGATGGCCAGCAATTTGCCTGCAGCTGTGACGACGGACTTCGCCAGCGCGGGCAAGAGCGCGACGCGCGCCGCCGGATCGGCCCCCAGCCAGGCCGCCGCCGTGTCGAGCGCACGCGCCTCGGTCGCGCCCTTGCCGGTGCGCCAGGCCGCCACCAGTTCGGCCAGGTCGCGATCGGCCACCGCGCCGTTTGCAATTTCCTCCACTTGCCAGGCAGTGACATCGCCCACGGCCAGGTCCAGCGCCGCGCGCACGTCGCGCGCCGATGGTGCCAGCCGGGGCGCGTCGGTGCGGGCGAATATCCCTGCCGCTCGCTCGATAAAGGCAATGGCCGCCGTCTCGCCCAGGCGGCGGCTGAGCCGGGCCAGCTGGTCGCGGGCGCGGGCCCCTTCGGCATCCCTGCGGCTCAGCACCACGCTCAGAGCCGCGCGGTGCAAATCCTTGGCGGCGCCATCCTCGATCAGCTTAAATCCGGGCAATATGCCCGCTTCGAATGGAAAGGTGGCGAGCAGCCATTGGCAGAAACTGTGGATCGTCTGCACCCGGATGGCGCCGGTTGGGCTGTCGATCACCCGTGCGAACAGCGTGCGGGCCCGCGCCTGCAGGGCGGGGTCGTCCCTATCAACGCCAATCGCTTGCAAATCCATGCGCAGCGCAGGCAGCGAGCAATTGACCCAAAAGGCCAGCCGGTCGTGCACCCGGTGCGCCATTTCCGCCGCGCCCGCCTTGGTAAAGGTGATGCACAGGATCGCCGCCGGATCGGTGCCCGCAAGCAACAGGCGCAGCACGCGGGCCGACAGCACCTGGGTCTTGCCCGTGCCTGCCGAGGCGTTGAGCCAGATGTGCGCCGCAGGCTCTATGGCTAGCGATTGCGGCTGATCAAGCGGCTTCAGCGTCTTGTCGAGATCGGTCGGTTTGGTGGGGGCCGTCATTCCGCCTCGTCCCGCACCCAGCGGCCCACCCATTCGGCTCGCCGCGCCAGATGGTCATAGTCCCGGTGGCCGTTGCCCGGCGCGAAGGCCGCGTCACCCAGCAGATAGGCGTCGCGCAAGGCATGAAATCCGCTGAGCGCGGCACTGCACAGCGCGTCGAAATCGCTGTCGGGCTTGTCATTGTGGGGCCGCTTGACCTCGCCGTCCGCCGTTTTGGCCTTGTTGGGTCTCAGCAGCCAATATTCCGCGCCCACCGGTGGCAGCGCGGGGATATCAGCAAAGCCGCCGTGCCGAATGAGCGCGGCAAGCAGGCCAAGCTGCATGGCGCGCCCCTCGAACAGCTCCTTGGCGCTGGGCGGGTCACCGCTTTTGTAATCGATGACGATCAGGCCATCGGCGGTCTGGTCAATCCGGTCCGCTTTGCCGATCAGCGTGATGCCGCCGTGCGTCCATTCGCCCTTGCATTCGGTGGCGATCACGCGCCGCCCGGCTTGGTCATTGGCCAGCATTTCCGCTGCCGCCCAGCGGATGGCGGGTTCGACACGCGCCAGCCAGGCGGTGGATTCAATTGGGTCCAGCGCCGGGTCGGCGGCCAATTTGACAATCGCCCGGTCCAGCTCCTGCGGGATCGCCCCCGTCCGCACCCAATGGTCCAGCAAGCCATGGACCCGGATGCCGCGCCACCGCGCGTCCGCTGGCTCGCCCAGCCGGTCAAGCGGCGCAAGCCGCAAAATCTGGCGCGCGTAAAAGGCAAAGGGATCGCTGGCCAAGGTGTCGAACGCGGTCACCGCGACGCGGTCCGGACGGTCTTGCGCCGAAACCTGCACCACCGGACGCCGGGCAGGGCGCGGGCTGTGCCCGGGTTCGTCCAGCGCCTTGGTAAGCGCCGTCAGCGCCGCCCCGTCGATGGTGGCCGGGGGCAGCGACGGGGCCAGCGCCTGCAATCGCAGCCACAGGCGCGATGCCACCGCCGGGTCCTGTCCCTGGCGATGGGCGCGCGTGACCACGACGCGCGGCGCGCCCAGGGCGGTGACGAAATCATGCGCCGCCAGCCCGTGTGCGCGCTCCACCGACGGCAGCCCCAATTGTCGCCGGACGCCCGGCGCCAGCCAGGGGTCGGGGCTGATCTGCGCGGGCCAGCCGCCTTCGTTGAGCCCGCCCAGGATCATCACATCGGTGCGTTGTAGCCGCGCCTCCAGCAGGCCCCAGATGAACAGGCGCGGGTGGCTGCCAAAGGGCGCGCGGACGCTTTCGCCGCGCAGCAGATCCTCCAGCTGGCTGGCCACCGCCGTCGCCGGGAGCAGCGCCGGGCCATCCGCCGCCGCCAGCACCCAGCGGTCAAACAGGGCGGCCAGCGCCCGGCCCGCCGCCCCCGCCCACACCGCCCCGGCGCTCAGCGTGTCGAGCAGGGTGATCAGCGAGTCGATGACCCGGGCCGGCGGGACCGGCGCATCACCGCTCGCCAGCGCCCACAGCGGTGCCAGCCACTGCGCCGCATCATCCCACCATTGCGCCAGCGCCGCCCAGTGGGCCGGGCGGCTGTCCCCCTTTGCCTTGTTGTGCAGCAGGGCGGCTATCGCTGGCAGCGACGCGGGCATACCCGGGCCGCGCAGCGCCAGATCCAGCGCCCGCACCGATTGCAGCCAGCCGCGCCGGTCGTCCCCCGCCTGGGCCAGCGGATGGGCGAGCAGGGCCATCAGCGGCACCAGATTGCCGGTCGTCGCCGCCGCCATCGCCAGCCGGGCAAAAGCGCCGGGCGGTGCCTCGGCAAGCGGCTGGCCGGCGCTGTCGTCGGCCGTGATGGACCAGCGCGCCAGCGCACTGGCCACACGCACCGCCAATTGCCGGTCAGGCGTGACCAGCGCCGCCGTCTGGCCCGGGGTTTCGAGGGCATGACGCAGCATCAGCGCGATGCCCCGCGCCTCTGCGGCATCGTCGGGGAACTCGGCAACGCTGATGCCTTTCAGCGCATCCTCCGGCACTCGCGCGCACCAATCGGCGGTAAAGGGCGCGGGGACGAACAGCGCGCTGCCCAGCGCGGCGCGGTCGGCGGGCGTCGCTGCGTCGGCGGCATCGGGCCAATCGGCCACTTCGGCGCGGGCCACGCCCATCCGGTCCAGCAGCAATTTGAATTGATATTGCGGATGCGCGTCGATCGGCCGTGCGCCCACCGGGGCGGGCCGGGCGGGGCCCAGCGCGTCCCACTCCGCCTCGGGCATCCGCGTATCGAGACCGGGCAGCACGACCATGCCGTCTGGCATGTCGGCCACGACGCGCAGCACCGCGGCAACGGCGGGCGCAGTGACGGTGATCCCGGCGGCAACGGTAAAGCCAGTGGGGGGCGATTGCCGCCACGCCGCCGCCAGCCGGTCCAGCATCATGTTGCGCCGGTGCGCCAGATCGACCGCGCCCAACCGCTGCAATTCGGCGGGCCATTGATCCAGCATCAATTGCAGATGCTTCATCGACACGTCCCAGTGGCGCGACAGACCTTCGCCCCCGATGGTATCGAGCCGGGCCGGGTCGATTTGTTCAAAATGCAGCTGATCAATCACCCGCGCCAAGGCATCGGCGAGCTTGAGCGAGGCGGGCGCCAGCAGCGGCACCCCCATGGTGCGGTGATTGTCCAGGATCAGCCGTGACAGGATCAGGCGGCGGCGCAGCGGATCAATGGCTGGTGGCAGCGGTTCGGCATCGAGCGCGGCGTCGAGCGCCAGCCCGGCGCTTTCCTCCAGCTCGGCATCGCCCAGCGCGATCAGGCGCGGCAGCAACAGCGCCTGTCCCCCCGCACGGACAAAGGCCGCCTGAACCGCCGCGCGCGCACGGTTGCTGGGGAGCAGGATGCGCCCTTGCGCCAGGGCCAGCGGGTCGCCGCCAAAGCGGTGCAACAGCCCGCAAGCGAGCGCATCGGCAAAGGTCCGGCCAAGCGGGATGTTGAACAGCGCCGGGCGGCGATCAGTCACCGCGCAGCGCCGCTTCGGTCGGCGCGATGGCCGCTGGCGTGCCCACTTCAAACCATTGGCCCTGATGCGCCAAACCGAACAGCCGCCCTTCGCCAATGGCGCGGTCCCACAAGATATTGGTGGAAAAGGGGCCCGGGGGCGCATCGCGCAGCAACCGGCGGCTGACCAATTGCACGCCGGTATAGACAAAGGGGGCGACGCGGCCCGGCCTCCTGCGGCTGATCACCCCGCGCGCCGTCATGTGGAAATCGCCCCGGCCAGTATGACCCATGGCGCTTGCGTGCCGCACCAGCAGCAGCAGCGCATCCATGCGGTCACCATCCCATTGCCGCGCCAGTTGGAGCAGCGTGTCGGTCGGCCCATCGGTCCAGATATTGTCGCTGTTCACCACCAGAAACGGATCACCGGTGAGCAGGGGGGCCGCCTTGACCATCCCGCCGCCGGTTTCCAGCAGCGCTTCGCGTTCGTCGCTGATCCGGATGGAAAAGGGCCAGCGGCCCGCGTGCAAATGGGCCTCCAGCGCGTCGGCCAGATAATGGGCATTGACCACCACCGACGGGATGCCCGCCGCCGCAATGCGGTCAAGGCTATGGTCGATCAGCGCCTTGCCGCCAACGCGAACCAGCGGCTTGGGCCGCGTGGCGGTGAGCGGGCGCATCCGCTTGCCCAGGCCAGCGGCCAGCACCAGCGCCGAGGCAATGGCGGGGGATGCGGTCACTGGTCGATCCACGCCGCTGCGCGCGCCGCCACGGGGACATTGCGGTCAAACCAGTCGCGCAGCATTTCCAGCCCCGGCTGTGCGAGATCGCGTTCGAGCAGCCCCCACATGCGCGGTTGAAAGGCCCGATAACCGGGTTTGCCATCGCGCTTCCACAGGCGGGTAAAGACGCCCAAAATCCGCGTGTTGCGCTGGGCCGCAAGCGCCCAATAGGCGGCGGTAAACCGGCCATCCCGCGCGGTCGCGGCGGCATAGCGGGCCAGCATTTCGGCCTCTACCGCCGGACTGACGTCGCGCCGCGCATCTTCCAGCACCGACACCAGATCATAGGCCGGGTGGCCGATCAGCGCATCCTGGAAATCCAGCAGGCCAAGCCTCCGCACGCCCCGATGCTGCGGCAACAGCATGATGTTTTCGGCATGATAGTCGCGGAGGACCGTCACCCGCGCCAACCCGTCCGTCGCCACGGGCAAGAGCAGCGCGCGCCAGATCGCCTGCCATTCGTCATGGTCGACGGTCAGCCCCAGCGCCGGGCAATACCAGTCGGTGAACAGCTCAACCTCGCTCAGCCATTGGTCGGCAGCGTGCGGGCGCAAACCCGCAAGCGGGGTGCAGCCGTGCAGATGGACCAGCAGGTCGGTCACTTCCGTATAGAGCGCCGCCTCCCGCTCCGGTTCGGCGTCCAGCGTTTCGCGCAGCCGCTGATCGCCAAAATCCTCGATCAGCAGCAACCCAGCGCCGAGGTCCTGGCTCAAAATGGCGGGGGCGGACAAGCCTGAACTGTTCAACCACCGCGCCATGGCGATAAAGGGCCGGGGGTCCTCATGCGGCGGCGGCGCGTCCATCAGCACGGCCCGGCGCGCGCCGTCGGTCACGCGGAAATAGCGGCGAAAGGAAGCGTCCCCCGCCAGCGGGGTCACGCTAGCCCCGCCCCAGCCGCAGCGGTTCAGGAAATCGTCGGTCGCGGCAGGCGGGATCATCGGGGGGGCCATCGCCCCTCCCAAGCCGGGGGCACTGCGGCTGTCAAGGCGCGCGTCGCACCGACCCCCGAAATGCTGAGGCGCAGCATCTCTGACCATTGCTCCAGTGGCAACCGGTCGGGCCATTCGATCAGCAGCACGCCTTCGGCAGCATAGTCTTCGAGCGCCAGTTCGCGGCATTCGTCGGCATTGTCGATGCGATAGAGATCGACATGCGTGACCGGCAGGCGCAATTCGGACGCGTCATAGGGTTGCACAATGGCAAAGCTGGGCGATGGCGCCTCTCCCTCCAGCCCCAGCGCCGCCAATATGCCGCGCGCCAACGTCGTCTTGCCCGCCCCCAGATCGCCGGACAGGCCAATGACATCGCCAACGCACAGCTCATGGGCAATTTGCGCGCCCAGCTGCGCCATATCGGCCTGGGACAGGCGGGCGAAGTCCATCAGCTGCCCCGCGGCAGGATCAGGCGCACCAATGTTCCCTGCCCCTTTTCGGTGATGACCTCCATCGATCCGCCATGGGCTTCGACCAGCTGGCGGGCCAGGGCCAGACCGATGCCGCCCGTGGCGGTGCCCGCAGCCTTCACCCGCATCGCCTTTGCCACGCCATCGGGCAGACCCGGGCCATTGTCGGACACGACAATTTCCACCTCGTCCGCGCGCCCGGCGGCAAAGAGCAGCACACGGGCACCGCCCGACCGCGCCGGTGCGGTAAAGCGCACGGCATTGTCGAGCAGTTGAACCACCAGCCGGCCCAGCCGCAGCGCGTCGCCCGAGACCTGACCCAGCGCCCCGAAATATTCATGCGCCAGTTCCACCCGTTCGCTCGCCGCCAGCGGACGGACCGTCGCCAGCGCCTCGGTCAACAGCGGTTCGATCGCAACCGGGGCCTGGTCGATGGCCAATGTTCCGGCTTCGGCCTGGGCCAGGTCCAGCACATTGTCGATCTGACGGCCCAGCACCCCCACCGATTCCATGATGGCATCGACATAGCTGCTCGCCGTATCGGGAAGCTTGCCTGCATATCCGCCCGCCAGCATTTCCGCAAAGCCGCCGATAGAGGTGAGCGGCGTGCGCAGTTCATAGCTCATCCGCGACAGGAAAGCGGTCTTGACCTTGTCGGCGGCTTCCAGCGCCTCATTGCGTTCGCGCAGCGCGCCTTCGATCCGGCGGCTATCGGTGACGTCCAGCATGATGAGCAGCGCATTGCCGTCGGGCAGCGGAATGGCGGCAAAGTCAAAATGACGTCCGTCCTTGAACCGGATCTGGCCGGTTCGCTGCGTTCGCTCGCGCGTTGCGGCGCGGATGATTTCCTGGACGATGCTGACCTGCGCCGGTTTGGCCAATCGGTCGGCCAGCCCGCTCATCAACGCATCGACGCGCGGGTGGGCGGCCAGCACATTTTCCTCCACCCCCCACATGCGGCGGAAGCGCTGGTTCCACAGATGCAGTCGGCCATCGGGTGCAAAGACCGCCACGGCCTCGAACAAATTGTCGAACGTCGCCGTGCGCACGCGCAGCAGCGTGTCGCGGGTGGACGCCAGCTGCACCTGTTCGGTGCGATCCTCGACAATCAACAGCAGGCCGCCGTCGGGATTGGGCTGCGCCACCAGCCGCAAATGGGTGCCGTCGCGCAGCAGCCAATCCTCTTCCGCCGCCTCCGTCCGGGCAAACCAATCAACATGCGCCTGCCGCCATTCGGGATAATCGCGCACCTCCGGCGTCCGCCCCGCCTCGCGCCAGGCGTCGAGCAGGCGGGCAAAATCGGGGGCGTCGGCAATGTCCTGCGCATCGAGGCCAAAGAGGCGGCGAAACGGCTGGTTGACAAAGGCCAGCGCCCGGTCGGCCCGAAATTGGGCGACCGCCGCCGACATGCGGTCCAGCATTTCGCGCTGTGTTTCCACAAAGCGGCGGTGCGCGGCGCGCTCGCTTTCCAGTTCCTGGACATCGATGCAATAGCCTGCGACGCCGATCATCTGGCCATCCGGGCCGGTCAGCGGCACATCGACGACCTGCATCATCCGCCGTTCCCCCGCCACGGTCACCGGCACCATCCGGGCGACCGCGACTCCGCCCGATGCGGCCTGATGTGCCGCTTCGATGGCGCTGACGCCGGCGACGCTTTCGACCAGCTCAATGCCGCCTTCGATCACGGCCGCCGCGCTGTCCGCTTCAATCGCCAGCACATAGGCATCGTTGACCAGCGCCAGCCGCGCATCGCGGTCGCGGAACCACATGGGAAAGGGCGCGGCTTCGATGAGGCCGGAGAGCGCGGCGAAAGCATCCACCGCCTCGTCGCGTTCGCGCTTGAGCGCGGCAAGGGTGGTGCGGATTTCGGTGGTGTCGCTGATCCACAGCAGCACCGATCCCGGGCCGCCGACAGCGGGCGGCGCGGCCATCCCCTGCACCAGCAATTCGCGCGCCCCGCCGATCGGGCGCAACACCAGGGTAAAGGGTTTGGCCCCGCGCTGCGCGCCCAGCACCGCCTGCCGCAACGCCTCGTGCGCCGGGGCATCCAGCCCTTCGTCCACGCCCTTGAGCTCGTCAAAGCTGGCGGGGGTGCGCGACAGGCCGAGCCAGGTGCCCAGCCGTCCGCCCGCCTCCAGCCGCCAATCGGCGCGCAGGATGACCGGCACCTGCGGCGCAACCTCCACCAGGCTGGCAAGGCGTGATGTCTGGCCGTTGGCGACAGCGGCGCGGCGCTGCATCCCGATGCCGCGCACCAGCGCCCAAGCCGCCAGCACCAGCCACAACAGGCCAAACAGGCCCAGCGCAAACAGCGCGGGTCCAGTGAGCACGCCCGTCATCAGCGCGTCATCAGCCTGTCAGAAAAATGGTGGGCGGCAGCCATAGCCGCCGCCCTACCGGTCCATGCGAGCCGATTCAATCGTCTCGGCGCGCCGCTGGCATCAATAGCGATAATGGTCGGGCTTGAACGGCCCCTGTTGCGGGACGCCAATATAGTCGGCCTGCTTGCTGGTCAGCTTGGTGAGTTTCACGCCCAGCTTTTCCAGATGCAGGGCGGCGACCTTTTCATCCAGATGCTTGGGCAGCACATAGACCTGATTCTGATAAGCATCGCCGCGCGTCCACAGTTCGATCTGGGCCAGCGTCTGGTTGGTAAAGCTTGCCGACATGACAAAGCTGGGGTGGCCAGTGGCATTGCCCAGATTCACGAGGCGGCCCTTGGACAGGACGATGATCTGCTTGCCATCGGGGAATTCGACCAGGTCAACCTGCGGCTTGACCTCGGTCCACTTATAATTGCCCAGCGCCGCGATCTGAATTTCGCTGTCGAAATGGCCGATGTTGCAGACGATGGCCATATTCTTCATGCCCAGCATATGTTCGGCCGTGATCACATCGGCATTGCCGGTGGCGGTCACGAAAATGTCGGCGCGGGTCACCGCTTCCTCCATCGTCACCACCTCAAAGCCCTCCATGGCGGCCTGGAGCGCGCAAATCGGGTCAACCTCGGTCACCAGCACACGCGCGCCGCCGTTGCGCAGGCTCTGCGCGCTGCCCTTGCCAACGTCGCCAAAGCCCGCGACGACCGCGACCTTGCCCGCCAGCATCACGTCGGTGCCACGGCGGATGGCGTCGACCAGGCTTTCCTTGCAACCATAAAGATTGTCGAACTTCGACTTGGTGACGCTGTCGTTCACATTGATGGCGGGGAAGGGCAGATCGCCCTTCTTGGCGATGTGATACAGGCGGTGGACGCCCGTGGTTGTTTCTTCCGACACGCCCTTGATGTTGCGTACCGTCTTGGTCAGATAGCCGAGGCGCGCGGCAACAAAGGCCTTGAGCGCGCGCTGCATCTCCACCTCTTCTTCATTTTCGGGCGCGGGCATCGCCTCGCCAGCTTCCAGCTTGGCGCCCCACAGCGCGAACATGGTGGCATCGCCGCCATCGTCGAGGATCAGGTTCGCCGTCTGCCCATCGCCGTCCTGTTCCCAGTCAAAGATGCGCCCGACATAGTCCCAATAATCGGCCAGGCTTTCGCCCTTGACCGCGAACACCGGAACGCCCGATGCGGCAATGGCCGCGGCGGCGTGGTCCTGCGTGGAGAAGATATTGCAGGTGGCCCAGCGCACTTCGGCGCCCAGCGCGGTCAGCGTTTCAATGAGCACCGCCGTCTGAATCGTCATGTGCAGCGACCCGGTGATGCGCGCGCCTTTCAGCGGCTGGCTGGCCCCATATTCGGCGCGCAGTGCCATCAGCCCCGGCATTTCGGTTTCGGCGATGTTGATTTCCTTGCGTCCGAAATCGGCGAGCGACAGGTCGGCAACAACAAAGTCTTGGGCATTGGCGGTGTGCGTGGCCACGGTCAGGGCTTCCTTTGGGTCAATGGCGGGGACAGAAATCGTGCGATCTCGGCATGGCGCGCGCCCTAAACCAACGCAGCCTTCAGAGCAAATATAAAGTTTTCTTTATATGATTTTCCGCGCCGCAGCCGGGGATTGCCGCAAAAAAATTTCGACAGGCGCGATTTTGCGCCCGTCGCACTGCCATGGCGGGCAGAACGGGTCAGCGAAAAAAATACAACAAAAACAGCGTATATAAACGCCCTAGCGAAAGCATAATTTGTCTTTGTGACAGACGTGTTGCAAAAGGCTGATTTTGTTGATTTTTCCCGGGCTGATGGCATGATGGGTGCCAAGAGAGGGGAAGAGATATGACCAAGACGATCATCCTGGCGGCTGCGGCCATGCTGGTGTCGACGCCCGCAAGCGCCCGCGATGCGCAGGGCGATGGCGACCGGGTGCTGCCCGTTGCCTTTGAAGCGCTGCGCGACGGTCGGCCCGCCGAGGCCGTGGCCCAATTGACCGCCGATAGCGGCGTTGCCGCGCGCGACCCTTCGCGGCTCATCAATCTGGGCACCGCCTATGCGCGGCTGGGGCGGACCGAACAGGCCGCTGCCATGTATCGCGCTGCCGTGGACAGCCCGATCCGCTATGACCTGGAGCTGGCCGATGGCCGCTATATGGACTCGCGCTGGGCCGCGCGGCTGGCGCTCGCCGGGCTGACGCAAAAGGGCCGGGTGACCATTGCCCTGGCGCAGACGCGCTGATCGGCGGACCAGCCCCACAGACATCGAACAACCCGCGTGCCCATGGGGCGGCCCTGAATGGAGAGCAGGGCCGCCCCATTTTTTCTGGGACAACTTGGGTAGGACCGGCCGCACTCAGGCTGAACCAACCACCGAAGCTCTGAGCGTGTCGAAGGGCGATGCGCGCGGCAGAACCATAGCCCCGCGCCGGGCAACGGGCTTCGACAGGCTCAGCCCTGCGGTGCCATTTTTAGGCGCTGCCCCCGGCGGCGGTCAGCAGGCGAGCGTCGACGCCGACGCTGGCAAAAGCCGACTCCCACCGCTGTTCGATCGGGGTGTCGAACAGCAACGCATCGCTGGCGGGCGCGGCGTGCCAGGCGTGACGGGCAAATTCCTGTTCCAGCTGCCCCGCATCCCAGCCCGCATAGCCCAGCGCAAAATGCCAGCGCGATGGCCCGCCGCCGCCGGCAATGGCGCGCAGCACATCGGCCGAACTGCTGATCATCCATCGCCCCGCGACATCGACCGCATCGGCCCCGGCCCAGTCGCGGCTGTGCAGGATAAACCCGCGCTGTCGTTCCACCGGGCCGCCATCCAGCACCGGCGCCCCGCCAAAATCGCCCGAAGCGATCCGCAGCTGCTCCAGCACGTCGCCCAGGCTGTGGACCGGGTGCCGCTGGCCTATGGCAATGCCCATCGCGCCGTCCGGCCCGTGATTGACCATGGCGATGACCGCCCGGTCGAAGCGCGGATCACCCACCCCGGGCAGCGCGAGCAGCAATTGTCCGGTCGACCAGGGCGTCGCCTCATTCATCGCGCCAGCATGGCGCAGCGCGCCGCACAGGTCCACACTTGACAGGCGGGCCGTGCCCCCCAATGTCGCGGCTCCCCCTAACTGGAGAGACATGATGAGCATTTCCCCTGGCGAAAAACTGCCCGCGACCACCTTTGTCAAAGTCGGCGAGGGCGGGACCGAGCCAGTCAGCACCGATGCCTTTTTCGCCGGACGCCGCGTTGCGCTCTTCTCTGTCCCCGGTGCCTTTACCCCGACCTGTTCGGCCAAACACCTGCCGGGATTCGTCGAAAAGGCCACTGAGCTCAAGGCCAAGGGCATTGATGAAATCGCCTGCACGGCGGTCAACGACGCCTTTGTCATGGGCGCATGGGGCAAGGCATCAAATGCCGGTGACGCCGTGACGCTGCTGGCCGATGGCAATGGCGAATTTGCCAAGGCCGTGGGGCTGGAAATGGACGGCACCAAATTCGGCATGGGCATTCGCGGTCAGCGTTACGCCATGGTCGTCAATGACGGCGTGGTCGAGCATCTGTTCGTCGAAGGCCCGGGCGAGTTTCGCGTGTCGAGCGCCGACCATATGCTGGAAAATATCTGAACTGGCGCCCGCCACGTCCCTGCCGCGTCTTGATGGATAGCGGCGGGCGCGCGGCGGGGCCGTTAGCCGCCTGACTGGTTGTGCTTTGCCGCGCTATGCGGCAAGAGCAGGCGCATGACCGACACCCCGACCCAGACCAGCGGCGAGCAAGATATCGCCGCCACCATTGCCCATATCCAGCAGGCACTGGAACAGCATTTCAGCGCCTCTGTCACCGCGCTGAAGTCCGCGATTGCCGCCTTTGTGGCCGATGGCACGTTGCCCCCCGCCGATGCCGCCGAACGCGGCCTGTTTGATTATCCCGCGCTGCGCATCATCGCGGGCGGGACGCTGCGCAGCGGGGTGAAAGACCATAATCTGTCCTTTGGCCGCATCGACCGGGCGGGCGAATTTGTGACGACCATCACCCGGCCTGCGCTGTTTGCCGACTATATCGCCGAACAATTGACCCTGATCCTGCGCCATTATGATGTGCGGATTGAGGTGACGGGGTCGGGCCAACAAATCCCCTTCCCCTATGTGCTCGACCCGGCGGGATCGACCGATATGGGCGGCGTCGCGCCGCTGGAACTGGCGCGGCATTTTCCGACGACCGAGCTCGCCGACATTGGCGACGAGCTGGCCGACGGGCTGTTTGGCTTTGAACCCGGCGCGCCCCAGCCGCTTGCCCTGTTCGATGCGCTGCGCACCGATTTTTCGCTCGCGCGCCTGCGCCACTATACCGGCACCGCGCCTGAACATTTTCAACGCTATATCCTCTTCACCAACTATCACCGCTATGTCGACGAATTCGTCCGCTGGGCCGGGGAACAGGTCGGCAAGGGCCCCTATACGGCACTCGCCGGGGCGGCAGGGCTGTTCGTCGACACCCCCGGCACCGACGCCAGTCAGCAAGTGGCGGACAGCGCCTGGCGGCGGCACCAGATGCCCGCCTATCACCTGATTTCGCCCGACGGTCACGGCATCACGCTGGTCAACATCGGCGTCGGCCCGTCCAATGCCAAGACGATTTGCGACCATCTGGCCGTGCTGCGGCCCGAGGCCTGGTTGATGATCGGCCATTGCGGCGGCCTGCGCGCGAGCCAGCGGATCGGCGATTACGTGCTCGCCCACGCCTATTTGCGCGACGACCATATCCTCGACAGCGTGCTGCCCCCCGAAATTCCCATCCCGCCGATTGCCGAGGTGCAGCAGGCGCTGGCCCAGGCGGCGGGGCATGTGTCGGGTGAGACGGGCGCGGACCTCAAACGCCGGATGCGCACGGGCACGGTTGTGACCACCGACGACCGCAATTGGGAGCTGCGCTTTACCGATTCGGCGCTGCGCTTTTCGCAGTCGCGCGCCATTGGCATCGACATGGAAAGCGCGACCATCGCCGCGCAAGGCTATCGCTTCCGCGTCCCCTATGGCACCTTGCTGTGCGTCAGCGACAAGCCGCTGCACGGCGAGCTGAAGCTGCCCGGACAAGCAAACCGCTTTTACGAAGAGGCGATCGCCGCGCATTTGCAGATCGGCATCCGCGCCTGCGAATATCTGCGCGACGAAGGGGCAAAGCTGCACAGCCGCAAGCTGCGCGCCTTTAACGAGCCGCCGTTCCGGTAACCGCGGCTTTCGTTAGACTGAACCACCCCCTGCCCACCCCCTGTTTGCGGGCGGCGGCGGCAGGCGCGCAACTTTTTTCTTCCCGCGCTGCATCCGCCGCCGCCCCGTCCCCGTAGCTGGCTGTGTCAGTCAACACCAGCAAGGGGAAAAACCATGACACGCACCCAATTTTCGCTGCTCGGCGTCGCCGCCGCCGCCGCGATCAGCGCGCTGCCCGCGGCGGCGCAGTCCGAGGCCAAGCCGTGGCAGGGCGGCCATCTTGGCTATTCCTTTGGCGTGGGCCTGCAAAGCGGAGACAATGATGAAGACGTGCAGTTCGATACCAACCTCGACAATGTCTATGGCGACACCGTGCGGACTGCCGCCGGTGCGAATGCGTTTGCGCCGGGCTTCTGCGGAGGGGCTGCCAACGGTCGCACCCCCGGAGAAGGATGCCGCGGCGACCGCGACCGTCCCGATTTCTTCATCCGCGGCGGCTATGACATCCAGAACGGCAACCTGGTATATGGCGTGGTGGTGGATGCCGGTACCGGCAACTCGACCGACAGCGTCACGGCGTTCAGCGTAACCCCGGCCTTTTACACCTTCACCCGCAAGCTGGACTTTGCCGCCGGACTGCGTGGCCGGGTCGGCTACGCCACCGGCGGGGTGCTGGCCTATGCCACCGGCGGCCTCGCCTATGGCCGGATCGAGAATAGCCAGTTGACCAGCAACGGCGCCAACACGTTCAACGGCAATGTGTTTTTCGATCGCCAGAAAACGTCCAGCTGGGGCTATTCCGCTGGTGCCGGCGTCGAAACCAAGGTGGAAAAGAACATCAGCGTCGGCCTGGAATATCTCTACACCAGCTATCGCGGCGATGATTATGTGGTGCGCGTCGGCCCGGGCACCGCGCCGGCCACCAACCCGTTCCGCATCGTCAACCCCAATGGCACCAACATGCGCCGGGGCGACCGCAATTTCGATCTGCACAATATCCGGCTGACCGCATCCTATCGCTTCTGATGCAACCCGGGCGATAGCGCGTGAGGGAAAGGGTGTCGGCCAAGCGGCTGGCACCCTTTTTCGTGCAGGCCTTCAACGCGCTGCCGGTCCTGCCCCTTGGCAGCGCATTTGCACCCAGGCCCCCGCCAATCCAGCCAGGAGCGCGCCAAGCAAATAGCTGGGCAGCAGCGCGGCGTCGAACCGCGATCCGGTCAGCCCGATGCCAAATCCCCGCGACAGCGGCTGGGGCAGTAACGCCAATGTCAGCAACAGGGCCGCGATGCTGGCACCGGCCCACCACAGCACGGCGATGGGACGACCCGGCGCGCGCCGCCGCACCGGCGCAGTCAGCACTGCCAGGGCCAGGATAAAGCCGATCTTGGCCAAGGGCGCGATGTCATCGGCCACCGCCCATATCGCCGCCAACGACACCTCGGACCCCCGCGACAGGATAATCAAGGCGCTGGTGCCGAAAATCTGCACCACCCAAGCCGCCAGCAGGCCGCCCGTCCAGCACTTCATCGGCGCGATGGCGGCCCGATCACCACCCCTTGGCCTCGCCCTTATTCTGTTCCTTGAGCCATTCCAGCAGCGGGGCGAAATATTCCAGCATCGGTTTGCCCGACATCTGGCGCGTGCCGGTAAAGGCTTCCAGCGCGTCGGGCCAGGGTTTGGACGCGCCCATTTCCAGCATGGCGTTCAGCTTCGCGCCGACATCTTTGTTGCCATAAAAGGAACAGCGGTGCAGCGGCCCCTTCCACCCCGCCGCGTCGCACGCGGCCTTGTAGAATTGGAACTGCAAAATCCGCGCGAGGAAATAGCGCGCATAGGGCGTGTTGCCGGGAATGTGATATTTGGCACCGGGGTCAAAGCTGTCTGCCTGGCGCTCCACCGGCGATTTTATCCCCTGATATTGCAGGCGCAGCGCGCCCCAGGCCTGGTTATAGCCCTCGGGCTTGATCGTGCCCGAGAACACGCCCCAGCGCCATTTGTCGACGAGCAGGCCAAAGGGCAGGAAGGCCACCTTGTCCATCGCCTGGCGCAGCAAAAGCCCCGTGTCCTTGTCCGCGCCCGGCACCTTGGCCGCGTCGAGCAGGCCGATCTGCACCAGATATTCGGGCGTGATCGACAGCGCGAGCATGTCGCCAATCGCTTCGTGGAACCCGTCATTGGCGCCGTTCAGATAGAGGAAGCTTTTGTCATTATAGGCGCGCTGGTAATAATTATGGCCGAGTTCATGATGGACGGTGACGAAGTCGGTGCTGTTCACCTTGATGCACATTTTGATGCGCAGATCATCCTTATTGTCCACATTCCAGGCGCTGGCGTGGCAAACGACTTCGCGGTCGGCGGGCTTGAGAAATTGCGAGCGCGTCCAGAAGGTGTCGGGCAGCGGGGCGAGGCCCAGCGAGGTGAAAAAGCCCTCGCCATATTTGACCATGTCAACGGGACCCTTGCCCTTGGCCTTCAGCAATTCACCAATGTCATAGCCGATGTCGCCCGATCCCGGCGGCGCGACCAGATCATAGATGTCGCCCCATTCCTGTGCCCACATATTGCCAAGCAGGTCGGCGCGGATGGCACCGGTGCGCGGCTGCACCGCATCGCCATATTTGGCGTTGAGCTTGCCCCGGACAAAGGTGTGGAGTTCGTCATAGAGCGGTTTCACGTCCAGCCACAGCTGGTCCATCGTCCGGCCAAATTCCTCCACCGGCATGTCGTAATTCGACCGCCACAGCGCGCCGGTGTCGGCAAAGCCCAGCTCGCGCGCGCCCTCGTTGGCGATGGCGACCATGCGGACATAGTCGGCCTTCATCGGTTTGCCGACATTGTCGTGCCAGCTGGTCCACATTTCCTTCAGCTCTTCGGGGTTGCGGTTCGTGCCCATTTCGGCCTCGATGTCCGACCCGTTGATGGGCGCGCCGCGCAGCGTCCCCTTCCCCTTGCCGTAAAGTGAGCCGAGACGGGTGGCGATGGTCGCAAGCTCCGCCGCCGCGCCGTCGCGGGTCGGCGCGGGCAGCACCAGGCCAGTGCGCAGCATCAGCAGCTTGCGCCGCGTTTCGGCATCCAGCCCCGCCACCTTGTCGAACTTGGCCGCCGCGAGCGCCATGCTGACCTGAAGCCGCGTATCCTCTTCGCCCTGCTGCGCCGCCAGCGCGTCGGTGTCGTCGGTCAAATAGGTCTGATTGATCCAGTAAACCCGCGCACCGCGGTTCGATTGCGCGAGCAGCTTCGCCTCGGCATCGGCAACAAAGGCCTTGGCTTCGGCTGCCGTCGGCGGCGCGTCCTGCGCCAGAGCGGGTGCAGCGGTGAGCGCAAGCGCCATCGCCAGCGTCGAAACAAGGTTTTTCATGATGCTGATTCCCCCAAATATCTTTGGCTTTGTCATGCCCCGCGCCGGCCCCGGTCGAGTCCGTCGGCGACCAATGGGTCAGTGGCTTCGACCAATGGCGGGCGCGGGTCAAGCCTCCAGAAAGGCCGCAATGGCCGCGCCCAGCTCGGCCTGGGTCACGCTTGACATATGCGTGCCCGGCACCGCGACATAGCGGGCATTCGGGAGCGCGGCGGCCAGATCGGGCGCGCTGCCATTGTCGCGGTCGTCGGCGCCGCACACGACCAGCGCGGGCATCGTCACCCGGGCCAGCAGCACGGGATCGGTATCGGTAAAGCTGTTCAGCAAATGCCCTGCCGCAACGCGGTCAACGCCCATCGTCTTCATAAACTGAATGGCCAGCCACGTGTCGTCGCCGCGCCGCGCCGTGTCATATTCAGCGATCGCGCGGTGAAAGAAATCGCCGCGCCGTTCCCATCCCGCCAGCCCGCTGAGCCCCATGCCGCCCAGCACCAGCCGCCGCGGTTTCAGCCCGCTGACCACTGCCCGCGCCGCCGTCCGCGCGCCCAGGGAAAAGCCGCCAAGGTCAAAGCTGCCCAGCGCCAGATGGTCGATCAGGTCGGCAAGGTCATCGACCAGCACGTCGCGCGGATAATGCACCGCGTCATGCGGCGCGCCGCTGTCGCCATGCGCGCGCAAATCGGGGGCAATGACGCGAAATCCCGCCGTCGCCACTTGCGCGGCGTGGCCATATTTGACCCAGTTGACGCTGGCGTTGGAAAACAACCCATGGAGCAGGATGACCGGCGGCGCGTCGGCATCGCCCAGTTCGCGCCAGACGAGCGCAATGCCATCGCGCGCAGCGAAACGGTGGACGGCGGGTTCGGTCATCGCGCCGCCAGCCCCTTTTGCTCCATCCGCCAGCGCGCCATGTCGATGCGGTCCTGGCCGAAAAAGGGTTCGCCGTCGAACACCAAAGTCGGCACACCCCAATGGCCCGCCGCCTCCAGCGCGGCCTGATTGGCGTGGATTTCGGCGTCGAGCGCGGCGGCGTCGCGGGCCGCTTCGACGTCGAGCGCGGCCAGGTCCAGCCCTGCGCGCGCCGCCGCCCCGTCAAGATGGTCGCCTTCGTGCCAACCCTCCTGCCCGCCCCAGATGAGCATGCCGACCTCGTGGCAAAAGGCCAGGCTCTTGCCGCGCCGCGCCGCTGCCTGCCCCAGCCGGGTCAGGCGAAAGATATGCGGCTGTTCCGCCGCAATTTCGCGCGTCATGACATTTTGGACAATCGGGTCTGGACGCGGCGGGCCAAAGGGGATGCCGTGGAACTGTGCGACGCGCATCATGTCGCGCATCGTATAGCCCAGCCAATTGGGGTGATTTTTCTCAAAGAAATCGGGCTGACGAATGGCGAGCGGATAGACGGGGCGGACAGTGATATCGACCCCATGGCTGTCACTGAGCGCGCGGTAACGGCCAATGGCAAGATAGCTGTAGGGCGAGCGAAAGGACCAGAAAAGGTCGGCGGTGAGCGTCATTCGGGCAGTGTGTCAGGGTGCGGCCAAGGGCGCAAGATGGCGAGGCGCCAAACCGACCCGCCCGCGGTGGCGCGGCGCTCCGCATTCAGAATTGATTTCGCGCGAAGGACGCGAAGGGGCGAAGTTGCGCGAAGCGGAGGGCTTGATCAGCGGGCGCTGATGGCGCGATGCGGCTTGGTTTTTCGTTTCTCGCAGAGGCTCGCCGAGACATTGAATGTGCCGCGAAGCGGCCTGCGATCTTGAACGATGCGCTAGACGCTAACGATGGATAAGTGAGAGGCCTATCGGCCGGGGCCTAGAGCGTGATGACACTAGGTTGATCTAGGGTCTGTGGGGATTCACAAACTGGTTTGGATGTGATTCAAGCTGTGGATG